>JBBRLH010000008.1:0-114132 GCA_038231475.1 Hyphomicrobiales bacterium | reverse complement strand
TTCTCAATCTTCCATATCCGGCATTCGCCGGCTGTTGCACTCTCTGGCGGAGAACGTCGCAGGGTGGAAATCGCGCGAGCCCTCGCCGCCAAGCCAGAGTTCATGCTCCTCGACGAACCCTTCGCAGGGGTTGATCCCATTGCGATCGGCGATATTCGCAAGCTGGTGCGTCAGCTCACCGCTCGGGGAATCGGGGTGCTTATTACGGATCACAACGTACGAGAAACCCTCGACCTCATTGACCGGGCGCTCATCATACATGAAGGTCATGTCCTGACGGAGGGAACTCCGGCAGAGATTGTGAACAACCCCGATGTCAGGCGTTATTACCTCGGTGATCATTTCAGTTACTGAGCCACAAGGGTTCAGGGAACCCTGGGAGCCTGTGTCATGGGCTTGAGCCAGCGCCTGCAGCTGAAACAGGGCCAGTCGCTGGTCATGACGCCGCAACTACAGCAGGCGATCAAGCTGCTGCAGATGTCCAATGTTGAAATTCAGGAATTTGTCGAAGGCGAACTTGAGCGCAATCCTTTATTGGAACGCGTTGAAACCATGGCCGAGCGCGACGTAAAGGTCGAGGCACCGGCAATCGATGTTCCCGATGCGCCATTTTCAGCCGAAGAGGCCAGGGGCACGGATGGTGATGGCGCGGTCTCAGCCTCTGATGGTGTGACCGTCATCCCGAGCATGGGGCCGGGGACTGATCCGGGTTGGCAGTCTACACGAGGCTCAGGCCAGATGTCGCTTGATGGCGAGGGCCAGGAATTTGCCGCCAATATCGGGCGCGATGTGACACTGGCTGAACACCTGACCTCGCAGCTCAATTTGAATCTGCGCGATCCCGCTGATCTTCTGATCGGCCAACATCTCGTGGGCATGGTCAATGAGGCAGGCTATCTCACGGCGTCTGCTGAGTCAGAGGCCGAAATGCTGGGCGCCACGGTTGCTCAAGTTGAAAAGGTTTTGGCCGTCCTGCGCCGCTTTGATCCACCCGGCGTGTTTGCGGCTGATTTGCAAGAATGCCTCAAACTGCAGCTCCAAGAGCAGAACCGCTTTGATCCCGCCATGCAGAAGCTTCTGGAAAATCTCACCCTTGTGGCCAGGCGCGATTTCACCAGCTTGAAATCAATTTGCGGCGTGACGCTGGAAGACCTTCACGACATGGTGGCCGAGTTGCGCGCTCTTAACCCTAAACCCGGCCACGCCTTTGGCGCAGACCCCGTGGTGCCGGTCGTGCCCGATGTTTCAGTACGGTCGTCGCCAGATGGATCTTGGATGGTGGAACTGAACAACGATACCTTGCCGCGCGTACTCGTCAACAACAGCTATGCCGCAAAGGTGGCCAGTGGTACCCAAAAGACCGAAGACAAACTGTTCCTGTCAGAGTGTTATGCCCAGGCCAACTGGCTGGTCAAAAGTCTGGATCAACGCGCCAAAACCATTTTGAAAGTGGCCCGCGAGATTGTGCGCCAACAGGATGCCTTCCTGGTGTTGGGCATTCAGCACCTGCGTCCCATAACGTTGAAGACGGTGGCCGAAGCCATTGAGATGCATGAATCGACGGTGAGCCGTGTCACCTCCAACAAATATATGTCAACGCCGCGTGGCACATTTGAGCTCAAATATTTCTTCACCAATGCCATTGCTTCAGGCACCTCCGAGGGCGACTCACACTCCTCCGAATCCGTCCGCCACCGCATCAGGGAGTTGATTGCAGCCGAAATGCCTGACGCCATCCTGTCAGATGATGATATTGTTGAAAAACTTAAAGCCGAGAATGTCGAGATTGCCCGCCGCACAGTTGCCAAATATCGGGAATCGCTGAATATTCTATCCTCGGTTCAGCGCCGCCGCGAAGCCCGCGCCCAGCCTCGCCAAGGTTGACTTTCAGTCCCTTCCAAGCCTATGCCCAGCCGCGCCAGCCGATCAGATTTTGGATCAGGGAGTTGACGAAACCGTCCCCAAGGCCCATTTCTGTAAAGTGTCTAGGAAACCGGATGGCGCAGAGGAAGAAAACCCATGCAAGTCAAAATCACCGGAAAACATCTCGACATCGGCGATGCCTTGCGCAGCCATATCGAAGAACGTCTTCAGGCATTGCGCGACCGCTATTTCGAAGGCTCGGTGCATGCCACCATGATACTGGAAAAGCAGCGCGGCCGCTTTCTGGCCGATTGCACGTTGCATCTGGCAACCGGTCTTGTCTTGCAGTCCCATGCCGAGAATGCTGATGCCACGGCCGTTTCAGATGCCGCTCTGTCGCATCTCGAAAAGCAGCTCAAAAAATATAAGCAACGCCTCAAGGATCATCACCGCACACCGCGTGAAGCCCACGGGCTCCGCGAAGCGTCAGCCTATGTCATCCAGTCGGAGGAGTTGAGCGAGGAAGAACCCAAGGGTCTCAACGCTCCGGTGATCGCTGAATCGTCTGCCACCATTCCCGCTCTGTCGGTGGGGGAGGCCGTCATGCAGCTTGATATTTCAACCATGCCCTTTGTTCTGTTTCACAACAGCAAGGAAGGAAGGCTCAATGTGGTCTATCGCAGGCCAGATGGAAATATCGGTTGGCTCGACCCCAAATCACAAAATCCGCGCATCGTTGCCTGAGGTTCAAAGCGAATGAATCTGTCTGCCATTATTTCCGCCGATGCGGTCCTGCCCAATCTCAAAGTTCAAAGCAAGAAGCAGTTGCTTCAGGAATTGTCCCAGCATTTGGGATCTGAACTCGCCATTGACCAGCGCATCATTTTTGAAACCTTGCTGACCCGCGAAAAACTGGGCTCAACGGGCTTGGGCCAAGGCATCGCAATTCCGCATGGCCGCCTGCCCTCCATCACCAAAGTCCACGGGCTTTTTGCAAAGCTCGCCACGGCTGTCGATTTTGACAGTGTCGATGGCGAACCGGTTGATCTGGTTTTTGTATTGCTCTCACCCGATCATGCCGGTGCCGACCATCTGACCGCATTGGCGCGCATCTCGCGCCTGCTGCGCGCACCTTCAACCCTGGCCAAGCTGCGTGGTGCTACAACGGCTGAGGGTCTTTACGCCATTCTCACTGAGCCGCCCGCGTCGAACGCCGCCAGCGCGGCGTGACGTTAATGCACACTGGCTGGCGTCAGCTCATGTTCAATGGCACTGCCCAAGGCTGAACCATAGTCTTGCGAAATCGAAATTGGCGCACCATTGGCATTGTAGAGGCAATAGAGTGTCGCATCGGGCGGAATTGTCATATTGCCACCGAGCATTGCTGAGGCCTCTGCTCCGGCAATTTTCCGCACATAGGCAAAGACACCACCACCCAACGCAGCCAATTCTTCTGCCGACATTTTAGTCAAGGCGCCGTTTTTTCCACCGTCCAATTTAGTGTCCATTTTAATCTCCAAACTCAACTTGTTCTAAAGATCGGGATGGCGGGAACAATTTTCAAGAGAGCCCTTGCCCATCTTGCAAAAGGGCCAAATTTGGCGTCAATTGCCTCATGGCTTGATCAGCCGGTCAAAAATCCAGGGAGTAATTTAATGTTAAAGAAAATGCTTTGCGCAACAGCGCTTTTGGGCCTCATGGCAGGCGCCAGCTTTGCAGCCGACGCCAAGCCCGCCATCGTTTTTGATATTGGCGGCAAGTTCGACAAGTCATTCAATGAATCGATGTTCGGCGGTGCTGAAAAATACAAGAAGGAATCAAGCGTCGATTACGGCCAGTTTGAAATCGCCAATGAAGCCCAGCGCGAACAGGCCATCCGCAACTTCGCCGACAAAGGCTATTCACCCATCATTGCTGCGGGCTTTGCCCAGGCTGCCGCTGTTGAAAAAGTGGCCAAGGAATATCCTGATCTGAAGTTTGCGATCGTCGACATGGTCGTCGATCTGCCTAACGTTGAATCGATCGTCTTCAAGGAACATGAAGGTTCATATCTTGTAGGCATGATGGCCGGTCTCGCCTCCAAGTCCGGCAAGGTTGGCTTTGTGGGCGGCATGGACATTCCATTGATCCATAAATTCGCCTGCGGTTACGTGCAAGGCGTCAAGGGCGCCAAGGCTGATGCCAAGGTGTTCCAGAACATGACGGGTGACACCGGTGCCGCTTGGAACGATCCTGTAAAGGGCGGCGAAATCACCAAGGGCCAGATGGCCCAGGGTGCTGACGTCGTCTACGCAGCAGCCGGTGCCACGGGCATTGGCGTGTTGCAGGCCGCAGCTGATGGCGGAGCACTCTCGATTGGCGTTGACGCCAACCAGAACTATCTCCACCCCGGCAAGGTCCTGACCTCGATGATGAAGCGTGTGGACGTCGCCGTCTACAACATCATGAAAGACGGCGTTGCAGGCTTCAAGCCCGGCATCCATGCCTTGGGTCTCAAGGAAGGTGGCGTTGACTATGCCATGGACGATAACAACAAGCCTTTGGTCACCGACGACATGAAGGCCAAGGTGGAAGCCGCCAAGGCCGACATCATCTCCGGCAAGTTGCAGGTCCACGATTTCATGGACGACAACAAGTGCCCGGTTGAATAAAAGAAACTCTACGCCCTAATCCCTCCCCCTTTGGGGGAGGGTGTCACGCCAAGCGTGACGGGTGGGGTCTTGGCAACCAGACCCTCTCCGGCGCTTTGCGCCACCTCCCCCGCAAGAGGGGAGGATAGCGGCGATGTCGGATTGCCCATGACCCCAGCTATTGAACTCATCGGAATCGACAAGCGGTTTGGCGAAGTACACGCCAACAACAATGTCACGCTGTCGATTGCCCAAGGCTCGATCCACGGCATCATCGGTGAAAATGGCGCAGGCAAATCGACCCTGATGTCGATCCTCTTTGGTTTTTACGCCGCCGACAAAGGCGAGATCAAAGTGCGCGGTGAACCTGTCAAAATTCGAAGTTCATCTGATGCCATCGCGTTGGGCATTGGCATGGTGCATCAGCATTTCATGCTGGTTGATCCGTTCACGGTTCTTGAAAACGTGGTGCTCGGCGCTGAAGGCGGCGCCTTGATCGGCCCCGCACTCGACAAGGCGCGCGCCGAGCTCAATCGCCTCTCCCATGAATACGAGCTTGATGTTGATCCTGATGCCATCGTCGGCGAATTGCCCGTGGGGTTGCAGCAGCGTGTTGAAATCCTGAAAGCCCTGTTCAAGGGTGCTGAGGTTTTGATCCTTGACGAGCCCACGGGAGTCTTGACGCCCGATGAGGCCGATCATCTGTTTCGCATTCTGGCCACGCTGCGGGATCAGGGCAAGACCGTCATCTTCATCACCCACAAGCTCCGCGAAATCATGGCGATCACTGATCATGTGGCTGTCATGCGTCGGGGCGAACTGGTGGCGGATTTTGAAACCGCAAAAACCAACGTGGAAGATTTGGCCGAAGCCATGGTGGGCAGGCGCGTTCTTCTGCGTGTTGAGAAAGGCCCGTCCCAACCTGGCGAAGTGGTGCTTGAGGTGAAGAATGTCAGCTGGGCCGATCGCATAGGTGTCGCCCGCGTCGACAATGTCTCCTTCAATGTCCGGAAAGGAGAAATCGTGGGCATCGCAGGTGTCTCCGGCAACGGTCAGTCTGAGCTCCTCGATGTGATTGCTGGTATCACCAGACCAAAATCCGGGGACGTAATTTTTGAGGGCAAGGGTGTGGGCCAACTGGCTGACCCGCAATATCTGCGCCGCGAGGGTCTGGCCCATGTTCCAGAGGACCGCCAGCACCGCGGCCTCATCACGAGTTTTGATGCCTCTGAATCAGGAATTCTCGGCTGGCATTTTGAAGAAAGCCTGGGCCGGGGTTTCAAGCTCGACCGCGCCAAGGTGATTGCGCGCGGGGCCGAAGAAATGGCGCAATTTGATGTGCGGCCCGCCAATCCGTTGTTGAAGAGTGCAAAATTTTCCGGTGGCAACCAGCAAAAGCTTATTCTCGCGCGTGAAATCGGCAGCAATCCTGATCTGTTGATTGTGGGCCAGCCGACACGCGGCGTTGATATTGGCGCCATTGAATTCATTCATCG
Organism: Hyphomicrobiales bacterium; assembly: GCA_038231475.1. Lineage (GTDB taxonomy): Bacteria > Pseudomonadota > Alphaproteobacteria > Rhizobiales > Aestuariivirgaceae > Aestuariivirga. The sequence continues at coordinate 108,143 of JBBRLH010000008.1, read as the reverse complement.
CCGCCTCATTGAATTGCGCGATCAGGGCAAGGCTATTTTGTTGGTCTCGGTGGAGCTGGATGAAATCCGTTCCTTGTCAGATCGTATTCTGGTGATGTTTGCAGGTCGCGTGATGGGCGAGCGGCCGGGGACGGCCGATGAGCGTGAATTGGGCCTGTTAATGGCCGGTGTTTCAAAGGATGCAGCATAATGGCGGCGCGGGGCGATCTTCCAGCATGGGTGGATATTGGTGTAATCCCGCTGCTCAATCTGACGATTGCACTTGTGGTGGCAGGCCTCGTCGTCGTCATCATCGGAGAGAATCCGTTTCAGGCTTTAAGCATCATGCTGAACGGCGCCTTGGGCTCGCTCAAGGGCTGGAGCTATATGACCTATTACGCCACCAACTTCATCTTTACCGGCCTGGCTGTTGCCGTGGCCTTTCACGCTGGCCTCTTTAACATCGGCGGCGAAGGCCAGGCCTATGTGGCGGGCTTGGGTGCGGCCATGGCGGGGCTGGGCTTGGAATTCCTGCCCTGGTGGTTGGTCATTCCAAGTGCGATTATTGCCTCTGCAGCCTTTGGTGCGTTTTGGGCCTGGGTACCTGGTTATCTGCAAGCCAAGCGCGGCAGCCACATTGTCATCACCACCATCATGTTCAATTTTATAGCGCTGAGCTTGATGTCCTATTTGATCAATCACGTGTTTCGGCCCTTGGGTAAAATGTCCGTGGAGAGCCGCGCGATTGACGCAGGCTATATTCCAAGTTTCCGTGAGCTGGGCCGCATGATTGGAATAACAGCACCAAACACGCCCTTGAACCCGGTGATTTTTCTCGCACTCATGTCGGCCTTTGGCGTCTGGTATCTGCTGTGGCGCACCAAACTTGGCTATGAAATCAGAACCGTGGGCGCCAACATGGATGCCGCAGTTTATGCCGGCATCAGGCCGCAACGCATCATCATGATCACCATGGCGATTTCAGGTGGCCTTGCTGGCCTTCTCGCCGCCAACGAAGTGTTGAGCGCGCAGCATCGTCTGGTGTTGGAATATGTGCAGGGCGCAGGCTTTGTCGGCATTGCAGTGGCTTTGATGGGGCGCAACCATCCATTTGGAATTATCCTGGCCGCCATGTTGTTCGGCATGCTCTATCAGGGTGGTACCGAACTTTCATTTGAGCGCCCCTTGATCTCACGCGACATGATCGTGGTCATTCAAGGTCTGGTCATCCTGTTCATGGGCGCGCTGGAGCAAGCCTTCAGGCCAGCCTTGCTACGCTATTTTGCAAGAGCGGGGGATTGAGCCATGGATCTCTCACTCCTTCCTGAAATTTTATCCTCCACCATCCGCATGTCGGTGCCGTTGATCCTGGCCTGCCTTGCTGGTTTGTGGAGTGAGCGCTCCGGCATTGTTGATATCGGCCTTGAAGGCAAAATGTTGGTCGGGGCCTTCGCCTCGGCCTGTGCCGCCGCTTATTTTCAATCCGCCTGGATGGGCTTGTTGTTTGCAATTGTAATCTCAGTCGCCATGTCACTGGTTCATGGCTATGCCTCGATCAACCAGCGCGGCAATCAAGTCGTCTCGGGCGTCGCCATCAACATGCTGGCTGCAGGCCTGTGCGTGGTGCTCGGCAATACGTGGTATGGCGAGGGTGGAAGAACGCCAGCTCTGGCCGTTACCATGCGCTTCATGTCGATTGATTTTCCCGGCCATGACGCGCTGTTTGCAATGCCTGTGGTCGGGGCCATCGCCAAGATATTTCTTGATCATTCAATTCTCACCTATGTGGCCTTTGCAATGGTGCCGCTCTCGGCCTGGGCTCTGGCTAAAACCCGCTTTGGTCTACGCCTGCGCGCTGTCGGCGAAAATCCGCAAGCCGTAGATACAGCTGGCATCTCGGTGGCGAAGCTGCGCTATCAGGCTGTGATCATCGCTGGAATTCTATGTGGCATCGCGGGTTCGTTCCTCGCAACATCGCTCTCGGCAAGTTTTGTGCGCGACATGTCGGCGGGCCGTGGCTTCATGGCGCTGGCTGCTTTGATCTTCGCCAATTGGCGCGCCTGGCCCGCGCTTTTTGCCTGCCTGCTGTTTGGCTTTCTGCAGGCCATCGGCAATTTCCTGCAAGGCGCGCATCTGGGCTCATTCGAAATTCCCGTGCAGTTCTTCAACAGCCTGCCTTACGTAATGACGGTTGTTCTGCTCGCAGGCTTCATTGGAAAATCCGTGCCGCCCAAGGCTTCAGGCATTCCCTACACAAAGGATAGATAAGCATGTTCCAGAAAAGTGGGTCGCGGTTTTCTGGCAGAAACATGCGGAGGTAGATGATATGCAGGACCTCGTTATAGTCGCTAAGGCGGCCCGCGCTCACGCCCATGCGCCCTATTCAAAATTCTATGTCGGTGCGGCGATGCGCGACGAGGCCGGAAAAATTCACGGTGGCTGCAACATTGAAAACGCCGCTTATCCGCAAGGCTGGTGTGCGGAATGTTCAGCCATCTCATCGCTGGTGATGTCAGGCGCAAGACGCATCACCGAGGTCGCAGTGATGGGCAATGGTGATGAGCTGTGTACACCCTGCGGCGGTTGCCGCCAGAAGATCAGAGAGTTTGCAGCTCTCGATGTGAAAATCCATTGCTGCACGGAAAGTGGAAAACTGATCCGCAGCTTCACCTTGGAAGAATTATTGCCCGCCTCCTTCGGGCCGGAGAATTTAAAATGAGTGATTTGAAATCAAAGCTGCAGGGCCGAAAGCCTAAGCATGCCATTATTTTGGGATCGGCCTTGGGGCTAATTGCCGAGGCCGTGGAGGATGCCATCGCCATTCCCTACGGCGAGCTTGCAGGTTTTCCAGTCCCTAAGATTTCCGGCCATGCCGGCAAGGTCTTTGTCGGCAAAATGGGTGGCGTGGACGTGGCCGTGCTGGCCGGACGCGCCCATCCCTATGAAAGTGGCAATGCCGCCGTCATGCGGCCAGCCCTTGAGCAACTCAAAGACGCTGGCATCGAAACCCTGATTCTCACCAATGCGGCAGGCTCTCTAAAAGCATCAATGAAGCCCGGCTCCCTGATGTTGATTACTGACCACATCAACTATTCCGGCATGAACCCACTGATCGGCGAGCACGGCGATGAAAATTTCGTGCCCATGACCAATGCCTATGATCCGGTCTTGCGCAAAGCCTTCATCGCAGCCGCAAAAAAAGAAAAGATCGCGTTGAAGCAGGGCGTCTATTGCTGGTATTCGGGACCGTCCTTTGAAACGCCCGCCGAAATTCGCATGTTCCAGATCATTGGTGGCACGGCTGTGGGCATGTCGACAGCGCCTGAAACGATTCTCGCGCGCCGTTTGGGCATGAAGGTTGCCGCCATTTCGACCATCACCAATCTCGCGGCGGGCATCAAAGGCGCATCACCGAGCCACGAGGAAACCAAGCGCGAGGGAGCGAAGGCGGCAGTTCACATGCAAAAACTGCTGACGCGCTTTTTCAAGGACCACAAATAATGCTGCCGCAGGAAGTCATCCGCGCCAAGCGTGATGGCCGCACACTCTCTGCTGACGAAGTAAAAGATTTTATCACTGGCCTCACCAATGGCAGCGTTTCGGAGGGGCAGGTCGCGGCCTTTGCCATGGCGGTGTTCTTCAAGGGCATGAGCGCTGATGAGGCGGTGGGCTTGACACTTGCGATGCGCGATTCTGGCACGGTTCTGACATGGGACATGCCCGGGCCTGTTGTCGATAAGCATTCAACAGGCGGCATCGGCGATAATATCTCCCTGATGCTGGCCCCGATGTTGGCCGCCTGCGGTTGCTTCGTGCCGATGATCTCGGGGCGAGGCTTGGGCCATACCGGTGGCACATTGGACAAGCTTGATTCCATCCCCGGTTACAACACCGCACCGGGTCTTGATCTCTTCCGCAAAGTGACGCGCGAAGTGGGCTGCGCCATCATCGGCCAGACAGCGGATTTGGCACCCGCCGACAAGCGCCTCTACGGTATCCGCGACGTGACGGCCACGGTTGAAAGTGTACCTCTCATCACCGCCTCCATTCTCTCGAAAAAATTGGCTGCGGGCCTGCACCATCTGGTGATGGATGTGAAGGTGGGTTCCGGTGCCTTCATGGAAAAGCGCGAGGACGCCGTGACCCTGGCAAAATCACTTGTCAGCGTGGCCAATGACGCGGGCCTAAAAACGACCGCACTGATCACCGACATGGATGAACCTCTGGCACCGGTGGCGGGCAACGGCCTTGAAGTCCTTCATGCCGTGGGCTTCCTCAAAAATGAAATCATCAATTCCCGCGTCCATGAGGTGACGATTGCGCTGGGTGCTGAATTGTTGGTGAGTTCAGGCCTTGCCACATCGTTGAATGAGGCTCGCAAACAACTCGACACATCGCTCTCGTCAGGTGCGGCCACTGAACATTTCGCCCGCATGGTAAAAGCCTTGGGCGGACCTGCGGATTTCATCGACGATCCGCAAAAGCATCTGCGCCGTGCGCCAGTGATTAGGCCAGTGTTTGCAGATGATGATGGCGTCGTATCATCAATCGTCACGCGACAATTGGGTTTGGCGGTGATTGAGCTTGGTGGTGGCCGCCGCGTGGCCGCAGACAAAATCGATCATGCCGTGGGACTTGACCATGTGCTGGGCAAGAACTTCAAGGTCGATTTTGAAACGCCGCTCGCCATGATCCATGCGGCAGATGAAGCAGGCTTTGAACGTGCTGCCAAGATCGTCAAAGCCGCTTACAAGATTGGCGGCACAGTCGCCGAACTTCCGCCCATTCTGGAAAAGATCACAGCATGAGCCGCGTCTTTCTGTTCATCATGGATGGCTTTGGCATAGGCTTTGCGCCAGATGCTGCAAGTTTTGGTGATGAAGGCTCGGCCACATTTCTTCATGTCGCCCAAGAGGCGAAGCCGAATATTCCAACCCTCGGCTCGTTGGGACTAGGCCGTGCACAGCAGCTTCTCGCTGATGTTGATCCGTTAAATGCACCCCGCGTCGTTGCGTCTTGGGGTGCCGCAACTGAAGTCTCTCGCGGCAAGGACACCATCACCGGCCATTGGGAAATTGCCGGCGTTCCGCTCGACAAGGATTGGGGCTATTTCCCGCAAACCGTTCCAGCCTTTCCGCAAACTTTCATGGATGAACTGGTCAAGCGTTGCAATCTGCCGGGTCTTCTGTGCATGGCCCACGCCTCGGGCACGCAAGTAATTGAAGATTTCGGCGAAGAACATGTGAAGACGGGCAAGCCCATCATCTACACCAGTGTTGACAGCGTCATTCAGATCGCCGCCCACGAGGAACACTTCGGTCTGCAAGATCTCTATGATGTGTGCGCCGTGGCCCGTGAGCTGTCCTACAGCCTCAATATTGGCCGCGTCATTGCACGGCCTTTTGTAGGCGAGACTGCACAAACTTTTCATCGCACCGGCCACCGCAAGGACTATTCCGTGTTGCCTCCGCACCCGACCCTGCTCGATGTGCTTTCAAAGGCGGGCCGTGATGTCGTGTCGATCGGAAAGATTGGTGACATCTATGCCCATCGCGGCACGGGCCGGGAGATCAAGGTTTCAGGGTTGGACACCCTGATGGCCACGACCTTCGCAGAAATGCCCAAGGTGAAAGAAGGCGGATTTCTGATGGTGAACTTTGTCGATTTTGACACGGAATATGGCCATCGCAGGGATGTGAAAGGCTATGCCGGAGCATTGGAAGTTTTTGACCGCTGGCTCGCCACAGCATTGCCCTATGTGAAACCAGGCGACCTTCTGGTCATCACGGCTGACCATGGCAATGACCCCAGTTTCAAAGGCACCGACCACACACGCGAGCGCATTCCCGTTCTCGCCTATCAGCCCGGCGCGGCAGTAAAGTCGCTCGGCATCAGATCAACCTTCGCTGATATTGGTCAATCCATAGCGAAGCATCTGGGTGTTGGGCCGCTGGTGGCGGGCAGCGCTTTTTGAACTTGTCTTGGCCTCCGAATCGGATTGAACTGCAACGCGGGAAAAGGGGAGACATCATGAAATTTGCAATGACACTTTTGTTGAGCGCGGCCTGCTGCGTGGGCGTGGCCCAAGCCCAAGCTATTGGCGGCAAATACAAGGTTGAAGGCACCAACTTCAGCGGCACGACCTATGAAGGCGATGCCACGGTCACTGTGACGTCAGAGACCACCTGCGAAATTACCTGGAAAACCGGCGAAGCAACCTCGGTCGGGATTTGCATGCGTAATGATGCGAGCTTCGCCGCCGCCTACAAGATGGATGATGGATCTGTCGGCCTCATTATCTACAAGGTCGCCAAGGATGGCTCGATGGATGGCATTTGGACGATTGCCGGAAATGGCGGCGCTGGCACCGAGAAGTTGACGCCGGAAAACTAATCCGACTTTTTCAACACCGCACGCAACACATCCCTGACACCAATGGCACCAGCAAAACTGTTGTCGTCGTTGAAAAGGGCCACAGGTGCCGTTTCAGATTTATGCATGGCGAGCATGACTGTTTTCAGATTGGTGCCAGGGGTTGCCCAATAGACCGGAACTTCGGCAGGCTTCACCACGGCATCAGCATCAACGCAAGACCGCCATGACGCCTTTTTGCCATCGCGTTCCACCACGGTCACATGGCCCTTCTTGTCAAGCTTGAAGCGCGTGGTGCGGCGTCGGTCGAGCCAGATCCAGCCGCCTTTGTCGCGCTCCAATTCATGGAGCCCGCGCATCACGTTCCACGCGGTTAAAACCGAGAGCGGATTCACATTGGCGATGAACTCACGCACATAGTCATTGGCGGGCCGAAGCACGATGTCCTCAGGCTTTCCCGATTGTACGATGCGCCCACTCTCCATGATGGTAATGGTGTTGCCAATCTTGAGCGCCTCTTCGAGATCATGGCTCACAAAGATGATGGTCTTGCGCAAGGTTTTCTGCAGTTGCAAAAGCTCATCTTGGAGCTTGGTGCGGATTAAAGGGTCTAGAGCCGAGAACGGTTCATCCATCAGCAGGATCGGCGCTTCCGTGGCAAAAGCACGGGCGAGGCCCACGCGCTGTTGCATGCCACCTGAAAGCTCATGGGCATATTTCGTGGCCCATTTATCGAGTCCAACAAGCTTCAATTGCTTGTCCACACGCTGCTTTCGTTCATCTTCGGGAATGCCCGCAAGCTCCAAACCAAAGCCCACATTCTGCTCAACCGTGGACCACGGCAAAAGTGCAAATTGCTGGAACACCATGGCGACCTGGCCCTGGCGCAAATGACGAAGCGTTGCCTCACTGCAGGTCACAACATCAATCATCTGCTTGCCATCGCGGACCAGAACGGCGCCGCGTGTCACCTTGTTGAGACCATTGACAGCGCGCAGCAGTGTGGATTTGCCGGAACCCGAAAGCCCCATCAGAACGCTGATCTCGCCTTCCCTCACGATCAAATTGGCGTCAGCACAGCCCAGCACCGATCCGGTTTTTTCGAGAATCTCGGCGCGGTCTTGGCCGGCATCGAGCATGGACACGGCCTCACCCGAATTGTCACCAAAGATGATGTCGACGTTTTTGAACTCAACGACAGTGCTCATTTGCGTGCTCCTGTCCTGATCCGGCTGACACGGTCGAGAATGATCGCCAAAATTACAATGCAGGTGCCAGCCTCAACACCCAGCGGAATGTTCATCTGGTTCAGCCCACGCACCACCTGGCTGCCAAGGCCTGCGGCACCGATGAGGCCTGCGATGACCACCATCGACAGGGAAAGCATAATGCATTGTGTGACCCCCGCCATGATGGTGGGCAGTGCAGCTGGAAGTTCGACCTTCCACAAAAGTTGACTCTTGGTGGCACCAAAGCTCTCTCCTGCTTCAATGAGGGCCTTGGGGATTGAAGTGAGGCCTAGATAAGTCATGCGTAAGGGGGCAGGTGCCGCGAAGATGATTGTCACCAACATGCCAGATGGCATGCCAAGCCCGAAGAGGATGAGGGCCGGAATGAGATAAACATAAGTGGGCATGGTCTGCATCAAGTCCAACACGGGGTTCAAAACGCGCCACACTTTGGGATTGTGTGCCGCCCAAATGCCCATGGGAATACCAATGGCCATGGAAACGACGGTCGCAGAGCACACCAACACCAGGGTTTGGATCGTATCCTTCCAGAGACCCTGATTATACATCAGCAGAAAGCCGAGCAGAGTTCCCAGCGCCAGCTTCCAGGATTTTTGGAAGGCGTAGGCGATGATGGCAAAAGCGAAGATCAGGATAATCGGCGGGATGGCCAACATGAGTGCCACCAGATTGTCGAGCACCCAACCAATGGCACCCGAAAGGAGACGGAAAAACCAATCAAAATGGACAGTAAACCAACCGAAGATAATTTTACCCCAAATCCCCAGCGGAATTTTGGTAGAAATGAGACTCGTGATTTGATCCATGGTCGTCCCCTAGTCCCAAAATTTTGTCCTCCCCTTCAAGCGAGGGAGTTGAACGAAAAAGGCGGGCCTTTAAGCCCGCCTCGGAGATTGTCACTAAACCGGATTAAAGGCCAAGGCCTTTTTTCACGGCATCAAGGGCTGGACCCTTGCCGTCAAAGGTCGTCACACCATCGAGCCAGGCGCCGAGCACATCGGGATGCGCCTTGACCCAGGTGATGGCCGCAACCTTGGGATCAACGCTCTTGTCGAGGATCTGGCCCATGATTTCGTTTTCCATGCCGACTTCGAATTTGAGCTGCTTTACGAGCTTGCCGACATTGGGGCATTCTGCGAGGTAGCCCTTGCGCACGTTGGTGTTGACTACGGCAGCGCCCATGTTGGGCCCAAAGAGATCATCGCCACCGGTCAGATACTTCATCTTGAAATTGGCATTCATTGGATGGGGGGCCCAACCCAGCCAGACAATGTCTTCCTTATCTTGGGTGGCCTTGGCAACCTGTGACAGCATGCCAGCCTCTGAGCTTTCCACGAGTTCAAACCCATCAAGCTTGAACTTCGGATCCTTGATCATGTCGAGGATGTGGCGATTGCCGTCATTACCGGGTTCAATGCCATAGAACTTGGCATGGAGGCTGTCCTTGAACTTTGCAATGTCGGCAAAGTCGTGGAGGCCCTTGTCATAGGTATATTCGGGGACGGCCAGCGTATAGAAAGCGCCGGTCGGCAGATTGGCTCCAATGGTTTCAACCGAACCATCAGCCGTATAGGCCTTGATGTCTTCGACCATCGAGGGCATCCAGTTGCCAAGGAATACGTCAATGTCCTTGTTCTTCATGGAGGCGTAAGTGACGGGCACGGCGAGCTGCTTGATGTCGCCCTTGTAGCCCATGGTGTCGAGCATGGCGCCGGTGAGTGCGGTCACGGCGGTCACATCGGTCCAGCCAATGTCCGACATTTTCACAGTCTGGCAGGTGTCTGCATCGCCTGCCTGTGCGGTTGCGGCCAGACCAAACAGGCTGGCGGTCAGGGCCACTGCGGCCACTGTATTTCTCATGGTTGTCTTCATGTCTAACTCCCTTGTGATTTTTAGTCTTGGGGGAGATACAACGCCATTGCCGATCAGTCGTCAAGATTCAGTCGGGCAAGACTCTGGTTAAAACCGTCATTGCCCGTTTGGTTTGCGACAGAATCTGGCCTATTAAGCTTTTGCAATCTCAAAAAAGGGACGATCATGGCAGCAGTCAAATGGGGTGTAATTTCAACGGCAGACATCGGGATGAAGAAGGTCATTCCCGGCATGATGAAAAGCCCCGACATCAAAATCGTGGCCATCGCCTCGCGCAATCTGAAGCGCGCCCAAGCTGCCGCAGCCCAACTGGGCATCGAGAAAGCCTATGGCTCTTATGAAGAGATGCTGGCTGATCCGGAAATCGAGGCTGTCTATAATCCGCTACCCAACCACCTCCATGTGCCCTTGACCTTGCTCGCCGCCAAGGCAGGCAAGCACGTGCTCTGCGAAAAGCCTATTGCCATCACCGCCAAGGAAGCGATGAAACTCAAAAAGGTCCCGCGCAATGTGAAGATCGCCGAGGCCTTCATGGTGCGCCATGCGCTGCAATGGATTGATGCCAAGGCGCGGGTAAAGGCCGGAGAAATTGGCGAGGTGCGGGCCATTCAGGTGATGTTCTCATATTTCAACCGCGACCCCAAGAATGTTCGCAACATGGCCGATATTGGCGGCGGCGGATTATATGACATCGGCTGTTATCCCATCACCATTTCACGTTTCATTTTTGAAGCAGAGCCGATGCGCGTCACTGGCACCTTTGACCGCGATCCAAAATTCAAGACCGATCGGTTGATGGGCGGCTTGGCCGATTTCGGCAAAGGGCGGCATTTGAGCTTCACGATTTCAACGCAGCTTGCACCCTATCAGCGCGTCAACATCATGGGCACCAAGGGCCGCATTGAAATTGAAATTCCCTTCAACGCGCCGCCCGACAAGCCCAACCGCATTTTCGTGCAAGGGTTGGAGATGAATGAAGGCACATGGCATTCATTTCCGGTGAGCGATCAATACCAGCTTGAGGCGGAAGCCTTTGGCCGCGAAATCCGGTCCGGCAAAAAGCTGGTCTGGGGCGTTGATGATGCCATCCAGAACATGAAAATCATCGATGCCTTCTTCAAGAGTGAGAAGAGCAAGAAGTGGGAGAAGGTTTAGTTCCCCTCCGGTGCTACGCACCACCTCCCCCAAAGTGGAGGAAATGAGTTGAAGGAAACTGGACTACTACCATCCTCCCCTGAGGGGGAGGTGGCGGCGAAGCCGACGGAGGGGAGACCTGTGAGCCTGATCAGTCATGCCCGTCGCTTACGAAAACACATGACCCACGAAGAAGTGAAACTGTGGGTTCAACTCAAACACTTTAACGCTCGCGGCTTTAACTTTCGCAGGCAGGCCCCTGCCGACGGCTATATTCTCGACTTCGCTGAATTCAATACCAAGCTCATCATCGAAGTGGATGGTTCGCAACATGGTGACGGCTAAGTTGCCAAGCGGGACACCATTGGTGATGCACATTTCATCGCAAAAGGCTTCACGATACTTCGCTTCTGGAATTTCCAGATCAACCGCGAGATGGATGGCGTCGTTGATCAGATTGAGAGCTTGCTGCCGGTAACCCCTCCGGCGCTGCGCGCCACCTCCCCCAAAGGGGAGGATAAGTGGTGAGAACGCGCACTTACGTCCTCTGATAAACATCCTCATAGCGAATGATGTCATCCTCGCCCAGATAATCGCCAAACTGCACCTCGATCACCACAACCTCGCCGGTGTGCAGATTTTCCAGCCGGTGCTTGGCCTGGTAGGGAATGTCGATGGATTGCCCGCGGGTGAGTTTCTGAACCGTCTCACCCACCGTCACCGTGGCCGTGCCGGTCACAATCGTCCAATGTTCCGAGCGGTGTTTATGGCTTTGAAGCGAGAGCCTGCCGCCCGCCTTCACCACAATACGCTTAACCTTGAAGCCCGGAGCTTCATCCAGGATATAAAAGGCCCCCCAGGGGCGGGTTTCACTGTACATGGGACCTCCGCAAAGGCTGATTTATAGGTCACGGTCCCTGTTCGGGCAAGCTGACGGAGGCCAATTTAGGCGTTCCAGATTGCTTGTTGACGAAAAGCACGTCGTCTGCCTATAAGCCCGCCATCCCAGTGTGATGGCCAAGGGGCCATTCTCACATCTATTATTTCAACCAGGACGAAAAATGGCCAATACTTCTTCTGCCAAGAAAGCCACGCGGGCCTCTGCCCGTCGTGCCACAGTCAACAAGAACCGCCTGAGCCGTGTGCGCGGCACGCTGCGCAAGGTTGAGGAAGCCATTGCCGGTGGCAAGAAGGCCGATGCCGAAGCCGCTTTGAAGGTGGCAACGCCTGAAGTGATGCGCAGCGCTCAAAAAGGCGTGATGCACAAGAACGCCGCCTCGCGCAAAGTCTCGCGCCTGACGCTGCGTGTGCGCGCCATGAAGGCCTGATCGGCCTCTAAATTACTGTTTGACAGATTAAACCGTCGGCGAAAGCCGACGGTTTTTGTTTGGGCCCTGCAGGAAGTGGCAAAACTAAGAGTCTTTGTCAGCGCACGGAAGGTTATCAACAGAATTTAGTGATACATTCCAATGCAGTAGAGCGCGTAGGAATCTATGGTTGTAGCCGAACCTCTATATCGGGCCCAAAATTGCCCAAAATTTTGCGCCCGTAAACGATTTTTACAAACTGTGGTATTTTGATTCGCGCAAGAGATTCAGTCTCTTAACTCTGTGCCTTCGGCAAGGCCTATAAAATCTCAACCCTCCGTGTACGGATAGACTGGGTTTTTTGTTGCCCCTCCAAAATTTCCTGCGCTAGCGTAAATTCAAGTCAACCAGCCAGATGCGGCAAGCACCGGCCAAGAGTGACGAGTGATGGCGGTCGGTTGAATTTAGGTTTGACCAGGTGAACAGGGGCGTTTTGCCAATAACGAGTGAGGAAGAGTGCGGCATGCGTTGTCAGCATTAGCGTAGGCTTGGGAATATGGGCGCTGGTTAAGCGCTGAATACTAAAATTTACCCGTTTGATCACATGGGCCTTGGCCGATGTTTGCAGACGGTTGACCAAATGAAGGCGGCAGAAAATGAACTTGGCAACAAAAATCGAAGCTCCGGCGCAAAGCTTGAAGGAGCGTTGGGGAAGAATTGCGCAGCGCTTGCGCGCTGAACTGGGCGAAGACCTTTACACCTCATGGTTTGCCCGCATGGACGCAGAGGACTTGCAGAGCGAAGTGCTGACCGTCTCAGTGCCCACACGCTTTCTGAGCTCATGGATTGAAAATCATTATCTGGCAAAGCTTCACAAAATTGCCGAAACCGAATTTGGGGACTTGAAAGCGGTCCAGCTGCGCGTCCGTGTGCAGGGCGAGGCGTTCCGCGCCAGCTTGCCAACACCTGCCAATCAGGACCGCACCGAGCCGCAAAATTCCGAGCGTAATGCTCAAGCCGGCCAGGTTCAGGCGCAAGTCCAGGCTCTGTTCAATGCCGAACCTGCAAGCGATGACAACCAGACCTTTGACACCTTTGTGGTGGGTGCATCAAACCAGCTGGCACATGCCGCATCACAACGCGTGGCTCAGGCCGCGGTCGGTCAGGCTTTGACGTTCAATCCACTCTATATTCATTCAGCAGCGGGCCTGGGCAAAACCCATCTCTTGAATGCTATTGCTGCTGATATTCGCGTCAAGCAACCAGACCGCAAGGTTTTGATGTTGACCGCCGAGCGCTTTATGTATGGCTTTATTCACGCCATCCGCCAGCGCGACACGCTGGCCTTCAAGGATCAGTTCCAGCAGGTGGGCGTGTTGCTCATTGATGATTTCCAGTTCTTGCAGGGCAAGGCCATTCAGCAGGAATTCTGCCATGCCTTCAATTCGCTGGTCGATGCGAGAAGGCAGGTTGTGGTGGCCGCCGACGTGCCGCCAGCCCAGCTTGACACGATTGATCTTCGCATGCGCTCGAGGCTTCTGGGCGGGTTGGTGATCGATATTGAAACGCCCGACCTTGATCAGCGCCGCAAGATCATCGCGCAACGCCATATGGCGCTGCTCCGCATTGATCCATCGGCCGGCCTGAAAGATGAAGTTCTGGAATTGGTGGCCGAGCGCATTTCAGGCGGTGGTCGCGAAATTGAAGGCGCTCTCAATCGTTTGGTCGCTTATCAGCAATTCAACAAATCACCGATCACCCTTGATCTGGCCTCCATGGTCTTGCGCGAACAGCAGGGCACGTCCGATCTGGGCCGCGTCAAGATTGAAGATATTCTGAAAGTGGTCAGCCGCCACTACAATGTAGGCCGGACTGATCTGTTGTCGGCACGGCGTTCACGCGCGGTGGTGCTGCCGCGCCAGGTTGGCATGTATCTCGCCAAGAAATTGACAGCCCGTTCGCTCCCAGATATTGGCCGCCGTTTTGGAGGCCGTGACCATTCCACTGTCCTCCATGCCGTCCGCAAGATCGATGAGCAGGTCCGTGGCGATGAGAAGCTGGCGCGCGAGGTTGCTTTGTTGATCAGGCTTGTAGAACAACAGTAAAAGCCTTGAAATTGGCAGGGGAAAACGCCAATGTCCCCTTCCACTTTAGGGGATTTTGGCGGGATGCGCGTTACCATTGAAAGATCAGGATTTCTGAAGGCTCTGAACCATGTGCAAAGCGTGGTTGAACGTCGCAACACGATTCCGATCCTGTCCAATGTTCTGGTCCAAGCCAAGTCCGGCCAGGTGAAACTAACCGCCACGGATCTTGATATCGAAATTGTGGAATCCGTCCCCGCCGAAGTGACGCGCGAAGGTGCAGTCACGGTGGCCGCCCACATGCTCTATGACATCGTGCGCAAATTGCAGGATGGGGCCCAGCTTGAACTTGAACAGGCAGGTGATTCAGGTCGCGTCTCCATTCACGCTGGAAAGTCGCGCTTTGCCTTGCAGGCTTTGCCACCAGAAGATTTTCCCGATCTGTCATCGGGCGACATGGGCAATGTGTTTTCACTGGCGGCCAAGGATTTGAAATTTCTGATCGAGCGCACGCGCTTTGCCATTTCAACCGAAGAGACGCGCTATTATCTGAACGGCATCTATTTCCATGAAGTGGCAAAAGCCAACGTGCTGCGCGCCGTGGCCACTGACGGCCATCGTCTGGCTCAATCTGAATTGCCTCTGCCTGCAGGCGCTTCGGGAATGGCTGGCATCATTGTGCCGCGTAAAACCGTTCTGGAAGTTGTAAAACTTTTGGAAGGCGAGGATGGCGAAGTGGAAGTGGCGGTGTCCTCCGCCAAAATCCGCTTCACTGTGGGCCGCTTGAAGCTCACCTCGAAATTGATCGATGGCACCTTCCCCGATTATGAGCGCGTCATCCCACGCAACAATGACAAGGTAATGGAAGCCGACACCAAGCTCTTTGCCGAGGCCGTAGACCGGGTGTCGACGATTTCATTCGAAAAGAGCCGTGCCGTGAAGCTGAATATCTCCGCCGATAAGGTGACGCTGACGGTGAACAACCCAGATTCGGGTTCGGCCGAAGAAGAAGTGCCCGTGGGCTATGCCCATTCGGCAATCGAGATCGGCTTCAACTCGCGCTACCTGCTCGACGTTGCAGCCCAGATTAAAGCCTCGTCCATGCGCTTTGAGCTGGCCGATGCAGGATCTCCCACCGTGATCCGCGATCCCGAAGATGCCCAGTCGCTTTACGTCCTGATGCCGATGCGCGTTTGAGCCACCATCGATGGCAGAACCCCGCTTCAGCATCGAAAGGCTGACGCTTCATAATTTCAGGAACTATGAGAGCTTGCGCCTTGAGCCACGCACACGGCTCGTGGCTCTCGCTGGCCCCAATGGCGCGGGCAAGACCAACATTCTTGAGGCGATCTCGCTTCTGGTGCCCGGACGTGGACTCAGGGGTTCAGCCTTCAATCTTCTGGCGCGGTTGGGCGGCAATGGTTCCTGGGCGGTGGCCGCTGATGCCGAAACGCCTCAGGGCGACGTTCAATTGGGAACCGGCTTTGAGGGCGATCCGTTGAGCGACGACAGTGAACAGTCTGGCCGCTCGGCCATGATTGACGGTCTGCTGCAGAAAAGCTCAGGTCGGCTGGGCGCTCATCTTCGCATCCTCTGGCTGACGCCTGCGATGGACAGGCTGTTTGCCGGGCCAGGCGGCGACCGCAGGCGGTTTTTCGATCGTTTGGTGGCAAGTTTTGATGAAAGCCATGGGTCTCGCTTCAACGCCTTTGAAAAACTGATGCGCGAGCGCAACTTCCTGCTTCAGGATGAGCGCGCCGACCGCACCTGGCTGTCGAGCCTTGAGGCCCAGATGGCCGAATGTGCGATCGCCATGGCGTCCGCCCGAAATGAGGTAGCAGGCCACCTCTCAAGGCACTTTGCCGGGGCCGAAAATGCCAGCCCCTTTCCATGGGGTGTTTTTCAACTTGAGGGCGAAATTGAAGAGCTTGTGGCGACAAATCCGGCCGTGCAGGCGGAGGAAAAATACGCTAGAATACTGCTCGAATCGCGGGGTCTGGACCGCGCTCAGGGACGCACGATGAAAGGCCCGCACCGCACTGATTTTTCAGTCATGCATGGCCCTAAATCAACACCTGCTGCCCTGTGTTCCACTGGAGAACAAAAAGCCTTGTTGATCGGCCTCATTCTGGCGCAAGCGCGCGCCGTCAAAGACCATTTGGGAGCAGCACCATTGTTGCTTCTTGATGAGGTGGCGGCACATCTCGATGAGGCGCGCCGCCATGGTCTCTATGAGACGCTGACCCGCCTTGGCGCACAAAGTTTTATGACCGGCACGGAAGCCGCATTGTTTGCTGGCGCTGGATCAGAAGCCCAACTCTATACCGTTGAAAACGGCAAAGTCGAAGACACGAAAGTCAAACCATGAGTGATGTAACGCCCCTGTCCCCGAGCCCGTTCTATGGCGAAGACTCGATCAAGATTTTGAAAGGTCTTGATGCCGTAAGAAAGCGCCCGGGCATGTATATCGGCGACACCGATGATGGCTCGGGCCTGCATCACATGGTCTATGAAGTGATCGACAATGGTATCGATGAGGCCTTGGGCGGCCACGCCACGTTGGTAACTTTGACCCTCAATGCGGATGGCTCGGCCACCGTCACCGACAATGGTCGTGGCATTCCAACCGGCATCAAGCAGGATGACGATCATGAGCCTAAGCGCTCGGCTGCAGAAATTGTCATGACCGAGCTTCACGCCGGCGGCAAGTTCGACCAGAACTCCTACAAGGTCTCAGGCGGTCTGCATGGTGTGGGCGTCTCCGTTGTGAACGCGCTGTCGAGCAAGCTTGAACTCACCATTCACCGTGATGGTAAAACCCACACCATGAGCTTCACCCATGGTGTGCCCGATGCACCGCTGAAAGTGGTCGGCGACTCGGGCGGCAAGCGCGGCACCGAAGTCACCTTCCTGCCCTCGACTGAAACCTTCACCAAGGTTGAATTTGATTTTGCCACACTGGAACATCGGTTGCGCGAGCTGGCCTTCCTCAACTCCGGTGTTCGCGTTATCATCTCTGACCGGCGCGGTGTGGAGCCGCATGTACTCGAACTTTATTACGAAGGCGGCATCGCGGCCTTCGTGCGCTATTTGGATCGCACCAAGCAGGGCCTGATCAAGGAGCCTATCCTGATTACCGGTGAGCGCGATGGCATCACCATGGAATGTTCGCTGTGGTGGAATGACAGCTATCATGAAAGTGTCTTCTGCTTCACCAACAACATTCCCCAGCGCGATGGCGGAACCCATTTGGCGGGCTTTCGTGGTGGCCTGACGCGCATCATCAATGCCTATGCTGCTGAAAGTGGCATTGCCAAGCGCGAAAAAATCGCCATCACCGGCGATGACGCGCGCGAGGGCCTGACCTGCGTTCTCTCGGTCAAAGTGCCTGATCCGAAATTTTCATCGCAAACCAAAGACAAGCTCGTCTCGTCGGAAGTTCGCCCTGTGGTGGAAGGCCTGATCAACGAACAATTGGGCGCATGGTTTGAAGAACACCCGTCCGAGGCCAAGGCCATTGTCGGCAAGGTTGTTGAAGCCGCTGCGGCGCGTGAAGCCGCACGAAAAGCCCGCGAATTGACCAGGCGTAAAGGGGCGCTCGATATTTCGTCCTTGCCGGGAAAACTGGCCGACTGCCAGGAGCGTGACCCGGCCCTGTGCGAACTCTTCATCGTGGAAGGAGACTCCGCAGGTGGCTCGGCCAAGCAGGCGCGCAACCGCGAGAACCAGGCCGTGCTGCCGCTTCGTGGAAAAATTCTAAACGTCGAACGCGCCCGCTTTGACAAGATGCTGGGCTCGGCTGAAATCGGAACCTTGATTACGGCCTTGGGCACAGGCATTGGCCGCGAGGAATTCAACGCCGACAAGCTGCGTTATCACAAGATCATCATCATGACCGACGCTGACGTGGACGGCGCACATATCCGCACTTTGCTCTTGACCTTCTTCTATCGGCAGATGCGCGAAGTGGTTGATCGGGGTCATCTCTATATTGCCCAGCCCCCGCTCTATAAAATTAAGCGCGGTGCTTCTGAGCAATATCTCAAAGACAATGCCGCCCTTGAAACCAATCTGGTTGACGTGGGCCTTGAAGGCACAACACTGGTTCTGGCCGATGCTTCTGAGCGGGGCGGCACGGATCTACGTCTCATCGTCGATGAGGCCTTGGCGATCCGCTCGATGATTGAAGGTCTGCATTCGCGTTACCCCACGAACATCATTGAACAGGTGGCGATTGCCGGAGCTTTGAACCCTGAGATTATTTCGACAGCGGAAAAAGCTGACTCTGCTGCGATCTATATTGCCAAGCGCTTGGATTCCATTTCCGAAGAAACCGAACGTGGCTGGCATGGGAGCGCCGCCTCCGATGGTGGCTTGGTCTTTGCCCGCGAATTGCGCGGCGTAAAGGAAAGCTGGCACATTGATGGCAAGCTCATCTCGTCGCAGGATGCACTGCGTCTTGATAAAAAGACGGCCCATTTGCAGGAAGTCTATGCCCGCTCGGCGAAATTGAAGCGCAAGGATTCCGAGATCGCAATCCATGGCCCCCTGTCACTGCTCGACAGTGTCTTTGCAGCAGGCCGCAAGGGTGTGTCCATGCAGCGCTATAAAGGCTTGGGCGAAATGAACCCTGATCAGCTCTGGGAAACCACGCTTGATCCCAACGCCCGCTCGCTGTTGCGCGTGCGCGTGGCGGAAGTAGATGATGCCGATGACATCTTCACCAAGCTGATGGGCGATTTGGTGGAGCCGCGTCGCGATTTCATCCGCGACAATGCCTTGTCGGTGGCCAATCTCGATGTTTAGAGCGGAATGACTTTTCTGGGAAAAGTCATTCTCGTTTTCTATCGCTGACGCTTCTCAGCTAACCTTTTCCCATCAGCGCTGAAGATGCTGCTGGCACAACTTGCCAAGGTCTTCCTTGGACATCTGCACATTGAAATACATGCAGCGCGAGAGCGCGTCTTCGCCGGAGCGGTCGCGCCAATGACGACAGCTCTTGCAGCCGCCAAAATCAATTTGCTTTTGGCGGCTGATTTGCCCGCGTAAAATTTGATCGACACCTCGGGCAAAGCGCCGCGCGGTCTTGCCGCTCAAAGCCCCGATTTCAGTGGCAAGGCTTAACAGTGGGTCGCGCGCTAAAAGCTCTTGGCCCTTGGGCGTTAAGGCCAGCAACACCACGCGCGCGTCCGCGGGCGAGACGACCTTGCCAATCAATCCCTTTTTTTCAAGGCTTAAGATGGTTTGCGATACCGTGCCTTTGGTCGATCCCAGATATTGAGCAAGGGCCCCAGGCGAGTTGGAAAAGCGGTTGGCGCGCGAAACATAGCGCAAAGCCTCCCATTGCGCCGGGTTGAGGCCCTCGTGAAAGCCCTGCTGCCGGATCAGGCGGGCAAGTCGCTCCACCTGTTCGCGGAGCTGCTCCAAGTCAACGTCTTCGGTCGCTTTCGCCATGAAATTCGAGCCTTCTCCGGGCTCAAATTCATAGGCACTAAAGCTTGAACGTCAAGCGCCAATGGTATAGGCAGCGCTGCAACGGAAGGATGGCCGAGTGGTTTAAGGCACACGCCTGGAACGCGTGCGTAGGTTAATAGCCTACCGAGGGTTCGAATCCCTCTTCTTCCGCCACTACTCCCCCTAATCATCTTGAGAATAGAGAAGAAATGTTGCCCGGGATTTTACCGCCCCGAGCAGCTAATCTAAATCACAATGACAATTAGAAAGTGATGGTTGGGTCCATCATCCTCTTATCGAGTAGCTCAATAACTCTTGGGAGTTTGGAAGGATTACGACTTCGCAGAGTCAACAAATCCTGATTTGGCGCGTTCGCCGGCCTTCTCTGCCTTGTCTCTGGCGCCGCTTTCAGTTCCCTGGGCTAATCGGGCACCACCAGCCCCTTTGACCCAGAGATTCCATTGCCAAATAGCAGCCTTTCCAGACCCGCCGCGACCATTGATCTTAACTTCCAAATCATCTGCACGGTATTTCATGGCTTCAGTATGCCACGCGCGAGACAAATGTTCCACCATTGTCCTTGGCTTTCTATCGCCACTCTCATGCTCACTGTTAAACGAAAAGCTTGTCTGAATCGGCTTGAGTGGCAATCCAACGAGTTTTTGCGATTTGAACTCCGGTTCATTGGGAGGTCAAAAATCCCTTATTTTCATGATGTTTTTCAAAGCGGCGAAATCACAACTTAAAATTTCTGAATTACTGAACACTTCCTGACGAATGCGTAGCCTTGGGCACTAAAATGAGCGACTTCATCTTGGCAATGTTTCAGCGCCGCAGCGGCCGCTTCGCCTACAGTAGCGCGTGCTGCTGATGAACAGGACCAGCTACCCTGATGATTGGCGCTTGGCGACAAACCATCGCTCGTCACAAACACTGAATGAACCATCTTTGCCTTTGCGAACTGTCCATACATAATCGCACATCGGCCGTGAACAGCAGGATGTTTGTTTTTTGCTTCGGCGTGACCGCCGCTTGCAACCATTGCGCAGAGAGCCGCGCACACCATCACATGCCGCAGTTTCATGAAAAGTCTCCGCCGCCCGTAAATACCAAGCTATTTTATCGAGAGTGCCAGCCCGCTTAAATCGAGGTTCGCCATCAGCCCGACCTGCCGACCCGAGAGCTCCAGAACCGCACCCTTCTGGTTGGTAAGAACGATCGCGCGCGTACCGCGACCGACTGCAAGTCCAGCCCCCACGGCACCATAGACCCCCTCAACGTCTGACGCGCGTTGGATGTGGCTCACCGTACCTTGGAGAACCGTCTTCGAGCCGCCGAACACCAGCCCGTAGTCTATGCCGCCGACCCCCAGCCGATAGGTACGGCCATTGAAACCAAGGCTACCCTCACCGCCTGAACCACCGATAATAAAACCGGCCTTGTAGATCTTAAGCGTAATTCTGCCGCTATCGGCATAAGCGCTCTGAAGTCCGACAGCAAACAGGGTGATTACTGTGAAGAAAGCGCCGAGAAGCCGGATTGAAGTTCGCATGCTTTTAATTCCCTTGTTGACGTCGTCAGGCCATCAATGTGCGCCATGCTGGTCCCGATGTCGAGAGGATCTGGGTAGGCGGAATTTTCTTCCGCCACTTGCTCCGAACATGTCATCAAGAAATATAGGATTTCATGGGTCAAACCCGGTGCCTTGCCACCGCGTGTCACACCTGATTGATTGGTCCATCAGGAGATCCTCATGGCACGACATGTCAACCCTAGTCCTGGAACAAAAGCTGCAAACAAGCTTTCAAATTAAGGCTCAAAATCACAGCTTTTTGATCCCATACGCCATAGGAGAAAATCAGATTGTCGTCGAGAATTGCCAGCCCGGCACAAAATTCGACAGTTTCACCTTCGAAGGTGAATGGTGTGCTGACCCTGAGGACTTCGAAATTTCGTGAGAACTGAACCAAAGTATGAGAATAGACCGCTTTGCGACCGAGCCCCACCTTATCATGCACAACTCCCAAATAATAATCGCCCAAAGTGATTACGCATGAGCTGCCGGTTTGCTTCGGTAATTTCAGTTTTTGCGCAGGCGAAATCACCAACTGCATTTTCTTGTCAGCAAACTCAAGGACGGTAAATGGATCGGGTTCGTAAACAACAAACAACCGTTCATCCACCACCCAAGGCATCCAATTTTTTTCATTCAAACGTGCTGTTTGAAAAAAGTTCACGAGTTCCAGATGCCCACCTTTGAGTTTGCATAAAAAACTTGTGTTACGAAGACGATGCTCATTTAACTGGCCGGTGGGTTCCGATACTGCGGCGCTACCTAAGGCATAGGTTTCGCCCTTCCACTCAAAAAGCCTGAGGTCTTGCAGGCCATTCAATGCCAAGGGATGCCGCCTGATATGGCGGTCTTCAATAAACCGACTACTGGCTTGGGATAAGTTTGGAGCAATAGTTGCCAGGTAATTTTGACTATCGGTTATTTGCGAGCCGACAGAGCCATACCAGAAGCGGTAGCCCTCGCGCAGATCGTAGTTTACGCCACGATAGCAAGCCATGAGTTTGCCATTCTGCACCATGACCGAGGGATTGCACGGCAAATGCCTGCTGAGTTGCGGCAGTTCAAGCCTGCGAAAGGTCAAGCCAGATTGGGTTAGAGAGAACATATTGCCCTTCGGTCTTTTTGAATTTGTTCTGTCTCTATCTTTCGCCACAGTAGATGGGAAGTTTTTTAATGTTCAACCTAAAACGAATCCCGAGATAACAGTGCCGTAATAAATCCATAACCTACTGCCCATTGGGATCCCTCACGGAGCCGTTGTGGTAACGAGCAGCCTGGGGACTGAGCCGCTATGGGGCAACGAAACTCTGGTATATGCAGCGGGCCCCACCCGTCACGACCTGAACCGATACCCCAGTCCCGGTTCTGTAATCACGAGGTTCGGATTGTTGGGCTCGCTCTCAATCTTGTTGCGGAGCTGCCGGATGAAGACTCTCAGATATTGAACGTCATAGCTGTGGGCCGGACCCCAGACAGCATTGAGAATTTGCCGGTGGGTGAGCAGCCGGTCGGCATTGCTCATCAGCAAGACTAAGAGGTCAAACTCTTTGGGCGTGAGATGGATTTCTGCTCCATCGCGTCGGACGCTATGTTTCAGCGTGTCGATCTCAAGACCGCCAGCGCTATAATGTGTGGCCCCGCCCTCGGACTGGATTTTGTGGCGCTGGGCAGCACGAATGCGCGCCATCAATTCGCCGATGGCAAAAGGCTTGTTCACATAATCATCCGCGCCCAAATCAAGCGCATCGATCTTTTCGGTCT
This sequence comes from Hyphomicrobiales bacterium, assembly GCA_038231475.1. Lineage (GTDB taxonomy): Bacteria > Pseudomonadota > Alphaproteobacteria > Rhizobiales > Aestuariivirgaceae > Aestuariivirga. Next base: position 85,357 of record JBBRLH010000008.1, on the reverse strand, counting down.
CCTGGTCGCGCGCTGACAAAACAATGATCGGCACTTTCGACCAGCTGCGGATTTCGCGGATCACATCCTTGCCGTCGCGGTCTGGCAGGCCCAGATCAAGCAGAATGACATCGGGGGCCTTAAGTGCGGCCAAACGAATGGCCTCTTCCGCTGTGGCAGCGATGATCGGCTCGAACCCTCCGGCTTCAAGCGCAGGTTTGAGGAACCGCAGGATTTGCGGCTCATCATCAACCAGAAGTATGCGCGGGCGGGTCATGGCGAGACTCCGGGCAATTGCAGCACGAGACGTGTACCTTTGCCATCGGCAACAGGGCTTTCAGCATGAATGGTACCACCAAAGGCTGTCGCAATGGCGCGGCAAATCGCAAGCCCCAAGCCTGTGCCGGGCGGGCGGCCATCGCCTGCACTCACGCGATAGAATTTCTGGAAGATGAGTTCAAGGTCAGCCGCGGGAATTCCAAGGCCATGGTCTTCAACCGCGAGGCGCACAGAGTTGCCCGATCTTGAAACATCGATTGAAGTTTCAGTGTCTGCGGGCGCATATTTTTCTGCATTGTCGAGAAGGTTGAACACCAGCTGTTCCAGCAATGCAGCGCGCGCCATGACCGGCGGCACACCCTCGGCAATGGTGATCACAACTTTTCGTGACGGCCAAGCCTGCTTGGCCCGCCGCACGGCAGCAGACGTGACTTCGCCAAGGTCTACTTTTTCCAATTCCTTGGGAACGCCCGCGGCTTCAAGCTTTGTCATGTCGAGAAGATTGACCACAAATCTCGAAAGTCGCGTGGCCTCTTCTTCGATATTGGCGAGCAAATCCTCCCGCACTGCCTTCGTCAGCTTGGATCCAAGGCTGCGCAGCGTAGAGGCCGACCCCAGAATTGATGACAGCGGCGTTCTCAAATCATGCGAGATTGACGACAGCAACGCCGACCGAAGCTTTTCACTTTCAGCATCAGCCTGCGCCTTGCCCGCCATGTCGCCGAGAACCGCCCGTTCAACGGCGACGGCGACTTGGTCCAGGATAGCCTCGACCATGCGTTCAACTTCCGCCGACAAAGCGCCGCCCGAAGGCCTGAAGCCTGCGACTCCCAACGTGGCATGCGAAGCCCGCAAGGGCCGAAACTGGAATTCGGCATTGGGCAGGGTTTCAGACATCCAGCCAGCCTTTTCATAGCGCTCAAAAGCCCAACGCGCCGCAGCCCAGTCAGCGGGCCCGAGATCGTCTTCGGGTGGCATGGCCGAGATAATTTCAAGCTCGCCCTTGCGCTCCAGAAGGAGGATCGCCTGTCCTTTGACCAGAGAGGCCAGATGAGTGACGACGATCCAGCCAATGTCATCCATCTTCACGGTCGCTGAAATCTTGCGCGAGAGGTCATAAAGCGCCTGCAATTGCTTGACTTGCGCCAGCGCAAAAATGCGTTGTTGTCGAAGCCGCCCGGCGAGGCTTCCTGTGAGCACGGCCACGAGGAGGAAAATCACCAGCGACAAAAGCTCGCCGGGGCTTGCCACGGTGAACGTGTAACGCGGCGCGATGAAGAAAAAATTGAAAGCCAGAAACGAGAAGAAGGCAGCTGCAATGGCGCTCATCGTGCCAAAGCCCGTGGCGCAGAACAACACGGCGGCCAGATAAACCATGGAGAGATTGGGAAGCTGCAAAGCCCGCTCGAGACCAATGCCCACCACCGTGGCCAAGGCCACGGCCACAAAGGCAGCGGCGATGCCATTGAGCTTGAGGCTGGGCCAGACAAAGCTCTTGGATTTTTCTTGTTGTTTTCCCGTGACGATATGAACGCCAACGCCGCGCGCCCGGTGCATGATCTCGCTCGGCAAAGATCTGCCAAAGAGCTTTTTGAGCAGCGTGGGCGGGCTTAACCCCATGAGAATTTGCGTGATGTTCTGTTGCCGCGCCAGCCGCAGGATTTCTGCTGCCAGATCGCTACCGGTCACGCGTGAAATTTCGGCGCCTAATCTCGCTGCGAGTGAAAGGGCTTCTTCAATGCGGCGCAATTCATCAGCACCCGGACTGTGACCCGACGGCGAGGCGTGAACCGCAATCCATGTGCCGTTGAGCCCCCCAGCCATGCGAGCACCAGTGCGCACCACCTGTTCGGATAGTTGGTCACCGCCCACACAAACGAGCAGGCGCTCGGTCGTGGGCCAAGGCCCCTCAATGGCATTGAGGCGCAGATAGTCCACCATCTGCCCATCAATGCGTTGGGCCGTGCGGCGCAGCGCCAGTTCGCGCAAAGCCGTGAGATTGCCGGGCTTCAAGAAATTATCAGCGGCTCGCGTGGCGTTGTCGCCGAGATAGACCTTGCCGTCTTTCAAACGCTGGACCAGTTCATCAGGCGTGATATCGATCAGCACCACATCATCGGCCCGCTCAACCACAGTATCAGGCACACGCTCACGCACCGTGACACCCGTAATCGACGCAACGACATCCGCAAGGCTTTCCAGATGCTGGATGTTGAGAGCTGTCCACACATCAATCCCGGCATCGAGCAATTCCTGCACATCCTGAAACCGTTTGGGGTGGCGTGAGCCCGGCGCATTGCTGTGGGCCAACTCATCCACAATGATCAGGGCGGGCTTGCGGGCCAATGCGGCATCAAGGTCAAATTCCTGCAGCTCATGACCGCGATAGGACACGGACTTCAGCGGAAGAATCTCAAGTCCCTGGATCAGTGCCGCAGTTTCAGACCGTCCGTGGGTTTCAACCACGCCCACCAGAACATCTTTCTTCTCGTCGGTCAGGCGTCGCGCACCAGCAAGCATGGCATAGGTTTTACCAACGCCGGGAGAGGCACCGAGAAAAATCTTGAGCTTGCCCCGACCCTCGCGGGTGGCAAGCTCAAGCAGGGCATCGGGCGAGGGACGCCTATCGCGGGCTTCAACCATTGAAAGATTAGCTTACTCCATCCAGGGCCAGGTTAAGCAAGAGAACATTGACGCGGGGCTCTCCCACCAAACCAAGTGTTGCCGTTTCAATATGATCAATGACCAAAGCTTTCACCTTGTCTTCCGGCAGGCTGCGCGCCTTGGCAATGCGCGGCACCTGAAGCAGCGCAAAGGCTGGCGAAATATGAGGGTCCAAACCACTGGCAGAGCTTGTCACAGCGTCTGCCGGAATGGCGCCTGCAAAGCCCGATTGGCGCAGCTTTTCAACGTCGCCTGCCACGCGGTCCTTGAGCTTGGCTGAGGTGGGGCCATAGTTTGAGCCAGAAGAGGCCGTGGCGTCATAGCCATTGCCAGCAGCAGATGGTCTGCCCTGGAAATATTTGTCCTGGGTCCAGAGTTGGCCAATGAGGGTTGAGCCAGTGGCCCCTGTGGTCATGCTGCCATTGGCGGCACCGGGAAAAACCACCTGGGCGACACCGGTCATGGCCAGCGGATAGATGAGCCCGGTCAGAACCGTAAGCAGGAGCCAGACAATGAGCGCGGGGCGAAGATGAGCAAGCATTTGGATTCTCCTCAAGCGAGATGAAGTGCAGAGACAAGAAGATCAATGATCTTGATGCCGATGAATGGAACAATGAGGCCTCCAAGCCCATAGATCAGCAGATTGCGCCGCAGGAGGGCTGAAGCCCCCACCGGGCGATAACCAACACCGTTCAGCGCCAGCGGAATGAGCGCCACAATAATCAACGCATTGAAGATCACAGCAGACAAGATGGCACTTTGCGGCGAGGCGAGATGCATCACATTCAAGGCCCCAAGCTCTGGATACGTCGCAATGAACAGAGCAGGGATGATGGCGAAATATTTGGCCACGTCATTGGCAATCGAAAAGGTGGTGAGCGAGCCCCGCGTCATCAGCAACTGCTTGCCGATTTCGACAATCTCGATGAGCTTGGTGGGATTGGAATCAAGGTCGACCATATTGCCGGCCTCGCGGGCGGCTTGGGTGCCCATCTGCATGGCCACGCCGACATCGGCCTGGGCGAGAGCGGGCGCGTCATTGGTGCCGTCACCGCACATGGCAATCATCCGGCCGCCCTTCTGTTCAGCACGAATATAGTTGAGCTTGTCTTCGGGCGTGGCCTCGGCAATGAAATCATCAACGCCAGCCTCTGATGCTATGGCCGCCGCCGTCACTGGATTATCGCCCGTCACCATCACCGTGCGGATGCCCATGGCGCGCAAGGCGTTAAAGCGTTGCTTGATGTCAGGCTTCACCACGTCCTTGAGATGGATGACACCGGCCAGTCTGCCATTTTCGGCAACAGCCAGTGGCGTTCCACCCGAGCGCGAGATTTTTTCCACGGCCTCGCGGAATTCCGGTGGTGCCTCTGCAGACTTGATCCCGACATATTTCAAAATGGCGTCAATGGCACCTTTGCGAAGTTCGCGAGCCCCAATGTTCATGCCCGAAATTCGGGTCGAGGCCGAGAAGGCGACAGGCGATGATTGCTCGGCGTCGAGCTGCGGTTCTGAAAGACCATATTTGCTCTTGGACAGCGCCACGATCGAGCGACCCTCTGGCGTTTCATCGGCCAGTGAAGACAACAGCGCCAATTCCGCCAACTGCTTTTCAGCAACGCCCGGGACCGGAATAAAGGCCGAGGCAAGCCTATTGCCAAACGTGATCGTCCCCGTCTTGTCGAGCAGCAGCGTATCAACATCGCCTGCGGCTTCAACGGCCCGGCCTGACGTTGCAATCACATTAAAGCGGATCAGACGGTCCATGCCAGCAATGCCAATCGCCGACAGCAATCCGCCAATGGTCGTGGGGATCAATGTCACCAGCAACGCCACAAGAACCGTGATCGAGACAAACGTGCCGGAATAGCCGGCCAAGCCCCACAGTGTAGCCACGGCGATCAGGAAAATCAGCGTCATGCCAGCAAGCAAGATTGAAAGCGCCAATTCATTGGGCGTCTTGCGGCGTTCAGCACCTTCAACAAGGGCAATCATGCGGTCGATGAAGGTATTGCCGGCCGACGCCGTCACCTTGACCTTGATCCAGTCCGAAAGCACCGTGGTGCCCCCCGTGACGGCGGAACGATCACCACCGGATTCGCGGATGACGGGTGCCGACTCGCCGGTGATGGCGGCCTCATTGACCGAGGCAATGCCCTGGACAATTTCGCCATCGGCCGGAATCAGATCTCCCGCCTCGACCAGCACGAGATCACCGGGCGACAGTTCCATGGCGCTGACCAACGAGAAGACCCGGTCATTGGTTTCAGGAATGATCAGCCGCTTGGCGCGCGTATCCGTCCGTGTACGGCGGAGCGCCTCGGCTTGGGCCTTGCCCCGGCCTTCAGCCACGGCTTCGGCAAAATTGGCAAAAAGTACAGTAAACCACAGCCATGCCCCGATCTGCCCCGAGAACCACGCATTGCCATTGGCCATAATAAGATCGCGCAGCCAGAAAATCGTGACCAGTGCGGACACAACTTCAGTAACGAAGATCACCGGGTTGCGCGCGAGCTGCACCGGGTTGAGTTTGCGCAAAGCATCCGTTGCGGCCTGTGCAAAGATCGCAACATCAAAAAGGGCGGGTGCGGAAGCGTGTTTGGTCATGGCGAACTCCAATCAGAATGTTTTGCCGGCAAGCATTTCGAAATGCTCGGCGATGGGGCCCAAAGCGAGGGCCGGGAAATATTGCAGGCCGCCCAGGATGAGGATCACACCAGCGAGCAAACCTACAAACATCAGGCCGTGAGTGGGGAATGATCCAGCTGAAGCGGGAACCTTGGTCTTTGCGGCAAGGGACCCAGCAATGGCCATCATCGGCACAATGTAGAAGAAGCGGCCGAGGAACATGCCAATGGCTAAGGTCGTATTGTACCAGGGCGTATTGCCGTTGAGGCCTGCAAAAGCCGAGCCATTGTTTCCCGCTGCCGAGGAATAGGCATAGAGGATTTCAGTCAAGCCATGCGGTCCAGCATTGCTGAGACTTGCGAGGCCTGCAGGAATCATCGCGGCCACGGCGCTGAAGCCGAGAATGGCCAAAGGCAAGATGAGCAGCGCCAGCATCGCGAGCTTCATCTCGCGCGCCTCGATTTTCTTGCCAAGATAATCCGGCGTGCGACCGACCATCAGGCCAGCAATGAACACCGTGATGACGGCAATGACCAGCATGCCATAGAGGCCAGAGCCAACACCACCCGGCAGGATTTCACCAAGCTGAATAAAGAATAAGGGCACCAGACCACCGATGGCTGTGAGCGACGAGTGCATGGCGTTGACAGCACCACATGAAAGTCCGGTCGTGGCGACCACAAAAAGCGACGTCATGGCCAAGCCGAAACGCAACTCCTTGCCTTCCATGTTGCCTTGCGATGGATCAAGGCCGAGCTGGGCCAGAATGGGGTTTCCGGCAGCCTCCTGCCAATAGACAATGCCTGTGCCGACAATGAGGAACAGCAGCATGGTGGCCAGCAACGCCCGGCCTTGACGCAAATCCCCGACCATGCGCCCGAACATGATGGTCATGGCCAGGGACAGCACCAGCATGGCAATGATTGAAAGATCATTGGCAAAGGCCGATGGATTTTCAAAAGGATGTGCCGCATTGGCATTGAAGAAACCACCACCATTGGTACCCAGCTGCTTGATGGCTTCCTGACTCGCAATTGGCCCCAGCGTAATTACCTGCTGCGCGCCCTCGAGAGTTGTGGCGGTCACGGAATTTGAAAGTGTCTGCGGCACGCCGAGACCCACAAAAACTAAGCCTAAAATAATGGACAATGGCAACAGCACGTAAAGCGTCGATTTGATCAAATCGTCCCAGAAATTGCCGATGGTTGCCGCACTGCTGCGCGCAAAGGCCCGGGTGATTGCCACGGCCAGTGCAATGCCGGTTGCGGCAGACAGAAAATTCTGCACAGCAAGACCCGCCATCTGGGTGAAATTGCTCATGGTGCTCTCACCCGCGTAAGACTGCCAGTTGGTATTGGTAACAAAGCTGATCGCCGTATTGAAGGAGAGATCAGGCGAGGGCGCCCCAAGCCCGCCGGGATTCAAAGGCAAGACACCCTGAAGGCGCTGCAGAAGATAAAGAAAAGCAAAGCCCAGCGCGTTAAACGCCAGCATGGCCAGCGTGTAAGACGTCCACGTCTGTTCGGCCCGAGAGATTCCGGCAATGCGAAAGAAGCCATTCTCAATGGGACCCAATGTTGCTGTCAGAAATGTCCGTTGCCCGGAAAAAAGTGCCGCGAGAAAGTGACCCGCAGGCCAAGCGAGACCCACCGTCACACCGAGTACCAGAATAATTTGCAGCCAACCTGCGTAAGTCATGATGTCACCGTTCAATATTTTTCGGGATAAAGCAGGGCGTGGACCAGATAGGCAGCGAGACCCACAGCCACGATCAATCCAATGAAAGCTTCAGCCATAATGCTCTCACAGCTTCGCGCAAAAGCGCACATAGGCCGAAGCGAGGCCGAACAGTGCAATGCCGATGATAAGGTAAATGATATCAAACATCGTCGTCTCCATGATTGTGCGATGGAGATGCTCGTGTTGACATAAGGTTTCGATGGCGAAGGTGAACCCGCAGTATAAGGAAGAAATAAAGGCGCTTGGGGGCGGCCTAGAAGGTCAGGCGCAACGCGCTGAAGGCATTCTCAATCATCTGGGGCGAAGGGGCTGGCAATTCCGGCACGGGCTTGGTCACCAGCAATGGGTTTTGCCAATAGAGAATTTCCCAGCGGCCATCGACATGTTCAACCAGTGCCGAGCAGCTTTCCACCCAGTCGCCGTCATTCAGATAATGCACACCATCAATCATGCGATCATCGGGCGTGTGAATGTGGCCACAGATGACGCCCTGGCAATTGCGTTCTCGCGCCTCACGGACCACAACTTCTTCAAAGCGCGAAATGAACTCAACGGCCTTTTTAACCTTGTGCTTGATATAGGCGGACAGTGACCAGTGGCCCAGCCCCATCAATTTGCGGACGTAGAGAATGACCACATTGAAATCCATCAAACGCTCGTAAGCCCAGTCGCCGAGCTTGGCGAGCCAACTCGCAAAATAGATAACGCTGTCAAACTTGTCGCCATGCAAAACCAGATAGCGCTTGCCATCCAATGCGCGGTGCACCGTCTCATGAAGAACCGCCACCCGGCCAAAGCGATGGCCGCAGAACTGGCGGAAGTTCTCATCATGGTTACCGGGAATATAGACAACGCGGGTGCCTTTACGGGCTTTACGCAGCAGCTTCTGAATCACGTCATTGTGGTATTGGTCCCAATACCACTTCTTCTGGAGTGACCATGAATCGATAAGATCGCCGACGAGATAAAGATATTCGCTTTCAGTATTTTTCAGAAAATCGAGCAGCTGTTCGCATTGGGCGCGCCGCGTGCCCAGATGAAGATCAGAGATGAAGATGGCGCGATAGCGCTGCGTCGAATCCTTTGCCATGCATGAGCCAAAGCCGCCTTCCATGAAACTATTGTGACGATACTGTAATCGAACAGTCACAATTGAAGCCTAGCCCACGCCAACCCACGATGAGGCGCAAGAGAGCTGATGAGCACTGCAACCCTGCCGAAACTTCCGTCTGTAAAAACCAAGCATCTGGTGAATGACGCAGTCGGAAAATCCAAACGCTTTGGTCTGCGCCGTCTGCAGGACCAGCTCTTTGCCTATCTGTTTCGTGGTCTCGTTTACGCCCAGATCTGGGAAGACCCAGTGGTCGACATGGCCGCCATGGAGATTGAAAGCCATCATCACATCGTGACCATCGCTTCTGGTGGCTGCAATGCGCTGAGCTATCTGACTGCAGAGCCCGCCAAGATCACTGCACTTGATTTGAACCGCGCGCACGTCGCTTTGCTGCGTCTGAAGATTGAAGGCTTGAAGCGTCTTCCGGGTTGGGACGCTTTTTATCGCTTCTTTGGTGAAGCCGATGACCTCGAGAATCTGAAGAACTATCGCCATTGGCTGGCTCCCCATCTTGATGGCCAGAGCCGCCTCTATTGGGAGGGCCGCAATCTCTCCGGTCGTCGCCGTCTGTCGGGTTTTGCCAAGAACATCTATCGCCGCGGGCTTTTGGGAAAATTTATTGGCACCGGCCACAAGCTGGCGAAGTTCTATGGCCTTGACCCTAACGCCTTCCTCGCGTGTCGCACGCTGAAAGAGCAGCGCCAGTTCTTCGAAGAAAAAATCAGCCCGCTGTTTGACAAAAAACTGGTCAATCGCCTCACGAAATCACCTGTGGCCCTGTTTGGCTTAGGCATTCCGCCCGCCCAATATGGAGCACTGGCCGAAGACAAGCCGATGAAACAGGTTTTGAAAAATCGTCTGGAAAAACTCACCTGTGATTTCCCGCTGAACGACAATTATTTTGCCTGGCAAGCTTTTGGCCGGGCCTATGCGCCTGATGCCTCAGGCCCGCTGCCACCTTATCTTGATGAAAAAAACTATGGCGTGCTGCGCCGTAACGCTTCGCGCATCGGGGCTATTCAAGCCAACATGACGCATTTTCTGGCCAACTCCGACCCGCAATCCGTAGACCGCGTTGTGTTGCTCGACGCCCAAGACTGGATGAATGATGTCCAGCTCAATGAACTCTGGGCCGCAATTACCAAGTCTGCGGCTCCCAAGGCCCGCGTGATTTTCAGAACAGCAGGCGAGGCTGATATTCTGCCAGGGCGTGTGGGCGATCATGTTCTATCGCAATGGACCTATCTCGAAACCTTGTCGCGCGAGCTCCACGCCAAGGATCGCTCATCAATCTATGGTGGCTTTCATGTCTACCAACTCAACGCTTGAGGCCTCAGCCTCCCACGCCCGCGCCATGGACCGCATGTATGGTGTGCAGCGACATATCTATGATGCCACGCGTGCCTATTATCTTCTCGGTCGCGATCATCTGATCAAGGCGCTTCTGCCACCTATGGGCGGCTCGGTTCTGGAAATGGGCTGTGGTACAGGCCGCAATCTTGTGGCTGCGGCAAAGCACTATCCAACTGCCAAGCTCTATGGTTTTGATATTTCGCAAGTGATGCTCGAAACGGCGGGCCGCGCCATCCACCGCAACTACCTCGTCGGCCGCGTAAGCCTGGCTCAGGCCGACGCGTGCGATTTCAAAGCCATGGACTCCTTCGGCGTGAAGGATTTTGACCGCGTATTTTTCTCTTATACGCTGTCTATGATCCCCGCCTGGGAAACCGCCGTCGAACAGGGCTTTCAAGCATTAAAGCCCGGTGGTGAAATGCATATTGTGGATTTCGGCGCCTGCCAGAACCTGCCATCACCAGCCAAGGCAATTCTCTATGGTTGGTTGAAGCGCTTTCACGTCACACCGCGCCAGAAAATGGGTGAATGCCTTGCGGGCTTGGCCGCAACGACTGGCGCTCAAGTCGAATTGACATCGCTGTTTCGAGGTTACGCCTTAGCCGCAAAAGTGACCAAGCCCGCAAACTAACTATTGCTGGCCTTCCATTTTGCTGAGAGCTGAAGCGAACTTGGCGCGAAGCTCCAACGCAGCCGCATCATAGGCTAGGCCATCACTCCAAGACTGGCGTGGATCAAGAAGCTTCGCCTCGACTCCATCGACAACCATTGGGACATCAAAGCCAAAATTCTCATCTCTTCGGCATGGCACCTGCGCAAGATCGCCAGCCAGAATAGCTTTAAGAATTTGCCGTGTCACGGACAGCGACAAGCGCTTGCCAATACCATAAGCCCCGCCTGTCCATCCGGTGTTCAACAAATAGCATTGCGTGCCATGTTCCATCACGAGTTTGCGCAGCAGGGCTGCATAGGCTTCCGGTGGACGGGGCAGGAAGGGCGCACCAAAGCAGGCCGAGAAGGTCGCCTGTGGGGTGGTCACCCCGCGCTCTGTACCGGCGAGCTTTGCCGTATAGCCAATCAGGAATTGTTGCATGGCTTGTGCAGGGGTTAATCTCGCAACAGGTGGCAAGACGCCAAAAGCATCAGCCGCCAGCATCACGATGGTTTTGGGGTGTGCCGCCACAATGCCGGGCCTGGCATTGGCAATGGCATCCAAAGGATAGGCCCCGCGGGTGTTTTCGGTGAGCGCACCATTGCTGTAGTCAACAACGCCTGTGGCTTCATCAAACACCACATTTTCCTGCACAGCACCCAAGCCTTGCACCGCTTTGAAAATGGCGGGTTCAGCGGCCTCATCAAGATTGATCACTTTGGCATAACAACCATTCTCGATGTTGAACACGCCGTGCGCCCCCCAGCCATGTTCATCATCGCCGATCAAGACGCGTGAGGGATCAGCCGAGAGTGTCGTCTTGCCCGTGCCGGACAGGCCAAAGAACAAAGCCGTGTCGCCTTCAGGGCCAATATTGGCAGAGCAGTGCATAGGCAGAATGCCTAGCTCCGGAAGCATGAAATTGGCAAAGGTGAACACCGCTTTTTTGATTTCTCCGGCATAGGCCGTGCCGCCGATAAGAACGAGGCGCTGGTGGAGATCAAGTGCAATCACGGTCTCGCTGCTTGTGCCGTGGCGGGACGGATTGGCCTTGAATGAGGGCAGGCAGATGATGGTGAGAGTGTCTGCGTCGGGCTCAAATTCAGCAGGCTTCAGAAGATGGCGCATGAACAGGCTGGACCAGGCCTGTTCCGTGATCACTCGAACGCCAAGCGGTGTTGCAAGGCCGGGACAGGCCAGAAGATCCTGGACGAACGTATTTTTCAACTGCGCATGGGCAAACATGTCGGCCTTGAGGGCATCAAAATGCGCGCGCTCCATCGGCTTGTTGTTGGCCCACCAGATTTTGTCGTCGGTTGCGTCATCACGTACGATATATTTGTCTTGCGGGCTGCGGCCTGTGTGCTGGCCCGTCTCGACCAGCAAAGCCCCGGTAGCCGACAAGGCCGCTTCGCCCCGCGCCAGAGATTTTTTCATCAAGACCGGCGCTGTGTCATTCCACGAGACTTGGCCGAGCCAACTGAGACCCAATTTTGTCAGTTGCGAACGGATCAATCCGTCCCGGCCTTCGTTTAAACTGCGGATGGGTGACAAGGCATTCATGGCGCACTCCCTTGAGAGGCACATTGGAGTGTCACACAAATGATGTAAAGATATTTTTACGTCATTTAAAACAGTTATCGCACATCATTTTTAGATTAAAAACCATCATTCAGTCAATTCTGTAGAAAGCGGCAGCGGTTTTCCCGAAAATTTGGGCTCTTTGGGCCTCGGGCACAATCGTCTGGGCGGCCAGAAACCAGCTGTCATAACTGCCATTAAGGTCGAGAACCGGCCAGTCGGACCCCCACATCACCCGAGAGGCTCCAAAACTTTCAACAACATGGGCCGCATAGGGTTTCAGTGTTTCGACACTCCAGCCGGGCTTGGCCTCACTGGGAATCCCTGACAATTTGCAGAACACCGGCGTGCTCTTGGCAATCTTTGCAATCTTGGTGGCCCAAGGTTCAAATTCGTCCTCCCGGATCACTGGCTTCATGCAATGGTCAATGACAATTCTCAACTTCGGATATTTATCAAACAGGCGCTGGAACGCATCAAGATGGATGGGAAAACCCAGAGCGTCGAATGTGAGATCGAGATCAATCAGCGCCTCAAAGGCCCATTGCACATCCGCACGGTGCATCCAGTCAACGTCTGGCAAATCCTGAATCATCGGGCGCACGCCCGAAAATTTTGGATGCTTTTTCAGCCGTTGCAGGTGTTTCAAATCCTCCCGGTTTTCAAAATCAATCCAGCCCACCACCTTGGCGACAAAATCCGTGGCATCGGCAATCCCGAGCATGAACTCTGTCTCATTCACGGTGGGTGCGGCCTGCACCAGAACTGTCTTGGAAATCTTGTGACGCGCAAGATGCGCGGCCATGTCCTTGGGCATGATGGTGCGGGCGATGGGTTTCACGCCATCTCCCACCATCCAGAAATAATCGCCGCGTGCCGGGTTCCAGAAATGCTGATGCGCATCAATAATCATCGCAATTAAACCTTGGCCCGTTCATCCATCAATCCAGCCGCCTTCAAATCTTTCCACAGGGCCTTGGGAATTTTGGCCTTCATGGTCTTGATGTTGAGAGCCACCTGTTGAATCGATGTGGCACCGGGGATCACCGAAACAACGGATGGATGCAGCAGCGGGAAACGTAAAGCCGCTTCTGGCAACTTTACTTTGTGGGCTTTGCAGATCTTCTCAATCGCGGCCACCCGTTCCATCACCGGTTTTGGTGCCACTTCATAATTATAATATGCGCCGGGCTTGGCCCCTGTCGCCAGAATGCCTGAATTATAGGGCCCGCCCAGAACAATGCCGATGCCACGCTCTTCGCACATCGGAAGAAATGAATTGAGCGCCGCCTGTTCCAGCAGCGTGTAGCGACCAGCCAGCAGGAACAAATCAAAATCTCCTGCCCGCGCTAAGGTCTCGCACACCTGCCATTCGTTGACACCTGCGCCAAAGGCCTTGATCACCTTTTCGTCGCGCAATTTGCGTAAAGCTTTATATCCGCCGTCCAACAAGGTCTTTACATGAGCATCGCGCGCCGCTTCCGAACCATGGGTGAACACATCGCAGTCATGCGCAAACAGCACATCAACACGGTCAAGCCCCAGCCGTTCCAGCGAGAATTCCAGCGAGCGCATCACGCCATCATAGCTGTAATCGAACACTTCGCGGCGTGAAGGCGTATTGAAAAACTTGCCAATGCCGGTGCGCTGTTCCGGGGGGCAGACCTCAAGCACGCGGCCGACTTTGGTGGAAATGACATAGGAATCGCGCTTTTTGCCACGCAGGAAGGGATTAAGCCTCGATTCCGACAGGCCAAGGCCATAAAGCGGAGCCGTGTCGAAATAGCGGATTCCAGCGTTCCAGGCGGCATCCAGCGTCGCATTTGCCTGCTGATCACTCACTGGCGCATAGAGGTTTCCAAGCGGAGCCGACCCAAATCCAAGCTCAGTAAAGGACACGGTTGCGCCTGATGGTGCCTTGAAGTTTCGCTTTTTCATATTTCCCTCTGGAGTATCGGCTTTTGCCGCTGCTATTATTGGTTTGTAATGGGAGAACATAAGAACATGAGCTTAAGCCTAACTCAAGCCCCCGCCATGCTGCGCTTGCATCCAACGGATAATGTCATCGTGGCAACCCGCATTGTGGAGAAGGGCGAAGTGCCGGCTGAGCAGGTCACCGCCAGTGTCCGCATCATGCGCGGCCACAAGATGGCGGCGGTGAAAATTGCCAAGGGCGAGCCCATCCGGAAATTCGGCCAGATAATCGGCTTTGCCAAAACAGATATTGCGCCGGGTGATTGGGTCCACGAGCACAATGTCGAAATGGGTGCGCTGTCTCATGACTATGCCTTTGCTGAAGCAGCAAAGCCTGAGCCCGTTCTTCCCGAAAACCAGCGCGCCACGTTTCAGGGCTTTCGCCGCAAGAACGGCAAGGTCGGAACCCGCAACTATATTGGCATCATGACCTCGGTGAATTGCTCGGCCACTGTGGCCTCATTCATTGCCCAGGAAATCAACTGCTCAGGAATCCTCAAAGACTATCCCAATATCGATGGCGTTGTGGCCCTCACGCAGGACAATGGCTGCGTCATTGATTATCGCGGCGTGATTTTCGACACGTTCAAGCGCACCGCCTGGGGCTATGCCACCAATCCCAACATGGGCGGCGTGATGATGGTTGGCCTTGGTTGCGAGGGCTTCCAGATTCCGCGCTTCAAGGAAGCCTACAAGGTTGAGGAGGGCGAAACCTTCCGCACCATGACCATTCAGGAAACCGGTGGCACACGGAAAACTGTGGAAGCGGGCGTGAAAGCCGTTACCGAGATGTTGCCCGCCGTCAACGCGCAAAAGCGAGAGACATGTCTTGCCTCTGATCTTATTCTGGCGCTCCAATGTGGCGGTTCCGATGGCTTTTCCGGCATCACGGCTAACCCGGCGTTAGGGATGGCGGTTGATCTTCTAGTCCGACAGGGCGGCACCGCCATTCTGTCCGAAACCCCAGAAATTTATGGCGCAGAACATCTCTTGACGCGCCGTGCAGCCACCAAGGAAGTGGGTGAAAAGCTCGTCTCCATTATCAAGTGGTGGGAAGATTATGCCCGCCGCAATAATATGGAAATGAACAATAACCCATCGCCGGGCAACAAGCTCGGTGGCCTCACCACCATTCTTGAAAAGTCCTTGGGCGCTGCGGCCAAGGGCGGCACGACAACACTCACGGCGGTTTATAATTATGCCGATCCAGTGACGGCCAAGGGCTTCGTGTTCATGGATACGCCCGGCTACGATCCGGTCTCGGCCACAGGCCAGGTCGCAGGCGGTGCCAATTTGATGTGCTTCACCACGGGCCGCGGGTCAGCCTATGGCAACAAGCCGTGCCCCTCGATCAAGCTTGCCACCAACTCTGATATTTACCGCCGCATGATGGATGACATGGACATCAATTGTGGTGACATCATCGATGGCGTGTCGCTTGAGCAGAAGGGCCAGGAGATTTTTGAACTCATCCTCAAGACGGCCTCTGGCGAGAAAAGCAAATCCGAAATCTTGGGCTACGGCGACAATGAATACGTGCCCTGGTACGTCGGCGCCGTGATGTAGGTAGAACTCAAACAGTCAAAAATTGGGGATCGCCTTTTGCCCATGCGAAAAACATGGGCATTCCGGACGGTAATATAATTTTCTCCAGTTTGCCGGATTCCGCCTTGCCTCCGAGCAGGTCAATGAACATCGAGTAGTCTTCGAACCAGCTGGAAGTTGACGAGAAGGAATGCACGATCATGGCAGCATGATCTGTCTTGAACCGGCGTGCCTCGAGAATGGCCGAGACTGATCGGTGCAAAAGTTGGTAGCGCAGATTGCCTGGCAGAGGTTGCTTCAAGCCCAGTTCATGACAAAGAAAATCAAGTCTCTGGATCTTGCCTGCGGACGGGTTTTCTAGCCATTCATCGAGAGTTGGCCCAAACGGCTCATCAACCTTGCCTTCGATGGCACAAGCAATGGTCGCTTGCTGTTGACGCATCAAAATGAAAAGATCGGTTTGACTGGGACGAGTGCCACCGGGCAAATCCACTTTGTGCTCAGGAATTCCCAAGAGGAGTTCGCAATCCTCGCCAAAGAGCAATTCTATTTCTGGGGGCAGTCCTCGTGCTGCTTGCCATGCGTGGGCAAGAGTTCGCGCCGAATATCCTGTGCGCCAATGCTTTTCGGGATCAGCCAGCAATGATTGCCAACTCTGGGGGCCTTGTGAGGGTATGTAAAATGTCATGCCCTTTGCTAGCCTATTGGGCGAGCGAGTGAAATGGGCCGACAGCGTTAGCGGTCGGCCCTGCCAGACGACAGGAGCAAGCTCCGGGTTCGTTTGACCAATTGGCATGGGTGCAAAGCACAAAGACGAAGGACTGGGGAGCCCCGCGTCATGCTGGGGGAGCAGTGCCCGGACCCAGACCAATGTCAACCGAAGTTGACTGACCGCATATAGTGCGCCGCAATATATTGTCAATTAAAGTAGTCAATGATCTTTGTCAGCCGGGGTTGCGAGATTTGCATGGCAAAGTTATCAAGAACCATGGCTGACGATTCCCCCCAAGTTCCGCCCTATGACAATATCCGTAATCTTTTCTATAAGTTGGCCCCTGTTCTGGACCAGCGCTCGGTGAAATATCGCAAGGGCACGCGCTATGAACATGTCTGGCAATCCGATGCCCGGGTCTTTGTTCAGGCAACCCGCCGAAAAATGAGCCTGTCTGAAATCGCCCGCGAGCTTAAAATCACACGCCAAGCCGTGCAGGCCTCAATCAAGCGCTTGCGCAAGCTTGATGTCGTTAATCTCGAAGCCATTCCTGGCAACCGCCGCGACAAATGCGTGGTCATTACTCAGCGCGGTGTGTCGGCCCAAGCCACAGCCGTGCGGCAGATTGCGATGATGGAAGAGGAAATCGCCAGAGACATTGCGCCTATGGATCTCGAGACATTTCGGACGGGCCTGCAAGCTGTTCTGGATGGCATGACCAGAAGGGTCGCTGCGGCCGAGGAACAGGCGGCAATTGCACTTACGCAACCGGAGTGAAATCATCCTCTGGCGGGTTGTCCATCAGCGCGCGCAAACTTTCAAAGGCTTTGAGGCTTTGCCCCAGTGAGCCAGGTGCGCCAAAGCAAATTCGCACGTGATGGCGAGCCTTCCCCTTGGCCCCCAGTTCAAAGATTGAACCGGGCGAGATTTTGATATTCTGCGCCAAGGCCGCCCCAGCGAATTTCGAGCCCGTCCACGGTTCCGGCACTTCCATCCAAGCATAGGGCGCTCCTGGCGCGCAAGAAAACCGGCAATCCTTGAAAACCTCGAGAAAGCCTTGGCGACGACGTCCAAGTTCGGCCCGTGTTCGCGCCAGAATGGTCGAGGCCAAATCGCCCTCAATCCAGAAGCGCGCCACCTCGCCCGTCAGTGCTGATGTGCGCGGGGCCATGGACCGAACATGCGCGCGCATCAATCTGTCTTGACCTTGCGGCGTCAAAACAAAACCAATGCGAAGGCCAGGCGCCAGCGTCTTGGACAGGCTTGAAATGTGATAGGTACGTTCGGGCGCCAATGAATACAATGTCGGAGGCTGCACCCGCTCATCAAGCAGGCGGAAAATATCATCTTCAATAATGGTGAGGTCATGCGTGCGGGCAATGGCGACAATATCTTCGCGGCGCTGCCGGCTCATCGTGTGGGTCGTAGGGTTTTGCAATGTCGGCACCAAATATAAAAGCCGCGCATTGTTCTTTATCGCCGCTGCCTCAAGCGCATCGGGCAGAAGCCCGTTCTCATCCATTGGCAAAGCGAGCGTTTCAAGCTTGGCGCGCCGGAACAGCTGATTGAGATGGGCATAGTTTATGTCTTCGGCAAGAATTGTGGCTTGCTGTTCCTGCAAGGCATCAAGCGTGGTGGCGAGCGCTGAATGAGCACCAGGTGTGACGAATATATCCTTCTCCTGCGCCTCAATCCCCGAGCGCTTCAGCCATTGCAACATCATTGCGCGGTGCGCGGGCAACCCCTCTGACGCTGTATAATCCAAAAGCGCCAGCCGGTTGGGATCATGCATCACATGGTTGAGGGCCGCATCCAATTCGCTGGCACTCGCCATGGGAGGAGGAGAGGCTTGCGACAGGTCCAGCATTTCATCGCCGCGCTCGGCCATGGCTGTGACCACCATGGTGGAGTCAGTTCTGATGAACGAGCCCCGTCCCACTTCGCCAGATAAAAGCCCGCGCAACTCGGCCTGCTTATAAGCTCTGGTGACGGTTCCGAGCGTGACGCCGAGTTTCCATGCCAGATCGCGTTGCGGCGGCAATCTCTGCCCCTTGCTCAAAGCCCCGCTGGCAACAGCGATGCCAATGGAATCCGCGATGGCCAGGTAAAGCGGCTTGCTGCGGTCAAGTTCGGGAAGCCAAATTGTCATGGGTACAATGTTTCGATTGTCATCTTACACAACGATATTGTATCAAGTAAATTGTCAAATCAAGCGAAATATCGCCCAAATGACGTAAATACAATAGATACAATTGGAGAAATCAGGAGACTGCCATGGATGAATTTATGACCCGCGAACTAAACAACAGAAGTGCTTGGGGCGCTCTGACTTGGGTTATGACCATGGTCAATAATTTGAAAGCCCGCCGCGAGATGCGAAAACTTTGGGCGATGAGCGACTATCATCTGGCCGACATTGGCTTGTCCAGGGCCACGTTGGCGCGTGACCTCAACCGGTCGCTGATTTCAAACTGGGATTTTGAGCGCGAGCGCGAAGCCCGTTTGGCTCATTATGATACGAAATTTGATCGCCGTTTCTTGCCCCTCTCCACATCGGAGGGGGGCCAAACTCATTTGCCTGACAGGATGTGGGCCCCGAGCGAGGAATATTTTGAGGTCGTATTGGCCGCAAGATCGGGCATGACCAGCAGCAAGGCAAAGCCCATGGCAGCGCCAATCAGCACATATTCAATGGCGGTGGCCCCGGACACGTCTTTGAAAAACGCCTTCATACGCTGATCCATTCTGATTTTGCCTACCGTTTTGAAGCTACGGCGCGCAATTTAAAGTCAGGTAAATAAATTACTGTCTACTTGACTCAACTTCCAGTTGGACCCCTCTGGGCTATTTGCCTGATGCGATGTGGCTTCCCAGAGACGAGAACTTGGTTGTGACCTTGCTGGCCAAGGTCGGCATCACCGTAACCAAAGCCAGGCCCATGGCGGCAGCAATCAGACCATATTCAATGGCCGTTGCACCGGATTCGTCTTTTAGGAAAGTCATCATAACTCACTCCAGATTGCTTTTTGTTTATTTTCAGGTGTTACCGATATGTAATGCGGTTTAAGCACGGGTTAACACGACCTATGCGTTTTCGTCGTATCTCTGCATTTATAGATTTCGCGCGGATTAGCATGGGTCAAGGTTAGAAATGTCTGAACGCGCAAAAGCCCCAAGCCCTTGCCAGCCCCATGGATTTCTGCTTTATCCGCCCCACTTCCCAACGTGTTGAGGAGTTCACGATCGCCTGGCCTGTGTAAGGGCATGCCATGGCGGTTGATTTTAATGCTCTAAGGAACAAGCAAAATGCCCAAAATGAAGACTAAATCCTCGGCCAAGAAGCGGTTCAAGATGACCGCTTCCGGCAAGGTGCGTGCAGGAGCCGCTGGCAAACGCCACGGCATGATCAAACGCTCCAACAAGCAAATCCGCAACCAGCGCGGCACGATGATTCTCGCTCCAGGTGATGCAAACCTGCTGCGCGTTCACATGCCATACGCGCGTTAAGGGAGGCTTGAACCATGTCTCGTGCAAAAGGCGGCGTCGTCGCCCGTAAGTCCCACAAGAAAGTCATCAAGGCCGCGAAGGGCTATTTCAGCCGTCGCAAAAACATTTTCCGCGTTGCCGTTCAGGCCGTGGAAAAGGCAGGCCAATATGCTTACCGCGACCGTCGCACCAAGAAGCGCAACTTCCGCTCATTGTGGATTCAGCGCATCAATGCTGCAACGCGCGAACACGGCCTGACCTATGGCCGATTTATTTTCGGCCTGGACAAGGCCGGGATCGTCGTGGACCGCAAGGTTCTGGCTGATCTTGCTGTACATGATGCAGCGGCATTTGCCGTTCTCGTTGAAAAAGCGAAGGCCGCGCAAGCAGCCTGATCACGTATAGTCGGAAACCTTGACCGGGCATCACGTGCGTTAAGACGCTGGGTGCCCGGTCTTTTCATTTTCAGGAAGCTTTGATGTCGCTCGAGAAACTCGAACAGGAAATTTTAAGCGAAGTCGCCGCCGCCTCTGATGAGGCCGGTGTCGAAGCCATTCGCGTCTCCGCCCTTGGCAAGAAGGGCGTAATTTCCGAGCGCATGAAGGAGCTGGGCAAGATGAGCCCGGAGGAACGCAAGGAGGCAGGCGCGGCCTTGAACCTCTTGAAAGACAAAGTGAGTGACGCGCTGGCACAGCGGAAATCCGTCTTAGGTGAAGCAGCACTTGAAGCGCGCCTTGCATCAGAGAAGATTGATGTCACCCTGCCGGTGCGTCCGCAAAGTGCGGGCACTATTCATCCCGTCTCACAGGTGTGGGAAGAAGTCGTCCAGATTTTCGGCGACCTTGGATTCTCAGTCGCCGAAGGCCCGCATATCGAAGACGACTTTCACAATTTCGATGCCTTGAACATGCCGCCTGATCATCCGGCACGTCAGGAACACGACACATTCTATTTCAATGAAAAGCCCGATGGCTCAAGAATGGTTCTGCGCACGCATACATCGCCTGTGCAAATCAGAACGATGCTTAGCCAAAAACCGCCAATCAGGATCATCGCACCCGGCCGTACGTTTCGCAGCGACTCCGACATGACTCATACGCCCATGTTCAACCAGGTTGAAGCTTTGGTCATTGATGAAACAACGCACCTCGGTAATCTCAAATGGATCCTGCAGGAATTCTGCAAGGCGTTTTTCGAGATCGACAATGTGAACATGCGCTTCCGCGCCTCGCATTTTCCGTTCACCGAACCTTCGATGGAAGTTGACATGCAATACTCAAGAGAAGGCGGCGTGTTGAAGCTCGGCACCGGCGACAAGTGGATGGAAATTTTGGGAAGCGGCATGGTCCATCCCAATGTCATCAAGGCGGGCGGGCTCGATCCCGACAAATACCAGGGCTTTGCCTTCGGCATGGGCATCGACCGCATCGCCATGTTGAAATACGGCATCCCCGATTTGCGCGCGTTTTTTGAAAGCGACCTGCGCTGGTTGCGCCACTATGGCTTCCGCTCACTGCAGGTTCCGACACTGGCCGGAGGCCTATCCTAATGTCCTCTCCCGCTAATTCTTCCTTCTCCCCTCGCGGGAGAAGGTCCTGCGCAGCCGGGGATGAGGGGGTGGTTCAACAAACTCTCGCCCTCATCACGCGCCGCAATCAAACCCCTCATCCGCCCTTCGGGCACCTTCTCCCGCAAGGGGAGAAGGTTAGGAATAAATCATGAAATTCACCCTCTCCTGGCTCAAGGAACATCTCGACACGACAGCGACACTCGACCAGATCCTTGATGGTCTCGTCGGTGTTGGCCTTGAAGTTGAAGAGGTCACCGACCGCACCAAGGAATTAGCCGCCTTCAAAGTCGCCTATGTTGTCGAAGCCGAGAAGCATCCCAATGCCGACAAGCTGAAGCTGTGCAAGGTCGAAACCGGCAATGGCATTATTCAAGTCGTCTGCGGCGCGCCCAATGCCCGCACCGGCATGAAGGCCATTCTGGCGCTGCCCGGTGCTGTCATTCCTGTCACCAAGACGGCATTGGAAAAAGGCGTGATCCGCGGCCAGGAATCACAAGGCATGATGTGTTCCGAGCGTGAGTTGCTGCTGTCGGAAGAACATGACGGCATTATCGATGTGAAGGGCGATTGGCCGGTGGGAACCCCCGCTGCTGTGGCTTTGGGCCTTGATGACCCGATGATTTACATCAAGGTGACCGCGAACCGACCCGACGCGCTAGGCATTCATGGCCTCGCGCGCGATCTCGCGGCCAAGGGCCTGGGTAAGTTGAAGCCGCTGAAAGCCGCACCCGTCAAAGGCACCTTCAAGTCGCCGATTTCGGTGTCTCTCCAAACCGAAGACGCGAATGCCTGCCCGCTCTTCGTCGGCCGCTATTTCAAGGGCGTGAAAAACGGACCCTCGCCCAAATGGCTTCAAGATCGCTTGCGCGCCATTGGCCTGCGCCCGATTTCAACGCTGGTCGACATCACCAACTATATCACCTTCACCTATGCCAGGCCTCTGCATGTCTTCGATGCCGACAAGACGCACGGCAACATCTCCGCGCGTTTTGCGAAAGCTGGCGAAACCATACTGGCGCTTGATGGCAAGACTTACACCTTGACCAATCAGATGACAGTGATCGCCGATGAGAAAGGCCCTGAAGCCATTGGCGGCATCATGGGCGGCGAGGCCTCGGGCTGTTCCGAGACCACAACCAACGTGTTCCTCGAGTCAGCCTATTTCGATTCACAGCGCACAGCGGCCACCGGCCGCAAACTCGCCATCAATTCCGATGCGCGTTATCGCTTCGAGCGCGGTGTTGATCCGGCCTTCACGCAAACCGGTGCGGAAATCGCAACGGCCATGATCTTGGAACTCTGTGGCGGTGAAGCCTCGGAGCTGGTGATCGCAGGTGCAGTGCCTGATACAACGCGCTCCTACACCTTGCGCAAGACCCGCGTAAAAACTTTGGGTGGCGTTGATATTCCGTGGACGGATCAATTGGGCATCCTGCGCGATTTGGGTTTCACCGTAACTGATGATGGCAAATGCAACCCCCCAAGCTGGCGGCCCGATGTGAAGGGCGAGGCCGATCTAGTTGAAGAAATCTGCCGCATCCATGGCCTCGATAATATCCCCAATGCGCCGATGGATCGTCCTCATGCTATTGCGCGCCCCGTGCTTAGTTCCTTGCAAAAGCGCATGCTGGCAGCTCGCCGCATCTTGGCTACGCGCGGCTTCAATGAGGCCGTCACCTGGGCCTTCATCCCCGAAGCCCACGCCAAGCTCTTTGGCGGCGGCCAGCCCGAATTGAAACTCAGCAATGCCATTTCCTCAGAACTCACCGACATGCGCCCCTCGCTGCTGCCCAATCTCATCGCTGCTGCAGGCCGCAACATGGCGCGCGGCTTCAGCGATCTGTCTCTTGCCGAAGTGGGCCATGCCTATGCTGGCGACAAGCCAGAGAATGAAACTCTGCGCGCGGCGGGCATCAGGCGCGGCAGCTTAACGCCGCGCAATGTGCAAGGTGAAACCCGCAACGTCGATATCTTCGACGTGAAGGCCGATGTCTTGGCCGTGCTCGACGCTGCAGGCGTGGCCACGCCGCAAATCGTTGCTGGTGCACCGGAATGGTTCCATCCCGGTCGCTCCGGCACCTTGCAGATGGGTCCACAAAACAAGATTGCCTTCTTTGGTGAAATCCATCCACGTGTCTTGAGCGCCATGGATGTAAAAGGCCCGCTTGTGGCCTTCGAAATCATCTTGAATGGCTTGCCTGCATCAAAGCAGAAATCGGCGGCGCGTGCCGCGTTGGTGATGTCTGATCTGCTGCCCGTCTCACGCGACTTTGCCTTCGTGGTGGATGACAAGGTTCAGGCGGCGGAGTTGCTCAAGGCTGTCAAGGGCGTCGACAAATTGCTGATCACCGATGCGCAAGTCTTTGACGTCTACAAGCTTGAGGGTGGCAAGACATCGCTTGCGCTCGAAGTCACATTGCAGCCGCGCGAGAAGACTTTGACGGATGCCGAGATTGAGGCAATATCAGCCAAAATCATCGCCACGGCACAAAAGGCTGTGGGAGCCAATTTGCGCGCATAGGAGCAGGCCATGACACCAGCAACTGCAGCCGCCTTGAAGAAGTTGAAAGCCCATCACCGGGCGCAAAAACTCGACATGCGCAAGGTCTTCGCCAAAGACGCCAAGCGCTTTGAGAATTTCTCGGCCAGTGCCGCAGATTTGTTGCTCGACTATTCCAAATGCAATGTCTCGGCCAAGACCATGCAATTGCTATTGGGCTTGGCCAAAGCCGCTAAGATTGAAGCGGCGCGCGAACACATGATGCGCGGCGATGTCATCAACACAACCGAACACCGCGCCGTGTTACACACTGCCTTGCGTCGCCCCAAATCCGACTTGGTTTTTGTGAACGGGCAGAATGTCGTTCACGAAGTGCATGATGTGCTGGAAGCCATGTCGCGCTTTGCCGAGGAAATCCGCAAAAGCAAAATCACCGATGTTGTGAATATCGGCATTGGCGGTTCTGACCTCGGGCCTGCCATGGCAACTTTGGCGCTCGCCCCTTATCATGATGGGCCACGCCTGCATTTTGTCTCGAATGTCGATGGTGCCCATATCGCCGACACGCTAACGAACCTGAATGCGGAAACAACACTCTTCATCATCGCGTCGAAAACCTTCACAACCATCGAGACCATGACCAACGCGAGAACCGCGCGCGGCTGGATTGCCGAGAAGCTCGGCGAGGCCGAGGTGGGAAAACACTTTGCGGCGATTTCAACAGCGATCGACAAGGTGAAGGCCTTTGGCATTCAGGAAAATCGCATTTTCGGTTTCTGGGATTGGGTGGGCGGGCGCTATTCAATCTGGTCGGCGATTGGCCTCCCCGTGATGATCGCGGTCGGCCCGCGCAATTTCATGGATTTCCTGGCGGGCGGCCATGCCATGGACCAGCATTTTTCATCAGCCCCACTCAATCAGAACTTGCCCGTGCTGATGGGCCTCATGGGTATCTGGAATCGCAATGTCCTCAATCATCCAAGCCGCGCCATCATTCCCTATGACCAGCATTTGAGCCGCTTCCCGGCTTACCTCCAGCAGCTCGACATGGAATCCAATGGCAAGCGCGTATCAACCGATGGCAAGCCGCTCAAAACCTCATCCGGCCCAATCGTCTGGGGCGAGCCCGGCACCAATGGCCAGCATGCCTTTTTCCAGTTGCTGCATCAGGGCACCGATGTGGTCCCGGTGGAATTCCTGATCGCGGCGGAGTCGCACGAAATTGGAATCCCTGAGCATCATGTTCTGCTGGTCGCCAATTGCCTCGCCCAATCGCAAGCCCTGATGAAGGGCCGCACCTTGAAGGAGGCCGAAGCCCAGCTTCTGGCCGGCGGCATGTCCAAAAAACAGGCCGCAGCTTTGGCGCCGCACAAGGTCTTCACCGGCAACCGCCCGTCACTCACGCTGGCTTATAAAAAGCTGGACCCGTTCACCCTTGGACGCCTCATCGCACTCTATGAGCACCGCGTTTTTGTCGAAGGCGTGATCTGGGGCATCAACTCCTTTGACCAATGGGGCGTTGAGCTGGGCAAGGAACTGGCCACCGGGTTGCAGCCCGCTGTTGAAGGCAAGGCTGGGACCGAGGGCCTCGACAGTTCGACGATTGGCCTGCTCGCTCACCTAAAGGGGTTGCGTTAAAAATCTCATTTCTCCTTCCCCAAGTTTTGGGGAAGGTGGCGCGCAAGCGCCGGATGGGGTGGCGATCAATTGCAAGACTGGAACTGCCCCACCCCTCCCGCGCAAAATTGCGCGATCCACCCTCCCCACCCCGTGGGGAGGGACGAAGATTTCGAGCGCTTGACCTTGGCCCTTGGCACTGCCAAACAGCCGCCAAATGACTGACATCAATCACATCCGCAATTTCTCCATTATCGCCCATATCGACCATGGAAAATCCACTCTTGCCGACCGCCTGATCCAGCTCACGGGCGCTGTTTCAGACCGCGAAATGCAAGACCAGATTCTGGACTCGATGGATTTGGAACGCGAACGCGGCATCACCATCAAGGCCAACACTGTAAGGCTCGACTACAAGGCCAAAAATGGCGAGAACTATGTTCTCAACCTGATCGACACGCCAGGCCATGTCGACTTTGCCTATGAAGTCTCACGCTCGCTCGCGGCCTGCGAAGGCTCGCTGCTGGTGGTTGACGCCAGCCAAGGTGTCGAAGCCCAGACGCTGGCCAATGTCTATCAGGCCATCAACAACAACCACGAGATCATTCCGGTATTGAACAAGGTTGATCTTCCCGCGGCCGAGCCTGAACGCATCCAGCAGCAAATCGAGGATGTGATTGGCATTGATGCCTCGCAGGCCGTGATGATTTCAGCCAAGACCGGCCTTGGCGTTCCTGATGTGCTGGAAGCCATTGTCCATCGCCTGCCTGCGCCCAAGGGCGACATCAACAAGCCATTGAAGGCTTTGCTGGTGGACTCATGGTATGACTCATATCTCGGTGTTGTGGTTTTGCTGCGCATCATCGATGGCGAAATTAAAAAAGGCATGCGCGTTAAAATGATGGGAACCGGTGGCTCCTATCAGATTGAGCGCGTTGGCGTGTCGCGTCCCAAAAAGGAAATCGTGGCGAGCCTGGGACCGGGCGAGATTGGTTTCTTCACCGCTGCCATCAAGGAAGTGGCCGACACGCGTGTGGGTGATACGATCACCGATGAAAAGAATCCAGCCACTGAAGCGCTGCCAGACTTCAAGGAAGCCCAATCCGTGGTCTTTGCCGGCTTCTTCCCAGTTGATGCATCGGAATTTGAAGATTTGCGCGAAGCCATGGGCCGCCTGCGTTTGAATGATGCGAGCTTCTCGTTTGAAATGGAAACGTCAGCAGCCTTGGGCTTTGGCTTCCGCTGCGGCTTCCTCGGCCTGCTTCATCTGGAAATTACCCGTGAACGCATCGAGCGCGAATTCAACGTCGATATTATCACCACCGCGCCATCGGTGATTTACAAAATCAACATGCGCGATGGCACGCATATCAATATGCACAACCCCGCTGATATGCCGGACGTGTCGCTGATTTTGTCGATGGAAGAGCCATGGATTGAAGCGACCATCCTGGTGCCTGATGAATATTTGGGTTCGATCTTGAAGCTCTGCGAGGACCGTCGCGGGCGCCAGAAGCAACTGACCTATGCGGGCAGCCGCGCCATGGTGGTCTATGATCTGCCTCTGA
This sequence comes from Hyphomicrobiales bacterium, assembly GCA_038231475.1. Taxonomy (GTDB): domain Bacteria; phylum Pseudomonadota; class Alphaproteobacteria; order Rhizobiales; family Aestuariivirgaceae; genus Aestuariivirga. The sequence goes on along the minus strand of JBBRLH010000008.1, from coordinate 58,395 downwards.
ATGAAGTGGTGTTTGATTTCTATGATCGCCTGAAATCAGTCTCCAAGGGCTATGCCTCATTCGACTATAAGATGACAGACTATGCTGTGGCTGATCTGGTCAAGCTGTCCATTCTGGTCAATGAAGAGCCGGTCGATGCCTTGTCGATGGTGGTTCACCGCACGAGGGCTGAACAACGCGGCCGCGTGATGTGCGAAAAGCTCAAAGACTTGATTCCGCGCCACATGTTCAAAATCCCCATTCAAGCCTCCATCGGCGGCAAGGTGGTGGCCCGCGAGACCCTCTCGGCCATGCGAAAAGACGTGACCGCCAAATGTTACGGCGGTGACATCTCCAGAAAGCGCAAACTTCTCGACAAGCAGAAGGAAGGCAAAAAGAAGATGCGGCAATTCGGCAAGGTCGAAATTCCGCAAGAAGCCTTCATCGCCGCCTTGAAGATGGACGAGAACTGATACATTCTGCGTTGCTTGACTGCGGAGGTTACGCGATGCGTTGGATGTGGATTTTTGCAATTCTTACTGTGACGGGTGTTTCGGCTTCGGCCGAGGACAAGCAGCATCAGGTGACGGCTTTCATCAAAGTTGATGATGGTGCGGTGTTGGATGTGAGGGAAGCCGTGGCTGGCCATCTGGTCACTGAGTCCTACCATTTAACCCAACTCAGCTGCACCGAACATTCCAACGACATTCATCTCTTGTTGCCCATCGACAAGGAGAGCTCCCTGGCCCCGGCCGATACCACTCTGAAGCGGGCCAAGGGCCGCTGGACCATGGCCTTTAAGGCCCATGGCAAGGATTATTCGAAGAAAGTCGAGTTCAAGGCCATCGCCGACAAGAAGTCGAAAACGGCACTCGCTGCCGAAATCAATATCAATTTCGGCGATCCTCTGTGGAAGGCACTCGTCGACAAGGCGGGTACAAAACTCTGGGTCATGAATGGCGGGCTGGGCACCAATGTCTCGTTGACTGATGAGGCTGAATTGGCGAAGTTTCTGGGCGCATGCCACCTCGGCAATTAGTGATCTGGACATCTCCCGGATTCGTTATAAATACCCAACATGAAGACTTTTTCAGATCTCACCGAGCAGGAAATCCTGGCGCTGGCCATTTCATCTGAAGAGGATGATGCGCGGGCTTATGGCATGTTTGCCAATGAACTCCTGCAAACCTATCCGGCCTCATCCAAGGTGTTCTTGGAAATGGCAGCGGAAGAGTTTGAACACCGCGATCGGCTGACCAAGGCCTATCAGGCCAAATTCGGCGATTATATCCCATTGATCCGCCGATCTGACGTTCATGGCTTTGTGAAGCACAAGCCGATTTACACAATTTCCAAGCTTGGTATCGACACGATGCGAAAGCGCGCAGAAGTTGTCGAAGCTGAAAATCATCGATTTTATTTGCAGGCCGCCGAACGCACGAATGACGGTTCGATCAAGAAACTCCTGCTGGATCTGGCTGCTGCTGAAAAAGGCCATGAGTCTTTAGCCGACAAATTGGGCCTTACCCATGTGACCGAAGACGCCAAAATGCGCGAAGGCGAGGCCGAACGTCGCCTCTTCCTGCTGCAGGTCGTGCAACCTGGCCTCGTCGGTTTGATGGATGGTTCGGTGTCGACACTAGCGCCGATTTTTGCTGCAGCGTTTGCGACCGGCAATACGTGGCAGACATTCTTGGTGGGTGTGGCAGCATCTGTGGGTGCTGGCATTTCCATGGGTCTCGCCGAAGGCCTGTCGGATGATGGCAAGCTTACGGGCCGAGGCCATCCATTGATCCGAGGTCTGGCCGCGGGTGTGATGACGGCGGTGGGTGGCTTGGGCCACACATTGCCTTTCCTCATTCCCAACTTTCACACGGCCTTTATTTTGGCCGTGGTGGTCGTTTTGGTTGAACTTGCGGTTATCACCTGGATTCGCAACAAATACATGGATACGCCGATCATCAAGGCCGCCCTGCAAATTGCCGTGGGCGGTCTTCTGGTGTTCCTGACAGGAATTCTAATTGGCAGCGCCTGAGTTTTTCCGCTCCAGTGCGGCGATGGCAAGGCCGGATCCCATGATGATGGCCATGCCCCCAAAGGCCAGCACGTTGGGAACATCGCCGAACAGCACGTAACCCATGGCGACGGCAAAGACCATGAAGCTGTAATAGAATGGGGCCACGGCCTGCGCAGATGCATTTTTATAGGCGAGCAGGGTGAAGAAATGTCCCAGCATCACAAAGAGGCCTGCACCAATGCTCAAACCCCAGGCCGAAGCCCGGGGCGGCGTCCAGCTTTCAAACAGAAAACCGCAAATCGCCGATGACGCACAAACCACGACAATTGTCACAAAGGTTGAAAGCATCGGTGGCACGTCGCGCGGAATATATCGACCCGCAAGATCGCGTAAAGCGGCAAAAAGTGCGGTGACGAAGGCCAGCATGACAAAGGGCGAAATCGTGCCTTGGCCAGGCTGGGCCACCAGAAGTGCTCCCGCAAAACCCAGAATGACCAAGCCGAGGCGTAAAAACGAAGCCTGTTCCCGGTGAATGAGCACCATGCCCAGAATGACCAGCAGGGGCGTGGTCTGGAATATGGCTGTCACATCGCCAATGGGGGCCCGGGCGAGGGCCAGGATATAAGTCAAAATGGCGGCTGACTCGAGGCCAGCCCGCAAAAACACGAAGCGGTTCAGGGCGGAGCGCCACTGCTTCAAGTCTCCCGCAGCAGTCAGGAAACCACCTGCAATGAAGGTTCCAAAAACCCCACGCAAAACCAGAACTTCATAAGGCGGAAGATCAAAGAGCATGATTTTCAGAAAACTGTCGTTCAGCATAAACACGAAGCCAGCCATCAGCATGAAGCCGATGCCGCGCAGATTTGAGGGGTGATTCATAAATTTCCCGAAAGGTTTGCGGCAATTGACATCGATCAATGTGCCCGGTCAAGCTTTCAGCCAAACCGATCCCCAGTGACAGGGCGCCGCATTGGAAGCAATTGACGGCACCCAGCGTACATGTCAGGAGACGGATCAGGAAGGCATGATGGATTACGAGAGCTTTTTTAAGTCAAAATTGGACAGCCTGAAGGCCGAGGGACGCTACCGCGTCTTTGCTGAATTGGAGCGCGAGGCAGACGGCTTCCCCAAGGCCAAGTTTCATAAGAATGGCCAGTCCCATGATGTGACGATCTGGTGTTCAAATGACTATCTCGGAATGGGCCAGCATCCCAAAGTTGTGGCTGCCATGCATGACGCCATCGACAAGACGGGCGTGGGTGCAGGTGGCACGCGCAACATTGCCGGAACCTCGGTTTATCATGTGGAGCTCGAACGTGAGCTTGCCGATCTTCACGGCAAGGAAGCGGCTTTGCTCTTCACCTCGGGCTATGTTTCCAATTGGGCAAGCCTCTCATGCCTCGCTTCACAGCTTCCCGGCTGCATCGTGTTTTCCGATGCGGGCAATCACGCCTCGATGATTGAAGGAATCCGCCATTCCAAGGCTGAGCGCGTTATTTTCAAGCACAATGATCTTGCCGACCTCGCCGCCAAGCTGAAGGCTGCTGATCCGCAAGCTCCAAAGATCATCGCCTTTGAAAGCGTCTATTCGATGGATGGCGACATCGGCAACATCGCTGGAATTTGCGACCTTGCCGATCAATATGGCGCGATGACTTATCTTGATGAAGTTCATGCCGTAGGTCTTTATGGCCCACGCGGCGGCGGCATTGCCGAGCGCGAAGGCCTGATGGATCGTTTGACCCTGATTGAAGGCACTTTGGGCAAGGGCTTTGGTTGTGTCGGCGGCTACATCTCAGGCTCCGCCGCGCTTTGTGATTTCATCCGCTCCTATGCGTCAGGGTTCATTTTCACAACCTCGCTGCCACCAGCCATCGCGGCTGCGGCCACAGCATCAATCCGTCATTTGAAGGAAAGCCAGGTCGAGCGTTTGCGCCACCAGGCCAATGTTCATGCCACACGCAAGGCTTTCGACAAGCTTGGCATTCCGCACATGGACAATGACAGTCACATCATTCCTGTCCGCGTCGGCGATGCGGCAAAATGCAAATGGCTGAGTGATTATCTGATGGAACGCCATGGCATTTATGTGCAGCCGATCAACTATCCAACAGTGCCCAAAGGCACCGAGCGCCTGCGCTTCACGCCATCACCACTGCACTCGCCAGCCGACATCGAAAAGCTAGCCCGCGCGCTCTCTGAACTCTGGAGCCAATGCGCTTTGGCCAGGGCCGTCGCCTAAAAAACGCCAGCTGGCTTTGAAAAAATATTGCACTTGAACAGAGCGTGGATTGCAGGCCTTGATTTCCTGGGGCGCTGGTTTAGCCTTCGCTGATGATCAAACTCCATCGCATGATTAAACTTTTCGCTATCTCTTTTGCCATGTGTCTTCTGGCTGGCAACGCCAGGGCCAGCTCCGACATGGGCTGCAGCGATACCATGAAGATCTTCTTCAAGGGGTTGACGGGTTGCGACAGCATGGGGTTCATCTCGCCCGGCAACGACACGCGCGTCAATCTCGTATTCCTGTTGATCGACGCTCAAGGTCATACCGAGCCGAAAGTGCCGCGCGATCCTCAGGCCTATCCCCGTCCAAGCCTGTTCACGCCCGCCGATTGGAATGGATTTTCCGCAGCTCTTGGAATGCCAGACATGAATGGCGATGAGGTTTCAACGGGCGAAGGCACGATCTGCGTCAGCGATACCAAGGGCAGTGCAGATTTTCTGGCCGCTGTGGCCGCCGACAAAGATGTGACAGATGCCGAAAGAGCTTCGTTAAAGGCCGCGCGAGAGGCTGTGAAATGTTCTGACGGAGCCGCTGCTGGCCAGACTCCAAGCCTTGATGCTCAATCTCCCAATGCAAAAGACTTCGCAGCCTATCTTGCTGCCGTGACCGAATTTTATCGGGGCAATCACGCCGATGCAGCAAGATTTTCTGCTTTGGCCAATTCGGGCCAGCCATGGGTGCGTGAGGCCGCGCACTACATGCAGGCGCGCGTGGCGCTCCTGGCCGCACAAGCCGAGGCGTTTACAGACTATGGCACTCTGCAAAAAGATAAGATTCATCCAACGTTGGTAAAGGCCGCCAAGGACGCACTCGACGCCTATCTGAAAAATTACCCCAATGGCGCCTATGCGGTCTCAGCCTCCGGCCTCTTGCGCCGCGCGGCTTGGCTTTCGGGTGATGGCGCGGCGCAGCTTGCCGCTTACTCTAGTCTGCTGACCAAAACTCCCGTGAATGCCGCGAGCTTGGCGTGGATCAATGAACTGGATTTCAAACTGCCGGCAGAGGCCTATCTGACCGACGGCGCCAGCCCTTTGTTTCTTGCGGTAGAAGATCTGCGCCAAATGCGTGAACAGCTCGATGATGCTGGCAAGCCCAAACCCGGCATGGCCGCTGCTGTGCTTGAAGCGCAAAAGTTGCGCTTTGCCGGGCATGAGGAGCTGTTTGATTATCTTCTCGCTGTCAGGGCTTGGTTCGTTGACAAGGACGCGCAAACGGCTTTGAGACTGTTGCCCGAAAAGCCCCCACTTGCTGATCTCACCTATCTTGAATTTAGCCGGCAACTCTTGCGCGCGGAAGCTCAGGAGGCAAATGGCGACAAGGCAGCGCGGGCGGCCTACGTGGCCTTGTTCCCATTTGCCAAGCAACCCTTTCAACGCCCCACGCTGGAACTGGCCCTCGCCATCAACGACGAGCGTAACAAAAATATTTCTGCTGTCTTTGCCAGCGACTCATTGATCAAGGAACCATTGATCCGCGAGCAGGTTCTCAACTATGTGGCGGGCCCCATTCTGCTGCGCCAGCAGGGAACAGCTCCTGATGTGTCGCAAGACGAACGCGAGACCGCTCTCTATCGCCTGTTCACGCGTGACCTGGTGCAGGGCCATTTCAAAGGCTTCCTTGATGACATCAAGCTCTTGCCGCCTAAGCCTCCCGCTGATGCCAATGGCAAGGCTGTCGCCGACAAGTTTGAGGCTTTTCGTTGGGAGGGCAGCAAGACCGGCTATCTCTGCCCTGATCTTATGAGCACAGTGCAAAAGCTGGTGGCCAACGCCAAGGATATCCAGGGCCGTCTGTGTCTGGGTGACTTTTTCCGCGTAACCGACACGAGTGATATTGGCGCAGCGGACAAAGACGCGCTGGGAAGCACAGGAACGCTCTTCGCGGGCGCGCCTCTGGCGCGGCAGGATTTTTACACGGACATCATCAAAAATCCTGCGGCCAAGCGCGACGACCGGGCCTATGCACTGTTCCGTGCGGTGCATTGCTATGAGCCCGTACATATCAATGGCTGCGGCGGAACCGATGTCAGCCTTGCCGTTCGCAAATCCTGGCACGATGAATTGAAAGCGAAATATGGTGCAACGCTATGGGCCAAGGACCTGCACTATTATTGGTAGGCTGGCATTCGTCGCATGTGTGCTTTTGGCACTAGCTTCATCGGCAAGAGCCGAAATAGTTCGTGCTGAAAACTATAATTCATTCTGGCTGTGGGCCGGCGTTGAACCGCAAGCGGCACTTCTGAAAGCCAAGGAGATCTATCTTCTGGCAGGTGAAGTCACAGAGCGAGCGCCAACCCGCGTCATCTCGCAGCGCAGTTCCATGCCACATGTGCGCGGACCCGGTGTGTGGATTGTCTATCGCACGCAGACACTCGATTGGAGGGACGCTGTCTTCACCGACATTCTCAATCATGTAGAGAGCTGGCGCGCAGCGGGAAATAGAGTAATTGGCCTGCAGATCGATTTTGACAGCGGTACAAAACATCTTGATCGCTATGCCGCATTCCTCGCGAACTTACGCTCCCGGCTGCCCAAGAACTATTCTCTGAGTGTCACAGGGCTTCTCGATTGGGGCGTCAATGGCAATCAAGCCGGTTTGAAGGCCTTGGCTGGTGTTGCCGACGAGGTGGTTCTGCAAATCTATCAGGGGCGACATGTGATCCCCAATTACGAAGTTTACGTGGCGCAATTGAAGCGCATGAAAATGCCCTTCCGCATTGGACTGTTGCAGGGCGGCGATTGGCGCGTCCCGGCAGACCTCGAGAGCAACCCATATTTTCGGGGCTATGTGGTGTTTCTTCTGAACTAGATGTTCGATTGTTGCTGACCTGGTCTTGATTGCGGGAGTGCGACGCCAGATAGCATGATGGCTCCGCCAACCACAGAGTGATGGGCTCGCCTAAAATGAGAAGGCCAACGACAACTTCTATCACCGGACGAAGGTAGGGGAATGATCCCACGGCCGCACCCGTCAAATGCCGCGTGTCGGAATTCCTTAGCACAGTACCGAGCAGCGAGTTGAAGACCGCGAGAGCAGGGCTTTTGCACCAATCGTATAGACGGCCCATGAGGCGGGGGCGACCAACGGAAACGCGCGCAAATCCTTTGATCGTGAACCAGCTCGAACCAAACATGCCAAGACCTGTGAGGACAAGCGGCGGCCACAGTTCGCGTCTGATGCGCCATCCGACCTGTGATCAACAGTCCCGGTAAGACCAGAGGCATCAGTACAACATATCTCAACGTGAATGCATTCTTGGTGACAGCGTTAGCGCCGTTGTCCACATGAACGTCGCAACCTTGCCCCAGATGAGCATGGCGAAAAGCAAGGTCACTACGGTTTTGGAGGGCTGCTCCCTCATCCGTGCACTGTTGCCAAATCATCTTTCCGGGGTCAATGCACAGGGGACCTGAGCAGTGGTGCGTTTCATCGTCATGCTATTGCGTCTAAGCTGAACTGCTGGAACCGTTGATTAGTTGCGGCCCTATGGTAGGTTACGGCCACAAGATTGTTGCAATGGAAGATGGTCCATTATGAAAACGACATTCGAAGGCAAGCACAACAAAAGAGGTGATTGGGCTCCTCCTGAGCCTCTCAAATATGCGCCGATCCTGGAATGGCCGCCGCGCCCGCTGGCCTTTCTCAAGTGGCTGTTTGGTTATCCCGGTTTCTTTTTGCCATGGGGCATTTTCTACATGGCGGTGCCGACTTTGATCTGGGTCTATTTCACCCCACCATTGGAGACCATGAAGAGTTTTAAGATCGGCTGGGTCAGCTACATCACAATCCGAAATCTCATTCTTATCCTGATTTGGGCGGGCGCCTGGCATGCATGGCTCTTTGTCAAGAAGGCCCAGGGCACGGATTGGAAACACACCAACAAGTGGCTTGCCCGCGATAATCCCATTTTCCTGTTCCGCAATCAGACCATCGATAATCTGTTCTGGACCATTTGTGCCGCAGTGCCGGTGTGGTCGGCCTATGAAGTGCTCACGATGTGGCTTTATGCAAATGGATACATTCCGTTTGTGTCGATCGCGGAGCATCCGATCTATTTCGTCGTCCTGATGTGCTTGGTTCCATTGATCCGCGACGTGCACTATTACACTGTGCACCGCATCAGCCATTGGGGTCCGATTTATAGATGGGTACATTATCTGCATCATAACAACGTCAATGTCGGACCATTTTCCGGTCTTGCGATGCATCCGGTTGAGCAATCGTGGTATTGGTCAGGTGCCGTCATTCATTGGATTCTTCCGTCTCATCCGATCCACGTTCTTTTCCATCTGCAGCATGCTGCACTCACACCAGCGCCCAGCCATTCCGGATTCGAGCGTGTCGTGTTGATTGAGGGTGTGGCGGTGAAGACTGGAGATTTCTTCCATTTCCTTCACCACAAATATTTCGAGTGCAACTATGGCGGTGATGGCATTCTTCCAATGGATCGCTGGTTTGGCACTTTTCACGATGGGACCGAAGATGCTCGCGCGCGCATGGACGAACGGTTCCTTGCGAGAGCCGCCCAAAAAGCTGCCGCTGAAAGCGGCGGCTCATGAGTGGTCTCAAGACTACCTCAAAATCAAGTCGCCACTTGTTCCAATTCATCTGACCACGGACAATCAAGCTGCTCGCCTACGGGGCTTTGATGATTCTACCTCGCTGTTCAAAGCTGTGCACCCTTCAGATTATCGAGCGACCAGAGCCTTGTCTTGCCCCCTGCATGAAGGCTTTGCACACGATCATCTCACCTTAAGTTGATTTCGGGTTGTGGTTCTCTTGCGCATAAAAATCGACAAGCAAACCAGGAAAACCCCATGCGCAAAATCTTCGCTCTCGCTTCCATCGCTGTTGCGTCTTTGGCCTCGCCCGCTTTTGCAGGTGGCCCAGCCAAGGGCGTGATTGAACTCTTTACCAGCCAGGGCTGTTCCTCTTGCCCTCCGGCAGATCGAACCCTGGAGGGTTTTGTTGATCGCGGCGGATACATCACGCTGGCCTGGCATGTCGATTATTGGGACTATCTGGGTTGGAAAGACACGTTCTCCCATAAATCTGCGACCAGTCGCCAAGAGTCCTACAATTCAAAAATTGGGGCCGGAGTGTTCACGCCACAATTTGTAGTGAATGGCAAGCATAGTGGTTTGGGCGGTGAGGGTGAGGGTTTGCCAGTGGCTGTCAACGTCAAGAACAATGGCGGCAACCTTTCAGTCAGCGCCAGTTCGGGCAGCGGTTCCGCAACGTTCTATCTCGTATCTTATGCCAACAGTTCCACGGTTCAGATCCAACGCGGCGAAAATTCGGGCAAAAGCATAACCTATCGCCATCCGGTCTCCGGCCTGCGCAGCATCGGCCAATGGAACGGAAGCGCCATGACGCTAAATGTCCCCCATGGCGGCAGCGGCTGCGCCGTCCTCCTCCAAAGGGGCACAAATGGTCCGATCATCGGTGCGGCCTCCTGCAGCTGAAACAATATTTCTGATCGCCTGGGTCTTTGCTTGCATTCCACACGTGAGGAACATGGTTATTGATATCGTGTGATTCAGAAGCTGGGACGGTCACGCTGGCGAGTTGATTGGGCGGGTTGATCCATCGCTGCAAGTTGCAATTTGTGAGACCTGAAGTTGGCTGTCAACAGCTTGACCCGTGCTAGCTTTATTCAGAACGCAAAGCATAAAAATCAACCCAAATATTGAAACAATTGGCGCACCCGACAGGATTCGAACCTGTGACCTCTGCCTTCGGAGGGCAGCGCTCTGATCCAGCAGCATCCAAGGCGGGCTCAACATTCGACGCGTTGAGAATATAAAAAATTACAGAATATGATAAATCAATGGATTATATTCCTATATGTTCAAATTGTTGGCGCGCCGCCCGTGTGGTCTGTAATTGGTGAAGGCGTAGCGGGCACTTGGTGGTGCCCCCGGGTGGTTGCTTCTGTTGATGGAGCGCTGCACCCATCGCTCGACCTCAAGCAAAGCTTGATCGAAGGGTGAACTTTGGATGGAGCCAGTCTGAGCTGATCGCTTTGCGGCAATTCTCCAGAGCTAGCAGATGATCAACGCAGCCGAATCTAAACCAGTTGGTACCTATGTGGTACCTTTCTTCTAGATTGGAAAACTTTTATATCTGTTAAGCTATTGAAAATATTGGCGTCCCGGAAGGGATTCGAACCCCTGACCCCAGGTTTAGGAAACCTGTGCTCTATCCTGCTGAGCTACCGGGACTGGCGCTAATCAGAGCCGATTTCCTAGCATGGCGCGCACTGATTTCGCAATCACCAGCTCTTCGTCGGTTTTGATGACATGGGCGCTGCGTCGTGATGTTGCCGTTGTGATGAGGTGTGCGTTGGCGAGATTGGCTGGTGCGTCAAGTTCGAGTCCCAGCCAGCCGAGCTTGGCAATGACACCCGCGCGAATGGCAGCGGCGTTCTCGCCGATGCCACCGGTAAACACAATTGCGTCAAATCCCTGAAGTGCTGTAGCCGCCTTGCCGATTTCGAGAACAAGCCGGTCGACAAACATGGTGACCGCGAATGTTGCGGCTTCATCGTTGGACGCCAGAAGCTGGCGCATATCCTGCGACAATCCTGAGACTCCTTTGAGGCCGCTGCTTTTGTTCAGCAATTGGCCCGCAGCATCGGCGCTTCCCAATTTTTCAACCAGCCACAGCACGGCGCCGGGGTCCATGGCTCCGGCGCGGGTTCCCATCATCAGGCCGTCGATCGGGGTGAAACCCATGGAGGTGTAAACACTTTTGCCATGTTCCGTGGCGACAAGGCTGCAGCCATTGCCCAGATGACAGATGATGGTTTTGGGCCGCTGCAACACCGAGGTGATATATTCATAGGACAGGCCGTGAAAGCCATAGCGCAGCAGGCCTTGCGCGGCATAGGAACAGGGCAGCGCCATTTCCTGGCGCTCGCGCGGCATGGTGCGGTGAAAGGCCGTGTCGAAACAGGCAAATTGCGGGATATGGGGCAGGGCGGCGGAGATCTCGTCAATGCCCGCCACATGGTGCGGCTGATGCTCCGGGGCCAGTTCCGTCAGGTCTTCAATGTCTTGCTTGATCTGCGGCGTGATGCGCACCGGGGTTGTAAATTTGGGCCCGCCGTGAACGATGCGGTGGCCCACGGCGGAGACTTTGGTCGCCCCGCCCAAGGCCGCCATCACTTTGGGCATGGCCGTCTGGGCGATCTCCTCGAAAATGCCGCCGCCCAGACGTTGCAAATTGTCGTCAAACAGCGCGTATTTGACGGAGGATGATCCACAATTGATGGCCAGAAACTGCATGGACCCAAGATAGGCATGGTCCAGCTGCACTGGTTAGGGCCAGATTGGAATTGCAAACTGGTACTAACAGAACTGGACCTATCGGACTAGTTTCGCCCAAATTCAGGAGATTGCGCCTATGAAAATGACCACCGAAGAAGCCTTTGTAAAAGTCCTCCAAATGCACGGCATTGAACATGCCTTTGGCATTATCGGCTCGGCCTTCATGCCGATTTCGGACCTGTTTCCCAAGGCTGGCATTCATTTCTGGGATTGTGCCCATGAAGGCTCGGGCGGGATGATGGCTGATGGCTACACGCGTGTGACCGGCAAGATGTCGATGATGATCGCGCAGAACGGCCCCGGCATCACCAATTTCGTCACCCCAGTCAAAACCGCCTATTGGAACCATACGCCGCTTTTGCTGGTGACACCGCAGGCCGCCAACAAGACCATCGGGCAGGGCGGTTTTCAGGAAGTGGAACAGATGGCCCTGTTCAAGGACATGGTCTGTTATCAGGAAGAGGTGCGCGACCCGTCACGCGTTGCGGAGGTTCTCAACCGCGTGATCATGAATGCCAAGCGTCATTCAGCCCCCGCCCAGATCAACATGCCGCGCGATTATTTCACGCAAGTCATCGACATTGAAATTCCGGCGATTGTTGATTTTGAACGGCCCGCCGGTGGCGAAGACGCCATTGCCGAGGCGGCCAAGCTTTTGTCAGCCGCGAAATTCCCGGTCATTCTCAATGGTGCGGGCGTGGTGTTGGGTGATGCGATCCCCGCATCGAAGGCCTTAGCCGAACGCCTCGATGCGCCGGTCTGTGTGGGCTATCAGCACAATGATGCGTTCCCCGGTTCGCATCCGTTGTTTGCCGGACCGTTGGGTTATAATGGCTCCAAGGCCGCGATGGAATTGATCCAGAAGGCGGATGTGGTTTTGTGCCTTGGCACAAGGCTCAATCCGTTTTCAACGCTCCCCGGTTATGGCCTCGACTATTGGCCGAAGGACGCCAAGATCATTCAGGTTGACATCAATCCCAATCGCATTGGCCTCACGAAGAAATTGGCGGTGGGCATTGTGGGTGATGCGAAAAAGGTGGCGACCAGCATTTTGGCAAAGCTTGCACCTTCGGCCGGCGATGCCGGGCGACAGGCGCGCAAGGATTTGATTGCCACGACCAAGTCGCGCTGGGCTCAGCAACTCTCATCAATGGACCATGAGAATGATGATCCGGGCACGACGTGGAATGAACGGGCCCGCAAGGCCAAGCCCGAGTGGATGTCCCCCCGCATGGCGTGGCGCGCCATTCAGGCGGCGTTGCCCAAGGATGTCATCACCTCGTCGGATATCGGCAACAACTGCGCCATCGGCAATGCCTATCCAACATTCGAATCGGGTCGAAAGTATTTAGCGCCCTGGCTGTTCGGGCCATGCGGCTATGGGCTTCCCTCAATCATTGGCGCCAAGATCGGCTGCCCCAATGTTCCGGTGGTGGGTTTTGCGGGCGATGGTGCGTTTGGCATTGCCGTGACGGAGTTGACCGCCATTGGCCGTAAGGAATGGCCGCCCATCACCATGGTGGTTTTCCGCAACTATCAGTGGGGCGCTGAAAAGCGCAATTCGACATTGTGGTATGATGACAATTTCGTAGGCACCGAGCTTGACAACAATGTCACCTATGCCGGCATCGCCAAGGCCTGCGGTCTTCAAGGTATTGTTGCGCGCACCATGGAAGAGTTGACGGCGGCTTTGAACAAGGCGGTTGAAGACCAGATGAAGCATGGCAAGACCACCTTGATTGAAGCCTTGATTAATCAGGAACTGGGCGAGCCCTTCCGCCGTGATGCGATGAAGAAGCCTGTGGCTGTGGCTGGGATTTCAAAGGCAGATATGCGGCCTCAGAAGGGCGCTTGAACGCACAGAATAGAAATTTCCAATAAAAAAGGCCGGATTGAAATCCGGCCTTTTGAATTTGGATTGCGAAGTTCTTACGCAGCTTCTTCGGCGGAATCGTCTTCTGCTTTTTCGGTCACGGCAGCGCCGCGCTTGGCGTTGCGGGCCAGATATTCTTCAAGCTCGCGGATGCACTGATCTTCGTCGACTTTACGAACGGCAGCAAGTTCACGTGCAAAGCGGGCGAGTGCCTGTTCAAACAACTGGCGCTCGGAATAGCTCTGCTCGGGCTGACGGTCTGAACGATAAAGATCGCGCACCACTTCGGCGACCGAGATCAGGTCGCCTGAATTGATCTTTGCATCATATTCCTGGGCGCGGCGCGACCACATGGTGCGCTTGATACGCGCACGGCCACGGATGACCTTCATCGCCTGTTCGATCAAACCACGATCAGCCAGATGGCGCATGCCCTTTTGCTCAGCACGGTTCGTTGGAACCTTGAGGCGCAGCTTTTCTTTTTCGAAATCGACGATGTAAAGCTCAAGCCTGGCGCCGGCAATTTCCTGCTCTTCGACATTGGTGATGCGGCCCACACCATGGGCTGGATAAACCACGAGCTCGCCAATCTTGAAAATGATCTTCTTGGCCGCAGGGGCAGCGGCTAAGGCGGGCTTGGCAGCAGCTACCGCAGGTTTGGCGGCAGCGACCGGGGGCTTAGATGGAGCAGGGGCAGCAGCTTTGGCGGCAGCCGGTTTTGCAACCGGAGGTTTAGGCATCGTATGTTTAAAGGCTGGCTTGTGCGCCACGGATTTGGCTGCAACAGGCTTTGCAGCGGCCTTGGCCGCAGGTTTCACCTTGGCCTTGGCCACGGTCTTGGCGGGTTTGGCCTTGACCTTGGCGGGCGCTGCTTTTTTTGATTTTTGCGTTGGCATGTTATGTTTTCGCCTTTTTTTCTTAAGGTTGGCCGTGTGTTGTCATTTTTTGTCTACATTCAGACAATAAAAATCCGAGCCAATCGCCCGGTTCACTCAACACAGCATGTTCCCGCTACATTTGTGCACCCTAGCACAAATTTAAGGAAATTTAAAGGCGCGTTTGTCCGTACACGGTGCATTTCAATGCTGCCATGCGGATTTCCACAGCTTATAGTTAATGAGGGTTAATCGCCCTCGCCCGGATTTGCCGAGAAATAGGCGTCAAATTTGCCGGTTTTGCCGTCAAATTCCTTGGCATCAGACGGTGCATCGCGCTTCACCGTGATATTTGGCCATTTTGGCGCATACTCAGTGTTGATCTTGAGCCAGGTTTCAAGGCCAGGTTCGGTGTCAGGCTTGATGGCGTCGGCGGGGCATTCTGGCTCGCACACGCCGCAATCGATGCATTCATCGGGGTGAATGACCAGCATGTTTTCGCCTTCATAGAAGCAATCCACAGGGCAAACTTCCACGCAGTCCATATATTTGCACTTGATGCAGTTTTCGGTGACGATGTAGGTCATGGCGGTCCTGAAAGTGTGGCTGGATTAATGAGGCTTGCGCGTGGTTAGCACAGGGTCCTTGGCTTATGCATCCAAATTTTCATCAGGGCTGCTCTCTCGAATATGCGGTGCCAAATCCTTGTAAAGCAGTTTCGCCTCAGAGGCTGGTCCGCGCTTTTTGGCTTCACCCAGCACTTCCACCACATGCACAGTTGCATTGAGGGCAATGGTCAAAACATCGGAGGATTTGACCGGGTGGGCGGGTTTGCGCGTTGGGTGGCGATTGATGCGGACGTGGCCCTGTTCCACCAGTTCGGCTGCCTGTGAGCGATGCTTCACAAAACGGGCACAGACCAGCCATGTATCGATGCGTTGGGGCAGTTACTTCTCCGTCATGGCAGCTCTCAGGGCACTGAGAACAGCGAAGGGGGAATTGGGGTCCATGGGCTTTTCGCGCCTTTGCGGACGCTCTGGGATTTGCTCACGGCGCTTGTCCTTGCCGCGATCATCACGGCGGTTTTCTCCCGGCTTGCCGCCGTGGCGTGGCTTCTGACGTTGCTCAGGAGCGCCTTCGGCAGGCTTGCGGAACTCAGGGCGTGGCGCGCGCTCCTTCGGCTCAGGCTTGGGCCGGAAGGGACCTGTATCCTTGGGCCACCAGACATTGACCTCGACCATTTCGGGTGGAGCGACTTCAACCGCTGCGGCCTCGACCGGTGCGGCGGGCTCAGCCTCGGCCAAGACAGGTGCCAGCTGTTCTGCAACAGGATCAGCGGGGGAGACCTCCTCGATCACGCCATCGGTGACGACTGCTGGTTCGGGCGCGGGAACCGTGGCTACAACAGGTGCTGCAAGCACGGGTGCTGGTTTTGGCAGGTTGCGTTTTTGGGCCCGGAAACCCAGGCTCCGCAGAATTTCATCAAACTCTTCGCCGGAACACCCCACCAGAGACATCATATCGGGGACGACGGCAAAACCACCGCCTTCCACAGAACCTGAAGGCCTTGCCTCTTCAGCAACGCGCGGCTTCCAGAATACGCGGTCGCGGATCAGGTCAGCCAGACGCTCCAACATATCCACACGCACCACGCGGCGGCCACATTCGCGGTAACCGCAAATGCCATAAAAGCCTTGCGGCTTTGATTCATCGCGCGGCGCTGATGTGAGGCCATTGGCTGGCGGGTTTGGCACCTGGCCGATCAAGCCATCGGATTTTTGCTTCTGCAGCCACCAGAGCAGCAGGCGCAAATCGGTTGCGGCGGGTTTCAGCAGGGCTGGCAGATAAAGATTGAAGGCGCCAAAGCGGATGCCATGATTGCGCAGCTTGGCGCGTTCATCCTGGCTCAAGGCTTTGACTTCCTCTGCAACCTGATCACGCGGCAGCACGCCCAAGTGTTCGACAACGCGAAAGGCCATGCCACGGGCTTGCGGCTCAAAGCCTTCGGCCTCTTCCAATTTGAACAAAGGCTCCAGCACGCTGGCCAAATGGCGACCCAGGAATTTCTGCAGGCGCTCGCGCACGTCTTCACGTGGGCCACCCTGCAGCACATCATCGGCTACGACCTCAGCCCGAGGCTTCAGCAACATGTCGCCTGCCACCACGCGGCCCACCACAACGCCGGACCAGGTGATTTCGCCAGAGCGCGAAATCTTCAACTCTGTGTCGGGCGTGGCCGCGAGGGTCTGGGCTCGCGCCACAATCTCGGTTGTCACAGCAGCAAGGCTTGCCGCCCGCAAAGCCGGGGCTTGCGATGGGTCGGCCGAGGGATCGAGTGTAAAGATCAATCCCTTGATGTGGCCAGCAAACTGCCCCTCAACCTGCACTTCGCCGCCCGCTTCAATATTCGTCATCAAGCCTTCCTTCCGCGCCAGACGCTGCATCAATACACTGGTTCTGCGATCAATAAAACGCTGAGTTAGTCTTTCATGCAAGACATCTGAAAGCCGGTCTTCTATCTCTTTTGTCCGGGCGCGCCAGTAAAATGGAGCTTCCAGCCAATCCGCCCGGTTGGCCATGAACGTCCATGACCGCACATGGGAAAGGCGGGTCGAAAGCGCATCAATGCCGCCTTCAAGGTTTTCGGTGTGGCTGAGCTGTTTGGCAAACCAATCTTCATTGATGAAGCCCTTGCCCGTGTGAAGATCAGTGATGACCCTGGTCACCAGATGGGCATGTTCAGCGGGCGAGATGTTGCGATAGTCTGGGATCTGGCAGGCTTCCCAAGCCCTGATAACCTGGGCCGGAGTTTTCACCAGTTGCAGCAAGTTTGAATCGCGGCATACAGCCTCCAAGGCTAGAATGTCGCTGGCGGGCTGGGCTCTGGTCAGGCCTTCAATCTTGGGCAGATAGCCCAGGCTTTTTCGCAACTGGTCAAGCGACCTGAAATCGAGGTCGCGGTTGCGCCACTGCAACACGCGGACAGGATCGAAAACGTGGTTTTCGAGACGGTCGATGGTTTCCTGCTCGAAGGGCTCGGCCTCGACACTCACCCCAAACGTACCATCATTCATGTAGCGGCCCGCGCGACCCGCAATCTGGCCCATTTCAGCGACGTTCAAATTGCGAAACTGAAAGCCGTCAAATTTGCGCGTGGCGGCAAAGGCCACATGATCGACATCCATGTTGAGGCCCATGCCAATTGCATCCGTGGCCACGATGTAATCCACATCGCCCGATTGATAGAGGGCGACCTGGGCATTGCGGGTGCGGGGAGAAAGAGCACCCATGACCACCGCCGCACCACCGCGCTGTTGGCGGATATGTTCAGCCACGGCGTAGACCATCTCTGCCGTGAAGGCGACGATGGCCGAGCGACGCGGCAGGCGCGAGAGTTTCTTCTGGCCGGCATAGCTCAATTTCGAGAGGCGTGGCCTTTGAACGAAGGTCACATCGGGCAGAAGCTTTTCGAGAATGGGGCGCATGGTGGCAGCACCCAGCAACAATGTCTCTTCATTGCCGCGGCGATGGAGCACGCGGTCGGTGAACACATGGCCGCGTTCAAAGTCAGCACAGATCTGCACTTCATCGATGGCGAGAAACGGCACATCAACCTCGGGCGGCATGGCTTCCACCGTGCACACCCAATAGGTTGGGTTGGCCGGAATGATTTTTTCTTCGCCCGTCACCAGTGCCACGGCCTGATCGCCGGTGCGCAGCCTGACCTTGTCATAGACCTCGCGCGCCAGAAGCCTGAGTGGCAGGCCGATCATGCCCTTGCCATGGGCCAGCATGCGCTCGATGGCGAGATGGGTTTTTCCGGTGTTGGTGGGCCCCAGAATGGCGGTGACGGGGCGAGAAGCTGGCATTGGTTCTATTTAAGCCGAGATTTTAAAAGCTCAATGATGATCATTGTCGTTGGGGTGCTTGGTATGAAAATGGCACAAGCTGTTGATAAATAGATTCTTTCGTGAACGAAGCACGCCCGAATCGCTACTCAGTGCAGATTCAACATTTGTTCCTTTGGAATTGAACGATATTCATGGGTGGAGAGCGGGCGGCGGACAGATGGAGCGCTGTGGATGTGGTGGCTCATTACCTGAAATGTTAACGGATTGATGAAGTGGTTAACGAATTCTTGCTAGCATGTATATGATTTGACGTAAAAATTAACCAGGCGTTCCAGGTGGGAACGAAGCCCGCCCGAATCGCGGCCTTGCCTTTTTTCGTGCTTTGTTCACGCCATAGCTTGTGGTTTTTGCTCCACCGCATACAAGGCCCAAAACTTATCCACAGGGTGTCGCCCGCAAAACACGGTTTGCTGTTAGGAATTTGTGCCAAAGCGGGACCTTCGATAATTTGGCGAAAGTGCCAAGCCCAGCTTGACCTTGGCAAAACCCGCCCCTATAGGACGTGCCAACACCAGCCGGAAAAGCTCTTTCCGGCTTCATTTTGTATGGAGATTAAGATGTCGCGCCGCTGTGAATTGACGGGTAAGGGTTGGCTTTCGGGCCACAAGGTCAGCCATGCCAACAACAAGACCAAGACCCGCTTCAACGTAAATCTTTGCCAGGTCAACCTGATGAGCGAAGCTCTGGGCAATTCCTACAATCTCCGTATCAGTGCTCATGCGCTGAAGTCGGTTGAGCATCGTGGCGGGCTTGATGCCTTCCTGATCAAGGCCAAGTCGGACGAACTTTCGCCAAAGGCCAAGCGCCTGAAGAAGGCCATTGAGAAGAAGACTGAAGCTCCGGCCAAAGCCGCCTAGGGTTGTTAAACCGTGAATTTGCAAAGCCGCTCCCATTCGGGGCGGCTTTTGTTATGGTGCGCCCATGAAAGAACCTAAAGCCCGCCACACCATCAACGCCCCGCGTGATGGAAGTCCGCGCGTTCATGGCTCGGCTGTGTTGCGCGCGTGTGTATTGGGGCAGTTTACCGATGTGGCTGAACGCGTGGCGATGGCTGAATGCACATTGGACGACTATTCATATGTCGAGCGCCAGACGGAAGCGATTTACACAGACATTGGCAAGTTCTGCGCCATTGCCAGCAATGTGCGCATCAACGCCTTGAATCATCCACTGGATCGCATCTCGCAGCACAAGATCACGTATCGGCCCAACGAATATTTTCTCGGGGCCAAGATCGACAAGGAATTTCGCGAGCAGCGGAAATCGGCCCGCGTCAACATCGGCCATGATGTGTGGATTGGCCATGGTGCCATCATCATGCCGGGGCTGAAAATCGGCCATGGGGCCGTGGTGGCGGCAGGGGCGGTTGTTACCAAAGATGTGGAGCCCTTTGACATTGTGGCGGGGGTTCCCGCCAAACATCTCAAATGGCGGTTTCCCAAAAAAATCCGTGCGCGGATTATCGCACTTGGTTGGTGGAACTGGCCCCATGACCAACTGGCGCAGGCCGTTGATGACATGCGCAAGCTCTCGCCCAAGGCATTTTTGAAGAAATGGGAAAAACGGCCTTGAGGGGCTTGTAAATCACTCAATCCATCATATGTAACAAGATGTGATACGTTTCAAAAGAACCGAAACGATTAGGCTTTTACATATCGAGGATAAAATGACCCTGCTTTCCAATTTGAACTGGCGCTATGCCACCAAGAGCTACGATAACACCAAGACATTGCCCAAGGACGTGCTGGACAATATTCTTGAAGCTGTGCAGATGGCGCCGACGTCGAGCGGCCTGCAGCCCTTCGAGGTTTTTGTCGTCTCTGACAAGGCCACACGCCAAAAGCTTCGTGCTGCTGGTTTTGATCAGCCGCAGTTTACCGACGCATCTGTGCTTCTGGTATTTGCGGCTTGGGATAATTACACGCCTGACCGGATCAACAAGGTGTTTGACCACATCCATGCGGTGCGCGGCACGCCCGCAACCGCAACCCAAGCCTATCGCGACAGGTTGATTGCGACCTATACGCCGCGTCCAGCCCAGGAAAATTTCGAACATGCGGCCCGGCAGGCCTATATTGCCTTGGGCACGGCTTTGGTGGCTGCTGCTGAAGCAAAGATCGATTCAACGCCTATGGAAGGGTTTGACCCCGCTGCCTTTGATGAAATCCTTGGATTGAAAGCCAAGGGCCTGCGGAGTGCGGCGGTTCTCGCTCTGGGTTACCGGGATGCGACAAGTGATTGGTTGGTCAACCAGAAGAAGGTGCGGCGACCCAAGTCGGAAATGTTTATCGAAGTGGCCTAAGCCACAATGAAAAGGCGGGCATTGTCCCGCCTTTTTATTGACGAGTCCTGGTCAACACCAGATGCGGCTCTTCGTTGTAGAGGCTTTCGCCAATTTTCTTGAAGCCGATTTTTTGGGCCAGATAGATTGATGGCGTGTTTCGCGTGGCAACGATGCAGGAGGTTTCTTCTGTTGGAAGTGTCTCGTCGCCCCAGGCTTGAATGGCCATTACTGCTTCAGTTGAAAGCCGTTTGCCATGAAAAGGACTGGCCAAGGCCCAGCCGAATTCTGGTTTGCCCATAATGCTGGGCGTGATGGTGCGGTGAAATTCAGCAAAGCCAGCAATGCCCGCGAGTTGGTCCGTGGCTTTGTCTTCCAAGGCCCAATAGCCATAGCCAGACAACACCCATAGGCCCGAAAGCCTGAGCATGCGCGCCCATGCTTCTTCTTTTGACAGGGCCTTGGGGGCAAGAAACTTATAGACCAAGGGATCGGCATACATGGCGTGGAACGCGTCAAGGTCCGAGGCTTTGAGCCCGCGCAAGCGCAGGCGGGTCGTTTCAAGCGCGGGCGCGCTTGCGGGGTGCTGGCTTGTTGACATCATGTTCCTCAAAAAGCTCCGCTAGTTTTTCAGTCATGGCACCACCAAGCTCCTCGGCGTCTATCAAGGTGACGGCGCGGGCATAATAGCGCGTCACGTCATGGCCGATGCCGACGGCGATGAGTTCGACCGGCGAGCGCGCTTCAATATCGGCAATCACCTGGCGCAAATGGCGTTCGAGATAATTGCCGGAATTGACCGAGAGCGTGGAATCATCCACGGGTGCGCCGTCAGAAATCACCATCAGGATGCGGCGCTGTTCATGGCGCGCGAGCAGACGATTATGCGCCCAGATCAGGGCTTCACCGTCGATGTTTTCCTTGAGCAGGCCTTCGCGCATCATCAAACCCAAATTCTTGCGGGCTCTGCGCCAAGGCTCATCGGCCGATTTATAGATAATGTGACGCAGATCATTGAGACGACCAGGATTGGGAGGCTTTCCTGCACCCAGCCATTTTTCGCGCGCTTGTCCGCCCTTCCAGGCTTTGGTGGTGAAGCCCAGAATTTCGACTTTCACACCGCAGCGTTCGAGCGTGCGCGCCAGAATGTCGGCGCAGGTTGCAGCCACCGTGATGGGCCGCCCACGCATCGAGCCTGAATTATCCAAGAGCAGAGTGACAACGGTGTCGCGAAATTTGGTTTCCTGTTCAACCTTGAAAGACAGCGCATGCAAGGGATCAGTGATGACGCGGGTCAAACGTGCGGCATCGAGCACGCCTTCTTCAAGGTCAAAATCCCATGAGCGGTTCTGCTGGGCCATCAAGCGGCGCTGCAGGCGGTTGGCCAATCTTGCCACCACGCCTTGCAAGCTGGAGAGTTGCTTGTCGAGATAGGCGCGGAGCCTCGTCAGTTCTTCAGCATCGCAGAGATCTTCAGCGGCAATTTCCTCGTCAAAGGCGTTGGTGTAGACGCGGTAGAAATTTTCATTGCTTAAAGACGAGAAGGGAAGCTCGGGCCGCCAAGGCTCGTCGCCATCATCCTCAAGATCACCGTCCATGTCGTCGGGCGCGTCATCAGATGAAGTCTGCTGGGCATCCATCTCGGCAGATTCGCTTTCGCCTTCTGCTGTTTCCTGTTCATCGGCTGAAGCCTGCTCGCTCTGTTCTTCTTCACCCTGGGGTGTTTCAGAGCGCTCGCCGGGCTCGTCTTCGGCTTCCTGTTCCTGATTTTCTTCGGCCTCGTCAGGGTCGTCGCCCAACTCATCGCCCATATCCAAGGCGGCAATCAGATCGCGTGAAAGCCTGGCAAAGGCCTGCTGGTCATGCAAAGCGGTTTCCAAATTGAGAAGCTTTTCGCCGGCTTTTTCTTCAACCCACTCGCGCCAGAGATCGACATACATGCTGGTGGCAGCTGGTGGTTTTGCACCCGTCAACTTCTCGCGCAGGATTAGCCCCACGGCTTCTTCGAGTGGTGTGTCCTTGCGGTTTGATGAACGGTTGACGACAGTTCGGCTATATTTGTCGTCGAGCATGGCCGCAAGATTTCCGGCAACGCCAGGCATGGCGCGGGCACCAATGGCTTCGATGCGGGCCTGTTCCACAGCTTCAAACATGGCGCGGGCATTTTTACCCACGGGCTGATAGCGGCCATGGATGGTTTCAGAATGATTGGATTTTTTCAGCGTGAAACTGTCGGCCAGCCCGCGCGTAACGGCGATGTCCATGGCGTCCGCGGAACCTGAAATCTGTGGCAGCTTGATGCGGTGGCCGACAAGTTGCGGCTGGTCATTGCCGAAGGTGACGGTGAGCTCTGGATCAAGCGCCATCGACTTCATGGCGGTGGAGAGCACCTCCTTGAAGCGTTCGGCCCTGTCTGGCTTTGCTCCCGCCATGGATCAGGCGATGGCGATGCGGGCTGCTGACTCCGGCAGGTCTTCGCCAAAACAGCGCTGGTAGAATTCTGCCACGATCGAGCGCTCAAGCTCATCACATTTGTTGAGGAAGGTGAGGCGGAAGGCAAAACCAATATCACGGCTGAAAATATCAGCGTTCTGCGCCCAGGTGATGACGGTGCGCGGGCTCATCACGGTTGAAAGATCGCCCTGCATGAAGGCATTACGCGTCAAATCAGCCACACGGACCATGTTGGCGATGATCTTCTTGCCTTTTTCAGTATCGAAAGATTTGTTCTTGGAGAGAACGATGCCGACTTCCTGGGCGTGGGGCAGGTAGTTCAGCGCGGTGACGATGGACCAGCGATCCATCTGGGCCTGATTGATCTGCTGCGTGCCATGATAGAGGCCGGTGGTGTCGCCCAAGCCAACCGTGTTCGCCGTAGCAAAAAGCCTAAACGCCTGATGCGGGCGAATGACGCGCGACTGATCGAGCAAGGTCAATTTACCGGAGCTTTCGAGAATGCGCTGAATGACGAACATTACGTCAGGGCGGCCAGCATCATATTCGTCAAACACCAGAGCGACATTGTGCTGATAGGCCCAGGGCAGAATGCCTTCCTTGAATTCGGTAATCTGCTTTCCGTCCTTCAGGACGATGGCATCTTTGCCGATCAAGTCGATACGGCTGATGTGGCTGTCCAAATTGATACGGATGCACGGCCAGTTCAAACGTGCGGCCACTTGTTCAATGTGTGTGGATTTGCCGGTGCCGTGATAACCCGTCACCATGACGCGGCGGTTGAAGGCAAAGCCCGCCAGAATGGCCAGCGTGGTTTCCTTGTTGAACAGATAATCATCGTCAACTTCGGGCACATGCTCGCTGCGCTCAGAGAAAGCCAAGACTTCCATGTTGGATTCAAAGCCGAAGAGTTGGGAGACGGAAACCTTTTTGTCGGGGAGACCGGTGAGGCTGGACATATCAGACATGTTGCACGCTTTTCAATTCACTGATGACACGTTACGGATGGGAATGCTTGTAATGGCAGAGAGGGCTGGCGGCAAGCTCGGCCGCCGATTTCCTAGCAGAAGCCGGTGGCTCGGAGTACGTCATAGGCCTTGATCACGGCCTTCAACGTGTCCTCATTGGCGCGGCTGCCATTATTGGCATCAGGATGCAGGCGCTTCACCAAAGTTTTGTATTTCGATTTGACTTCGGCTGGTGTTGCATCTTCTGGTAGGCCCAAGGCCTGCAGCGATTCAATTTCGTTGCGGCGAAGTGCTCGGCCATGCTTGGCGTTGGTCTTGATTTTTTCCTTGAGGAGAAGATTCAAAGGATCATCAATATGTTTTGCCGAGCGGCGCGTTGCACCGGCAAAAGCTGATGCACCTTGCCCAAGTTTCCATGTCGGGCGATGGCCAGTTTGCGCATCTTTGCGGAAATCGGCCTGTTCATCGTCTTTCATGCCATCAAAGTAATTGTAAGTCTTGTTGTAGGCTTGGGTATGGGCCGTGCAATAATTCCAATACTGGCCCTCAAAGCCTCGGCCTTTGGGTGCCTTGTGGCGGGCGGGATTGTCGCAGCCCGGCCATTCACATGGCTTCACGGCAGCCTCGGCCTTCTCCTTGACGGATTTGGCGGGCTTGATACGGATTTTGTCGAAGATTTTTGAATCGAGTTTCATGAGGTCATTGATTATGGTGACTCGGACGGGATTTCGCAACAGGAAGGCGTGAAAATGAGTGAATTAGGGCCAGTTGGAAAAATCATGGAGTCCAAGCTCAAGGCGGCACTCTCGCCTTCACATTTGGAGCTGATTGACGAATCCAACCAGCATCATGGCCATTCCGGAGCCCATCCTTCGGGGGAAAGCCATTTCAGGCTGCGAATTTCGGCCTCAGACCTTGTGGCCAAGGGCCGCGTGGCCCAGCACCGCATGATTAACGAGGTTTTGGCACATGAGCTTAAAACCCGCGTTCATGCGCTGGCCATTGAGGTTTTTTAGCCGTCTTTTGCTTCGTCCTTGGGGGCTTCGAGCCGCGACACATTAATCAGTGACAGTTGCTGCTTGCGTTTTTTCAGCACTTCAAAGCGGAAGCCATGAAACGTGAAAATCTGGCCTGCATCCGGGATCATGCGGGCCTCGTGGATGACAAGACCTGCAAGCGTGGTGGCCTCTTCATCGGGCAGGCGCCAATCCAGGGCGCGGTTCAAATCGCGCAAGGGCACTGTGCCTTCAATGTTGAAGCTGCCATCCTTTTGCTTTCTGACGCCGGTGGCCACGGCATCAAACTCATCGTTAATGTCGCCGACAATTTCCTCGATGATATCTTCGAGCGTGATGAGGCCCTGGACCTCGCCATATTCATCAACCACGATGGCAAAATGCGTCTTGCGGCGCAGGAAGGCGTTGAGCTGGTCAGTCAGTGGCCTTGTGTCGGGCACGAACCACGGCGTTGAGATAATATCTTCGAGCTTGATCTTCCCAGCGTCGCCAGAATTTTTTTGCAATTCCGCAAACATGGTCTTGGCATGAAGAATGCCCACGATGTTGTCAGGGTTTTCTTTATAGACGGGAATTCTGGTCTTGCCGCTTTTCAGGACAGCTTTGACCACTTCAGGCATCGGCTCATCCACACTGATCATTGTCATCTTGGTGCGATGGACCATGACGTCGGCGATTTCGAGATCCTTAAGATCAAGAATACCGCCCAGCATATCGCGGTCTTTCTTGATCATTTCACCTTCCTTGTGGTGAAGATCAATGGCGCCGCGCAGCTCTTCGTGGGCCGAAAGAATGCCGACTACATTTTGCGTATCAACGCCAAAGAGCAGCAGAGTTTTTTTGACGATGTATTCCACCGCCATGACGACGGGTGCTATCACAGCCACAATCACCCGCATGATGGGAGCGACGGCCAAGGCCACGCGATCAGGATAGGCGATGGCGTAGGTTTTCGGCAGAACTTCCGCGAAAATCAGAATGAGCACAGTCATGGCGCCCGAGGCGATCAAGGTTCCGCTTTCACCGAAGGCCTTGACCAGAAATTCCGTGGCCACGGCCGATGCTGTGATGTTGGCCAGGCTGTTGCCGAGGAGAAGTGCGCCGATCAGGCGTTCAGGATTTGACGTGAGTTTCAAAACAGCCGAAGCCCGCTTGCTGCCGCGGCGTTCAAGCTCGGTCAATCGCGCGCGCGAGGCCGTGGTGAGGCCAGTTTCCGTGCCAGAGAAAAAGGCCGAGATGATGATCAGAAAAAAGATTGAGGCCAAGGCCACAACAAGGTCGGTGTTCATTTCAAATTGCATCCTTGGCGAGGAAATCCAGAATCTGGGAATCCGGCACATCTTTGGCGATGAAGGCTTCGCCAATTGACTTGGCGAGAATGAAGGTCAGTTTGCCGGCAACGGCTTTCTTGTCCTGACGCATTAGTTCCAGAAGTTTCGCGGGCCGGGGAAACTTGGCGTTGATTTGCGATTTATGGGTTGGCAAGTTGGCGCGGGCCAAATGGCTGGCCACCTGTTTTGCCGTTCCACCTTTGCAATAGCCCAGCATTTCCGAAAACCCAAAAGCCTGCACCATGCCAATGGCAACGCCTTCGCCATGGAGCAGAAGTTCGGAATAACCCGTAGCAGCTTCCAGTGCATGGCCAAAAGTGTGGCCCAGATTCAAAAGGGCGCGAACCCCGGTTTCGGTTTCATCTTCAGCCACAATGCGGGCCTTCATTTCGCAACTTACGCGCACGGCATGGGCCGTGGCTTCAATATCGCCTGCCATTATTTTCCCGACATTGGCTTCGAGCCAATCAAAGAACGATGGGTTGCCGAGCAGTCCATATTTGGCGATTTCGGCATAGCCTGCTGCGCGCTGGCGCTGGGGGAGGGTCTGCAAGACATCGAGATCGGCCAAGACTTTGACAGGCTGATGAAACGCGCCAACCAGGTTTTTGCCCAAGGGGGAATTAATCCCGGTCTTGCCACCGACGGAACTGTCGACCTGGGCCAAGAGACTGGTCGGAATTTGAATGAAGTTGACCCCACGACGCAGAATGCTGGCGGCAAAGCCGGTGAGATCGCCAATCACGCCACCGCCCAACGCGATCACGATGTCGCGACGCTCAACACCAGCACCGAGCAGGCCATCGCAGAGTTCCGCCAGATGCTGATAGCTTTTGGTGGACTCGCCTGCGGGCAAAATGATCGACTGGAAATCAATTCCACCCACACGCAGAGAGTCTTCAAGCGTGCCCAGATGGGCCTTGGCCACATTGCTGTCGGTTACAATTGCCACAAAGTTGCGCTTCAGAAACGGTCTGATCAATTCTGCCGTGTTGGCGAGAAGTTCGCGGCCGATCAGAATATCATAGCTGCGGGCCCCTAAAGATACGGGAACCTTGTGCAGAATGTCTGCTCTATTCATCGTCTCCAATTTCCAGACCCGGCCAATCGGCCAGCGCCTTCACCACATCATTTACCATTTGGCCGTGTTGCACATCGCGGCTTTCGACGGTCACATCAGCAGTTGCATAGAACGGGTAACGCTGATCGATCAATTTTCGCAAAACACCTTCAGGGTCTTCGCGCAGCAACGGCCGGTCATTGCGTTTGGCGACACGTTTCAACAGCACATCAATGTCGGCTTTGAGCCAGACTGAAATGCCATGTGCCTTTACCTTCTCGCGGGTGTCTGAATTCATCCAGGCCCCGCCGCCTGTGGCCAAAACCTGACTGCCGTTTTCGAGAAGTCTGGCGATCACACGGCGTTCACCTTCACGAAAATAAGCTTCGCCATGGTCGGCAAAGATTTCGGTGATGGGTTTTCCAGCGGCCAACTCGATCTCGTGGTCGGCATCAACAAAATCAATATTCAGTTTTTCGGCCAGGCGACGACCGACACTGGTTTTGCCAGCCCCCATCAGCCCCACCAGCACAATAGGGCGCGTACCTAAATTGTGGCGAACGGCTTCGCTGTCTCGTGCAATTGATCTTCTGGCCATAGTCAGGCGGGGTTTTAGCTGATGAATGGCAAATCGCAAAGCTGCAGCCATTGGCAAGCCATGATCGCATGCTTATGATGGTAAACACGTAAGGAGCGGTGCTTTGCCCGATACAATTAAATTCATTCTCGTGCTGGGCATTTTGGCTGGCGTCATTTATGGCGGCGTAGTGGCCTTGGCGACCTTCCCGCCTGAGCAAAACGAAATCATCAAGCCCTTGCCGCATGAAAAGCTCCGGCAAAAATAGTCCTCCAGTGCCTGAATTGCGGCTGCTGTCGCGATTTCTTGAGATGATGAGCGCTGAACGGGGAGCCGCGACTAACTCCCTCAACGCTTACAGGCGCGATCTTGAAATCTATCTGGAGTTTTTGAGCATGCGTCGTGTTTTGGCGGTTTTGGCCACAACCGATGATGTCAGCGCCTTTCAGGCGGAAAATGAACGGCTGGGGCTGGCGCGAGCGACCTCGGCGCGCAGACTGTCAGCGGTTAAGCAATTTCACAGGTTTCTGCATGGTGAGGGCCTCGCCAAGGCCAATCCGACAGATATTGTAGCTGGGCCCAAAGCCGCGAAGCCCTTGCCGCGTATCCTGAGTGAAGATGAAATGATGAGGCTTTTGGAGCAGGCAGGGAGCCGGTTACAGGGTTTGGAGGCCAAGGCGCTGTTTCGGGCGCAACGCCTGCAATGCTTGCTGGAACTGTTGGCAGCAACGGGTTTGCGCGTGTCAGAATTGGTCGGGCTTAAACTTCGGGCAGTTCTGGTTGATGATGGAATTTTAACCATCAAGGGCAAGGGCGGACGCGAAAGGCTGGTTCCGGTTTCGGCCCGGGCCAAGGCCATCGTTCTGGCCTATGTCAAAGCCTTGCGCGCGCAAAGCGAGGCCGAGCCCGAATGGCTGTTTCCTTCGCATGGCGCAAAGGGGCAGCTGACGCGGCAGCATTTTGCCGTTGAATTGAAAGAGCTGGCGCGCGAGGCCGGCCTTGATGCCAACAAGGTTTCTCCCCATGTGCTGAGGCATGTTTTTGCCAGCGAGCTCTTGGCCCATGGTGCAGATTTGCGCGCCGTTCAGCAAATGCTTGGCCATGCAGACATTTCGACAACGCAAATTTATACCCATGTGCAAAACAGCCGTCTGGTTGAAGCTGTGGAGAAATTTCATCCTTTGGCGCGAAAACCCGGCCCGGTTGACAAGCGGCGGGCTTGAGGCCAGTAAACCCAGCCAGATTCTGTCTTTGAGGACTCATGCAAGCATTTTTGGATTTTGAAGCCCCTGTCGCCGAACTTGAGGGCAAGATTGCCGAATTGAAGGCCATGGCGCAGAGCGATGCCAAGATTTCCATTGCCGATGATGTGAAGTCGCTGGAGAAAAAGGCGCAGAAGAGTCTCGCTGATCTCTATCAAAATCTGACACCCTGGCAGAAGGCGCAAGTGGCCCGCCATCAGGAGCGGCCCCATGCGCTTGATTATATCAGAACCCTGATCACCGATTTTGTCCCGCTGTGTGGCGACCGCAAATTTGCCGAGGACGAGGCCATTGTGGGTGGGCTGGGCCGATTTAACGGGCAGGCCGTTGTGGTGATTGGGCAGGAAAAAGGTTCAGACACCGAAAGCCGCCTCAAGCATAATTTCGGCATGGCCAAGCCTGAAGGCTATCGCAAGGCTGTGCGGCTGATGGAAATGGCTGATCGTTTTGGCCTTCCTGTTATTACTCTTGTTGATACCTCAGGCGCCTATCCTGGCGTTGATGCCGAAGAACGAGGCCAAGCCGAAGCCATTGCGCGTTCTACGGATTGCTGCCTGTCGCTGGGTGTTCCCCTGGTCTCGGTGATCATCGGCGAAGGCGGGTCGGGCGGTGCCATTGCCATCGCCACGGCCAATACGGTTTTGATGCTGGAGCATTCCATTTACAGCGTCATTTCGCCTGAAGGTGCCGCCTCAATTTTATGGCGCGACCCGGCGCGCTCTAAGGATGCAGCCGTTGCCTTGAAAATCACCGCACAGGATTTGAAGAAGTTTGGCGTGATTGATGAAATCATCGGTGAACCTCTGGGCGGTGCCCACCGCAATGCCGAGGCAGCCATGCAAGCCTCGGCTGAAGTTCTGGCGCGGGTTCTTGCATCCTATCAAGGGCTTTCCCCTGATGTCATCCGCACCCAGCGTCGCGAGAAATTTTTAGGAATCGGCCGCGGACTCTAGAGGCACTGAAATGAAAATTTCGCGGCGTGGATTTTTGATAGGGTCAGCCGCGCTTGCTTTGCCGAGCGTCGCCCGGGCTGAAGCCCCCACACTCACTATCGGAACACGCATTCTTGACGTCAACGGCAAGGCCGCCAAAGTCTTTGGCATTACTGGTCCTGATGGCAAGCCCGGTCTTCAGATGGTTTTTGGTGAGCGCTTTCAGTTCAACCTGAAAAATGATCTTGATGAAGAGACGGCCATTCACTGGCATGGATTGACGCCACCCACCGCACAAGATGGTGTGCCGATGCTGTCGGCGGATGCTTTGAAACCGCGCGAAGTTCGCGCCTATGATTTTGAAAACCGGAAGGCCGGCACACATTGGATGCATTCGCATCTGGGCTTGCAGGAGCAGCGCCTGCTGGCCGCACCGCTCATTGTGCATGAAACCGCAAAGCCGCTCTTTGATGAGCAAGAGCATGTGATCATGCTGCATGATTTCACCTTCCGTGATCCGCAAGACATTCTGAATGAACTTAAAGCTGGCGGTGCAGGAGCGAGCATGAAGGGCATGCCCGGAATGGCAATGGGCAGTGACATCACATTCGACGCGATGCTCGCGAATGACCGCACGTTGAATGACCCCGAAATTGTCAAAGCTGAAGCGGGTGGCACCCTCCATCTCAGGATTATCAACGGCTGTGCCGCGACCAATATGTGGATCGATTTGGGGATACTGCGGGGAAGCCTCATTGCTGTTGACGGCAACAGCGTGGTGCCGATCAAGGGATCGCGCTTTCCCCTCGCCATCGCCCAGCGCGCTGACATCCGTCTGCAATTGCCATCCGGTTCAGGAAGCTGGCCCATTTTGTTTCAGGCCGAAGGCGACACTTTACGGGCGGGCATTATTGTCCAGACAGGCAGTGGTCAGGTTGAAAAACTGAGCGATCGCGGGGTTGCTGGTGAAGCGCTGGGCCTTGAGATCGAGGCCAGACTCAATTCCATGGCGCAGGTTCCTGACGAGCCGGTGTCTCATACCGAGCTTGTCACTCTGACAGGGGATGACCAGACCTATTCCTGGGGCTTCAATGGCCGAGCCATGATGATGCATGAAGTGTTGTTTCGGGTGCGCGAAGGCGAGCGCGTCGAACTTACGCTACACAACCTCACGGGCATGGCGCACCCCATGCATCTCCACGGCCATTATTTCAAAGTGGTGGGCCTGGGCCAGAAGCGCATCGACGGTGCAGTGCGCGACACGATATTGGTGTTGCCGGATACGAGCGTGACTTTGCAGTTTGATGCCAATAATCCGGGCAATTGGGCGTTTCATTGCCATCATCTCTATCACATGAATTCCGGCATGATGGCCGCTATGGCCTATCAGGGTGCAGCCTAAAGCAGGTCCTGCAAATGCGGGATGAGCGGCAGGTCGGCAGGGGGCATAGGATAATCTCGCAAATCTTTGGCGTGAACCCATTTCAGCGTCTGGCCTTCGAGACCTTGGGCAATGCCCTTCCAGCGGCGGCAGACATAAAGCGGCATGAGTAAATGGAAATCTTCGTAGGCGTGGCTGGCGAAGGTTAGGGGTGCGAGACAAGACTCCTCGACATTGATGCCGAGTTCTTCCTTCAACTCGCGGATCAAGGCGGCTTCCGGGCGCTCATTCTCTTCAATCTTGCCGCCGGGAAATTCCCACAGGCCCGCCAGGGTCTTTCCTTCGGGGCGCTGGGCAATCAGCACGCGGCCATCGGGATCAATCAAGGCCACCGCGACGACGAGAACGCGGCGCATTCTAGCTCCGATAGGAGCCGTTGATGTCAATGTAGCGGTGGGTGAGATCGCAGGTCCACACCGTGGCCTTGCCCTTGCCCACGCCAATATCAGCCTCGATCTTGATGTCGCGGCCTTTCATGTGGGGCATGATGTCAGCCTCCTTGTAGCTAGCATCTTTCATACCCTTGGCGGCCACCTGAATGCCGCCGATCTTGATTTTCAACCTGTCGCGCACGGCTTTTTCGCCAGACTTGCCGACAGCCATGACGATGCGACCCCAATTGGCGTCTTCACCGGCAATGGCGGTTTTGACGAGGGGCGAATTGGCAATGGTCATGCCGATCTTGTGCGCGGCCTTGTCAGATTCAGCCCCGGTGATCCTGATCTCGATCAGCTTTTCAGCGCCCTCGCCGTCTTTCGCCACTTGCAAGGCAAGGTCGAGGCAGAGCGCATTCAAAGCCTTGGCAAAGGATTTCAAGCTTGAGTCATCGGCTGACTTCAGACTCTTCACGTGCCCACGTTTTCCAGTGGCAAACAGCAGGACCGTATCTGATGTGGAGGTATCGCCATCCACCGTGATGCAGTTGAAGGACGGGTTCACGGCGTTGGTCAAAAGCTTTTGCAGAATTTTCGCCGGAATGTCGGCATCGGTGAAAATGAAAACCAGCATGGTGGCCATATCAGGCGCAATCATGCCTGAGCCCTTGGCGATGCCATTGATGATGACTGTGTCCTTGCCGAGCTTGGCCGTTGCCGTCGCCAATTTGGGGAAGGTGTCAGTGGTCATGATGGCTTTGGCGGCCATGTCCCAGGCGTCGGCCTTGGCGTCGGCTGCCAGTGCGGCCAGCGCTCCAGTTATGGGCGCAGGGTTCAAGGGTTCGCCAATGACACCGGTTGACGCTTGAAAGACTTGGGCTGTCTTGCAGCCCAATTGCTGGGCAGCGGCCTTGGCCACCGCTTTCACCGTGGCGATACCCGCCTTGCCTGTGAAGGCATTGGCATTGCCAGCATTTACAACGAGCGCCCGAGCCTTGCCCTGTTTCAGATTGGCGGCACACCAATCGACCGGCGCAGATGGAGATTTCGATTTGGTCAGGCTTGCTGCGACGGTCGTGCCCTTATCAAGCACGGCCAGCAAAACATCAGGTCTGCCCTTATAACGTATGCCTGTCGCCGCACTGGCCAGCTTTACGCCCTCAATGGCGGGAAGGGTGGGCGTGCCGGTTGGAGCCAAGGGAGAAACCGGATGCGCCATGGCCGCCCGTCCTTTTGATGAGTTATTGCTTCTTTGCCGGATCGTCAGTGGTGGCGTCGGGAGCCAGAAGATCGCCCTTGCCGCTTGAATCCGTTGTGCCATCGCCCTGGCCCGTTACGGCTGCGGTTCCGGCATTCTGGTTCTGCTTATCCTGCAAGGTTTTTTGCTGAGCCTGAGCTTCGGCTTGCGCCTTTTTCAGATCAGGATCGAGAATTTCAACCTTGGCTGTGCCTTGGAGGCCCGCCAGCGTGTCTTGCACCTTCTGGCGCAGCAACACGTTGCGGATGGCGCCCTTGACCTGATCATAAGGCTGGGCCGCTCCCAACTTGCGATCATCAAGCCGGATGACGTGCCAACCGTAATCGGTCTTGATGGGCTTGGACGTTTCGCCGACTTTGAGGGCAAAGGCAGCCTTGGAGAATTCCGGCACCATTTCGGGGGCGGTGAAGTAACCGAGGTCACCACCGTAATCCTTCGAGCCGTCGAGACTGTATTGCTTGGCCAGATCTTCAAATTTGGCTCCGGCCTTCAGCTTGTCTTCAATGTCGTTGGCTTCTTTTTCGGTGGCCACGAGAATGTGACGGGCGCGAATGCGCTCAGTCTGGGTGACTTTGGCCGATTCCTTGTCATAGGCGGCCTTGATTTCTTCTTCCTTGATCGACGGTGCGAGCTTCTGGGCAAGATAGGAATCGCGCAGGGCCTTGGCCTGATAGGCGGCCAGACGGCGCTTGTAATCATCGGAATCAGCCACGCCATCCTTGGCGGCAACCTGGGCCAGCAAGTGGCGTTCGATCAGAAATTCGACCACGAAGGGGAAGCGCAGCTTGGCTGGCATGTTCGGCAATTCGCCGATCACATCGTCAAACGCCATGCGGACTTCAGAGGTTTTGATTTCATAGCCGTTAACGGTGGCCACGGTTTTGTCATCCCCGGTCAGCGGGTCAGCGCTTTGGGCAAAGGCAGCCGAAGTGGCGAAAAGTCCCAATCCGACAGCGCCGGCGAGAACGAGTAACTTAAATTTCATGTGGATGCGCGGCATGGGTTCCATCAATATTGTGCCCTCAGTCGTTGCGTATATGCAGCCGATGAAGCTGAAACAAGGCAATAATATGCCTTTTGGAAGCCTGTGGCTAATGAGCAACAGGTTGAAAGCCGGGAAGGGGCTCCTTAACTGGTCAAAAGGCGGACTTGAGCCCCGGCCAGCGAAAAACTTCACGA
This sequence comes from Hyphomicrobiales bacterium, assembly GCA_038231475.1. Lineage (GTDB taxonomy): Bacteria > Pseudomonadota > Alphaproteobacteria > Rhizobiales > Aestuariivirgaceae > Aestuariivirga. Next base: position 23,989 of record JBBRLH010000008.1, on the reverse strand, counting down.
TTTGTGGTTTCCACGATCCGTCAACCTGGGCTATGAGACCGCCAAATAGGTATTTTCCCTGCTTTAAGGAACGAATCAATGCTTGGACTGCGCAATCTGGCCGCAAAAGTGTTTGGCACGACGAATGACCGAAAGCTCGTGGCGTTCCAGAAACGTGTGCCCGCGATCAATGCCCTGGAAGAGCAGTATGCTGCACTTTCTGACGAAGAATTAAAGGGCGTGACTGTCCAATTCCGGGCCGAGCTTGCCGATGGCAAAACCCTGGACGACATTTTGCCGAACGCCTTCGCGGCGGTTCGTGAAGCGGCCAAGCGCTCTTTGGGACTTCGACACTTTGATGTTCAGATGGTGGGCGGCATGGTTTTGCATGCCGGCATGATTTCCGAAATGAAAACGGGCGAAGGCAAAACGCTGGTCGCGACACTTCCGGTTTATCTCAATGCCTTGGAAGGCAAGGGTGTCCACGTTGTGACGGTCAACGACTATCTGGCCAAGCGCGACTCCGCTTGGATGGCCAAGGTTTACAGCACGCTCGGCATGACAACCGGTGTCATCGTCCACGGGCTCGACGACAATGAGCGCCGTGCCGCCTATGCCTGCGACATTACCTATGGCACCAATAATGAGTTGGGCTTTGACTATCTGCGCGACAACATGAAATTCCATCTCGAAGAGATGGCACAGCGGGGCCACAATTTTGCGATCGTCGACGAAGTGGACTCAATCCTGATTGACGAAGCGAGAACGCCGCTGATTATTTCTGGCCCCGCCGATGACAAGTCGGAACTCTATGCCTCGCTTGATGGCTTCATCCCGCAACTCAACAAGGATGATTTTGAGCTTGATGAAAAGCAGCGCCAGGTAACATTGACGGAAGCCGGCAATGAACATCTTGAACAAATTTTGCGTGCGGCTGGCGTGCTCAAAGACGGCACGCTTTATGACGCAGCCAATGTCACCATTGTCCATCACATCAATCAGGCCTTGCGCGCCCACACACTATTCACGCGCGACAAGGATTACATCGTCAAGGATGGCGAAGTGATCATCATTGATGAATTCACCGGACGCATGATGCCGGGTCGGCGTTACTCTGATGGTTTGCACCAGGCCATTGAAGCCAAGGAGCATGTGGCGGTTCAGGCCGAGAATGTGACCATGGCTTCGGTGACCTTCCAGAATTATTTCCGCATGTATGGCAAGCTCGCTGGCATGACGGGTACAGCACTCACCGAGGCCGACGAGTTCCAGGATATCTACAATCTCGAAGTCCTCGAAATCCCGACCAATGTGCCGGTGGGGCGTAAAGATGAAGATGATGAAGTCTTCCGCACGGCACCGGAAAAATACAAAGCCATCATCGAGACCATTCGCGAAGCGCAAGCGCGGGGCCAACCAGTTCTGGTGGGCACGACGTCGATTGAAAAATCAGAAGAGCTGGCAGCCCTTATGCAAGGTGCTGTCGTTAAGCACAGTGTTTTGAACGCGCGTTTCCACGAACAGGAAGCGTTGATCATCGCGCAAGCCGGTGCTCCAGGCGCTGTCACCATTGCCACCAACATGGCGGGCCGTGGTACTGACATCAAGCTCGGTGGCAACCTCGATATGCGTGTGGCCAATGAACTTGCGGGAATTCCGGACGGCGCTGAACGCACGCGCGCGATCCAGAAGATCGCTGATGAAATCGAAGCCGCCAAGAAGATCGTGATCGAGGCCGGTGGTCTGTTCGTCATTGGCACCGAGCGTCATGAAAGCCGCCGCATCGACAACCAGCTGCGCGGTCGTTCGGGACGCCAAGGCGACCCTGGTCGTTCGCGGTTTTATCTCTCGCTGCAAGATGACCTGATGCGGATTTTCGGATCTGATCGTCTTGATGGCATGTTGCGGACGCTGGGCCTCAAAGAGGGTGAATCGATTGTCCATCCGTGGATCAACAAGGCGCTCGAAAAAGCCCAGCAGAAGGTTGAAGCCCGCAACTTCGACATCCGTAAAAACTTGCTCAAATTCGACAACGTGATGAACGATCAGCGCAAGGTTATTTTTGACCAGCGCGTCACCATCATGAAGGGCGAAGAGATTTCCGAGACCGTTGATGACATGCGTCACGACGTGATTAATGAGCTCGTTTCACAGCATATTCCGGAAAATGCCTATGCTGAGCAGTGGGATTCTGTGGGCTTGCGCGAGAAACTGCGCGAGGCCGTGGCTGTTGATTTTCCGGTGGAAGATTGGGCCAAGGAAGAAGGCATTGCCGATGAGGAAATCCGCGAGCGCGTAACGACGGCCGTTGACAATTACTATGTCGCCAAGCGCGAGAAATATACGCCAGACATCATGCGCCAGGTCGAGAAGGCCGTGTTGTTGCAGACACTGGACCGTCTGTGGCGCGAGCATATCGTCACGGTCGATTACCTGCGTCAGGTCATTCATTTGCGCGGCTATGGCCAGCGCGACCCGCTCAACGAATACAAGACCGAAGGCTTCACCCTGTTTGCCGATATGGTGGTGCGGATGAAGGAAGCAGTGGTCTCGCAGTTGATGCGTCTTGAAATCCAAACTCGTGAAACGGATGATCTTCTGCCGGGTGCCGATGAACTTCCTATAATGGCGGCTCATCATACGGATTTGACCACGGGCTTTGACGATGTGACTGAAGCCGAGCCCGCATTTGGAAGCATGGGATTTGAGCTTGCGGCAAAAGTTCCATCGCTGCGCGATCCCCAGAAGCCCGAGACGTGGGGCAAGGTGGGGCGCAATGATGACTGCCCTTGCGGCTCAGGCAAGAAATACAAGCACTGCCACGGGGCTTATGTTTGAAGATAGTTTTGTCCTTCCTCAAGTTTTGGGGAGGGTGTCATGCGCCGCATGACGGATGGGGTGGCGGTGCCTTTCCATAGTTGCACGGCCGGGTCCCCACCCGGCGCTTTGCGCCACCCTCCCCGCTGTCGCGAGGAGGGATTAAGTTTAGATTTTGGACTGTTTCAACGCCTCGTCGAGCTTCATTGCCGCACTGCCTGGCTTTAAAGGCTTTTGCTGGCTGGCGTGGGGTTTCCAGGCCAACGCCCATCCAAGCTCCAGCGTGGCGCGGAGCTTGCCATCGGGATCGGTAAATTTTCCGGAATAAGATTGTATGAGGCTTGCCAGAAGTCGTGGTGAGGCAAGTCCCTTCGCGCGTTCAGTCATGGGATTGGCAAAGCCCGCCTGTTTGATTTCATGCAAAAGCTTCAAAGGTTCGGCATAGCGCAGCGTCAGGGTTTCAGCATCTGCCACGGGCAATGCAAGCCCGGCGCGCTGCAACAGGCCGCCCAATTCACGAAGCCCGACCATGGGGGCGACACGAAGGGATACGCCTCCACGCAAGTCTGACTCAGCGCTGAGCCAGGCTTCGCGCAGTTCATTCAAGGTTTCGCCAACAAAGAAGCAGGCCATGAAAAGACCGTCCGGTTTAAGGCAGGCGGCAAATTGGGCAAGCTGGCCTGGAATGTCATTCACGGTGTGAAGGTCGAGCAAATGGAAAACCGCATCATAAGAGAGCGGCGGCAGTTGCAGCGCTTCGCTGGCGGAAGGCGCCATCCATAGAATGTTCTGGCATTTGCCAGTCATTTTCAGAACACTGGTAAAAGGCTCCGCAGCCGGGGCCAACACCAGTACTTTGGCAAACTGATGGTTGACGACGGACATGCGCTCATCAAGATCTGCGGCCACATGGGCATAAAGCTCCCTCAGAACTTCGCCACTGGCCTTGGCTTGCCGTGCGAGATAGAGTTCGCGATCAAAGATCCTGGGCAGGGTTTCATCCATGCAAGAGGCGATAGCGGAAATCGGGCAGGCTTCCAAGTTGCAGAAACTGCGACGCAGTCTTGCTGGCCTGTGGCGCGGCCTCATTGACATTATCACGCCACCCTTGTGCTTGAGCTGTTCTGCCCAGGTGATGGAACCTGCCTCGCTGTGCATGGAATGTTGGAGCGGTTTGCGGTTTCTCGATCACCCTGTGTGCGACGTCATGGGAACGCCTTTTGCCTATGACCAAGGCGAGGGGATTTTGAGTGCCGAGGCGCTGGCCGATCCGCCCGGCTGGGACAAAGCGCGGGCGGCGGTTTTGTTTGATGAGCGCTCCAAGGAGATTGTTCATCAGCTCAAATATCGGGACCGGGCCGAGGCCGGGATTTTCATGGGCCGGATGATGGCGCGGGCGGGGGCTGGTCTGTTGCAGGAGGCTGATTTCATCGTGCCGGTGCCACTGCATCGTTGGCGGTTCTGGCGACGACGCTTCAATCAGGCGGCCACTCTCGCGCAATTGATCGCCAAGGGCTCAGCGGCCAAATTTACACCCGATCTTCTGGTGCGGACACGGGCTACGGCCCAGCAGGTGGGGCTTTCAGCCAAGGAGCGTCAGAAGAATGTTAAGAATGCCTTTGCCGTGCCGTTTGAGGCCAAGGCGACCATTGCCGGAAAACGCATTGTGCTGGTCGATGATGTGCGCACGACCGGTTCTACCTTGCGGGCGTGCTCGGCAGCCTTGCGCGAGGCGGGGGCGGCCAAGATTTATGTGCTTACCTTCGCACTTGTGAATGATGTGCGCCGGTTCCATATTGAGGCCTAGAGGTTTACCATGAAAGACGTGACGATCTACACCACCAATTCCTGCCCTTACTGCTTTCACGCCAAGGCGCTGCTGACCAAAAAGGGTTTGAAGTTCACAGAGATTGATGTGACCCATGACCGGGCGACGCGCGTGGCCATGACGCAGCGCGCCCATGGGCGCAGCACCGTTCCGCAGATTTTTATTGGCGCGCAGCATGTCGGCGGCTGTGATGATCTTTATGATCTGGATGAAGCCGGGCAACTGGATCCGCTTCTGGTTTCGGCATGAGCTTTCGCGCCGCTCTCGTACAGATGCGTTCGGGAACGGATGGCGTGCGGAACTTGGCTGATGTTACAAACCTCATCAAAGAGGCCGTGGCCGCCAAGGCGCAGTTCATTTCAACGCCTGAAATGACCAATATTTTTGAGCCTGATCGCGAAAGGCTCAAAGCCATTGCGCGATCTGAATCTGAAGATCAAGCGGTCAAGACTTTTGGCGAATTGGCCAAGGCGCATAAAGTTTGGCTTCATGCCGGGTCTTTTGCCCTTAAGGGGGCCACGGGCAAACTCGTCAATCGCAGCCTGTTGTTTTCGCCCGAGGGCAAGATTGCGGCGCGCTATGACAAGATCCATCTGTTCGATGTCGATCTTCCCAATGGCGATAAATATCGCGAATCCGCCACTTACGCTGGCGGTGAGGATGCGGTGGTGGTTGATACGCCACTGGCCAAGTTTGGCTTTTCAATTTGCTACGATATGCGTTTTCCCTTGCTTTATCATGCGCTGGGCAAAGAGGGTGTTGGGGTGATTGTGGTCCCGGCCGCATTCACCAAGCCCACAGGCGAGGCGCATTGGCATGTGCTGCTGAGAGCTCGCGCCATTGAGACGGGCAGCTTTATTTTTGCCGCAGCCCAGGGCGGCAAACATGATTCCGGCCGCGAGACCTATGGACATAGCCTCATCATAAATCCTTGGGGTGAGGTGATCGGCGAGGGCGGGCTGGAGCCCGGATTGGTGGTGGCCGATATTGACTTGGGCGAAGTTGCTGCGGCGCGAGCCCGTATTCCGGCGTTGACCAATGCGCGGTCCTTCGTCTTGAAACGGGCCTGATCCGTTGTTATTTGATCTCGTATGATCCATTACGATCTCATCTGCGAGAAGGGCCATGAGTTTGATGGCTGGTTTTCCGACAGCGCTGCTTTCGATAGCCAAACCGAGCGCGGTCTGGTTGAATGCACGGTGTGTGGAATTGCGAAAATTCAAAAACAGTTGATGGCGCCGGGCATTCCTGCGAAATCAAACAAGAAGGCCGATGCGCCTCGGCATTTGACCGCGGGCGCTATTGATCCGCGCGCCGCCGCCATGATGCAGATGATGCGTGATTATCGTGCCCACGTTGAAGCCAACACGGAATTTGTGGGCGAGCGCTTTGCCGAAGAGGCGCGCAAGATCCATTATGTAGAGACAGAAAAGCGCGGCATCCATGGTGTAGCCACACCTGACGAGGCGCAAGCGCTGGTGGAAGAGGGCATTGAGATTCATCCGGTTCCGGTGTTGCCGGAAGACGGGAACTAAGCTCGGGCCGCTTGCGCCACCACCATGTAATTCACACTCATGTCTTTGGCTTTGCGCCATTCATTGGCCAGCGGATGATAAGTGATGCCGGAGCCTGATTTCTGGGTGAGGCCTGCGTCTTTGAGCCATGCTTGCAATTCATCGGGCTTGACGAACTTTTCCCATTCATGGGTGCCGCGGGGCAACCAGCGCAGCAAATATTCAGCACCGATGATGGCGAGGCCAAAAGATTTCAGCGTGCGGTTCAAGGTGGCTACAAACATCAGGCCGCCGGGTTTCAGCATTGAAGCGCAGGATTTTACGAATTCCGCCTGGCCTGCGACATGTTCAATCACTTCCATGTTGAGGATCACATCAAATTTTTCGCTAGCAGCGGCCAGATCTTCGGCGGTGCCGACGCGGTAATCAATGGCAAGCCCGGACTCCGTCGCGTGGACCATGGCGGTCTTGATGTTCTTCTCGGAAGGATCAACGCCCACAACCGTGGCACCAAGCTTGGCCATGGGTTCGCACAACAATCCGCCACCGCAGCCGATGTCGAGAAAGCGCAAACCCTTGAGGGGTTCGGGAATTGACGGGTCGAGGCCGAAACGGGCGCAGACCTGCTCCTTGATCCACTCCAGCCGGACCGGATTGAACAGATGCAAAACCCCGAATTTTCCGCGTGGATTCCACCATTCTGCGGCCATTTTGGCAAATTTTTCGACCTCACTCGCGTCAATGCTGGGGCTTTGGGAAGATGTCTCAATTGTCATGGTGGCACGGCCTTAAATTTCACATGCGTTATATTGCATATATGGGGGGCGTCCACTAAGAGTACGCCGCGCCGCACCGGGTAATCCTCCAAAACGTAAATTTGCGTCAAGGGCTGGTTTAAAGCCGGGGTGGAGCTTTGAATTTTAAGGGAACGAGGCCGATGGGCCGTTTGGTCATGAAATTCGGTGGGACGTCGGTTGCCGATATTGAGCGCATCCGCAATGTTGCCCGCCATGTTGAGCGTGAAGTGAAGGCAGGCCACCATGTGGCCGTGGTGGTCTCCGCCATGTCTGGCGCCACGAACCAGCTGGTCGAATGGTGCAAACAGGCCGCACCTGTGCATGATTTGCGCGAATATGATGCGGTTGTGGGCACAGGCGAGCAGATCACCGCTGGGCTTCTGGCCATTGTACTGCAGGAAATCGGCATTCCGGCGCGCTCGTGGGCGGGCTGGCAAATTCCCATCGAGACTGATGGCGTCCATGGCTCGGCGCGCATGACCAATATCAATGGTGCGGAAATTCTGCGTCGTATGGAGCAGGGTCAGGTTGCGGTTATTACCGGTTTCCAAGGTCTGGGCCCTGACAACCGTGTGACAACCTTGGGGCGTGGCGGTTCTGATACGTCTGCCGTTGCCATTGCGGCTGCGATTGATGCCTCATGCGATATTTATACCGACGTGGATGGGGTTTATACCGCTGATCCTCGCATCGTGACGGGCGCTCATAAGCTTGACCGGATTTCCTATGAGGAAATGCTGGAACAGGCGTCGCTCGGGGCCAAGGTTTTGCAGCCCCGCTCGGTTGAGCTTGCCATGGTTTATAAGGTGCCGCTGCAGGTGCGCTCGAGCTTTGAAGCCCCGGATTCGCCCAACCAGAATACCAGCAATGGGAACGGCCCCGGAACAATCGTTTGCCAGGAGGATAAATCCATGGAACAGCATGTAGTCAGCGGCATTGCCTATTCGCGTGATGAAGCCAAGGTTTCGCTCCGCAGAGTCAAAGACAAGCCTGGCGTATCGGCAGGGATTTTTGGACCTTTGGCCGAAGCTGATATCAGTGTCGACATGATTGTCCAGAACGTGTCGTCGGATGGCAATTTCGCCGACATCACATTTACCTTGCCGCGCAAGGATTTGCGCAAGGCCATCGAGGTTCTTGAAAAACTGAAGGACCAACTTGGCTTTCAGGATATTGCCCATTCAGCTGATGTGGCCAAGGTTTCTGTCGTTGGCATCGGCATGCGAAGCCATGCAGGTGTGGCCGCCCAGATGTTCAGGTCCCTGGCCGACAAGGGGATTAACATTCAGGCGATTACGACCTCTGAAATCAAGGTCAGCGTGTTGATTGACGAGGCCTATACCGAACTTGCAGTCAGGGCTCTTCATCAAGCTTACGGACTGGACAAGGCCTAAGCGATGACACTATCCTTCAACCCGATGCGCCAATGGCAAAAACACCGTAGTCTTTAAGGACACTCAAGCATGCCCAGTCTCGCACTCGGCCCGCGTGTCCTTCTCAGAAGACTCCGCGAGGTGATGGCGGAGAATGAGACGGCGCAGAAGCGGCTCGACAAAATAGCCTCCCTGATCGCGGCCAATATGGTGGCCGAGGTGTGCTCCATCTATATGATGCGGCCTGGCAACGTGCTGGAGCTTTATGCGACCGAAGGTTTGAAACCGGAAGCTGTTCACCAATCGCGCCTTAAGGTCGGCGAGGGTCTTGTTGGCTTGATTGGCGAAGAGGCAATCGGGCTTAACCTCACCGAAGCGCAGGATCATCCGTCGTTCAAATATCTCCCGGAAACCGGCGAAGAAATCTACCATTCGTTCCTTGGTGTTCCTGTCATGCGTGGCGGGTCGGTGATTGGCGTTCTGGTCGTGCAAAATCGCACCCAACGCCACTACACCGAAGAGGAAGAAGAGGCGTTGCAAACCACGGCCATGGTTCTGGCCGAGGTGATGGCCTCTGGCGAATTGAAGGAAGTGACCAACGAAACGGCCATCGATGTGGCCCACCTTCGCAGCCACCACATTGAAGCCGAATCCTTGGCCGAAGGCATAGCGCTTGGTCATGTCGTGCTGCATGAGCCGCGCGTTCTCATCCAGAACATGATCGCCGAGAATATTCCTGAGGAATTGAAGCGGCTGGATCATGCGGTGGCTGCACTGCGGAGCCAGGTTGACCAGTTGCTGGATGGGTCAGACGCTTTGCGGGCGACGGATTATTCCGATGTGCTCGAAACCATCCGGATGTTTGCCCATGACAAGGGCTGGCTTGGCCGCCTGAAAGAGGCAGTGACCTCGGGGTTGACGGCTGAGGCTGCCGTTGAGCGCGTACAAAACGACAATCGCGCCCGCATGTCACGCACACCTGATCCTTATTTGCGCGAGCGCATGCATGATCTTGATGATCTGTCCAACCGGCTGCTGAGATTTCTCACCGGATCCGTTGCCACATCAGCGCGGACTGACTTGCCGGAAAACTCGATTGTTGTGTCTAGGAACATGGGTCCGGCCGAACTTCTCGATTATGACCGCAGCAAGATTCGCGGCGTCATTCTCGAAGAAGGTGGCAAAACCAGCCATGTGGCCATTGTGGCGCGCGCCTTGGGCATTCCTGCAATTGGACAGGCCACTGGCATCGTCAATCTGGTTGACCCCGGCAATTCCATTATTGTCGATGGTGGTACCGGCGAGATTTTCGTCCGGCCCTCACCCGAACTTGAAAAATCCTACGCCGAGAAAGTCAGGTTCTATGCGCGAAAGCAAGCGCGTTTCTCGGCCTTGCGCGATGAGCCAGCTGTCACCAAGGATGGCCAGCATATTTCGCTGAACATCAATGCGGGCCTCACCGTCGACATGCCGCATCTCCATGAATCGGGTGCTGATGGTGTGGGGCTTTATCGCACCGAGCTTCATTTCATGATGGCGCAACGCTTCCCCAGGCTTTCAGCCCAGGTCAAACATTATGAAGGCATCATCGCGCAGGCCCAGGGAAAACCCGTGGTGTTTCGCACACTCGATATTGGTGCTGACAAGATATTGCCTTATCTGCGCCAGCCGCGTGAAGAAAATCCGGCTCTGGGTTGGCGTTCGATCCGCATGGCTTTAGATCGTCCGGCCCTTCTTAGGCTGCAGGTGCGCGCCATGCTGATGGCGGCTTCCGGACAGGATCTCAAGATCATGTATCCGATGATTGCCGATGTTGAAGAGTTCAAGAAGGCCCGCGATGTGACGCTCGCGGAACTCGCCATCCTGACCAAGCGTGGCCATGTGCCGCCCAAAAATCTTCAGCTTGGTGTCATGATCGAAATTCCCTCGCTGCTGTGGCAGCTTGATCATCTATTGCCGATTGCCGATTTTGCCTCGATTGGTTCAAATGACCTTGTGCAATTCCTGTTTGCGGCGGATCGCGGCAACACCAAGCTGCAAGGCCGCTATGACCCGCTGTCTCCTTCCGCCTTGGGCGCCATGCGGCAGATTGTTGAGCGCGGGAAAGCCCACGGCAAGAAAGTGACGCTGTGTGGCGAGTTGGGCGGAAGACCGCTCGAAGCCATGGGGCTTGTGGGTATCGGCATGACGTCGATGAGCATGGTTCCTTCAGGTATTGGTCCGGTCAAAGCCATGATCCGGTCTCTTGACCAGCAGAAGCTCTGGGCCTTCATGCAGCCTCTTCTTAACTCGGGCCGGCACAGCATCCGTGCTGAACTCACCGAGTTTGCCCAACGCAACAACATCGAAATTTGATCGTTGGCCCTGCTCGTTAGGGCGCTGTTCACCAATTTTCTGCATTGTCAGTTTTTGAACGAACTGAGTTGCGTAGAGAGTTGCCATGTCGATGACCCCATCAGATCACACTGCCTATCGGGAAGAACCCCAAATCTATTCCGATACTGCCCGTCCCAAGCCCGATGGCCAAACCGATCCTGCTGGTGAAGTGGGCTGGTTTTTACAGCGCGAGCGTGAAAATCGTGGGTTGACGCTGGAAGATGCGGGCGAGGCCACAGGCATTCATCCATATCATATTGAAGCGATCGAATATGGCGATCTCACCCATATGCCGCCCCGCCTTGAAGCCACAGAGATGATTGCAGGTTATGCGCAATTCCTCGGCTTTGATGTAGAGCCGCTGATTGCCCATCTGCTGTCCTTCCTGCCGCCTCCTCCCGTGGCGCCGCGCATGTTCCATCCGGCGAGCCCGCCTGTATTGTCGAGTGCCAAGGTTCTGACTTTTGGCAAGATGCCGCGTATTCCTGATTTGAAAATTCGCTTGGCCAATTATCCAGGTGGCATTGTGGCATCGCTGTTTGCAGCCTTCCTGATGGTTGCTGGTGGGACCTATATGTTGGCTTCGCCCCATGCCGAAATACCCGCTGCGACCCCGCAAATTGCTGCAGTTGAACCTGCGCCACAGGTGAGCGATCCGATGCCCACGGCGTCGACAGGCGCTGATGCTGCCGCTGTTCAGATCACCGATGAGCCGATGCCCGCTGCTGCACCAGCCACTACGGTTGCTGCTGATGATCCAGATGCACTTGGCAGCTTCATCCAACAACAAATCCCGACCCCTAAGGCTGTGCAAAAATCGGCAAAGCCGGTGCAAGTCCAGCAAGTGGCCACGGCTGATGATGGTCGGGCATTTGGTGGTGAAAACGCAGATTCCCACGTCGTGTTGAAGGCCAAGGCGCCGGTGTGGCTTCGGATTGAAGATACATCAGGCAATGTGGTGATGACACAAATGCTGAATACCGGTGACACCTATAAGGTGCCGAACCGTCCGGGACTCGTGGCCCTTTCACGCGATGGTGGCCGCTTGGCCTATCTCATCGATGGCAAGGAAGCTGGCGTTCTTGGACCTCCGGGCCAGATCCTGATCGGCGAAAAGCTTGATGTCGCTGCGTTGAGTGCCAAAAAATAGCAAGTGGTGACAAGACCACAAGTTTAAGGCAGAAGGCGGCCCGTTATGACCGCCATTGCTTTACAAAAACTTGACCGCATTCTCGAGCGCTTCGCTGGCGTAGAACACGCTCTTTCAAGCGGGGCTACGGGCGAGGCCTTTGTTAAAAACTCCAAGGAATATGCCGAGTTGGCACCCATGGCCAAAGGGGCCGCAGCACTGAAAGCCGCCTATGGCGAGCGTGACGGGCTTGATGAAATGGCTTTGAGTGGCGGCGAATTTGCCCAGATGGTGGACGCCGAACGCCCCATGCTCAATGCCAGAATCGCGACGTTGGAGCAGGACATGCGTATTCTTCTGCTGCCCAAAGACCAGGCCGATGAACGCAACGTCATTCTTGAAGTGCGCGCCGGAACCGGGGGCGATGAAGCGGCGATTTTCGCGGGCGATCTTTTTCGCATGTATCAGCGCTATGCCGTGTGGAAGGGCTGGAAGGTTGAGATCATCTCGTCATCTGAGGGCGAGCATGGTGGATATAAGGAAATCATCGCCAATATTTTCGGGCAGGGCGCTTATGCCCATTTGAAATTTGAGTCAGGCGTGCACCGCGTCCAGCGTGTGCCAGCCACTGAAACGCAAGGACGCATTCATACGTCCGCCGCCACGGTGGCGGTTTTGCCCGAGGCAGAGGAAGTGGACATCAAGATCGAAGACAAGGATCTTCGCATTGACGTTTATCGCTCGTCAGGCCCTGGCGGGCAGTCGGTCAATACGACGGACTCAGCGGTGCGCATTACCCATATTCCAACAGGCTTGGCGGTCGCCCAGCAGACAGAAAAGTCGCAGCTCAAAAACAAAAACGCGGCGATGAAGCTGTTGCGGGCGAGGCTCTATGAGCGCGAGCGTGAACGCATTGATTCTGAACGTTCAGCCACGCGAAAAGACCAGGTGGGTTCGGGCGATCGCTCTGAGCGCATTCGCACCTATAATTTTCCACAAGGACGCCTCACCGATCACCGGATCAATCTGACACTTTATAAGTTGCCGGAGATTGTCGAAGGGCCAGCGCTTGAAGATGTGGTGCGGGCCTTGGTGACCGATCATCAGGCCAATTTGCTGGCGCAAGTGGATGAGCAATCCTAGATCAGTCGATCATGTTTTGAAGCTGGGCCGACAGCGGTTGCGCGCTGCCGGGATAGAAACGGCCGCACTTGATGCAAGGCTGCTCCTCCAGGCGGCAACAGGCTTTGCCGCTGAAGACATCATTCTCCATCCCGACGGCCTTATGCTCCCGACCCCCATCGCTCGATTTGAAGACATGCTGGCCTTGCGACTGCAGCATCAACCCGTTTCGAGAATTCTAGGGTCCCGCGAATTTTATGGGCGAAGCTTCAAAGTCACGCCTGCTGTGCTTGATCCACGCGCCGATACCGAGGTCGTGGTGGAATTGGCGCTGGAGGTTATGGGGTCAAAGGCCTCTTGCCAATTTCTGGATATCGGAACAGGCAGCGGCGCTATCGCAGTGACGCTGGCGGCGGAACGGCCACACTGGACGGGCGTGGCACTTGATATTTCGGACGAGGCTTTGGCCGTGGCGAAGGGCAATGCGGTCGCAGCGCAAGTGGACGCGCGACTCGAATTCGTCTCGGCTAATTGGTTTCCGCCCGGAGATCACAAATTTGATCTGATCATTTCGAACCCGCCCTATATCAATTCTGGTGAAATCCCCACGCTCTCACCCGATGTCAGGCTTTATGATCCTGTACTGGCGCTCGATGGTGGGGGCGATGGGCTGGAGGCTTACCGGGCGATCGCCCACGGGGCCAAGGCCAGGCTTTCTCCCACAGGATTTGTGGTCGTCGAGATTGGGGCGGGACAGGCGTCCGATGTGGAAGCGATCTTTAAAGCCCATGGTTTCGCACTGTCCTCATCTAAGCTCGATCTCGGCGGTCACATTCGTGGTTTCGCCTTTGTCGTTGGCCGTTAAGGAGGTTTTGAACTTCCTTGTTGGAATCGCGTTGGAATTGGTCTAAGAGAACTTTATCCCCGGTGCCTTTGCGATAAATCGCGCGATTGGGGACTTGGCGCTTAAAGCCCTGAGTCCGACATTTCGATGATCAAGCATTTGGATATGGTGAGCGTTGGCGCTTCACCGTGGCAGGGGTTGTCACAGCAAGGTGTTATTCTGCAGCAAGAAAATTGCTCAAACTTCACAAACAGCGGCGGGTGCCTGATGCATCTGGCTTCCGCATGGAGAAAGTTTCCACGTGAACAATAATTTCATTCGGTCCGGCAATAACAATAACCGGAATCGCAACAATAATAACCGCAACCGCAACAACACCAATAATAACAACAATAATCGGCGGCACGGCAGCGGTGGTGGCGGTGGAAATCCATCCAACAAGGTCCATGATTCCAACGGGCCCGATGTCAAACTGCGCGGCACGCCGCAGACCATTGCCGAGAAATACATGCAGATGGGCCGCGATGCTCAGTCCGCCGGTGACAGCGTGGCAGCCGAGAATTATTACCAGCACGCTGAACATTATTATCGCCTGTGGGCCGCGAGCCAGCCCGTCGGGCAGTCCTTACAGATGTCGCGCAAATATGGCGAAGAAGAATTCGACGAAAACGGCGACTATATTGTCGAGGAAGAGGGCGAGAACGCTCCCGTTGAAGGCCAACAGGCGCCTTCCGAAGGTGGCGAGCCCCAGGCCGAAGGCCAGCAGGCCGATCAGGGCCAAGGCGATGGCCAGCAGCGTCAGCCGCGCAACAATAACAATAACAACAATAATAATAACAACGGCAACCGTGAGCGCTTCAAGCCGCGCTGGCAGAACAAGCGCGAGCGCTTTGGCGATCAGGCCCCCCAGGGCGGTTCTGAGGGCCAGCCGGTTCAGCCCTCAACGGAGGGTGCTCCTGCAGCAGCCCCTGAGGTGAGTTCTGCTTCTGGCCCAGAGTCTGATGGTCAATGGGAGGCCCCAAGCTTCCTGCAACGGCCAGTGCCGATTGTAGAGGCTGGGGAGGCTGCCCCTGAGAGCGATGCCGAGGTGGCGCCCAAGCGTGCGCGGACCCGCAAACCCCGTGCTGAAGCCTCGGAAGAGACTGTGACGGGTCTTGCTGAGGACGCTCCGCCGCAGGGCGAATGAAGCAAAATTTCGGCGGGCCACTTGAGGCTGCTGGAATGACTTCCCATATCTCACTCAAGTTAGGGTGAAAGCTGGTTGCCTTCGGGGACTGGTTTTCAGGCCAGAAGGAGTTTTTTATGGATTTTCAGAAATTTACTGAACGCGCTCAAGGATTCATTCAATCGGCGCAGAATTTGGCTTTGCGTGAGGGCCATCAACGCTTCACGCCTGAACATGTTCTCAAGGTTTTGCTGGACGACGAAGAAGGACTGGCGGCTGGCCTGATCAAGGCGGCTGGCGGCGATTCTCGCATGGCTTTGGCACACGTTGAAGCCGCACTGGCGAAAATGCCCAAGGTCTCGGGCGGTGGGGCAGGCCAGGTTTATCTTTCCCCCGAATTGGCCCGTGTGTTTGACGGAGCCACCAAGCTTGCGGAAAAGGCGGGCGACAGCTTTGTCACGGCTGAGCGCTTGTTGCAGGAACTCGCCGTTGAGCCTTCTGACGCCCAAAAGATTTTGAAAGCGTCAGGCGTAACCGCGCAAGGCCTCAACACCGCCATCAATGCAATCCGCAAGGGCCGCACGGCTGATACGGCATCGGCCGAGCAGGGCTATGATGCGCTCAAGAAATATTCGCGCGACCTCACGGAAGCAGCCCAGAATGGCAAGCTTGATCCGGTGATTGGCCGCGACGATGAAATTCGCCGGACTATTCAGGTTTTGTCCAGGCGCACCAAGAACAATCCGGTGCTGATCGGCGAGCCCGGCGTGGGCAAGACCGCCATTGCCGAAGGCCTCGCCTTGCGCATTGTTAAAGGCGATGTGCCGGAATCACTCAAAGACAAAAAGCTGCTGGCGCTTGATATGGGCTCACTGATTGCCGGTGCCAAATTCCGTGGTGAATTTGAAGAGCGCCTGAAAGCTGTGTTGTCAGAAGTGACGGCCGCTGACGGCGGTATCATTCTGTTCATTGATGAGATGCACACGCTGGTTGGCGCTGGCAAGGCTGAAGGGGCGATGGATGCCTCCAATCTGCTGAAGCCTGCTCTCGCGCGCGGCGAATTGCATTGCATTGGTGCCACGACGCTTGATGAATATCGCAAGCATGTTGAAAAGGACGCGGCTCTGGCGCGGCGCTTCCAGCCCATCTTTGTCGAAGAGCCCACAGTCGAAGATACGATCTCCATTTTGCGCGGCATCAAGGAAAAATATGAGCTGCATCATGGCGTGCGCATCACCGATGCTGCCGTGGTTGCCGCAGCGCAGCTGTCCAACCGCTATATTGCTGACCGTTTTTTGCCAGACAAGGCCATCGATTTGATGGATGAGGCGGGTGCGCGGTTGCGCATGCAGGTTGATTCAAAGCCCGAAGAGCTTGATGAGCTTGATCGGCGCATCATGCAGTTGCAGATCGAACGCGAAGCCTTGAAGAAGGAAACGGACCAAGCGTCTAAGGATCGTCTGGAGAAGCTGCAAAAAGAATTGGCCGAGACGGAAGAGAAATCTGCCGTGATGACGCGCAACTGGCAGGCTGAAAAAGACAAACTTGCTGATGCGTCGAAGGTCAAAGAACAACTCGAAGGCGCTCGCCGTGATTTGGAATTGGCGCAGCGTAAGGGTGATTTTGCCAAGGCGGGCGAGCTTGCCTATTCCACAATTCCCGGCCTTGAGAAAAAACTGGTTGAGGCAGAAGCCGCTGGCTCGTCAAAGATGCTCGAGCAGGCTGTGACCGAGGCCCATATCGGCCAGGTGGTTTCACGCTGGACCGGCATTCCGGTTGACAAGATGCTGGCTGGCGAGCGCGATCGTCTGTTGCAGATGGAGGCCGAGCTTGGTCGGCGTGTCGTCGGGCAGGCTGAGGCAGTGGAAGCTGTCTCGACGGCAGTGCGTCGCGCACGAGCAGGCTTGCAAGATCCAAACCGGCCCATTGGTTCATTCCTGTTCCTCGGCCCCACCGGCGTTGGCAAGACCGAACTTACCAAGGCGCTGGCCTCTTATCTCTTTGACGATGAGCACGCGATGGTCAGACTTGATATGTCGGAGTACATGGAGAAGCATTCGGTGTCGCGCCTCATTGGCGCTCCTCCGGGCTATGTCGGTTATGATGAAGGTGGTGCGTTGACCGAAGCCGTGCGGCGCAGGCCCTATCAGGTCGTGCTGTTTGACGAAGTTGAGAAGGCCCATCCTGATGTCTTCAATGTGCTGTTGCAGGTTCTCGATGATGGCCGGTTGACGGATGGTCAGGGCCGCACGGTCGACTTCAAGAATACCTTGATCATCATGACCTCCAATCTCGGATCAGAGTTCCTCGTCAATCTTGGTGAGAACCAGGATGTGGATGAAGTGCGCGACCAGGTGATGGGCGTTGTCAAAACCGCGTTCCGTCCGGAGTTCCTCAATCGTCTCGATGACATCATCCTGTTCCACAGGTTGAAGCGCTCGAACATGAGTGCGATTGTTGACATCCAGATTATGCGGTTGAAGAAGCTGCTGGTCGACCGGAAGATCGAGATTGAACTTTCGGAAGCGGCGCGCACTTTGCTCGCTGAAAAAGGCTATGATCCAGCCTATGGCGCGCGGCCTTTGAAGCGCGTCATTCAGAAGTCAGTGCAAGATCCTCTGGCCGAAGAAATTCTGGGCGGCGACATCAAGGATGGCGATCTCGTCAAAGTCGATGTCAAGGACGGGCTTTTCACCTTCAACGGCAAGGCCGTGGGGGTTGAAGCCAAGGTTGCTGTGCCAAAGACGGTGCATTAAAATCAAGAGGCGCTTGTTGCGGGAGGCGCGTCTTTCATTTTTCCCTCAGCAATCAGGTAGGCACGAGAAAGGATTGTTGCAACGAGTACTGTTTGACAGGCGACCGCAACAAGTATGACACTCCAAACTGGTACAGCTTCTAAATCAAAGCCAATTTCAATGGTAATCAAGTGTTTGATCAACACAGCAATGAATGTGAGGACGAAAGTAATAAGCGCTGCGCTTATCCAGAGCGCAGCGGAAAGCCCGATTAGACGTGAAAAAACAAAACTGAATACTTTTCGGCCTCGTCTGTTTGCGGCTGCGAGGCTGCGATCGCCATCTGCGACTACCGCCGGAAGCCACGTCCCCCACATGGACAGCAACAAGGTCTGAACAAAAAAATACATCAGTATGGCGAGGCCTCCTACCCAAGACTCGTGACCCTTGCCAAATTCTGCAAAGTGAGCCGCCGGTATAAGAAGCAGCAGCGCCAGTATTGCAAAAACAGCGCTGCGCCACAAAAACGGGCCGAACACTCCCTTTTTGTACATAGTCAAAGGGCCGGACCGACCTTTTAATATTTTTGTGTGCGCCGAAATTGCAAGAAACAACCAAGCAATCGACGATGCTGATCCGTTATTGTGTTGCGTGAACATACCCAACAGAACAAGCCCAACCGTTGTAAAAATTGCAATAACAACCATTGCCAGTTGGCCTTTAGATTCAAAATAGTTTCGACCACAATTCCGCGCTCGAAATTCATTGATCTTGTCTCTCCGAGTTGATTGAAGGCCACATCCGCTTCGGTGTCCCCACTTCAACCTTCCTTTTGCACTGCAACTCGCCATTTGTCCCGCACCTTTAACGGGAAACTGGTGGGGTTGACGCCAAAATTTCGGCGCCAAAGACGGTCCATAGAGCGTGCTTTGCCGTTAAAGCGACAACCCGATGATCATCAGGCAGTAGCCACACAGCGTGATGTTGACGAGGGTGAAGTAGATGTGCGGTTGGCGCGCCTCACCTTCGAACATCAGAAAATTATGAAACAGTTCCGTGGCGCAAACCAGAAACAGGATCAGCAGTGCCGCACCCCAGATGGAGTAAATTCCAAACATGACTGAGAGGCCGCCGATCAACTGGCTTGCAAAGGCCCAGGCGGTCACAGGCGTTGGCAGTTTCCAGCCATAG
This sequence comes from Hyphomicrobiales bacterium, assembly GCA_038231475.1. Classification (GTDB taxonomy): domain Bacteria; phylum Pseudomonadota; class Alphaproteobacteria; order Rhizobiales; family Aestuariivirgaceae; genus Aestuariivirga. The sequence continues at coordinate 5,119 of JBBRLH010000008.1, read as the reverse complement.
TTGGTGGCCATCGACTTGCGCTCGCTGAAGCGCAGGAAATTGCGGATGCCCGCGATGGCGAAGAACAGCCCGAGAATGATCCGGCCGATGAGAATGAGAAGTGCAGCGGTTGTCATGTTGTTCCAATCCTTGCGACAGCGGTAGCGGATTGGAGTGCGGGCGAAAAGAGGAATCGGGCGAACCGAATGGCGGAATTTCTTGGGGGTAACGTTTTCCAACATGCAACGCAGGCTGAATTTAACATAAGCACGAACCGGAATTACCAAAATTTTATGTTACTTATCAGTAATTTACAGCGCCGGGCAAGAATGTTGAAAGAAACTCCGTGCAGATTTTAAACACAGCATTGGAGCCCAAAATGCAGGTCAATCCCAATTTCAATCCGCAGAATCAACAGGTCTGGCGCATCCGACACCAGTCGATTGCCGAGATGGTGAATGACGTGCAGGCGGGCAACATGTCGGGGGCCCAGCAGGCCCTCACGCAAGTGCAGCAGGCCGACCAAGTGCTTGGGATCACCGAAGGCGGCTCGCCCTCCAGCACATCATCAGGCACAGCGACGTCACCGACTGCTGTTCGCAGCCGGGTTGATCTCTCCTCGCTTATGGCGGCCGTTCAAAGCGGTGATCTCAGTTCGGCGCAAACGGCATGGCAGAATATCCAGGCGAGCAGCGCCTTGTCGGGTTATCAAGGCCCGGCGCAGGGCGAGGACCATGACAGGAGTGGCATGGCCAAGGACTTGAACAGCTTGCTCTCTGCTGTCAGTTCTGGCGATGCGAGCGGCTTGCAGACTGCAGCGACGGCGGTTTCGAATGACCTGCAATCTTTGTTGGGCACCCAACCCGGCGCGAGCCAGACTGCAAACCCACACGCAACTTTGGCAAATGACAACGACCCCACCAAAACAGTGATGGATGATCTGGCCACATTGCTTGGTGCTGCCCAAAAAGGCGATACGACAACAGCGCAGGCTGCCGAGCAAAAAATGGTTCAAGATCTGCAAAGGACGAACCCAACGGGCGCGCCGGGCGTGACACAGCAAGTTGGTGGTCATCATCATCACCATCATCACCAAAAGGCGGCGGCCGAAACCGCTTCGACAGATTCTACAACCCCGGTCGCTGACATTCTCAGCGCGACATAGCCCAGAGGTTCTTCGAGTGGGAGCGATTCACACCATACCGCATCCCAGCGACTTTCCTGTGCATAGCGCTCGACTTTAAAACTGTGCTAGCATCACCCCATGCCCACATCTCTTCTCAAGATTGATTTTTCCGGCCATCGTTTGGGGCCGGGCAAGATTGCGCTTTTGGAATTTATTGTGGAGACTGGTTCGATCAGCCAGGCGGCCAAGAAAATGGCCATGTCTTATCGGCGCGGCTGGCTGCTGATTGATGAATTGAATTCGATGTTTGGTCAGCTGGTTGTGGAAACTTCGGCTGGCGGCAGCGGCGGCGGGGGCGCTCGGGTGACTGCACTTGGCCTCAAGATCATCAAGCTTTACCGCGAGGCCGAGACTGACACGCAAAAACTGGTCGAAAAGAAGTTTGGAGCGCTGAAGTAATCTCCTCCAGCGCCCGCTCGAATTATTCCAGAACCTTGAAGCCGTCTTTCTTGAAGATGGCCTTGGCTTCATCGCCTTTCAGGAAATCGACAAAGCCTTGCGCATCGGCATTGGTGGTCGCGGCCACCACGGCTGCTGGATAAAGAATTGGCGCATGCGTTGTGTCGGGGAAGGTGGCAGCCACCTCGACCTTGGGTTCAACGGTTGCATCGCTGCCATAAACGATGCCGAGCTTGGCTTCGCCGGTGGCGACAAGCGCCAGTGCCGCGCGGACATTTTCCTGCACCGCGACTTGCGCTGAAACCGCGTCCCAGAGTTTCAACGATTCAAGTGCGGCCTTGCCATATTTACCAGCGGGCACGGCTTTCACATCGGCCATGGCCAACTTTTCTTTGCCCAGAGTTTCGACAAGATTGGGCTTTTCGCCCAGATCGACAGCCAGTTTCGAATCCTTCGCGGCGACGATCACCAAAGTGTTGCCGACAATGTCTTTGCGGCTATCAGCCTTGATCAGGTTTTTGCCCGCCAGATCATCCATCCAGGCCTCGTCAGCTGAAATGAACACGTCAGCCGGTGCCGCGGCTTCGATCTGCTTGGCCAATGCGCTTGAGGCGGCATAGGTGGCGGTGATGGCATGGCCGGACTTTGCTTTCCAGGCAGCACCAATCTCATCAATGGCGTTCTTCATGCTGGCAGCAGCAAAAACATTTACGTCAGCAGCCATGGCTGAGGATGCAAAAAGAAGGCTGGCGAGTGCGGTGGGGATCAAAAGTTTTTTCATGGTGTCTCCGTTATACTTTAATGGATATAGCGCAAGACATCATGAGTCAACTGCAGCAGTCGTCGCGAAATTGTCTTATTGTCCGGAGGCCACGCGGTCGGACGAGGGGGCTGATTGCATCAGCTCGGCAACCTTTGAACGGTTGGCGCGGAAGCCATCCAGATCCTTGCCAGCCAGCTGCTTACCACCTGTGGCACGGACAGTGAGCGGATTGACGGGCTCTTCATCGACACGCACTTCATAATGCAAATGCGGTCCGGTGGAGCGGCCCGTAGAGCCCACATAGCCGATGATCTGGCCCTGGTTCACCTGTACGCCCGGATGGATGCCTGCTGCAAAGCGGCTCATGTGGCCATAGAGCGTTTGATAGCGCGGGCCATGCTTGATGACGATGGCATTGCCATAGCCGCCGTTTCGGCCCGCAAGTTCAATGGTGCCATTACCTGCCGCGTGAATGGGTGTTCCGATGGGGGCGCCGAAGTCAACGCCCGTATGCATCTTGGAATAGCCAAGCAGGGGATGGACGCGCATGCCGAAAGCGGATGTGAGGCGGGCGCCGGAAACTGGTGTTTTCAACAAGGCGCGCTGGGCGCTGTGGCCGTTGTCGTCAAAGTAATCGGTTTGGCCGTCGGCGGTGGTGAAGCGGTAGAGAACCTTGGTTTCGCCATCAATTGTAAGCTTGGCGTAGTGGAGAACTTTGCGTTTTGATGATGAACCGGTGAGCGGGTTGCCATAGAAAATTTCAAATGTGTCGCTGGGGGAAACCTGACGCTGGAAATCGACGTCGTAGGAGAATATGCGGGTGAATTCGCTGATGATGTAATCAGGAATATTGCGGTCTTTGGCCGTTGCATAAAGGCTTGAGCCCACTTTGCTGACGGTGTGGAACTGGGTGATGACGGGCTTGTCAGCCACTTGCGGGTTGGCCGGATTGTCGCTGCCTTCCAACTGGGCGGTGAACACGCCGTCTTCATCGGAATCAACGGTGATGGTTTGTTTTGGCGCGGGCTGGAATGAGACTTCAACCGGGAAGGTCACTTCGCGACCGTAGAAATCGATCTGGCGATCAAAGGTCACTTCAAATTTGGTGCCGGGCTTGATGTTTTGAACCGGGAAGATTTCTTCGATTGAAGAAATCAAAGCCTCGGCCGCAGCATTGGAAACGCCACGGTTGGCCAGTTCCTTGGCCAGGGTTGAGCCTTGCGGAAGCTCGAAGGTTTCGTCCACCGGCTCCGGCGGCGGCGTCTTGGTGATGGTTGTGATGTTTTCACTGGAATTGGTGGCGGACTGGATGTCGGCATCCAGAACGGTCGTCTGGGCATTGCCGTAGGGCAGCTCGCTTTGCGTGATTTTTGGATAGGCAAAGCCACCATCAAGATCGCGTTCATCAACAACAGCGGCATCAGGATTGGCGGGATTATTGAGCTTTGACTGGCTCTGGTAGGGCGAGACCGCAGCAATGGCATTAGGTGGCGAGGCATTGCGGCCAAACAATCCAAGCACGGCGCCGCCAATGATTACGGTTCCGGCGATCCCGGCAATGCAGGTGGTCAGCAGCCAACGGTGCTGGTTTGATTCTTCAAGAAATGAGGTTTCAAGATCGAAGGGGTGGACTTGCTGTTGAACGGGAACAGGCCTCGGCAGCTCAGTCCGTCTTACAACTTGCAGTCTTTGTGCAGTTTGTCCGCTCAATAGTCTCGTTCCCCGGTCAAATTCGCCCCGCCGAGGGCTCAACAATTTCGCCGGACATTGCCCCCAGCCGGTTACCCCTGTCAACCTTGATGATTAGTACTGACAAGAGTTTCACTTTGGAGTTTGACGCGAAAAAGTTTCCCGTTTGTTAACCATGACAAGGAGACTGGGTCCGAATTTGGAGCATCAAATCAGGCTGTAAGCTGATCTTGGTTACATTCTGATGACGGCCCCTCAGCCCAAATTCAAAAATGCTGAAAGATTCTCAGCTGGATGCTCTAAAAGTTTCGTTTTTCCACCGTCATAATTTCATTTTATTTGAGGTTTTTCAATGCTTTGAAAAATTCTCTCCAAATCCTCAGAATCGCGCTTGACACTTTGCGATAGGCGAACCTATAACGCCGATCACTGAGGGACGCGATGCGCACCAAGCGCAGACGCTCTCATGGAAATTCAAGACGCGATCGGCGCTCCAAGTTGCCGGCATCCCTGAAAGGGGAACCGGGGCAAGGGAATGTCTGTCGCGTATTCGGAGCCGAAATGCTCCCCGCTGTTTGACATTGTAAACGAAAGAAAGAGAAGCGCAGGCGGCGTGTGTCCTGGCGGTTCTTGATGGTAACATCGAGGACAACCGAAACATAGTCGATTGCGTCTTCTAAAATTGAGAGTCAATAAAGCTTCGATAGTAATATCGAGTGTACATATTAACTCTCGTCAATTTTATAAGTACGTTATGCGATCAAATGACAATGGTTTACCATTGTCGAGCTGTTTCAAACTTGAGAGTTTGATCCTGGCTCAGAACGAACGCTGGCGGCAGGCTTAACACATGCAAGTCGAACGGGTGTAGCAATACATCAGTGGCAGACGGGTGAGTAACACGTGGGAACCTTCCTAGAGGTACGGAACAACGCAGGGAAACTTGCGCTAATACCGTATAAGCTCTTGCGAGGAAAGATTTATCGCCTTTAGACGGGCCCGCGTAGGATTAGGTAGTTGGTGGGGTAACGGCCTACCAAGCCTACGATCCTTAGCTGATCTGAGAGGATGATCAGCCACACTGGAACTGAGACACGGTCCAG
>JBBRLH010000007.1:0-176875 GCA_038231475.1 Hyphomicrobiales bacterium | reverse complement strand
TGTTAATTTCCACTGAGAACTGACCCGGGATTTTCACTGAGATTTGACCCGTGTAATTTGTTTATGTCTGCCTTTGCTTGTGTGTCAATTGGGTTTTAGGTTTTGTCGGCCTGCGCCCGTGGACGCGCGGATTGAAGCGCTGGTGGCGGTGGCCGCAGGCCCTTGTTATGGTGCGCAGGTTCATTCCCTATTTTTAAAGCGCCAGCTGTCGTTTCCGGTTTCGAGGATGTGGCAGTGATGCGTCAGGCGGTCAAGCAAGGCGGTTGTCATCTTGGCATCACCAAACACATTGGCCCATTCACTGAAGCTGAGATTGGTGGTGATTATGATGCTGGTCTGCTCATAGAGCTTGCTGAGCAGATGGAACAGCAGTGCACCGCCTGACGGGCTGAATGGCAAGTAACCGAGTTCATCAAGGATGATGAGGTCCAGTCGCAATAGCCGATCGGCAATCTGGCCTGCCTTGTTCATGGCTTTCTCCTGTTCAAGCGCATTGACCAGATCGACGGTCGCGTAGAACCGTGCCTTTTTGCGGTTGTGCGTGACAGCTTGCACGGCCAAGGCCGTGGCAATATGGGTTTTGCCCGTGCCCGGGCCACCAATGAGGACAACATTGTGGGCGTCATCGATGAATGTGCCGGCGTGCAATTGCTTGACCAAGGCTTCACTCACCTCGCTGGAGGCAAAGTCAAAGCCCGCCATATCCTTGTAGGCGGGAAAGCGCGCAGCCTTGATCTGATAGTCAATGGATCTGACCTCGCGCTCAGCCGTCTCGGCTTTTAGAAGTTGCGACAGGATGGGGACTGCGGCCTCAAAGGCGGGCGATGCCTGCTCCATGAGATCGTTGACCGCTTGGGCCATGCCATACATCTTCAGCGCACGTAGCATAATGATGACAGCACCACTGGCAGGATCATGACGCATGGCGCAGCCCCTTTGCGGTGTGGGTTGCGCGCAAGGTGTCATAGCGCTCAACATCGGCCTTTGGTTCGCAGGCCAAGTTCAGGGCCTGGGGCGCGTCAATATCCGGTGCGGGTCGCTTGGCATCCAATAGCCGGTGTAAAAGGTTAAGGATGTGGGTCTTGGTGGGAACGCCTGCTTCCAGCGCCAACTCAACAGCAGAGAGGACGGCTTGCTCATCATGCTGCAAAACCAGCGCCAGGATATCAACCATCTCGCGATCGCCACCCAGCCGCTTGAGCAGGTGGATTTGCAAACGCCTGAAGGCATCAGGCATCTCGGTAAAGGGTGCGCCATTGCGCAATGCACCGGGTTTACGCTGAAGGACGGCCAGATAATGCCGCCAGTCATAGATGGTGTGCCCCGGAAGATGAGACCTGTTTATGCGCCTCACATGTTCGCAAAGGATTTGCCCTTCCGCCGCAATGGCGATCCTGTTCGGATAGACCCTCACACTGACAGGACGGTTGGCAAAAGAGGCCGGAACGCTGTAACGATTACGCTCAAAGGATATTAAACAGGTTGGCGACACGCGCTTGGCCTGTTCCACAAAACCATCAAAGAGACGGCCCAGCGGCATCAGGCTCGCCCTCTCAGCCGCCCACACTTCAGCAATCGTTCCAGGCAACGTGCCATGCTGGATATGGCTCCACTCTTCAATGCAGCGCTGCTCCAGCCAGTCATTGAGGGCATCGATCGTGGCAAAGGCAGGCATCACTTGCCAGAAGCGACGGCGACTATCCTGCACATTCTTCTCAATCTGTCCTTTCTCCCAGCCTGAGGCCGGATTGCAAAACGACGGATCAAACAAATAATGGCTGGCCATGGCGCTAAAGCGCGCATTGACTTGGCGTGCTTTGCCGATGCCGATCCGGTCAACGGCCGTCTTCATATTATCAAATATCCCGCGCCCGGCGATGCCACCCAGCACGCGGAAGGCTTGTGTTAGCGCATCAAACAACATCTCGTGGGTTTGCAAGGGATAGGCCCGAACAATAAACGCCCGGCTGTGTGCCAGCTTGGTGTGTGCGGCCTGCACCTTTGTGCGTTCACCGCCAATCACCGCCCAGTCTTCGCTCCAGTCGAACTGAAACGCTTCTCCAGGCTGAAACACCAAAGGAACATAGGTGCCGCGTCCGCTCATCTGCTGCTCGCGTAAGCGGTTCGCCTTCCAGTCGCGCACAAAAGCCGCAACCCGGCCATAAGACCCTTGATATCCCAAAACCACCAACTCGGCATGCAGCTGCTTGGCGGTGCGTTTATATTTACGCGACTTAGTGGCATCCGTTCGCAGCCACAGGGCTAATTTATCCGCAAAGTCTGCCAGCTTGCTCGTCCGGTCAGGAACTTTGAACTTCGGTTCTACAATGCCACCCCGCAGATATCTGCGCACTGTGTTGCGCGACAAGCCCGTGCGCCTCGAAATCTCGCGGATCGACAGTCCCTCACGAAAATGCCAACGCCGTATTACACTCAATAATGCCATCTCGATCACTCCATGTGCCCTCCAGCAGCAGCGCCGGAGGAGGTTGAAACATGGGTCACTTCTCAATGGAAACTAATGCCCCTACTGGGTCAAATCTAAGTGCTAATCAACAATTTGACTCGTCAAAGCCTGATGGTACACCACGCAAATTGACGGACACCACTAAGCTTCAAACATTGGGTTGGAAACGCGCTCGTGGCCTCAAGGACGGACTTGCGGCGACTTACGCAACTGTATTGAGAAGCGACCTATTTTAGAACATTCCCATGCAACTTGCTGGTACCGGAGACAAACGCGCTCACGGGTTCCGAAACTTTCACCCAGTAGGACCCGCAAACAAACCTATTCCATTGTGAAGTGGGTGAAATGCCGTTGGTTGATGTTAAGATAAAGCTAAGGCTTTCTGCACGGGGCCTATTGTGATAATTTTCGAGCATAAGCCTTCGCCGAACGAAACGGTATGCTGATGATAGAGGCATACTCTTCCTCTCGACCTAGTTCTAATCGTGTACTATTTTAGCCTGCTAAGGACTATCGGCCAGGCTAGGACAAATACATGACAGCAGAAATCTACAGCATATTAAATATAGTAAGTAGGTCCCCGCTGGTCACATTTAGCTCTGCAATAGTAGACAATAAACGTAGTGTTCTCTCTGAGGTTGCCAAGCAATGCCCAGAAGTATTTGATGTCAGAACAGGTCTTCATCTTGTTCACTATAGCTGGTCGATAGAAGCGGCTGGAGATCTTGCGGCAATTAGGGCTGGTTTGACGTCTGCTCAGGAGACTTTACCGGGTCATACAATAGTACCGCTTGCAGCTAATGAGGGAGAATTACAGTTCCTAAAGAACACTGGTTTTCGAGCTGTCATGGGGAATGGACTAATCTTCTGTGACGAGAGGATTTGGCGGCCTACAATGCCACACGGTTCGCTATTCGACGCCGCCTACAATGGACGTCTAGATCCCTACAAGCGTCACGAGCTCGCCGCAGGAATTGATAGCCTTTTGCTAATTTATGATTGGTCTCTTTCGGCTTCCACAAGTGACCGACTTGAATACACAAAAAAAATGTTGCCAACGGCATTCTTTGCCAACCACGAATTGAATGGTGGTAATTTCTATCCACTGAGCAAAGAAAAAATTTGCCAACTTTATGGTTTGTCGGAAGTAGGTCTTTGCCTTTCTGCCGAAGAGGGCGTCATGCGCGCCTCAATGGAATATTTGCTTTGCGGTCTCCCTGTAGTCACAACTAAAAGCCAAGGCGGTCGTGATCGCTATCTGAGTGTAGAGTATAGCTCTATGGTTAGCGACGATCCTGATGAAGTGGCACGGGCCGTGCAGCTTCTTAAAAATAAAAACTTTGATCGCGAAAAAATTCGCTCCGCTGTTTTAGAAAACCTAAAATTTGATCGGAGTCATTTGCTCGACGACATGGACCGCCTAGCGAAAACAGATAAAATATCAGATTGGCGGAGGCTCAGTTTTGAAAATTTTCTCTTTAGCAAAGATTTCGAACTCGAGAGCACTTTAGTAAAAAAAATCAATGAGACAGCAAGAGATAAACTGACTATATAATGGCAATGACAAAAATTGCCGTTTCGGCCGATCGCGACCATCTGTAAATCCTACGTCGCTAACAGTGACCGAGCCCGGAATTTCCTGATTGAATAGCCCCTAGATTTGTAGACACTTTGCCCTCTTAAAAAGAGGCAAGGAGACGAACATGGGAAAAGGTAATTTTACTGAATGCTTCAGGTTGGACGCGATCAAGCAGATCACGAAGCAGGGGCATGCTGTCGCCGATGTTTCAAAACGCCTAGGTGTCAGCACACATTCTCTTTGCGGCTGTGAATGATGATCAGTCGGTGGAGCACAGACGATTGGTCGATGCAAAGCCGTCAGACCACCGATCTTGTCCTGCAATCCTTGCTCATGGCCGTATGGCGCGGGAAGCCCGCAGGGAAGGTTTTGATCCACTCGGATCAGGGCGCCCAGTTTGCTTGCATCGACCGTACCTCATTCTAAAGCACCACAACCTCGGACACAGCATCAGCCGCCGTGGGAACTGTCATGACAATGCCGCAGAAGAGAGTTTCTTCAGTCTTCTAAAACGCGAGCGCATCAGGCGCAGAACCTACAAGACCAGAGATGACGCGCGTGAGTATGCTTTCGACTACATCAAGATGTTCCATAATCAACAAATGCAAGCACGCTAAGAACGGGATGTTGTCACCGATGGAATTCGAGAAACAGCAAAAACTGAACCCGCAAGGTGTCCAGGAAACTAGGGGCTATTCGCTAATCAAGTTCTGGTAGGAGGCAGGATAGGCTGGGATATTGAGCGAGAAGTTTTTTTGCGTCTACCTGACTGAAATGAGCGCGCATAACTTTTGCAAAATCTCTAGTTTTTAGATTTCTGAATGACCCGTTCTCAAGTATGGTTCTTGCTGCAGCGTATTTTAAATCTTGTGAAGTGTCTGTGAAAGTTGGACGCTGCCTTCGCTGCTCAATGGATAACACGACGCTTGCCTCCACCGAATTATCTTTGTGTAACCCACGCCAACTCAGCAGTTCATCAACAAATAAAGTGCCGCCCAGCATATGCGCCCCTGCCACACAATAAGTGTCTGCACAAATCTTTTGTTCAGGTGAAAAGGCTTCTTGTCTAAGTGCTTCCAAGGCATCACGCCGAAACATGAGCGATGAAGTTGTGCCCCAAATCCAACCGGTTGTTTCGGGCCCATAATAACAACTGAAGCCAAAATCCAACAATGAGGCTTCATAGCGCAAGAGTTTTTCATCACTAATGGCTTGGGCCTTAAAGCCCACATAGGTATTTGTCAAAATTGATCCGCCAATCCGGAACAGGCCCATTTCACAGGCAGCCACAGGAGCATAGACACAAGGGTTTAGATGGCAGCGAAGCATTTTCCTTAAAAATTCTGGGTGATAGAGATCGTCCGGATCCAATAAAGAAACGAACTCACCTGTGCTTTGAGCCAATGCTTCATAAACTGCATTTATTTGGCCCTTGTTTTCTTTCAGCTCGATGAGTTTGAAGCGAGGATCACCGAGCTCGGAAAAACACTTTCGCAGAGCAGCGCGGTTTTCCTGATTCGAAAAATCATCTACAATTACGCATTCAAAATTTGTGTGGCTCTGATCCACCGCACTGCGTAGAGCAGTTTCAATCATATGGGCGTAGTTAAAATGGGTTACTATGATTGTGACTAAGGTATTATCTTGATTGGGTAAAACGGTTTGCATAGACAAAAGCACCGATTTTGACATTTATTTTTGAGGAATAATTGACTTCTTACCAGCATCTTGTACTTTATCAATATTGCATATCGGTCTAGAAATCCGCGATTCATCAAGAGGTATATAGTGACGAGATCATCTATATTGGCAATTCTCGCTGGGTTCGGAATTGTATTTTCGGGTGCTGTGACAAGTGAAGCTGTGGCCTTTGCGCGAGTTGTTCAAACAGCCGATCCAGTTTTGTTGTCCCGTTACGCTAAACTCAACCCTGCTAGTCCTTTTGCAAATCAAGCTAGGGTGATTGCGGCAAAATGCCAAGCAAATTGGGTTGGCGGAACCTGTGGTCCAGTAGAGGACGTTGCAAAGCCCTCACATACTAAAGACTCTTTCAACTATAATAAGGCCTAGGCTGATCCACTTTCTGAGGCATTCGATCTTTATGGGCCTAATTCAATTATTACTCGCGTTAGCCATTGCTAATTTCGCGTAGCATATCTTTTTATACAAGGTGTCGGTCACTTTTCTCTTCGGGTATATTACATTAGAAACACTACGTGCATCATCGCACGGATTTTGAGCAATTCACTGAAAGCAATTGCTCCCTGAATTGACCCAACCTGTTGTTGTCGAATTTGCGAGCCCCTCGGCGATATTTTAGTCGAATCTGACCAGCTTGGTAAGACAGTAGGAATGCGTCGAGAGCTTGATTATGCAGTCAGACAAACTCTGATTACAAAAATGGAACTACTTCAGATATCTCTATACCCTGATGCACTCGCACCCAGATTCCATAACTGTTGATATTCCCATAGTGAGAAGTTGCCCAGCGTTAACAAAAAGGTTTTCGATCTGGACCAAACTCTTTTCAGCATCCATTTTAAAGTCAAATCCAACGTCGGTTTCCACCTGGTCACGAAGATGAGTGCAAGGAGCTATACACGGGCCTCAGAAAATTGGTCCTCTCGCACAATTCTGTTTTCCCACATTCTGACATACATCACGGTGAGCCGACCGTCTTTCATAGGGCATATGAGCTTGCGGGCCTCTCTCTTGTCCATGCCTGCCGTACTTGGCCCACCACTTGTAAAACGTCGTATCGCTGGGCCCATGCTTGCGGCAAAGTTCATCCAGAGAGAGAACCGCATGGTGCCCATTCAAAACCCGGATAATCTGTTTTTGGGTAAATCTGCTCTTCCTCGTCGTCTGTCTCCTCTGTGTGGAGAACAGACTTACTTTCAAACGTGGTCAATTCAGGAGAGCAGGTTAAAAGGATTAACACGGCGCGGGGATCGGGTGATAAATTGTCCCTTCTCAAAGAGCAGCGTGTCATATAAAAAACGGTCTCGTACCGTATTAGATGTAGAATGTGTGAAGCGTTTATGCAGGCCCATAATATGGTATTAGCCTTAAACTCAGTCCAGGATTTGAATCATATTCTAAAACCTAATGCCATAGTAGTCTGCTGCACTCCCAGTTGGCTGCCCTATGCCGCAGTCACATTACTCTCCTGTTTTCAGCACGGTGCATGCGAGGTTGCAGATTTGTATGTGGCAGTGATAGGAGCAAGTAGTGAAGATCATAAGGATTTTGCAAATTTCACCAAGACCTATGGGTTTGCCGCCAAACTAATTCCAGCCAATTTGCCGATGGCGTTGGCTACCTTCACTCCCCCACGTTTCGGACCTGCCGCTCTTTTGCGCTTGAACCTTGAAGAAATTCTTCCGCCCGAATACCGCCGCGTCCTCTATCTGGATTCGGATATTCTTGCTCAGAGCTCGGTGGCTGATATCTTTGCCGTCGACCTCAAGGGCAAGATTGTAGGTGCAGTTGAGGACTATCAATCATTGCCTGGCCCTATGAAGTTATTCTCGTCATATTCCCAAAACCTCGGCCTTGCCAGAAACGCAAGGTACTTCAACTCCGGAGTTCTTTTGTTTGATTGGCAACAGATACGTGAAGGTGGTCATCTGCGTCGTTGTATAGAACGCTACGTTGATTTCCAACAAGGAGGGCATAGCCTGAAGCTACCTGATCAGGATTTACTGAATCTTGAATTCGCGGGAAATTGGAAAAGATTGGATATGCGCTTTAATCTAATGTCCTTTTTTGTGGATTATTTCCCGGCGATACCTGTCTTCCGGCATTTTTCAAACCGTGTGAAACCCTGGGGGTCATCATGGCAACCCGGCCTTGCCAGTGCCCGAAACATTTATCGCGAGGTACTTAGGCGGAGTCCTTGGGCGGACTTTGCACCTGGCCACTTCACGCGCCCGTCAATAGCGGGAACTTGTGGAGTTATCCTGCGTATGCTCGATCCCTTTTCAGGTCGACGCTATCGTAAATATCTTGAAAAGTCGTGATTATCCATGAACTTCAAGTCAAAATCCAAAGAGATGGCAATTGTTACTTGCTGCACGCCTAATTGGTTGCCGTTTGCGGCCTGTACCCTAAAATCTTGTGCGGATCAGGGTGCCGCCGAATATGCCGATCTTTATGTCATTTGTCTGCAACCAACCAATAAAGATCTGAGGGATTTTGAGAACTTCGTGGCCCATCACGCACTTTCAGTAAATTTCATTGATGGTAGCTTGTCGCAAGAACTGATAGAAAGAGCTCCTAAACGTTTCAGCGCAGCTGCATTTCTCCGACTAACCTTGGATCAGTTGCTCGATCCTTCTTATGTTCGTGTCCTTTATTTGGATTCGGACATCCTAGCGCTGGGCCCCATCGCACAAGTCCTGAAGTATGGATTGCAAGGGAAATGTTTAGGCGCAGTGGAAGATTTTCAGTCTTTTCCAACACGTTTTGGAAGCCACGCAAAACATCCAAGCGCTATCGGCTTGCCGCCAGGCTCTCGCTATTTCAATTCCGGCGTGTTGCTTTTTGATTGGTCAAAAACCCTAAAAGAAAGGAGACTTCCAGAATGCATTGCTCGCGTAGTGGAATTAAGTTCTTCTGCCAATAAGCTACGTTTTCCGGATCAAGATGCAATGAACCTCGTTTTCGCAGGTGAATGGCAGCCTATGCCACTGGCCTTTAATCTCATCTCCATTGTGTCAGATTTTTTCTCCGAACCGCCAGTGTTGCGACACTTCACCAGAGATCACAAGCCTTGGCACAAGGTGCGTGGCATAGGCTACTCACATTTTTATAAGCAATACCAATCGATGTTGCGGGGTACGGCGTGGGCTGCGATCACAGAGCGCGGAAGACCGCACCTTGCTCCACTCATTGCAATCGGCAATTTCGTGAGGCGTCACGATCGCGTTGCCCGCGAAGTTTATCGCAAGCATTTACTTGGTCAGGCCCCTCGCATTAGATAAACTTGTCGATCATTCGCGCCGCAATTGTCGCAAGTGAACGAGCAATCTTTCCCGGTCCGCTTTTTTTAAGAGCGTCTATAATGCGATAATCGCGGAATCGTACATCTTCGCCCATGATGTTTTCATTGAAAAAACGAATAACCACGCGCCAATCGCGCCTGTCCACAGCATGAATGCGATATAGGTCAGGGTTTTGGCGGTAGGCCATGAGGAGTAGTGTCTGCTCATCATCAACAAGATCAACTTTAAGCAGTGATGCTAGCGAACTATCAATGACTTCCGAAAAAGCATGCCATGCGTTAGTTGGTCCAATCTTACAGCCACCTTGGAAATAAACATAACCGCGCTGCAGTGCCTTATAAATCGGTAGATCGTCAATGGGCCGCATATGAAACAGATTAATTTTATTCCCGCAATCGAAGCGCCAAGGTTTTGTGGAATCAAAGCATTTTTCGTCCCTCACGTACCCAAAATCCAGCCATGCCACTTGGTCTGTAGGCACAACCCTGGAGTCAATTGCTGTGTTAACGAAGATAGATTTTAAGGCGTCAAGAACAACGTAGTGGGAATAATTAAATTCAGGTGATTTTGGAAATCGGGTCCATGCACGCAACGACGGCGTCATCCTGCTTTGGACCTCTGCGGCCAGCAACTCTAAAGCTGGCACTTGGAAAAGATTTCCAATTGTCAATATATATGTGCTGCTTTCAAGTCCTGCGTCGCGGCGAAGCTCTAACACACGCTCAAGGTGTTCCGGTGCAATAAAAATCACCATCGGATTTTTTAGTGTAGCAAGATACGAAAAATATTTAAAATAGTGGTCATTAGAACGTTGGAAAGGAGATTCTTTTTTATTTCCAGTTTTCCATTCGGCGCGGCCCAAATCAAAGAAGGCAGTGACTACTGTGATGTCGCGGCTGTCATAATGATTAGGTTTCACAAACTCACGATCGTCTGGCCAAGAGAGCTTAACGTCCTCAGTGAGGGTCTTAGGTAATTTTTGCATGGTATAATTAAATCACAGAATATGAAAATTGAACAGGCCCACGTAACTCAGTTGACCTGCTGCCCAGGATTGAGCTCTCTTGAAAGTTAGTCTGATCTCAACCTGAGGAGACAGACGATGAAAAAGAGCAGATTTACCCAAGAACAGATTATCGGGGTTTTGAAGGAACACCATGCGGGCCTCTCTGCGGCTAAACTTTGCCGCAAACATGGGCTCAGCGATACGACGTTTTACAAATGGCCGACCATGTATGGCGGCATGGACGTAAGCGATGCTCGTAATCTGAAGGCTCTGGAGTAGGGCAATGCCAAGCTGAAGCGCTTGCTGGCGGAACAAGCGATGGATGTCTCGACGTTGAGAGAGATGCTCGCAAAAAACATCTGACGCCTGGTTCGAGGAGAACTGCCGTGGAGTGGGCGATCAATGAGAAGCGCAATACGCAATGCAAGTCCTGCCATCTGGATGGCGTGGAGCCGAAGAGCTATCGGTATCGGTCAGCAAGACCTGATCGGCAAAACCTGCGAGGAGAAGCTCACCATGCGCAAGCATGGAGGCCGTAACAGGCCTTGTGCACTCGGACACCGATAGCCATTGCGAAGGGCGTTAGCCAGCGCTGGAGCCTGGACGTTGTAGCAGACGACTTGAGTGATGGCAGCAAGTCGCGGGTTCTTAATGTCATTGACGACTTCTGCAGGGACTGTATGGCATTCGTGTCGCCCGTGAACTCGTCGCCATTGCCATGAAGAGATGTTAGACGATCATACAAATGTAAGGCCACCATTCAAATGTCCTCAATCTTGATAGATAGAGATACTGCCCCGGCGTCATTTACGACGTGAGTTGCCGTGATGATACCGGACGCAATCTGGCGCGCAGTCGCCGTCGGTCCAGCGTTTTTCAGTTTGCCCATCTCGCGCTCCCAGCAGCGTTCGTGGGCGACTTTTTCACCGTCGCGCTTGGTTGGAGATGCAAAAACCCGGAAAGCTCGAATCTCGTCAACGCAAGCTTGAGCCCAACCCTCATGTGGAACACGATCCGTGGGCTTTCCTGAGACTGGCGAACGGGTTTTGTCCGGTGTCACAGAGACCCAGTAGTTATAGCTGCCGTCGACAAGTTTGAGAGGGTTGGGGTAGCCCACAGTTTCCCGATCCACACCCGGTGACCAGTTTTCCCATTGCTGAGGGTCGCCGCCCTTGAAGCGCCACCCGTACTCAACACATACAGGCAAGGGGTGCCCCTCAATAAGATAGACTCCACCATCAGTAACGATGCGCACGGCACGCTGAGGAACCATCAAATGAGGGTGATCTCTAGGGGGGAGTTCCGACAAGGTGTTGTTGCTAATATCAACGGAGGCGCTTGGATCGGGCAGCCTTATCGTAATCGTGAACAATGAAAAAACCAGCGTCACCCAACCGCCAGATGGGACATAAACCAGCGGGATGCGGTCAATGCCGTAGGCGTAGGCCGGGCCATCCACGATATTATCAATTGGGCGGCAATGATCGAATGTTGGGTTCAGAAATCCAAGGACGTCATTGTTTAGGTCCTCCTCGGTTAGAAGAAAAGCGGAAATGTCGTGACAATTCTTACGAACGAAGCGGGCTACTTTGGAAGTCATGCCTGAATGCATGGACATTGCCTTTCTCTTGTGCGGCAGCTTGGACCAGTGATGTTGTAAGTTTAGGCGCGACAGGCATGTTCTTTGAGAATGCGCGTGCGACTTGCAGGCCTCTTGGCATGGGCTCAAAACCGCGTGGGTTTTATTAGGGGGTTATTGCAGCCATCTTCCCGGCCCAAGCTATTTCAGCTCGTGCTGTGGGCGATATTCTCTTCATCGACAAAAGCTCTTGCAGCTCTTTGGGGCTGGTCTTGCGATTAAAGCGACTTGCGCAGCAGGTGGTGCTGATAACTCGCGCTTCGAAATGGCAAGACCCTGCGCCTCGATTTTTAAAGCGTAGCACAAAACTCCTAAGAAGTCACGCTCTCGCAGAGAGGTTATTGCGAACTGCACGAGCTCGCTGAATCTTGTGAAGATCAATCATCTACAATGAGGTTGCTGTGTCTAACAGTCTGAGTTGGTCAATGTGATCCGCCCACCATTGCGCCATTTTGATGCGCTCTGACATGGCGTCGCCGCGAGCGTAAGCCTTCCGAATCGCGTCCTTTTCGATATGGGCAAGGCTATATTCTACCGCGTCAATTGAAAACAGATTGGACTCGTTGAGCAGGGTGGATGCCGAAGCCCTGAACCCGTGTGAAGTGTGTTGCTCCGCTGTTATACCCATTCGCCTGAGAGCGACGTTCATTGTATTTTCGGACATGGGAACGGCTCCACGTCCAACAGAGGGAAACACAAATCCATGGGGGCCTGTGAATTCAAAAAGCTCTATTAGGATTTTAACTGCTTGACGGGGCAGGGGCATGGAATGCTCTTTTCGCATCTTCATTCGGGAGGCAGGAATCGTCCACACGCCCTTCACCAGATCAAACTCATTCCACTCGGCCTGCCGAAGTTCACCCGGCCTCGGGTAGAGCAGAGCCATCAATTTCAAAGCGCTACCAGTGAGAAAGTTATAACCAGCGTAGGTGTCAATCTTTCTGAGTAAATCGCCAAAACTTCGTGGATCGGTAATTGCAGCGAAATGTTTAACCTTTGGAGCGTTGTCACTGTCACCCTTAATTGCCGCAACCGGATCAAGTTCGCAAAGCTGGTTTTGGATCGCGAAGCGAAAGACCTCGCCCAAAACCGTTCTAATCCGCCGGGCCGTTTCGAAATTCCCTGCTTCTCGTTCAGTTTCTAGACATTTCATGACCTCGTGTGTCTTTATCGCAGACACTGGCCGGTGGCCCAGACTGGCATTCACCTTCCGCAATATCCACTCCATCTTGGCTATCGTGACCGGCGCACGTTTTCCGCTGGCTTGTTTTCTGGCAACGAGCCTTGCCGCCACTGACGCAAAGGTATTTTCGCTGTTCATCATCGCTTGCGCCTTTTTCGCGCGCTTGCAGTCCAGCGGGTCGGTCCCGGCCTGAGCTAGCTCCCTAGCGGCCTTGGCTAGCTCCCGAGCCTGTTTGAGGCTGATCTTGGGATAAGTTCCAATTGAGAAGTTCTTGCGCTTGCCACCAATGCGATAGTCGGCCCTCCAGTACTTACCGCCATTGGGTAGAATCCAAAGTTGAAGGCCTTGCCCGTCGAACAGTTTTAGTACTTTCGTGGCGTGAGCTTGGGCCGATTTGATTTGAGTATCATTGAGACCTTTGACTTGCTTAGGCATATCGCGCATCACCATTTTGGAGGTATAAGAAACCCAACGTTACGATATACCGCCAAAAAGACCACCAAAACTTTTGGCTATTAGAGAGCCTCGGTGGACGTCTATGCACCAAAAAGCCAACAGAATTGGGGTTTTCTGAAATATTCTGGATGCTAGTGGACTTTGGTGTAATGGGTGATGGTGCCGCTTAGGTGACTCGAACACCTGACCCCCGCATTACGAATGCGGTGCTCTACCAACTGAGCTAAAGCGGCATTGGTGAATGGCGCTGGATAACCTGTTTTGCAGACCTAATCAATACCGGGGTCATCAGGCAGCCGCAGGGGCGGCGCTAACTTGGCCTTGTCTGGACTGGTGAGTTCGGTCTGTGCCTCACGCGAGTCATCGCGGAAGGAAAGTGCCGAGCCGTCCGGTTGTTCAAAGGGCGGTTTCCACTCGCACGAGACGATTTCACCCGTGATCGGCGAAATCGGGAACCAATGGGCTGAAGCCACACCATCCGCCACCCACACGGGATCACGCGGACCATGAATGGCCTTGGCCAGCCATTCGCGGCTGCGGCCCTTGTCGCCACTTTCATCTTCAATCTGGGCCATCAAAGCGCAGATGCGCTGCTGTGGACGAGATTGCGTGAAGGGCTGCAACAGGCCGCGCGCCACATCAAGCCGGCGCGCCTCAAAGGCCGCGCGCGCCAAAGCATAAGCGGCCTCGACATTGTCCGGGGATTTTCCGGCCAGCTCGCGGATCCGTTCAAATCTTTCTTCGGGCGTATCCTGGGCAAAGCCACGCGCCAGTGTGGTGGCAAGTTCGGGATGTGGATTTGCCGCCCATGTGCTGCGAATGACCTTGGCTGCTTTCTTGGCCTGCCCCGCAGCAATCTGTAGACGCGCGGCAACCAAAGCGGCGGGAACCAGGCTCGCATCAGCGGAATGAGACTCTAAAGCCCGCTCCAGTGCTGTAATGCTATTCGTGTCTTCCAGAGACAAGGCGTCAGCGGCCAAAACAACGGCGCGCTTCTTTTGAGCGTCTGCGCGCGTGAGCAGGCCGGACTTTTGTTGCTGCTCAAGCGTCTTGGCGGCAGCAACCCAATCCTTGGCCATCACTTGCGTTTGCAGAACCGCAGTCGAGGCCCAAGCCAGTCGAGGATTCTTGGCATAGGCTCTCTCGGCAATGCTGCGCGCTTGTGTCCAATCTGCAGTCTGGCGGGCTTCGGCAAAAAGACCACGCAAGCCCAAAAGCTCAGTCTCACCGCCAGCGGCCATGGCTTCAAACGCTTGCTTCACGGCAGCCTTGTCGCCGCGCAACTGGGCCGCTTGCGCCGTCAACAGATTGACAAGAGGTTCGTTCTTCAAGGTTTCAGAGGCAATGGCGGCATGGCGTGCCGCCGCAGTCGCATCGCCAGCTCCTGCCGCCACCATGCCACGCGAGAGGCTCTCATAAGCTTTACGATGTTTGCGAAAGCGCCAATATTCGCGCGCAGTTTTGGGACTGTGCCAGAGTCTTTTGAACAGGCGCCAGAAAAACAGGGCGACGATCAACGCAAAAGCCAACAGCACAATGCCCACCAGCACCGACACATGGACGATCCGCCCGAGCCATTGAATCTCGATCTGGCCGGGCCGGTCTGCAAGCCAAGCAAAAATCAGCCCGGCCAAAACCAGAAGTGCAAAGCGCCAGATGAGTTTGATCATTCCGTCAGCCCTTGGCCGCAATCTGGCGCAGCACGGCAGCCGAAACCTTGTCCATCGCCGCATCAAGCTGAAGCCGCGCCTCTGCAGCCTCATGCCATTGTTTCATGCCCTCGGGCAAAGATACAGCCAAGTTGTCAAACGCAGCGCTGGCCTGGGCCAAATCACCCGACGCCAGAAAGGCATCGGCCTTCAGTGAGAGAACCTGCCAGTCGGGCTGGCCTTGATCACGAATTGAAATCACACCGGAAAACAAATTTGAAACCCAATCCGTCCAGCTTTCATCCTTGGCTTGAGGTGCCGCTTCCGGTTTGGGCAATTGTGCCATAGCAGATTTGAGCTGACCCTGAAGTGCCTTGGCACTGGCAACGCCCTGCGGCGCATATTTGGCCAACACGTCAAGCCCCTCGGCAGCAGGAACGCTGCGGCGAATGCGCTCCAGCTCGTCAACAAAGCTCGAACCTTCGGCAACCTTGCCCTTCAAATCAGCCAGCGCCTGACTCAAAGCTGCGGTATCAACGGCACCTCCGGCTCCTACCTTCAACGAACTCAAATCTTTTTCAACGGCGGCTAGACGTTGCTCCAATGCACTCACGTCAACCGAAGCCGCTGCGCCTGCTACTGGAGCAGCCTGCAGCTTTTCTCCCAAAGTTTTCAACTGGGATTGGGCAGCACCCAATGAAGACTGCATGTCACTGATCGATTTGGCATAGGCCGCGTCAGCATCTTTGACCGCGCCAAGTTCTTTTCGCCATTCCTCAGCAGCACTTTGCGCTGCACCGGCCTGCGATTTGATCTCGTCGGTCACGCCAACAACAGCATCAAGCTTCTTGGCGAGGTCCTTGTTGGAGGCATCCAGAACAGCAACCTGTTGCGTCAGCGCGAGAACATTGTCCGAAGGAAAGTACGAAGACAGAAGATCGCGATAAGCCCAAGCTCCGCCAACGGCCGCAGCGACAATAACAACGCCAGCCATGGCAAGCTGAAGAACACGCGAGACTCCCCGCTTGGTCTGAGGCGGGACGTTAGATGGTTTGCTTTCAGCTTGATGTTCCACCACATTCTCGGGCGGGATATCAATGATGTCAGAATTTGATTCACTCATGGCACTCACCTAAGCCTCTTTGTCTGCTGGTTCAAGAAGGTCGAGCAGCGCAGATTCGGTAGGTTTTGATGCTACAGATATAGGCCAATCTTGTGGCAGAATATGTGCAACCGCTGGCGACAGACAATAATGCGAGAGCCGCGCCACAGCATCTGCGAGCGCCAATGCTCTGATTTCACTCAACCACAGTTTTGCGCTGCGTGGCGAATAGAGCAGAACGCCGTTGCATGATGAAATGTCTTCGTGCGACAGCGTGAGTGGTTTTGCCCTGGCCTCATAAGTTTCCACGCGGTGGACTTCAAACCCATGTTGCAAAAGAACTCCGGCGAGATCGCCAGAAATTTCTGTGCCCGTCACATAGAGCAGCGGTCCGGACGATGGAGAAAGGTTTGCTGCAATCCACTGTGCCAGCAGCTCTACATCTCCGCCATGGGCTTCGACATTTTGGAAGCCGCAGTGACGGGCAGCTTCCGCTGATTGGGTACCAACAGCAATCACGCGCAAGTCAGGAGACACAGCATCAGGCCCCAGGCAACGCACCCCATTGGCGCTGGTGATAAGCAACGCGGCAAAAGACGTGTTGGGAATCTGCAGAGCAGTCTTGGCAACTATTTCCAATAGCGGCACGATGACGGCCTCATGGCCCAATTCGTGAAGCTTGCCTGCCAGCGTCGCTGAGTCCTCTGCAGGCCGTGTAATGATCAGTTTCATGGAAGGGCGATAAAACTGCCGCCCTTGGCTTTCACCTCTGCAGCAGCATCACGCCCCAGTCTTTCTGCATCGGCCGCAGCCCCGCGCCGTTCGGCAGTAAAAACTTGGGTGCCATCCAGCGTGAGGGATTCCCCCCTGAACAGGATTTCATCACCCTGCAACACGGCATGACCCGCAATCGGTGTGCGGCATGAACCATCCAGTGCCGCCATAAAGGCACGCTCGCAGCTAACGGTGACGTCAGTGTCTCGGTGATTAAGTGGCTGCAACAACAAGGCTACGGCATCTCGTCCCGCCCTGATCTGAAGACCAATGGCGCCTTGTGCTGGTGCGGGCAACATGTCGGCCACTTCCATCACCGCTGTAATATGCGCCTCAAGCTTCAGGCGGCGCAAACCAGCGCAGGCCAGAAACGTGGCTTGTGCTACACCTTCGCCTAATTTTCGTAAGCGCGTTTGAACATTGCCGCGAAACCCAACCGACTTGAGGTCTGGTCTCAGGCGCAGCGCTTGTGCTGTACGCCGCACGGAAGATGAGCCCAGTACGGCACCAACGGGCAAATCCAGCAACGACGCCGATGACAGGCTGATAAAAGCGTCGCGCGGGTCTTCCCGCGGGAGAAAGGCTTCCATCTCCAATCCATCCGGAATGACGGCCGGAACGTCCTTCATCGAATGAACCGCAAGATCAATGGTGCCGGCAAACAGCGCCTCTTCAAGCTCCTTGGTGAAAAGCCCCTTGCCGCCAATTTCGGCCAAGGGCCTGTCGCGAACCATATCGCCCGTGGTAGCGATCACCACGATCTCAAAATGATCTTCGGGAAGCCCATGCGCCGCCATAAGGCGGCTGCGGGTTTCGTGGGCTTGCGCAAGGGCCAAAGGCGAGCCTCGAGTTCCAATACGGATTTTGGGGAGAGCTGACATGGTTTGCCAATCTAGAGGGCCGATGCTACAGCGGCAAGAGCGTGATACAAATTGTCACCACAATCTCAAATGCCAGAAAACGCGACACTCATATTGGGTCTTGAGACCTCCTGCGATGAAACCGCAGCCGCAGTCATCAGCCGTGATGGGTTGGGCCATGGCAAAATTTTGTCCAATGTGGTGCTCTCGCAATTGGAGGATCACGCGCCCTATGGCGGTGTGGTGCCGGAAATTGCGGCGCGTGCCCATGTCGCCCACATGAATGATCTCATTGCCAAAGCCATGGCCGAGGCAAATGTGAAATTTGAGAATCTCTCTGGCATCGCCGCAACGGCGGGCCCAGGTCTTTTGGGAGGACTGCTCGTGGGCCTGACCACGGCCAAGGCCATCGCCATGGCGCGGGGCCTGCCGCTTCTCGCCGTCAATCACCTGGAAGGCCATGCACTGACGCCAAGGCTTCTGGGCGAATGCCCCTTTCCGTATTTGCTGCTCTTGATTTCTGGTGGCCATACGCAATTTCAATTGGTTGAAGGTGTAGGGCATTACACGAGGCTAGGCACCACCATTGATGATGCCTTGGGCGAGGCCTTCGACAAAGTTGCAAAGCTTCTGGGCCTGCCTTACCCTGGTGGACCGCAGGTGGAGCGTGAGGCCGCCAAGGGCAACGCCCAGCGCTTTGCTTTCCCGCGTCCACTGAAGGGCCGCGATGATTGCAACTTTTCCTTTTCCGGTCTGAAAACTGCAGTGCGTGAAACTGTTCAGTCTCTGGGCGAGGTCAGCGCGCAGGATGTGGCCGATGTCTGTGCCAGTTTTGAATTGGCCGTGGCCGATACTCTGGCTGATCGCCTGGCCCATGCCCTTGCGGCCTTCAGGTTGGCCCATCCGCAAACGCGTAGCCCCGTGCTTGTTGTTGCCGGTGGCGTGGCCGCCAACAAGAAGCTGCGTGAGGTTTTTGAATCACACTGCAAGGCCGAAGGTTTCACCTTGCAAATTCCGCCATTTCATCTGTGTACGGACAATGCGGCCATGATCGGCTGGGCCGGGGCCGAACGGCTGGCCCTTGGCCTCATCGATGATATTGCCTTTGCGGCGCGCCCACGCTGGCCGCTCGATCAGGTTTCAGCAACCCTTTATGGTTTTGGCAAAAATGGAGCCAAGGCATGAAGATCACCATTCTTGGCAATGGCGCCTGGGGAAGGGGCCTGGCCTTTATTGCTGATAAAGCTGGGCATGATGTGTCGATTTGGTCGCGCCGCGCACCCGATGAAAATCTGATTAAAAATGCCGACGTCTATATTCTCGCCCTCCCAACGCAGGACGCCCATAGCGTTTTGCAGAATCTGAAACTCTACGACAAGGTTTTGATTTCAGCGGCCAAGGGCATTGAACGCGAAAGTGGAAAGTTTCCGCACCAACTGGCCGGCGAGTTCGCGCCGACCTGCGAATTCTATGCTTTGTCAGGCCCAAGTTTTGCGGCCGATGTTATGCAGGGCCTGCCCACCGCAGTGACATTGGCCGGCCCCACGCTGGAAAAAGCCACGCATTGGGCCAAGGCATTGTCGCTGCCAACCTTTCGCATTTACGCCACGGATGATGTGGCCGGTGTTGAAATCGGCGGGGCCATGAAAAATGTCCTCGCCATTGCCTGCGGCATGTCCGATGGCATGAAACTGGGCGACAGTGCGCGCGCTTCACTGACCACAAGGGGTTTTGCCGAGCTTTCGCGTTTTGGCGCCAAGCTGGGTGCACGCCCCGAAACATTGATGGGGCTTTCAGGCCTCGGTGATTTGCTGCTCACCTGCTCGTCGAGCAAATCACGCAATTACAGTTTCGGCTTGGCGCTGGGGCAGGGCCAATCGGTTATGGACGCCTTAGCCCATTCCAAAGGTGTGGTCGAAGGCGCATTCACCGCGAGCATTGCCTCCAAATTGAGCCGCCAGCACCACATCGAAATGCCCATTGTGGATGCCGTGTCAGCGATTGTTGACCACGGCTCGAAACCCGGCGATGAAGTAAAAAAACTATTGGCCCGCCCTTTGGGCACCGAATTCAAAAAGGATTGAACATGCTCTTTGCCCTGATCTGCACCGACAAACCCAACAGTCTTGAAATTCGCATGGCGACACGACTAGACCATGTCGCCTATCTGAAATCACTGGGCGATAATTTGAAATTTGCCGGGCCATTTCTGGGGGCCGATGAAAAACCCAATGGCAGCCTTGTCGTCATTAAAGCCGACGATCGAGCCGCCGCTGAAGCCATGGCGGCCAATGACCCCTATGCCAAGGCGGGTCTGTTTCAATCCGTTGAAATTCGCACCTGGAATTGGACGATGAATAATCCGGAGACCAAATAATGGCCTATTGGCTGTTTAAATCCGAGCCTGATGTTTTCTCTTTCGACCAACTCGCAGCCAAGGGCGCGAAAGGCGAGGAATGGACTGGTATCCGCAATTATCAGGCGCGCAACAACATGCGGTTGATGAAGCTGGGCGAGCAGGGTTTCTTTTATCACTCCAATATCGGCAAGGCCGCCGTTGGCATTGTCGAGGTGTGCAAACTCATCCATCCTGATTCAACAGCCGATGCGCCCGCCTGGGAATGTGTCGACATTCGCGCTGTAAAGCCATTCGCCAAGCCTGTGACCCTTGATGACATCAAGTTAGAGTCAGAGCTGGCTGACATGGTTCTTGTGAAAAATTCTCGCCTCTCGGTGCAACCTGTTACCGAAGCCGAATGGAAACATATTTTGAAGATGGGCGGCGTGGCTTGAACGCCAAACACGCGGACTTCATAAAGGCTCAAACCGAAATCCTGTCGCCACCGCTCGTGCCGGAAGTGAAGTTGCATCTCGCCCATGAGTCAGTGCCTCTCTGGCAGAAAACTGAGGAAGAACTTGGCGAAATGGGCCTCGCTCCTCCGTTCTGGGCATTTGCCTGGGCGGGAGGTCAGGCACTCGCGCGATATATATTGGACAATTCCGAAATCGTGCAGGGAAAATCAGTGATCGATCTGGCCTCGGGCTCTGGCCTTGTTGGCATTGCCGCGATGAAAGCTGGGGCAAAATCTGTTCTGGCCGCTGACATTGATCTGTTTTCTGCCACCGCTATTTCGCTCAACGCGATTTTGAATCAGGTGACCGTGACGGTGACGACCGATGATCTTCTGGCTGGTCCACTGCCGAAAGCCGAGGTCTTGCTCATCGGCGATCTGTTTTATGAAAAATCTATTGCTGCGCGCGTCTTTGCTCTGGCAGAGGCCGCTAAAGCCAAGGGCATGACAGTGTTGATCGGTGATCCGGGCCGCAGTTACCTGCCCAAGGATAGGTTGGAAAAATGCGCTGAATTTTCCGTGCCCGTGTCGCGCGACCTTGAAGATGCCGAGATCAAGCGATCTGCGGTGTGGCAGCTTCGCCAGAATTATTGAGATAAACCGCACCCATCAAAATGGCCAGCGACACCCATAGCCACAGATCGGTACCGCCACCAAAAAACAGCACACTCATAACCACCGCAGTCGGTGTCGAAATATAAACGGACTGCGCTGTGAATACGGCACCGCGTTTTGTGATCAGCGTGAAGAATACCACACGCTCCACCACCCACATCAGGGCGAGCGCCAGAACCGCCCAATGTTGCAGCAGTGTCGGATTCCCCGGCGCAACAAAAGGCGAGAACCAAAAAATCAGCGGCAATGCAATGGCGCCTGACCACAGGCTTTCAAACGCCCCGGCCTGAATCGTATCAGCCCCCTTGGGCCAGGCATGGGCCGCAAAACTGTCATAAACACTATAGAGCAGCGGGATTGAGAGAGAGGCAATCAGCGGCCATGAAATCTGTCCCGAGATCACGCCCTCGCGCGACAGGATCAGAACCAGCGTCGACGAAAACCCAAACACAGTGGCCAGAAGCTTTCTCGGCGTGGCGCTGCCATGCCCGATGGTGAGCGCATACACATAATTGAAAAACGGAGCCAGTGTGACGATGATGGAAAGTTGTGTCGGAGGAACATAGGCCGCCAACGCCAGGTTGATGGCAAACGGAGTATTCATCAAGGCGGCGCAACCTAATCCATAGGCGACGACGCGAAGATCAATTTTACGACGGTCAGATCGTGTCAGGACATAGCCAAGCATGACCAGACCCACAATCGCGCCCGAGTAGAAAATGGTGTGAAGTATGGGCATGTTGATGTCGGCGAGATACTTGTAGAGGCTGGGTGTGACACCCCAGAACAAGCCCAGTGACAATGAATGAAAGAAGTGCTGCGGAATTCTCAAAGGAATGCTCTCAAATATACTCCGGCGTCCTTACGCGATCTTCATCTTTGATGCACTGCCCGAATTGTTAAGATAAAGAGCGACCATCAAGAGTACGAGCGAAACCCACAGCCAATAGTCCGTAGCCCCGCCAAAAAACACGGCTGCAATAATCACGGCAGCAGGTGTCGAAACATAGGTGGCCTGGACCGTATAGACAGCACCTTTTTCGGTGATCAGCGAAAAATAGACCAGTCGCTCTACAACCCACATCAGGCTCAAAGCGCCCAGCGCCCAATAGTCGTAAAGTGCTGGCGTGGTGGGGCTGGAGAGGGGTGCAAACCACACGAGAAAAGGAAGCGCAATAAGGCCCGACCATAAGCTTTCAAATGCACCAGCCTGAATCGTATCAGCACCCTTGGGCCAAACCCGCGCGGCGAAAGTATTGTAGAGCGAATAGAGCAACGGAATGAGCAGCGAGATAATAAGCGGCCAGGAAATGTGACCCGAGAGCGTGCCCTGTCGCGATAAGATCAGAACAAGTGTTGAGAGAAAGCCGAGGCTGATCGCCGCGAGCTTTCGACCCGTTGGTCTCTCATGGTTCATGGCGCTGGCGATCAGAAAGGCAAAAAACGGGGAAAGCGTAATCACGATGGAAAGTTCGGTTGCTGGTACGTGTCCTGCCATGACGAGCTGCAATCCGAAAGGAATGTTCAACAGCACAGCGCAACCAAAACCATAGGCGACAACCCGTTTGTCAATTGAACCCAGGCCACTACGCACCAGTACGATGCAAAGCATCATGGTGCCAACTGCGAGCCCAGAGAACATGACCGTGTGAGATACGGGCATTTTCACGTCGGCAAGATGCTTGTAGACCGAGGGACTGACAGCCCAGAACATGCCCAAGAGCATGAATGAGATAAAATGGTTGGGCGATTTCACCGCATGGTACTTTCTTAAATCCTCGGGCAGGCTATAGTGAAACAAGTGAAAAAGTCTGTTGAAACAGACTGTCTAGGGAGCCAAAACGTCATGACCGAACACCTCTATCCGGTTCCGGCAGCGTGGAAAAAACGCGCCTATGTGACTGCCGAGTCTTACAAGAAAACCTATGCGGAATCGATCAAGAGCCCGGAGAAGTTCTGGGCCAAGGAAGCCAAGCGCATTGACTGGTTCAAGTTTCCCAAGAAGATCAAGAATGTCTCCTTCGCCTATCCCGATGTGTCGATCAAGTGGTTCGAAGACGGTCTTTTAAATGTGTCCTATAATTGCATCGATCGCCATTTGAAGAAGCGCGGCGACCAGGTGGCGCTCATATGGGAAGGCGATAACCCCTATGATGATCGCAAGGTCACCTACCGCGAACTTCATGAGCATGTTTGCCGTTTTGCCAATGTGCTGAAAAAGAACGGCGTCAAAAAAGGCGACCGCGTCACCATCTATTTGCCGATGATTCTGGAAGCAGCCTTTGCCATGTTGGCGTGCACACGCATTGGCGCTGTTCATTCGGTGGTCTTTGGTGGCTTCTCGCCTGATTCAACCGCGGGCCGCATGGATGATGCGGATAGCCGCTTCATCATCACCGCCGATGAAGGCATTCGCGGCGGCAAGAAAATTCCATTGAAAGCCAATGTCGATGCGGCACTGGCCAAGACCAAAGCGGGCGCCAAGGTTCTGGTGATCCGACGTACCGGGGGCACTGTGCCGTGGAATGCCGCAACCGACATCTGGTATCACGAGGAAGCATCCAAAGTTTCAGCCGACTGCAAGCCGGAGAAGATGAAGGCGGAAGATCCGCTCTTCATTCTTTATACCTCAGGCTCCACCGGCAAACCCAAGGGCGTGCTCCACACCACGGGTGGCTATCTCACCTACGCCGCTTCAACCTTTCATTATGTTTTTGATTATCACGAGGGTGACATCCACTGGTGCACGGCTGATGTGGGCTGGGTCACGGGCCACACCTATATTGTCTATGGCCCGCTCGCCATGGGTGCCACCTCGCTGATGTTTGAAGGCGTGCCGAACTATCCTTCGGTCTCGCGCTTTTGGGAAGTCGTCGACAAGCATCAGGTGAATATTTTCTATACCGCACCTACAGCCTTGCGCGCCCTGATGCAGCAGGGCGATGCGCCCGTGCAGAAATCCTCCCGCAAATCCCTGCGCCTTCTGGGCTCGGTGGGTGAACCGATCAATCCCGAAGCCTGGGAATGGTATTACCGCGTCGTCGGCGAGGGCCGTTGCCCCATCATCGACACTTGGTGGCAGACTGAAACCGGAGGCTGCCTGATGACGCCGCTGCCCGGAGCCCATAAATTGAAACCGGGTTCTGCCTGTGGGCCGCTCTTTGGAATCGAGACCGCGTTGGTCGATGAAAAGGGCGCCTTCCTCGAAGGTGAAGCGGCGGGCAATCTCGTTATTCTGGATTCCTGGCCGGGTCAGATGCGCACCGTCTATGGCGATCACAAGCGCTTCGTTGAAACTTATTTCTCGACCTACAAGGGCATGTATTTTACGGGTGATGGCTGTAAGCGCGACAAGGACGGCTATTACTGGATTACGGGTCGCGTTGATGATGTGCTGAATATTTCTGGCCACCGTTTGGGCACAGCCGAAGTTGAATCAGCGCTCGTAGGCCATGCCAGCGTTTCTGAAGCAGCAGTCGTGGGCTATCCCCATGACATCAAGGGCCAGGGCATTTATTGCTATGTCACCCTGATGACGGGCCACAAGGGCGATGATGACTTGCGTAAGGAACTTGTCGCTCATGTCCGCAAAGACATCGGTGCCTTTGCTTCACCCGACAAAATTCAGTTCGCACCCGGCCTTCCCAAAACCCGTTCGGGTAAAATCATGCGTCGCATTTTGCGTAAAATTGCTGAAGATGATTTTGGTGCCTTGGGCGATATCTCAACGCTGGCTGATCCAACTGTCGTTGATGATCTCGTTGCCAACCGGCAGAACCGCAAAGCCCATTCATAGTGTGGCGGTTACTGTTTTGTGACTAAGGATCGCCTTGGATACCAATAAAAGTTAGCTGAGTGATCATGATGTATCTGTAACATTCTTGCGTGCATTTTTTGCGTGGCTGAGTTGCACATTCAAGTGTGGAGTTGGGGATGTAATCTGAATCCTCCCCACCTTCTTCAGTGTGTCGGTGCAATCACGCCCCGAAAAACTAAATGGACTTTTATTATGAATATCTCAAAAATCGCACTCGTTGCAGCTTCACTTGTAACGCTCTCAGCAGCCAATGCCATGGCCAGCACGCGCAACGCCTTCGAAGAATGTTCCTTCGATGCAAAGTACTGCGACAACGGTCCGAAGTTTTCGCATGAAACCGTGACCAGCTACGGCAGTGACTCGCAGGTCAAAGGTGTTACGACCTCTGACGGAAGTGTGTTCTTCAACTCTGCCAACCCTGATGCCAAGTCGGGCCACGACTATCCCTACTAAGACGTGATCCTCCTGGATTAGTCTGATCTTCGGCGTCCCATGTTTTCAGGCCGGCGTGCCGGCTTGAAAACGTTGGGTTGCTGAAGCGAGTCTCCTCTCTCGCAAACCATATTTGCCAAGTAACAATCTCGCCGTCTGTCATGGAGTTGACGCGCCAGTCTCGCAGATTGTTTCGGTCAGCTGCCTCGGGGTTCTTGATTTCCGGTTTGGGTTTACCAATCTGTCGCAGGAGCCTAGTATGCGGGCTTAATCAAGGGGATTCCCATGCGCGTTTTAAAAGTCATTATGCTCTTTGCTGTTGCCGCCATGCTGGCAGGCTGTGGCATCAACAACATTCCAACCTATCAGCAGGCCATAAATGCCAAATGGGGCGAGGTTGAAAACCAATATCAGCGCCGTGCTGATCTGGTGCCCAATCTGGTTGAAACCGTGAAGGGCTATGCCGCGCAGGAAAAAGATGTGCTTACCGCAGTCACCGAAGCGCGCGCCAAGGCAACATCGATTCAGTTGTCCCCCGATATTATCAATAACCCGGAAGAGTTTGCAAAGTACCAGGCCGCCCAAGGGCAGCTTTCGCAAGCACTCGGCAAATTGCTGTCGATCACTGAAGCCTATCCTGATTTGAAGTCGAACCAGAACTTCTTGGCGTTGCAATCGCAGCTTGAAGGAACTGAAAACCGCATTGCCGTGGCCCGCAAGGATTATATCGAGGCGGTACAAGTTTATAATACCGAGCTTGTCACCATCCCCGGTCGCTGGTGGGCCTCATGGTTCTATCCCACGGCAAAGCCGGCTGAAACTTTCACGGCCACGGCTGGGGCCGACACCGCTCCCAAAGTTGATTTCAACAAGCCCAAGACCTGAGGTCTGAACCATGCTTGGCCTTCGGGCACTCACACTTTTGCTTGCGGCATTTTTTGCCGCAAGTTTTGCGTTGGCCGCGCCCAATTTCCCGCCACTGACAGGCCGTGTGGTCGATGCTGCGGGCATCCTCAACAGCGATAGCAAAACCATTCTAGAAAATCGCTTGCGCGACTACCAGGACCAGAGCGGCCATCAGGTTGCGGTCGCCACCGTGCCATCGCTCGAAGGCTACGACATTCGCGACTACGGCAACCAGTTGTTTCGCCTCTATGCGCTGGGTGACAAAACCAAAAACGATGGCGTGTTGGTGCTGGTAGCCCCCGCTGAGCACAAGGTTTCAATTGAAGTGGGCTATGGCCTTGAAGGTGATCTCACCGACGCCATGTCGCGCATCATCATTGAAAACGCCATGATCCCGCGCTTCAAAACTGGTGATTGGGCGGGCGGCCTCTATGCGGGTCTGGATGATATTCAAAAAGTTATCGGCGGCCAGGGCGACCAGGTTGTTCAGCGCGCCCAAAGCCAATCAGCGACGAGCCTTTCAGATGCTTTGCCCTTCATCATTTTTTTCATCGTCGTGCTGATCATCATTTTCAATGCCTCGCGCGGCGGTCGCATGATTTTTCTGCCCGGCCCCGGTGGCAATTTCGGTGGCGGCGGATTTGGCGGCGGGGGTGGCTTTGGGGGCGGCGGCGGATTTTCCGGCGGTGGTGGAAGCTCCGGCGGCGGCGGCGCGTCGGGGGGCTGGTGAACGATGTCCCATGAGCTTTCTCCAGCCGACCGACAAAAAGTCACACAAGCGATTACCAAGGCCGAAAAATCAACACGCGGCGAGATTGTCGCCGTGGCCGCCCGCCAGTCTGATGATTATCGCCATGTGCCACTTCATATCGCAACGGCTTTGGCGCTTGCTGTGCCCTTGGTGGTCCCGGTCTACAACCATTATTTCCCATGGACGGCGATTGGCATAAGCTCGCTCTTTGTCATCCAGCTTTGCGTGTTCATCCTCGCGGCGCTGCTGCTAAGCTTGCCCCAGTTGCGCTATCACATCACGCCACGCAGTTTGATGCGGAAATATGCGGCCCGCAACGCTGCCCAGCAATTTCTGGCGCTCAACACAAGTTCGACCCAAGGTCGCACGGGGGTGCTGATTTTCGTGTCAATCCTCGAGCGCTATGTCGAAATCATCGGCGATACCGGCATTACCTCGAAAGTCGATCAGCGCGACTGGCAAAAGATCGTCGATGACATGGTGCCGCTTCTGGCCAAACACCAGATCAGCGATGCGATGGTTTTAGGCGTGGAACGCTGTGGTGCGGAACTGTCGCAGCATTTTCCGCCCGGCAAGAGCAATCCGAACGAGCTTCCAGACCGTTTCATCGTTCTGAATTGATTGATTTTCACGATTGGCTGCAATGCATGCGAGGCAATTGCTATGTTGCAGCGCACAGGCTAAAAGGCGGCGGCGTTTCAGAGGCTATTTATGTCGCAAATCAAACCAGTGTCCCGGCCGCTCTCGCCGCATCTGCAGATTTACCGGCCCATGTTGTCCACCGCCATGTCGATCCTCCATCGCATTACGGGCATTGGCTTGGCCCTTGGGATACTGGGCTTTGTGTGGTGGCTCACCGCCGCAGCCATGTCTGATCAGAGCTTTGCCATGGCGCAGGCCTTTTTCTACAACTGGTTCGGCAGGCTCGTCCTCTTCGGCATGAGCTGGGCACTTATTCACCACACACTGGGCGGTCTTCGCCACTTTATCTGGGACACGGGCCACGGCTTCAAGCTCAACCATGTTGAATGGCTGGTGCGCGCCAACATCATTGGCTCGGTGGTGCTGACAGTGCTTCTCTGGATTATCGGTTATGGGGTGCGGGCATGAGCATGCGCTCCGAACTGGGCAAGGTTAGGGGCCTTGGTGCTGCCCATGATGGCACCCAGCATTTCTGGATGCAGCGAGTCACCGCCATTGCCAATCTGCCTCTGGTGATCTTTCTGGTGTGGTTCATCATCACGCATCTCGGTGCCAGCCGTGCTGACGTGGTGGCCTCGATCAAGAACCCTTTTATTGCTTTGGCCCTCGCCCTCGCCATGATCTCGATTTGCTGGCACATGAAGCTCGGCCTGCAAATGGTCATTGAAGATTATGTTCACGGGCCTGCGATGAAAATCGCCAGTCTGCTGCTCATCACATTTTACGCCTTTGGCCTTGCCGCTCTGGCGCTTTACGCAATCCTGAAAATGAATATTGGTGCTTGATGTCGGCCTACCCCGTTACGGATCATAGTTTTGATGTCATTGTCGTGGGTGCTGGCGGCTCTGGCCTGCGCGCTGCATTGGGCGCCTCGCAAGCTGGCCTCAAGACCGCCTGCATCACAAAAGTATTTCCAACCCGCTCGCACACGGTGGCAGCCCAAGGCGGCATTGCTGCATCGCTTGGCAACATGGGCGCTGATTCCTGGCAGTGGCACATGTATGACACGGTCAAGGGTTCAGACTGGCTGGGCGATCAAGACGCCATTGAATATCTGGTGCGTAACGCGCCAACAGCAGTCTATGAACTCGAACACTTCGGCATGCCGTTCAGCCGCACGGCCGAAGGCAAGATTTATCAACGCCCGTTTGGCGGCCACATGATGAACATGGGCGATGGCCCTCCGGTGCAGCGCACCTGTGCCGCCGCTGATCGCACGGGTCATGCCATGCTCCACACACTTTATGGCCAATCGCTGCGCTATGACACGGCCTTCTTCATTGAATATTTTGCGCTTGATCTGATCATGGAAAATGGCGTGTGCCGTGGCGTCATGGCGCTCTCGATGGAAGATGGCACCATTCATCGCTTCCGCGCCCACCAGACAATTCTGGCAACCGGCGGCTATGGCCGCGCCTATTTCTCGGCCACGTCAGCCCACACTTGCACGGGTGATGGCAATGCAATGGTTCTCCGCGCCGGACTTCCCTTGCAGGATATGGAATTTGTGCAATTCCATCCGACGGGAATTTATGGCGCAGGTTGCCTGATCACCGAGGGGGCCCGTGGCGAAGGCGGCTATCTCACCAATTCTGAAGGTGAGCGCTTCATGGAGCGCTATGCACCCTCCGCCAAGGATCTCGCCTCGCGCGATGTCGTCTCCCGCTCGATGACGCTCGAAATTCGTGAAGGTCGCGGCGTTGGCCCGTTGAAGGACCACATTCACCTTCATCTGGAACATCTCGATCCCGCCGTATTGCATGAACGCCTTCCAGGTATTTCCGAAAGTGCGAAAATTTTTGCGGGCGTTGATGTAACGCGTGAGCCGATCCCCATTCTGCCCACCGTTCACTACAACATGGGCGGCATTCCCACGAACTATCATGGTGAAGCTTTGGCCGGTGACAAGAAGGACCCGGAAAAAACCGTGCCCGGCCTCATGGCGGTGGGCGAGGCGGCCTGTGTGTCCGTACACGGAGCAAATCGTCTGGGTTCAAACTCGCTGATTGATCTTGTGGTCTTTGGACGTGCGGCCGCATTGCGTTGCGTTGAATTGATCAAGCCCAATTCGCCCCATGCCGATTGGGCGGAAGGTGCGGGCGAAGGCGCCATTGCGCGACTCGATCATTATCGCAATGCCAAGGGCTCAACCCCCACCGCCAAACTTCGTGCCCAAATGCAGCGCGCCATGCAGGATGACGCCGCCGTGTTCCGCACTGGCGAAACCCTCGAAGCGGGCTCAAAGCGCATCAATGAAATCTGGCGCGGGCTTGATGATATTTCGGTCACGGACCGCTCGCTGATCTGGAACAGCGATCTCATCGAAACCCTGGAATTTGAAAATCTCATTTTACAGGCTGCAGCAACCGTTGATTCCGCTTTGGCCCGCCAGGAAAGCCGCGGCGCCCATGCGCGTGAAGATTTCCCCAAGCGCGATGATAAAACCTGGATGAAACATTCCCTTGCTTGGACTGACAGCG
Source organism: Hyphomicrobiales bacterium (assembly GCA_038231475.1). Taxonomy (GTDB): domain Bacteria; phylum Pseudomonadota; class Alphaproteobacteria; order Rhizobiales; family Aestuariivirgaceae; genus Aestuariivirga. The sequence continues at coordinate 146,599 of JBBRLH010000007.1, read as the reverse complement.
CCAAACGCAAAGTGACACTCGGCTATCGCCCGGTGCATGATTACACGATGAGCAAAGACGTGGACTACATCAAGCCCAAAGCCAGAGTTTACTGATCATGGTTGTGCTCACCCCTTCGAAGATTGCATTCTTACCTTCCCCCTCCCCCTTGTGGGGAGGGTTGGGGTGGGGGTTGCTCCATGGCTAACCAATTCGCCCGGCAGCTGCGCAACAATGCCACCTCTCCCGAGCGCATTCTCTGGTCGCAATTGCGCGTGTTGAAAACTGAGGGCCGCCATTTCCGCCGCCAAGTTCCGATCGACCGTTTCATCGCAGACTTCGCCTGCCATTATCCTAAAGTGGTTGTAGAGCTCGATGGCGGCCAGCATGGCGATGCTATGGCTTATGATGAAGCGCGCACACAGGTCTTGAAAGGCCACGGCTTCAACGTTCTGCGCTTCTGGAACAGCGATGTTTTCGAGGCGCTTGAAGGCGTTGTCGACCGTATTCGCCATGCTGTGCGTTTGCCGACGCTCTATTCATATTCAAACTTGACGCATCCCTCGACCCCCACCCCAACCCTCCCCACAAGGGGGAGGGAGTAGAGAGAAATCATGGTCGCATTCACCCTTCCGCAAAATTCGAAAATCCAGCCTGGCAAGATTCACGCCATGCCGCAGGGCACGAACATTCGCGGCTTCAAGATCTATCGCTGGAATCCTGATGATGGCAAAAATCCGCAAGTCGATACCTATCATGTGAATATGGATGAGTGCGGGCCCATGGTTCTGGATGCGCTCATCAAGATCAAGAACGAGCAAGACCCGACGCTGACCTTCCGCCGCTCTTGCCGCGAAGGCATTTGCGGCTCTTGCGCCATGAACATTGATGGCGCCAACACCTTGGCCTGTCTCAAATCCTGCGAGGATGTGAGGGGCGAGGTGAGAATCTATCCGCTGCCGCATATGCCGGTGGTGAAAGACTTGGTTCCCGACCTCAGCCGCTTTTATGCGCAGCACCGTTCGGTTGAACCCTGGCTCAAAACCACCACGCCAACACCACAAGCCGAATGGAAACAATCCGAGGCCGAGCGCGCTTTGCTCGACGGCCTCTATGAATGCATCCTCTGTGCCTGCTGCTCAACGTCATGCCCGAGCTATTGGTGGAACGGCGATCGCTATTTAGGCCCAGCCGTTCTGCTGCAAGCCTATCGCTGGCTCATCGACAGCCGCGATGAGGCCACAGGCGAGCGCCTTGATGATCTTGAGGATCCATTCAGGCTTTATCGCTGCCACACCATCATGAATTGCGCCAAGGCTTGCCCCAAAGGCCTGTCACCCGCCAAGGCCATTTCCGAAATCAAGAAGATGATGGTTGAACGGCGCGTCTAAAGCGGAGGCCTCAATGTCTGGAACTGCAAAATCCATCGTCCTTGTTGAAAATGATCGTGTCATCGTGACGGAATATCGCTTTGCGCCGGGAGAGAATACGGGTTGGCATCGCCACGGCCATGACTATGTCGTGGTGCCGCTGCTTGACGGTAAACTGCGGCTTGAATCGTCCACTGGTACGACCTTTGCCGATATGAAAAAAGGCGCACCCTATTTTCGCAATGCAGGCGTTGAACATGATGTCATCAGCGCCAGCGAAGACGAGTTTGCCTTCATTGAAATTGAATTGAAGAAATGAGCAAGCCGCCCAAAAGCCTCGAGCCCCTGCGTCTTGAAATCGACGCAGCCGACAAGGCTTTGGTTCAGCTTCTCGCCAAACGCTTTGCCATCGTGGATAAAGTTTTAGACGTAAAGCGCGCACAAGGCCTGCCAGCCTTCATTCCAGAGCGTGTTGAAGTTGTTGTGGCCCATGTGAGAAAACATGCCGAGGCCGAAGGCCTGAACGCCGACATTGCCGAGAAGCTCTGGCGCGTTCTTATTGCTGAAACCATCACTTACGAAGAAAAACATCTGAAATAGGCTTGTGCCCACATTGTGCTGCAGCGCAATATTGGCTATAGCCCCGATCAATCCTGACAATCAAAGAGGCCGCCATGTCGCTCGATTCCCTCAAGTCCCGCAAAGGTCTGAAAGTCGGTTCGAAATCCTATGTCTATTACAGCCTGAAGGCGGCGGAAAAGAACGGCCTGAAGGGAATTTCGGCACTCCCCTTTTCGATGAAGGTGTTGCTGGAAAACCTTTTGCGCAACGAAGATGGGCGCACCGTCACCAAGACCGATATTGAAGGCTTCGTGGCCTGGCTCACCAACAAGGGCAAGGCCGACGCTGAAGTGGGCTTCAGGCCAGCCCGTGTGCTGATGCAGGATTTCACGGGCGTTCCGGCGGTCGTTGATTTGGCTGCCATGCGCGATGGTGCGAAACTCTTGAAAGGCAACCCCCAGAAGATCAATCCTCTCGTGCCCGTTGATCTTGTGATCGACCATTCGGTGGTCGTTGATTATTTCGGCAACAAGCAGGCGCTGGCCGCCAATGTGAAGCGCGAATATGAGCAGAACATGGAGCGCTACAAGTTCCTGAAATGGGGGCAGGGCGCCTTCCAGGATTTCCGCGTGGTGCCTCCGGGCACGGGCATCTGCCATCAGGTCAATCTTGAATATCTCTCGCAGGCCGTGTGGACCAGAAGCGAGAAAGACGCCAAGGGCAAGACCGTGACGGTCGCTTATCCTGACACGCTTGTGGGCACCGACAGTCACACGACAATGGTCAATGGCCTTGGTGTTCTGGGCTGGGGTGTCGGCGGCATTGAAGCGGAAGCGGCCATGCTCGGCCAGCCGCAATCCATGCTGCTGCCGGAAGTCATCGGCTTCAAACTGACAGGCAAGCTGAAAGAAGGCGTGACCGCAACAGACCTTGTTCTGCTCGTCACCCAGATGCTGCGCAAAAAGGGCGTGGTCGGCAAGTTCGTTGAATTTTACGGCGAGGGCATGAAGGGCCTGACGCTGGCCGACCGTGCGACGATTGCCAACATGGCGCCGGAATATGGAGCGACCTGCGGCTTCTTCCCGGTTGATGGCGTGACCATCGACTATTTGAAATTCTCGGGCCGCGCGAAGGATCGCATTGCGCTCGTTGAAAAATATTGCAAGGCGCAAGGCCTCTATGGCTCAAGCAAGGCCGAGCCCGTTTTCACCGATACTTTGGGCCTTGATCTGGGCAGCGTGGTCCCGGCCATGGCAGGACCGAACCGTCCTGAAAAGTTTGCACCGCTTGACACCGTGAAGTCCGGTTTCCAGGCTGCTTTGGAAACGCCCAAGGATCAGGCCGGCTATTCCAAGCCGGGCGAACAGGCCAAGCGCGTGAAGGTTGAAGGCAAAAACTTCGACATCGGCCATGGCGACGTGGTGATTGCCGCCATCACCTCGTGCACCAATACATCCAATCCCTCCGTGCTGATTGGCGCAGGTCTTTTGGCCAAGAAGGCAGCAGCCTTGGGGTTACAGTCCAAGCCCTGGGTCAAGACCAGCTTTGCGCCGGGCTCGCAAGTTGTGTCCGAATATATGGACAAGTCCGGCCTGCAGAAGGAACTGAATAAAGTGGGCTTCTATCTCGTGGGCTATGGCTGCACCACCTGCATCGGCAATTCGGGTCCGCTTGATCCCGCCGTCTCCAAGGCCATCAATGACAATGGCATCGTGGCGTCTGCCGTAATCTCCGGCAACCGCAACTTCGAAGGCCGCGTGTCGCCTGATGTGCAGGCGGCTTACTTGGCCTCGCCGCCATTGGTCGTAGCCTATGCTCTTGCGGGTTCCACCCAGATTGATTTGACAACTGAGCCGCTCGGCGTTGACAAGAAGGGCAAGCCGGTTTTCTTGAAAGACATCTGGCCCACCAACAAAGAGATCGAAACCTTCATCCGCAAGAACATCACAGCCAAGATGTTCAAGTCACGTTATGCCGATGTCTTCAAAGGTGACAAGAATTGGCGTGCTGTGCCCGTGGCCAAGGGTGAAACCTATGCCTGGGATAACACCTCAACCTATGTCCAGAACCCGCCCTATTTCACAGGCATTCAGCCCACGCCAAAGCCTGTGACCAATATCTCAGGTGCCCGCGTGCTGGGCCTGTTTGGTGACAAGATCACTACCGACCATATTTCGCCTGCAGGTTCGATCAAGGCGGCCTCACCCGCTGGCAAATATCTCACGGCCAATGGTGTGGCCCCGATGGACTTCAACCAATATGGCACGCGCCGCGGCAACCATGAAGTGATGATGCGCGGCACCTTCGCCAATATCCGCATCAAGAATTACATGGTGCGCGAAGGCAGCCAAGGCAATGTCAAGGAAGGTGGTGTCACGTTGCACCAGCCCGATGGCACGGAAATGCCGATCTATGATGCCGCCATGAAATACCAGGCCGAGGGCGTGCCTCTGGTCGTGTTCGCTGGTGTTGAATATGGCAATGGCTCGTCGCGTGACTGGGCGGCCAAGGGAACGAATTTGCTCGGCGTGCGCGCCGTCATTGCCCAAAGCTTTGAGCGCATTCACCGTTCAAACCTGGTGGGCATGGGCGTTGTGCCATTGCAGTTCAAGGCAGGCGACAGTTGGCAGAGCTTGAACCTCAAAGGCGACGAGCAGATCACCATCAATGGCTTGGCCGAAGGCTTAAAGCCGCGCGCTGATATGACGGTCGACATCACCCGTGCTGATGGGTCCAAAACCTCGGTCACGGTTCTTTGCCGCATCGATACGCTCGATGAAATCGATTATTACAAGAACGGCGGCATTCTGCAGTTCGTGTTGCGGAACATTACAAAGGCGGCGTAAGGCCGCCAAATGACCAAGGCGGCGTCATATCGCCCGTCGCTTGAGAAACCATGAAATGGGCCTATGCTGACCCGCGAGAAAATGGAGAATGCAAATGGCTTACATTGATTTCATGGTGGTACCGGTTCCCCAGGCAAAGCTCGCCGCCTATCGCGCGCTGGCGAAAAAGAGCGCCGTAGTCTGGAAGCGCTCTGGCGCATTGGCATATGTCGAAGCGCTGGCCGATGATGTGAAGCCCGGCAAGGTCACGTCTTTTCCACAAGCCGTGAAACTGAAGCCTGATGAGGTCGTGGCCTGCGCCTATATCGTGTTTGAATCCAAGGCCCATCGCAACAAGGTTTGGAAGGCGATGATGCAGGATCCTTTCATGAAGGATTTTGACATGAAACTGGCGCCATTTGATGCCAAGCGCATGTTCTTTGGCGGGTTCAAGAAATTGGCTGGTTTTTAGTCACTCGGTCCTTCACCCAAGCGTGATTTGAAGGTGTTCAGGAAGTTCTCCATCTAATGATCATGGAAAACATTAAATCAGTTTCGCGTCGTGGTGCTCTGGCTCTTTTGGGGTCGGCCGCCGCAATTCCCTTCATCGCCCAAAAAGCCCAGGCCGAGACGGCACCTGTCCTCGTTGAACTTTTCACCAGCCAAGGCTGCAGCTCTTGTCCCCCGGCTGACAAGCTCGCCGCCCAACTAAAATCCATGCCCGGTGTCCACCTCGTGTCGTTGAATGTCGATTATTGGGATTATCTCGGCTGGCGCGACACACTGGCCAAGCCTGAATACACCCAACGCCAAATGGATTACGCCCATGATCGCGGCGACAATGAAGTTTACACGCCACAAATGGTGGTGAACGGGGCCTGGCGCGCTGTGGGCAGCGACCGCTCTGCGGTTGAAGCTCTGATCAACACCGCGAAGACCAAACCATTTCACACAGATTTGACGCTGACCGCCGACGACATGGAAGTCACGGTGACCATGGGTGAAGGCCCCGCCGTTCCTGAAGCCACATTGTGGTTGATGTCTCTGGCATCGCATGTCGATGTAAAAATCGACCGCGGCGAAAACGCGGGGAACTCGATTTCCTATAGCAACGTCGTGCGCAATCTGGTTCCCGCCGGGATGTGGAATGGCAAGGCCAACACCATCAAGATGCCGAAGAAGGGCATCTTCACGGCCGATTCCAAATCCTGCATTGCAGTTCTGCAGCGTGGCAAGGTCGGCCCGGTGCTGGGTCTCGCAACATGGGGTGACACGTCTGCCTGAGATCAGGCAGGTCGCCTGAGGGCCACCAAGGTGATGTCATCGGCTTGTTCCGCACCATCTGCAAATTGATCAACAGCTGTAAACACCTCTAACACAAGTTGCGCGCTGGTCACATCCTGCTTGTGTCCAAGTGCGAGCACCAAGGCATCTTCGCCAAATTCTTCAGCCCGCGCATTCATCGCTTCAGTCACGCCATCGGTGAACAAGACCAATGTGCCGCCCGGCGGCAGCATCGTTAAGGCTGCACCAGGAGCAATCTCACCGTAAAGCCCCATGGGCAGTCCAGTGGCGGGCAGGCTGGTCAATTGGCCATCGCTGCCAATGAGATAGGGCGGGTTGTGGCCGCAGTTGCAATAATCAATCTGGCCCGTGCCGAGATTCACTTTTGCGAAAAACACCGTGGCAAACATGCAAGCCGCATTGTCGCGAGCCAAAATCGCATTGGCGCGCGTCATGATTGCAGCAACATCAGCCTCCTCGCGCGCCGCCGTTCGCAGCGTGGTGATCACCACCGACATGAAAATGCTGGCAGAGATTCCCTTGCCGCAAATATCACCAACGCACACCGCGAGATGGTCGTCATCCAGCATGAAGTAGTCATAAAAATCGCCGCCCACATCGCGGGCCGGTCGCATTGCGGCATGAAGCTCGATGCGTTCACCAGCACCTTTGAGCGCCGCCGTTTTGGGTAAAAATGATTTCTGGATAATGGCAGCACCCGCCAACTCATCCTGTTGGCGTCGCTTGTCAGTGATTTGCCTCGCGAAGCGCCGAAACGCCGAAGAAAACTCGGCGAGCTGCGGCGGCGGATGTGCCAGCTCCTCCAGAATTGCCGGATCAAACTCGCGCTGCTCAAGTGCACCCAGCGCAGTTGTATAAAGCCCCACCGTCTTGTTGACGGCATCGATCTGTCGACCCAATTGTGCAATCACGGTCAGCAGCAATGTCGGATTCTGCCGCCCGATGTCGAGCAGCTGTTCGCCTGATATTTTTACAACCTTGACCGGCGTCAGTGCCTTCATGCTGGCGGTACGCGGCAGCTGGGCCAGAACCCCGATCTCGCCGATGAGCTGCGGCGCCTCGCGGGTGGCCAATGTCACTGTGCCAAATTTGGTTTCCGCCAGAACCGAAACGCTGCCCGATTTAAGATAATAGGCAAATTCGCTGGTCTCGCCCTGCCGCAGCAACACCGCATCAACCGGGAAATCAATATCTGGCAGGCCGGAAAATATCTCGGCAAGTGAAAGTTCGGTCCGGGCCTGTTTCAATGAGAGCTTTCCTGGGACACGCTAAACGAAATCAGAGCTGCGTTGGCTCTTGCATCGGCACTCTTGAAAATTCAAGATTTACTTCGTTGCCAAAATCAGTCCGGCGATAGCCTATGGCACTCGAAAGACTTTTCACCAGATGAAGGCCAAGACCGCCGACGGCCATGTCCTCCACCGGATGCCCGGCCCCTTGGGTGGGGGCTGCGGCCACATCAAACGGCTTGCCATTGTCTTCAAGCGAAAGACGAACCAGGTCCTTGTCGATATTCAAGCCAACTTTGAACTTGAGAGATGTGGGGCTGCGACGATCAGCCAGTTTGGGATCGATCCAAAGCCCATCGCCGCTGTGGCGCACAATGTTGGATGCCAACTCCTCAAAACACACCTGAAGAGAATTGGAAACCTCATCGCCCAGATTATGGGTGGAGGACAACTCTTCAATCCAGCCACAAGCTTCAACCAGCCCTGCCATGTCACCAGTGAATTCACGGTGCCAGGACAAGGACTTCTCCGTCACTTGCCCAAATAGGCCAGCGCCTCATCCCTGGATGTAAAAATCTTGATGGCCTGATCGATTCCGCTGCTTCTCAAAACCTTGTCCACATTGGCTTGCGGATCGAGCAGGACCAGATCACCACCCTTGTCGGCCACAGCCTTGCAGCTCATCACCAAGGTGCGAATGCCCAGCGAGGCCAGAAATGTCACGGCTTCCAGGTTAACGATAACCTTGAGCTTTTCATCGGCGACTTTTGCAAACCCGTCCTCGATTGCAAAAACGCCCTTGATATCCATCCGGCCCATAACCTTCACTTCGGTAATGCCACCTGAAAGGTCACTGACGTTCATCGTTGCGAGTTCTTCAGTCATCTGTTTCGTCCTGCTTGCTGGTCTTATGTTGCCGTGGCGGATGTCCGGTTAATGAAACTTCAGTGACAATATTATGACAGATGCAGTTGCCCTGCCAAGATGAGGGGTCGGCGACTAACTTGCCGCCCAGAGCAAGCCACGCTCCATGATGGTTTTCATTTGGGGCACGGCAAATTCATCGGCCGTGTGGCCCAGAGCTGAATAGAACACGCGGCCCCTGCCGTAAACCTTCTTCCATACAACTGGCATCACAACGCCTTTGACCCAGGGCGCGTGATCGGCCACGAAAGTCGTCGTGGCCAGAACCTCATTGGCCGGGTCCACATGCATGTAATATTGCTCGGACGTGTAATCGAAATCGCCAATGCCTTTCACGACTGGATCATCAGGTTTGGAAATATTCACCCGGTAGTCAATGATGTTGCCGGGGTGGGCCACCCATTGTCCGCCAGTCATGAACTGATATTCGGTTTCATTGCGGAATGAATCGCCCATCTGCCCGTGCATGCCACCTAGGCCAACCCCGCCACGCACCACATCACAGAGATGGTCCACTTCGTCTTTGGCAATCGTCGACATGGTGATCATCGGCACGATCAGGTTGAGCTTGGCGATGCCGGGATCCAGAAACGCCGCGGTGCTATTTTCCACCCGGACCGAAAAGCCATGCCCCTCCAGCAGCCCTTTGACCACCATCGCGGAGCGTTCTGGCGTATGGCCTTCCCAGCCACCCCAGACGATCATCGCTGATTTTCCCATTTCGCTTCCCTTTTTGTAACGCTACATCCATGCCATGACGCCCGCGCAATTTAATGGCTTTTGCAAGTCTTTGCCTCATTCCACCCATGTGGTGCAATGGGGTGGGGCTGATGTGTGGAAGATTGGCGGCAAGGTCTTTGCCATCCATTTCCCCAAAGGCGACACCTATTCCGGCATCACCTTCAAGACCTCGCCGATGAGCTTTGAGATGCTCAAAACCCAAGAGGGTTTGCGGCCAGCGCCCTATTTTGCCTCGCGCGGGATGAAGTGGATCCAGTGGACAGGCCCGCAGTCTCTCGATGCCAAGGCGCTCAAACTCTATCTGGAAGCCAGTTACAGACTGATTTTCGACGGTCTGCCCAAGCGCTTGAGAACCGAACTGGTGCAGCGCTAAAGCCGCCACTGGCTTGTTTCCAAGTGAAGCCTCAATCTGCTAGATTAAACTCAACACAGGAGTTTCAGCCATGAACAAGCCAGAAAAACATTCAGGTTCCGCCGCTTGGGAACCATCGCCCAACAATCTTGAACCCTTCTGGATGGGATTTACGCCCAACCGCGCTTTCAAGGCGCGGCCCCGCATGATCGCCCGTGCCAAGGACATGCATTATTATGACATGTCAGGCCGTCCCATTCTTGATGGTTCTGCTGGCCTGTGGTGCACCAATGCGGGCCATTGCCGCGAGCCGATTGTAACGGCGATCCAGAAATCAGCAGCCGAACTCGATTTCGCGCCAACCTTCCAATATGGCCACCCCAAGGTGTTTGAACTGGCCTCGCGCTTGGCCACCATGGCGCCAGCTGATCTGAACTATGCCTTCTTCTGCAACTCAGGCTCGGAAGCCGCAGACTCGGCCTTGAAGATTGCACTGGCCTATCAGCGCATCACCGGCAATGCCTCGCGCACCCGTTTGATAGGCCGTGAGCGCGGCTATCATGGCGTCAATTTCGGCGGCATCTCGGTGGGCGGCATGCCCGCCAACCGCAAGATGTTCGGCACCATGCTGGCGGGTGTTGACCATCTGCCGCACACTTATAACCGCAAGGAACAGGCTTACAGCCGTGGCGAGCCCACATGGGGTGCGCATCTCGCCGAAGAACTGGAACGTCTGGTCGTGTTGCATGATGCCTCGACCATTGCCGCCGTCATCGTCGAACCGATGGCCGGATCGACGGGCGTGCTCGCACCACCAAAGGGCTATCTGAAGAAGCTTCGCGAAATTTGCACCAAGCATGGCATTTTGTTGATTTTCGACGAAGTGATCACCGGCTTTGGCCGCTTGGGCGCTGCCTTTGCAGCAGAACGCTTTGGCGTCGTTCCAGACATGATCACCTTCGCCAAGGGCATCACCTCGGGCACCGTGCCGATGGGTGGTGTTCTGGTGCGTCAGGGCATTTATGATGCCTTCATGAACGGGCCTGATCATGTAATCGAACTCTTCCATGGCTATACTTATACAGGCCACCCCATGGCCGCTGCTGCCGGTGTCGCCACCTTGGACGTCTACCGTGACGAGAAACTCTTCGAACGCGCCGCCAAGCTGGAAACCCCGTGGGCTGATGCCGCCTTTACTTTGCAAGGTAACCCGATGATCGAAGACATTCGCGCCATTGGTCTGGTCGCGGCCTTTGATTTGAAGCCGGTTGAAGGTAAGCCCGGCTTGCGCGCCTACAAGGCCATGGAAAATGCCTTCCACGATCATGGCTTCCTGCTGCGTATTTCCGGCGACACCATCGCTCTGTCGCCACCGCTGATCATTTCGGAAGCCCAGATCGAAGAGATTATGAAAGACAAGATGCCAAAAGTTCTGGCTTCGGTGGCAAGTCTCTAACTGCAATTTTGACGGGCGGGAATCCAACACGGGGATTCCCAGCCCGTTCAATCCCCATTAGTCTCGCACTGGGTGATTCGGGCGGCATGCTTGCCCGGGGGGATTGCTGGGATGCAGACGAAATATTGGCCTTTGATGGCGGGGTTGGCCTTGTGTCTCACGACGGCACTGGGCAGCGTGGCCTATATGTTTTCGGGCGGTGAAAGTCCGCTTCTGGCCTTTTCCTTCTGCGCTTTGGCCCTGACAGCCGGGCAGGTGATGACCGGAACCTATGCAGCCCTTCAAGCAGATTTGTCTCAAAGCACTGAACGCCAGCTCTTCAAGAAAATTGGAAAGCTGGGGACCGAGCAGAATGAGATGCAAAAGCAGACTCATTTTGCCCTTGCCGAACTGTCCAGCCTGAAGGCCCAGGATCAGGCCCGTGGCGAAGCCATGATCCAATCATTGGGTGAGTTGAAAACGTCCTATCAGGCGCTGGTGCGGAGTCTGATGGCCAAGGCCGCCGATGGCAATGATCGGGAGACGACGTTTGCACCGCCCGTGACCTCAGCGACAGCGCCGCGAGAAACTGAGAACCACACTGACAATCTCGATATTTCACTTGAACCCATTGTGGACCTGGTGACGGGGCGCACGGCGCATTATCGCTTTCATCTCGACGCTCATAATTTGCTGGGCCAGCGGCCCGAGGTCGATCTGTTCGGCGTGATCGAAGCCTTGAGCCTGCTGCAGCGTCTCCATCAGCGCGACCCGCAAGTGAAACTGTTCATGGGCATAGGTGATGAAACTCTGTCGTCTCCCACAGACATGTTGCGCCTTCTCGAAACTTTGCGTGGCCAGAAGGACCTGGCCGAGTCTGTGGTGTTTGAATTGCCTCACGTGAGGTTGGCGGGCCTGTCATCGTCAGCCCTTGAGGGTCTGGGCAGTCTTGCCCGCTCTGGCCAGTTGCTGGCGCTGGCAAATATTTCCATCGCTGGGCTTGATCCCTTGTCCCTGCAGGGTCTCAATGTTCGCCATGTCAGCCTCGATGCCAACACCATTGATCTGCGACCTGAGGCGACGGCCAATTATGTTCATTTCGCTCAGATGGCCCGCATCGCCAATGTGCAAATCATGGTGTCCCATGTGATGGATGGCTCGTCCCTGTCACACCTGCGCCAACTGGCTAGATTGGGGTCGGGCCCGGCCTTCGCAGCACCACGACGCGTCCGCCGGACCGCCGCACAACTTCCTGTCGGCCTTGCGGCCTGATATGACTCTTGCAGCGCTGTCGCGCCAATTTCCGGTCTGGCTTTGTGATGTCTGGGGCGTGGTCCATGATGGCGTAACGCCAATCGCCTCCGCCGTCGCAGCCTTGCAATCCCACCGGGCAGAAGGCGGCAAGGTGGTGCTCATCACCAATGCGCCGCGTCCGTCCTCGTCGGTCGTCAAACACCTCAATGGCATGGGCGTTGCCAAAACCGCCTATGATCACATCGTCAGTTCCGGCGATGTGACGCGCAAATTAATGGCGATCCATGGCACAGGGGGGCTCTATCATCTGGGTCCCGAAATCGATGTGGTGCTGTTCAAGGGGCTCGGTGTAAAGCGGGTTGAACTGGAACAGGCCACTGCGGTTCTTTGTACCGGCTTTCTCGATGAGCGCGTAGAGACAGCCAAGGATTACCTGCCGCTTCTGACCCGGATGAAAGCCTTGGACTTGAGAATGATCTGCGCCAATCCCGACAAGCTGGTGAGAAAGGGCGATTTTCTGGTGCCGTGTGCGGGTGCCTTGGCCGAAGTCTATGAGGAGATGGGTGGCGAAGTCCTGATGGCGGGAAAACCCTTTGCGCCCATCTATGACGCAGCACTGGAATTGGCGGGCAACCCCGCGCGCACGAGTGTTCTGGCCATTGGCGACGGCCCCGAAACCGATATCAAAGGCGCTGCCGCCAATGATCTTTCATGTCTTTTCATTACTGGCGGCATCAACACTAGCTCGACCATCGTTGCGGATGTGAAAAGCCGTTACCCTGGAGCCCAAATCATGGGCTCAATGCTGGAACTGGACTGGGCTTAAGCAATTGGCTAGATCGCGGGCCATGTTGGAATTGCCTGCACATCAAGTTCTGCCAGAAGCCCTGCGCGGCGGCGTTGTCGCCATTGGCAACTTCGATGGCATGCATCGCGGCCATCAACAGCTGCTGGCCACAGCCAAGACGGCGGCTGAGAAGCTGGGCAAGAGTTTTGGCCTGTTGACCTTTGAGCCTCATCCCAGAACTTTCTTCCGCCCGACAGAACCGGTCTTTCGCTTAACCCCGCCGCCCCTGAAGGCGCTGCTGGCCAAAATTCTGGGCGCTGGCTTTGTCGCCACCTTGAATTTTGATGCGACCACGGCCAGCCAATCGCCGGAAGATTTCATCGCACAACAATTGGTGCAACGCCTGGGCGTCGCTCATGTGATCACCGGTTTTGATTTTCACTTCGGCAAGGGCCGCAAGGGAACGCCCGAAACATTGATCGCAGCCGGAAAAAGCTTTGGCTTTGATGTGACTGTGGTTGAACAGGTGGCCGATGAGGCCGAAGGCGGCATGGCGCCATTTTCGTCAAGTACCATCCGGTCAAATTTGCGCCGGGGCCATGTGCGCGAGGCGGCCAAGGGTCTGGGCTATCAGTGGACAGTCATGGGGGAAGTCGTGCCCGGCGACCAGCGCGGCCGCACCATTGGTTTCCCGACCGCCAACATCATTCTCGAACCGGGGGCTGAACCCTATCGCGGCATCTATGCTGTGGCGGCGCGTGAGAAATCCGGCGGGCCGCAATGGCAAGGTGCGGCATATTTCGGCGACCGGCCGACTTTTAACACCAACCGCACATTTCTCGAAGTCCATCTGCTGGATCAGGACTTGGACCTCTATGGCAAAACCCTGACCGTCAATTTTGTTGATCTGGTGCGCGGCGACAAAACCTTCGCATCGGTGGATGGCCTGATCTTGCAGATGAAACAGGATTGTGATGTGGTCCGCGAAATTTTGAGCAAAGACAAGCCGCTGGATTTGCCCTTGGCCAAGGCCCAGGCGGCGGGCCTCATTGGACTTTAACAAAAATCTCACGCTGGACAAAAGCGTAGCCGCACAGTTCAATGGCGTCGATTGACCGACTGAGGAGAAGTGATGAAAAAGATCTACGATAATGCCGACAAGGCTCTTGAAGGACTGCTTCATGACGGCATGCTGATTGCAGCGGGTGGCTTTGGCCTCTGCGGTATTCCTGAATTGCTGATTGCTGCCATCAAGCGCGCTGGCACCAAAAACCTGACGATTGCCTCCAACAATGCAGGGGTTGACGGTTTTGGCCTGGGCCAGCTTCTCGAAAGCCGTCAGGTCAAAAAGATGATGTCATCTTACGTTGGCGAAAACGCAGAATTCATGCGGCAATATCTGGCCAAGGAACTCGAAGTCGAATTCAATCCGCAAGGCACGCTTGCTGAACGCATGCGCGCTGGCGGTGCTGGCATCCCCGGTTTCTACACGAAGACTGGCGTCGGCACTTTGATTGCCGAAGGCAAGGAAACCAAAGACTTCAACGGCCAAACTTACGTGCTCGAACGTGGTATTTTCGCTGACCTCGCCATTGTCAAAGCCTGGAAGGCTGACCCCTCAGGCAATCTCGTTTATCGCAAGACGGCGCGCAACTTCAATCCGCCCGCAGCGACATGCGGCAAAATCTGTGTCGCCGAAGTCGAAGAAATTGTGCCCTTGGGCTCACTCGATCCCGACATGATTCACACGCCCGGCATCTATGTTCATCGTCTGATCAAGGGTGATCATGAAAAGCGCATCGAACAGCGCACCACCCGCAAGAAGGAGAGCGTCTGATGCCTTGGGACCGTAATCAAATGGCTGCCCGCGCGGCGCAAGAGCTGCAAGACGGCTGGTATGTAAATCTCGGCATCGGCATTCCGACTTTGGTGTCGAATTACATTCCCAAAGGCGTTGAAGTCACCCTTCAATCTGAAAACGGCATGCTGGGCATGGGCCCGTTTCCGTTTGAGGGTGAGGAAGATGCGGACTTGATCAATGCCGGAAAGCAGACCGTCACCGAACTTCCGCAAACCGCATTTTTTGATTCATCGCAATCCTTCGCCATGATCCGCGGCGGCAAGATCAACATGGCCATTCTGGGCGCCATGGAAGTGTCTGAGACGGGTGACCTCGCCAATTGGATGATCCCCGGCAAGCTCATCAAGGGCATGGGCGGGGCGATGGATTTGGTGGCGGGCGTCAAGCGCGTTGTGGTGGTCATGGACCACACCAACAAGGCTGGCGAAAGCAAGGTTCTCAAATCCTGCACGCTGCCATTGACCGGCAAGGCCGTGGTCAATCGCATCATCACCAATTTGGGCGTGCTTGATGTTGTGCCGGGCGGCGTGAAAATTGTGGAATGCGCGACCGATGTCAGCGAAGCCGAAATCAAGGCGGCGACTGAAGCCACCATCATCGCATGAGGCTTGGCATTTTCGCCAAGACCTTTGCTGGAACCGATGCGCGAGACGTGCTGAGCCAAGTCAAAGCCGCAGGCTTTGATGTGGCGCAATACAACATGGCCTGCTCTGGACTTAATGCCATGCCGGCGCAAATTCCGGATGCTGTCGCAGCCGCACTGCATCAAGCCGCATTGAAAACCAAAGTCGAAGTTGTGGCCGTTTCCGGCACCTACAATATGATCCATCCCGACATCGAAAAGCGCGAACAGGGTCATAAAAGGCTTGCCGTTCTGGCGGCGAGTTGTGCAAATATGGCAACCAACCTCATTACCCTGTGTACAGGCACGCGCGATCCCATAGATCAATGGCAGCATCACCCGGATAATAATTCTGCTTCCGCCTGGACAGATTTGCTCGCATCGATGGAGAAAGCCACCGCCATTGCCGAGACCCACAACATCACGCTCGGCATCGAGCCTGAACTGGGCAATGTCGTGAACTCCGCCGACAAGGCCCGATTGTTGTTCGACACACTGCAAAGCCCGCACGTCAAAATCATTTTTGATCCCGCCAATCTTTTCGAAATCGCGCCCATTGAGGAACAACGCCGCATCATCTCGCAGGCCATTGATATTCTGGCCCCCGAAATTGTCATGGCCCACGCCAAGGACCGCAACGCCGATGGCAGCTTTGCCACGGCGGGCAAAGGCGTTCTGGACTTTACCCATTACCTCACCTGCCTGCGCGCTCTTGATTTCAAAGGCCCGCTTGTGACACATGGACTGGCGGCCAATGAAGCAAAAGGCGTGGCCAAGTTTTTGAAAGATATTTTGGAGGTCTGAAAATTGCAGAATGACTGGATTGAACAGCTTCCCAAGAATCGTCTGATCGGCGAATTTTCAATCTGGTCGGCCAATCTTGTGAAACTTGCTGACGATATGGCCCGCATTGCGCCCCATGCCGACATTCTGCACATTGATGTGGCCGATGGGCGTTTTGCACCTGCCATGTTGTTCTTCCCCGATCTTGTCGCCGCCATCAGAAAAATTTCCAAGACTCCCATTCACGTTCACCTGATGACCGCAGATAATATCCTGCTCTCGCAGATTGAACAGTTCTGCGAGGCGGGCAGCGATTTGATTTCCATTCATGTTGAAAATTCCGCTTTGGCTGATGCAGCGCTTGACCTGTTGGATAAGCGCAATGTTGCAGCGGGCATGGTTTTGAAAGTTGAAACGCCAGTTGAAACTGTAAAGCGCTTTATTCCGCGCCTGCGTTTTCTCACGCTGCTGGGAACTGCAATTGGTGTGAAAGGCCAAGGCCTTGATGAACAGGCCACAACCCGTTTGGGCACGGCCAAAAAACTCATTGCTGAAAGCGGTGCCAAGCACCGCATTGTTCTGGCCGCCGATGGTGGCATTCGCGAACACACCGTGCCGTTGCTGCGCAATGCGGGTGCAGAAACCGTAGTGCTGGGCTCATTGGCTTTTGGGGCACCTGATCTCAAAGCCCGCATGAACTGGCTGCACGGCTTGTAAGATGGCAGAGATTGCCATTGCAGTTGATCTCGGCGGAACGCAACTGCGCGCAGCACTGGTCGACAGTGCTGGCAATATTCTGCACCGCGACAGCGTGCTGACCGATGCCGAATCCGGGCCGGAAAAAGTTGTGCACCAGATCGGCGAATTGGTCAGCTCCGTGAAAGCCAAGGCCGTGGGCCAAAAAATTCTGGGCGTCGGCGTCTCGTCGCCGGGCCCCCTCGATACGGAAAAAGGCCTCGCCCTTTCGCTTCCGACTTTGAAAGGCTTCACCGAATTTCCGCTGCGCGCAGCCATTCAAGACAACCTTCACATGGATGTGAAGCTGGAGAATGACGGGATTGCTGCAGCCATTGGCGAATGGCGCTTTGGCGCCGGGCGGGGTTTACAACACCTGGTCTATGTGACCGTTTCAACCGGAATTGGCGGTGGCGTGATTGTCGATGGCCATGTCATGCGCGGGCGCAAGGGCATGGGCGGTCACGTCGGCCATATGGCCATTGTGCCTGATGGCCTGGTCTGCAATTGCGGCAACACAGGTTGCATTGAAGCCTATGCGGCAGGTCCTGCTTTCACGTCGCGGGCAAGGCAACGCATGAGCAAACCCGCGATAACGGCAGCAGAAGTTTTCGCTGCGGCAAGGTCTGGCGATGCGGTGGCTGTGGAATTGGTGGAACTTGAAGCAAAGTTTTTAGGCATGGGCTTCACCAGCCTCATCCATCTTTTCAGTCCGGAAATTCTAGTGATGGGCGGTGGCCTGTCCAATGAGTTTGAAACGCTCGCTCCAACCATCCGAACCTATATGATGGCCAATGCCATGGCGGCGTTCAAGGATGTGCCTTTGGTCAAAGCCAAACTCGGCGACAATTCAGGGCTTATTGGTGCGGCCAGCCTTGTCTTTGGCTAGGATTCAGCCCTTGGCCTTTTGCCGTCGCAGCAAAAGTTGTTCTGCGGTGGCCTCACTGGTGATCAACACATTGCACGCGGCGAGTTGCATCGCCCCCAGCAGCGCATCGACTTTTTCAATGCCGCCTGAAATCATCACGCGGCGCGGAACTTTCCGGATCATCTCGATGGGCACTGACATCACCCGATCATTGATCGGATGTTTCACCAACGTGCCATCGGCATCATAAAAATTATAGAGAAGGTCGCCAACAGCACCCTTCTTGATCAGTGATTCACGTTCTTCTTCATTCAGGAAACCCAATCGAAAAGAGGTTGATTGCGCCTGCATGGTGCCGACCGACAACAACGCCATGTCCATCTTGGCGGTGCGGTCGATAACTTCTTTCAGGCCGCAGCGTTCAATCAGGGCTTCGCGAGTCTTCGGCGAATCCACCAAGGCTGGAGCGGTCAGCAAGTAACAGTCAGCGCCAACCGTATTGGCAAATTGCCAGGCAAATTCCGCCGGGTTGAAACGCTTGGCCTGCACAATGCCGCCCAAAAGAGAAACCACCTCAACGCCTTTCAACTCGCGGTGCGACAGGGTTTGCAAAGACTCATAAAGCGTTGCCCCCCAGCCCACACCAAGGCAGAAATTATCGGTGAGCTTGTCGGTCACATACATGCCTGCCGCAGCACCAATCGACTTATAGGTGGCCTCGGGGTTGGAAGGTTCAGGCACAACCATCGCATCGATCAGGTTGAATTCGGCTTTGAGCTGTTTTTCAAGATCAAGGCACTCGGCCATTTGCCCGGTGATCCAGATCCGGACTTCGCGCTGCTTGATTGCCTCATTTATATTCCGCACTACGGTGACGCGGCCAATGCCCAGATTATCGGCGATTTCGCTCTGTGTGAGGCCCTCTACATAATACATCCAGGCAATGCGCATACGATTTCGGGCGATACGTCCAGCCGCGCGTTCGGGCTGGTCAGGCAAGGTTTTTGGAGGGCGAGCCAAATTTGAGTCCTCGTGTAAGTGATTCTTCTTTAGTTCAATTTTCCCAATTATCGCAAATTCTTTGCGTCTGGCTGGCCAGCGTCACAATTCTGAAATGAAACATTTGACTTATTAAAAATCAATTGTACTATATTCTTGCAGCCAGAGAGTTTTGCGAAACTGCCCCAATGGTTCGCCTCTGCTGCGGTGTTGATAGGCCCCATCATGCCTGTTCCCTCAACTTGCAAGGCCGGAGGAAACTCCGGCCCCTTTCATTTTAAAGCCCCTGCAATGTGGTTTGAACCTTGTCCCAACTCTCACAGACAAAGGGCGCACCAGCCTGGCGCAGCCGCGGGCCATGGGTGGGTTCCGAATGTCCGCCACCGGTATAGCCAATAACCTGCATGCCAGAGGCAATCGCCCCTTGGACGCCATAGGGTGAGTCTTCGATCACGACACATTGCTTGGGCGCGAGATTGAGTTTTTCTGCAGCATGAAGAAAGAGATCAGGTGCAGGCTTGCCGCGTTTGACCATGGAGGAGCTGAAAATCTGATTCTCCGGAAAATATCCAGAAAGCCCCGTCAGCCCAAGGCAGTAATTGATTCGCTCCAGACCTGACGATGAAGCCACACATTTTTCCGCAGCCAGCCCATCAAGAAAATCTTTCAGCCCAGACGTGGCTTGCAATTGCCCGACAAAGAGCTGGCGGGTTTCCGGCCAAAGTTCGGCAATGCTTTCAGGCGGCAATGAAAACCCCGTCAGTGTTTTGAGAAGCTCAAGAATATCGGTCTGTTTCATGCCGATGCAGCGGCGAAACACGTCAAGACTCACCTCAACGTCATGTCGGCCATAGATATTCTGGTACGCTTGGGTGGAAAGCGGCTCGCTGTCTACCAGAACGCCATCACAATCAAATATGATGAGCCTGCTCGTGTCTTTTCCCAATTTCCCCATCCCATTTTCCAACAGGTTTCAACCGTTGTGAATTCTATGCTGCGTGCTTTTGCGTTTCGTGCCATTCTAGCGTGGCGGGGTCAACGCAGTTGCGAGATACGAAACACATTGACATCCGCCGATACAAATGTACATAATTACGAAATGTAATAAACAGGCGCGCAAAAACTGCAACAGTGAGATTGTGGGATGCGGGCCGGGGTGGGAGCTTTAAATGCCAACATGGCAATGGATTTTGCTGGCGTGGGTGGGTGTCTGGGCCCTCCAGTCTGTTGGCGTGTGGTATCAGACGCGCCGCTATGCCGCGCAGCTCAAGGTACTCCAGCAGCAATACAACTCTGGCTATGTCGGTACGGGCTATGGCCCGCGCCGCTTGGGCAAGGGCGCTATTGTGATGATCGTCGCCACGACTGATTTGAAAGTGAACCAGTTCCTGATGATGCGGGGCTCGACGGTTTTTGCCGCCTTCAAGCCGCAAGAAGAATTTGTTGGCCTGAGCCTTGCCCAAGTGCTCGAAAAGATTTCGAGTGAGCCCAAGAAATCAAGCCTGAAAGAAGCTGCGGAAAAAGCTGTCCAGCAGATCATGCGGGTGAAACAAGATCGTGAGCAACTTCCAAAGGGAGGCTCCGAGTTGGCGCATGCGTAATTGCGCTTAAGACGCAAACTGCCAGGAAAAGGGAGAAACTAAATGGCACTGATATCAATGGTGGGGCAACTGCATGATGCGTTACAGCATCTGCCAGCTGTGACCCACTTAACACTCGAAAGTCTGGGGCATGTGGCCCAGACTGACCATGGCCAAGCAGGCCATCTGATCTTGGTCGATGATGCTCCACTCACCGTCGACCAGTTCAAGGAAAAACTGAAGAACGTCCAGCAGGAAACCCAGCTCGGCTGGCTGGCCAATGCTGCAAAATACTTCATCGGCATGTTCCAAAAAGGCGGCGAAGTATTCGTCGGCTTTGTGACCGGCATTGTCCCGACACTGGTTGTGTTGATGACCGCCTTCTACGCTGTAACCGGCCTCATCGGTGAAGACCGCGTGACCGGGCTGGCCCGTTGGGCTGGGAAGACTGCGCTCACCCGTTACACGGTTCTGCCGCTGATCTCGGTGTTCTTCCTCACCAACCCGATGGCTTATACCTTCGGTTCGTTCCTGGAAGAAAAGCACAAGCCAGCCTTCTACGACGCGGCTGTATCTTACGTGCATCCGCCTCTGGGCCTGTTCCCGCACATCAATCCTGGCGAATATTTCGTCTGGGGCGGCGTTCTGGTGGCTCTTCTCGAACTTGAGAAGAAGGGCGCTGTGCCTGCCGGTTATCACATCCAGATGGCGCTTTGGTATGCCATCGTGGGTATGGTTGTGATCTTGCTCAAGGGCATTCTCACTGAACGTATCACCCTGCTTCTGGCGCGTCGCCAGGGCGTTGATCTCGACGCGTGAGGAACAGCATCATGGCAAAAGAATTCAAAGCAGTAAAAGTCTCCAAAGGCCGCAATGGCTGGGGTGGCCCTCTGGTCATTCTGCCAACCGACCAGCGCGACAAGATTGTCTCGGTAACCGGTGGTGGCATTCACCCCGTAGCCAAGCGTCTTGCTGAATTGACCGGTGGCATCGCCATTGACGGGTTCAAAAATCCGCCACTGGAAAGCGAAATGGCAGCCGTCGTCGTCGATTGTGGCGGCACGGCACGCTGTGGCGTTTATCCCAGGAAGCGCATCCCGACTGTCAACCTGACACCTGTGGGTCAGGCTGGTCCCATGGCGCAGTTCATCACCGAAGACATTTATGTCTCGGGCGTGGCAGTCAAGGACATGGCCATGGCTGATGGTTCAGCCGTGCCGACAGTTGCCGGTGTTGCATCGTCGGCTGGCTCTATGGCTGCAACAGCAGCTGCGGGCGCTGGTGCTGCTGCCCCAACAGTCGTGGCCGATACCAGCGATCAAGGCGGTCTTATCGCCCTGATCACCACGGTTGGCCGCATCATGGGCCGCGTGGTTGGCATCTTCTTCAATGCCGGCCGCCGCTCCATCGATCAGCTCGTGAGAAACGTGCTGCCCTTCATGGCCTTCGTGACCATGTTGATCGGCCTCATCCTCTATACAGGCATTGGTGACGTATTAGCCCAGCCGCTCGGCCCATTGGCAAACAACGTGTTTGGTTTGCTGGTGATCTCGGCGATCTGCGGCCTGCCGTTCCTCTCACCAATCTTGGGCCCAGGTGCAGTTATTGCCCAGGTGATCGGCGTGGCCATTATCGGCCCGCAAATCGCCAACGGCACGATTGCCCCTGCCATGGCTCTGCCAGCCCTGTTTGCCTACAACACGCAAGTCGGTTGCGACTTCGTGCCTGTGGGTCTCGCATTGGGTGAAGCAAAACCAAAGACCATTGAAATCGGCGTCCCGGCGGTTCTGATCAGCCGTCAGATCATGGGCCCGGTCTCTGTGATCATTGCATATCTCGTAAGCTTGGTGGTTTTCCACTGACAAGTCTGGCCGAAGCGTCACAGTGATGCTTCGGCCTTTTTCATTCTGTAAATTTGGGTTGAAGGAATAACATGTTTCTCAAAACCACCATCAAGGCCATCGGTCCCGACGTGGCCGACCTTGTTGAAAATGGCGTGCTGATCCTATTTGCCGAAGGTGCACCACCCGAACTCGCCGAAGTCTCGGTTCTCCATAAAGTGGATTCGGTGAGCGATGGGACTCCAAAGCCCGGTTCCAAGATCATGATTGGCAAACTTGCAGCAACGATCACCGCAATTGGTCCTGCCGCCTGGAAAAAGGTCTTAGATATTGGCCATGTCGTGATCAATTTCAATGATGCGAAATCGGCAGAACGACCCGGCGAAATTTGTGCCACCATCCTCGCACCAGCTGACATCATGGCTAACCTCAAGGCTGGCCACGTCATTTCGATCAGCTAGGCCCGCCAAAGATGGATCAGCCAACAGAACGCACAATTATCGTCCGCGTGCGTGAGGGCCTTCATGCCCGCCCCGCGACGCGCTTTGTGAAGCTCGCCAAAAGCTTTGCCAGTGACGTGGAAATTGAAAAGTCAGGCAAATCCGCCAGCGCCAAAAGCTCGGTCAAGCTCATGCTGTTATCGGTGATGGAAAATGACGAAGTCATCTTGCGCGTCAAAGGCGAAGATGAAGCAGAAGCGTTGGAAAGCCTGAGCAACTATCTGCAGGATCCCAATGCTGGTCTTGACGAAGACGAAGGCCACGCCGCCGTCCAGCAAACGCCCTCTGCTCCTGCACAGCAGGACAGTCAGTTTTCTGCAACCAGCCTCAAAGGTATTGCAGCATCTGAGGGTGTGGGCCTCGGCCCGGTCTTTGGATATTTCCCCGAAGAGATTGTTGCCGATAATTTGAAAATTTCTGGCGCGGGCATCGCAGCGGAAGCCAAAAAACTTGAAACCGCCATCGCCGCCGTCCGCCACAACATGCAAGCCAGCATTGATGAAAAATCACTAAGCCCCGCCGAGCGCGGCATCATTCAGGCCTTGTCTGAAATTGCCGCCGATGACGCCATGCTGGACGACATGTTTGCCGCCATCAGTTCAGGCCAGAGCGCCTTGTCAGCCGTCTTGGCGACCAGCGCCCGCACCGCCGAGGATTTCAGCAAGATGGCTGATCCTTATTTGAAAGCCCGCGCTGATGACGTGCGTGCCGTCGGACGGCAAATTGCCTTGAGCCTGCTCAACAAGAAAGACACCGACCTGAGCAAGGTGCCTGCGGGTGCGATCCTTGTGGCCGATGATGTCGGTGCCTTTGAGTTGACGCGCGCGCCCCTGAAAAAGATCGCTGGCATCATCTGCGCCAGAGGCTCTGTCACCTCTCACATCGCCATTATCGCAAGGTCACATTCCGTGCCAGCCGTTCTGGGATTGGGTGATGCCACAAAAACCTTGATCGATGCCAAGCTCGTTGGCCTCGATGGTAAGTCCGGCGAAGTTGTGGTTGATCCTGATCAAGCAATTCAGGCTGAATTTGCCAAGCGCAAGGCCGCCGCACAATCCGAACACGAAGCGCTTAAAGTCTATAAGGCCTTCCAGCCCACCAGAGCCGATGGCACTGTGATCGAAGTTGCCGCCAATATCGGATCGCCCGATGAAATCACCGCAGCCCTCGATGCGGGTGCCATGGGTGTGGGCCTGTTTCGCACCGAACTGCTTTTCATGCAGCAAAAGGAACTGCCCTCGGAAGAAGTGCAATTTGAAATCTATGCCCGCGTGGCCAAAGCCTTCAAGCCCCATTCAGTCATCGTCCGCACCTTGGATATTGGCGGCGACAAGCCCGTGGCCGGCATTGAATTTCCCCATGAGGAAAATCCATTCCTCGGCTGGCGTGGTGTGCGCATGTGCCTTGATCGGCCCGATGTCTTCAAACCGCAATTGCGCGCTTTGCTCAGGGCGGCAGTTGCAGGCAACATCAAGGTCATGGTGCCGATGATTGTCGATGCTGCGGAATTGCGCGCCGTGAAGGAGTTGATAAAAACCTGCGCCCAGGAGCTTGCAGCCGAAGGCAAGCCCTATGAGGAATTCGCGCTGGGCGTGATGATTGAAACACCCGCCGCCGTCATGGTCGCTGATGATCTGGCCAAGGAAGCTTCATTCTTTTCAATAGGCACCAATGACCTGACGCAATATGTGATGGCGGCTGACCGGTTGAATCCGCGACTGGCCAAATTGAACGACGTCACCCATCCCGCTGTGATGCGCGCCATTGCGCTGACCGCAGAGGCCGGAACCAAAGCGGGCATCATGGTCGGCATGTGTGGCGAGGCCGCAGGCCGCGTTGACTTGATCCCGCGTTTCATCGCCATGGGCCTCACCGAACTCAGCATGAGCCCCTCGATGATTCCCCGCGCCAAGGAAAAACTGGCACAAATGAACGCCGTGATGCGGTGATTTAATTATGATACATATTGACGTTATATATACAAAAGTGTCACAATAAGATTTCAGCGATCCAAAGGTTAGACCATGACCACAAAGCCAAAATCCAAAAGCAATGCCAGGCCCTTTTATGCTCAACACAGCAAGGAACAGCTGCGCGATGCCCTGCGCCGCATGTGGCTGATCCGCCGCTTTGAGGAAATGGCGGAAGAATCATACGTGCGCGGCCTGACCCACGGCACCATGCATCTCTCAATTGGACAAGAGGCCTCTGCCGTTGGCATCTGCATGGATCTGTCCAATGCAGATTACATCACCTCGACCCATCGCGGTCATGGCCACTGCATCGGCAAGGGCGCTGAAGTGAAGTACATGTTCGCAGAATTTTTCGGCAAGGAAGAAGGCTATTGCCGGGGCCGTGGTGGCTCGATGCATATTGCCGATCCGGCGACTGGAAATTTGGGCGCCAATGGCATTGTCGGCGGTGGCCTGCCGCTGGCAACTGGTGCTGCTCTCGCCATTCAACAGCGCAAAGGCAAGAATGTTGCTGTGTGCTTTTTTGGCGATGGCGCCAACAATGAAGGCGCCTTTCATGAGTCGCTCAACATCGCCGCCGTGTGGAAACTGCCAGTGATTTATGTCTGCGAAAATAATCAATATGGCATGTCGGTTTCAACCGAGCGTTCAACAGCTGTGAAAGACATTGCCACACGCGCCGCCGCCTACAATATGCCCGGTGTGATCGTTGATGGAAATTCCATTTCCGATGTCAATGAAGCCATGATGGCCGCTGCTGAGCGCGCGCGTAACGGAGAAGGCCCGAGCCTCATTGAGTGCAAAACCTATCGTACCAAGGGTCATTCCCGGTCCGACCGCAACCGCTATCGCACCAAGGAAGAAATCGAAGATTGGAAATCGCGAGACCCCATTCCGGCCTTTGAGGATGAGTTGCAGAAATTTGGCGTGCTGACAGCAGAAGATGTGGCCGCCGTACGCGCCGAAGTCGAAGCCGAAGTGGCAGATGGATTTACCTTTGCACAAGCCGGCACCAACCCGCTGGTTGAGACTGTTCTGCGCGATGTTTATACCACAGGCGGTGCAGCATGAGCGTGCGTGAACTTTCATTTTCAGGGGCCATTCAAGAGGGCCTGGCCCAGGCGATGGAAGCCGATGAACGCGTCTTCATCATGGGTGAAGACATTGGCGTTTATGGCGGTGCCTTTGGTGTGACCGGCGATCTCATTGCGCGTTTTGGCGAAGCCCGGGTGCGCGATACGCCGATTTCCGAATTGGGTGGTGCAGGTGTGGCCGTCGGTGCGGCCATTGCGGGCGCACGTCCCGTCTATGAATTCCAATTCTCGGATTTTGCCTCACTCGCCATGGAGCAGATTGTCAACCAGGCCGCCAAGATGCGCTACATGCTGGGCGGCAAGATTTCTGTTCCCGTGGTTTTCCGCATGCCTCACGGCTCAGGCACGGGTGCAGCAGCCCAGCATTCGCAATCACTCGAAGCCTGGTTTGGCCATGTGCCAGGCCTGAAGGTTGTCGAGCCCTCAACCCCTGAAGACGCCAAGGGCATGTTGCTGGCCGCGATTGATGATCCTGATCCTGTCATCGTCTTCGAGCATAAGCTGCTTTACAAGGTGAAGGGTCCTGTGCCTGAAAACGCTTATCGCACGCCGCTCAACAAGGCCGTGATGCGCCGTGAGGGCAAGCAGGCTACAATCGTGGCCGCAGGTATCATGGTGCAGAAGTCGCTGGATGCCGCGGAAACGCTGGCCGGTGAAGGTATCGATATTGAGGTGATTGATCTGAGATCAATCCGCCCCATCGACACGGCAACGATTATCGAAAGTGTGAAGAAAACCACGCGCCTGGCTTGCGTTTATGAAGGTGTTAAATCCTTCGGCATTGGTGCGGAAATCTCCGCACTTGTTTCTGAAAGCGAAGCCTTTGATTATCTCGATGCACCGATCATGCGGCTGGGTGGTGCTGAATCGCCCATTCCCTACAGCCCGATTTTGGAAAAGGCTGCGGTCCCTCAGGTTGATAATATCGTCGCTGGCCTTCGCGCCCTAGTGACCAAGCGGGTGTGAACCATGGCCACTGAAGTCATTCTGCCCAAGGTTGATATGGATATGGCCACCGGCACCATTTCCACGTGGCACGTGGAAGACGGTGCGACCGTCAAAAAAGGCCAGGCCATTTTTGATATTGAAACCGACAAGGCCGCCATGGAAATTGAAGCGCCAGCCGATGGCGTGATCAAACTGGGCGGTGCCAAGAAGGGCGATGTGTTGCCCATTGGCGCTGTCGTGGCCATGATTTATGGCGCAGGCGAAACACCACAGGCCTTCGCATCATCAGGAGCAGCTGCTCCTGCCCCGGTCGCCGCAGCTGCACCAATTGCTGCAGCACCAGAGGCCAAGCAGGACTCTCATGCGACTGCAGCAAGCGATGGCCTTCGTGCCACACCGCTGGCCCGCAGGCTCGCCCGCCAGAACGGCATCAAGCTCGAAACCGTCAAAGGCTCTGGCCCGCGCTGCCGCATTGTCGCTGAAGACCTTGCTAAGGCAAAGCCCGCCGCTTCAGCTGCAACACCTGTGCTGGCTGCAGGTCCCGACTCGCAGGCCGTCAAGGCCATGTATGCTGAAGGCAGCTATGATGTGAAGCCATTGGATGGCATGCGCCGCATCATCGCCCAGCGTCTCACGCAATCCAAGCAAACTGTTCCGCATTTTTATCTCTCGGCCACCTGCACTATCGACACGCTGTTGGCGATCCGCGAACGCTTGAACATGCGCTCACCCAAGGATGGGGCAGGCGCCTACAAGCTCTCGATCAATGATTTCATCATCAAGGCGCTGGCTCTGGCCTTGCAACAGGTGCCTGACGCCAATGTCACCTTCACCGATGATGGTATTTTGCAGCATCGCGCCAGTGATGTGGGCGTGGCCGTGTCTGTTGAAGGCGGCTTGTTCACGCCGATCATCCGCAGCGCTGAAACAAAATCGCTGACGAAGATTTCATCCGAGATGAAGGACCTGGCCGCAAGAGCGAGGTCACGTAAGCTTCAAGCCTCTGAATATCAGGGCGGATCTGCGGCGATCTCAAATCTGGGCATGTTTGGCGTTGAAAGCTTCACCGCCATCATCAATCCGCCGCAAGCCACAATCCTTGCTGTGGGCGCTGCGGTTGAACGTTTTGTGCCTGTGAACAAGCAGCCGGTTCTCGTCACGCAAATGTCGGTCACGCTATCGTGTGATCATCGCGCCGTTGATGGAGCCGTGGGAGCGAGATTGTTGCAGGTCTTTAAAGGCCTGATCGAAGACCCGGCTTTGATGTTAGTGTGAAGCTGAAAAAACTCCGCCCTCCCCCGCAAGAGCGGAGGAGGGAGTCAGGAACGTTGAGAGCCTAATAAAGGCTTTTGACGGATTCCAATATCTTCGCCAGAGCGCCAATGTCTTTGGCCTCAATGGCCTTGGTCAGCTCGCCAAAATGCGGTGCCAGAAGTGCGCCCGAAATTTCCAGGAACTCATCGTCGTCGGTTTCGGCCAGAGGCTTTCCCGCTTCGGCCAGAAGCAATGCAAGGCAAGCTGTCGCCATCACGGCGATGTTCGGGTCGGCCAGCTGCAAAAATTCGTAGCGTGATCGGGGCGCACCACAGCGCGCAATGGGGGCCGCCAGAACCAGCCGCAGTAAAACATGGGCCAAGCTATCAGCCTCGGTCATGTCGCCAAGCGCCGGCTCAGTTTCAAGTGCGCGCCGCGCCGATTCGATGCGGTGTTCCAAAACCAGATGTGGAGCCTTGGCACCACGCTCCAGCATGTGCCGCGCCGCCCGGAAGAAATAGGCGGTAAACTGCGAGGTATATGAAAACTGATTGAGTCTGATCGTGCGAATCACGTCCTCGCGCATCGAAGGCTCAAATGGCGACGGCAATTTGCGCCATTGCGGCCTGATGAGCTTTACCGAAACGTCAGCAGCTTTTGAAAGGCTGCCATCGATCACCCGCGCGATCCAGGCGACAGCCCGTGACAGGAAGGTCGAGTCGCGCGGCATATCAGAGCTGTGGCCATCGGCCTGGGCCATGTCCCGGGCATAAAATTGGGCGGTTCGCAGGCCATCGCGAAATCCCGCCGCCATGCAGGCCGCGTGGGTGACCATTGAATTTGAGGCGCGTGCTTCGCTAATCATGGCGCGATTGAACCCTTGACGCGGGTTGGGGTCAAGGCACATTATCGTCTCATGTTGACGCCGATCAGACGCGAGATGGAAAAGACCCCGGACCTGGCCTATCAGGCCCGCCATTTCCGGACTGTTCTGGCTGGCTTCAAGCGCAATCTTGACCTCCTCTATGAGGGACAAGAGATAAAGCCACATATTGATTCCGTGGCCGTGGCCAAGGCCTTTGCCAATTGGCGTCAGGGCTTTGATGCCAACCGTCATCTGGCCACCGTGAACCGCAGCGACTTCGTGCTGTTTTCGGCAGGCTCCATGGTGAAGGAGCTGTTG
Source organism: Hyphomicrobiales bacterium (assembly GCA_038231475.1). Classification (GTDB taxonomy): domain Bacteria; phylum Pseudomonadota; class Alphaproteobacteria; order Rhizobiales; family Aestuariivirgaceae; genus Aestuariivirga. Next base: position 117,596 of record JBBRLH010000007.1, on the reverse strand, counting down.
CTCGCCAAACCCCTCAGCGCGTCTGAAGGCTTGGCAGCCCCCGGCAATGTGGGGCTTGAGCGCTGGCCAGAAGGCTATGCCTATGTGAGCTTCTGCTTGTCCGTGGCCGCCGCCGTTCTGCACAATGCGGGCGAGGGCAATGTGGTCAACGAGAAGTTCGCGAATGACGCTGCCTTTTGGGACTCGTTTCGTGAAAACGCCAGCGAAGACCCAGGTTCGGCTTTGGGCTTTTTCGACCTGATTTGTGGCCGCGAACCCAATTGGGAAGCGCCCGACGTGCCGTGGCTTCGTCCCGCCATGCGCAAATCCACTCCCGCCGTGACCCGGACCGAGCAAGAGCTCCTCTGACGCCCCTGTCGCTTAATGAACATATTGACACAGCCGAAAACAAAAGTATCATTAGCGAAAAAGCAAACGCCAAATGGGAGTGTCACGTTGTGATCCATAAATCTGCTGCGGCCTCGGTCAGCATGTCTTCGGGCAACCTTCATCAGGATTTGGTGCGCAGGCAACAGGAAGTGGGCCGCCCCATTCGCATCGGCTTGATCGGCTCTGGTGAAATGGGAACCGACATCGTCACCCAATGCGGCCAGATGCCGGGGATCACCGTCGGTGCGATTGCTGAAATCAATGCCAGTGCCGCCGTCAAGGCCTTGACCATCGCGGGCCGCGCAGCAGGAAGCCACGCTGAAGCCTCGACCCAGCAGACATTTGATGCCGCCATGGAGCAGGGCAAGACAGCCATCACGGCTGATGCACAACTCGTCTGCAAGTCGCCCCACGTCGATGTGGTGATTGATGCCACGGGCCGTCCGGGCGTTGGAGCGTCGATTGGTCTCGTCGCCATGGAACATGGCAAGCATCTGGTGATGATGAATGTCGAGGCTGATGTGACGATCGGCGCATTTCTGGCTCATGAGGCGAGACGGCTCGGTGTTGTCTATACGCTGGGCTCTGGCGATGAACCCTCATCCTGCATCGAGCTTATCAATTTTGTAAAAAGCCTCGGCTATCCGATCATTGCGGCGGGCAAGGGCAAGAACAATCCGCTCAACATTGATGCGACACCTGATCAATATGCCGAAGAAGCCAAGCGCCGCAACATGAACACCCGCATGTTGGTGGAATTTGTTGATGGCTCGAAAACCATGGTCGAAATGGCGGCAATTTCAAATGCCACAGGTCTTGTCCCCGACAAGCCCGGCATGCATGGCCCCGCGGCATCTCTCGATGAATTGGCCTCAACCCTGTGCCCTATCGCTGATGGTGGTGTTCTCTCGCAATCCGGCGTGGTTGATTATTCAATCGGCAAAGGTGTTGCACCCGGTGTGTTCGTCGTGACCAAGGCGCCGCATCCGCGCATCCATGAACGCTTGACCGATTTGAAAATGGGCAAGGGCCCTTATTTCAAATTCATCAGGCCTTATCATTTGACCTCGCTCGAAGTGCCGCTGTCCTGCGCCCGCGCCGTGCTCTATCGGGCACCCGACATGGTGCCGCTGCCGGTTCCAACTTCGGAAGTTTGTGCCTTGGCCAAAAAAGATTTGATGCCGGGCGACAAGCTCGATGCCATCGGCGAATACACCTATCGCGCCTGGATCATGACGGTGGCCGACGCTGCCAAGGCTGGCGCTGTGTCGTGCGGCCTGCTCGAAGGCGGCAAGGTCACCAAGCCCATCAAGAAGGGCGAATTGCTGAATTCCAGCAATGTGGCACTGGATACGACCAGCCGCATTTACGCATTGAAGGACATGCAGAACGCCATGCTGCGCAAGAACGCCGCCTGATCTATTCCGGTTTGAAGGTTTCTAAAGCCTGTCGCACCCGCGCCATCTTGTAGGCATCAAGTGCTGACAGGCCCCAAACCAGAACACCGCCCGCATGGCGCATCAGGAAGCTTCCGTTTGCGGGCATGATGCGTAAACTGATCCAACCCAAAATCAGAATGAAGAACAGAAAGATCAAGCCGCGTTGCGGCTTGCCCAACAGCACGTGTCCGCTGCCCGGCAATAGAAGCCCGGCCGCCAGCACCAGATAGGGATTGATCGTCTTGTTAGGCATCAGAATCTTTCAGGGATTTCTCGAGATCGAGAAGTGTGTGCAAACAACTTATTGTCAAATCAGCATCAATCACAACATCGCCAAAATTAGCCTCGCGCATTACGCTGTAGCGCGCGCGATCAGCCTGTGCGGCCTGCACGACAATGCGAAGGCCCTTGGGAGAGACCAGCAATTCCTTGGCCCTAGTCCCAAAGAATAGTTTGAGGTGCGGAGCTATTTTATCAATGGCCGGAAGCTTGGATGGATCATCGGTGCGGATCGTTGCGTGTTCTGGAAAATCATCAGGCCGCGCAATCACGTGGTCCAAAAAATCAAAGTTCGAGAATGTTGATGGACCAGCGGCTCGCATCATCAGATCAAACGTCGCTTCAACGGGCTGGGGCTCAGGCAGTGTCACCATGAGCCACAGGCTTGGCAATTTACGCGTCACCAAAATATCAACAACAGTTTGAATCTGAAACACGTGGCCCCGGTAATGCCCCGTGAGCTTCCATGTTCCTACTGTGGTGCTGGGCTCGATTCTGCTTTCAGTCAGCAGCGGCAGAATATCGCGAAACAAAACGCCGGGCAATTCCAGCAAGTGCTGCTGCGCGGTCTTGGCCCTGCGAAACAGCAAAAGCCCAAGCCCTGCCGCAACACACAGAGCGATGATGAGTTGAAAGTTTTGCATGAATGAAAGTGGCCCGCCTTCTCAGGCGGGCCATGCCTTTCGTGAGGTTCAATAGCCCTGCGGCTTGGGCCAGGGCATGGTGAATTGATCGCCACGCCGCACATATTGATAACGATAGAAGTGGAACCAGAGCGACACCACCAGATAGAACACCACCATGGCCGTGAGCTGCGCGCCATAGCCGAGGAAGATGGCAAAGAAGGTGATGACGCAGAGAATGAACAACACAATCGCGGGCAGCGGGTGGAACGGATGGGCATAGCCACGTTGAATGGAGCCCAGCGGCCACTTCTTGCGGAACATCACGATGTTGATGCTCATGAACGTATATTGCAACACGCCCGAGAGGATCGAGAAGGTGATGGCTTGGTTGAGATCAGAGATGAACGCAAAGGCCAAGGCAATCGGCAGCAGGAAGATGATCGAGCGGTAAGGTGTCCGATATTTTGGATGAACCGCCGAGAACCATGTTGGCAGGTAACGATCACGACCGAGCGAAAACCAGGCGCGCGCTGCATCATTGACGCAGCCGTTGGCCGAAGCAATGGCCGCCAGCAGCGTTGCGATGAACATCATGTTTTCCAGAAGCGGGCTGCCTGTCAGCTTGCCTGCATCCCACAGGGGATAAGCGGTAATGCCGAGATATTCCCAAGGCATCAAGCTGGCGCAAACATACCAGGTCATGGCACCAGCGATGAGCAGCGTGATCATCCCGGCCATGGTGCCATAGGGCAGAGCCCGGGCTGGCGAGCGCACTTCTTCAGCAGCTTGCGTGGTTCCTTCAATGCCAAGGAAATACCAGATGCCAAAGTGGAACGAGGCAATAACACCGATCCAGCCATAGGGAAGCGCATTAGCTGGTGTCACCATGTCGCCCAGACGCAAGATTGTGCCCTGTGACCAGGGTTGCACACTGAGGAACAGAATGACGATGGCCACATAAGCGAGAGCCGTAATGATGAAATTGAAATTCAAGGTCATCAAGACGCCGCGATAGTTGAGCCATGCGAGCCCGATGATGGTGAAGGCCAGAAAGGCATTGTGGTTCAGGCCGTCAGTTGCGGCCTTTGCCACAATCGTGTCACCCACCAGAATGGCGTCAGACACTTCCAGCATCGTATAGGCAAACACCATATAGAGTGCGACGTTGAAGGCCATGAGCGGCCCCACAATGTGCTTGGCTTGGGCATATTGTCCGCCCGCCGCCGCAATCGTCGAGGTCACTTCGGAATCGATCATTGCCACGGATGTATAGAGAAGGCCGATAATCCAGCAGACAATCAGGGCTGCGAGTGAACCACCCTTGTCGGCAGAAAAGTTCCAGCCCGTATATTCTCCAACCAGCACGATACCCACACCCAGTGCCCAGACATGGGCGGGGCCGAGCACGCGCGAGAGTGAGATTTTTTGTGTGGGGGCAGCTGACGCTGTAGCTTTTGCCATGTCCTGCTCCTCACACTTTATGTTTTTCAGACGCGGCTTCGATCTCGCCTTCGCGGGATGAAGTCAGGGTTTCTTCGGAATAGGTCGTGTCAGTCTTGTACCAGTCAAACAGCATCCACGCCGCGAGAACCGCAGAGACGGCCCAACAGAGATATGAAAGATTCATCCACATGATTGCGCGCCCCTATTTCTTGCCAAATTTTTCGTCGATGACATCGCGGTATTCCCGCTCCGAAGCGCGGAACAGGAAAATGAAATAGCCGATCACCACCGCCGCCATGATGATGAGCTGCAGCCAGTCAATCGAGTAATGGAATTTGTTCTGAATGACATCATGGGCGGCAGCGGCATCGGCGTAACCGAGTTTCATCCACTGTTCGACCTGGGCTGGCGTTTGTTTCAGCAGGTCCCATGTCGGATTGTCGATCTTGTCGATGCTTTTGGAAACACCGGCCCAGCCCATATAAAGGGGAAACCACAGGGCGAGGAAAATGGCACCCACCAGACAGACAATGTCGAACCATTGCATGAGGACGGGCTGTTGCGGAGGCGTGTATTTGGCCATGACTATCCCTTTGCTTGTTTGATGGCATCAAGGGTCTTGATGTCCAGACCGTAGATGAAGTGCTTGTCTTCAGCGTAGTGCTTGACCATCGCTGCAATGGAGGCGGTGTTGAAAACCAAGACCGCAAGTGCTGACAGAAGCGAGACAATCCGAACTGTCGTGTCAGGAATGAGCGACCACGACATGATCAAAATAAAAACGACGACAATCCACAGAAGGGCTAGAAGAAGCCATGCGCCGCGAACATCTTTGCGGTACATGTCCTCAATGCGTTGATTGAGATCCGACATGCTATTTGTTCCTCTCAGAAGGCCTGTCTGTCCCCACAGCTGCAGGCCACCCCTTGTGTATTTTTTTGCTATGGGGCAACTTTGTTATCTGGCAGGAAACATGTTGGTTAACCAATTGTCAAGAACGCTCATAAGAAAGCGTGTGATGGGAAGCATACCATATTGAAAACAGACACAAAAACACCGCCATTTCAAAACCCCCATGGCGATGCTGCGGACACATCGCGCTATCTTGAGGAAGCAATTGGCCGCGAAGTGAAGCGATTCCGTGAGAAAATGGGCCTCACAATTTCCGAGCTGGCCAAGGCCGCTGATATGTCCGCGGGCATGCTCTCCAAGATCGAGAATGGCGCAACTTCGCCGTCACTGGGTTCGTTGCAGGCGCTCAGCAAGGCCTTGCAGGTTCCGTTCACGGCTTTTTTCAAAAGCTATGAGGAAATCCGCGATGCCACCTTTGTGAAATCGGGCCAGGGCCTGACCATTGAGCGGCGCGGCACCAGGGCTGGCCACCAATATCAATTATTGGGACATTCCACCCATGGCCCGGTGATGGTCGAACCCTATCTCATCACACTGGTCAGCGAGTCTGATGTATTCCCCACCTTTCAGCACCCCGGCATGGAGTTCATCTATATGCTCGAGGGCAATGTCGTCTATCGCCATGGCGACAAGAGCTATGACATGCACCCCGGCGACGCCCTGTTCTTTGACGCCGAAGCGCCGCACGGCCCCGATGAACTGAAAAAACTGCCCGCCCGCTATTTGAGCGTGATCAGCTACCGGAGAGAGGAATAGCACTTTAAATCCTAGTATAGGCATTTAAACTTATTCTAAGAAGGCTGGAAGGGGTTCGGACCTTGGCGGCTACGGTGAGGGCCCAAAACCGGGAAAATCGTCCTACGGCCTTCCTAAGCGGTTTATAAGCGGGGTGCGATTCTCATTCCCCTTGTGAATAAATTTTTCCTGCAGGTTGAAAGTTCGCCATACCCCTGTTAGGCTAGACCTCAATCTCACCAAGAAGGTCAAAACCAATGTGTGGCATTGTTGGACTCTATTTGAAGAATCCCAAGCTCAAACCCAAGCTCGGCAAAATGTTCAAGCCGATGTTGATTGAGATGACGCATCGTGGGCCCGATTCCGCAGGCGTTGCGATTTACCGCAACCCCGTGAAAAAGGCCCAGACCAAATTTTCCCTCGCGCATAATGATACCAGTTATGACTGGAAGAAAATCGATGTGGGCCTTGAGAAGGCCCTGAAATGCGATTGCACCATCAAGAAGATCGGCAATCACTGCATTCTGGTCACGACGGCCAAGGAAGCCGCCGTGGTGAAATGGCTGAAAGACCATCACCCTGAAGTGCGCGTCGTGGGCTCAGGCCACACCATTGAAATCTTCAAGGAGACGGGCCTTCCCGCTGCCGTCTATGACAAGTTTGATCTGGATGATGCCGCAGGCACCCACATCATTGGCCACACCCGCATGGCAACCGAAAGTGCGGTGACAACGGCAGGTTCGCATCCCTTTGCCACGGGAGCTGATCTCTGCCTTGTTCACAATGGCTCGCTGTCGAACCATAATCGCCTGCGTGAAAACCTGCGCCGCGAAGGCATGGAATTCCAGACCGAGAATGATACCGAGGTCGCAGCCGCTTACATGACCCATCAGATCCGCAACGGCGCAACGCTGAAAGAAGCGCTTGAAGCCGGACTTCATGATCTGGATGGCTTCTATACGTTCCTCGTTGGAACCGCCGATGGCTTCGCCGTGGTGCGCGATCCCATCGCCTGCAAACACGCGGTAATGGCCGAGACCGATGACTGGGTGGCCATGGCCACAGAATATCGCGCCATCGCGCATTTGCCGGGTGCCGATGATGCAAAAATCTGGGAACCGGAACCGTCGAAAATCTATACCTGGGGTGGGCATGCATGAACGAGCTTGATCAATCTGTTGTTGGCGTGCGCGGCATTAATTCCACGCTGCAAACTCTAGCCTCTGACACCAACCAAAAACATTGGGTGGTGAAAAACCCCAAGGGCCAGCACAACATTGCTGTGGGTCTGGGCGCTCCGCTGCAAGTTGAAATCCAGGGCCATGTTGGCTTCTATTGCGGCGGCATGAACCAGAATTCTGAAATCACCATTCATGGCCATGCTGGCGTTGGCACGGCTGAAAACATGATGTCAGGAGTAGTTTGGGTCAAAGGCAATTCATCGGAATCAGCCGGTGCAACAGGCAATGGCGGCCTTCTCATCATTGATGGCGATGCTTCATCACGCTGCGGCATTTCAATGAAGGGCATTGATATTGTGGTCGGTGGCTCAGTGGGTCACATGTCGGCCTTCATGGGCCAGCGCGGCAATCTTGTGGTCTGCGGCGATGCCGGTGATGCCTTGGGCGATTCAATCTATGAAGCGCGCCTCTATGTGAAAGGCAAAGTCGCGAGCCTTGGTGCCGACTGCATCGAAAAGGAAATGCGCGCCGAACACATCGCTGATCTTGAGCGTCTGCTCAAGGCCGCAGGCCGCAGCGAAAAGCCCTCCGAGTTCAAGCGCTATGGCTCGGCCCGCAAACTTTACAATTTCAGCGTTGACCACGCAGACAGCTACTGAGGATAAGATGGAAAGCACACCTCGCACGCCGCCGCGCAAATCGGCAACCTTCGATGATGCAACGCTGGCCGAAATCCGCCGCGCCGCTTCAACCGGCATCTATGACATTCGTGGCGCTGGCGCCAAGCGCAAGCTGCCGCATTTTGATGATCTGCTGTTTTTGGGCGCATCAATCTCGCGCTATCCGCTGGAAGGCTACCGCGAAAAATGCGGCACTGATGTAGTCCTCGGAACGCGCTTTGCAAAAAAGCCGATCCACCTCAAAATTCCAATCACCATTGCGGGCATGAGCTTTGGCTCGCTCTCTGCCAACGCCAAGGAAGCTTTAGGGAGAGGCGCTTCGGCGGCTGGCACATCAACGACGACCGGTGACGGCGGCATGACGCCTGAAGAACGTGGGCAATCAAAGCACCTCGTCTATCAATATCTGCCCTCGCGTTATGGCATGAACCCTGATGATCTCAGGAAAGCCGATGCCATTGAAGTAGTGATCGGCCAGGGTGCCAAGCCCGGGGGCGGTGGCATGTTGCTCGGCCAGAAAATTTCAGATCGCGTGGCCGCCATGCGCTGCCTCCCCATGGGCATTGACCAGCGCTCGGCGTGTCGCCACCCGGATTGGACGGGCCCTGATGATCTTGAAATCAAGATTGCCGAGCTTCGCGAAATTACCAATTGGGAAAAGCCGATTTATGTAAAGGTCGGTGGTGCGCGTCCCTATTACGATGTGGCGCTCGCCGTGAAATCCGGCGCTGACGTTGTGGTGGTGGATGGCATGCAGGGCGGCACGGCTGCAACGCAGGAAGTCTTCATCGAGCATGTGGGCCAACCAACACTCGCTTGCATCAGGCCAGCCGTTCGCGCGTTGCAGGAATTGGGCATGCACCGTAAAGTGCAGCTCATTGTTTCAGGCGGCATCAGGAATGGTGCCGATGTAGCCAAGGCCTTAGCACTCGGCGCTGATGCGGTTTCAATCGGCACGGCAGCCCTTGTAGCCTTGGGCGAAAATGATCCGCATTACGAGGCAGAATACAACGCGCTCGGCACAACTGCGGGCGCTTACGATGACTGGCACGAAGGCCGTGACCCTGCGGGCATCACCACGCAAGATCCTGAATTGTCAAAGCGCCTTGATCCGGTGAAGGCCGGTCGACGCCTTTATAACTATCTCAAGGTGCTGACGCTGGAAGCCCAGACGATCGCCCGCGCCAATGGCAAGTCCCATGTTCATAATCTCGAACCCGAAGATCTCTGCGCCTTGACCATCGAGGCCGCAGCCATGGCGCAAGTGCCACTGGCTGGTACCGATTGGATTCCAGGAAAAGTCAGGTTTTAAAAACAATAAGCCCGCAGCAATGGCGGGCAAATCAGGAGCGGAAACACTATGGCCTTAGATCTCGTCGCCTATGCCAAGAAGAACAAGGTAAAATTCTTCCTGTTCAACTACACCGATTTGTTTGGCGTGCAGCGTGCCAAGCTGGTGCCCGCCGAGGCCGCCAACAAGGTGCAGAAATCAGGCGCGGGATTCGCAGGCTTCGCAACATGGCTTGACCAGACCCCGGCTCACCCCGATGTTCTCGTTTTCCCCGACACCGATTCAATCATCCAACTGCCTTGGCGGCCTGAAGTCGCGTGGATGGCGGGTGATCCGCACATGAGCGGCAAGCCCTTGGAGCAAGCCCCGCGTTTGGCGCTGAAGCGCGGCATGGAAAAGGCCGCCAAGAAAAACATGAAGCTGATGGCCGGTTGCGAGCCTGAATTTCATCTGATCAATTCCGATGGCTCGGGCGTTTCCGACACCAAGGACACCGCCGACAAGCCCTGTTACGACCAGTCCGCCATCATGCGCCGCCTCGATGTGATCGGCGAAATCTGCACAACGATGACCACGCTGGGTTGGGGCCCCTATCAGAACGACCATGAAGACGCCAACGGCCAGTTTGAAATCAACTGGGATTTCAGCGACGCGTTGAAAACTGCCGATCAATTGGCCTTCTTCAAATTCATGGTGAAGGCCATTGCCGAGAAACACGGCATGCGCGCCACCTTCATGCCCAAGCCTTTCATCAATCTGACGGGCAATGGATGCCACGCCCATCTTTCGGTCTGGGACAATGCCCGCAAGAAAAACCTGTTTGAAGATGGCAAGGACGAGATGGGCCTCTCACCGCTCGCCTATCACTTCATCGGCGGTTTGATCCATCATGCCGACTCGCTGGTGGCCCTCACCAACCCAACGGTGAACTCCTACAAGCGCATCAACGCGCCGCGCACCACCTCAGGCGCCACATGGTCGCCCAACACAGTGACCTTCGGCGGCAACAACCGCACCCATATGGTGCGCATCCCCGATGCTGGCCGTATTGAATTCCGCCTGCCCGATCCATCGGCCAATCCCTATCTCATGCTGGCCGGCATTCTGGCCTGCGGCATGGATGGCGTTGAACATCAGCGCTCGCCCGGAAAGCGCCTCGACATCGATATGTACACGCAAGGCCACACGGTGAAGGACGCCAAGAAGCTGCCGCTCAACCTTCTTGATGCCTTGCGCAACTTGGAAAAGAACACGCTGCTGCGCGACAGCCTGGGCCATGAAACATTTGACGGCTTCGTCAAATTGAAACATGCCGAGTGGAACCAATATTGCCGTCACCTCACGCAATGGGAACGCGACACCACTCTGGACTGCTGATGAAATATTCGGTCTTCTCACTGCTGAAGAATGCGCTGTCGGGCCATAAGAACTGGACGCCCGCCTGGCGTTCGCCCGAACCCAAGCCCGCTTACGACATCATCATCGTGGGCGGCGGCGGTCATGGTCTGGCCACGGCCTATTATCTCGCCAAGGAACATGGCCTGAAAAATATCGCGGTCGTCGAGAAAAACTATATCGGCTCCGGCAATGTCGGTCGCAACACAACGATCATCCGTTCGAACTATCAGCTTCCCGGCAACAACCCATTTTATGAATGGTCGATGAAATTGTGGGAGGGGTTGGAGCAGGATTTCAATTTCAACGCCATGGTCTCACAGCGCGGCGTGCTCAATCTCTGCCACACCGATGCTCAGCGCGACGCCTTCGCGAGGCGTGGCAACGCAATGCAGCTTGATGGCGTTGATGCGGAACTTTTGGACCGTGAAGCGGTGCGCGAAATGTATCCGTTCTTCGACTATGATAATGCGCGCTTTCCGATCAAGGGCGGCTTGCTGCAGCGGCGCGGCGGCACGGTACGCCACGATGCCGTGGCCTGGGGTTATGCGCGCGGCGCTGATTTGCGCGGCGTTGATATTATTCAGGGCTGCGATGTGACGGGCATCAAAACTGAAAACGGCAAAGTCGTTGGCATTGAAACCTCGCGCGGCTTCATCGGCTGCAAGAAGCTGGGCCTGTGCGCTGCGGGTCATTCATCCGAAGTCGCCGCCATGGCCGGATTGAAATTGCCGATTGAAAGCCATGTGCTGCAAGCCTTCGTCTCCGAAGGCCTGAAGCCTTTCATCGATGGCGTGGTAACATTTGGTGCCGGGCATTTTTACGTCTCGCAATCCGACAAGGGCGGGCTTGTGTTTGGCGGCGACATTGACGGCTACAACTCCTATGCGCGGCGCGGCAACTTGCCGATGGTCGAACATGTGGTGGAAGCTGGTGTCGCCATGATCCCCGCCGTCTCGCGCGTGCGCGTGCTGCGAAGCTGGGGCGGCGTCATGGACATGTCGATGGATGGTTCGCCCATCATCGATAAAACGTCAGTAGACGGATTATATTTGAACGCTGGCTGGTGCTATGGCGGTTTCAAGGCCACGCCCGCATCAGGCTGGTGCTATGCCCATCTCATTGCCAAGGACGAGCCCCACAAGGTCGCCACCGCCTATCGTATGGATCGCTTCAAGACCGGTCGCATGCTCGATGAAAAAGGGCAGGGCGCCACGCCCAATTTGCATTGATGGAACATAAATGCTGATCCCCTGTCCCCATTGCGGAAATCGCCCGGTCGAGGAATTCACGTTCCTTGGTGATGCCAGCGTTGAGCGTCCGCAAAGCAACGACCCTGCCTCCATGCCGCAATGGCAGGCCTATGTTTACGAGCGCGAAAATCCGCGTGGGAATTTCGCCGAATACGCTCAACATTCGGGCGGCTGCCGCGCCTGGCTGGTCGTCAACCGCAACACCGACACGCATCAAGTGACGGGCGCTGTTCTGGCCTCTGCCTTCAAGCGAAAGGCCAAATCGTGACAGGCTTCCGGCTTTCATCAGGCGGTCTCATTGATCGCTCAACAACATTGAATTTCAAATTCGATGGCAAGTCTTTTAACGGCCATCAGGGCGACAATCTGGCCTCCGCGCTGATTGCCAATGGTGTAAACCTCATGGGCCGCTCCTTCAAATATCACCGCCCGCGTGGCGTGATTTCGGCAGGGGCGTCCGAGCCCAACGCGCTGGTGGAACTGCGCGAGGGCGGCCGCAAGGAAGCCAACACCCGCGCCACCATGGTTGAGCTTTATGAGGGGCTGGTGGCCAAGAGCCAGAACCGCTGGCCCTCATTAAATTTCGATATTGGCGCGGTGAATTCGCTCGCCTCATCGATCTTCGTGGCGGGCTTTTATTATAAGACCTTCATGTGGCCCAAAAGTTTTTGGGAGAAAATCTATGAGCCACTGATCCGCAAGGCGGCTGGTCTTGGCACCGCTTCGCGCGAGGCTGACCCCGACCTTTACGAAAAATCCTATGCTCATTGTGATCTTCTTGTGGTGGGTTCCGGCCCCGCTGGATTGATGGCTGCGTTGACGGCGGCGCGCTCCGGTGCCCGCGTCATCCTCGCAGATGAAGGTTCGCGCTTGGGTGGCTCGCTGCTCTTTGAGAACGAAGAGATTGCGGGCCAATCCGGTTTTGAATGGAGTCAAGCTGTCATCGCCGAATTGGCGTCAATGCCAAACGTCACCCTCATGCCGCGCACCACGATTTTTGGCTGGTTTGATGGCAACATCTTCGGCGCGCTTGAGCGGGTGAATGATCATGTGGCTGTGCCCGCACCCTTTGAGCCGCGCCAAAGATATTGGCGCATTCAGGCCAAGCGCGCGGTGCTCGCTGCAGGTGCTGAAGAGCGTCCACTGGTGTTCGGCGGCAATGATGTACCCGGCGTCATGGTCGCTTCCGCCATGCGCCACTATGCCAATCGCTATGCGGCAGCGGCTGGCAAGTCCGTCACGATTTTCACCAACAATGATTCAGCCTTGCGCACCGCTGCAGATTTGAAAGCCCATGGCGTTCATGTTGAAGCGATCATCGACACGCGCAAAGGCAGGAAGATCTGCAACGTCATTGGGAAAAGGGGTGTAAAATTCGTCGATCTAGAGAATGGTGACATCATTCCCTGCGAGGCCGTCGCCATGTCGGGCGGCTGGTCGCCCATCGTCAACCTCATGTGCCAACGCGGTGCCAAGCCAATTTGGAATGAGAGCATCGCAGCCTTCACACCCCCCGATGTTGGCGCAGAATTCAAAGCAATTGGCAGTGCCGCAGGCCACATGCTGCTCTCTGAGTGTCTTGCTGATGGCGCGCGCGCTGGCACGGTGAAAGGCAAAACACCCGCCACGCCCAAATGCCGCGACGAGGCCTTCGCCATCACGCCCTTCTGGTGGGTGAAGGAGTCAACCGGCAAAGCCTTCATTGACTACCAGAACGACGCCACGGCCAAGGACCTGCCGCTCGCCGCGCGCGAAGGCTATGGCCATGTCGAACTGGCCAAGCGCTACACCACAACCGGCATGGCGACAGACCAGGGCAAGCTCGGCAACGTCAATGCCATTGCCATTCTGGCCGAAGCCTCTGGCAAGACCATCGCCGAGATGGGCACGACCACATTCCGGCCCTTCTATACACCTGTGTCTTTCGGCGCCTTTGCAGGGCCATTCACGGGTCATCATTTCCAGCCCGTCCGCAAGACGCCACTTCATGACTGGGCCACGGAACAGGGCGCAGTCTTTGTTGAAACCGGATTGTGGATGCGCTCTTCGTGGTTCCCTCGGGAAGGTGAAGACTGGCTGGCCTCGGCCTCGCGCGAAGTTAAAGCCACGCGCGAAGGCGTTGGCCTGTGCGATGTTTCAACATTGGGCAAGATCGATATTCAAGGCAAGGATGCAGGTGCCTTCCTCGACCGGCTCTATTGCAATACCTTCAGTACACTGAGCATCGGCAAGGCGCGCTATGGGTTGATGCTGCGCGAAGACGGCATTGTGTTTGACGATGGCACCACCTCGCGGCTCGCCGAAGATCATTATCTGATGACCACGACAACCGCCAATGCGGCCCGCGTGATGAGCCACATCGAGTTCTGTCATCAGGCGCTTTGGCCCGAGCTCGATGTGCAATATGTCTCCGTCACCGAGCAATGGGCGCAAATGGCGATTGCCGGGCCCAAATCGCGGGCCACGCTTCAGAAGATCGTCGATGGCCTGACCTTGAACGATGAAACAGCACCTTATCTTGCGGCCAAGGACATCACGGTGCTGGGTGGCATCACGGCCCGCCTGTTCCGCATCTCGTTCTCAGGCGAACACGCTTACGAGCTCGCGGTTCCAGCTGACTATGGCAATGCCGTCGCCCGCGCCATCATGCAGGCGGGCCATGAATTTGGCATCGTACCTTATGGTGTCGAAGCCCTCTCCATCATGCGCATTGAAAAAGGCCATGTGGCGGGCGGCGAGTTGAACGGCACCACGACCGCCGCTGATCTGGGCCTTGGCAAGATGATGTCATCGAAGAAGGATTATATCGGCCGCATGATGGCCACGCGCGAGGGCCTCATTGATCCTCAACGCCAATGCGTGGTTGGCATCAAGCCTGTGGATCGTGCCATGAAGATCAGGTCCGGCGGCCATTTGTTGAAACAGGGCGATGCGCCTTCCATGGCGGCAGACCAGGGTTATATCTGCTCGGTGGCGTTCTCGCCCATGCTGAACATGTGGCTGGGCTTGGCGCTTCTCTCGAATGGCCGCGCGCGCCATGGCGAAATCGTCAAGGTGTTTGATGGCTTGCGCGGCCATCATTATCTCGCCGAGATTTGCGACCCCGTGCATTTTGATCCTGAAAACCGGAGGCTTCATGTCTAGGACCTCCGTCCTTCAGAATGTTGCAATCCAAGGCCGCTTTGGCGCGGATAAAGGCGTGCCAGGCGTCGTGTTGTCGGTGCTTCACCCGATGTCAATTGTCATGGTCATTGCCCGCAAGGGAAAAGCCAAGGCCTTGAGCGAGGCGCTGGCCACCTTGAAGAAGGTTGACGTTCAATGGGCCGGGGCAGACCAGTTTTATGTGCAAGGCGAAGGCTTGGAAGATGGTGCGCTTTATTCTGATTTGAAAAAGCGTCTCGCAGGAATCGCTTCGGTGTCAGACCAAAGCCACGGCCGCGTGGTGATCCGCGTGGCCGGGTCAAAGGCGCGCGGGCTCTTGGACAAAGGCACGCCGGTTGATCTTCACGCCTCTGAATTTCCCGTCGGCAAATCAGCGCTCACCCAGATGGCCCATGTCTCGGTCCATCTCACGCGAACCGGCGCCGATGAATTCACGCTGTCAGTATTTAGAGGATTCTCGGAGAGCTTCTGGGAATGGCTCACATCCCAAGCCGCCGAATTCGGTTATCAGGTCACATAAAAAAGCCGCCACTCCTGTGAGGAATGGCGGCCAGTTATTTAAGTTGAGGCTGGCAGAATAAAGAACCAGTTGGCCCAAAGCACCACAAGCAAACCAACGGCGATTGTGATGTAAGGCCACATGCCGGCTTTTTTGACGCCGAGATCCTGGCCTTGCAATCCCATGTCGGCCAGCATGCCGTCAGGGAATTGCCCCTTGTCGCGGACATAGTGGCGATAGGCGAAGATCGGGATGATCAGCAGCGCCATGCCAAAGCCCCAATAGAGACCTGTGGAATAGCCCCAGGTCTTGGCACCGGCCCCAAGCAATACGGCATTGGCGAAAGCCAACACTGTATTGACGCCGATCAACCAGGTTGGTGCCTTCCATGGCCGTTCAATGTCTGGCGAGTCAACGCGATGAATCCAGCCCGCATTCAAATTCAGGAAGTTGAAAATGATGTAGCCGACATTCGAGATGGCGAGGACGAAGAAGAAGCCTGTTGCATCCGAAGCAATGGCAAGCACTGCAACGTTGAACAACAAGTCCGTCCACATGGCGCGTGTGGGTGCACCATGCGAGTTTACCGTGCTCAGATATTTGGGCAGCCATCCATCCTTTGAACCTTGATAAAGGGTCCGCGATGAACCGGCCATGGCCGTCATGATGGTCAAGACCAGCGCCATGATCATCAAGAACACCAGCAGGCCGTGGATGACAGAGCCACCGCCCACCATGTTGCCCGCCGCATCGGCAATGCCGACACCGCTGACAATCGGACCAGCCAACATGCCGTCAATGCCCAAGACGCCTTGGAAAGTGAATGGAACAAGGATGAAGAGCAGGATGCACAAAATCCCTGAGTAGAAGATTGACTTGAATGTATCGGTCTTTGGATCTTTCAGTTCGCGTGTGTAGCACACTGCGGTTTCAAACCCGTAGGTCGACCATGCCGCGATATAGAGGCCCCCGAGGAACAAGGTCCAACCGGGGATGTTCCATTCGCCAAGATCGGCGGAGTAGCTCGCTTTGGGCGGAAGAAGCGGGCTAAAATTGGCCCAGCTGACCTTGCCCAAAAGAATGGGAAGGACACTGACCACGAAAAGTGTGGCCACGACCAAGATGCCAATCCATTTCTGCACCGTGGCGGTGTTTGACACACCGCGATGCTGAATGGCGAAAATGCCGAGCATGATGATCACGCCCAACACGAAGGTTGAATTCAAATGCGCCGTTCCGAAGAAGGGCACATCAAACTGCAACAGCTCCCAAGTTTGGACGAGAGGCGTGTGAGCGGCAGTGACTGCAGCAATGGCATCGGCTGGTGCTTTGCCGGCGTTGGCAGCATCGGCAAGCCAGGCGATCACGTCTGGTGAACCCGCATCAAAAATTGGAATGGGCGCCCAGGCATTCAGGATATAGCCTGCGGCCAAAGCGCAGCCCAGCGACAGCACGGGCGACCACGCATACCAATAGCACCACACCAAAAGCGGCGCTAAAAACTTGTTGTATCTGATCCACGCCGTGCCGCCATAGACTGCAGGCCCGCCTGACTTGCTTCCAAACATGCCAGCGATTTCGGCATAGGTGAATGATTGAACAAAGCCCATCAGAATTGAGATGGCCCAAACTAAAAAGGCGAGCCTTCCGGCGACGCCCGCAATTCCCCCGATTGAGAAGAGGACCAAGGATGGAACGCCACTGGCGATCCAAAAGGCCCCTTTCCAATCAATGGTGCGAACCATTTCGCCACCACTTGTGTTTGTTGACATTTGTTGCTCCCTCCAGAGTCCCATGTGACAAGACAAGGGCCCGCCGATTTCCGGTCTAACCCCACCTCAGGAAACAATTTTTACTGACATTATATCGACCGTCAAGCGAAACTGTGCAATCATGAGCATTGAAGAAAACAAATCTGAGGTCTTTGGCCCATGAACGCCCCGCTTTACCTGGCGCCACGGCCCAGCCGCATCTTGCGGCCGGGAGAGCGTGTGTTGCCGCTAAACACAGAGCGTTACGTCGTGCCCGGTGGCGGCAGCCTGGTTGTGGCAGTGGAGGCGGGCGATAAGTTTCGCCTGACGAACACCGAAGGCGGCCAGCCGATCGAGATCAGCTTTTGCGACAGTGCCGGAAATTTCGATGGGACGGGAATTTCTGTTTCGGCAAATGGAAGTGCAGGAGCGCTCAAATCGGTTCTGTCACGCGCCTCCGAAAGTGCAGCGCGCACGAAAGCAGGGTTGACCCGTCGCAACATTGATCTGGCCAAGGCCAAGTCTGTCGACATTTTTGAAACGACGACGCCCGCCGGGACCCATGCCGAATTTGCAGTCTCGCAGAACGGTACCTTGATCATTGCCATTCCCGGCGGCGATATGCAGCCCGAGGCGCAAGATACCCTGACCGACATTGAACTGCGCATCGCCCGCGTTAATCCACGCGCGAAAACCGCGCTCAGCGAATTGCCTGAACCCTTGCGTGATCCCTTGCAGGACATCCGCATCAAGGCGGCAACAGCGCGCGGCTTTTTCGTGAAGGCCGGCGAATATATCCAGATCATCGATGTCTCCGGCCGCCAGATGACAGACTTCCAGTGCTTCTCGGCAGCGAAGCTCGACAAGGGCATCGAAAACGCGCTTGACGCCACAGTGACGCGCACCCTCACAGGCCGCGCCTATCCAACGCCAGGCCTGCCGTCGAAAGCGTTTGGATTTGATTTCGAACCGCTGGTCGAAGTTGTCCAGGACACTTGTGGGCGCCATGACTCTTTCGCCACCGCCTGCAACCCGCGCTTTTATGACGACATGGGCTATCCCGGCCACGCCAACTGCACCGAAAATTTCAATTTCGCTTTGGATCCCTTCGGCGTTGCCAAGCGCAAAGGGTGGGAAGCGCTCAACTTTTTCTACAACACGCGCATGGACGCCCATAACGTCATCGTTTCGGATGAAGCCTGGTCGCGCGCTGGCGACTATGTGATGGTGAAAGCCTTGACCGATCTTGTCTGCGTGGCGTCATCCTGCCCCGATGACATTGACCCCGGCAATGGCTGGAACCCGACCGACATTCATGTCCGCACTTATGCGGCAACCGAAAAATTCTCACGAGCAGTGGCCACCCGCATGACACCTGATGCCGACCCGGTAATGACCAAGGAGACCGCCTTTCATGAGCGCTTCTCGGCACTGACGCGCAATTACGCCGAATATCGCGGCTATTGGCTGCCTCAGCGCTTCAACAATGATGGACCAATCGAAGAATATTGGGCGGCACGCCAAAAATGCGTGGTGCTGGACCTCTCACCGTTGCGAAAATTTGGGGTGACCGGGCCTGACGCCGAAGCCCTGCTGCAATATTGCCTGACGCGTGATATCAAGAAGCTCTCAGTCGGCCAGGTCGTCTATTCCGCCATGTGTTATGAAAATGGTGGCATGATTGATGACGGCACCGTGTTCCGCTTGGGCCAGAACCTGTTTCGCTGGATTGGTGGCGATGATTATTCCGGCATTTGGCTCCGTGAGCAGGCCGAGAAAATGGGCTTCAAGGCTTGGGTGCGCTCATCAACCGACCAGTTGCACAATATCGCCGTGCAAGGACCTAGTTCGCGCGACCTGCTGAAAGAAATCATCTGGACATCGCCAGCACAGCCAGCGATTGGCGAGCTTGAATGGTTCCGCTTTGCCGTTGCCCGCATCGGCCATTTTGAAGGCGTACCGATCGTTGTCTCGCGCACGGGCTACACGGGCGAACTGGGCTATGAAATTTTCTGCCATCCCAAACACGCCAATGAAGTCTTTGATGCCGTGTGGACTGCGGGGCAGAAATATGGCCTGAAGCCCATGGGGCTTGAGGCGCTTGATATGGTGCGCATTGAGGCGGGATTGATCTTCGCCAATTATGAATTCACTTCGGAAACTGATCCGTTTGAAGCAGGCATTGGTTTCACCGTGCCCCTTAAAACCAAGACTGATGATTTCATCGGCCGTGCGGCGCTGCAACAGCGCAAAGACCATCCCCGCCACAAATTGGTGGGGCTTGAAATTGACGCCAATGAAACCGTGGGCCATGGCGATTGCGTACACATCGGCCGCGCGCAAGTGGGCGTTGTCACCAGCAGCATGCGCTCACCCATTCTCGGCAAGAACATTGCACTGGCGCGGGTTGATGCGCTGAATAGCGAGATCGGCACGGAGGTTGAGATCGGCAAGGGCGATGGCCTGGCCAAACGCCTGCCTGCAAAGATTATACGCTTTGCGCATTACGATCCGGACAAGACCCGGCCGCGGAGTTAGTTCAAACAGTTTGGGAGTTGCCACTCAATCTTTTCCCTCCCCCTTGTGGGGAGGGATTAAGGGTGGGGGTCGCTCTGACACCAACCACTTGCTCGAGATTTAATTTCTGGCACCGACCAACCCCCACCCCAACCTTCCCCACAAGGGGGAGGGGGACAGGTTAAGTCAATACGCCAATACGCAAGGGCTCTTCCTCACTTCACCTGCAAATAAGTCTCCATCGAGTCATCCAAAGCCTCAAGCCAGGGTGTGTGATGAACCGGCGACATGGTGCCGGTTACAATGCTCCGGTAAGCCTTGTTACGATACCCCATGATGTCGTGGTGCTTGTCATCTTCCCATTGTAGGAGTGTCTTGTTGATGGCTTCGGTGTCAAGCTTTGGATAATCCGTGGCAGCGATCAGCTCTTTCACATAATCGCCCTGGAACTGGATCATCTGTTCGTCATTTTCCAGCTTCAATTCGCGCTTGCGCCACGCCTTGGAGTTCTTGGTCATGGCTTCGAGCTTAGGCAATTTGATGCGCCCCAAAATCACATCGCGCACATACCACGCCTGGGCGTCAAACATGTTGAAGGTATAGAACTGGTCCTGCATGCCGATATAGGAGAGCTTCGGGTTCTTCTCCCACAGCACACCCTTGTAAAGATCCAAAGGCCACAGGCGATTGGCGGTTTTCAAGCGTAGGTCTTCCGCGAGAAACGGGAAGTGATGCTGATAGCCGGTGCACAGGATCAACGCATCAATGTGCCGGCTCGTCCCATCCTTGAAATGCGCTGTGTTGCCCACAAGTTTCTGCAACAGGGGAACCTGTTCAAAGCCTTTTGGCCAGTCAAAGCCCATGGGTTTTGATCGATAGCTGGCGGTAACTGACTTCGCGCCATATTTCCAGCACTGCGAACCGATGTCTTCAGCCGAATAAGAGCGGCCAACAATCAGCACATCCTTGCCCTTGAATTCCAGCGCATCGCGGAAATCATGGGCGTGCATCACGCGGCCATTGAAGGTTCTCACACCTTCAAATTCCGGAACATGGGGCGTGGAGAAGTGGCCATTGGCCACGATCACATTGTCAAACTGCTCGGTGTACATGCGGTCCTTGACGCGATCATGGACGGTGACATTGAAGAGCTTTTTCTTCTTGTCCCATTCGACCATGCGCACTGGCGAATTGAAGCGCACCCATTTTTTAACACCGGCCTTTTCAACGCGGCCCTTGATATAATCCCACAGCACAGCACGCGGCGGATAAGATGGAATGGCTTTGCCGAAATGTTCCTCAAACGAATAATCACCGAACTCCAGAACTTCCTTGGGGCCGTTCGACCACAAATAACGATACATCGAGCCGTGCACCGCCTCGCCATGTTCATCAAGCCCGGTGCGCCAGGTGTAATTCCACAAGCCACCCCAATCGGATTGCTTTTCAAAGCAGACGATTTCAGGAATCTTGGCCTTCTTCTTTTTGGCAGACTGAAAAGCCCTTAAAGCAGCTGTGCCTGAAGGTCCCGCTCCGATTATTGCAACACGCGTCATTCAATTCCTCCGATGATTATTCTGGGAAGATACCGGGGCTTGTGGCCGCGCCATCATCATATTTTGAAAGCCACTCGACTGTTGTCGGGCGATAGCGCGTCAGGCCCTTGTAGTCGACAAGCTCCGGTGGCAGGTCGCGCAATACGCGATGAAAACGCCTGGCCCATTTGGGAATGGTCACGAGCTCTTCCATCTTGAGAAGATAACAGCGCACCACAAACAGAATAGCGTTGGAGCGCGGCAACCGCCACAGGCTCTGCAATTCACAACGCAAGTGAACCTTGTTGCCAACATTCTCAGGCGTCACCGTCATGCGGTCGGCACCCCATTTGTGGTAATTCTCAGGGCTCGTATCAAGCCTTGGGTTAACCGTCATCGTCCAGTTCAGACGTCTGACAGGTTTTCCCTGTTGCAGGTTCAAGAGGAATTTCAACGCCCGCTCAAAGACACCCATATGATGGGCTAGCGGCACCGGCCCATGCCACTCCATGAAATTCATGCCGATATCGAAATCAAGAGACCAGTCGGCCTGCGTTGTCACCATGCCGGCATCGCACCAGAGATTATTGTCGCGCTGGTCAACGATGACGAAATCGCCCTGCGCCTGACGCGTGATGAATTCGAGAGGGTCCATCGGCAGGGTGGAAGGATCACCAAACACGAATTTCTGATCAATCCCCATCGGGCGGTTGATCCAGTGCCAGTTGTCGCCATCCTTGGTGAGCGAGAAATGTTCAGGATAACCCGCGGCCTGCTGTTCCATCAGAAGTTCAAGCGTATCCCATTGCGCCGCCATCATGTGCGGCAGCACTTGATACCGCAAAGGGTCTTCCTTCAGAACCTTGGCACGGTCCTGCATCTCGGACACGAAATGCTCATCGACATCAATGCCATTATTATATGCATGGCCCGGAGGGCCAGCGGGAACATGGGGCTCCATGTTGACCGCGTACATGTATTTGTCTTCGTGAAACGGGAAAGGAAATCGCCGGATGGTTTCGGGCGAATTGGCGAAGGTGAAATCATCCCTGAAGGTTTCATTTTTGAATTTGATGTTCATGGCGGTGATACTCCTCGCTCCTTAAAGATCGAGCGTGATTTCTGATCCGTTGATGCGTGAGACGCAAATCATGATTTTCTTGCCCGAGGCCTTTTCTAGCACTTCGAGATAATTGTCATTGTGTTCGATCTTTCCATTGCAGCCGAGAACATTCGTCTCGCATTGGCCACAAGCCCCGCCACGGCAAAGATAAGGCGCATCAATGCCAGCGGCTTCAGCGGCTTCGAGAATGCTCTGGTGGGAATGGACTTCGATGGTCTTGGCCGACTTCTTGAAAATGGCCTTGAACGGGCTGCCGGGGGGCGGTGCCAGAAATTCTTCCGAGTGGAGGTTCTGAGAGGGCCAACCCAATGAACGCGCCTTTCCAAGAACGCCATTGATCATGCCCAAAGGCCCGCACACATAAAGATGAGTGCCCAGAGGCTGGGCGCTCAGTAACGCATCGGTTGGAATGAAAAGTTTTTCCGCGTCACAATAGATTTTCACGCGGTGCTTGCCATAACGCTCCTGCAACTCGCGCCAATAGGCGCCATGCCCGCGCGTCCGCACCGCATAAAGCAGTTCAAAATTACCGCCCTGAAAATGAAGCTGGTCCATCATCGCAATGAACGGCGTAATGCCAATGCCGCCCGCCATGAAAATATGCTTCCTCGCACGCTGGTCGAGAGCAAAGAGATTGATCGGCTGGCTCAAGGTCAGCTCGTCGCCGAGCTTCACAGCGTCATGCATGAAATGTGAGCCACCACGCGAATTTTCAACGCGCAGCACACTGATCTCATAAGCAGAAGTATCGGTTGGCGACGACATCAGCGAATAGGGATTGCGCCGCAACACCTCGCCATCGCGCATCGCCACCACCACATGGGCACCACCCGAAAACACCGGCATGGCCTGGCCATCCACGCGCTCAAAGCGAAAGCGCTTTACCTGATCGGCCACCTGGGTGATCTGGGCCACGCGCACGCGCATTTCGGTATTGGCAGTCACGGGAATTTCACCTCAGGAACAGGCGCAGTGCCAGGCTCTTCGGCATCAATGCACACACCTTGAAACGCCGCAAGCCGCCGCGAATAATGGTCGCGCACCAGAAGCTGAAGCCCACAATGGCTGCAGGTGAAGGGGCTTGTCGTCACATTTTCGGTAAAGCCCTTGCAGTGGACACACTGCACGCGACGCGCTTCGGAACCGCGATGTTCGGTTTTCAAGGAATTGAAATCAATGCCGTGATTCAAAGCCACTTGCATCGCCTGACCGATGAAGCCCTCGGTTCCCGCAATATAAATCTGGGTTCCCATATGGGCCGATTGCAGAACCACATTGAAGCGGTTCAAGAGAACCGGGATTGTCGGTGCCATCCAGAAATCATGAGGTTTGAGATTGCTGAGTGCCTTGTCATAGTTTGAAGGCGCTACCGCTGTGGCCGTGTAAAGAATATCGGTCTTGGCAATCTCGCCTTCGCCCGGTGTCATCACCTGTTCGATCAGCGCCTTTGCACCTTCCGCTTCGAGCACGAACACATGTTTTCGCGCCGCAGGATCAAAACTGACGCCTGTATAAACCGGCCTGCTCTTGATTCCCTGAACCAGCATTGATCAGCCTTGAGCCGTGCGTTTCTTCTTTTCCGGATCATCAAAGGTGATGGTGTGGGCAATGGCCTTGGTCTTGAGCGTCTTGCCGCGCACTTCGAGCGGCGTGCCCTGCTTGGCATAGGGCACATCAAGACGCACAATCGCCATGCTCTTCTTTGTCAGCTTGGAATAGCTGGGGCAGGTGACCACGCCAACCTTCTTGCCATCGGCCCACAGCTCATCTCCGGGATCGGCCATCTTGTCGCCTTCAAGCAGCAGACCAAAGATCTTGAAGCGTTCCTTGCCCTTGAGCTTGTAGTGTTCTTCATAGCCACGGAAATGCGTCTTGCCGGGGCTGACGGTAAATTCCAATCCCAATTCCCACAGTGAATCGCCCGGCGGCTGATCAGGGAACGGATACATCTGCGAATTGTCGTAAGGATAAAACAACAGATAGCTTTCCACCCGCAGGAAATCGAGCGTGGTGAAGCATACAGGCCTGATCCCCATGGGCTTGCCCTGATCGAGGATTGTATCCCAGATCATGGGTGCATCCTGCCCGCGGCAGAAAATTTCATAGCCGCGTTCGCCGGTATAACCCGTGCGCGAGATCATCACGGGGGCGCCAAACAATGTGGTCTGCATGTGATGGAAATATTTGAGATCGCGAATGCCGGGCACATGCTTGGCAAGGAAGTCCACGGCAATTGGGCCCTGCAACGAAAGATCATGCAGGTCATCATCAAACAACACCGCAACGTTGCGGCCTGCAGCCTGCTTCACCACTTCTTCATGGCCCGAGCCTGAGCCATGCACCAGCATCCAGGAGTTGGGGCCGGTGCGATAAATGATGCAGTCATCGGTGAAAAGCCCACGATCATTCAGCATGCAGGCATAGACGGATTTTCCGGGGTAAATCTTGGTTGTGTCGCGGGTTGTAATGTATTCCAGAACAGCTTGGGCGTGGGGGCCTACCAAGTGGATCTTCTTCAGGCCCGAGACATCCATGAGGCCGGCCTTAGTGCGAACCGTGGCGTGCTGTTCCACCAAATCGTCATTATAAGTCCAGGCAGTGCCCATGCCGCTCCAGTCTTCAAGCTTGGAGCCCAGCGCCCGGTGGCGGTCGGCAAGAACAGAAAATCTCCAGGATAATGGCATTGAACGCGTCCTCTGTATGTTTCCTTAGCGGAAATAATTATTCACCACTGTAACTCAGATTTTAGCAAGCGCAAGATGCTTGTTGCCATTTTATTTCAGGCAAAGGCGAAGAACAAACCCGGTGGAAAACATGGGAGTAGGCTTGAGGAGCCGATCCTAGGCTACCTCATCGTGATCCGATTAATGGATGCAAAGCGCAAGGAGCCAGACCTCAAAATCTAGTTAGGCGAGGTCCGAGCCAACATAACAATGGCAATGGTGGGTATCGCCACCATTGCCAGCTTGGGCAAACTCAAATCATGTGCCCTAGGAATACGTCATTCCCAAATTCAGTCGGTCCAAGACGTGGCGGACCGGCAGAGTTTGGCGAATTGTTCGCCGTAGTATTGGGGATCGCGCAGAATTTTTGCGCAAAATGGTTTGTTGGCAACAATGGTTCTTGAAGATGCAGACAAGATAGGCGGGTGATTTCCACCACCACCACCACCACCACCACCACCACCACCACCGCCACCACCGGTGCCACCGCCGCCGCCAGTTCCACCACCGCCACCGCCTCCACCGCCGGTGCCACCGCCGCCAGTGCCACCGCCGCCTGTGCTACCACCACCGCCAGTGCCACCACCACACCCGCCGCCAACGCTGACACACAGATTGACCAAGGTGCGAAGTCGCAAAGTTCTGAGCTGGACGTGGATCAACGCAATCAGCTCTTGCCTGTTGGCCGAACCGCACCCGCCATTGCCGCCACCTACTGACAAGCACAAGGTCAGAAGGTCCGGAGTTGGCAACACCCGCAACTTGGCTTCGATGCCATTCATGAGGCTCGATTTGGCGGTGACACCAAGAGCGCCGTTTGAGTTGAGTGCCGGGTTATTGATTGTGCCTGCCACATTATTGACAGAGGTGGTCAGGCCGTTGACCGTGTTGTTAACGGTGCCGGTTACACCTCCGAGCACGCCACCAACCGTTCCGGTTACGCCGCCAACTGTGCCGCCGACTCCGCCGACCACACCGCCGACCGTTCCAGTGACGCCGCCAACAACACCACCAACTGTGCCGGTCACTCCACCGACCACGCCGCCAACGGTTCCGGTAACACCGCCAACCACGCCGCCAACCGTGCCGCCTACGCCACCGACCACACCACCAACTGTGCCGCCCAGTCCGCCAACTGCACCACCAAGTCCACCAACGGCGCCGCCCAAGCCTCCGAGGCCGGCACTCGATGCGGTTCCAACATCAAGAAATACGGAAAGTATCAGAACAGACATGAGTTTGACGGCTCTGACATTTGAAACAGGTGAGTATGTCTTCATTTCCAGACTCCATTTTACTTGCGTCCCACATGCGGGATCTAAGAAGCAAAATTACCGGGCAGGAATGACAGACCACTTTCCTAATTTTGTAGAAACGCCGAGAAACGGATTTCTAAATGGCTACAACAATTCCACATTGAGAAATTGATGCCTCAATGAGAAATTTTCCAGACGTAATATGATACTTCTGAATTGTGCGATTATGATTCAAACGGAAATGATGGCTTGAGCACTGATAAATCGCGGGCGAATTTTGTGAGCGACTCAGCGATTGAAGCAATGTGTTCCTCGGCAGTATGCTTTGGCACAGCTGCACCGATCACGACGATTGGATTATCCTCCCAATCAACAACCGGCACCGCGATGGTGGTGACTTCACTTTCGACTTCCCCGCGCGAAATAGCATAACGTCGCTCGCGTACTGTCTTAAGGATCGACTGCAAATCTTCATCGGAACGAATGGATTTGTCGCCATAGGAAAGTCTTTCTTGTGCAAGCAAATCTTGAGTAACTGCTTTTTCAAGGAGGGCCGCAAACACTCTTCCGGACGCCGAGTGAGACACCGGCAAAACCTGGCCCAAGGGTAGACCGATGAGGAGCGGATCATCAGAACGTTCCCATTTTATAATGGTGGGACCAGCTTTGCTCCACACGCTCAAGAACACGTGGTGCTTAATTTTTTTGACAAATTCAGGAAGTTGTTCAATGACTTCGTCGATTTGATCGTTTTGCTGCATGGCCGCCAGGCCAATCAAAATGACGTTCCTGCCCAGGGAGTAATTGCCAGACCTCGTTCCTTGAAAAACCAGACCCAACTTGCCCAAGCTACTCAAATAGCGATGGACCTTGCTGGGTGTGAGCTGGCATTTCGCACTGAGATTTTTGAGTGTCGTTGGATGTCTGAATTTTGCCAACTGGAGCAAAATTTCTCCAGCGACTTCTACAGAGTTGATCCTGGCGTAACCGCCGCCCAATTTCTCACGAACACGAGTAGACTCTTTCATTTCAACCACCGCAATTGGTTTAGAAAAAGTACTGTAGAATTCTGAGACCGTCGTTTGAACACGATAACAACTGTTAATTGAGATAAGTTGTTACAGGCCTTTTGCGGCGACGTCTAACATATTCAATCTTGCGCCGCAGCGAAATGCGAACCGCAACGCCAAGTCGGAAAAGATACGCCATACAAATTGAGTGGCTCAAATATGATAGTTTTGTTTCACGTCGAATGCAAAACATGCATCTCGCAACTCGAATGAAGCACGCCAGCCTCAAGAAGATCACGATCGATCCCCACGTTCATTTGAGTGATGCGTTTGCGCGCGCGTATGTTTTTAGATTTTGGAAGAGTTGGATCAATGTTGCTGCGAACTTAGGATTTTTTAGCAATTGGCTTCTTCGATGGCGAGGAACCCAACACAAGCAAATAACAGAACCGCCACAACTGCAATGGCCACTGGCTGTACTCACTCGGTTTTGACTTCGGAAATGATCACGGCAAGTTGGATCGAATATCGCCAAAGCCCAAGTTTGATTGCAACATTGAATGAAGCCGTAACTAATTTCGGGATGGGGGCGCGGCCAGACTCGGGCATTTAAGACTGCCTTCACGAATTGGGCTCTATATCCTCAATTGATATACAGCGGGCAAAACATATCCTGGAGAGATGAGCTCTCAATTTTCAACAACCTTAAGTGGTCTGAATATTCCGTAATTGTGAATCAAGGGCAAACATTTCCGATCAAAAGAGGTGCATCTTGTTTGGTTTACTTTCCGATTCCCAAGCCAAGAAATCAAATTTTGGCACGGCTCTCAATCTGTCTGACGACGGCAAAGTTGACGTTCGCGCGCTCCAAGACGAATTGGATCTCTTGCGCGCCGTCGTGGAGAATTTTCCTGGGGGCCTGTCCCTGGTCGATAAAAATCTGAAGCTGGTCTTCTGCAACGATCGGCAGAGGGCGCTGCTCGAATATCCGCCTGAACTATTCGAACGCGGCAACCCCACCCTTGAACAGCTTTTTCGGTTCAACGCCATTCGTGGCGAATATGGACCAGGCGACATTGAAATGCATGTCAGCGATCGCATGGAGCTGGTGAAGCAACGCAAGGCGCATCACTTCAGACGGACAAGACCCAACGGTGTGGTTCTGGAAATTCGTGGCGTGCCATTGGATGGCGGCGGCTTCATGACCACCTATCTCGACGTCACAGCGGATCGACCTGCAACTCCCGAGACCATTGCTAATGCCGAATATGATAAACTTACAGGACTTCCAAAGGGCGTTCTGCTTCGCGTTCGCATGAGCCAGATGGTGGCCAACTGTAAGCCCAACCAGGTTGCCGCCGTCCACTGTTTCGACTTTGACCATTTTGGCGAACTGAACAAAAAATTCGGACAGGCCGTGGGTGATCTGGTGTTGCAAACAACAGCGGCCCGGCTTCAAGATGTTGTTCGGAGCAACGACACTGTGGCTCGCATCGGAGACAATCGCTTCATTGTTCTGCAGTCGGAAGTGAAACTCCCTTCAGATGTTGCGAAATTGGCTCATCGCATATCCGATGCTGTTCAAAAGCCTATTCTGCACAACGGCCAAACAATCGCCCTGACTGCCAGCATTGGATTTTCATTGACCCCGCGTGATGGCACCGATCCAGACGCCCTTCTTGCAAAAGCAGAGGAAGCAGTTCTGAAGTCAAAATCTAACAGCCGCGTTTGATGTGCGACGCACACGGATGCGGTGCGGGCACAAGTTGGAGTTGCTTGCGGCAATGCGCCCCCACGCAAACGAAAACCCGCCATCTCGTTGAGATAGCGGGTTTCAATTTGGTTGCGGGAGCCAGATTTGAACTGACGACCTTCAGGTTATGAGCCTGACGAGCTACCGGGCTGCTCCATCCCGCGTTAAGCGTGTGACGCGGCTTGTAACACAGTCCGGCCGAATGTGAACCCCTAAAGCCATTCTTTTTTGCAGGGCAAATATATTTGTCATTCGCCCGTTGCATGTATCGCTTTGGCACGTTTCGGCCTGCTTCTGCACAACCAGGTAAGACCCTGTTAATGCAATTCTTTCTCTTGGAAAGGGAATGGAAACTCTTGGCTGTTATTGTAACTCTCATGACACGCGTCGGGGTCCGCCTCCAGTGTCCAGCCATTCCGGGATAAGGTACTGCGTACCCGGATAGCAGTTTTAAGGGGAGCATTCGGAAACGAAAGCTCCCCTTTTTATTAGAATGCAGCGTCTGGCAGTTCGGCCTGCGAATTACCCGCACCAAAAACCTGCTGGTCAAAATCAATGATCGAACCCGTCATCAATCCTGATTCATCCGAACAGAGATAAGCGCAAGCTCTTGCCACTTCAGCAGGTTTGAGCAAGCGGCCAAAGGGTCGGCCCTCTTCGGCCTTTTTGAGCCAGTCTGTTTCTGCGCCGTGAAAGGTTTTCATGATGCGGTCTTCGCCCGGCGTATCCATCCAGCCGATATTAAGGCCGTTGACCCGCACTCGTGATTTCATCACGCTCGCTGCCACATTCTTGGTGAGGATCGCGAGAGCACCCTTCGAGCCGCAATAGGCCGAGATGAAACTCTGCCCACCATGGCCCGACACCGAGAGGATGTTGACGATCGAGCCCCTGGTCTTCGATTTTTTCATCAGATGCAAAGCGTCCTGCATCAGGAAGAAGGGCGCCTTCACGTTGATGGCAAACATCTGGTCGAAAAATTCAGGCGTCGTGTCCCAGATCGTTCCCCGGTCGGTAAAGCCCGCAGCATTGACCAGCGCATCAATCTTGCCAAATTCCTTGTCGCAGGCCGCAATAACCTTGCGCACATCCTCGATCTTGCTGAGTTCAGCTTCAACGAACACAACATTTGGCCCCTTGGCCTCAAGTGCGGCCTTCACCTTTGCGCCCCGTGCGGCGTTGCGCCCGCAGATCACAAGGCCTGAACAGCCACGCTCGGCAAAAAGATGAGCGATAGCCTCGCCCAGTCCTTGGGTTGAACCGGTGATGACGGCAACCTTGCCATCCATCGAAAGATGCGAAAGAGATTTGCTGTCCATCATGACACCTTCACGGGTTTGCCAGTCTGCCAGGACACAGTGGCAGCATCCGCAAGCTTCTGGGCTTGCAACCCGTCAAAGCCGGATGGGCTAGGGTTGCGGTTGCCGGATTCAACAGCGGCAATGAAGGTGTTGAGTTCATTGGCATAGGCCGCACCATAACGCTCAAGGAAGAAGTTCTGGATGGGATCAGCCCTGGTGCCTTCCGCATTGTGGACTTCAACCGTGGTGTTGTGCACGTTGCGCGCCGACAGCATGCCCTTTGCGCCATGAACTTCCATGCGCTGGTCATAACCGTAAGTGGCGCGGCGTGAATTGGTGATGACGGCAATGCGCCCCGAGGCTGTCTGCATCTGAACCGCCGCCGTATCAACGTCACCCGCCACACCAATGGCCTTGTCAACAAGCGCCGAACCCAGCGCATTGACGATCACGAACTCTTCGCCCATCAGGAAGCGGGCCATGTCGAGGTCGTGGATCATCATGTCGCGGAACAAGCCCCCTGAGCCTTTGACATAGTCAGCCGGTGGCGGATTGGGGTCACGCGAAATCACCGTCACCAATTCCACATCACCGATCACACCTTTGCGGATGCGCTGTTCCAAATCGGCAAAGTTGGGATCAAAGCGGCGGTTGAAGCCGATCATCAAAGTGGACTTGTTCTTTTCAACAACTTTCAGCGTCTGCTCGATCAGTTCAACCGACAGAGACACCGGCTTTTCGCACATGATCGACTTGCCATTGTTGGATGCTGCCTGAATCTGTTCAGCATGAAACCCCGTGGGTGAACCGATCAACACGGCATCAACATCCTTGGCCTTCATGATGTCATCGACAGACGCAACCTTAGCTCCATATTGCGCGGCAAGGCTTTCCGCAGCAGCGGGCATGGCATCAGCGATGTAGCAAAGCTGTGCTTTCGGGTTCAACGCGATGGTCTTGGAATGCACTTTGCCAATACGGCCTGCGCCAATGACGCCAAATCTGATCATGTTTTAGGTCCCATTTTATGTCTAAGGTTTCAAGAGTGACTTTAATTGTATGGCAGGATCGGCCAAGGCTTCAACTGTAGGCGAAATGCCCTTGGCGATCATCATCTCGGCGAGTTTCACTTCGCGCGCAAAGGCATTTCCGGGGCCAATGCCTGAAACGCCGATGAGGCGATTGTCATCAGTCAGATGGAAATTGACGAGACTGTTCTCGCCCAGATGCCGTGTCACGGTTTTGGGTCCCATGTCGGGCATGCCTGCAATCTGCAAGGAAAGATCATATTGGTCAGACCAGAACCACGGAACAGCAATATGCGCCTTGTGGCCACCCAGCATATTTTCAACTGCTGTGGCCGCCTGTTCCTGCGCACTGCGCCACGCCTCGAGGCGCACGCGGCGATTGCCGAATTTCTCGTGGATGAATGAACAGCAATCTCCGGCCGCAAAAATATCAGGATCGGGGGTTTGAAGCTGTGCATTGCAGGCAATACCATTCTCGATTGCGAGATCAGCCTGCTGCGCCAATCTGATTTCGGGCGACGCACCAATGCCCGCAATAATCGTATCAGCCTTGATCGCACGCCCATCGCCCAGCTTCACCAGCCCTGCAGAAATTTCAGCGATGGTCACGCCCGCCAGCATATCGACACCGGCAGCCACATGGCGCTGATGCACAATGCTGGCGATAGATTCCGGCACACCCCGCATCAGAATGCGCGGCTGCATTTCAACAAGCGTAACCTTGCACCCGCGCTTGATGGCGGATGAAGCAAGTTCGAGCCCGATGAAACCGCCGCCAATGACGACGATGGATTTTCCGGGTTGAAACCGCCGCCGTAGTTCCAGAGTGTCGCGATGGTCGCGCAAGGTCAGGGCATGTTCACCACCCGCACCCGGCAGACGCCTGGGCTTGGCCCCTGTCGCAATCAACAGCTTGTCATAGGAAATGCGCGTCCCGTCACCGAGCACTACAGCTTTCCCAGCACGATCAATCTTTTCAACGTGAAGCCCGAGACGGGCTTCCACTTTCAACGAGGCCACCATTTCAGGTTCAAGCAACCACACCGGAGAAGGCTCAGCCTCTTCCACAATCGATGCTTTGGACAACGGTGGCCGATCATAAGGCAAATGCACTTCTTCACCGATCAAGGTGATCTCGCCCTGATAATCATTGGCGCGCAAATTAATGCAGGCGCGAGCCCCCGCCATGCCCGCCCCGATAATGACCATGCCACTCATGTGAAATGGCTCCGGCGGCAGGTTTTGGACGTGATCTGGCTCATGGAACAATTCCTCTATTGTGCTTCCGGGCTAGAAGCAACAATCGAGATCAACAAAACAAAATGTTGTAATTTTGCGTGATGGAACGCCGGGAGTTCAGGCCGGATTAGGCCGCCAAGCTTGCATCCACGCGCACCAGGGCCCGTTTCAAGGCCGCAAAACATTCAGGATCGGTAGCCTTGCCGACGTCCTCCGCCATGATCGCCAGCGATTTGGTAATGGGCAGTGCCGCGCGATATGGTCGCTCAGCGGTGAGAGCATCGAATATATCGGCGACGCACAGAATGCGCGATTCAAGAGCGATTTCGTCGCCCTTCAGTTTTTTCGGGTAGCCGCCGCCATCCAGCCGCTCATGGTGGGCAGCAGCAATTGGGGCCAATTTGCGGAATGCGGAAATGCGCGATAAAATGACTTCAGTGGCCATGGCATGACCGCGCACCTGAACCCACTCGTCTGCATCAAGCTTGCCGGGCTTATCGAGAATGCTGTTGCTGACGCCAAGCTTGCCGATATCATGAAGCAGGGCTGCGCGCCGCAACCAGCGCCGATGTTTTTCGCTGAGCCCCAGTTCTTCACCGATCAAATCAGCGTAAAGCGCAACGCGGTCGCTATGTCCGCGCGTGAACGAACTCTTGGCGTCGACAACCTCAGCAAAGCCTTGCGCGATGTCATCAAGATAGTCTTCATCCACCACGAATGAATGATTGTCGGGAACCATCGCAAAAACATCTTCAGCGAGATCGTCGGCTTTCAGCGAATCCCAGAATGATGGCCGTGCCGCGATGTTGGCAAATGCCGCCGCCAATTCAGGATCAAACCATGTGCCGATACGATTTTTGATTTCGTCGCGTGCGGCGTCCTCGCCCACGGCCATGTGAAAAACGTCAACGACCTGCGCCAACAGGGCGATGCGCGAATACAGAGGGATATCCTTGCCCGCAACGTTGTTTGGCTTGCCGTTGCCATCCCAATGTTCATCGAGATTTGCGATGGCATCTGCCACCGCTTCACTGAATCGCATCCGCCGGGCAATATCAGCGCCGCGCTGGCATCGTGTTTCAATCAGTTCCCGGCTGATCTCGCCGCCGTTCTGGAATATTTTGATGATGGCGCGAAATCGTTCGGCAAGGCCGGACTTCAAACCGGTGTGAGACAGCACAAAACGCAAGGCTTGGGGCAGGCTGCCATCAATCTGTTTGAAATCCCGCTTGAACGAGAGATCGTCAACCAGATAGAGCTGGCAGATGCGCGCGGCATTGCTGCTGCAGCCCAAGTCTTTCAGCAAAATCGTATAATAGAGTTCCCAAATCTGGTGCTCATCAAGCTTCAATTCTTCGGCCATCAGCAAGCCAATCCAGCAACAGCGCACACAATGGCCCGGAGGTTGACCCTCGGTCATGTCGAGGGCGTGGCTGAGCGCACTCAGCACCTCCGCAAGGCGAATTTCTGGGACTTCAATGTCGGTGGCTTCCATCAACGGCACTCGCGTAAAATTACTGTTCAAACATTGCCCGCCAAATATGAATGAATCAGAAATTTAGAGTGATTAAACCCGCTCACTCTTGTGTTGGAACGGCCAATTTATCGTTGACGAAGCAAAGAGTGCTGCCCAGACCAATACGGGCTGGAGCGCAAAACGCGGAATGTGATACCACCACCCCAATGTGGGATGGGCACTGCCCATATCTATGATGGCGTGATTGATGTTGGCAGGGAAAACCGCGATTGCGTAAAGCGCCAAGCCAATCCCTGCGGGTCGCGCGACCGCCCGCCTGAGCAAGCCCAAGGCGCCGGCAATTTCGCACACGCCAGTCGCGAAAATTACGAACTCAGGGATTGGCACCCAGCCCGGCGTTATTTTGAGAAAAGGAGCGGGCCACGCCACATGCAGAATTCCGGCGAGCATATAGAGGGTAAAGAGCAGCCACTTCAGGATGAGGCGAAGACGCTCATATCCCGGCATACCAGTCATAGCCTCGATCTTCCCAATAGCCGCCATTGCCGCCATTCACAGTTTCAAAGCCGGTGACGACTTCGATGCTCTTGATGTATTTGGCCATCTTGTACCCGAGTTGCCGCTCAATGCGAACTCGCAAAGGTGCACCGTTTTCGATAGGCAACGGCTTGTCGTTCATCTCATAGGCCAGAATTGTCTGCGGGTGAAAGGCGTCAACCATGTCGATGGTTTCATAATAAAGATCAGGTCCGCTGAGGCTTGTGGTCAAGGCGTCAAAGCAGCGAAACAGAATATAGCGGCCATTGGTTTTGACGCCCGCCTTTTCCAGCACCGCGCGCAAGGGAACGCCTTTCCATTTGGCAATGGTGCTCCAGCCTTCAACGCAGTCATGACGCGTGATTTGCGTGCGTGACGGAAGCGCCTGCAAATCACCCAACGATAAAGTGAGCGGGGTATCAACCAAACCTGAAACACTCAAGCGATAGGAAGAGAAATTATCAGCCTTTACGGCCTGATATTCGTCGGTGTCAGGATCTGTTGATCCATTGGGATGTTGGGCTTGGCGAATGTCTGCGGACGTGAATTCCGGAGCAAGGCGATCATGGGCGATCAAAAGCCGCTGCGCCCGGTAGGTCAGGGCATTCATTGAGGCCACTGCCCGCCGCACCATGCTGTCCTGGTCCAGCAGCGAGTCAAACTGGTTGCAACCGGCCAGGGAAACAGAAGCAGCGCCCATGAGGCCTGTGCGAAGCAGAGAGCGTCGCGTGATGAGACTACTTTTCATCTCTGTGGCTCCCGTTCTTCGAGGCTTGGATGCGGTAGCGCCCGGTGATGATTGAACGCAGCTCATTGATCGGGCCTGCTGCCAAAATCATCGCCATGTGGATGATGAAAAACAACACCAGCAGCGACATGGTGATGAAGTGAATGGTCCGCGCGGTTTGCCTGCCACCGAAAATGTCGAGCAGCCAAGGCAGGGCGCTGTCGATCCCGGGCGACATGGAAAATCCCGTAAGGATGATCAGCGGGAAGAGCACGAATAAAACGCCAGCATAGGCGATCTTTTGCAGCGGTGAATAGCGCGTGGTGTGATGAAAACGAAAGCGCGCATGATCGGCAATATCAGCGGGCAGGCCCGTAATATCAGAGCCTTTCAATAGAATGTCTTTCTTGAGGTGGCGGTTGCGCAGCGACAGCACCAGCCATGTCAGCAGCGTGGCAACAAGAATCCAGGCAAAAAAGAAATGCACAACGCGGCCCGTGGCCAGATCCTGATGTGATGGAATGGTGAGCGCAGGCGGGAACGCCGCATCGACAACATCATCGCCCGAGCCACTGATCCCTAAAATGCCTGTCGTGTCGAAAGCATGGCCGAGGATTGTTGTAACGCCCTTGGGCGGGTCGCCGGAGGTGTCCGAGCCGATGGTAAAGACATCGTTGGAATAGGTGAAGCCCGCTTCCTTGCCGATATAAAGTCCGGGATGGGCGTTGAAAATTTGTAGGCCCGACAGAAGCAGGAAGAACAGGCAAATGGCCCAAACCCAATGAGTAATGCGCGTGGCCAGATGCTGGCGAATGATCAGCCGCGATCTTGGTTTTTTTGGTGATCCGAGGGACTCTTGCGCGACCATTTTGGACCTCTTGGTTATTTAAAAAAAATGCCTGCAACTGACTACGGGGAGGGGAACCGTCAGTTGCAGGCTTTTAAGATACCCGGAATTTGCATCCGGGTATCTTCACTTTAAGTTACATCTTTGGGAGCAGAACCTTGTCGATCACGTGGATCACGCCATTGGACTGCTTCACGTCGGCAATCGTCACATTGGCTACGCCACCAGCTTCATCCGTGATGGTGACCATGTTGTCTTTGGCAGAAAGCTTCAGCTTGCAACCGCCAACCGTGGTCACTTCATGGGTGCCGCCATCGGCCATTGCCATCTTGGCAACATCAGCAGCCATGGCATTGGCAGCGATCACATGGCAGGTCAGGATCTTGACCAAAGTGGCCTTGTTCTCAGGCTTCAACAAGTTTTCAACTGTGCCAGCAGGCAGAGCTGCGAAGGCTTCGTTGGTTGGCGCAAACACTGTGAATGGGCCTTTGCCCTGCAGCGTATCAACCAGGCCAGCGGCCTTAACGGCAGCAACCAGCGTGGTGTGGTCCTTGGAGTTCAAGGCATTTTCAATGATGTTCTTGTCTTCCATCATGGGAGCGCCGCCCACATCGGGGTTCTTGGCAAAGCTTGGGCTGGTGTTGGCAAAAGCCAGGGCCACAGCAGCAGCAGCGAGAAGTGAACGACGAATGATAATCATGGGATAGTCTCCTGTTAAGCGCCTTCGTTTGAAGGTCTGTTTAAGTTACGTGTTTGATCGGGGAAAAGTTTCAGCCTTGGGCTGAATTGCGGGGGTAAAAGTCGGGGACGTTGCCCTGCCACGAGCGGGAGTGGACAGGGCAACGCCTTTGCCGCCCCAGTCGCGTTAGGACTTTGGCAGGAGAACGTGATTGATGACGTGAATGACGCCATTTGATTGCTTGACGTCGGCAATGGTGACCTTGGCCACACCACCGGATTCATCCTTGATGGAAACCATGCCGCCCTTGGCAGAAAGCCAAAGCTTGCAACCACCAACCGTGGTCACTTCATGCGTGCCACCATCAGCCATGGCCATCTTCTTGATGGTCTTGGCCATCACGTCGCCAGCAATCACGTGGCAGGTGAGGATCTTTACAAGCTGGGCCTTGTTTTCTGGCTTCAGCAACGTGTCAACGGTGCCAGCAGGAAGTGCTGCGAAAGCTTCGTTGGTGGGAGCCAAAACTGTGAATGGGCCTTTGCCCTGAAGCGTATCAACCAGGCCAGCAGCTTTAACAGCAGCAACCAGCGTGGTGTGGTCCTTGGAGTTAACTGCGTTTTCGATGATGTTCTTGTTGGCAAACATCGGAGCACCACCAACCATTGGGTTGGCAAATGCGGCCGTGGCCAGCATTGCAGTTGCGGAAGCAGAAATAATCAATGTGCGAAATGAACTCATGGTTTTCTCCTGTTAAGTTCCCTGCCAGTTCTTGGCTGGTTAAGAGGAGTTACGGAGGCCAAAGAAATTAAGTTTCAGGCAACCAAGATTTTTTCGATCACGGAATCGTGATCAGATCACATTCATGGTTCCGATGGCAAGAACAGGACCTGTGGCTTTGCCAGTGGGCGAGCCGCCTGCGGGTTCATCGCTGATGGCGAGGACAGCGCCTGAAAGTTGGGCCTTCAAGACATCTGAAACCTTGATCACACCGCTGGTCTGCTTCGGGAGAACGCCCAATGAAATGGGCGCGTTCTTGCCGAGAATGATCCAGAGTTCAAAATCACGCCCCGAAACTGGTGTACCAGTCACGCGGTTGAATTTGATTTCGCCCTTGGCGCCGTCATAAAGCACAGCAAGTTTCACTTGATCTTGCGGGCCAGAAAGTTCTGCGACGTAATTCTGAGTGGGGCTTGTGCCGATTTGCGGCGACTGCACATAAAGAATGCCCGCCACCGCCAAGGCCGCCAGCGAAGCAAAGCTCAACGATCGCCAGAACATCAGGCTTTCCAGCAGGTTTGAGGTCTTGCCTTGTCCCTGGAAGAGCCGGGATTCAATTCCGGCATAGACGCGCGCCGGAGCTACAACAGGCGCAATTTCATCTGTCATCGGCAACATCTGTTCGTCCCAGAATTTGACTTCCTCGCGCAAGGCTTGTTCAACGCCCAAGCGTCGTTCAAACGCAGCGCGGTCAGCCACCGACAAAAGCCCTGCCACATATTCTGCAGCGAGCATTTTATCGTCTTCATTCATGGGGTTGCCAGCGCTCATTGCTGCAAACACTCCCGCAGGCTGATGAGACTCCGGCGCAGCCAGGTGCGCACGGTGTTGAGGGGCATTTTATAGCGCGTCGCCAAATCCTGATAGCTATAGCCATCAAGATAAGCGCCACGCACGGCTTCGGCCTGCTTGTCACCCAATTTGCTCAAGCAGGTTTCAATGCGCCCCATTTCAGATCGTGAAACTTCAGCGCTTTCCGGGTCAGGTGTATCGGAGGCAATATCAAGCGCTTCATCAAGGTCAGCAGCTTGGGGCTTGCGGGCTCGAATACGGTCAATCGCGTCATTGCGCGCAATGGCAGCAAGCCACGTAATCGGGCTGTAACCCGAAATCGTGTACTTCGATGAATTCTGCCAAATCTTCACAAACACGTC
This sequence comes from Hyphomicrobiales bacterium, assembly GCA_038231475.1. GTDB lineage: Bacteria > Pseudomonadota > Alphaproteobacteria > Rhizobiales > Aestuariivirgaceae > Aestuariivirga. The sequence goes on along the minus strand of JBBRLH010000007.1, from coordinate 78,898 downwards.
CTGCAAGCAATCCTCCGCAGCGGCTCTATCGCGTAAGATACGGAGACACACGCCAAAAAGTTTCGCATTTGTTCGGTCGTAGAGCAGGCGAAAGGCTTGGCGGTCACCCAAACTTACGCGTCCGATCAGCTCCGATATTTCGTTTGTGGTCATGTCGCAGGCGGGGACCCATTGTTCACCTCTCGGGATAACAGAGCCGGAACAGTTTTACAACGCACAGCCGTCAAGGTGGCGAGCGCGAGAATTCAGGAAAGCTTGATCGCCGATTGCAGCATCTGACCGATCATGCTGTCAGAACGTCCCATATCCTTCACAGCGCTCATGTGATTGGTCGAAGCCAGCGCCAGAACCGAACTTTTGGAGCCGTGTTTTTTTAAATGTTCGCAAAACTCTTGGGCTTGTTTTGCAAAAGGTTCGGTTTCCTGGTCGCCATAGGCAATGAAAACTTCGGGACCGCTCCTGTGTTGCAGATCAAGAGGCGAAAATTTCTTCACCTCCTCGTCTGTGATGGCAATCAAGGGTTCCAGAAACGAATTTTGCAGCGGCTTCAAATCATAAACGCCGCTCAACAATAACGCCGATTTTGGCAATGGAGTTTTTTGCTCCGTTGAAAATGTGAACGACGCAAGTTGAGCCCCAGCTGAATGGCCGCCGACTGTCATGCGCGCTGGATCGCCGCCAAATGTCTCCGCATTCTCATGAAGCCAGGAAAATGCCCGCCGCACCTGAGCTACAATCACCTCCATGCGAACATTTGGCATGAGATCATAATCCATGATCGCGGCAATGGCCCCGCAGTCCGTGACATTGTCGGCGATGAAAGAAAAATCATCCTTGGAAAACATGCGCCAATAGCCGCCATGGATGAACAGATGTATGGGGCAGGCTTTCGTCATCACGGGCGGAAAGAACAGATCCATCACTTCATTGGGTCGCGGCCCATAGGGAACTGCGAGCCGGTTCTTCAAGGTGGCGCGCGTCTTGGCACTCAACGCCGCATAGTCAGCAACGTAGCCGTCAAAATCTGCAACATGATCTCTGGTTTTGAATAGATCCATTCACGAAAGAACCTTTGCGTCCTCAGATCGAAGTGGCGATGTATTTCGATTCGAGAAATTCATAAATGCCGTGGGTGCCGCCTTCGCGGCCCAATCCACTTTGCTTCACACCACCAAAGGGTGCTGCAGGATCAGAAACCAGACCACGATTGAGCGCAATCATGCCGGAGTCAACTTGCCGCGCCACCCTAAAGCCACGCGCCAGATCACGCGTGAAGATATAGGCCGCCAGTCCATATTCCGTGTCATTGGCCCTGGCGATCACTTCATCTTCTGATTCAAATTTTGAAATGGCGGCCACCGGCCCGAAGATTTCTTCGCGGTTAAGCTCAGCATCCATCGGGACATCGACAAGAACGGTGGGCGGATAATAAAAGCCCTGACGGTTCGGTCTCGCCCCACCGCAGCGCAGCTTGGCACCATGCGAGATCGCGTCTTCAACCAGGCGTTCCAATTTTTCACGCGCCTTGGCTGAGATCATCGGGCCGCATTCGGTTTCAGGCGAGGTTCCGGGACCAACCTGCATGGCCGCCATTCGGCTTTGCAGCTTGCCAATGAACGCCTCATAGATGTTTGACTGCACATAGATGCGATTGGCCGCCGTACACGCCTGTCCGGCATTGCGCATCTTGGCAATCATGGTGCCTTCGAGAGCTGCATCAATGTCGGCATCGTCAAAGACGATCAAAGGCGCATTGCCGCCTAGTTCCATCGAACTGCTGATGACAGTCTTGGCGGCCTCGGCCAACAGTGTGCGCCCAATCGGCGTCGAACCGGTGAATGACAATTTCCGCACCCGCGGATCAGACAGCATTTTTGCAACAACGGGTCCAGGCTTTGTTGTGGTGACGACATTTACGACACCCGGAGGAACACCCGCCTCGGTATAAAGATCAGCCAGTGCATAAGCTGTTAGAGGTGTTTCGGTGGCAGGTTTCAAAACGACGGTGCAGCCCGCTGCCAGAGCCGGACCAATTTTGCGCGTGGCCATGGCAGCGGGGAAATTCCACGGCGTAATCAAAACGCAAATGCCGATCGGCTGATAGTCAACAATAATACGGTTGCTGCCTGAGGGCGCTGTGAGAAGCTCACCCTGAATGCGAACGGCTTCCTCAGAATTCCACCGGAAAAATTCGGCAGCATAGGCAACTTCACCGCGCGCATCGCGCAGGGCCTTGCCATTTTCCAGTGAGATGAGCCAGGCCAGATCTTCAGCGCGCTCGGTCATCAGCTCAAAACATTTGCGCAGAGTCTCTGCGCGCTTCCTGGGTGCTGTTGCAGCCCAGCCCGGTGCGGCCTTGGCCGCAGCTTCAATCGCTGAAGCTGCATCTGCTTCATCAGCATCAGCCACATGGGCAATCACGGCTTCGCTTGAGGGATCAAGCACGGGAATGGTTTTGCCGGATGCAGCGGCCCGCCAACCTCCATTGATGTAGAGGCCTTTGGCCACTGCAACAGGTTCATAAAAATGGAAGGGAGCAGATGAAAGAGTGGCTGTGGACGTCATGGGTTTTAACTTTCACGTATGTTCGGAATTATTGCGCCGCTGCGGCGAGGTTGCCGTCATAGGCGGCCTGCAGCAGGATTTTCATGCCAGTAAGGTCGATGGGGCGCGGGTTGTTCTTGATCAGGCGTCCGATGCCGATGGCTTGTTCAGCCGTCCAATCGATCTTGTCAGATGCAAGCCCCAATTCTTTCAACGAGGCCGGAATTTTCACTTGGGCACAAAGTGATTTTACCCGGACGATAGCTTCAGCAGAAAGAATGGCGACGGGGCGTCCTTCAGGGTTTATCCCAAGGGCCAATGCAACGTCGGCCATGTCCTGCATTGCGGAGGTCCGGTTGTAAGTCATGGCATAGGGCAGCATGGCGGCAACGCCGAGCCCATGCGCTGTGTGGGTGAGCGCGCCGATGGGATATTGAATGGCATGGGCCAGCGACGTCCCCGCAGCAGCAAAGGCCGCACCCGCGCAAAGTGATCCCAGCATGAGATCAGAGCGCGCCTTGCGGTTTGTGCCGTCATTGAATGCCACGACGAGACTCTGGCCGATCAACTTGATGGCTTTGAGGGCAAACATGTCGCTGAACTCGTTCTTGCCGACAAACACATGTTGTTGCGCCAGCGTGGCATCGGGTGTCCGACGCAAAGCGGTAAAAGCTTCAATGGCATGCGTCAATGCATCGGCACCGGCAATGGCCGTCAGTCCTGGAGGGCAGGTGAGCGTCAATTCCGGATCGCAGATTGCAGCGGCAGGAACGAGATAGGGGCTTGAGATGCCCACTTTCAGGGCGCGGTTTGAATCTGAGATCACGGCAACAGGTGTGACTTCCGAACCGGTCCCAGCCGTCGTTGGAAGCGCAATGATGGGAAGAGTGGCGGATGGAATTTTGAACTCGCCATAATAGTCTTCAAGCTTTCCGCCATGGGTCAGAATGAGCGAGGCGCATTTGGCCATGTCAATGCAGCTGCCGCCGCCAAGGCCAATCACCATATCAGGCGCAAAGGCACGCGCCGCATCCACGCAAGCATAGACATTCTCGGCCGGAACATCGGGTGCCACGCGATCAAAGACATGAAATTGAATGAAGCTCGCTTGAAGATAGCTCTTGATCGCGGCAAAGGCCGGCGTCGTGGCAAAGCGCTCGTCAGTGCAGATCAGAGCTTTCTTGCCAAATTTCGCGGCCACCAATCCAATCGCCGCGACTTGCCCCTCGCCAAACAACACTTCACGCGGCAGCCTGAGAATTGAAAATGGGTCGATGGTCATCACCTGGTCTCCCGATGATTTGCAGAAGTCATGGCCCGCCCACTTTCAGTCTTGATATTCTGTTAATCTTATCATATAGGATATACGATATGGAGTTCTTATCGCAGTGTCGAACTTGGCTGTCAATATGAAAGGGTTGCGGGAACCGTCTTTGCAGATGTCTGTGAAGCGCGCGTCCGCAGGCGGAGATTCTATGGCAATTCAAAGAGCCAAAGGACTGGCGGACGAAGTCTACGACGTGATTTTCAACAAGCTGATGATGCTGGAAATCTCACCGGGCTCGCGCATCACAGTGGACAATCTGGTCCGCGAGTTGGGCGTGTCCCATACCCCGATCCGAGAAGCGCTGGGCCGACTTGAGGGCGAAGGTCTGGTCGATAAGGCGCATTTTGTTGGATACAGCGCCGCCGCTCAGATTTCGCGGAAAAGATTTGAAGAGCTCTATGAACTGCGCTTGTTGCTTGAGCCCTATGCGGCAAAGCAGGCTGCGGTGAACATGGAGAAAGTTGCCCTCGACAAGCTCAAGCAAATTGCTTCCAGCATGTCAGCCTTGGGCAGCAACAATCAGCGACTTCACTATTCGACCTTTGCCCGACTTGATTCCGTGTTCCACGACGAGATGCTGGCGATTGCAGGCAACCAATTGGTTCGCGATACCCTTTCGCATCTGCACACTCACTTTCACATTTTCCGTCTGATGTTCCAGGCCCGCGTGACCGAAGAGGCGCTGAATGAGCATGGCGCCATTCTCGCAGCATTTGCTCACAATGATGGAGCAGCTGCCGAGGTTGCAATGCGAGATCATATTGCGCGTTCCCGTGAAAGACTCTTGCAGGCGTTCGCGGAATGAGCGACATTAATTATCGTTTACACACAAAGAGTTTGGCCGGGCCCTGCCTGAGCCACGCCGAAACTGAAATGGGATATTCTGAGTTATGACTGCGCATAGCGAAATTGCACTTTCTGTCGCCGGTGTTTCCAAGGCCTATGGTCGCGTGCGCGCTCTTGAAAACCTTTCATTTGAAGTGGCGGCAGGCCGCTTCTTTGTTTTGTTTGGACCAAGTTCGGTTGGTAAAACCACGGCACTGCGGACAATCGCTGGTCTGGTGAAGCCTGATTCAGGCCGCGTTGAAATCGGTGGCCGCGATTTTACACATGAACCCATTCTGGGTCGTGGCGTGTCGATGGTCTTCCAGTCCTTCGCACTTTATCCGCACCTCACTGTTTTTGAAAACCTGGCCTATCCCTTGCGCGAAGAAAAAGTGCAGGGAAGTGAAGTTACCAAGCGCGTCAATGAAACAGCCGAGATGCTGAAGCTGTCGCACCGCCTGCAGCGCAAACCCAGTACGCTTTCAGGTGGCGAGCAACAGCGCGTGGCGCTGGGCCGTTCGCTTATTCGTCGCCCGAAGATTCTGCTGCTTGATGAACCATTGACCAATCTCGACGCCAAACTGCGCCACGACATGCGCGCCGAGCTGAAGCGCCTGCATCGCCAATTCGGCATGACCATCATTTACGCAACGCCCGATGAGCTTGAGGCTCTGTCCATGGGTGAAGAAATTGCCGTGATGCGCGACGGCACAGTGATCCAGCGTGGCACACCCGATGAGCTCTACGGCAGCCCGAAGAATACGTATGTGGCAGGCAAGATCGGCTCGCCGCACATGAACATGCTGCAAGCCGTGGTCGCGCGTGATGCCAAGTCCTTTGAGACTTCGCTTGGCAAAATGGCTCCCAAGCTTGGTCGCAAAACCGCCAAGGCGGGCGAAGCCGCAATCATTGGCATCAGACCCAATGACATTCGCTTGGCGGTGAAGGGTGAAAAATCCATTGCCTCGAAAGTCCATTTGCTGGAGCCCCTGGGCGACATCACCATTGTGTCAGTGCAGGCCGGCTCTGAAATGCTGCGCATGGTGCTGCCCGAATCCAAGGCCACCGCCATCAAGGTCGGCGATCCCGCCGCCATAGTCATTAATCCAGACGATATTCACATCTTCCGCGCCGCCAGTGGACAGGCAATGACCTGACGCAAACGACGAGAAGCAAGCCGTTTAACAATGGGAGAAAACTAGAAATGAAGACCAAGACTAAGTTGAAGAGCTTTGCGGTAGCCCTAGGCTTCGCAAGCTTGATGACCTTCGGGGGTGCCATCAAGGCATCAGCCGAAGACGTCGTGCTCCATATGGCGGTCCCTGATTGGCCTCCAACCCGGATCATGAAGGACATGTTCGACAAGGAATACAAGCCAGCTTCGGGCAACAAGGTGACGCTCGATGTTGACTTCATTCCATGGCCTGATTTCTATACGCGCGTAAACGCGTCGCTGACCTCGGGCGAAAAGAAGTACAATATGGCTGTTTCGGATTCGCAATGGCTTGGTGCCTTTGTGGAAGGCGGCTACTTCCGTAAGATCAACGATCTCATCGACGCTGATCCTGATTTGAAGAAGGCCATGGATGGCATGCACCCCGCAGTGCTCAATGCCTATTCAACCTATCCAAACAGCACGCCGAACTATTATGGCTTCCCGCAGTTCCCAGATATTCTCGTGAGCTATGCTCGCAAGGACATCTTCTGCAATGACGAAGAGCAGAAGAACTTCAAGGCCAAGTACAACAAGAAGCTGCCTTGCACCGGTGAAGAATTTGACGACATCGACTGGCAGCTTTTTGGCAATATCGGCGAATTCTTCATGAGGAAGAAGGGCGACATGCTCGCCGGCAAACCTGCTGATGACGACTTCTATGGCGTCGCCTTCCAGGTTGGCAAAGGCTATGACTTCTCGACAACGTCCGTCCACACCTTCGTGTGGCAGGCCGGTGGCGACATCTGGGATGAAACCAAAGTGCCAAACGGCCATGCCGAAGGCCAGGTTAACTCTGATAAGGCAGTCAAAGCTCTTGATCTCATGCTGAGCTTTATCAAGTATATGCCGCCAGTAGCCAAAACCGGCACCATGGACATTTTCAAATCTGATGAATTGTTCCGTGCAGGCAAGGTTGCTTTGAACGTTGACTGGGTTGGTTTGGGTGAAGCATCACTTGATCCCAAAACCTCGAAGGTCTCTGACAAGCTGATCTTCGGCAAAGGCCCCGGCACCCGTGGCGCTGATGGCAAGCTCAACCAAACCAGCCAGATCGGTGGACAGCCTTTCGTTCTCACCACCTGGAACACAGACGTCATCAACAAGGAAGCCGTTGGCTTCGTGAAGTGGTGGCTGTCGAAAGATGTGCAGATGGAATACGCCTCAAAGGGCGGCCAGTCGGCCATCAAGGAAGTCTATACCGATCCTAAGTACGTCACCTTGCGTCCATGGAACCGGGCTTGGGCTTCTCAGCTCGATAACCAAAAAGATATGTGGCACGTGCCACAGTTCTTCGACCTCTTGACCCAGCAGCAGGATCAATATGATCTCGCCATCACGGGCAAGCAGGATGCCAAGACAACCTTGGACAACGTTGCGAAGTATCAGGAAAACCTGCTCAAGGAAGCCGGTCTGATCAAGTAACTGAACCAAACCTAGACGAGACGCGCGGAGGAATTCGCGCGTCTCCCTTGGGCTCAATCCTTCAACAGAAATGTTCCAATGACCTCGTCAGCTCTAGAAACGCCCCCACCTGCCTTCTCCAGCCTGTCACCTGACAACTGGAAGCTTGCCATCGTTGTGGGGCTCGTTATTTCGGTTATCGCTTGCATGGCGCTGCCAGCAACCACATCATTCTGGATTGTGGGAGCCATGGCCGCTGTGGTGGCAATGACCTTCGTGGTCAACGCCTTTCGCCGTCACTACTATGGTGGGCTGCTGATCTCTCCAGCCATTGCCGTTTTGTTCGTGATGAACATTTTCCCTTTGCTGTGGTCTCTGGGCCTTTCATTCTTTGCCTATCAGAGCAGCCAGCAATCAATTCGCTTCGTAGGGCTAGCCAATTACACGAAGCTGCTCACTGACGATCTTAAGGCCCCGGAACTCTGGTCTAATCTGACCAACACGGCCATGTTCACAGTGCTCACCGTTGCCGCACAAATGGTCGTTGGCTTTCTTCTTGCCGTCCTTTTTGCCAAGCAGTTTCCGCTGCGCCGCTATCTGCTCATTCTGGTCTTGACGCCGATGATGCTGTCAGTTGTGGCAGTGGGTGTGTTCTACTCCTATTACTATGATCCGACCTTTGGCGTTATCAGCCAGATCATCAAGGCGTGGACGGGCGAACAGTTTATTCTGTTCTCCAGCAAGACGGGCGCTGTGGCCGGCATTGTGTTTGCAGATGCCTGGATGTGGTCACCCTTTGTCATGTTGCTGGTTTTGGCCGGTCTCGTGTCGGTTCCAAAATATCTCTATGAAGCGGCCTCCATTGACCGTGTTGGATCCTGGCGCCGGTTCTGGACCATCACATTCCCATATATTCGCGGGCTTTTGATGTTGGCACTTTTGTTCCGCACCATTGAAGCTTTCAAGATGGCAGATCTCGTCATTCTCCTCACCAAAGGCGGAAACGACACAATGACCATTTCCTATCACGTGATCCGCATTGCCAATGAGCAGAACAAGACCAGCGAAGGCGCTGCCTTGTCTTATCTCTTGCTCTTTGTGGTGATCGTGCTCACCAATCTCTATCTCTATATCGCCAACCGCCGCAGCCAGGGAAATTGATGAATGGCCAGCTCTAAAACATTTATGGAAAAACTGGGCTTTCGCAAGGCTTCTGGTGTTGGCGAAGCAGGATGGGGCCATACCGCCTTTGCTGCTCTAATCAGCTTCATCTATTTTTTGCCTGTGTTGATCATCATCATCACGTCCTTCAAAGTGCAGAATGACGCCCTGTCAGTTCCGGCGAAGTTTTTTCCCATCTCGTTCTTTGGGTTGATCCCGGATCAATATGTATTCACCCCAACGCTTGAAAACTTCACCGCAGTTTTCTCGCGGGCCTTCGTGGCTGGTGGTGCGGTGGAAAGCACCGGCTTTGATCGCTATTTCTTCAACTCGATCTTCATTGCTGGAACCTCAGTCTTGCTTGCATTGGTGATCGGAACGCTGGCGGCTTATGGCTTCTCGCGTTATCCGTTGAAGGGCAACGACACCTATCTCTTTATCATTCTCACCACGCGCATGTTGCCAGCAATTGTGGTGATCATTCCGATCATTCTCATGTTCCGCATTGTGGGACTTTCCGGCTCGTATATAGGCATTATCTTCCTTTATACGGCGTTCAATTTGCCATTCACCATCTGGATGATGAAAAGCTTCTTTGACGAACTCTCGCTTGATGTCGAAGACGCAGCGCGTATCGATGGCTCATCGGAACTTCGTGTGTTCTTCAAGGTTTGCCTGCCGCAGGTAGTGGCGGGACTGGCCGCCACCTTCGTCTTTGGTCTGATCCTCACCTGGAATGAGTTCCTCTTTGCCTTGCTCCTGTCCGGTGTGGACACCCGCACAGTGCCCGTGGCCATGAACCAGGCTGTGGCCGGTGGCGGCATCGGTGTGCTGTGGGGCCTGCTGGCCGCAATCGAAACTCTCTTCCTCATCCCGGTATTTCTCGTCACGTTCTTCCTGCAAAATCATTTGCTGCGTGGCGTCACATTTGGAACGGTAAAACGCTGATATGTCGACCATTGAAGTTAAAAAAATTACCAAGAAGTACGGCGATTTCACGGCTGTCAAAGATGCCTCCCTGTCGGTGAAAGCTGGTGAAGTCGTCTGCCTTCTTGGACCTTCAGGCTGTGGCAAGACCACGACGTTGCGTATGATCGCAGGATTGGAACGTGCCACCGAGGGCGACGTCATCATTGCTGGCAAGCGGATGAACGAGCTGCCTCCGGAAAAGCGCAACATCGCCATGGTGTTCCAGTTCTACGCGCTTTATCCGGCTCTCAATGTTGGCGACAACATTGCGATGCCCTTGCATTTTGAGAAGCTCTCGAAGGACCAACGCGACGCGCGCGTCAACAAGGTCGCCAAAATTTTGCATTTGACCGAAGTCTTGGACCGTATGCCAGGGCAGGTTTCCGAAGGTGAAAAGCAGCGCATTGCCGTGGCCCGCGCCATTGTGCGCGATCCCAATTGCTTTCTGTTTGACGAACCGCTGTCGCGGCTCGACGTTGAGCTGCGTCATTCGATGCGCGGGCAGATCAAGGAAGTTTTGTCTAACCTGTCCAAGGCCACGGTGATCGTCACCCACGATCAGCTCGAAGCCCTCACCATGGCTGATCGCATTGCCATCATGAAGGATGGCATGATCGAACAGGTGGGAACGCCCCACGAAGTCTTCGCCAAGCCAGCCAACGTGTTTGTGGCGAGCTTCATCGGCACGCCGCAAATGAACCTGATGGAGGCTGAGCTTAAATCCTTCGGCAAAGGTGTGGCCTCGGTCAATCTTGCAGGCGGCCCGGTTGAAATGGCGGCCGATCCGGCAGTGTCGACATTGAAGCCATCTAAAGTCATGATTGGCATCAGGCCGCGGGCATTCTCAGCGCTCGACAAATCTGGCAAGGATACAATTCAAGCCCAGGCCGAACTCATCGAACCCATGGGTGCTGAAACCCTCATTCATGCGCGGACCAAGACGGGCGGCGATATTCGCGTGGTGGTTCAGCGCGACAAGCGCGTCAAAGTCGGCGAAATTATGCATCTCAAACCCGATGCCAAGCAGACGCACTTCTTCGGCGAAAATGGAAAGGCGGTGCGCTCATGAGCGAACCCACAACCGGCATGAGCGCCAAGGCTGCTCTGCGTCTTGAGATGTTCATCATTGGTCTTGGCCTTCTGGCCCTGGTCATGATTTTCCAACCTTTCAGCATCACGGTCTTTGCCTTTGGCTCAGGCCTTGTGGTGTTGGCGGGCCTCGTCAACAATTTGCTGCCACTGGCCCAACCTGGTGTGCGCCTGCGCTCGGTGCTTGTGGTGGCCCTCGTCGTGGCCATGATCTTCTGCATCGTGCTGCTGGTCTCAATTTCGGCCGCCCATCTGTACGGCGTGTTTTTCCTGGAGCCACCCAATCCCAATACCGTCACAGGTAAGGCGGCATTGGCCGCCCTGCCATTTTACGAGCAGCCCTTCGTATGGTCACTGGCCATCGTGGCCGCTGTCCTTGCTCTCATCATCACCTACTTGAACAAGACCCGCAGCTGACAGGCCGCACCCGAAAATCACTGATCAACAAAATCAGAAGCCGCTGAACCGCGCTTCGCCAAAGGGAGAAATTGAAATGAACAATACCGAGCAGACTGCATCATTCAACCGCATGCAGCAAATGATGTCGCAATCGCCCGTTCCCTCAATCTCGACGGAATTGCTTGTGACGGCCGATGGCGAGTTGAACCGCGAGCTCAACGCGTTCCTGTTTGATCCTGTCACCAACCCCAGCCTGCTCAAAGGCAAGCGCATTGCCATTTGCTGCACCAATGGCGTTGAAGAAGTGGAAATTCTGGGTGCCTTTCGCTGGCTCAGCGAACATGGCGCCACGGTTCATATCGTGTCTCCCCGCATCGGCGAATTTCATCCGACCCTGGGCTTGCGCTTCCCACCGATGAGCAAAACCCATGTGCTGGCCATCCGGCTGATGGAAAATGCTGGCTGGCTCAAGATCGACAAATATACCGATGAAGCCGACGCTAAGGATTATGATGCAGTCATTCTGCCCGGTGGCTGTTGGAATCCTGATGCCCTGCGCATGGACAAGGACGCCTTGAAATTTGTGACCGCGATGCACTCCACAGGCAAGTCCACCTGCGCCATCTGCCATGGCCAATGGGTTCTGGTCAGTGCCGACTTGCTGAGAGGCAAAAGAGCCACGGCCGTTTGGAACATCCAGATCGATCTCAAAAACGCTGGAGCCACGGTTCTTGATGAGCCTTGCGTGGTAGATGGCAACATGATCACCGCTCGCTTCCCCTACGACTTGCCACGCATGGTAAAGGCGCTGACCGAACAGCTCTTGAAGTAATGCAGCCGTTGGGCTTTGGCCTGCGCATGAATAGGCTGGCTGACTGATCGGTAAAACCGAAATGGGAGAGGCGTACTCATGAGCCAGTTCATCAACAAGAAGGAAACCTTGGTCACCGAGGCGCTGGATGGCTTTTTGCGCCAGTCTGCCGACCAAGGCTTGATGCGGCTGGATGGCTATCCCCATATCAAGGTCATCTATCGCGCCCACAAAAAGGATCGCAAAGTTGCGATCATCTCGGGCGGCGGCTCAGGTCATGAACCAGCGCATGTCGGCTTTGTCGGAAAAGGCATGTTGGCTGCGGCAGTGTGTGGCGAAATCTTTGCCTCGCCCACCGTTGATGCAGTACTTGCCGCAATTCTCGCCGTTACCGGCAAAGCAGGCTGCCTCGTCACCTTCAAGAACTATACCGGTGATCGGCTGAATTTCGGATTGGCGGCGGAAACGGCCAGAGCCTTGGGCAAGAAGGTTGAAGTGGTCATCGCCGCCGACGACATAGCCATTCCCGATATTGCCCAACCGCGCGGCGTGGCAGGCGCTTTGTTTATTCACAAGATTGCGGGTTACGTGGCCGAGTCTGGTGCATCGCTGGCCGTTGTCGCTGAAACTGCGCGCAAGGTTACGAAGGCCACAGTCTCGCTTGGCGTCTCGCTCAGCTCCTGTACCATTCCGGGCGGCCATCGTGAAGACCGCGTGCCACATGGCAAGGCAGAGTTAGGCCTGGGTATTCACGGCGAGCCCGGTGTTGAACTCATTGATTTTACCGGCGCCAAGCAAGTCGCAGACCTTCTGATGACCAAGCTTTTCGCCAAGGTCGGCAAAGCAAAATCCTATGCGCTGCTCTTGAACAATCTGGGGAGTACGACAGCGCTCGAAATGAACGTCATCGCCGAAGAAATTCTGCGTGGGCCCTTCGGCAAGAAGCTGAAACTGATTATCGGTCCCGCAACTTTGGTCACCTCGCTTGATATGCATGGGCTTTCGGCATCACTTCTGCCACTCACACCCGCCTATGAAAAAGCGCTTCTCGCGCCGGTCGAGTCAAACTTCTGGCCAAAGGCGAGGCCCATTGGCAAGGTCAAAGCCACCAAGCTCCCAGCGGCCTTGAAGACCGCCAAAGTCAAAGCTACGCGCAACGCCAAACACGAAGCGCTGCTTCACAGAATCTGCGACATCCTGATTTCTCACGAGGCAAGATTGAATTCCCTGGACGCCAAAGTCGGTGACGGCGATACAGGTTCAACCTTCGCCACTGAAGCGCGCAGCATCAAGGCCCACACCGCTCAAATGCCTTTGGCCGACATCGATGCACTGCTGAGCTATGTCGGTCAAAAACTTTCAAGTTCGATGGGGGGATCAAGCGGTATTCTTCTCGCCATCATGTTTTCAGCGGCAGGCACGGCCGTCAAACAGGGGACAGGCTGGGTTGAGGGCCTGCAAGCGGGTCTGGCCCGCATGAAAAAATATGGCGGGGCCAAGCTTGGTGACCGCACCATGATTGATGCTTTGGAGCCCGCGCTCAAAGAGCTGGCTGCGAGCGCATCACTGGAAAAAGCTGCAGCTGCAGCGCGCCGAGGTGCAAATGCCACCGCCAAGATGACGCGCGCATTGGCCGGGCGCTCGTCCTATGTCTCGGCGGCCAATCTAGAAGGCGTGGTTGATCCGGGCGCTGAGGCCGTGGCCAGCCTGCTCGAAGGACTTGCAGCCGCCGCAAAATAGCGAAGTGGCTTTCCTATAAAGCCCTTCTCAACTTGGTCCGAAAGATTTATCCCCATCGGACAGAGCGGCACCAGCCGCCACGGGAAGGGCGCGCATGAGCAAGTTGAAATTTCGCAGCGTTGGCGAGTGCATGGCCGAGTTGCAACTGGCCAAGGACGGTCTCTACAGCCTGGCCTTTGGCGGCGACACGCTGAACACCAGTTGGTATGTGCGCGCGCTGACCACGCCACAGACTCATGAGGTTGAATATGTGACAGCGGTGGGCAGCGACCCCCTATCGGGCCGGTTACTGGATTTTCTCAAAAACCACACCATCGGCACAAACTTCATCAGCACCATCACGGATCGCAATGTCGGCCTTTATTTGATCAGCCTCAAGGACAGCGAACGCAGCTTCACTTACTGGCGCAGCAACTCCGCCGCAAAACTTCTGGCCCAAGACCCCGTGCATTTGTCGGGTGCCCTTGCCGCCGCAAATGTCATTTATTTTTCTGGTATCACGCTCGCTATTCTCTCTCCGGAACATCGCGAAACATTATTTAGTGAGTTGGCGCGGGCGAGATCAGCGGGTGCCACCATTGCCTTTGATTCAAACGCGCGGCCAAGGTTGTGGTCCTCTGAAAGAGAAATGAAAGAGGCCGCCATTCAGGGCTACAGGGCAGCCACCATCGCCCTGCCAACCTTTCCCGACGAGCAGGCTTTCTTTGGTGATGCGACACCGGTCGACTGCGCCAAGAGAATTGCAAGCTATGGTGTGAATGAAATTATCGTCAAGGATGGTGGCAATGCGAGCTGCAGTCTGGTTGACGGCGAACTCTTTGAAGTCGCACCACAGCCGGTCAACGGCATCATTGATACAACGGGCGCGGGTGACAGTTTCAACGCGGGCTATCTCGTTGCCCGCATGGCGAACATGAGCCCCAAGGCTGCCGCAAGCCTGGGCCATCAAGTTGCAGGCCGGGTAATTTGTCACCGTGGAGCCTTGGTTCCGATGGCCATGTTTTCAAATCTGCGAGCGATCTGAATTGCCGCTTAACGCCCGCTCGATTGACCGGACCGCTAAAAGCAAAAGCGGCTCGCATTTCCCCCGCATGTCAACAAAGCGCACGGCGGGAATGGGAATCGAAACGGCATAGATCTGTCTGGCTTTATCTTTGAAGCCCGCGCCCAAAGCGCAAATACCAAGCGAGTGTTCTTCATTGTCGACTGCAACGCTGCCGAATTTCACGTCGTGAATCTCGTTCAACAATGCCACGCGATCCGTGTTGGTATTGGGGGTGAACGCCGCAAGCTTGCCATTCAAAACTTTATCGAGATGTTCATCATCGAGAAGTGCAAGGGCGGCCTTGCCATTGGCGGTGCAATGCAAAGGAAATGTGTCGCCGACGGCAGAGACGGCGCGCAGCCGGTGGGCACCCGCCACCTGATCAATGAACACCATGTGATCGCGATCGAAGCGCGCAAGGTCAACCGTCTCGCCCGTTTCCTCAGCCAGCGATTTCAGAAATGGGTGGGCCAATTCAAAAACGTTGTGTGCGGCATCTGCCCCCATGGCCAAAAGATCCGGCCCCAAAGCAATCGAGCGCGAGCGTCCTTGCGAAACCAGAAAGCCACCCTCGCTCAGCGATTGCACAATGCGCTGAACCGTAGAGCGCGGCAGGCTCACATGTTTGGCAATTTCTCCAAGGCTCAAACCGGGCCCCAATGCATCACACGCCTTGAGCACCGAGATGGCCCTCGAAATGACTTGAATAGAACTCGCGTCTTCAGATTGCATTGTATCGTGATACATAACTCTAATTATTGACGCAATAAGTTTTACTTCGTATCGTATCGCAAAACAAGAATAAGGGAGGATCCGATGACCATCAAAGTTCGCGGCATTGATTTTCAGGAAAACCTGAATAATCCGATGGGGCTGCAGTTCACCAACCTGTCGCATCGCTGGGGCTTCCAAAGCCCCAACTGGCCATATTTTCAGGACGTGAAGATCGAGCGCATTCACTACATGGCGAAATCTGGTGTTCTATCCCAGCGCATCACCACGTCGATGCATTCAACCACGCATATCGATGCCCCGGCCCATGTGGTGCAGGGCACACCTTTCATCGATGAAGTGCCGCTGCCGCATTTCTTCGGCTCGGGCATTGTGGTGCCGATGCCCAAGAAGAAGTGGGAGTCGATCACCGCTGATGATCTCGAAAAGGCCTGCGGCAAATCCATCCGCCCGCATGATGTGCTGATCCTCAACACGGGCTGGCACAAGTTCTACGAAGACGGCGATTATTTTGCCTATTGCCCCGGCTTCGTGCCATCGGCTGGGCAGTGGATGGTGGACAAGCAGGTGAAGGTCGTAGGCCATGATACGCAAGCCAATGACCATCCACTAGCCACAGCGATCGGCCCGCAGCGCAACGGCCCCCTGCTGCCGCATCTTGAGAAAGAATACAAAGAATGGTCCGGTGGCAATGACTGGGCCAAGGATTTCCCGGAGTGGGAGCCCGTGCACCAGATCCTGTTCAAGAACGGCATCCTCGGCATTGAAAATGTCGGTGGTGATTTGGATAGCGTGACCGGCAAGCGTTGCACCTTCGCCTTCTTCCCGTGGAATTGGGATCGTGGCGATGGCTGCATCATCCGTCTCGTAGCAATTACTGATCCTGGCCAAGCTTACCGCATCGAGAAGGGGGATAAATTCTGATGCATGTGAAACGCTTTGCCGATGCTGTGCCTTATGAAGCGCCGAACCACCGCGGTGTGGTGGGGTTGCGGCTGCAAGGCTTCGAAGAGAGTGGCCCGAAAAACCAATGGGTGGGATATTCGCAATTCCTGCCTGGTGGGGGCGCTGGACCAGACGCAACGCCCTTCGAGAAGGTCTATGTGGTTCTCGAAGGTGAAATGACAGTGATAGTGGGCGGCAAGGAGACGGTGTTGAAATCAATGGATTCCTGCACCATTGCGCCGCAGGAAGTGCGCGAGATTGTCAATCGCTCCAATCACATCTGTAAAATGTTGGTGGTTCTTCCCTATCCACCCGGAGCAAAGCTATGAGCGAAGATTGGCTGAAAAATCCACTCTCGCTGTTTGATGTCAAAGGCAAAGTCGCAATTATCACCGGGGCGTCCGGTGCCTTTGGAGCCCTGGCCGCACGGGTGTTATCGAGCGCCGGATGTAAACTGGTTCTGACAGCGGGCAAGAAGTCAGAGCTTGATGCCATTGCCGAGGAATGTGGCGGCGATGTCCTGTCACTCAATATTCGCCCGTCAACGGAGGAAAAGTGCAACACCATCGTCGCAAAGACCGTTGAGAAATTTGGACGTGTTGACATTCTGGTTGTGGCGTCCGGCAAGAATGATGTCTCCAAAATTCACGAGATGAGCCCGGCGCGATTTCTCGATGTGATGGATGCCAATGTCACGCAAAGCTGGCTGATGGCCAAGGCAGTAACTATCCAGATGCAAAAGCAAGGCGAGGGCGGCAAGATCGTCTTGATGTCGTCAGCGCGCGGACTTTTGGGCCACCCGGCGGGATATACCGCCTATTGTGCGTCCAAATCTGCGATCGATGGTATTACCAAGGCGCTTGGTTGCGAGTTAGGTCCCAGCGGCATTACCGTCAATGCCATTGCACCCACAGTGTTTCGTTCGCCACTGACGGCCTGGATGTTTGCCGATGATGAAAAAGCCAAGGCAACGCGGGCTGGATTCTTGGCGCGTGTGCCGAAGGGCCGTCTGGGTGAGCCTTCTGATTTGGCAGGGCCGCTTCTGTTTCTCACATCGCGTGCGTCAGACTTTTATACCGGCCATGTGCTTTATGCCGATGGCGGTTATACGGCAGGGTGAGAGCAGTGTCCTCAGCCCTCCAGAAAGCTGTGCATGAAGGGGCCGTGCTGCCACGGAATGAGCGCGTCTTTCTTGGCGACAACGCGGCTGAGGTTTTCAAGATTGGTCCGGATATGAGCAAAGAACTTCCGGTTGACCGGGTTCGACGCAGACTGGCGCCGATAAACGATGCCAATCATGCGCTCGGGTTGGGGAATGCTGAGCGGCAGTATGTTAATTTGGTGCTCGGCGCGCAGCGAGTGAATGACCGACAGCGGCATGATGGCCAGCGCGTGGCTGGCCGCGAGATAGTTGATAACCGAATGAAGCGAGCCTCCAGCATAGCGGATGGCCAAATCACCGATGCCAAGCGTCATCAAGATGTTGGTGAGATCGAGCATCAACGGAGAACCTGGCAGAGGTGCTATCCATGCATAACGCAGGAAATCCTCTCTGCTCAATTTCTTCTTGGCATGGAGCGGATGGGTGGTGCTGCAGGCCACAACATTACGCGCCAGAATCAAGGGCTCAAACACAAGTTCGGCACTGATCTCGTGGGTTCCCGCAGGGGTGACGGCAATGTCGATCTCATTGGCAATCAGTTGCGAGACGAGCTCGTTATAATGGCCGTAAGACTGGTCAAAGTGGATATCAGGCTCGACCGTTTGGAAAGTCGCGATGATGCCCGAGACCACCGCATCCATGAAGAAGGGCACGCCGCCCACGCGAACCCGCCCCGATGTGCCGCTCCTGAAACTCTTGACGGTTTCAGACGCTTTGCGCGAGGCCGACAGGATGGCCTTGCCGTGAATGGCCAGAAGCCGACCAATCGCCGTCGGCTGCAAAGGCTTTCGCCCCGGCACAAAGAGGGGCTCACCAATACGTTTTTCCAGCATCGACAGGGTCCGCGAGATCGCCGGCTGAGACGTACCGAGCAAGGCAGCGCCTTCAGTCACCCCGCCCGCTTCAACTACGGCGGCCAATTGCACGAGATGACGCTCATCAATCTTCATAACAAATTGTTATATTTAATGTGCGGCTTCTTATCAACAGCGGCTTCAAATTGGATTAGCCTCATTCCCAACACGGCATCGCAGAATGCCTGTCAGCAAATGGGAGGTCTAAAATGAGCCTTGTCAGCGGTTATCACCACCTGACCATGAGCACCGATGGTGCACAGGAAGATTTCGATTTTTTCACCAAGGATCTGGGTCTCCATTCCATCAAACGCACAGTGCTTTTTGATGGAGTCTTGCCCGTCTATCATCTCTATTACGGCTCGCGGAATGGCGATGCCTCGACGATTTTCACGACCTTCCCGTTTCGTAAACCTGGTGTTTTTGGCCGCCGCGGCGCCAACCAATCCAAGGTTATCCAGGCCGCTATTCCAGTCGGCGCTGCCGAGTTCTGGGTTAACCGCCTCAACGCACGGGGGGTCACCGCCAAGAAATTCAGCCGATTTGGTATCACGCGCGTGGCGCTGGAACATCCGTGCGGCATTCCATTTGAGTTGGTCGAAAATCCGGGCGACAGGCGTGAGGCCATTGTCAATGAGAAGCAAGGCATCACCAGTGCGCAGGGCATCAGGGGCATTTATGGCGCTGCCATTTCGGTGACCGATCGGACCTCGATGGATGATTTCTTCACCTTCGCGATCCCGATGAAAAAGCTCGCCGACACCCATGAGGGCCTGGCCTTTGCAGTACCGGAGAACAATGGCCTGACATCGGTTGTCGAGATTTTGCATGAGCCAAACGTCCAACAAGGCACATGGACACTGGCCGGTGGCACCATCCATCATCTTGCTTTGAATACGGGCAATGAAGAAAACCAATTGAAGCTTCGTGCCCATATTGAAGGTCTGGGCTTCACTGATATTTCCGAACAGAAAGACAGGAACTATTTCAAGTCTTGCTATGTGCGCTCGCCGGGCGGTGCGTTGTTTGAAATCGCCTGGACGGTTCCGGAAGGTTGGGCCAAGGACGAGCCCGTCGGCATGACCGGCCGGACACTTGTATTCCCACCCTGGTTTGAAGACCGGCGTGCTGAAATGGTGGCGGGCCTGGAGCCAGCCAATTTCGACATATGACAGCAAACAGCGCACCACTTTTCAGGGGCGAGGCGCTGGAGACTGCGCGGGTCTTGTGCGTACTCACCCATGGGCGTGGACAATCGCCCGAGGCGATGGGCGAGCAAATTCTGCAACGTCTGAAAGCGCCGAAGATTTCCTTCATCTTACCGCGCGCGGGAAGCGGCAGCTGGTATGACGCCAAGGCAGTTGATCCGTTGACCGAGAAGACCTCCGACCAGCTGTCGGCGTCCTTGGCGCAGTTGCACGCGCTCACCGACGATCTTCCAAAAAATATCCCCGTCGTCATGGCAGGTTTCAGTCAGGGTGCGTGCCTGTCGATTGAGTATGCATTTAAGTTTGGCCGTTGGAATGGTGCGCTTGTAGCTTTTACAGGGTGCCGTGTCGGTACACCTCATGACAATTTGCCAAGAGCGTCCTTGACTGATCTGCCGAGCTATATTTCTGGCTCCGATGCCGATCCATGGATTCCGCTCTCTGCTTTTTCTCAGGCGGTTCAGGAATTGGGTGCTGCACAGGCAAGGGTTCGCGCCGATGTGTTCCCAAAGCGCGGCCATGAAGTGACTGACACAGAAATTGCCGTGCTGGAACTGACGCTGCAAACATTGGCGACCGGGCAAGGCTCCCCATGGTGAAAGTTGCAGTGATCGGTGCAGGCTTGATGGGTCACGGATTGGCTTTGGTCTTTGCGCGAGGAGGACACGAAGTCTACGTGACCGACCCGCAAGCTGATCAACTCGCCACAGTGAAAGCCCGCGTCGCTGAAACACTGATGGCGCTGGAAGAGTCTGATGATTATCTTGCCAACATTGTTTGTTCGCCCTCGCTTGAAGAAGCTGTGGCGCGAGTGGATCTGGTGGTTGAGGCAGCGCCTGAGAAACTTGAGCTGAAGCAAGAGCTTTTTGAACGTATTGAAGCGGCCGCATCAGAAGACTGCATCTTCGCTTCCAATACATCAGTCATTCCCATTTCCCAGGTGATGGCCCGCGTGAAAAACAAGTCCCGCGCCCTTGGCACGCATTGGTGGAACCCACCCTATCTCGTTCCGCTGGTTGAGGTGATCCAGACTGCCGACACCGACCCACAAATCGTCAATTGGATGATGGCACTTCTCACCAAATTGGGAAAAGTGCCGGTGCATGTAAAAAAAGACGTGCCAGGTTTTGTAGGTAATCGCTTGCAACATGCGCTGTGGCGCGAAGCGATCTCATTGGTTGAGAATGGTGTTTGCGATGCCGAGACGGTTGATCTCGTTGTAAAGAACAGTTTTGGCCGCAGGCTGGCCGTGCTCGGGCCAATCGAGAATGCGGATATGGTGGGAACGGACCTCACACTTGATATTCACAATCAGGTTTTGGCGGACCTTGAAGATTCACATAAGCCGAGCCCCCTTCTTGAAAAGCTCGTCGCCGATGGCAAGCTCGGTTTCAAGGTCAATCAGGGTTTCATGGCTTGGACTCATACCGGAAAATCAGCCGCGCGCGACCGGGTTCGGGAGCATTTGATGATGCTCAATCAGATATTGCCGGAAGAGAAAAGTAAGCATGCGCCTTGACCAGATCAATGATCTTCTGAAGCCTGGCTATCTGCCGATTGAATCAGGCGTGGTTGAACACGAGGGTGGATTTCGCACGGTATGTGCATTGACCCGCATGCCGCGCTGTCGTGCGCGCATGGTTGAATGGTGGTTCTCATGGCTGGGCGACACCGAGCAATATAAATGGTGGCATCCGGTGGATCATCTGTTCAGCGACTGGGAAAGCCGTAAAGCGGGAACCCATATTGGCTCCAGCCACTTGGTGCATGAGTATCTCGCTGGGCCTGACGGACCGATCTACAAACTGCGCATAAATTTTCGCGGCCCACTCGAATTTTTTGATGCCAAGACCTATGCAAATTTCAAAGGTGCTGCGATTTGCGCCCATATCGGGGACTTGGAACATCCGATCAATCTTGGCCGCATGGTTCACTTTGTTCGCGACACCGATGCGGGTTGCGAAATGCGATCACGTTTTTTCTTGGGGCATATTGAAAGCCGTGACCCTAAGGTGACATTCACTGAGGCACAAAAGACCGACATGCGAAAAGAGTTGGTGACCAGTGAACTTGCGAGACGGTTGCATCAACACGCAACTGAAGAGATGGGCTATCTCGCAGATCTCATGCCCGTTCTCTATCGTCAAATCACAGGAGATGCATCGTTCTGACAAGCACAGAGCCACTTGTTCATTTGACAATTCTTCGCTTACATCAAAATTAAAAACAAGACTTATGGGAGGATCACATGCCTATTTATAAATTGACCAGGAGAACCTTGCTGAAGACCGCTGGCGCGGCCGTAGCCGCACCAGCCATTCTGCGTGGCAATGCCTTTGCAGCAGACGGCACATTCAAAGTTGGTTTGGTCTCGCCATTGACTGGCCCACTGGCCGGCTTTGGCGAAGCGCAAGACTGGATTCTGGCTGGCATCAAGGATGCGCTGGCCGGAGTGACCAACAATGGCAAGCCCGTGAAGATCGAGATCATCACCAAGGATTCACAATCCAATCCGAACCGTGCAGCGGAAGTTGCAGGGGAATTGATCAACAAGGATCAGGTCAACCTTCTGCTGGCCAAGGACACGCCGGATACGACAAACCCGGCCGCCGACCAGGCCGAACTGGCGGGCGTTCCCTGCATCACCACCAATTGCCCATGGCAGCCTTATTTCTTTGGCCGCGGTGGCAAGCCCGACAAGGGCTTTGACTGGACTTATCATTTCTTCTGGGGTCTGGAAGATATCATCGCCAACTACGTCAACATCTGGGATCAATCCGGTGCCGCCAAGAAAGTCGGCGGCCTGTTCCCCAATGATGCCGATGGCAATGCCTGGGGCGACAAGGAACACGGCCTGCCGGGCCCGCTTGCTGCAGCTGGCTATGAACTGGTTGATCCAGGCCGCTATCAGCCGCTCAACAATGACTTCTCCGCTCAGATTTCGGCGTTCAAGAAAGCTGGCGTGGAAATTGTCACCGGCGTGATGATCCCACCGGATTTTGCAACCTTCTGGTCGCAAGCCGCCCAGCAGGGCTTCAAGCCAAAGGTCGTCACCATCGGAAAGGCGCTGCTCTTCCCCGTCACTCTTGATTCTCTGGGTGATCGCGGCGATGGCCTGACCACCGAGGTGTGGTGGACACCCACATACCCCTACAAGTCCAGCCTGACCGGCATCAGCGGGGCCGACCTTGGTGCGAGCTACGAAAAAGCCAGTGGCAAACAATGGACCGCAACGCTGGGCTTCAGCCACGCAATTTGGGAAGTGGCTGTCGACGTGATCAAGCGTGCCAAGGATCTTGGCGACGCCAAGTCCGTACTGGACGCCATTGCCGCGACCGATTTGCAAACCATCGTTGGTCCCGTGAAATGGGATGGAAAGCCTGTGAAGAATGTCAGCAAGACGCCATTGGCCGGCGGGCAGTGGGTTCGCAACAATGGCAAGTATGAACTTGTCATCGTGGCAAATCCGCAGCAGCCGCAGATTCCAGTCGGCGGAAAATTGAAGTTGCTGAGCTAATAAAGTGAGCGGGGAAGGTGGCGTGTCACCTTCCCCGATTTTCAAGATGCCGCTCCTCAAACTCTCATCTCTGTCAAAACGATATGGCGCGTTGGTGGTGACCGACGGCCTCAGCCTTGATGTGGCCGAAGGCGAGATTGTTGGCATTCTGGGCCCCAATGGGGCGGGCAAGACCACGCTGTTCAACCTCATCGCCGGAACCGTGAAACCAGATCAGGGCACCGTGATTTTCAACGGCGAGGATGTCTCAAAGCTCGGAGCTTCTGAACGTTGCAAACGTGGAATTTCGCGCTCGTTTCAAGTGCCACAGCCGTTCAACGGCATGAGCGTGTTTGAAAATGTGCTGGTGGGCGCAAGTTTTGGCCACGAACCGCATGATCCCGAAGTGCGTGCCCTTTCTGTGCTGGAGCAAACTGGCATGAAATCGAAAGCCAATGTGCAGGCGGGCGGGTTGACGCTCCTGGATCGCAAGCGGCTGGAAATGGCGCGTGCTCTTGCGGCCAATCCCAAGCTTCTCCTGCTTGATGAAATCGCTGGTGGCCTGACTGAGAGTGAATGCATTTCGCTTCTGGCCAGCATCAAGGACGTGC
The DNA here is from genome assembly GCA_038231475.1 of Hyphomicrobiales bacterium. Taxonomy (GTDB): domain Bacteria; phylum Pseudomonadota; class Alphaproteobacteria; order Rhizobiales; family Aestuariivirgaceae; genus Aestuariivirga. The sequence continues at coordinate 55,363 of JBBRLH010000007.1, read as the reverse complement.
ACAGTGCAGGTGTCACCATTGTCTGGATTGAACATGTGGTGCACGCCCTGCTGTCGATTGCGCAACGTCTTGTTGTGGTGAATTTTGGCAAGCTGATCGCCGACGGTTCGCCCCGTGACGTGATGGCGAGCCGGGAAGTCAAAAGCGTGTATCTCGGCGAGGAAGTCAATGTCTGAGCCTCTGCTCTGCATTGAAAGCCTGCAAGCCTCCTATGGCGATGCGCGCGCCCTTCATGGCGTCTCATGCATGGTTCAAAAGGGCGAGACGCTTGCACTGATTGGTTCCAATGGCGCAGGCAAAAGCACCTTGCTCAAATCGATCTGTGGACTTGTGGCCAATACGACGGGCAAAATCTTCTTCAAGGGCGAGAACATCACAAGGCTCCCGGCCAATGAAATTGTGAGACGCGGCGTTGCCCTGGTGCCCGAAGGTCGCAGGCTTTTCCCATCTTTGTCAGTCGAAGAAAACCTGATCCTCGGGGGTCGCGTGGCAAGGCCTGGCCAATGGAATCTGGAATCAATTTTTGCGCTGTTTCCCATTCTGAAGGAAAAGCGGAGTCAGCCGTCAACGTCTCTTTCTGGCGGGCAACAACAAATGGTAGCGATTGGACGCGCATTGATGTCCAATCCAGATCTCATTTTGCTGGATGAATTGAGCCTGGGCTTGGCCCCCATCGTGATCAAGGACATCTATGAACTGTTGCCGCGCATCACTGGCGGCGGCTTGAGCGCTGTTCTCGTCGAACAAGACGTGACGCGCGCGCTGGCGACTGCCAATCGTTTCATGTGTCTCCAGGAAGGCCGTGTGTCGTTGGAAGGTGAACCAAAGTCCCATTCGCGCGAAGACATTACCCGCGCTTATTTCGGAACCTGAGCTGATGGAGTGGGTCAATGCAATTGTGCAAGGCGTTATGGTCGGCGGGCTTTACGCGCTCTTTGCCGCTGGCCTTTCGCTGATCTTCGGCGTCATGCGGCTGGTCAATATTGCACATGGTGATTTTATCGTCGGTGCTGCCTATCTCGCTTTTGTCGTCATCCAATTGACGGGTCTTCATCCGCTGGCAAGCCTCGTGATCGTCGTGCCGCTTGCGGCCTTGGCTGGCTATGCGCTCCAATACCTGATTTTGAACCGCACTCTGGGCAAAGATATTCTGCCGCCCTTGCTGGTCTCGTTCGGCCTCTCCGTCATAATTCAAAACGGGTTGCTGGCCGTATTCACCAATGACAGCCGCAAACTTGATGCAGGCGCACTCGAGACCGCGAGCTTCGGAGTATTGCCCGGCGTTGCAATTGGCTATTTTCCGCTGCTGGTCTTTATGACGGCCGTGTTGGTGATCGCGGGTCTGCAATATATGTTTTACAACACAAGCCTTGGCCGCGCCTTTCGCGCCACCAGCGATGATACGGAAATGGCGCAGTTGATGGGGCTTGACCGGAAACAGGTCTATGCCTGGGCCATGGCATTGTGCCTTGCTGTTGTGGCCATTGCGGGCGTGTTTCTGGCCATTCGTTCAAACTTTGATCCCTTCATGGGACCCGGCCGACTGATTTTTGGGTTCGAAGCAGTTATTATTGGCGGCCTTGGCAATCTCTGGGGCACGCTGGTGGGTGGTGTCATCCTCGGCGTGGCCCAAGGTCTAGGCGCCGAGATTGATCCGGGCTGGCAGGTTCTGGCTGGCCACTTGGTATTCCTTGTCGTCCTGGCTGTGAGGCCGCGGGGTCTGTTCCCGCGGATTTCAGGATGACAGATACAGTCTCCCGCGCCACGGCAGTTTCCCGCATCGCTGGCGTTGTCGCAGTCATTCTGATTGGTTTGCTCATGGCTGCACCGTGGTGGGGCGATGTGGCAACTGAACGATTGATCGGCGAATTCATGGTCTATCTGGCGCTGGCCACATTGTGGAATCTGCTCGCTGGTTACACCGGTCTCGTGTCTGTCGGCCAACAGGCCTATGTGGGCTTTGGCGCTTACGTTGTATTTTCGCTTGCCATCCTCGCGGGCTGGAACCCGCTTTACGCTTTGCCAGTCGCAGGTCTGGCCGGGGCATTGGTCGCACTACCCGTGGCCAAATTGGTGTTCCGTTTACAAGGCGCATATTTTGCCATTGGCACATGGGTGATGGCGGAAGTGTTCCGGTTGCTTGCGGCCCAACTCGCGGTGCTGGGAGGAGGCTCTGGAATCAGCCTGCCCGCTGCCACCATGAAGCTTATTTCAGAAAATCGAATGTGGCGCGAAGCTACAATTTATTGGTTGGCTTTGGCGCTGGGGATCGGCGCGCTGGTTTTGGTCTACGCGCTGTTGCGATCGCGGCTCGGCCTGGCATTGACCGCGATCCGCGACAATGAAACGGCATCGGTCAGCCTCGGCATTCGCATCGAGCGGGTAAAACTTTTCGTCTATGTGATCGTTGCCGGAATGACCAGCATGGTGGGTTCGCTCATCGCCTTGCAAAAGGTCCGCATTTCTCCCGATGCGGCATTCAGCGTGAATGACTGGACGGCCTTCGTGATCTTCATCGTTGTCATCGGCGGCATTGGAACCATTGAGGGGCCGATTATCGGCACCGTGGTTTACTTCTTGCTCCGCGAATTCTTGTCGCAGCTTGGCAGCATTTATCTTTTGATCCTTGGTGGTCTGGCGATCATCATTATGTTGGTCGCACCCAGAGGCATTTGGGGATATGTGCGCGACAAGTTTCATCTCTCACTGTTTCCAACCGGCTACCACGTCGATACAAAGGAGTAATCATGGCAGGCAAAGTCATCATATCGGTCGCTATCACAGGCGGCATCCACACCCCCACCATGTCGCCCCATCTGCCAATCACGCCCGATGAAATTGCAACGCAATCCATTGCTGCCGCCAAGGCGGGCGCTGCGATCATTCATCTTCATGCGCGCGATCCCAAAGATGGAAGGCCGACGCCTGATCCAGCCGTGTTCATGGAATTCCTGCCCCGCATCAAACAGAATTGCGATGCGGTTGTGAACGTCACAACAGGTGGCGGCCTCAACATGACGGTTGACCAACGCCTCGCAGCTCCTCTGATGGCGAAACCTGAAATGTGTTCGCTCAATATGGGCTCGATGAATTTTGGAATCTTCGGTCTGGCGGATCGTTACAAGGAATGGAAACATTCCTGGGAAGAGCCCTATTTGCGCGGCACCGACGATTTCATTTTTCGCAACACATTCAAAGACATTGCCCGCATTCTGAAGGATCTGGGTGAAGCGCACGGCACACGCTTTGAGCATGAATGTTATGATGTCGGCCATCTCTACAATCTCGCGCATTTTGTCGACAAGGGTTTGGTGAAACCACCCTTCTTTGTGCAGATGATTTTCGGCATTCTCGGTGGCATTGGTGCCGACATTCGCAACTTGATGTTCATGAAGGAAACCGCCGACAAGCTGTTTGGAAAATCTTATCACTGGTCAGTTCTTGCTGCGGGTAAAAACCAGATGGCCTTCTGCACGCAAGCCGCGATGATGGGTGGCAACGTTCGCGTCGGCCTTGAGGACTCGCTCTATATCGGCAAGGGCAAGCTTGCGACCAGCAATGCCGAGCAAGTGACCAAGATCCGGAAGATCATCGAAGAGCTGGGATTGGAAATCGCAACGCCTGCAGAGGCCCGCGAAATGCTGGCCCTCAAAGGCGGAGACAGGGTGGGATTTTGACAATGAATCCATTCATCTATTCGGCCTTGCCAACCCGCGTAATTTTCGGGCGCGGCAAAATTTCTGAAGCTGCGGCTGAAGCTAAACGCCTTGGCATGACCCGGCCTTTGGTGATCACGACTAAACATCAGGCAGATTCGGGCCATGGGATTGCGCAGGCCACGGGCGGTTTTGTTTTTGCCGGTGCGGCCATGCATACGCCCGTGGATGTGACAGACCAAGCGATGGCCATTTTGAAAGAGCAGCACTGTGATGGCACGATTGCCTTGGGCGGCGGTTCATCGACCGGGCTTGGCAAAGCAATTGCGCTTCGCACTGATTTACCTCAGCTCGTAATCCCCACGAGTTATGCCGGTTCCGAGATGACGAACATTCTGGGTGAGACCCAAGGCGGGGCCAAGACCACCAAGCGCGACGCCAAGATCCAGCCAGAATCCGTGATCTATGATCCAAACCTCCTCGACACTTTGCCGGATAATTTCGCCGCTACCTCTGGCATGAATGCTATCGCCCATGCGGTGGAAGGGCTCTATGCCGTCGATGGCAATCCGATTGTTTCGCTGATGGCGGAGGAGGGCATTCGCGCCCTTGCCGAGGCCCTGCCACTCGGCAAGTTGGGCCATGATGAAGCACTCTATGGCGCCTGGCTGTGCGGAACTGTGCTTGGAAGTGTTTCTATGGCTTTGCATCACAAGCTGTGCCATGTGCTGGGCGGTTCGTTTGATCTACCCCATGCCGAAACGCACACGGTGATCCTGCCTCATGCCACGGCCTACAACGCGCCGGGCTCTCCGATTGCCATGGGCCGCATCGCGCATGCGCTGGGCGGAAGGTCGGCAGCGGGCGGACTTTATGATCTCGCCAAAAAACTGGGCGCACCTTTGACACTGAAAGAGCTTGGCATGCCTGAGGCAGGCCTCGACAAAGCCGCCGCCATTGCAGCAGCTAACCCCTATTCGAATCCAACACCCATCGAGCGCCATGCGATCCGCAAGCTTCTCGATGATGCATTCCACGGGCGTAAGCCCGAACATTAACGGAGGCCATGATGGCAGACATTACAACTGACGTGATGATAATCGGAACAGGTCCCGCAGGGTCTGCCACGGCCGCCTTGCTCTCGTCTTATGGGATCGAAAATCTCGTCATCAACCGCTATCGCTGGCTCGCAAACACGCCACGCGCCCACATTACCAACCAGCGCTGCATGGAAGTTCTGCGTGATCTCGGCCACGAGGTTGAAGAGGAAGTCTATCAACAAGCCACCGATCAAGACTTGATGGGCGAGAATGTGTTTTGCGTCAGCCTGGCTGGCGAGGAACTGGGCCGCATGAAAAGCTGGGGCAAGCACCCTGAATCGCGTGCCGAACATTATCTCTCCTCGCCCTGTCACATGAATGATCTTCCGCAAACTTTCATGGAACCCATTCTGTTCAAGGCGGCCTGCTCGCGCGGGACACAATCCCGCATGTCTTGCGAATATCTTTCGCACGTTCAGGATAAGGATGGCGTGACCGTCACCTGTCTTGATCGGCTCACCGAAAAGCAGTTCACCGTGGCTTGCAAATATCTTGTCGGTGCCGATGGTGGAAACTCACTGGTGGCCGAACACGAGAGCCTGCCCTTTGAGGGCAAGATGGGTGTTGGCGGCTCGATGAACATTTTGTTCCGCGCTGATCTATCCAAATATGTGGCGCACCGGCCATCGGTTCTTTATTGGGTGATGCAGCCCGGTGCTGATGTGGGCGGCATTGGCATGGGCTTGGTCCGCATGATTAGGCCCTGGAATGAATGGCTGATCGTCTGGGGCTACGACATCAACCAGCCAGCACCCAAGGTCGACAAGGCGATGGCGACAACGGTTGCCCGCCAGCTGGTGGGAGACCCGAAGCTCGAAATTGATCTCATTTCGGCCAATACCTGGACCGTCAACAATATGTATGCCACGCGCATGCAAAAGGACCGCGTGTTCATCATGGGAGATGCGGCCCACCGCCACCCACCATCCAATGGCCTCGGCTCCAATACCTCAATTCAGGACTCATTCAATCTCGCATGGAAACTGGCGCTGGTTCTGAAAGGCCAGGCCAAACCCAGTCTGCTTGAATCCTATAGCGCGGAGCGAGCCCCGATCGCGAAGCAGATCGTAACGCGAGCCAATAAATCGATCGGCGAATTCGGCCCGATTTTTGAAGCCTTGGGGATGGATGGCGGCGTTGACCATGAGAAAATTCAAAACAATATGGATGCGCGCTGTGATGCAACACCTGCTGCCGAGAAACAGCGCGAGGCTTTACGCAAAGCCATTGAATTCAAGAAATATGAGTTCGATTGCCATGGCGTTGAGATGAACCAACGTTATACATCATCAGCCGCTGTGACTGACGGCCAGCCGGAACCTGCCTATGAGAAGGACAAGGAACTTCATTATGCACCGACCACGTGGCCGGGCGCGCGCCTTCCTCATGTCTGGGTGTTCAGCAAGGATGGCAAGCAACATTCGACATTGGATATCACTGGCAAAGGCAAGTTCACCCTCATCACCGGCATTGGCGGCGATGAATGGGTGAAGGCTGCTCAGGGCGCAGGCAAAGATCTTGGCCTTGAGATCGCAACGCGGGTGATCGGCCCACGGCGTGACTTTGAAGACCATGCTGGCGATTGGGCAAACGCGCGTGAAATCACTGATAGCGGCTGTTTGCTGGTTCGCCCTGATCATCATGTGGCCTGGCGTGCCTTCACGATGACGAAGACACCCGCCAAAGACTTGACAGCCGCGCTGAAGAAAATTCTGGGAGTTTGAAAATGGCAAAAGCAGCAAAGAAGGCAGCCGTCAAAAAAGCCACCAAGAAGTCACCCGCCAAAAAGAAAATTGGCAAAGCCAAATATTATTTCACGGTAAAGGATTCCGTGAAGGTGGTGCAGGACCGCGCCGGCCCCAAAGCCAACAAGCGTGTGAAATTTCTGGTCGATTCACTGGTGAAGCATCTCCATGCCTATATCAAGGAGGCGCGGCCGACCATGGATGAATGGATGTACGCCATCAACTTCCTGACCCGCACCGGACATCTTTCGACCGATTGGCGGCAGGAATTCATCCTGCTCTCGGATACGCTTGGCGTTTCCATGCTCGTTGAAACACTCAACAATCATAAAATGTCGGGCGAAACTGAATCAACCGTGCTCGGGCCATTCCATGTGGCCAACGTTCCCCATTATGAAAATGGTGCCAATATCTGCCTCGACGGCAAGGGCGAACCCGTCTGGGTTAAGGGCCGTGTTCTCAATGCCAAGGGCAAGCCCATTACCGGTGCAAAGCTGGATGTGTGGCAGGCCAATGAGGACGGTTTTTATGACGTCCAGCAAAAGGGCGTTCAACCGGAAATGAATTTGCGCGGCATTTTCACCTCAGATGAACAGGGGCGGTATTTCTTCCGTTCGGCCTATCCGCGCTATTATCCCATTCCCTATGATGGCACGGTGGGCGATATGCTGAAGGCGCTGGACCGCAATCCCAACCGGCCCGCCCATCTTCATTTCATTGTTTCAGCAGCGGGCTACGAATCAGTTGTCACGCATATCTTCACGCCGGATTGTCCGTGGCTCAAAGATGATGCCGTGTTTGGCGTGAAGGAAAGTCTGATTGCTGATTTCAAGAAAATTGATGATGCCAAGCGCGCCGCGATGCTTGGGATGCCCAACCCATTCCGCGAAGTAGAGTGGGATGTGATTTTGAGCAAATCCAAATGAATAAACCCTGCATCATCTGTGTGGCCATCACAGGCTCGCTCCCGACCAAAGACAACAATCCTGCTGTTCCTATCACGATTGCCGAACAAATCGAAAGTACACACGAGGCTTTTGAGGCTGGAGCAAGCATTGCGCATTGTCATGTGCGGGACGATCAGGGCAAGCCGACCTCTGATCCTGAACGTTTCGCACGACTGAAAGAGGGATTGGAGAAGCATTGTCCTGGAATGATCGTGCAACTCTCGACAGGTGGTCGCTCCGGCGCGGGCCAGGCGAGGGGTGGCATGCTTCCCTTGCGGCCTGACATGGCCTCGCTCTCGGTGGGTTCAAATAATTTCCCTACGCGGGTTTATGAGAATCCACCTGATCTTGTCGATTGGCTGGCCGCTGAAATGTTGCGCTTCAACATCAAACCCGAACTGGAATGCTTTGATCTTTCACATATTGTGCAGGCCGCAACGATGCTGAAAGACGGACGGTTGAAGGGCCCGCTTTACGTTCAATTCGTCATGGGGGTCAAAAATGCAATGCCGGCGGATGAGCGGATATTTGATTTCTACATTGAAACAATGGAGCGCTTGGCCCCTGGCTCCATGTGGTGTGCCGCAGGTATTGGGCCGGCGCAACTGACGATCAATGAATGGTCGATCGCCAAGGGTGGCCACACGCGCACCGGCATGGAGGACAATGTGCGATTGGATAAGAATACCTTGGCACGTTCAAACGCGGCGCTCGTGAAAAGAGCTGTGTCGATCTGCGAGAAACATCAGCGACCCGTTGCCACCTGGCAGCAAGCGCGCGACATTCTGGCCTTGCCGCTGCGCACTTGAGTTTTGGAGCGGGCGATCGGGATCGAACCGACGACATTCTGCTTGGGAAGCAGATGTTCTACCACTGAACTACGCCCGCGCACTCCGAACGCCTTATGCCTAAAAATTCGAGACTGCGATAGAGCCTCCTCATCGACCATAGGGTCGCAACGATCGGAATAACTTTTAAATGGGATAACTTCTGGAGAGCACGCTAGAGCCGTCGTCGAACGTGCTCTCACGCCTCTTGGTCGGAAGCCCCGTTGGGGCGATAGCCCTCGGCCCAAGTTACGAGCGCTTGAAACCGCGCTGCTTTGAGCACTTGTTCTTCTGTCAGGTCTGGAAGTGCAAGATGCAAAGCTTCGTGCAGCAGGGTTTCAAACTTTGCGCGACCTTTCAGTCGAATATCAACCTCGATTTTAGGCAGCCGCCCGTCCTCAGCCCACCAAGCAAGCCCATCCGCTCGAAACCTTCCGAGCTTGCGGTAGCAGACGTCTGGAACTTTTCTGAAGTCGATCATTTCATCCATTGTGAACTAATAGAATGGACCAAAGCGTGTCTCTTAGGGTGTGCCCAGAGGCAGACCTTAGTTCCACGTTTCAATCCCGAATGCGTTAATTTTCTTAAACCGGCGAACGGTATGATGATTTTCGCCAACGTATGACGAAGTTCATAGAGGGGAATTTAACCGCTGGGCAAGTGGGGCTCAACCTCTTTCCGCTGTCGAAAAAAAATATAATGAATTTCCTAAGGCTCTGGAGTTTGGCGCCCTATATGGTTGTATAATTTAGCTAAAATACTCTTATAGGTTGTAGTTACCGCCCCTACAAGCCTGGCACTCAGTCCCGCCTCAAACCTGAGCTCTAGAATGACAGTCTGTTTTCCGCATCGTGTGTTAAAAACAGCGTGTGATAGATCTGCAGCCTGGGAAGGACATGCTTTGCCACAGAGGTACCCCGATCAACGCGGGATATTTGCAAAAAATGAAAGGCCCGCGCCGAAGCCAATGGATGCCGACCATTTTTCCCTGTGCATACGCATCGACCTGAGTTTACCCGGGGCCCTGCATAGCGCTAGGGTGCGCGACAATATCACGAGCGACAACTGGACTTTCGGTGGATAGTTATTTTGCGCGGCTTTTAATTCGCTGGGTCAATTGTTCAAATGTTGTCTATTATCACCACATGTAAAAACAGATTGCAGCATATCAAGCAGACGTTGCCCCTGATGCTGAAGCAATCAATGGCTGAGGTCATTGTTGTTGACTACGGATGCGAGCAGGGCACGGCCGATTGGGTCAAAGAGCATCACCCTGCCGCAAAGGTTGTTCAAGTCAACGATGATCCGATTTTTTGCGTAGCCCGAGCCCGAAATATGGGGGCCACAAATTCGTCTCGTAATTTTTTGTGCTTCGTAGACGCCGACGTGATGATACACGAGCAATTGGGTGAATGGTTGTGGGTCCACAAGGACCCCCAAAAATTTTACCTCTATCCAATGCAAAACGCCAACGAGAATGAACTGACTGGCTTTTCAATCGTGGCTAAAGACCATTTTCTTAAGGTCGGTGGCTTTGACGAAGCATTTAAGGGTTGGGGAGGCGAAGACAACGACCTCTACGAACGTCTTAAACGGATTGGGCTGGCAGAGGGATTTATTCCCCGAAACTCAATATCCGCGATTACGCATGACAGCACGTTGCGCCAACTCCGCGAGGGATCGGGAGGTTATGAGACCGTGTCAGAAGCGTTGTCGATGAACCACCTCTACAGATTGATCAAAAGAGATATTTGGAAAATAACAAATTCTGATATTGATCTAGAAATCCGCAAACAGCTATTCCAGCACATAAAATCCAAAAACGAAGAAGCAAAGTTGCAAAAGCAAGAATTCTTCGAAGTGTCAGTCAACGTTCCGATAGATGCCAGATTCAACAGACATCCGAGAAGCTTGAGAAAATTGAGCTATATGACGCCGGTTCATCGACCGACTTAGCAGAGCAAACACAAAGCTGTTGTTGAATCGCCAGTAAGCTTCAGGCCCATTTTGGGATTGAGTGAAAGCGTGCAATAGTCCCTCTCTGCAACTGGCACAAAAATCGAACTTGCCAGCGGAAATGGAGGCGTCGATGAAAAAGTTTTGCATGATCCCCATGGGTTTAGCGTTTTGCCTGCTGTTGGCAGCTCCCGGTTCAGCCACAAATGCGGCGGGCGCCAATTGCAAAATCACGGCGCTCAAGAAAGCAGATCAAAATTTCAAATCCCACAGGGTGGTCATTGGTCTTTTGGAGGGCGGGGTCACTGTTTACGCAATCCGCACAATGGTGGAGAAGAGCAAGGGGCCACCCAAAGGCGCTGTCATGAGCCGCGGCGGAGGCGTGTTGCTGAGAAACGCCGCCGACAGGACGCAGTGGGACAAATTCTATCGACAGGCTCGCGCAAACTGTCATGGATAGCATTCTCGAGGCAGCAAACCCAATCTATGCGGACTTGCTCGAGGTGACAATTCCACTATCAGGCAAACTGGGTTTAATTCCTAACAGCGTTTGATAAAAAAGATCAGGCAAGTCCAACACGGATGCGGGTCGCCTAGTTTCCTTGAATCGTCACGCCATGATCACCGATTTGGATGTTGATCCCAGTTTGGCTATCTTTGTAATGCTGGTAACCAAGGGCGATGACCCCAACTGCAAGCAGCGCGATGACCAAGTAAAGAGCGTTACGATTCATTTCGACCTACCTTTTTGCGTTGGCTGACTGGCTTGCCCTATCTTTGGTCCCACACCCTGCGAGAGACTATGCCATGCTTGAGGCCGTGCGGAGAGGGCTTGGGTTTGGAGCGGTTGTGAGCGAGTATGAAGATTAAAGGGGACAAATTTTCGGTACTCTGGGAGCAATGATTTATTCCTCACGAATAAGTCTCGCGAACACAGCTCGCACATCTTCTTCTGAAGCAGACTCTATCGCCCCAGCAGCAATCTGCTCTTGAGTCCACATCCAAGACCGCGCAGGATCATCACGCATGTACCACTCCGGAAACATCCGCGCTTCCACATCGCCGCTCCAGATCAACACCACATTCAGATGGCGATCATCGGCCAGAATTTTATGGAACCTCGCAGTCACGGCACTGCGTGTGCCTTCAAGAATTTGTAAATAAAGATCAGCCCTGCAAATCAGCGCCCCGGTAATCCCGTCCTGCGCATTATTATGTCGCGCTACGGAGAGAATGTTTTTCAAAGTCGGAGCGTCAAAACCAAACGGTGTAGAAGCATAGATCAACTGCATCAGTCTCATGTATAAATTCCCTAGCGTGGTATCTGGAATTATTGTGGCACATATTAGGAAATGCCGATAGCTGAAGCTAAATGCCAAACTGATTGCAGACATAAAAAACAAAGTTGCCAGTGCATAAATGATGGCGATTTGAGGGGGTGACCGGGCCCACGTCCCCATCATAAACGGTCAAAATTTTATCGGCAGCATGGAAGCCTGATCAAAATTCTATTCACACATTCGATTGTTACCCTTTTTGCCGCGACGTTCGAGGTCAAAATGGAAATGGCTGGCATGAGCGGAGTTGGCGCCCGGGCCGAGAACCGTCATAAAATATTGACACCCCGCTGCACGCAAAGCGGCGAGCACGGGCTGATATTTGGATGATGTGTCAATGGCGTGCACCACTTCAACGACTTGACCATCCGTCAGTTTGAGACGTTCAATATCAACGGCATTGCCAAAACCATGCTCGCTGACCTTCGCACTGCTATCGCCATTTCGACCGCGGCATTGAAAGCCAGGGCCAGTGCCGATTGTTGCGATACTTGTCGACAAATTGGATTGGACGATGGGTGCTGCCTGTTCTTTCACCCAACTTCCCAACCGTAATGCAAATCCGCAGTTGAGAGTCGGCGAATCTGGAAACTTCACGAAGTTCTCGCCTTGCTGCACCCCACTCACTTTCACAGGATCCCAGACCGAACAGACCCCCGAGATCATTGGAACTGGCAAGCGCTCAAACTTTACACCGAGCTTTTGAAGTTCAGAGAAGCAAGCCTCACCAAACAACGTATTGTCAGGCATGGGGTGTGGGACGGGCGGGGTAGGCGGTATTACTGGCGCATCAGCGACAGGGGGAACCGGCGGCATGGTGACTGGCGGAGATTTTGGAATCGCAGATTGCTCTTCCTTTTTTTGAGGTTCTGGCGCGGGCACTGGCTTTGGCGCGAGTTGCGGCTTTGGAACTTGCGCCGGCGAAGCCTGCGGTGTTGGCACGGGCACGTCCTTGGCACCCAAATTTTCAGGTCTGAGAGTAGGGATAGGGACTGGCCCTGAGGGATGTTTCCCATCTTTCGTGCCAGCGATCGCCTTGTTCTTCTCGATTGGCGTGGGGAGCACCACGCTTTGTTTTGTAGCCGCCTTGTTGTCGTCCACTTTTGGAGGCGAAACTGGTGCCAAGGGAACAGCAGGCTTGCTTGGGACGACTTCTTTCTGTGGTTGGGCCTTAGACACAGCCCTGCGTTTCTTGTGCGTGCATCTATCAATACTGAAAGAGCGACAGAGTTGCTTGTCGATATGCCGAAACATCTGTTTCAAATCGTTCGACGCAGTCGCCGATGCCGACAGAGTTTGAAAACACAGGGTCGCAATGACGCTAAAGGCTAAAAATCTAGTCTTGGTCCTCAATTTTTCGAAGTGATACCTCATTGATAATATCCAACCGTCCCTTCGCGGAGCCTACAAGCGTTTGAATGAAAGTTGGAAATCCGAAGCCACACACGATTCTTACGGACCATAGAGGCCGTACCCACAACGACCACAACCTAATTGACCCAAATGTTCAAGAGAAGGCACGAAAGCGCCAATAGCGATGTTCTCAGCGAGATGAGAATAGAACGTTCACACCAGTCAACGATTCAAGACGTGAATTGGTTCCCGCCGTGCTGAAGCAAAAGTTCGACAGCATCATAAATATCCGATTCGGAAAATGGATTCATAATCAAAGTTTGAGTGACGAGCTTGGGGATCATTCCTTCCGCTGGAATTGATGCTGTCACAAAAGCGAATGGCACATTCAATCCTTGCAAAGTCTTCGCAAGCTCGATGGTTGTGGCCTTGCCCACACGATAGTCCATTAGTGCAAAATCAGGTTTGTTGGTTTCAATGAGCTGTATGGCGCTTTCCACGGTGGTGGCGCAGGTCACATGGGTGACACCAATTGATTTCAGGATTTCCTCAATATCAAGCATGATCAGCATGTCGTCCTCCACAACCAGTGCGCGGAGCGGGTTTTGCGTCCCATCGATATGGCGGAGTTTGATCATGGGATGTCCTGGAGGAGGGGGATTGGAGGCTACGAGGAGGTGAGATGGAGGCATCATTTGTTAACCAAGTTTGGAAAACCGAAAAATTTAGGGAACGTTGAGTCTGCTCCCACATTAACTATGCATGGAAACGAACATTCTCATCGTCGAAGACAACGCACTGATCGCCGAAGACATGGCGGACATCGTCCAGGATTATCTGGGCGTAACGCCGCTCGTGGCTTCAAGCTGCAGTCAGGCTCTGTCCAAAATAACTCAGCACACCGTTTTGCGTTTGCTTGACATTGATGTGACCGATGGGCCCACATACGATGTCGCGCGCCATCTTCGACAGCTTGGTATCCCCCTCGTATTTATTTCAGGAAATAATCCGGACAAACTGCCGTCGGATTTGAAGGATCTACCTTATCTTTCAAAGCCCGCGCTATCCGCGGAGGTGGTCAAGCTTGCAAAAACCCTTTCGGCGAACTTGCACGTCTGATGTGTGTAAACTGATACACAAAGCATTTGACTTCGTCTATCCACAAGTGAACATACGAGAGAAATAAATGTCAGATGATAAAATGCCATTGGATTGGACCCAAAACAATCTTTTAAGCCATCTGAGGCCGCAGGACACGGAGCTCATCGTTCCGCATCTCAAGCCTCATCACGCTACGGCCAACGTGGTGCTTTATCGGCAGGGCCAAAATGTCGACACGGTCTATTTTCCCTGCGGTCCGACACTTGTTTCTTTCTTGATTGATACTGACGATGGCTCAGCAATTGAGACGACTTTGGTGGGGCGCGAGGGTGCGGTGGGCGGCATCGTCAGCCAAGGTCATCTCCCAGCCTACTCGCGCATCATGGTGCAATTTGGTGGAGATTTCGTGGCACTCCCCTTGCCCGTTTTGGAAGCAGCAAAGTTGAAATCGCGAAACGTCGATGCGCTTTTTGCCAGATATGCGGACTGCATGGTCGCACAAATATTTCAGGCCACCGCCTGCAATGCTGCCCACACCATTGAACAGCGCACCTGCAAGTGGATTGATGCAGCAGTCGAGCGCACCAACACGACAGAGGTCCCTCTCACCCAGGAGCGCTTGTCTGCAATGCTGGGCGTAGGGAGAAGCTACATCAGCCGCGTGATAGGGACACTGAAGAGAGATGATATCCTCCGAGTGCAGCGTGGAAAGATCATCATCCACAATCGAGCCGCACTTTCAAAGCGGGCATGCAACTGCAACAACAGCGTAAAAGAACACTTCGAGACGGTCTTATCCGGTGTCTACCCAACCGAGAATGAAGCTTAGGCAACACTAGACGGGAACAGCGAAGAGACTGAACTCACTACGCGCAGCTTGCGAGCTGCCCTATATTAACCGCGCTCTCAATTCTCAAGCGCGATAAGCGCCATTATAGGTTTTGAAATGCTTGGAAAGCTTCAAGCCCTGCTTCTGGTAATTGGAGCCGAGCCCCGAACCATAAACTGCATCTGGCGTTTCGGTGAGAGGCTCATAGACCAGCCGCCCGATGATTTGCTTGTCTTCCAGAATGAACGGCACTTCATGACTGCGCACTTCCAGAACTGCGCGCGCACCTTCGCCATGTCCCGACGCATGGCCAAAGCCCGGATCAAAAAAGCCCGCATAGTGAACCCGGAATTCGCCCACCAAAGGATTATAAGGAACCATTTCCGCGGCATGAGTAGGTGGAATGCGCACCGCTTCGCGCGAAGCGAGAATATAAAATTGGTCGGGATCGAGGATCAATGAATCTCGCTGCCAGATCGGCTCCCAAAAATCGAGAACATCAAGCGCGGCCTTCTTGTCGACGTCCACTAAAGCCGAATGCCGCTTGGCGCGGAAGCCAATGGGCTGTTCTGCCGTGATACCGGTTAAATCAACCGAGAGTGCCAATCCACCATCAATGTTGAGCTCGCCCTCGGTGATCAGTGGCTCCTTGGCATGAAGTTCGTGAATGAGTTTGTCAGTGGCAAGACTGGCCCCAGCGCGAAAGCGGATTTGCGAAAGTCGTGAACCTTGGCGCGCCAGAATTGAAAATGTGCGCGGGGATATTTCGGCATAAAGCGGGCCAGCGTAGCCTTCAGCCACCTTGTCAAATTCCTGCGCATAGTCGGTGATCACGCGGGTGAAAATATCAAGCCGCCCTGTGGAGCTTTTGGGGTTCGCCGCCGCAGAAATTCCATCGGGCAACGCAAGGGATTCCATCAACGGCACAATATAGACACAGCCGGTTTCCAGAACCGTGCCCACGCTGAGGTCCATCTCGTGCAGAACCAGGTCTTTCAATTTCTCGGCGACCGAATGGCGTGGACCCGGCAAAAACGAAGCACGCACGCGGTAAGCTTTGGGGCCGAGGCGCAGGTCAAGGCTTGCGGGCTGGATCTGGTCATCATCAAGTTTGCGCGTGTGTTTGATCACACCTTCCGCGCTAAACTTTGCAATACGGCTGGCTGGAAGAATGCCGTGTGACATGCTGGTTTTTTTCATGGCCCCTTTTGGCGGCAACCGGGCATTTGAATCAAGCATGGTTTTTGACGGTGGAAAAGTGTCGCAAAATCTCCTTGCAGGCTTTCGCCCGTCTGCTAGGCTTTCGCTCACAGGGCCACTAAGAGTCCTCGGGGAAGAAACAGGTGGCAGGAAATGCATCCGGTACTTAAGACGGTGCTTCAGCGTTTAGGCTTGGGTCTGATCACCCTGTTTGCTGTCTCAATCATTATTTTTTCATCGCTGCAACTGTTGCCGGGTGGCTACGCCCAAAACATTCTGGGCCAGGGTGCCACACCTGAACTGGTGGCCAACTTCAATCATCAGCTGGGTTTGGATCGGCCAGCGCCCGTCCGCTATGTCGAATGGATCGGCAATGCCCTGCGCGGTGATTTTGGCAATTCCTACTCGGGCACCACAGGAACCATCAAGCGCAGTGTCTCGGCAATTATTGCCCCCAGACTTTATAATACGTTCTTTCTGGCCACGATGGCGGCGGTCGTTGCCGTGCCCCTATCTCTTATACTGGGCGTGTTGGCGGCACTTTACCGCAACAGCTGGTATGACCGCATCATCAACGGGTTGACCCTGACTACCATCGCCATGCCCGAGTTTTTCATCGCCTATATCCTGATGTTTTTCCTCGCCGTGCAGCATCGCTGGTTCTACACGCTCTCGACGGTGAGTGAAAACACCCCGTTCTGGGAACATATCTCTCGCGCTGCACTCCCCGCCGCAACCATGACGCTGGTCATCATTGCCCACATGATGCGCATGACCAGGGCCTCGATCATCAATCTTCTGTCTAGCCCCTATATCGAAATGGCCCAGCTCAAAGGGATTTCAAAGAGCCAGGTGATTATTCGCCATGCGCTGCCCAATGCCTGGGCCCCCATTGCCACGGTCATCGCATTCAACCTCGCCTATCTGGTAGTGGGCGTCGTGGTGGTTGAAGTGGTCTATGTCTATCCAGGTATTGGCCAGATGATGGTGGACGCCGTCTCGAGCCGCGACATGCCGGTCGTTCAGGCCTGCGCCCTCATTTTCGCCGCAACCTATATTCTGTTGAACCTTCTGGCAGACGTTGTTGCCATCACCACGAACCCAAGATTGTTGCACCCCAAATGACTGAGAGCCTTCGTGTCATCAAAGCGCGGCGCACGACGTTGGAAAACGTCTGGCGCCTTCTGAAAACCGCACCGCTCAGCGCATGGTTCGGAATGATCGTCATTCTGATCTATGCAATCGCCGCGATTTTTGCGCCTTGGATCGCCCCTTACGGGGAGGCCCAGATCATCGGCAAAGCCTACGAACATGCCAGCGACACAAATATTTTGGGAACCGACCAGCTCGGCCGCGATCTCTTTTCGCGTCTCATCTATGGGGCCCGCAATACTATCGGCATTGCACTCGTCACGACCTTAGTATCCTTTCTCGTCGGCGGCTCGCTGGGTGTTCTAGCGGCACTGAAGCGTGGCTGGTTCGACCAAGGTGTGTCGCGCGTCGTTGATGCATTCCTGGCCATTCCAGTTTTGATTTTTGCACTTATGATGCTGGCCGTTGTCGGCAAGAGTGTTGTAAATCTTGTTATTATTCTGGCCTTGCTTGATGCCACACGCGTGTTCCGCCTGTCGCGCGCTGTGGCTTTGAACTCCGTGGTCATGGACTACGTTGAAAGTGCCAAGCTACGCGGTGAAGGCATGCGCTGGATCGTGTTCCGCGAAGTCGTGCCCAATATCCTGCCGCCACTCATTACTGAATTCGGCCTTCGCTTCTGCTTTGTGTTCCTCACCATTTCGGCTTTGTCGTTCCTCGGTGTTGGTGTTCAACCGCCCACCGCAGACTGGGGCTCCATGGTTGCTGAAAACAAAACACTGATCACCTTTGGCAATCCGGCACCACTTTACCCCGCCGCTGCCATTGCCCTCTTAACTGTCGCAGTGAATTTCGTCGTCGATTGGTTCCTGCAGAGAACGTCGGGGTTGCGCGATGGCAAGTGAGAAAAAACGCGTCAAGGGCGACGCCCTTTTGGAAATTCGCGGCCTCAAGATCGACGGCAAGAGTGATGACTCGTGGAACCCGATTATCAAGGGCATTGATCTCACGCTGAAACGCGGTGAGGTTTTAGGGCTCATTGGTGAATCGGGGGCTGGCAAATCAACACTCGGCCTGAGCGCCATGGGCTATGCCCGGCCAGGCTGCCGGATCACCGCAGGCTCCATTAACTTCGACGGCATCGATTTGGTGACGGCATCAGAGGCCACACGCCGTGGCCTGTGGGGCTCGCGCATCGCCTATGTGGCCCAAAGTGCCGCCGCCTCTTTCAACCCTGCCCATCATCTGATTGACCAGACTGTTGAAACGGCGGTCAGCCATCATATCATGTCGCGCGACAAGGCCGAGGCCGATGCGCGCGATCTTTACAAGCGCCTGCAACTACCCAATCCCGACACGATCGGCTTGCGCTTTCCACATCAGGTTTCCGGCGGCCAATTGCAACGCGCGATGACTGCCATGGCGATGTCTTGCCGTCCCGACCTCATCATTTTTGATGAACCAACAACTGCTTTGGATGTCACCACCCAGGTCGAAGTTCTCGCCGCCATGCGCGACATTGTTGAACAGTTCAATACGGCAGCCATATACATTACCCATGATCTCGCGGTGGTTGCACAAATGGCCCACCGCATCATGGTTCTGCGTTACGGCAACCTCGTCGAAGAGGCAGAGACGCGGGCGATGCTGAAAAAGCCGACCCAAGAATATACCAAATCACTCTGGGCCGTGCGCAAGCTGCAAAAGAAAGAATCCCCCAGCAAAGACATCATTCTCGATATCAGTGCTGTCGATGCCAGCTATGGCAATGGCACGAAGGTTCTCGACAATGTGTCCGTTAAGATTCCGCGCGGGCGAACCGTCGCCGTCGTGGGTGAATCGGGATCTGGAAAATCCACGCTTGCACGCGCCATCACCGGGCTTCTACCAACATCAAGTGGATCCATTTCCTTTAATGGCAAGCCCTTGCCACGCGCCCTCATTGATCGCGACAAGGACACACTGCGCCGCATCCAGATGATTTATCAATCGGCTGACACGGCGCTCAATCCGCGCCAGCGTGTCCGCGACATCATTGGCCGCCCGCTGGAATTCTATCTCGGCCTCAAAGGGGCCAACCGTGATCGCAAAGTGGTCGAGCTTCTGGAATCAATCGAACTCGATGAAAGCTATATTGACCGTTTCCCGTCAGAAATGTCGGGTGGCCAGAAACAGCGTATCTCGATTGCCCGCGCTTTGGCCGCTGAACCGGAACTCATCATCTGCGACGAGGTAACGTCAGCGCTCGATCAGATTGTTCAAGAAGAAATCCTGCAGCTGCTGATGAAGTTGCAAAAAGACACCAACGTCACTTATCTCTTCATCACCCATGACATTGCCACGGTGCGTGCCATCTCAGATGAAATTGTAGTGATGCACAAAGGTAAAGTAGTGCAACAGGGTTTGAAATCGAAAGTGCTCAATCCGCCCTATCCAGCATACACCGAACTTCTCTTGTCATCCGTGCCCGAAATGGATCCCGATTGGTTGACGAACCTCTTGGTCAAGAGAAAGAAAGCAGCCGTTTAAGGCATGTCAAATTCGAGTCTTGTCTGGTTTCGGCAGGATTTGCGCCAGGCTGACAATGCGGCGCTGGCCGCCGCCGCTGCCAAAGGACCGGTCATTCCCGTTTATATTCTGGATAATGAAACGCCGGGGGAGTGGCGTTGGGGTGGGGCGTCGCGCTGGTGGCTCCATCACAGCCTGCAAAAATTCGCTGCGAAAATTCCGCTCGTCCTGAAACGGGGACGAAGCGAAATCGTCTTGGAAAAACTTCTGCGGGACTCTGGCGCAAAAGCGCTTCACTTCACGCGCGACTATGCACCCTGGTCGGCAGCCCTCGAACAACGGGTCAAGGCCCTGTGCGACAGGCTGGGTGTAGCCTGCCATCGCCATGGTGGCTTCCTGCTCCATGAGCCGGAGACCATCCGCAATGGAATGGGTGAGGTCTATAAGGTCTACACGCCATTTTCGCGGGCCTGTTTCGCCAAGGGTGATCCGCCACCAGCCCGGCCAGTGCCGCAACTGTCCTTTGCTGTAGCACCGTCAGGCGATGATCTCGCCGCCTGGAATCTAACTCCTCAAAAGCCGGACTGGGCTGCAGGCTTCCTTGAAAACTGGCAGCCCGGCGAGGCTGGCGCACAACAGGCCTTGGTGAAATTTCTCGATGACGCCTTGGCGCATTATGCCGAGGGCCGCGACCGCCCGGATAAAAATTTCACGTCTCGCCTGTCGCCGCATTTGCATTGGGGCGAAATCTCGCCCCGTCAGGTATGGACCGCGACGCGGCAAGCGATGGCCGCAGCACATGGCCGGCTTGATGCCGGTGGCGAAAAATTCCTCAAAGAAGTTCTCTGGCGCGAATTCTCCTATCATCTGCTTCATCTCTTCCCGCAACTCCCTGACCAGCCTTTCAAGGCAGAGTTTGCCGATTTCCCGTGGATTGAAGACAGAGCAGTGTTGAAGACCTGGCAAAAGGGCCAGACCGGCTTTCCCATCGTCGATGCTGGCATGCGCGAACTCTGGGCCACGGGTATTATGCACAACCGCGTCCGCATGATTGTCGCCTCGTTTCTGGTCAAGGATCTGCTCATTCCCTGGCAGCGTGGCGCGCGCTGGTTCTGGGACACGCTGGTCGATGCCGACATCGCGTCCAATTCCGCCAGTTGGCAATGGGTGGCAGGGTGTGGCGCTGATGCAGCACCCTATTACCGGATTTTCAATCCCGTGCTGCAAGGCCAGAAATTTGATCCCGATGGTGATTATGTGCGCCGCTGGATTCCGGAACTATCCGATGTGCCAGCCGTTTCCATCCACGCACCATGGGAAATGTCAAACACGCCACGCGCATATCCCAAACCCATGCTCGACCATGGCGCAGCACGTACCCGTGCGTTACAAGCTCTCAAAGACATGAAACGGAACCTTGAATGAAAATCATCGCGATCAGCGGTGCCCTGCGCAAGGCATCAACGAACACCAAGTTGCTTCACGCTTTGGCCGAGGTGGCGGGTACTGCTGCAGATATCGAGATCGTCACATTGCACGGCATTCCGCTCTATGACGGGGATGACGAGAAAGCTCATGGTAAGCCCGAGGCCGCAAAACAATTGGAAGAGAAAATCCGCGCCAGCGATGGCGTGGTGATTTCCACACCTGAATATAATTTCTCGATTCCAGGTGTCTTGAAGAACGCCACAGATTGGCTGTCGCGTGGCGGTTCGCCGTTCAAATGGAAACGCGTCGGAATCATGGGGGCGGCCGATGGTCCCTTGGGCACTGGCCGCTCGCAATATCATCTGCGCCAGAATTTGCAGGCGCTCGAAGCCATCACCATGCCCAAGCCTGAATTTTTCCTGCCGCACTCAGGCAAGAAGTTTGACGAAGCAGGCAAGTTGATTGACGACGAAGATCGTCGACGCTTGGAAACTTGGTTCAAGCATTTTCACGAATGGGTGGAAAAAAAGCCTTAGCCTTTATTCTGCAATTGCGCCCAGGTATTGGGCTGGGCCAGCATTTGCTGCAGATAGGCAAGGTTGGCTTCAACTTGGTCAGGCGGCAAATCCTGCGAGGCAATATTGCGCGCCTCATCGAACCGTCCTTGCAAACCCACAACCAGTGCGAGGTTCTGGCGAATGCGCGGCAGCTTGTCGGCATTGGTTCCGCTGGCGGCCAGCCGCAAGGTTTTCTCAGCCTGCGGCAATTGCCCTTGCAAAGCATAAGACATTCCAAGATTATTTTGAACCGAAAGCTCATTGGGCGAAAGCGCCAGAGCCTTCTGATATTCAGCACGGGCCTGTTCATATTGGCCTTGCTGGTCAAGCGCTGAACCTAAGGCCGAGTGAGTTTTCCAATCGGCGTCGGGCAGGCTAGCCGCACGCGTCAACATGGAAACGGCCTCGCCGGGGCGACCAGAGCTTAGCAACTGTTTGCCGAGCTTGGCCTGCAAGGCACTGTCATTGGGATGGGCCAACGCAATCTGTTTCAGGGTGTCTGCCTGTAAATCCACCTGGCCCATGGCCCCGAGGTTTTCTGCATATTCAAGGCCGATCTTTTCATCGCCGGGATGGGCGGCCCATTCCTGGGCCAAACCTTGAGTGCGCCGGAATGAGGGAACCGGACCAGCTGCACCAGAACTGGCGGTGGTGCTGGCAGGCGTGGTGCTTCCCGTCGCCAGAGGGTCAGTATCAAGGCTTGTCGATTTGGGCTGGCAGGCGGCAAGCGCCAGGCCCGTAAGGATCAGGCAGCCCGAAAAACGGACAAAACTGGTGGTGCGAGCGAACATGACGGACTTCAAACCTCTAATCGACGAGTCACCATGCTGCTTTTTCGTCAATAAACGATTAACCATATCCCAAACAGGAATCAGGACAGACCATGATCGACGCCGCACAGACACTTCCCGCCAAATCCGCCCAAAAGCCCGTCGCGCTGATTGTCATGGATGCAAAAACGCTGGCCTCAAGGCTGAAGGCCACCGATTCCCCGACAAGAACCAACATCGCCGCCCAAGGCTTTGCTGCAAAGCCGCTGTCTTTTGTGGCCCTGCCCACGGCTTCTGGCGAAATAGCAGAATACTGGGTCGGCGCACCTTCCGCTGCGGCTGATCCTTTCAGCCTGGGAAGCCTCTCCAGCAAATTGCCCGAGGGCCATTATGTCTTTGAGGGAGAGTTTTCAAATCCTGATGCCGTGGCCTTGGGCTGGTGTCTCGAGCTTTACAAATATGACCCGTTCCGCAAGCTCGAAGCCCGCAAGACCACGCTGCAATGTCCCCCATCGATTGATCGCGATGAAGTCATAGCCATCGCCAATGCCACCTATCATGTGCGCGACATGATCAATGCCCCAGCCAATCTGTTTGGGCCGGATGAACTTGAAGCCGAGGCGCGCAGCGTTGCCAAGAAATTCGGCGCCAAATTTAATGTGACCAAAGGCAAGACCCTGGAGAAGCAGTTTCCTTTGGTGCATATCGTTGGCGCCGCATCGCCGCGCGCGCCACGCCTCATTGATTTCACCTGGGGCAAGCCTGGCCATCCGAAGCTGACATTAGTCGGCAAGGGCGTGTGCTTTGATACTGGCGGCCTTGATATCAAGCCCTCATCCAGCATGCTGTTGATGAAGAAAGACATGGGCGGTGCGGCCAATGTGCTGGGTTTGGCGCAACTGATCATGCGGGCAAAATTGCCGGTGCGTCTGCGGGTTCTGATTCCCGCCGTTGAAAATTCAATTGCTGGAGCGGCCTTCCGTCCGGGTGACGTGTTCAAGACGCGGAAGGGCTTGACGGTGGAAATCGGCAATACTGATGCCGAAGGCCGCCTCATCCTGTGCGAGGCACTGGCATTGGCTGATGAGGAAAGCCCCGATGTCTTGATCGACATGGCCACCTTGACGGGTGCTGCGCGCGTGGCCTTGGGGCCAGACCTGCCGCCGTTTTTCACCGATGACGAGAAGCTCTCGGAGTCTCTCGCGCGCAACGGTCTTGCGATCAATGACCCGCTCTGGCGTCTGCCCTTGTGGACGCCTTACTACAGCCTGATCGAAACCCCGATTGCCGATCTCAACAATGCGGGCCAGGGCGGCTATGCAGGGTCCATCACGGCGGCCCTGTTTTTGAAACGCTTTGTCGACAAGGCCAAAGCTTACGCGCATTTCGATATTTTCGGCTGGACACCGACGGCAAAGCCCGGTCGTCCCAAAGGCGGTGAGGCGCAAGCCATGCATGCGCTGTTTGTCACGTTGCGCGAGCGCTTTCAAAAACCGGCTTGATGTTTTTGGCCAACAGGTGAATGATACGGAGCCGA
Organism: Hyphomicrobiales bacterium; assembly: GCA_038231475.1. Lineage (GTDB taxonomy): Bacteria > Pseudomonadota > Alphaproteobacteria > Rhizobiales > Aestuariivirgaceae > Aestuariivirga. The sequence continues at coordinate 31,420 of JBBRLH010000007.1, read as the reverse complement.
AACAATTTGCGTGAGAGCCAATGCCAATTTCTCTGGAGTCACCGCAGGCCCTTAAGCTGTGGCATGATGTTGGCCTGACGCAAGTCAAAGACGATGAACCCGATCTTTCAATTCGCCAGATGACACTGTTATTGACCATCTATCTTGAACCGCCGCCGCACACGGTGCGTGGCCTTGCGGCAAAACTTGCTGTGTCAAAGCCCGTGATCACGCGCGCCCTTGATTCCATGGGAAAGCTCGGCCTTGTCTCGCGCCGCCGCGATCAGGCGGACCTGCGCAATGTTCTGGTTCAACGGACGGTGGCTGGCGCATTGTTCCTGGAGCGCTTGGGCGATCTCGTCAGCAAGAAGGCCGAACTTCTGTGACGGCGGCAACCCTTGATCCACGTCTTCATGCCTTCAGGCCAGACCTTGCCGATGAAAAGCTGAAAGAAAAAGTCGAAGCACGAGCCTTCGTAAGCGCAAAGCCAATGCGTGTCTCTGTTCCCATCGCGCCCATTCTCAAGTCACCGCAGCTCGACGCCACGCAAACTACGCAGGCGCTCTTGGGCGAGGATTGTTCTGTCTTCGACACCGCGGGCGGATTTTCCTGGGTGCAGCTGAAGCGTGATGGCTATGTCGGCTATATTGAGCAGCGCTTTTTGAATGATGATCCCGCAACCCTCACCCATCGTGTAAGCGTAGCCTCGACACTGGCTTATCCGAAGCCTGATTTACGCAGTCGCCCCGCGGTGCAATTGCCATTCAATGCAAAAATCTCGGTGCTTGAGCAATCGGGAGACTTCTCCCAACTTTCCATCGGCGCATTCGTCTTCACCATCCATCTCATGCCGCTGGAGACCATCGAACCCGATTTTGTCGCAGTCGCCGAAATATTCTTGCACACGCCTTATCTCTGGGGCGGCAAGTCGGTCCACGGCATTGACTGTTCAGGTCTGGTACAAATTTCTTTGCAGGCCTGTGGAATAAAAGCGCCGCGCGATTCCGACATGCAGGAGAAAACTCTTGGACGCTTGGTCAACGATCAGGATTATCGTCGCGGCGATCTGGTGTTTTGGCCGGGTCACGTTGGCATCATGTTTGATTCAAAAAATATCCTTCATGCCAATGGTCATGCGATGAGCACGGTGATTGAACCTTTGGCTCATGCTGTCGAGCGCGGCGAACTTGCCGGAAAGCCGATCACTTCCATTAAGAGGCTGTAATCACAATATTGCCGCAAAAGAGCCTTGGGTCCGCCCGCAGCAAGCTCTTTTGCCGCCGTGATCAAGAGCCACTCTCACTCTCGATCAAGCGGGGATCGAGCAGACGAATCACTTCGGTGGTTTGGCTTAAAATCCCGAACACCGAATGATCCGTCGCAGCTCCTGTCGCCGTCCCGAGTTGTTACGGGTCTGGGCCCGTCCAATGCGTAACTTGGATGGGCCCTCCTCATTTTAGAGGTGGCCTTGTTCGAATCGGCTTATGCTTTGTTCCATGCAAACTGATTCACCCCTTTTCATCATTGGCCACCACATCTTCACCCTTGCTGATGTCATGATCGCTGCAGCGGGCTTGGCATTGGTCCTGTTACTTGCCGCAGTCGTTCTGGCGTTTCGCGCACAAGCGGGCCGCCGGGCTGATAAGGAACGCACCGCAGAGTTGGAATATCGTCTGGGTGAACTTTCCGGAGTGTTGCAAAATTTTGCAGCCCAAACTCAGGGGCAGGGTGTCAATCTCCAGCGCACATTGGATGAACGACTTGACCAAGTGAGCCAACGCGTTGGCTATGGCCTATCCGAACAATCCCAACGGACTGTTCAATCATTGAACGCGCTCCATGAAAGACTGGCCGTGATTGATGCGGCCCAGGCCAATCTCACCAGCCTGTCGGGGGAAATGCTGTCGTTGAAAGACATTCTCTCCAACAAGCAGACGCGCGGCGCATTCGGTCAGGGTCGCATGGAAGCCATCATTGCCGACGGGCTCCATTCAAGGGCCTATGCCTTTCAGGCGACGCTTTCAAATGGCACACGGCCTGATTGCTTGATCAGTCTACCTGACTCGCGCCTGAAGTTGGTGATTGATGCCAAGTTCCCGCTCGAATCTTACAACGCCCTGCGTGCCTCAACGAATGAGCAGGAAACCAAACAGGCTGAGACGCAACTGCGCGTCGATGTTTTGAAACATGTGAAAGACATTGCCGAGAAATACATGATCTCCGGCGAAACCCATGAGACCGCCATCATGTTTGTGCCGTCTGAATCGGTTTACGCCGAAATCAATGAGCGCTTCGAGGATATCGTGCAGCGCGCCCATCGCCTGCGCGTGATCTTTGCGTCGCCCAATGTTTTGATGCTTCTGGTCCAAACCATGCAAGCCATTGTCAAGGACGCGGCGATGCGCGAACAGGCCCATGTAATTCAGGCTGAAGTGGTGAAGCTTCTGGAAGATGTGGGCAGGATGGGCGAGCGAGTGACCAATTTGCGCCGTCATTTTGAACAGGCGGGTGGCGATCTTGAGAAGCTCGACATTTCCACCAAGGCCATTACACGGCGCGCCGAGAAAATTGAAAGTCTCGATTTGGCGGAAGTTGAAATTCCCGCCATCGCGGGAGCCAAACCAAAACTCGTTGGTCAACTGCGCTGAGGTTATTGATCCAACTTGTTGATGGCCTCGACATTGCTGGCCGACGAACCCTTGGGGTCAAATTCGGAAGCCAGCCACTTGTCGACAATGGCCTTGGCCAATTCCGGTCCGATGACGCGCGCACCCATCGTGATGATCTGGGCATTATTGGATTTGGCGGCGCGTTCGGCCGAATATGTATCGTGCGTGAGAGCGGCGCGAATGCCAGGGATCTTGTTGGCCGCAATGCACACGCCAATGCCGGTGCCACAACACAAGATGGCGCGATCAAACTTTCCACTGATCACTTCGCCAGCGACCTTGGCGGACAAATCGGCGTAAAATCCGGACTGGCTGAGATTGCTGACCTCATGTACACCCGTTGATTTGAGATATTCCTCAATCACATCAATCAAGGGCTTTCCGGCGCTGTCGCCACCAAGTGCAATCTTCATTTTCCGTCTCCGTGAGAGTCTAAAACCAAACCGATGATACCCAAATAATCCTCTGCCGCCCAGCCCGCCCTTCCGATGAACAGGCCATAGATATGGGGCTGGCGCGACAGCGCCACGCAATTGTCCGGATTGACGCTGCCACCATAAAGAATGGGCAGCTTGCCTCCGGTGATCTCGTGGACAAGCCCTGCAATTTTCTCATGCTGTTCATTGGCAAATTCGGGTGATGCAGGCGTGCCACCTTCGCCAATCGACCAGACGGGTTCATAGGCAATCACCACATGCCCCAAGGCTTTGGCCCCCAGATATTTCAGCAGCGCGCGCACCTGCTTTTCGAGAACCTGTGCAGTCTGGCCTACTTCATGTTCCTCGCGCGTATCGCCAATACAGACCAGCGCTGTGAGCCCATGCTTCACGGCAGCTTGTGTTTTCAGCGCAACCATTTCATCGCTTTCGCCAAAATGCTGGCGCCTTTCGCTGTGGCCCAGCTCCACCAGCGTGGCCCCGCAGTCCTTGATCATCAGGGGAGAAATCTCGCCAGTCCATGCCCCGTGATCGGCCCAATGCATGTTCTGCGCCCCGATTTTGACTTGGGTTCCGGAAAGGGCCTCGGCAACATCGGCAATATAGGGAAAGGGCGGAATGACAAAGGGCTGAACCAGCGCAGTGTTGGCGAAAGGGGATGCTTTCACGATCTCCGCAAATTCCAGCGCCTCACGACGCGTCTTGTTCATCTTCCAACTCGTGCCGATCCATGGAATTTTTTTCGTCACGATAATGCTGATACCTCTTTGCCTGCGATGGCTAGCTCTGAACTACCCTGAACGGGCCTGCAAGGCTCGCGTTCAAATAGTCTTTAGCAAAGGCGGCGAGGTCGCCGACGCGAAGACAGCACTTACATGGCTGACCGTTGCCACATGCGCGCGCGCCGCTTCACCGGCGGCTTGCCCATCAGCCCGCATGATGGCGGTGACAATGGCATCATGCTCCTGCCAGGATAGTGAAAGACGGCCCATCAGTCTGAACTGCGCGCGGCGAAAGGGCGCCAGGCGGCTGCGAGTCAGCGTCACCATTTCCTGAATGTGTTTGCTGTGCGCCCCTTCATAAAGCCTGCTGTGAAACCCGATATTATACTGGGCGTATTCCTCTTCAGCCCCACGCTGGACCAGATTAACGGAGGCGATGTGTTCACGCTCCAGCTCGCGGCGCTCGGTTGCCGTCATGCGTTCGGCGGAAAATCGTGCGCAAATGCCTTCAAGCTCGGCCATGCTTTCAAACATCGAGCGCAAATGCTCTTGCGTGACCACGGCGACAATGGCCCCGCGATTGGGCCGACGCTCGGCGAGGCCCATCGCCCCGAGCTGTGCGAGAGCCTCGCGGATCGGTGTGCGCGACACGTTGAAATGTTCTGCCAGTGAAACCTCGTCGAGCTTTTCACCCGGACGCAAGGCGCCCGTCACGATGTGATCGGCAATCGCCCGCACCATGTGATCGACAGTGGTTCCGGCTCTGACAAGGCCGTTTTTCGTTTTCAAGGAATCCCTCTTGCCGCTTCTCTCTGATGTGGTGTGCCTGATTTTTAAACTGAATACAAGAAAGTATGAAATTTAAGCACATGTGTGGTCTGGGAGCACTTTTGTTGGGCAGTGCCTGTCGATTAAATCCAATTATTTATTGAATTATATAGGTTTTTTAGTTGGCATTTGAATTGCATACACTTTCTTAACAAGACCCTAATTTGTGCTTCAATCGACCAATCAGGAGTAGGACATGACCAAGAACTTCACACTTTCACGTCGTCAATTGATCAAGACCTCGGCCGCTGGCGCCATGCTCGGCCTGGCTCCCACGGGCCTTCTTTCGGGCCCAGCGCTGGCCGCTGAAGCGACCGTCGGCTTTATCTATGTCGGCCCCAAAGATGACTATGGCTATAACCAGGCGCATGCCGAAGGAGCCGCTGCTCTAAAAGGCATTCCCGGCCTGAAGGTCGTTGAAGAAGAAAACGTACCCGAGACCGTCGATGTGCAAAAGACCATGGAAAGCATGATCAATCTTGATGGCGCATCGCTGATTTTCCCAACCTCATTTGGCTATTTCGACCCGCACATGTTGGCCATGTGCGCCAAATATCCCGCCGTTCAATTCCGCCATTGCGGTGGCATGTGGAACAAAGACAAGCATCCGATGAATGCTGGGTCTTACTTCGGCTATATCGGCATGGGCCAATATCTGAACGGGGTCGTGGCTGGCCACATGTCAAAGAGCAAGAAGATCGGCTTTGTTGCGGCAAAGCCCATCCCGCAAGTCCTGCTCAACATCAACTCATTCCTGCTCGGTGCGCGCTCTGTGGATCCGACCATCACCTGCCAGGTGATCTTCACCGGTGAATGGTCGTTGGCGGTGAAGGAAGCCGAAGCCACCAATGCGCTGGTCGATCAGGGTGCCGATGTCATCACCTGCCATGTCGATAGCCCCAAGGTTGTGGTCACAACGGCTGCCGGTCGTGGCGCCTATGTCTGCGGTTATCACGCCAACCAGAGCCCGCTCGCGCCCGACAAATATCTGACTGGTGCCGAATGGAATTGGGCCAATGTCTATAAAATGTTCATCGACAAGATGATGAAGGGCGAGGCCCTGCCGAACTTCACCCGCGGTGGTCTCGCAGATGGCTTTGTCAAAATGAGCCCGCTCGGCAAGGCCGTAACCCCTGAAGCCAAGGCGCAGTTCGACTCAACCCTGGCTGAAATGATGAAGGGCGGATTCTCCGTCATCAAGGGACCCTTGAAAAACAACAAGGGTGCTGAAGTCGTGGCCGCTGGCAAGGCCTATCCTGAAACCGCCATTGAACTTGAAAGCATGGACTACCTGGTCGAAGGCGTCATTGGCTCCACATCATAAACCACAATGAGTACCAGCAGCGAAACCTCCGGCAATACGCCGATCATTGCCACTGCTCCCGCGTCCAGTCTTGAAGGGCTGGCGCGGCGTTCGGAGGCTTTTGCCATTCCGCTGCTGGCGCTGATCTTCGGCATGGTCCTGTTCAGCGTATTTCTGATTACGCAGGGCAGGTCGCCGCTCGATTTTCTGGATATTGTTTGGCGCGGCGGGTTTGGCAGCTGGTTTTCGATCCAGAACACGCTGTCGCGCGCCTCGCCACTTTTGTTGACAGCACTCTGCGTGGCCTTGCCCGCGCGGTTGGGGCTGGTGGTCATTGGCGGTGAGGGGGCCATCGTTCTGGGTGGCGTTGCTGCGGCGGCACTGGGGGCGAGCTTCACAACGGCACCAAGCTTCATCGTCATTCCGCTGATGGGCCTTGCGGGCATGCTGGCGGGCGGCATCTGGATCGGCACGGTGGGTGCATTGCGCCATTACCGCGCCGTCAATGAAACAATTTCAAGCCTGCTCATGGCCTATATCGCCATCGCCTTGATGAACCAGCTGGTCGAAGGCCCCTTGCGCGATCCCGCATCATTGAACAAGCCATCGACCCATCCGCTCGCTGAGGCTTACCGGATTGGCAGTATTCCTGGCATGGATGTTCATTGGGGCCTCGCCGTCGGCATCATCGCTTGCACCCTCTCCTGGGTCCTGATTGAAAAAACCCGCTGGGGCTTTGCCGCACGCATTGCGGGCGGCAATGTGCGGGCGGCACAAATCCAAGGCCTCGCTGTTGGCCCCTTGATCGTGGGCTTTACGGCCTTGGCAGGCGCATTCTCAGGCCTCGCCGGCATGATTGAGGTGGCCGCCGTTCAAGGCAATGCCAATGCCTCTCTGGCAGCGGGCAATGGCTATACCGGAATTCTCGTGGCATTTTTGGCCAGGCACAATCCCCTTGCCATCATTCCCGTTTCAATTTTCCTCGGGGGCATCTATGCCTCGGGCGGGCTCGTGCAACGCCGCATGGATTTACCTGATGCCACGGTTCTCGTTCTGCAGGGCCTGCTCTTCATCATCATCCTGTTCAGCGAGACCCTCTATGGCCGCTTCAAGATGTTCAATCCTGATTTGTGGAAGAGGGGTACCTGATGGACAATGACATCGGCCTCTGGGGCGTGCCGCTGGCCATTCTCGGCGGCGCCATCCGCGTGTCCACGCCTTTCATTTTTGTAAGCTTGGGCGAAACCATTACCGAGCGCTCAGGGCGGATCAATCTTGGCCTCGAGGGCACGCTTGTGTTTGGTGCCATGGCCGCCTACGCAACCGCCGTCAACACAGGCTCAGCCTGGGCCGGTGTTGTGGCCGCGGCAATCAGCGGCATTGGCTTTGGTCTCTTTCATGGCTGGATTTGCAAATTTCCGAAAGTGAATGACATCGCCATCGGCATTGCCATGATGCTGTTTGGAACTGGCCTCGCATTTTACTTTGGCAAGCCCTACATCAAGCCATCGGCCCCAACACTTCCAGCCATCCCCTTGGGTTCATGGTCATCAAGCCCGCAATTGCAGGCGGCCCTCAACATCAATGTGCTGTTTATTGTGGGCGCTGTTCTGGCCGTAGTGCTGTGGTGGGCCTTGAAGAATACCAAAGCCGGATTGATCTTGCGCGTGGTGGGTGACAGCTCTGATGCCGCGCGTGCCATGGGCCTCAATCCCAACACGGTGCGCCTGTTGGCAACGGCTGCAGGGGGTGCTCTCGCGGCCATCGGCGGGGCTTATCTGTCGCTTTATTATCCGGGCAGCTGGAATGAACGCATCTCGTCTGGCCAAGGTCTCATGGCCGTGGCGCTGGTAATTTTCGCGCGCTGGAATCCACTGGGCTGCTTTGCCGCCGCCCTGCTATTTGGTGGCGCAGGGGCCTTAGGCCCGGCCCTTCAATCCGTGGGCGTCACCCAAGGCTATTATCTTTTCTACGCAGCACCCTATGTATTGACGCTGGCCATCATGATTGCGACCTCTTCGCCAGGCCGTATGCTGGCTGGCGCTCCCGGCGAATTGTCGATCACCAAATGAAATGACGAGCACCATCATGCCCCACTACATTGACGCTGATCCCTATCCATGGCCCTACAATGGCGATCTCCGGCCCGACAATACGGCCTTGATCGTCATCGACATGCAGACTGATTTCTGCGGGCCGGGCGGCTATGTCGATCACATGGGTTATGACCTGTCATTGGTACGTGCCCCGATTGAACCGATCTCGAATCTGCTCACCTCCATGCGCGCGAAGGGCTATCACATCATCCATACCCGCGAAGGCCACCGGCCTGATCTCGCTGATCTCCCGGCCAACAAGCGCTGGCGCTCACAGAGGATCAAGGCCGGCATCGGCGACCCCGGACCATGCGGGCGTATTCTCATCCGCGGCGAGCCGGGCTGGGACATCATCCCCGAGCTTTATCCGCTGGAGGGCGAAGCCATCATCGACAAGCCGGGCAAGGGTTCCTTCTGCGCTACAGATCTGGAATTGATGCTTAATCTGCGCGGCATCAGGAACATTGTGTTGACCGGCATCACAACGGATGTCTGTGTCCACACCACCATGCGCGAGGCCAATGATCGCGGCTTTGAATGTGTGATGCTGGAAGACTGCTGTGGTGCTACGGATTATGGCAACCATCTCGCGGCTATCAAGATGATCAAGATGCAAGGCGGCGTCTTCGGCGCTGTGTCAAATTCCAAAACCTTCATCGGCCAACTGCCATGAGCACTGATGCGCCCAAAGAAACAGTCATGAAAGCGGTCGGCGTCGAAACCGTTGGCATGACCATGCGTTTTGGCAGCTTCACCGCGCTTGATGACGTGTCGATCAAAGTTCCGGCCGGATCCTTTCACGCACTGCTGGGGGAAAATGGCGCGGGCAAATCTACGCTCGTCAAATGCATGATGGGATTTTACCAGCCGACCTCGGGTCAGGTGATGGTGGCCAATCAGGAAGTCGCCATCAATAGCCCCAAGGATGCTTCGGCCTTGGGCCTGGGCATGGTCTATCAGCATTTCACTTTGGTGCCCTCACTTACCGGTGCTGAAAATCTGGTGATCTCGCGCGAGAACGCGCCGAGCTTCATCAACTGGCGCAAAGAACGCAGCCATCTCGCCGAGTTCATGGAGCGCATGCCCTTCAAGCTGCCTTTAGATGTTCCCGTGCGCCAGATGGCTGCGGGTGAAAAACAGAAGCTCGAAATCATCAAGCAGCTTTATCTCGGCCGTAGCTTCCTCGTGCTGGATGAGCCAACCTCGGTATTGACACCCGGGGAAGCGACGGACGTTCTGGGCCTTGTGCGCGCCCTGACCCAGAAGGGCGATCTCACTGTCTTGATGATCAGCCACAAATTCCACGAGGTCACAGCCTTTGCTGATGACGTGAGCGTGTTGCGCAAGGGCAAGCTTACGGGAACCGGCGAAGTCAAAAAACTCACCCACAAGGCCATGGCTGCGATGATGATCGGCGACCAACCCATTGCCAAGCTTGATACGCGAATGAACCAAAAGCCTGACGCTGATGTCGTCCTCGCCGTCAAGGAACTGAAAGCACCAGACCGCACGGGTTTGAAGTCGATCAACATTGCTGACCTTGCGGTGCGCTCAGGCGAGATTGTCGGCATTGCGGGGATTTCCGGCAATGGCCAGAAGGAATTTCTGGAGGTGCTGGCGGGTCAGCGCACGCGCAATGCGGGCGAAGTCAGCGTCAAGGGCACGCATTATGGCGCCAGTCGTGTGGAATCGCGCGATCTCAATGTGCGGTTCATTCCCGAGGAACCCTTGCGTAATGCCTGCGTGCCACGCATGACCGTGGCTGAAAATCTGGCCTTCCGCACCTTTGACATCAGCGCCAGCGGCAAGCCGATGAACTGGATCGATGCTGCGGCCATCAAGGCCTATGCCCGCCGCCTCGTGGAACAGTTCAAGGTGAAAACCGCCTCACTCAATTCGCCGATTGCGTCACTGTCGGGCGGCAACGTGCAGCGCGCCGTGCTGGCCCGCGAACTCGTCGGCGAGGTTGATCTGCTCATCGTGTCCAACCCGTGCTTTGGTCTCGATTTTTCAGCGGTGGCGGAAATTCGCGCCCGCATCATGAAGGCCCGCAACCAGGGTGCCGCCGTCTTGCTGCTGTCAGAAGACCTCGACGAGTTGCTGGAACTTTCCGATCGCATTTTTGTGATGTCTGATGGCGCACTGGTTTATGAAACACCCATTGCCAAGGCCAATGTGCAAACCATTGGTGCCCACATGGCGGGTCACCACTGATGGGTGTCATTGATGCGGAACCTTTTGCCTTTGAGTTTCAGCCTGAGGCGATGGCTTTGATCGTCATTGACATGCAGCGCGACTTTGCTGAACCCGGTGGCTTTGGGGCAAGCCTCGGCAATGACGTAAGCCGCATCACGGCGATTGTTCCCACTGTGGCCAGGCTGATCGCCGGATTTCGTAAAGCAAAACTTCCGGTCATTCACACCGTGGAATGTCATCGCCCTGATCTTTCGGACTTGCCGCCTGCCAAGCGCAATCGCGGCAATCCTGCTTTGCGGATTGGTGACAAAGGTCCGATGGGTCGCATCTTGATCGCCGGTGAACCGGGCACGGCCATCCTCGATGCTGTGGCTCCGATTGCCGGAGAACTCGTCATTAAGAAGCCGGGCAAGGGCGCATTCTATGCCACCAGCCTGGGCGACGATTTGAAAAAGCGTGGCATAAAACAATTGGTCTTTGCCGGTGTGACCACGGAAGTTTGCGTGCAGACCACCATGCGCGAAGCCAATGACCGGGGCTATGAATGCCTGCTGCCCGAAGACGCCACGGAAAGCTATTTCGCCGAATTCAAGACGGCGGCCATAGCTATGATCAGGGCACAAGGTGCCATTGTCGGCTGGACGACACCCGTTGCAAAAATTCTCGAGGGGCTCGGTGATGCCTAATCTGCATTTTGCCAACCTCGTGAAAGACGGTTGGAAGACTCTGGCCTATGAACATTTTAGAGACGGCATTAAGGTTCACTGGCTTCTCAAGGGAAGCGCCACTGAGGCTTCCGTGGCCATCCTGAAATATCAACCGGGTGCAAAAGTGCCGCGCCATCGCCATGCCGGGCTTGAAACCATTACGGTGTTGGATGGAATTCAAAGCGATGAGCATGGTAACTACGCGGCTGGCACAGTTGTTCTCAATGCTGTGGGCACGGAACATTCAGTCTGGACGAAGGAGGGTTGCACGGTTCTAATCCAGTGGAATCTGCCTGTGATTATTCTCGGTGAAGAAAAGTGAACGACCCGGACATGCAATTCGATTTCAAAGGTCTCCACGACGCTTATGCGACAGGCGCATCACCAGTCGCAATGATCGAGACCGTATTTGTGCGCATCGCCGAAGCCAATGATCCTGGCATCTTCATCCATGTGGCCGAAAAAGATGACCTGCTCGCGCAAGTAAAAGCACTCGGCGCTTTTGATCCCGTGGCAAAACCCCTGTGGGGCATTCCCTTTGCGGTTAAAGACAATATCGATGTGGCAGGCATGCCCAGCACGGCAGCGTGCCCCGCCTATGCTTACACGCCCGAGAAGGACGCAACCGTGGTGGCCTTGCTCAAGGCGGCAGGCGCCATCGTGATCGGAAAAACCAATCTCGACCAGTTTGCCACCGGGCTTGTTGGTGTTCGCACACCCTATCCCATTCCCAAGAACGCGATCGACGCCTCACTCGTGCCCGGCGGTTCTAGCTCCGGCTCGGCGGTTGCCACATCACGCGGCATTGTCTCTTTTGCATTGGGCACAGACACGGCAGGCTCGGGCCGCGTCCCTGCGGGTCTCAACAACATCGTGGGCCTCAAACCGACATTGGGCGCACTCTCGACAAGAGGTGTGATCCCCGCCTGCCGCACGCTGGATTGCGTCTCAATCTTTGCGCTCACGGTTGAGGATGCCTATGCCGCCTTGTCAGTGGTAGCGCGCGCCGATGCCACGGATCCCTATTCAAAGCCAGTGCCGACAAAGCCCTTAGGCGCGCGGCCTCCGGTTCTGACCGTTGGTGTTCCCCAAGCGGCCGATCTCAAATTCTTTGACGATGCCGCGATGAAGGCAGGCTTTGAAGCTGCATTGGAAAATCTGAAAGCATTGGGCTGCAAGCTCGTGGAGATTCCATTCCAGGATTTCTACGCCGTAGCTAATCTTTTATACGAAGGGGCCTGGGTCGCCGAACGCTATGCCGCCATTGCCCCCTTCATGGAAAAACATGAAGCCGACTTGCATCCGGTTACCCGCACCATTATCGGTGGTGCGCGCAAGCTTTCGGCGGCAGATGCCTTCCGTGGACTCTATGCGCTGCAAGGCTTAAAAGCCAAGCTCGCTCCGGTGATCGCATCGGTCGATCTTATTTGCGTGCCCACTGCACCACGCCATTACACGGTTGAAGAAGTGTTTGCCGATCCCATCGTCACCAATAGCGCACTTGGCACCTATACGAATTTTGTCAATTTCCTTGATCTCTGTGGGATTGCGGTTCCCACCGGAAAACGCACGGATGGCTTGCCGATGAGTGTCACGCTATTGGCTCCAGCGGGCAGGGACAATGTTTCGGCTCTGTTGGCGCGCGATCTTCATGTGCTCGCAAAATTGCCGCTAGGGGCCACGCAATGGCCTCTGCCACTTGCGAGCGCGGCTGCAACAGCAATGCCTAGCGATGACATCGAACTGGCGGTCGTCGGCGCCCATCTCTCTGGCATGCCGCTCAATCATCAACTGCAAACGTTGGGGGCGAAATTTATCCGGGCAGTTAAAACGTCCCCCGATTATCAACTCTATGCATTGGCGGGGCAGACAATTCCAAAGCCCGGATTGCAGCGCGGGGATGCAGGGCAGGGTTCAGCGATTGAGGTTGAAGTGTGGAGCTTGTCGCCTGCGGCCTTCGGGAAATTCGTGGCGGCCATTCCGCCACCCTTGGGCATTGGCACTCTGGAACTGGCCGATGGCACAAAGCCCAAAGGCTTTCTGGTGGAGAAAATTGGCCTGACCGATGCCATCGACATTTCCCATTTCGGCGGATGGCGGGCCTATATCAAATCTCTTTCAAAGTGATCTGTGAGCAATTGGCCTTAAACAATTGAGCTGCCAGTGATATAGTCTCGCTTGAGACGGCTTCCGGTGGGTCCATCCATGCGCTTTATCATTGGGTTTTTGTCGGGCGTTCTTGGATTACTGGCCGGCTGGGCCGGGTTGGCTTTTCTTGTCATCGGTCTCGCTGGACCAGACCGCGATGGCGGCATCGCCATGGGAGCTTTTTTCCAGATTGGGCCCATTGGCGGCCTTGTCGGTTTCATCGCGGGCGTCGTGCTGTTCATCAAATTTGGCATGAAGTCGCGAGCTGCGGTTTCACCTGATGCGGAGCCAGAAAGCGCGCCACCAGCTTCGCCCAAGACGCACGCCTCGCCCGGCTTTGCCGTGGCCGTCTTGCTCATAACGGGAGGCCTCGCCTGGTGGGGCTGGTACGAACTCATCCGGTCGCCATATCTGACGCACGGCTACATGACGCTCGAAATGCAATTCAGACTTCCCGCCGGAATGGCTTTGCCGCCAGAGGCGACGGATGTGCACATCACCGTCCAGGAAGGGCGGCAACCAACCGAGGTCATGCTCGCCCAGTCATGGCACGGAACCGATGGAGACCGCAGTGCGATCCTCTCCACCGCAACCCTCAGCATGAAGACAAGTGAGCGAGTCGTAACCTTGGAGCTTCCAGGAGTTCCCCAACAAACGTGGTATCTCGATCTCGCAACTGATCCAGATCCCACGCCGGGGTTTTCTCCGTGGCGACTTGCAAACGGTTCTCCGTCGCCAGCCATCGAAATGGATTTCCAACTCCACGCCGATCATTGACCTTAAAATTAACAGCTACGCGATGAACCCCTAGTCGAGAATGGCTTCGACCTTTTCAACATTGCCTTTTCGTGCTGGCACTTTCAGCAAGAAGAGCAAAGGACAAGCGGCAAGTGAAACCCACATCATCAGGCGAAAATCCTGCAAATAGGCCAAGGTCGCCGCTTCGAAAGTCACGCTGCCGTCGATGAGCGAGAGTCCCAAAGGCGAAGCGATGTCCATATTGCCGCCGTCCAGCGCCATTTTGACAGCAGGATTGAAAGGCGAAATATATTCCGAGAAGGCGGCATGGTTGATCTGGGTGCGTTCAGCAAGAAAAGTGATGACCACCGAAATGCCGATGCTGCTGCCGATGTTTCTCACCAGACTGAAAAGAGCCGTCCCCTCATTGCGAAAATAAACAGGCAAGGTGGCAAAGGCCATTGTCGAAAGCGGTACAAATACAAAGCCAAGACCAAAACCTTGAATGACTCCACTCCAAACGATTTTTGAACTGGGCATGTCGGTGGTAAATTCAGTCATCATCCATAGGGAAATGCTGGTCATTGCAAGGCCAATGAAAACCATCACCCGGGGGTCAACTTTTCCGGACAACCGTCCGACTGTCATCATGGCGATCATCGTGCCAACACCGCGAGGCGCCAGCAGCAATCCAACGTCGATCACCGGATAGCCCATCAACGTCTGCATGAACGGCGGCAACAGCGCCATGGTGGCAAGCAAGATGACGCCGATAACGAAGATAAAGATCAAGCCGAGACTGAAGTTCCTGTCTTTGAATATGGCAGGTTCAATGAACGCGTGTTCAGTGGTGAAGATATGTGCCACGAACATATAGAGGGCCAGGCCAGAAATAAGGGCTTCGATAATGACCTCGCCGCTTGAGAACCAGTCAAGGGATTCGCCGCGATCCAGCATCATCTGCAAGGCGCCAATACCAATGCTGAGCAGCGCAAAACCCATGAGGTCAAACTTGCGTTTGGCATCGATGGCCGTCTCCTGAACATAAGCGACAATCCCCAGCCATGCGAGAATTCCAAACGGCAGGTTGATGTAAAACACCCAGCGCCAATTATAATATTCCGTCAGCCATCCGCCCAATGACGGCCCGAGAATAGGTCCGACCATGACGCCCACACCCCATAGGGCCATGGCTGAACCATGCTTTTCTTTGGGATAAGCATCGAGCAGAACAGCTTGTGAGAGCGGCACAAGGCTGGCTCCGAATATGCCCTGCAGCAAACGAAAAACCACAATCTGCGAAAGATTTTGCGCGGCCCCGCACATCATCGACGTGATGGTGAAGCCAACGACCGACCAGAGGAAAAGACGTTTGCGGCCAATGCGCGCCGAAATAAAACCGGTGAGCGGCATGAAGATTGCGGCCGCCACGATATAGGAGGTAAGAACCCAAGAGATCTGATCCTGCGTTGCACCCATCGTTCCTTGCATGTGGGGCAGGGCCACATTGGCAATAGTGGTATCCAACGCCTGCATGATGGTGGCCAGCATCACCGCCACGGTGATCATGCTGCGGTTTGCGGTGTCCGAAACCTGTGGAACGGTGATGCTCGACATGGCGTGCTGCTAAAGACCAAAGCCAAAGAATTTGCGGCTGTGGCCCGTATCAATTGCAACATGCGCACTCATGCCGATGCGCAGCTGCGGCCCATCTGTATTGGGCGTCAGACTAATGCGGACCGGGATACGCTGGGCAATCTTGACCCAGTTTCCGGTGGCATTTTGCGCCGGGATGACAGAATAAGAAGCACCCGTGGCCGGGCTGATACTGTCCACAACACCTTTCCATGAGGCATCGGGATAAGTATCCAATGTGACTGTCACGGGCTGGCCGGGCTGCACGTAAGTGAGCTCCGTTTCCGTGAAATTCGCGTCAACTCGCATGTTGGCAGTTGCCACAAGTGCAAGCGAGGCCATGCCAGCCGTCGCATATTGCCCTTTGGCAGGAAGCTTGCTCACAAACCCCGTTATCGGTGCGGTGATGACAGTGTGGGACAGATCGAGCTTGGCCTGATTCAGATCAGCCATCGCCGAAAGATAACCTGGATATTGCTCAAACGGCTTGTCGAGGCTGCCACCAAGTGATTCAACAATACGATTCGAATCCTGCTTCAAGGTTTCGATTTGTTGCAAGGCGAGCGCGCTCGCTTGTGCTGCATCATCCAGACTGGCTTCCGACAAGACATTCTTCGCTGCCAGAGATGATTGCCGGGCAAGCGATTTCTGCGCGTAGTCGTACTTGGTTTGAGCTTCGGTAATCTCGGCTTGCTTTTCCTGATAGCTCGCTCTCAGGCCAGCAAAATCAATTTTCACCTGGTCGAGTTTCGATTGGGCCCGGGCTTCGGCGACCTGAAAAGCTGCATCATCAATGCGAAACAACACGTCTCCAGCTTGCACAAGCTGGTTTTCATGGACGGCCACGTCTTTCACCACGCCGGAAATTTCAGGACTCACCAAAACCATACTGGATTGGACATAGGCATTATCTGTCGAGGCATAACGCCCGCCGCTCAGGTAGAAGATCCCAAAGGCGACCAAAATCAAAACCGGGATTCCAACGAGAAGAAGGGAGCGGGTTCTGGAGCGCGACTTTTTTACTGGAATTGAATCGGTAGACAAGGGTCAGGACTCCATGAGGCGATCAGCCTTGGTTCAAGTTGTTTCTGATGTGATTGAGGCCCGCCAGCATGGCGCTGACCTGTTCGCTGGAAAGGCCCTTCATTGCGTCATCGAGGACGACGCTTGCCACTTTCTCGAATGAAGAAATGACTTCGTCAGCTGCGGGCAAAAGATGAATGTGATAGGCGCGCCGATCTTCCGGCACGATCTGCCGTTCAACCAATTGCAATTTTGCCAGCTTGTCGATCAGGCGGGCGAGCTGAATGGGCTGTATTTCAAGCATGTCCGCGAGATCGATCTGCCGAACCCCGTGGTTTCGGGCGACATACTTCAAAATTCGCGCCTCATTCACCGTGATGGGGCTGTCTCCGAGGCGGCGCGCAAAGGTGCGGCGCATCAGCCGCGTGACATCTGCGACCAAGGACCCAAGATTGTCTTGCGTGTGCTTCATAAAGAGGAGTGCTGCTCTACAATTAGTATATTCTGTATATCATATATATAATATACAAAATAGGTAATGTAAAGCAGCCTCACCCCGCGCTCGTCGCGCAGGGTGGTTTTGCTAGACCCTTATTCTGAAACCGAAATCTGAAGTTTAGTGAGAGCTGCCCGCCGAACCGGTCACTTTATATGTCTTGGAGGCCAGCAGCAGATACATCGCTGGAACCACAAACAGCGTGAAAAGCGTGCCAATTGACATGCCAGTGAAGATCACCAGCCCCA
Source organism: Hyphomicrobiales bacterium (assembly GCA_038231475.1). GTDB lineage: Bacteria > Pseudomonadota > Alphaproteobacteria > Rhizobiales > Aestuariivirgaceae > Aestuariivirga. The sequence goes on along the minus strand of JBBRLH010000007.1, from coordinate 14,195 downwards.
TCGCATGACGACCTGCTGCACCAGCACCTGAGGCCACGACCAAAGGCACCACACCAAACACCATGGCCGCTGTGGTCATCAGGATCGGGCGCAAACGCGTTGAAGTAGCGCGTTTGATGGCTTCGAGTTTTGACATACCTCGCGCACGCTCCGCATTGGCAAACTCGACGATGAGAATGCCGTGCTTGGAAATGAGGCCCATCAACGTCACGATACCGACCTCAGTATAGATATTGATGGTCGAGAATCCGGTGAAGATGAAGACCACTGCACCAAAGAGTGCGAGTGGCACGGACACCAAAATGACGATGGGGTCGCGGAAGCTTTCAAACAAGGCCGACAAAGCCAGGAACACAATGATGACCGAGAGCATCATGGTGATCAGGAATCCGCCCGACTCTTGGGTGTATTGCCGAGACTGACCAGAATAGTCAGCCGAAAAGCCCGTTGGTGCCACTTCTTGCAAGGTGGTGCGGAGATATTCCAGCGTGGCCCCTTGGGCGCCAGCGGCGACCCCTGAGATGGTCGCCGAGTTGAGCTGCTGGAAATGCGAAACGGCTTCCGGCACAACGCTGTTTTCAAGATGTGCGATGGTGCCAACGGTGACAGGACCTGCAGAAGTGGGGATGTAAAGATCAAGCACATCGGAAGGGTTCAGACGGCTGACCTGCAAGACCTGCGGAATGACCTGATAGGCGCGTCCATCAATCGTGAAATAATTGACATAGCCGCCACCCAGTGCGGCACCGAGCGCACTCGCAACCTGCTGCTTGTTGAGACCAAGCGAGGCGAGCTTGTCATTGTCCACTACAAGATTGGCCTGCGGTTGATCGATCTTGAGATCAGCGTCGACGAAGTAGAACTTGTTGTCGGCCCGTGCCTTTTGCATCACGGCCTGAACCACGGCATTCAAGTTCTCGAATGACTGTGTGGTAGTAATGACGAATTGCACCGGCAAGCCCGAAGCGCCAGGCAGAGGAGGGAACTGGAAGGCTGCCACATTCACGCCAGCAATCTTGTTCCATCCCGCTTGAAGGTCGCCCTGAACTTGCGCGGCACTGCGTGAGCGGTCGGCATAGGGCTTGAGAATGACGCCTGCAAAACCGCCATGCGAGGTGGGCACGCCGTTAATCTGGAACATTTGACTATATTCCGGGAGCTGCTTGGCGACATCGTAGGCCTGTTTGGAATAGACCAGCATCTGATCGGAGGTTGCGGTCGGTGGACCGGTCACCAGACCGATGACGACCCCTTGGTCTTCATTGGGCGCCAATTCGGATTGCGACATCTGGAACATGGCGACCAGCAACACGATCAATACCACCGCCATGACAATCAAAACCGAATAGGTCTGCAACAGGCTGCCCAGAAGGCGCTCATAGCCGTGCCGCACCTTTTCGAAGATTGCATCGATATGGCGCACCATCCAGCCATTGTCCTGCGACGGGCTGAAGATGCGTGAACACATCATGGGAGAAAGTGTGAGAGCGACAATGCCGGAGATCGTGACGGCACCAGCAAGCGAGAAGGCAAACTCAACAAAAAGCGTGCCCGTGAGGCCGCCCTGAAAGCCAATGGGGAGATAGACGGCGATCAGAACAGTGGTCATCGCGAGGATTGGCCCGCCCAACTCGCGCGCGGCGAGAAGCGCCGATTCCATCGGAGACTTGCCATCTTCCTTCATGTGACGGTCGACGTTTTCAACCACAATAATAGCGTCGTCCACCACAAGGCCGATGGCCAGCACCATGGCCAGAAGTGTCAACAGATTGATCGAGTAGCCGAGAATTTGCATGACGAAGAAAGTGCCAATCAACGACAACGGCATCGCGATGACCGGCACCAGAATGGCCCGGAAGCTACCCATAAACAGGAAGATGACCACGGTGACGATCGCCAAGGCCTCTCCCAGTGTTTTGACAACTTCGATGATGGAGGACTGAATGAACAAAGTGGAGTCATAGACGACCTTGCCAGTCAGACCGGAGGGGAGTTGCTGTGAAATGGCAGGGAAGGCCTTGTTCACGCCGGACGCCACTGTGAGGATATTTGCCTCAGGTGCAACCTTGATGCCGATGAAGACTGAGCGCACGCCACTGAAGGCCACATTGAGGTCATAGCTCTGCGAGCCCAGAACCACTGTTGCCACGTCCTCGAGCCGAACGATGGAAGCGCCGTTTTGCTTGACGACCAGCTTGTTGAACTCTTCAACCGTATGAAGATCGGTTGATGCAGTCAGCGGCACCGTCACCATCTGTCCCTTGCTTTGGCCAAGGGCTGCCAGATAATTGTTGCTCCCAAGGGCAGCGGCAACTTCAGTTGCAGTTACGCCATGGCCAGCCATGCGGGTTGGATCGAGCCAGGCGCGCAAGGCAAAGACGCGGCCACCCAAAACTTCCGCCAACTGTACACCCTGAACCGCGTTCAATTGCGGGACGACAACGCGGACGAGATAATCGGTGATGTCATTGGAAGGCAGCGTATCGCTGTAGAAGCCAAGATACATGGCATCTGTGGTCTGTCCGGTCGCAACCGTAATGGTCGACGCTAGGGCAGCGGCAGGGAGCTGGTTCTTCACAGCATTGACGCGGGTGCTGATCTGCGTCAGCGCCCGGTCGGCGTCGTAGTTGAGCCGGAGCGTCGCGGTGATCGTTGAAACACCGCTGGAGCTTGATGACGAAAGATAATCAATGCCTTGGGCTTGTGCGATTGAGGCTTCCAAGGGTTGCGTAATGAAGCCGGCAATGGTTGCAGCATCAGCGCCAGGATAGGCTGTCGAGACGGTGACCACGGCAGATTGGGATTGCGGATACTGATTGATCGGAAGGCTGGTCATCGACCGGAGCCCCAGCACGATAAACAATAGGCTGATCACCATCGCAAGGACGGGGCGTTTAATAAAAGTATCAGTAAAATTCATGTCCGTCCGTCACTTTTCTTGCGGCGCCGGAGCGGCGTCGTTTGGAGGTTGGACTGTGTTGTCAACCACCACCGAGGCACCAGACCTCAGCTTGAGCTGGCCACTGGTCACCACTTCCTGACCAGCTTCGAGGCCAGTCAGCACGGCGACCTGATCACCCCGGGTCTGACCCGTCGTGACGAAAACCTGCTTCACGGTTTTGGGGGCTGCCGCATCAGCGCCTGGTGTTACGATAAACGCCGTGGCGCCATAGGAGTTATAGGTAATGGACGTGAGCGGCAGCGTCAGCAATTGCTGGGGCGTGCCGACATTGACAGCAACCTTGACGAACATGCCCGGGACAAGCTTTTTGTCGGGGTTGTCAACAGTGGCGCGCACTGTGACGTTGCGCGTGTTGGTATCAATCTTCGGATTGACGGCCGTGATCTTGCCTGGAAACTCTTTGCCCGACTGTCCGTTCAACGTGACAGTAACGGGAAGGCCCACAGTGAGTGATCCGACCTTGTCTTGCGGCACAAGGAAGTCAGCATTCATCTCGCTGAGGTCCTGCAGTGTGACGATCACTGTTCCGGGCGATATATATTGGCCCAGATTCACCTGAACGATGCCAAGATCACCCGAAAAAGGCGCCTTGAGGGTCTTTTGTGCAATCAGGGCTTCCTGCTGGGCAAAAAGCGCCTTCCTGCTTTTCAGGTCTGCAGCGTCTGCATCAACCGTGGCCTGGCTGGTCGTGTTTTTCGACAGCAGGTCGGTGTCGCGTGTCAATGTTTTGTTTGACAGTTCAACGGCGGCCTCGAGAGAAGCAAGTTGGGCCTTGTCAGGCTCAACATTGAGTTGGAGCAGTTCATCATTGGCTTTGACTGACGAGCCGGAATGTATCTTGATTTCCTGCACGATGCCAGGAACCTGGGTGGCAACGTCAACGCCCTGAACGGCAGCAAGGCTGCCCACGGACGTGATGACCGGCTGCCAATCCGTTGGACTGGCCACAATTGTGGACACAGTGGCAGGTGTGGGTTTGGGGGCGCTGGCAATCAGTGCCTGAATGTGACGGTAAAAGCCAAAGGCAATGGCCGCAATGATCAACAGCAGGATGACAAACATCACCAACATGCGTTTGAACGTGGAAGGAGGACGCTGTGTGCCTCCGTCTTCTAACTTCGTACCGTCCGTCAAAGGTAGTTCCTTTCGAAAGTCTTTTGGCATTTGCCCTTATCGCCCCACCCTGAAACTCTGACCAGCAGGCAGCCATCTCGCCGCCGCACTTCAGTTGGTCATGAGCTGAAGGTCCCATCATGAACAGACGGAATTGCTAATTTGCTTTACGTGATGGGGAGTCGTCAATGAGAATTGCTGCATGGCACAATGTTGCTGACACAATTGGTAAATGACGCAACTCTGCTCCCGCCAGGGATGGTGAAAGATTGACAATGTTCTTTATTTGTTCTTATTTGCTTTAATGCACCCCACCTTTTCTTTCAGGCACACCACCGACCTCGGAGTTATCGGGAAGCGGTTGACTGCTCACTTTGGAAGAATTCGCTTTAAGGATCGCGATGATCCTGTCAGCCAGTTTGTGGGCTCCTTTATCGCAAGCCGGACTCACGATGAGCAGTCTGACCAAGCTTTTGCAGAGCTCGTGATACGTTATCCGAGTTGGGATGCACTGGCGGATGCACCAGTCGCTGATATTGAAGTCACTCTCAAGAGGGTGACCTTTCCCGAACGGAAAGCCTCAGGATTAAAACAGGCTTTGCAATTAATTCGGGCCCGTTTCGGCTGGATCAATCTTGATTTTCTGAGCACTTATAATGTCGAACAGGCGATGAGCTGTTTGCAGCAAATCGAAGGTGTTGGACCAAAAATTGCAGCGGCAACTTTGAACTTCAGCACGTTGCGGATGCGAGCCTTCGTGGTGGATACGCATGTTCTGCGCTTTCTAAAACGTTTTGGTTTTGTGGGCGTGAGAGCCAGTAACCAAGTTGCCTATGACACTGTCATGGCGGCGGCAGATGATTTGAATGCGGATGATCTCTTTGAGTTGCAAGGGCGTATAAAAAAGCTGGGCCAAACCGTCTGTACGCATGCACAAGCTTTATGTGGCGCTTGCCCGCTTTCCGATATGTGTCTGCGCCGCGTTGAAGATTTGACGGTCTTGAAAGCCTTGCTCGAAAAGTCGGGTTTGGAAGAAAAGCCCGCGCCTACGCCACTCGGCCATGACGAAGCAGATCTTTTCTTGAAAGGCGGACTTCAGCAGGGCGTTCTGCATGAGGTCTTTTCTGCCACCGGACATGAAACCGCCGCCACCGGTTTTGTTGCGGGTCTTGCCGCCCGTGTGACGCAAAAAAAGTACACGCTTTGGATCAGGCAAGGCTTTTCAGCGCATGAATTTGGCGAGCTTTCACCTGCAGGGCTTCTCGAACTTGGTCTTGATCCCGCGCGTATGCTTTTGCTCTCTGTCCCCAATGCAAGCGATGGGCTTCGCGCTGCCAATGATGCGTTGTCGTGTGCGGCCCTTGGCACGGTGGTGATTGAAATCCCGGGAAGCCCAAAAATTCTTGATCTGACAGCAAGCCGTCGGCTGACGCTGATGGCCGCCGAAAAATCTGTCACACCTTTTCTTTTGCGGCTCAGCGCCCAGCCTGACGCCAGTACGGCAGAAACCCGCTGGCTGGTGCGTGCGGCCCCCTCATCCAGGCATCAAGAAGATTGGGGCTATCCGGCTTTTGAAGTTGATCTTGTTCGTAACCGGCATGGCAAAACCGGGCATTGGTTTATGGAGTGGAATTGTGATGGGCGTATCTTCCAAAGTTCCACGACGCATCATGGCGCTCTGGTTTCCGCGGCTGCCAACTGATCGGTTGCAACGGCGCGAGCAAACACCAAACTCCAAAGCTCCCGCTTTGGTGCTTGTGTCGAAAGTGGATAATGCCCTGCGCCTCTCTGCTGTAGACCGCAAAGCGACAGCGCTCGGCCTCGCCATCGGGCAACCACTGGCCAATGCCCGTGCCATGCTGCCTGAGCTCAGGGTCGTAGCGGCCAATGATCCCGCAGATTTGAAATTTCTGACGCGCATTGCCGATTGGTGCGACCGCTTCACGCCATTTGTGGCGCTCGACGGTTCACGCCGCCTCTTGCTGGATGTGACAGGGGTCACCCATCTTTTTGGCGGTGAACAGGCCATGCTCGATCGCATTCGAAAAAGCCTCTTGGTCCAAGGCTTTGCATTGCGGGGTGCGGTGGCTGGAACTGCGGTGGCGGCTCGTGCGCTGGCGCGTTATCACGATGGCGCTGTTGTGGCGTGCGGCCAAGAAGAACAGGCGATGAAGCCCCTTCCCATTGAGGCGCTAAATCTGGGTGCGGTGGCGACCCACGCCTGTCGTCGTGCCGGGCTCAAAACTGTGGGGCAGGTGGCCGCCCGCAAACGCTCCGAGCTTGTGGCGCGTCTGGGCGCAGACATGCTGGCCATTCTGGATGAGGCTTTTGGAGAGAGTGCAAAACCTATCACACCGCGCAAACTGCCGCCCGACTATTGGCAGGAACAGAATTTCGCCGAGCCCGTCGCCACAGATGATGTGATCCGTGCCACGCTCAAATCCTTAAGCATCGCACTGACAAAAATTCTGGAGCGGCAGGGGCAAGCGGCGCGTCGCCTCGAGGCGGTGTTTTTCCGGGCTGATGGAGCCGTGCGCCGCATTTCCATTGAAACGGGCGCACCCACGCGTGATCCCGCTATTATTGATCGCCTGTTCCATGAGAAACTCGCAATGCTTTCGGACCCGCTTGATCCGGGTTTTGGCTTTGACCTGATCCGTCTCTGTGCCAACCGGATTGAAGCCGTGCCCTCGGATGCCATCGCGTTTGAAAGTACGCAGCGCGATGAAAAAGAAATCAGTTTTTTGATTGATCGTTTGGCGGCGCGCTTTGGTGGCGACCGCATTCTGGCCTTCCGACCGCATGACACGCATATTCCCGAAGAGGCTTGGATATCTGTACCAGCCCAACAGGTCCAGCCATCGAAATTATCGTGGACAAAAATCCGTAAAGCGAAAGATGCGCCCCGCCGCCCTTTGCGTCTGTTTGTGAGATCTGAACCGGTAGATTTTGCAGGTGAGCAGCATTTTACCTGGCGCAAGATGCAACGGAGTGTGGCGCATCGTGAAGGCCCCGAACGCATCGCCATGGAATGGTGGCAGCACGAAACACCGCAAGCCGCGCGCGATTATTTCCGTGTGGAAGATGATAAAGGACGGCGTTATTGGCTTTATCGCAATGACGCGACCTCACAATGGTTCTTGCACGGGGTCTTCGCATGAAGGCCTATGCCGAAATTGCCGTGACCACGAATTATTCTTTTTTGCGCGGGGCCTCTCATCCCAAGGAGTTTGTTGAGACCGCAGCCCTGCTCGGCCATGCCGCTATCGGCATTGCCGATCGCAACACGCTGGCTGGCGTGGTGCGCGCCTACGCGGCTTTGCAGGAGATCGAAGGCGATAAGCCAAAGCTTCTGATAGGTGCGCGCCTCGTCTTCATGGATGGCACACCCGACATTCTTGTCTATCCGAGCGACAGGGCAGCTTACGGCCGTTTGTGCCGATTATTGAGTGCGGGGAAACTGCGCGCCCCCAAGGGCGAGTGTTATCTCACGCTGGGTGATCTGCTGAAATGGCAGGAAGGCCTGCTGCTCGTTGTGCTGGTGCAGAATAATTCCGAGCCGCTATCGCCAGAGCAGAAGTTCTGGAACCATGCTTTGGCACAAGAAGCGGAAGAAATGGATTTCATCCAGCCTTCGGCTCCCCTCTCCAAGGCCAATCAGAAGGAGCAAATCATGTCCCTTCTCTTGATCCTAACGACGCACGCTCCCACCCGTGTCTGGCTAGGCATCTCCATGCCTCATCATGGCGACGATCAGCGCCATTTGCGCGCCTGGCAAGAAATCGCCCACGGAGCCAACGTACCATTGCTCGCCACCAATGATGTTCTCTATCACGGCCCCGAACGGCGTGAGTTGCATGATGTCGTCACCTGCATTCGTGAGCATGTGACGCTTGAGGATGCGGGCCGCCTTCTCGAAGCCAATGCTGAGCGGCATTTAAAATCGCCAAATGAAATGATGACACTATTTCATCAAGCCCCAGAGGCCATTGCCGAAACCATCTGCTTTTCCAATCGAATTACCTTCTCGCTTGATCAGCTCAAATATAATTATCCCGATGAACCCATTCCAAAAGGAAAGACGGCGGGACAACATTTGCATGATCTCGCTTGGCAAGGGGCAGCAAAGTACTACGGACATGTCATTCCGGATAAAATACGTGCCGCGCTGGATAAGGAACTGGCCCTCATCGCCAAAATGGAAATCGCGCCCTACTTTCTGACCGTTCATGACATTGTAAGTTTTGCCAGAAGTCAGAATATTCTCTGCCAGGGGCGTGGTTCAGCGGCCAATTCCGCCATCTGCTATGTGCTTGGCATCACTGCTGTAGACCCGATGCAGATTGATCTTCTGTTTGAACGCTTCATCAGCGAAGAGCGCAAGGAGCCGCCCGATATTGATGTCGATTTCGAGCATGAGCGGCGCGAGGAAGTGATCCAGAATATCTACAAGCGTTATGGCCGCCATCGCGCCGCACTGGCGGCCACCGTCATCAGCTATCGCCCGCGCAGTGCCATCCGCGAAGTCGGAAAAGTTTTTGGTCTGACCGAGGATGTGACAGCCAATCTTTCCGGCAGCGTCTGGGGCAGTTGGGGCAGCACTTTAAAGGAATCCCAGGTGAGGCAAGGCCGTCTCGACCCAGCCAACCTGATCGTGGCGCGTGCCGTAAAAATGGCCAATGAACTCATAGGTTTTCCGCGCCATCTCTCGCAGCATGTGGGCGGCTTTGTGCTGACGCAGGATCGGTTGGATGAGTGTGTGCCTGTTGGCCCCGCCACCATGAAGGAGCGCTTTTTCATCGAATGGGACAAAGACGATATTGATACGCTGCGCATGATGAAAGTGGATGTCTTGGCCTTGGGCATGCTCACCTGCATCCGCAAGGCCTTCGATCTCATTCGCGTTCATGAGGGCAAGTCCTATGATCTGGCCTCCGTGCCGCGTGAAGACCCGTTGGTTTACGAAATGTTGCAAAAGGCTGACGCCATCGGCGTGTTTCAAGTCGAAAGCCGGGCGCAAATGAGCATGCTGCCGCGTCTCAAGCCCAAGGAATTTTATGATCTCGTCATTGAAGTGGCGATCGTACGGCCCGGCCCCATTCAGGGAGGGATGGTTCATCCCTATCTTCAGCGGCGCAAGGCATTCCGGGAATCAAATGGCACCAACGCGATAGAATATCCTTCCCCCACCCTTGATCCAGATCCCGCGGCGAAAGACGAACTCATTCCCGTATTGAGCAAAACAATGGGCGTTCCCTTGTTTCAAGAGCAAGCCATGAAGCTCGCCATCGTCGCAGCCAAGTTTACCCCGTCAGAAGCCAATGGCCTGCGCCGCGCCATGGCCACCTTCCGCAATGTCGGCACCATCAATAATTTCAAGAACGACTTTATTACTCGCATGGTGACGCGCGGCTATGCGCAGGATTTTGCCGAACGCTGCTTCAAGCAGATAGAAGGCTTCGGCTCTTACGGGTTCCCCGAAAGCCATGCCGCAAGCTTTGCCCATCTGGTTTATATCTCAGCCTGGATCAAGAAATACCATCCCGCCGCGTTTGCCTGCGCCTTGTTGAATTCACAGCCCATGGGCTTTTATGCGCCATCCGAAATTGTGCGCGATGCAAGGGAACATGATGTTGAAGCGCGCCATGTCGATGTCAATTACAGCGCGTGGGACAATACGTTAGAGCATCGCGCCGATGGCGTGTTGGCCCTGCGCCTGGGCTTTCGCCAGGTGAACGGATTTCGCGAGCATTGGACCAAGACGCTTATGGCTTGCCGGGGCAATGGCTTTGATACGGTGAATGTGGTGGCCAGGCGCACCAAATTGCCCAAACGCGGGCTGATCATATTGGCGGAGGCTGATAGCTTCCAATCCATTTCCATGGATCGTCGTGAAATTCTCTGGGCGGTGCGGCGCTTGCCCGATGACAGTGATCTGCCGCTTTTTGCCTCTCAATATGTCGAGGAGCAGCCGGAAGAGGAGATTGAGCCTTTGCCGGTGATGCCGCTCAGCGAGCACGTGCTGGCCGATTATCAGATGCTGCGGCTTTCGCTGAAAGCCCATTTAATGTTGTTCCTGCGCGGCCTGTTCCGCAGTGAGGGCGTGATGAGCTGCGTTGAAATCAATAAAGCCCGAAACGGCAGCACGGCCAAATGCGCAGGAATAGTCCTCGTGCGCCAGATGCCGGGGGATTCCGGTGTTGTTTTTATAACGCTCAGTGATGAGACGACTGTGTCCAATGTCGTGGTCTGGCCGAGCCTGGTTGACACCTTCCGCCGCGAAATCATGGGGGCTAGGTTGATGGTGGTTGAAGGCAAGGTGCAGCGCGGCGAGGGCGATGTCGTTCACCTCGTGGCTGAACGCATCTTTGATCGCTCACATGAATTACAGCGCCTGTCGGAGGATGAGATGCAAACTCCACCCGCCAATACCAGCAATCGCCACCCCCGCAATGTCCGCACTATACCAAATTCACGCGACTTTCATTGAGCAAAACCAGGTGACGAAGATTGAAGATGTTTGGCAGTTGCCCCAACAACTCTGTCAGTTGTCAAATAAAATGCGCTATAGGCGCGTGGGCGGAGTTCGTGGGCCTATTGGTCGAAGCGGGTTGATTGCACCTACAAACGTCTGACCTATGCCAATGAACTGCCATCAGTCGGAAACACGGTTTCAAAAAACTGCATCCGACAGGGGAACCCGAGGGAGCCCAAATCATTATCGTCCTTTGGATGCTATGCCAGAAGGGGGAAATGAACATGTGGTGGAAGTTTTCAAGGGACTTATTTGCTGCCAATATTGAGGCGCAGCGCGTCATAGCATTGCGTGTTCAGAAGATGGCAATGGGTGGCTTGCCAGCACAAAAAGAAGCCCAGCTTATGGTGTCCGAGAAGGTGCTGGCTTCAGTCGAGGCCGCAACGACCGTTGCCGCAGGCGGATCGCCGCAAAAGGTCTTACGGCGATATAGGACCCTTATGCGAGCCAACGCCAAAAGGTTGTCAAAGAAACGCCCTTGATAAACAGGGTACAATAGCCGTTAACAGGGCTCTTACGAGTTCGTACTCTTTTTAACAAGGACAATTGACGATGCTGATCCGCATAGGATTCGAAATTAACATATCCTGCGACCTTCCGGTGCCTATGTTGCTTGCATTGTCGGTACATTCTGATTTCAAAGGCAGAACTATAGGCGAAGATAAAGTTAGAAATGCCTACGCAACTCAGCTTCGCGAGTATGTGGACAGCTTCGGCAATCGAATTACGCGCGTTATTGCCCCGATTGGCCGATCCACATTCTGGTCAGACTCTATCATCGAGGTGGATGGCCGACCAGACGAAGCCCATCCCACTGCCATCCAACATGCTGTTCAAGATCTTCCCGATCCCACGTTGAATTATTTAATGGCCAGTCGATATTGCGAATCCGATTTAATGGGAGAATTTGCATGGAGATACTTTGGCAATGGACCCACCGGCTGGGCCCGTGTGCAATCCATATGTAATTTTGTGCATCAACACATCACCTTTGGATATAAATTCGGCCGCCCGGACAAAACTGCAAACCATGTCTTGAAAGAGAAAACGGGCGTGTGCAGAGATTTCGCTCACCTGGCGATGGGGCTCTGCCGGGCGATGAATATTCCTGCGCGCTATTGCAGTGGATACCTTGGTGACATTGGCGTGCCAGACGCAGGGTTCGATGATTTCTGTGCCTGGTTTGAAGTTTTTCTCGACGGGAAATGGCACACGTTTGATGCGCGCTACAATGTCCCGCGGATCGGTCGTATCCCGATGGTCAGAGGCCACGATGCCTCAGATGTTGCGATGATCACATCCTTCGGGTTGTACCGATTGGAAAGCTTCAGGGTTTGGACTCACGAACTCGATGACACTCAAGATGAATCCATATTGGCTAACCTGTTGGGACAACGACCACATCCTCAACAACGGGGACTGGGCGCTCAATTGGAAACCTCAAACTCTCTGACAATTGCTGCGGGTGGTGCGCAGCTATAAAGTGGAACAGGATCGTCGTTCGCTTAGTGGCCCAACTTGTCGGCTGCACGCGAAGTTTCAAAGAGAAACCACGTGCGGCGTTCGGTTTCATCGATATAAACTTCAAGCAGGCTTGCGGTCGCCACATCATCTTTGTCGTCACAGAGCGAATGACATTTACGCATCGCTTCAGCCATGGTTCGGTTATCATCAATCAGTTCATTGATCATGTCGCCCGGCAAAACCAAATCGGCTTTACTATCTTTAAGACTGGCCAATTCAGAAATATGGCTGATTGATTTGAGAGTTGTTTGACCAATTTTGCGAACCCGCTCTGCTAAAGGGTCGATTGAAGCAAAAATCTGATCGGCCTGCTCATCGAGCATCAGATGATAATCACGAAAATGCGGGCCGCTCATGTGCCAATGAAAGTTTTTGGTTTTCACATAAAGCGTAAAGGCATCGGCAACCAAACCATTGAGGGACTTTGCAATATCCTTTGCGTCAGAATCTTTAAAACCTGAAGGCGTTTTGAGTACTGAAGATGTCGTCCGTGTTGACGTTTTTACCATCGCGGTTCACTCCCTGAAAAAGTTTTATTTGGATGCAAAGAGCAAATAACGGCCATCTCAGGATTTAGTTGCATCGGAAACTTACAAATTTTTGTTATTAAGAAAACTTGTCACAGGGCACACAAAACTCGCCGTGGCGTGTTTTCACTATTCTCCATAGCTCCAGCAGCAAGCCAAGAATGGTTCTAAAATCGCATTCGAGGGGCGCAGCGTCTCGTAGCTGACAGTTGGCTGACATCCTGCGGGTGAGGCGCTCGACTTTGCGGAACCAAACTCGCCCGCCACGCATTTTCGCGTTGGGAGGATCAGCCTTTTACAGCAAGGAGAAAACCATGATTAGAAAGCCCATACTCACTGCGATTGCAATAAGCGCCTTCATTATGAGCGGTGCCATTCTAAACAGTGAAACAGCCAATTCTGCACCCGGATGCCTCGATGGCGTAAGCTGCGCGCCCCAAGTCGGCAGCATGCACAAACCGCACTCCGCACCAGGCCAACCCGGCATGCAATCTTCCGGAGACAATCATCCTTCAGGAGATAGTCATCCCATGCATTGGCGTCATCGCAATCATGGCTATTCCAACGACAATGTTGGTTTTGGAATTTATGTAAACCAAGAATATGGTTACAACGGTGGTTGGCATCATCGACAACACTGCAGGATGGTGAAAGTTTGGCGCCATCATCATCGCGTCTGGGTCAAGCGCTGTTATTGGCCGCGCTGAACGCTCCAATGCTTAGGCCTATAAGTTCAATGTAGAATTGGCCTTTGGCAACGGATGAATTTGGGTTTTAACAGGAGTTAAACTTTTGCCAGCCAACCCTCCAATTTCCCAAGCTTAATGTTGATGTCCGTGGAGCCCGTGTGACTTCCCCAAGTCAAACGGGCTTCTCGTTTTAGGTTATTTGGCACAATTGGTCTTCACAAATACTTATACTTGTGCTGCATCGAGCCAACCCTCTCACTTTATCTCTTGGGTGATTCCTTGCTTGGGGATTGCTCACGCTGAAGATTCCAATGGACGGCACCGGCGAAATCTGTGACGAAAGTTGGTATTCAATCGGCAAAAGCCATAACCGCGCAGAACATTGCAAGGGCGGCCGAGACCCAAGAGATGTGAGCAAGCAGGCTTACGCGAGTAGCAAGTGATTTCGTTCCCGATTCAGTCATTTGCGAGACATTGATCCGCATTGCAATATAGGCAATGAGCCAGATTGCAGCGAAAGCCAGCTTAGCGTCGAACCACATATGTTGGCCGACCAGCCCACCCAAATTTACCACTTGCCAAATACCAGTCACGACAATGGTCAGTACCAAAGCGTAGCCGAAATTCCGCAATGATTTTTGCTGGAAAGCTATTCCCTTTAAAATGTCAGCTGATTGGCCTTTGGCAACGCGCAGGCACCACAAATTGATAAAACCCACACCACTTGCAAGTGCAACTGCAAACAAGTGCAAAAACAAAAGAACTTGATGGCCGCTCAAATTTCAATTTCCCGCCTATAACGTGAACGGCAATACCGCCGACGCGCCCCGCTGTGAGCTTGGCAC
>JBBRLH010000006.1:0-180475 GCA_038231475.1 Hyphomicrobiales bacterium | reverse complement strand
GACGTATTCGACTACATCGAGATGTTCTATAATCCCCAACGCAAGCACGCTAAGAACGGGATGCTGTCACCGGTAGAGTTTGAGAGACAGCAGAAACTGAACCCGCAGGGTGTCTAGGAAACTCGGGGCTATTCAAACATCTTTAAACAACGCGCGGTTTTAGAAAAAACTACTGCACACTTAATAAAATCTGAGCGCGACGAGCTTTTGCGAAACTTCCACGGCAAGGTCCAACTTCGTGATCGTAAGACAAGGGAATTGAGAGACGCCACTCTTGCAGAAATTGCGCTTTTACTTCGCCACTGCCCTACGCCGCAACTCTACCCATTTTTCAACGACTGCCAGCACGCAAAGACTTTTGGAAAGTTCTTCTGGTGGTCTTTGAAGAAAAAGAAGGCAAGGTTATAATAACAACACCCAGGGGAGCACCAATGGACATCTTCGCGAAAATTGAGCCGTTCATCGCAAAATTTAAGCCTCAACTCATCAAGGCAGCGGGATCAGCAGACGGAGCAATCACCGACGAGGGACTTGGCAAAGTAGCTGCCGAACTCCACAAGCAATTGCCGTTCGCAGTGCGTGCCATGGTAGGCCCGGACGTTCTGAGAAATCTCCTCATCTCCAATCGCGAACGAGTCGAGCTCCTTCTCTGCGACTAGGGCGCGACTAGGATACTCACTATCATCTATAAGCTATTGAAAAGATGGTGCCCAGGGCCGGAATCGAACCAGCGACACGCGGATTTTCAATCCGCTGCTCTACCAACTGAGCTACCTGGGCATCTTGCGCTGCGGGGCTGTATAGGTGATGAAATTGGTGCTGGCAACATTAGAAAATTGCCATCGGCCAACGGCCTGATTTGGGTTCAATCTACCAAGATTTGGACAATTCTGCCCCACGTGCAGAAGGCCAATTCTGACATTTGAAAATTCCTTGCCGGGCGGCTATGAAGCGCCATGACCCCGCAGCAAGCCCCCTCGATTGACGATCTCCGCCGCCTCTATGAGGCTCGTGTTCCGCGTATGTTTTATGACTATTGCGAGACGGGTTCCTATTCCACCCGGGCGTTTCAGGAAAACACCACCGCCATTGAAAAATACAGGCTGCGCCAGCGCGTGGCCGTCAATATTTCGGACCGCAAGCTGAACACTACGATGGCGGGCTTGCCTGCGGCCATGCCGGTGGGCTTGGCACCCATTGGATCGCTGGGCATGCAGCGCGGTGATGGCGAGATTCTGGCCTGCCGTGCGGCACAAAAGGCGGGTGTTCCCTTTACACTTTCCACCATGAGCATTTGTTCGCTCGAGGTGGTGGCCGCCCAGGTTGAAAAGCCGTTCTGGTTCCAGCTCTATGTGATGCGTGACCGGGGCTTTGTGACGTCCCTTGTCGCAAGGGCGAAGGCTGCCAAGTGCTCGGCTCTGGTGCTGACACTTGATCTTCAGATTCTGGGGCAGCGCCACAAGGATGTGAAGAACGGGTTGTCGTCACCGCCCAAGCTTACGCTTCCCAACATCATCAACATGATGACCAAGCCCTCATGGTGCATGGGCATGCTGGCCACTAAAAACCGGAGTTTCGGCAACATCGTGGGCCATGCCAAGGATGTGTCGGATATTGCCTCTCTGAACGAGTGGGCCAACAAGCAGTTTGACCAGACTCTCGATTGGTCGTCGATTGAATTCATCCGCAAGCAATGGGATGGCAAGTTGATCCTCAAGGGAATCAACGATGTGGCGGATGCTCGCATTGCCGCAACGCTGGGCGTTGACGCCATCATCGTTTCCAATCATGGCGGGCGACAGCTTGATGGTGGTGTCGCTCCGATCGACATGCTGGGGCCGATTATCGATGCGGTGGGGGACCAAGTTGAGGTTCATTTTGATAGCGGCATACGCAGCGGCATCGATGTTCTTAAAGCGATGGCTCTGGGTGCCAAGGGCGTTTATGTGGGGCGCGCTTTTGTTTATGGGCTTGGTGCTGCGGGCGAGGCCGGTGTGACGCGGGCGCTCGACATCATTCGCAGTGAGCTTGATATTACCATGGCTCTGTGTGGCGAGACCGATGTGATGAAAGTCGGGCGGCATAATCTCATTATGCCCGTGCCTACTCATCGCTTGCCTGTGGATGATGTGGCTCCGGGCACCAAAGCAATTGGGGCCAAGCGAATGGCTTTGCCGCAGCCCGGGCTTCAACCCCTCAAAACCAATGCCACTGCAAAACCGCGTCGCGCCAAACGGTGACATCTTCGCCATTTCGGCGAAGGGCACCATGTTGGGCAATCGCGGTGGGAAGTTTCACCGCGATGACAGGACACTTGGCAAAAGGCGCTGGGCCAGCACGCATTGGATTTGTTGCGAACTTCATTGGAATGACGCCCACCATGGGCCGATGGGGCAGGGCTACACCTCGCTGTTCTTTCTGGATGAGGTGACGGCACTGTCCGCGGGCCACAGGCCATGTTTCTTTTGTCGCCGAAAAGAGGCCAAGGCTTTTTTGCAAGGTGTGAAGGTGGGCGACTTCGACAAGACGCTTCATGCCCAGCGTCTGGCTGGGGGCCATGATGGTCAACCCGTCGAAGGATCGATGATTGCCTTGGACGGTGGCTTCTTTGCCGTGCGGAAGGGAAGGCTTTTGCGCTGGACTCCGATTGGATATGACGCGACACGAGATTTGCCAGCGCAAAGCCAATTTAAAGTTTTGACACCGCCGCTGATCACCGCCATTTTGGCGAGAGGCTATCAACCGCGCTGGCATCGATCGGCGCAACAATGGGACACGACATGAAACTTCTGCGCTACGGCCCCAAGGGCAAGGAAAAACCTGGCATTCTCGACAAGACCGGAAAAATCAGATCACTCCACAAAGTGATCAAGGATTTGGACGGCGAGGCTGTCTCACCCGCAGGGCTGGCCAAGCTCAAGAAACTTGATGTTGAAAAGTTGCCAAAGGTTCCGGGCAACCCCCGCATTGGCTCGTGCATCGCCAATCCGCAGAAGTTCATCGCCATCGGCCTCAATTATTCAGACCATGCGGCAGAATCGGGCCTCACGGTTCCGCCAGAGCCCATCTTGTTCACCAAGCATGTGAGCTGCCTTTCAGGCCCCAATGACACCGTGACCATTCCGCCAAAATCTGAAAAGTCCGACTGGGAAGTGGAACTCGGCGTCATCATTGGAAAGAAGGCCAAGAACATCAAGCAAGCCGATGCCATGAAGCATGTGGTGGGTTATTGCGTGGTCAATGATCTCTCGGAACGAGCCTTCCAGATCGAGCGTTCCGGTCAATGGACCAAGGGCAAATGCTATGACACATTTGGCCCGATTGGCCCGTGGCTTGTGACCAAGGACGAGGTGAAAGACCCGCAGAACCTGCACCTCTGGCTCGAGCTTAACGGCAAGCGCGTGCAGGACGGGTCAACCTCGACCATGGTTTATGGCGTGGCCTTTATCGTCGCCTATTTGAGCGAATTTTTCACGCTGATGCCCGGTGACATCATCACCACCGGAACACCGCCCGGCGTGGGCATGGGCATGAAGCCACCGCAATATCTGAAGCCCGGCGACAAGATGGTGATCAGCATTGATGGTCTGGGCATTCAGCGCCAGAAGGTTGTGCGGGACAAGTAAACGCGTCAGATCGACTTAGATTATGTCCGTCACCCCGGCGAAGGCCGGGGCCCAGCTTCGTCTGGGTTCACCTCTTAGAAATAGAGCTGGATCCCCGCCTTCGCGGGGATGACGGCTTTAAATATCCGTATCTCTCCCAAGTCCGGAGAAATAGGCGGCGGGGGCATGTACCTTGCTCTCAAACTGCTCCTCCATTAGAAGCCCTCCCATGAGCGAGAAATCCAAGCAAAGCCGTCCCAAGGCCCGCGTGGCCAAGGGGTTTCGTGATATTGATGCCGATGAAATCCGCGGCACAAGGGCCATGTTGGCGACCATTCAAAGAGTCTATGAATCCTATGGCTTCGAGCCCGTTGAACAGCCCTTCATTGAATATACCGATGCCTTGGGCAAGTTTTTACCGGATCAGGACCGGCCCAATGCGGGCGTGTTTTCATTCCAAGATGAGGACGAGCAGTGGCTCTCGCTGCGTTATGATCTGACCGCCCCCCTGGCCCGCTATGTGGCCGAGAACAACCAGCATCTGCCCACGCCGTTTCGCAGCTATCGCCAAGGTTGGGTGTTCCGCAATGAAAAGCCGGGACCGGGGAGGTTTCGCCAGTTCATGCAGTTTGACGCGGACACTGTGGGTTCATCTTCGCCAGCGGCCGATGCCGAAGTGTGCATGATGGCAGCGGATACGATGGAGGCGCTGGGGATTGCGCGTGGGTCGTATGTGATGAAGTTCAGCAGCCGAAAACTTCTTGATGGACTCATGGAAGCTCTCTCTGTTGACGGCCTAATTGATGAGGTTCGTCGATTGGTGGTTCTGCGTGCCATTGATAAACTCGACCGCCTCGGGTCGAACGGTGTGGCTGCGCTTCTTACAACTGGCAGGAAGGACGAAAGCGGTGACTTTACTGATGGTGCCAATCTGACGAAGGCCCAAGCAGATAATGTTATGCGGTTCCTTGGATATACCTTCAACGTCGACAGAGGCTACGTTTTAGAGAGTTTTGATAGACCTGAAACTACTACGAATGAATCTCTGCTTAAGTGGCTTAAAGATCGAGTTGTGCTTGGCACCAAAGGCCATGAGGGGCTCGAAGAACTGCGGTCGATGGCAGCGCTCATCGATGGTGCGGGCTACTCTGACCGAGTCAAGCTCGACCCCACTGTAGTGCGCGGCCTTGAATACTACACAGGGGCAGTTTTCGAATGCGAACTCCTGATGGAAACCAAGGACGAGGACGGCAAGACCGTGCGCTTTGGTTCAGTCGGCGGTGGCGGGCGCTATGATGATCTGGTGGCGCGCTTCACGGGGCAACAGACACCGGCCACAGGCTTTTCCATCGGTGTCTCGCGACTCTATTCCGCACTGAAGCTTGTTGGCAAGGCGGCGACGCAGGACACGCTGGCACCTGTTGTTGTGACGGTGATGGATAAGGACCGCCAGGGTGATTACTGGAAAATGGTACAGGCTTTGCGCGCTGCAGGCATTCGTGCCGAGATGAGTCTCGGTGCGGCCAACATGGGCAAGCAGATGAAATATGCCGACAAACGCGGCAGTCCGCTGGTGATCATTCAGGGTGGCGACGAAAAAGCCAAGGGCGAAGTCACGATCAAGGATTTGCGGCTGGGTGCCGAGCTTGCGGCCAACATTGCATCGCGGGAAGAATATACCGAGCAGCGCCTCGCACAGGTTTCAGTGCCGGAGGCAGAACTCGTTGCTCAAGTGCAGAAGATGTTAAAGCTGTGACGGTCGTCACTCTATCGCCTTCATCCTCCCCACCGCCGAAAAGGCGCGGGGGAGGTGGTGCGCAGCGTCGGAGGGGGGCATCTGCCATGGGCTCGATCTCGTTGTCACATATCCGCTCCACTTTAAACACCCCCCACCGCCTCGCATACGCTCGGCACCTCCCCCGCGCCCCTTCGGCGGCGGGGAGGATGGGGACAAACTGATGGCCGGGCGCTCGGCCAACGAACGTGCGGCGCTGGAAAAGCAGAATGCCGCCATCATGGCGGTGTTCGAGCGTGCGGGCTTTGAGCAGATTGCGCCCGATATTATTCAGCCTGCTGATATTTTTCTTGAGCGTTCTGGCGAAGATATTCGCGCCCGCACTTTTGTATTCAACGATCCCAATGGCCATGAGCTTTGCTTGAGGCCTGACCTTACGGTTCCCGCATGTCGTTATCATTTGAGCCACGTAACAAAGGCCGAACAGCAAGCACGCTATTGCTATCTGGGGCCTGCTTTTCGTTTTCCTGATGAGCGCTTGAGTCCGCAAGAGTTTACCCAAGCCGGTCTTGAATGGTTTGGCGCTAGCGAACCCATCGCCGCTGAGGCGCGGGTTTTGAAACTGGCGATCAGTGCTCTTGAGGCGGCGGGCGCATCGGCGCTCAAAGCGACCCTTGGCGACATTGGTCTCTTCTCAGCACTGCTCGATGATATTGAAATGCCGTCGCGCTGGCGCAGGCGCTTGCGTCATCAGTTCTGGCGGCCCAAGGCTTTTCACGCGCTGCTTGAAACTTTCACCAAAGCTGGTGCACAGAACCGCAGCAGCATTTCTGCCGTGGTTGATCAGGTCAAAGGCGATGCGCTTAAAACTGTGCAGCAGGTTTTGGTCGGCGCTGCCATTGCGCCTGTGGGTTTACGCAGTGTTGAAGACATTGCCGAACGCCTTGCGGAAAAATCGGCTGATCGGTCGGAGAAGCCCCTAGGCGCTGCACAACGTCTGGCGATTGAAACATTGCTGTCGGTCACCGGAACTTGTGATGTGGTTCAGGAGAAATTACGCGCTGTCAGCGGTGGCAAAACCTATCAGGCGGCGGTTGCTGCTTTTGCCAAGCGCCTTGAGGCGCTGGAAGAGCAGGGGCTGAACCCAAGGCGGTTTGATTTCTCGGCAAGCTTCGGGCGCGAGCTTGAATATTATACAGGTCTCGTGTTCCAGATCGAAGCCGATAGTTCGGAAGGCAAAGTCGCTGTCGCTGGTGGCGGACGCTATGATGATCTGCTGTCGGATTTGGGCGCGGCCCAGAAAATCAGTGCCGTGGGTTGCGCTATTCACACCGAGCGCTTGGCGATGGTGTTGAAATGAGCAATCTTACACTTGCCATTCCCTCCAAGGGTCGCCTGATGGAACAGGCGCAAGGCCTGTTGGAAAAATCGGGCTTCAGCATTGAGCGTTTGGGAACTGATCGCGGCTATCGTGGTAGGATTGTGGGTCTTGACCAAGTTGAAGTGGCCTTCCTGTCGGCCTCTGAAATTGCCGCACATTTGCGCGATGGCAAGATTGATGCGGGCATCACAGGCCAGGATCTTCTTGAAGAAACAATCCCGCCGGATGACTCTCATGTGATGATAGCGCGGCGGCTGGATTTCGGCCCGGCTGACGTTGTGGTGGCTGTTCCTGATTATTGGCTCGATGTTGCGCGCATGGCTGATCTTGATGAGGTGGCCGAACAGTTTTATGGCGCCCACGGGCGGCGTTTGCGGGTGGCCACAAAATATGCGGCGATCACACGACGGTTTTTTGCATCGAAGGGTGTCACAGGTTACCGGATCGTCGACAGTGCTGGTGCCACTGAGGGCGCTCCTGCGGCGGGGACCGCTGAACTCATTGTTGATATCACAACAAGTGGTGCCACGCTCAAAGCCAATGCGCTCAAAATTCTGGATGATGGCGTGATCCTGAAGTCTTGTGCGGTTCTGGCGGTGCGCACCAGCGTTGCAACTGATCCGCGAATTATTCGTTTGGTTCAGTCGATCAAGGTCTAGTGGGCTCCAGCTTTGCTCGCGGTTTCAAAAGCATTGGAACTGATATGGTCAACAGGATCAACGCCACAGGCATGGCAAAATAAAATCCGACGCTGGCAAATCCAATGGCGCCCATGATGCCACCCACCAGATAGGCAAAGACAATCCGCAGCAGTGTTGAAAGTTTGCGTCCGTCAGCCTTGATATGGGGATTGCCCGCCATGCGCCCAAACAGCGCGCGGCCCGTTTCAATTCCAATGTCAGTCACCATGCCTGTCACATGCGTGGTTCTCACGCGCGCCCGCGACAGCTTGGTGATGGTGGCATTTTGCATGCCCATCAAATAACAAAGCCAGGCCAGTTGAACCAACAAGTAGTCGCTGCTCAAGATATGGCCCGAGAGCGAAAATGCAAACAGTGATACGCCCTGCACCATGATGGGAAGCGCATATTGAAAGTGGCTACGGTGGAGCCTCGCCCAGATGACCATGATGGAACTGGTGATTGCTCCCGACAGAAAGGAAAATATTGCGATGATACTCGCAAAGGCCACGGCAAAATTGCCGGTGGCGAGGCTGTCTGCCACTTGCGAAACATAGCCCGTCATGTGCGAGGTGTATTTGCCGACCACAAAAAAGCCACCCGCGTTTACAGCGCCGGCAACGCCTGCAAGAAGGGTTGCCAAAAGTCGATCAGTCATGGCCATGCGGCGGTGGGCGACGAGGGCGTGGGTGAGACCCAGAAAGCTCCGGCGTTTCTGGCGCGATCTGTGCGTCATGGCGCTGGGCGATGCCTGGGGTTTGGTGTCCATGCAGCATAATGCCAAGACTGGCTGGCCAATAGCAAGCACAGGGGTTAAAATCTCAAATGACCGGAATTTTGATCGCGCCAAAATGCAAGAATTCGGGCTATCTTGGGCTTCGAATCATCGGAGATTTTTCATGAACTTCAAGGTCCTCGCTTCTGCAGTTTCCTTTCTTGCGTTGGTGACCACCGCGCAAGCCGCGACGTGCGGCAACACGAGCCAAGGCTTTGATGGCTTCCTCGCGCAGGTCAAGAAAGAAGCCGCCGCCAAGGGCATTTCAGGCCAGGCCTTGGCAATGCTGGATAACGTCCAATATGATGAGACGATCATCAAGCGTGACCGTGCACAAAATGTCTTTGCGCAAAGCTTCCTGCAATTTGCTGGCCGCATGGCCAGTGATGCGCGCATCACCAAAGGTCGCGCGCTGATTGCCAAGAACAAAGCTATCTTTGATGCGGTTGAACAAAAATATGGTGTGCCTGCCGCACCCATTACCGCCTTCTGGGCGCTGGAAACGGATTTTGGTGGCGACATCGGGCATTCGCCCACCGTGCAATCGCTGCTGACATTGGCATGGGATTGCAGGCGGCCCGAGAAGTTCCGCCCACAGATCATTCCCGCACTTGATCTTGTGCAGAAGGGTAATCTCACGCCCGAAGAAATGCGCGGCGCTTGGGCTGGGGAAATCGGTCAGACCCAATTCATGGCTTATGACTATGACACCAGTGGCGTTGATTTTGATGGCGACGGCAAAGTAAATCTGCGGGATTCTGTGCCTGACGTCATTGCATCAACCGGCAATCTTCTCAAGAAGAGCGGGTGGATGGCAGGGCAGCCCTGGCTGCAAGAGGTGAAACTCACCGCTGATCTCCCGTGGGATCAGGCTGATTTGGCGATCAATCACACGCGGGCCGAATGGGCCAAATGGGGCGTGGTCGCGGCTGGCGGCAGCGAACTCAAAGCCGACAAGATGACAGCGGCCTTGCTGCTGCCAATGGGCAAGGATGGCCCAGCCTTTTTGGCCTATCACAATTTCACCAAGGCCTATCTGAAATGGAATGAGAGCCTGGTTTATTCGACAACTGCTGCCTATCTCGCCACGCGGATTGCAGGCGCTGGCCCGGTCAGTCCGGGGCGCGGGCAAGTCCACGTGCCTGACTACAAGGACGTTGTGGCCTTGCAGAACTTTCTCACGGCCAAGGGTTATGATGTCGGAAAATCTGACGGCAAGATCGGGTCAGGCACCCGCGCTGCCGTGAAGGCAGAGCAGATGAAAATGGGCTGGCCTGCTGATTCCTATCCCACACCGGAATTCATTGCGAAGTTGACTGGCGGCTGATTACTCGGCCGCTTGTTTCATTGCGATTTGATCCTGCGATGACTCTGCATCATCGTCAGATTTTGCTCCGGTGAAAAGGCCAGACAATTTTTCCATGTAGACGTAAAGGACGGGTGTCACAAACAGCGTCAAGGTCTGCGACACAATCAGGCCCCCTGCAACGGCAACACCCAAAGGCTGACGGAGTTCAGAACTGGCACCTGCCGCAAGCGCGATGGGAAGAGCGCCCATCAAGGCCGCTAGTGTTGTCATCATGATCGGGCGGAAGCGCATGTTGCAAGCCTTGACGATAGCGTCATGCGGGCTCATGCCGTTTCGTCGCAGATGAATGGCAACGTCGATCATCATGATGGCGTTTTTCTTCACGATGCCGATCAACATCAGCAATCCGATGACGGCGATGATCGAAAGATCAAAGCCGAAAATCTTCAGCGAGAATAACGCGCCAGCCGCCGCAGCGGGAAGGCCCGACAGAATGGTCAGCGGATGAATGAAGCTTTCATAGAGAATGCCGAGCACAATATAGATTGTCAGAATGGCACCCAGGATCAGCAGGCCCTGGTTCGCCGTTGAATCTTGAAAGGTTTTGGCTGTGCCGTAAAAGCCGGTCGAGACGTTGGCCGGAAATCCGATGTCTTGTTTGAGCTTGTCAATTTCGGTCACGGTTGAACCCAAGGCCACACCATCGGGCAGATTGTAAGATATGCTGACGGCGGCCAGCTGGCCCAACTGGTTGACGGTGAGAGACCCTGACGTTCTCTCCACAGTGGCAAAGGAACTGATGGGGACCAGAACGCCGCTTGAAGACGCGACCTGCAAGGCCCCCAGTCGTTCAGGGGTCCAGCCGTCCTTCGGATCAAGTTCGGCAATCACCTGGTAGCTCGAATTGGGCGTATAGATGGTGGCCACCTGCTGGCCGCCAAGGCCTGCATAAAGTGTGGCGCGCAGAACATCTGTGCCAATCCCCAGACTTGCCATTTTGTCCTGGTCCACAACGACCTTGGCCTGCAAGGAATTGTTCTGCAGATCAGATGTGACATCGGTAAAGAACGCCTTGTCGGCTTGCATGGCATCGATCAATTTCTGCGCCCAAATATTCATCTGGGCAAAATCAAGCGACTGCACCGTGATCTGATATTGGCTGGCGCCGCCGCGCGCACCGATGGAGAGATTCTGCACCGGATTGAAGAAGGCCTGAATGCCCGGCACGCTGTTGCCGATTTTGCGCATGTCGGCCAAGACTGTGGTCAGTGGAGGACGCTGGTCCTTGGGTTTCAGCTCAATAAACATGCGGCCATTGTTCATGGCGCCTGATGATGAGCCAGCTGAGCTTGCGACGTGCAGAACATCAGGCGATTTTGAGATCAATGCGGCGAGCTGGTTTTGCAGGTTCAACATGGCTTTGAACGAGATGTCCTGGCGGGCCTGGGTTGAAACTTGCAGCTGGCCAATGTCTTCCGTTGGAAAGAACCCCTTGGGCAGGGTGTTGAACATATAAATAGTGGCGCCAATTGAGGCGAGGAAGATCGCGAAAATCACCGGGTGAAAGCGCAGGCACAGGTTCAGCAACACCGAATAGGCGTTGGTCAAGCCGTGCAGCGCCCATTCGAGAAAGCGCGCCACGAACCAGGGGTTTCCCTGTTCGGCTTTCAGAATCCGCGACGACATCATGGGCGTGAGTGTGAGCGAGACAAACATCGAAACGAGAATCGACACTGACACGACAACCGCGAATTCATTGAAGATGCGCCCGATGACGCCGCCCATGAGCAGGACGGGAATGAAAACGGCAACGAGCGAGAAGGAGATCGATAGAATGGTGAAGCCGACTTCGGACGAACCCGCAATGGCCGCTGCCATGGGTCCTTTGCCTTCTTCCTCCATGTGACGGACGATATTTTCCATCATCACAATGGCATCATCGACGACGAGGCCCACCGAAAGCGTGATGCCCATCAACGAAATATTGTCGATGGAAAATCCCAGCACATACATGATTGCCAATGTGCCGATTAGCGAGATCGGAACGGCAATCGCGGGGATCAAGGTGGCGCGCGCCGAGCGGATGAAGGCATAGACGATCAGAATAACCAGAACGATGGTGATCGCTAGCGTGTGCTCAGCATCGGCCACCGAAGCCTTGATGGACACTGAACGGTCATTCAAAAAGGTCAGGGTTGCAGTACCCGGCAACTGGCTTTGGAGCTGCGGCAGCATGGCCTTGACCTTGTCAACCACTGCCACGGTATTGGCGTCGGGCTGGCGTTGTACAGCGAGAATGATGGAGCGCGTGCCATCATAAGAGCCTGCTGACTGCACGTTGACGACTGAGTCGATAACTTTCGACACATCGCCTAAGCGGATTGGGTTGCCGCCATGGGTGGCGATGATCTGCTTGGCAAATTGCTCGGCATTGACGAGCTGCGTGTTGGCCACGAGGGTCAACTGTTGCGGGCCGGAGCTTAATGTTCCCAAAGGCGTTGTCTTGTTGGCTGCGGCCACGGCGGCCTGCAATTCGGCAACGGTCACACCTCTGGCGGCCAGCGCATCAGGATCAATCTCGATACGGACGGCATATTCCTGCGAGCCATATTCCTGCACCTGGGCCACGCCATCGACTGTTGAGAGCGTTGGCGAAATGATGTTCTGGGCGATGTTGTCGAGATCGGTCATGGCTGCAACTTCACTGCGAAGTGACAGCAGGAGAACAGGAGCATCAGCCGGATTCACTTTACGGAACGACGGCGGCGAGGTCATGTCCTGGGGCAGTTGGCCTTGCACGCGGGCCAGTGCGGCCTGCACGTCTGCGGCCGCGGCATCGATGCTGCGGTTTAAAACAAACTGAATGGCGATGTTGGTAGAGCCCAACGAATTTGTCGTCGAGATCGTGTCAACGCCAGCGATTGTTGCAAATTGCTTGATCAATGGCGTTGCAACAGACGTGGCCATAATATCGGGCGAAGCGCCGGGCAAGTTCGCCGAAACGTTGACCACGGGGAATTCGGCACGCGGCAGAGCGGCCACGGGCAATTGTTGCCAAGCGAAAAGTCCGGCCATGATGACAGCCGCAGACATCAGAATTGTTGCGACAGGCCTCTTGATGCAGAATTCTGAAATATTCATTGGGCTTGCCCGCTGGTTTGCTCGACCTCGGTCTGTTTTTTCTTCTTGTGTTCAGCCTTGGCATCGGCGGGTTGGACGGTTGCCGTGCCGGCGGGGGCTGCATCGGCAGCGGGCTTGTCTTCAATGGGCTTGACCACCGCGCCAGTATTGAGCTTGGCCTGACCTTCGATCACGATGTGATCGCCGGGGCTCAAACCCTTGGAGATTGCCGCATTGGCTTCTTCATAACGGGTAACCTCGACGGGGGCTGCGGTCACCTTCATCTGGTCGTCGATTTTCCAGACATAGCTTCCCTTTTGACCTTGCTGAATTGCCACTCCGGGAATGATGACAGCGTCTTTCAACGTACCATATTGGACTTCCACATCGACATGTTGGCCGGGCCACAGCTGAAGCTTGTCATTGGCGACCGTGGTGGCCATGCCGATCGTGCCAGAGGCGACATCCACGCTGGAATCAATAAAGGTCACTTTGCCTGTGTCCAGAACAGTGGCGCTTGAACTCGCCAATACGCGCACCGCGACGTCGGCATTGCTGTCCATCCGGGCGCGAATGTCACCCAGAACCTTATCGGGAATGCGGAACGATACTTTGAGGGGCTGCAACTGCGTTACAGTCATAAGGCCGGTGCCCAGCGTGGCGCTGACCAGATTTCCGGGAACAATACTGAGCTGTCCGAGCTTGCCATCAATGGGGGCGGTGATTTTTGTAAATTCAATTTGTAATTTATCGGCGTCAATCTGGGCC
This sequence comes from Hyphomicrobiales bacterium, assembly GCA_038231475.1. GTDB lineage: Bacteria > Pseudomonadota > Alphaproteobacteria > Rhizobiales > Aestuariivirgaceae > Aestuariivirga. The sequence continues at coordinate 167,102 of JBBRLH010000006.1, read as the reverse complement.
TTGTCAGACTCGACAACCTGCTCGGCAGACTTGGCTGCGGCGGTTGCTGTATCAACGTCGGTCTGTGGTCCGGCACTGCGCGACAGAAGCGTCTTGGCGCGTTGCAATTGCAGGTTTGCGTTATCGAGGAGGGCCGCATCCTTGGCCATTGTCGCCTCGTCCTTGGCCAGCGTGGCCTGAAACGTGCGATCATCAAGCTCGATCAGAAGGTCGCCTTTTTTGACCATCTGTCCGTCAGTGACAGGCACGTTCACCACCTGGCTGGCAATGCGGGCATTGATGATGGCAATTTGTGGCGCCTGGGATGTGCCGAAGGCGCGCTCGATCAAGGGCATGTCGCCCAAAGCCGCGGTCGCCAATTTTACAAGAGTTGGGGCGGCGGCGCGTTTTGCGCCTGAGCCTGCGCCAGCTTGAGCAGTTGCGGTGTCGCCTGAAGATTTGCCCTGAAAATAGGCAATTGCCTTTTGACCGATATCGAATTGCCATTGGCACACGACCAAAACCGCGACAGCCAATACCAACAAACCCTTGGTCGAATTCCGCATTGTCGAATAACCCCGTCCTTATTTCAGCGCTTATCTATCAGACGTTGAATAGGGCAAAAATCGGTCGGCCAGCCAAATTAAATGTGATTTAATTGCAGCCGGTGGACTGGCCTTGTTATCGGAATTTCACATTCGTTAACAGAGTTCAGGCGGCCACCATTTTACGGCTTTTGGCAAAAGTCTGGGCTGACATGATGATTGCAACGGCCAGACCGGCAATCAGCGCCGCTGCCGCTGGTCTCGGGCCAAAGGCGAATGACAGATTGGCCTTGAGAACGCCTGTGGCATTCACACCCGTGGCGAAGTGATACCAGGAATATTCAATTCCCGCCGTCAGGACGGCGGCGATGACGGCCGCACTCACGAGCTGCACGACACCAAGCGTCATACGCCGCGCAATCATCACACGGATGGTCATGGCCAGAACAAACAGGCCTACCATCTGCATGGCTGCGGTCACGTCAATCTTGGACTGCAGCACATAGTGAAACAGCGCCAAGGCTGCCAGGCCATAGGTGATTTTGTGAAGCGTCTTCCATTTGGTGCCCAATTTTCGAACGGCGCTATCGGTTGATGTGGCAGCCAGAGCCGAAAGACCAAGCAGGGTTACAAAGCCAATGGTCAAATAGAAGCGCAAGGCAATTTCGCTTACCACGAAGCCCAGATCATATTTTGACATCACGATATAGAGGATGAAATGCGTGGCGGCATAGGCAAAGGCGGTGACGCCCATCATGCGGCGGATCAGGGCCAATTTATTCCAGCGGTAAATGCGCTGCAGGGGTGTCAGCGCCAAGGTGAAGACCAGAAAGCGCACAGCCCAATCACCCGTGAGATGAATGGCGTTCTTGACTGGAAGGGGCATGAGGGCACCGGTGAAAAACCAATAGGCGATCACCAGCCCGGGGATCACCGCAAAAGCCAGTGCTCCCGCCTTGAGCCAGGAAAACCGCCCCTGTCTGTCATTCCAAATCATGGTCATGAATTTTGGTATCAGGAAATACCCGGCCTGTCAGTTCACGCTTGATCACGAAGACCTGAAATTCCGCGATTAAGCTCAGTTCCACCAGCCTTTATGGTCTTTTTTGGGCTGGCGCAGCACGCCCCCATCAAGATTGGGCTCAATTTCCAAGAGGTAGCGGTGAACCGGGCTCATGCGGTCATAAAGCTCCTTGGTGAGGTGATCGATTTGCGTCAATTGCTGCGGCAGATCGCGACGGGTGTAGGTAAGATGAAGCATGCGGCGATGAGCATCATCCTTTTTCAAAGTGCCGCTGTGCCACATTGAGGCATTGCAGATAATGGCAGAACCCGCAGGCGCTGTGACCATCACTTCTCCGGGATAAGGAGCCCCCAGATCTTTTGGAATGCGTTTCTGGTCGGCCGCTGAAACGGGTTCAGGTTCCCAATCGCCAATGTTGACATAAGGCACATTGATCGGGGCCCAAAGATGAGAGCCTGGAACCACGCGGGTGGGGCCATTGGTCAAGGTCATATCATCAAACATCAGCATGGCGTTCATCACCCACCAGTCATCAACAAAGCGCTTGGGCACATCCACATGCAAATCCTGCTGGCCAAAGCCCTTGTTGGGGTCGCGCAGATTGGAGCCATGAACTTTGATCTCGCCCAGCAAATAATGCGCCGCCGCCAGCACGGACGGAATGTTGAGACACACATCAAACACGGGTGATTTGTTGAAGATATTGGACAGACGCCTGGCACCGGGCTCGACATGGACTTCATGGCCGCCCTGGCCTGCTTCAGCAGCATGAATGCGTTCAAATTCGTCGCGGATTTTTTGAACATCCGATTTTGACAGGGCGTTTTCGACAATGAAATAGCCCTGTTCATCGAGCTGTCGCTTCTGGGTGTCAGAAATTGCGTTAGCCTTGATGCCCAATTCGTGGAGCGCTTGCTTGGTGTACAAAATATCCTCCCAGTGATTTGTTTTTCTCAGCTTAGGTCTCGCTTTCAAATTGGCAACCCGATTTTCGGCTTGACAAAACCAACCGGTTGGTATGTTTTGACACTATGCAAATTGAAACCCATCCCACGCGCGAGCGAATTCTAAAAACTGCACTCGGTGTTATTCGCCAGCGTGGCTTGGCCGACACCAGCATTGCGGATCTTTGTGGTGCGGCGGGAGTTACCAAGGGCGCGTTCTTCCATCACTTTTCCAGCAAGGAGGAACTGGCGGTCGCCGCCACGCGTTATTGGACACAATTCACTGGCGCTGCTTTTTCGTCTGCACCTTTCAATGAGTATGAGGATCCTTTGGACCGCTTGATCGGATACGTCGATTTTCGGGCCGAGATTATCAAGGGTCGCAGTCTGCCGGAATTTTCTTGCCTGCTCGGGACCATGGTGCAGGAAATTTACGAATCTCAACCCCCTGTGCGCGAAGCCTGCAATATCGGCATCGACGCCCACGCCGCAACCGTGGCGCAGCTGGTTGCTGATGCCAAAGCCGCTCATGCCCCGAAAGCCTCCTGGTCGGTTGAAAGCCTGGCGCTGCATACCCAAGCCGTTATCCAAGGTGCGTTCATTCTGGCCAAGGCCAAGAGCGATCCGCAGATCGCCATCGACTCCATCATTCATCTGCGGCGCTACATCGAACTTCTGTTTCATCACGCAAGGGAGGATTAAATGCAAAATCCATTTGTCTGGCACGATCTGATGACCACGAATGTGGCAGCAGCCAAGGCATTCTATGGCGAAGTCATTGGCTGGAAGTTTGAAGCACAGATGCCGGAATATACCGTGGCACTGGTGGACAAGGCCGGCATCGGTGGCATCATGGCTACGCCGCCGGAGGTCAAGGGTATGCCGCCGTTCTGGGCTGGCTATATCTTTACACCCGATGTTGATGCGGCTTGCACGCAGGCTAAAAAACTAGGTGGCAAAGTCTGCCGCGAGCCATGGGATGTACCCGGCATGTTGCGCCTGGCGATCCTGGCCGACCCCACGGGTGCCACGTTCAATATCATGAAGCCCTTATCGCTAGAACAGCGCAACATGCCCGAAGAGGGTGCTGTTGGCACTGTCGGTTGGAATGAACTTCACGCTGGTGATCTCAACATCGCGTGGGATTTCTATTCCAAGATGTTTGGCTGGACCAAAGGTACAGTCATGGATATGGGGCCAATGGGCAACTATGAAATCTTCCAGATCGACGGCAAAGATGCGGGCGGCATGATGAAACGACAAGAACAGTTGCCCAGCCCCATGTGGCTTTATTATTTCAACGTCGATGGCATTGATGCGGCCGCGGCGCGCATCACCAAGGCCGGGGGCAAGATTGCCATGGGTCCCCATCAGGTTCCGGGTGATCAGTGGATTGTTTCGGCCTTTGATCCTCAAGGTGCCAGTTTTCAAATTGTCAGTGTTGCAAAGTAACAGGAGAGAAACATGCCCTATACATTGAATTTCCAGCGCGTTCTGAAAGCCCCGCCTTCGCGCGTCTACAAGGCGTTTCTTGATCCGGCAGCCCTGTGCAAATGGCTGCCCCCTGCGGGCTATACCTGCACCGTTCATAAACTGGATGCCAAGGTTGGCGGCACGTTCAAGATGTCGTTCACGGAATTTGATTCAGGCGGGCTGCAACCCTTCGGTGGCAAATATCTCGAACTCATTCCGGCGGAGAAGGTCCATTATGTTGATGCCTTTGATGATCCCAATCTGCCGGGTGAAATGGACGTGACCATAATTTTGAAAAAAGTCTCCTGCGGCACGGATATGTCGATCACCCAGGCTGGTGTGCCTGATATAATTCCGCCGGAGATGTGCCACTTGGGCTGGCAGGACAGTCTCAAGCAACTGGAGCAATTTGTGGAAACGGGCTCCGCGATGGCTTAATCCGCCTTGCTTAAAAAGAGGATATTAAATGTCAGTTCAGCATTATTCGGGCGGCTGCCAATGTGGGGCCGTGCGCTACGAGGTCGATGTCGATCTTGACTCGACTATCACTTGCAACTGTTCTCGTTGCCAGAAGATTGCCTCCGTGTTGGCCTTCACCGAGGAAAGCCAGTTCAAGCTTTTGCAAGGCGAAGACCACCTCACGGAATATGTTTTCAATACCCACCGCATTCATCATTTTTTCTGCAAGACCTGCGGCGTGCAGAGTTTCAGCCGTGGCTCGCCTCCAAAGTCGGACAAGCTTTTCGTGGCCATCAATGCCAATTGCCTCGATGGCGTTGAACCCCGGAAATTAACGTCGCGCCATTTTGATGGCAGATCCGCCTAAGAGATACATGGGAAAACGTGCGACAGCACTTTGGTGTGCTGATGGGCCAGAGGCGAAGGTCTAGTCCACGCGTGCTGCTGGCCTTGCCTTTGATTGGGCGGTGCATATAGTTCGACGCCATGAACAAGGTGATCATCGTGGGTGCGGGAATGGCAGGTGCGGCAGCGGCCTTGCGGCTCAGCAAGTCTGGAATTCGCCCTCTGGTCATCGAGGCGCAAGCCCGCGTCGGAGGTCGCGCTTTCAGCAGGCCCTTTGCCGCAAGCCAAGACCAAAGCCTTGTTGAATTTGGAGGCTCGTGGATCACGCCCTATCACGCGCGCATCCGGGCGCATGTCGCTGAACTGGGGCTAACCCTTCGCCCGCGCGCTGCAGTCAAACAGCGTCTGGCTCTGCGCGAAGGCCAGACAGCCACGCCCTATTTTGCATCACCTGAAGAACGCCAAGCCCATGAGCGCGCCATCGCCCGCATCGCTGCTGATGCCATGTTGTGCAAGAAGAGCCACGCAGCGGATGAGTTAGATCGGCCACTCAAAGGTATAACCTTCAAAAACTATCTCGACCGGTTGGATGCGCCGCAAGCCACGCGTCAGATGCTGGCGGCGTGGTGGACAGTTTCGGGAAGTGGAGATCATTCCGTGGTCGCGGCCACTGAATTCATTTCGAGTTGTGCCTATGGTGGTGGCTTGGCCGAAAACATGATTGATGTGTGGAGCGATACGGTGGAGCCCGGCATGGGTGTTCTGGCGACGCGCATGCTTGAGGCCTCTGGTGCCGAAGTCAAGCAATCCTGCCCCATCGCTTCCATCAGACAGGCAGAAAAACATGGGGTCCTCATCACGCGTGACGGCGAGCAGTTGAACTTTCAACATGCGGTCCTTGCCGTGGGCATCAACGCGATGCGCGACATTGAATTTTTACCACCCCTGACGGGCCTTCGCGCCACTGCCATCACCCGCGGCCATGGTGGGCGGGCGTTTAAGGTGTTGATCAAGGCGCGCGGTGTGTCCGTTGGAACTTTGGTGACGGGCGATGGCCAGGGCATTCAGTTGCTCTTTGCCGAGCGCATGAGGGGCGATGGCGAGGTGCTGGCGATTGGATTTGGTCTGCATCTGGATGATGCGCGACCCGAGGATGAGGCTTGGGTTCAAGACCAGTTCAAGCGTCTGATGCCCAATGCGCAATTCATCGCCTATGACTGGCATGACTGGATTGCCGATCCCTTCTCGCAAGGCACGTGGGTTGCAGCACCAGCCGACATTGCGGAAGCTTTCGACGCGGCGGCCTGGCAGCCCATGGGGCGGCTGGCTTTTGCATCATCAGATTATGCACCGGAGCAGGCGGGATGGTTTGAGGGTGCCGTGCGGTCGGGTGAAGCGGCGGCGGATTGGGTTGTTGGCCAGACGACGTGATGCTTCTGGCTGATGTTTATTTTGATAATTGTTTAACTATCGAAATTGAAAAATTCGATTTGAACCTATATGATTAAATTCATATCCCGAAATATCTCTTTCGATCACTTCGCCGTTCTGGCTTTTGCTCTCCATCACAGCTCCACAAATCACGCCATCATGTGTGCGTAAGGTACGACTTTTTGCGTGCTTTTGGTGCCAAAGTGATGCCGTTTTGCGACGATTTTCGGTGAATTTGGGCAACAAAAAACCCCGGGATTTCTCCCGGGGTTTGTTTGGTTCAGCGATGTGCTGGGGGGATGGATTTAGAAATCCATGCCGCCCATGCCGCCGCCCATGCCACCGCCGCCTGGCATTGCCGGGGCTGCGTTCTTTGGCTTTTCGGCGATCATGGCTTCGGTGGTGATCAGCAGGGCTGCAACCGAGGCTGCGTCCTGCAAGGCTACACGAACGACCTTGGTTGGGTCGATGATGCCAGCGGCCACCATATCCACGTATTCTTCGGTCTGGGCGTTGAAGCCGTAATTGCCGGTCTTTTCCAGCAACTTACCGACAACGATGGAGCCTTCGACGCCAGCGTTTTCAACGATCTGACGGATTGGGGCTTCCAATGCCTTCGATACGATCTTGATGCCGGCGGCGATATCAGGATTGTCCGAGTGCAGAGCATCAACGGCCTTCTTGGCGCGCAGCAGAGCAACGCCGCCGCCTGGAACAACGCCTTCTTCAACGGCTGCACGCGTAGCGTTCAGCGCGTCGTCAACGCGGTCCTTCTTTTCCTTCACTTCGATTTCGGTTGAACCGCCAACCTTGATCACAGCAACGCCACCGGCGAGCTTGGCCAAACGTTCCTGCAGCTTTTCCTTGTCGTAGTCCGAAGTGGTTTCTTCGATCTGCGCCTTAATCTGGCCAATGCGGCCCTGAATGTCGGCTTTCTTGCCAGCACCGTCAACGATGACAGTGTTTTCCTTGTCAATGCGGGCGCGCTTGGCACGGCCGAGCATGTCGAGTGTGACATTTTCCAGCTTGATTCCAAGGTCTTCCGAGATGACTTGGCCGCCCGTGAGGGTGGCGATGTCTTCCAGCATGGCCTTGCGGCGATCGCCAAAGCCTGGGGCTTTGACAGCAGCGATCTTGAGACCGCCGCGCAGCTTATTGACAACCAAGGTTGCCAATGCTTCGCCTTCGATGTCTTCAGCGATGATCAACAAGGGCTTGGAGGTCTGAACCACGGCTTCCAGAATAGGAAGCATAGGCTGAAGCGAGGACAGCTTCTTCTCGTGCAGGAGGATGTAAACATCTTCCAGCTCGGCAACCATCTTATCGGCGTTGGTGATGAAATAGGGGCTCAAATAGCCGCGGTCGAACTGCATGCCTTCAACGACATCGAGTTCGGTTTCAGCAGTCTTGGCTTCTTCGACGGTGATGACACCCTCGTTGCCAACCTTCTGCATGGCCTTGGCGATCATATCGCCGATCTCTTTGTCACCATTTGCAGAAATCGTCCCGACCTGGGCCACTTCTTCCGTGCCCTTGACCTTCTTGGAGCGCTTCTTGATGTCGTCAATGGCAGTTGCAACGGCCATATCAATGCCGCGCTTCAGATCCATCGGGTTCATGCCGGCAGCGACGTTCTTGGCGCCTTCGCGCACGATGGCCTGAGCGAGAACTGTTGCAGTGGTCGTGCCGTCACCAGCCAAGTCATTGGTTTTGCTGGCAACTTCGCGCACCATCTGGGCGCCCATGTTTTCGAACTTGTCTTCCAGTTCGATTTCCTTGGCAACCGTCACACCGTCTTTTGTGGTGCGGGGAGCGCCAAAGCTCTTGTCGATAACGACGTTGCGGCCCTTGGGACCGAGGGTGACTTTTACGGCATTGGCGAGAATATCAACGCCACGCAGCATCTTTTCGCGGGCTTCTCCGCCAAAGAGCACTTGTTTAGCAGCCATGTTTAAATTCCTTTAAATTACAATAAGTTGTGAGCGACGATTAGGACTCAAGAACGCCCATGACGTCCGATTCCTTCATGATCAAAAGCTCTTCGCCGTCGATCTTCACTTCCGTGCCGGACCATTTGCCGAACAGGATTTTATCGCCTTTTTTCAAGTCGATAGGGATGAGCTTGCCAGCTTCATCGCGGCCGCCGGAGCCCACTGCGATGATGGTGCCCTGCATTGGCTTTTCCTGGGCCGTATCAGGGATGATGATGCCACCCTTGGTCTTGGTGTCTTCCTCAAGCCGCTTCACGACAACGCGGTCGTGCAAAGGACGGAACTTCATGTGATAACTCCTCATAGAATGTTGTTTTCATTCGGAAAAAGGTGAGCAGGGAAACCCCGCAACACCCCCTGTTAGCGCTCAAAGTCGGAGAGTGCTAACAGCTGAACCGCACATAGTGCGGCAGCGGGGAAAGGTCAAGGCGGAAGTGGCGGAATTGGTGAAGATGGGAGGGCAAGCGAGTTGAGGCGTCAGATTGTGCTGCAAAACGGCCCAAAAGCACGTCACTTAGGCACCAAAAACCACGCAAAAAGTTCACTCTTACGCACACTTTCGGCGTGACTTGGCGAGAGGCGAGATTGTGGGGAAAGGCGAGGGTGCAGAGGAGTTATTTCGGACTATGAATTTAGTCAGCGTCGTTTCCTTAACCTCGAAAAGGTGCGCGAGCAGAATGAACATTCACTCTTTGCCACGATCTGAGCAGCAGAAATTGCTGAAGATTGACCGCAAAATTGTCGCCTCGGAAATTCGTTTGATGCCGAATTTAAGATTGATCAGAATCTATCCATTTCGAGGAAAGGGTGCCTTTCCAGATCGAATTAGTGAAGCCTCTAAATCGCTGAACGATTTTGCGCTTCCCAACTTTGCAGCCATCTGACCCTTCGTTATGTCGAATATGGCTTGTTCCCAGACGGGATAATTTCTTCTAATTATTTCGTAGTAGAAATTCGTGGGTAATGAGAGTTTGCCCGCAAACCTATCATTCTCTCGCATAAATCGTCGACTATAGAAGGCCCAATAATCAGCAAGTTGGATCGCTTTACAGCTTCCTTTCGCGATGAATTTGATTGACCTCATGCAGCCTTCAAAAGCGGGCTCATTTCTATGTTTATTGAAAAACTGCTCAATTTCCGAGTTGTTATTGTTACCGTCCTCGACCAGGAACGATACCCCTTCTTGTCTTACGTGGGGTCCTACTTGTTGATCGATGAGCAATCTGGTCATAATTGCAGAAAAGCACACGCCGTAGGCAGACATGTTTTGGTGTTGTCCCATTTCCTTTGCCATTTGTAGGGACTTCTTATTAACCGTCATACTCAAGGCATACAGCCGTCGGTCAAAAGGCAGGAATAGCTCTCTAGCAAATGCTTTTTTTCTATCCCGCGACCAACCTTTAAACACGCCCTTGGTGTCATGAAATTCTTTTGTGTGCAGAATTGCTACGCCATACTTGTCCATGACCGCTTCCGCCAAAGGTTCAATGATTTCCCATTGAGTCGATGGTGCACAAAATCCTGCCATCGTAACTACCGGCAATCCCGACGTGCCGCTGTCGTCCAGATAACAATGAAACATGAAAACCAGCCGTTCTTTTTTCTGTGATCGAGCCCGTAGGCTGAAATGGAATATCACAAGTATTATAGGGGCAGGGTCCCTATCTTCGTCGATTGTGTGTGGAAGAAAAAATAATATACTCCAATTCGTAAAGGCCCAATTTTGACACCTCCCTCAGAATGAGAGAGGGTGCGGCATGACTTACAAAATTCTGATTTGCGATTTGATCGGGTTGAAATTTGGGGGTGATGGCGAGCCGGACGCCTCCGAGGTTGCGGGGCATATTGCCGCCAAGGGCGGCGTGTTTCATCGGGGCGACCAGGCGGGCCAGAAACTTCAGGACGGCAAGCTTCATTTCTTTTATGTGCCCGAGCTTTCAACGGCGGCTGAGATTCTGCCGCTCACTGACGCTGGCCAATATGATGCGGTGATTGCGGCGGCGACGTTCATTCCGGCGGCGTCGGTATTTCCCCTGGGTGGCGTTCGCATCGGCGCGGGTACGGGCAATATGGGGTCGCTCTCCTGGGGCGGGCCTAACGGGCAGGGCGGTGCTGCGCCCTTGATGAATACGCCGGGGTTCAATTCCGTTGCCACGGCGCAGATGGCGTTCAAGGCGCTGCTGCGGGTTCGCCCTGATCTCCCCGTTGATGAGTTGCACCGGCTTTCGGTGTCCGGCGAATTTGATACGGGCAAGGATCTCGCGCGCCATCCCACAGCCAAGCTTGAAGGCCAGGTGATGGCCATTCTGGGCTTTGGCAATATCGGCGGCCAGATGGCCAAGCTCGCTTCGGCCTTTGGCATGAAGGTTCAAGTCCATGCGCGCGAGGGTCATCGTGCCGCGATTGAAGCGGCGGGCTATGCTTACGCGGCAACGCCTGTTGCGGCGACGCGCGGGGCTGATGTGTTAAGCGTGCATGTGGGCTTGGGCGGCGGGGCCAATGTTGGCTTTGTGAATGGCGCGGTTTTGGGTGCGCTCAATCCAGGGGCTGTGCTTCTCAATTATGATCGCGGCGAATGTGTTGATGCTGCAGCGCTTGATGCCGCACTGGCCTCAGGCCAAGTGTCCCATGCGGCTGTTGATGCTGATATTTTCAAGGCGGCGGATGGCACGTTGACCGGGCCGCTGGTACCTTATCTGCCGCTCGCCAAAAAATATGGACGCCAAGTTCATCTCTTGCCCCATGCGGCGGCGGATACCGATCATCCTTCGCGCGTGGCGGGGGCCAAGCAGGCTGTCGACCAGATTTTTGAGAGCATTCTCAACAAGCGCGTGATCAATCTCAAAGGTGATCTGCCGTCCGGATATGTGGATGGGGGTGCGAAGCTTGGGGTATAATCTTCCCTCTCCCCTTGCGGGAGAGGGTGGCAGCCGCAGGCTGTCGGGAGAGGGGACTGGTTCAAATTGCTCAGTTGCTGGACCATACCCCTCATCCGTCCACGCGTTCCGCGTGACCACCTTCTCCCGCAAGGGGAGAAGGTAGACTCATCGATAAACTTACTTCATCACGGGCATGACGAATTCGGCACCGGCGCGGATGCCCGTGGGCCAGCGCGAGGTGACGGTCTTGAGCTTGGTGTAAAAGCGCAAGCCTTCGGGCCCGTGCATGTGATGGTCACCAAAGAGCGAGGCTTTCCAGCCGCCGAAGGAATGGAACGCCATTGGCACGGGGATCGGCACGTTGATGCCCACCATGCCCACCTGAATCTGATGCGCAAATTCGCGCGCCGCATCGCCATCACGGGTGAAGATCGCGGTGCCGTTGCCATATTCATGATCGTTGATCATCTTGGCGGCGGTGTTGTAATCCTCAACGCGAACGACCGAGAGCACGGGGCCGAAGATTTCTTCCTTGTAGATTTTCATGTCGGTCGTGACATTGTCGAAGAGCGAGCCGCCGAGGAAATAGCCGCCTTCATAGCCTTGCAGTTTCAGGCCGCGGCCATCGACGACGAGCTTGGCTCCTTCTTTTTCGCCTTCGTCAATATAGCCCTTCACTTTTTCGAAGTGCTGCTTCGTCACAAGCGGACCCATCTCGGCATCCTTGTCGGTGCCGGGTCCAACTTTCAGTGCGCGGATTTTTGGTTCGAGCTTGGCAATCAAAGTGTCGGCGGTTTTCTTGCCGACGGGGACGGCAACCGAGATCGCCATGCAGCGTTCGCCGGCCGAGCCATAGGCCGCACCCATCAACGCATCGACGGCCTGATCCATATCGGCATCCGGCATGATGATCATGTGGTTCTTGGCACCGCCCAGAGCCTGCACGCGTTTTCCCTGGCTTGTGCCGGTCTGATAAATGTAGCGGGCAATCGGGGTTGAGCCCACGAAAGACACAGCCGAGACATCGGGGTTCATCAGAATGGCATCGACGGCTTCCTTGTCGCCGATCACCACGTTGAACACGCCCTTCGGCAGGCCCGCTTCTTCGAGCCATTTGGCAATTAGCAGCGAGGCTGAAGGGTCACGTTCGGAGGGCTTCAGAATGAAGCAGTTGCCTGCGGCCAAGGCGATGGGGAACATCCACATCGGCACCATGGCGGGGAAGTTGAAGGGTGTTATGCCTGCGACAACGCCCAAGGGCTGGCGCAGCGCATAGCTATCAACGCGGGTGCCGACGTTTTCGGTGAATTCGCTTTTGAGAAGCTGGGGTGCTGCGGTGGCAAATTCCACAACTTCCAGGCCGCGCTGCACTTCGCCCATGGCATCGGAGAGAACCTTGCCGTGTTCAGCGGTGATCGTGGCCGCAAGTTCGGCGGAGCGTTCTTCGGCGATGCGGAGGAATTTGTTGAGGATGCGGGCGCGGCGGAGCGGCGTGGTGGCGCCCCATGCGGGAGCGACAGATTTGGCGACGGCGATGGCTTCATTCACCTGTGCGGTGTTGGCGAGATTGATCGAGCCTGATTGTTCGCCAGTGGCTGGATTGAACACCGGGGTGATGCGGCCTGATTTGCCGTCGACGAGCTTGCCGTTGATATGCTGCTGAATGTTTTTGACCATGGGATCCTCCTGATGGCAGGTTTATGCGCTTTACGCATTTGCACAGCAAGAACCAGAATTGCATTTTTGATGTGCAGGAATTAATGTTATACATTCTACCTCCCTCCCCGCCTTAAGCGGAGGGCAGGGTGGGGTGACGGTAGCCTCATTTATTCGCTCAGGATTACCCCACCCGTCTCGTGCTGCGCACGATCCACCCTCCCCGCAAGGCGAGGAGGGATGAAGAAGAAGCAGGAGGATGAAAAGACCGACATGGACTGGGATCGATTGCGCATATTCCTCGCGGTGGCGCGGGCCGGGCAGATTTTGGGGGCGGCGCAGCAGCTCGGGCTGAATCATGCCACGGTGGGCCGCCAGCTTTCGGCACTTGAGATTGATCTCGGGGCCAAATTGGTTGAACGGCAGACGCAAGGCTGCACTTTAACCCAAGCGGGCGAAGCCTTGTTCAAATCTGCTGAACGGGTTGAATCAGAAGTGTTGCAGGTGGCGTCTGAAATTTCAGGTGCCCGCGCTGCGATTTCAGGCACGGTGCGGGTTGGTGCGCCGGATGGTTTGGGCAATTGTTTTCTGGCGCGCGAGATGGGCCGACTTGCGACGTTGCATCCTGATCTCACCATTCAGCTTGTGCCCTTGCCGCGCACTTTTTCATTGTCGCGGCGCGAGGCTGATATTGTGGTGACTTTGGATCGGCCCAAGCAGGGCAAGCTCATCATCAAGAAGCTCACCGATTATACGCTCAGCATTTATGCGGCGCATTCTTATCTTGAAGAGAACGGAGCTATTCGCGGCGTTGATGATCTTGAGGGGCGGTTGTTCGTCACCCACGTCGAGGATTTTGTTTACAGCCGCGCACTCGATTATGCGGCCGAGCTGTCCACGCGCATGAAGCGGCATTATGAGTGTGGGAGCGTGGTGGCGCAGATGGAGGCCGTGCGTGCGGGGCACGGCATCGGCATCTTGCATGATTATGCTGCCGTGCAATTTCCGGAATTAAAAAGACTGCTTCCCGCCATGCGCTTTACCCGAACCTATTGGCTGATGAGCCACCCCGATACCCATCGCACCGCGCGGGTGGCTGCGGTTTATGATTATGTTTCAGACACAGTGCGGAAGTTCAAAGCGGATTTCGTGCGGCGCTAGATCAAATCTGGGCTTCGATGGCGGGCTTGTCGATCACCGACCAGACCCTGACAATTTTTCCGTCGCGAAATTCGTAAATGACATTTTCGGCGAAGGAGATTTTGCGGCCATTAACTGGCAAGCCGAGGAACAGGCCCTTGGGGCTGCACTCAAATTGCAGGCGCGCACTCACATGAGGTGGATCGACCACCAGAATATCGATATTGAAAACGAGATCTGGGATTTGTTCAAAGTCGTTGACCAGCATCTTGCGGTAGCCCGCCAGTCCAAACGGCCTGCTATTGTGGTTCGCTCCGTCATGGACGAAATTGCCGAGACTGTCCCAATCCTGTCTATTCAAACAGGCGATATAGGCACGGTAAATGTCGGCAAGCTCCTGCTTTGTCATGGCGTGTTTTCTCCCTCACGCACTCGCAAATACATCGCGGTCGAGCTCGTGCAGCAGAGCTTGAATGGTGCCGGTGATGATCATGTCGTGGTTCATCGGAATGGTTTCAATGATGATGTTCTGGCGGAGCTCCGTCACCACGCCCTCTTCAATGGCAAGATGCATGGCCGCTTCCATCAGGTCGAAGGCGGCGGTACCTGGACCCGAGATCACGATGCGGTCAGGGTTCAACAGAGCGATGAGGCGGGCGAGACCATAACCAATGGCGCGGCCCGCCGTGTCATAAGCGGCCTTGGCCCTGGCATCGCCACGCCGGGCTGCAGTTTCGAGACTGCGCATCACATCGGGATCAACAGCATGGGATGGCGGAGGCGTGTCGGCCGCCAGGTTTTCAGCGGAGCGCAAGATGCCATAGTCGGAGGCATAGGCTTCAAGGCAGCCGGCCTTGCCGCAGCGGCACAGGGCGCCGCCCGGCACATGGTTCATGTGGCCAAATTCTGCCGCAGCACCTGTGGCCCCATGATAGGCCTTGCCATCAATGACGAGACCCATGCCCACGCCATAGCCCATGAAGACCACAGCGGCGTTGCCCTTATATTGATAATGCTCGCGGGCCATCAGGCCTTCAGCAATCATGTTGGCATCATTGGCCAGTGAACAGGCAATGCCGGTCAATTCAGTGATCGGTTGGACGAGGGGAATATCGCGGGCCATGAAGGCCGGGCTCCAGGCGAGGTGGCCTGATTGCGAGCCCGCAGCGCCCTGAACGGCAATGCCGAGCTTCCTGATCTGGTCCACTTCTATTTTGTTGGCCTCGAGGAAGGCCAGCACCTGTCGCGCGGCGAGTGGGCCTGCCTGCTCCCGGTCCATGGCATAGGTTGACGGCTTGTCCGTGTGGCGCGCCAGTACCGTGCCGGAATAATCGGCAAGGGCCAGCTCAAAGCGGTCGATGGAAATCTTCAGCGCCAGAACCAGAGCTGCCTCGGGGTTCAGCTCAAGGGCGATGGTGGGGCGGCCACGGCGCGTTGCGTCATTTTTCTCGGTCTGAACCTCGGCTTCGCGCAAATAGCCTTCGGCCAAAAGTTGCGTGGTGATCGAGGTGACGGTGGCCGGTGACAGGCTGGTCAGGCGGCCCAGTTCAACGCGCGGCGCTGGGCCATGAAACCGCAAGGCTTCGAGCAGCAAATGCCGGTTTTGCCGCCGTACCAGATCACTGTCTGCCTTATTGTTCATCTTGGCCCATCGCAATTTAGGTTGACACTGCCGAGCCAGCCATGCAACATTATTTTGGATGTCAAAATAAATTTGAGACATTGCTTCATGCGCGAAGCCAAAAGGCTCGTGACGCATGGGGATCGAGATTCGGATCGTTGGAAATTACAAGGAGGAAGGTCCATATGAAGAATATTATCAAGACAATCGCTCTCGGCGCATTGCTTGCCACCGCCATTGGCGGTGTCGCAGAAGCCAAGGGCAAGACCATTGCTGTGTCGTGGAAGACATTCCAGGAAGAGCGTTGGAAGGGTGACGAAGCTGCCATCAAGAAAGTCGTTGAAGCTGCTGGCGACAAGTTCATCAGCACGGATGCCCAAGGCTCTGCCCAGAAGCAGGCTGCTGACATCGAAGGCCTGATTGCCCAGAAGCCAGACGTGATCATGGTTGTGGCCTTTGACTCGGATGCCATTCTGCCCTCGATCAAGAAGATCAGCGATGCAGGCATCAAGTCGATTGCCTATGACGTGCAGTTCGAAGATCCAAATGCTCTCTACATCACGTTCGACAACGTTGGTGTAGGCCGCATCATGGCCAAAGAAGTTCTGAAGGTTAAGGATTCAGGTAACTTCGCCTTCATCAAGGGCGACAAGGGCGATCCAAACGCCACGTTCCTGTTCCAAGGCCAGCTTGAAGTTCTGAAAGCCCAGATGGATGCAGGCAAGATCAAGAACGTCTGCGAAACCTTCACCGACGGCTGGAAGCCAGACAATGCCCAAAAGAACATGGAACAGTGCCTGACCTCTACCAACAACAAGGTCGATGCTGTTCTGTCTGAAAACGACGGCATGGCTTCAGGCGTTGTGGCTGCTCTCAAGGCCCAAGGCCTTGCTGGCTCGGTTCCTGTTTCTGGTCAGGACGGTGACTTGGCTGCCATCAACCGCGTTGCCCTCGGCACCCAGACCGTTTCGGTTTGGAAAAACACCGACGATCTCGGCAAGGCTGCGGCCAATGCTGCTATCGCTCTTGCTGATGGCACTGCCGTAGACAAGATCCCCGGCGTTGCCAAGTTCAACGGCGGCAAGAAGAAGGTCGAAATGAACGCCATTCTGCTTGCTCCGACACCAATCACGAAGGCCAACATTGGCGATGCGATCAAGGCTGGTCACATCACCAAGGAACAGGCTTGCGCTGGTGTTAAGGACGGCGTTGACGCCTGCAAATAATTCAATCGTGTATCGATTGAGTTGACAATATTGGCCGCGCCATTCCAAATTGAGTGGCGCGGCCTTTTTAAAATCAGGGGTAGGGATCCAAGATGAGTTCGACAGGAAGCAGCCAAGAACCTGGCTTAAACCAGGAAGGTGCTGTCACCCGATTTTTCCGGGTGACCGAGATCAATCCGCGCATGCTGGGCATGGTTGCAGCACTGATCCTGATCTGGTGCATCTTTGATGTGTGGAGCGGCTTCATCAATCCGAACGAGGGGTTGTTTGGTGGCTCGTTCCTGACGCCCCGCAACTTGTGGACACTGCTGGTACAAACATCATCGATCGCGGTCATGTCATCGGGCATGGTGTTGCTGATCGTCATGCGCCAGCTTGATCTTTCAGTGGGCTCGATGCTGAGCCTTGTGGCCGTGGCCAGTGCAGTCTTGCAGGTTTACCAGCTTGGTCCACTCTTGGGTGTTGGGCATCCCCTGATCTGGGTTGCGGGTGTTGCTCTGTGCCTGGCACTCGGCACCGGCATTGGCGCTGTGAACGGCGCATTGACAGCCTACGCAAAGATTCCAGCCTTCATCGTCACCTTGGGTGGTTTGATTGCGTATAAAGGCATCGCCTTCCTTTTGGCCTCAGGTGAGACTGTGGCCCCCATGGACCAGACGTTTGAAGTGTTTGGTGGTGGTGTTCAGCAAAGCTGGCTTGGGCCGTTCTGGAGCTGGACGCTGGCTTTGGTGGTTTGTGCGGTCATTATTGGCGCCCTCATTAATGGCAGGCGTCAACGCACGCGCTTCAATTTTACATTGCGCCCGGTTTGGGCAGAATTTTTGCTCGGTGTCGTCGGCAGTGGTGTGGTGCTCGGCATTACCAAGGTGATGAACTCCTACCCATGGCCGCCCAAGCTCATTGAGAATTTTGCTGCGGCCAACAATGTCGTCATTCCAGCGGGCATTGAAGATCGCGACGGAAGTGCAATCTGCATGGCTGCGGAAAAATTTGTCCGCTGCACTACGGGGCTTATTTATTACACAGGCTATTCGCTGCCGGTGTTGGTGGCCTTGGCCGTTGGTCTGGTGATGACCTTTATTGCCACACGCACAGTCTTTGGCCGCTATGTCTATGCAACGGGTGGCAACCCTGAAGCCGCTGAACTCTCCGGCATCAATACGAAGTGGCTGACGATCAAGGTCTTTGCCTTGATGGGCACACTG
The DNA here is from genome assembly GCA_038231475.1 of Hyphomicrobiales bacterium. GTDB lineage: Bacteria > Pseudomonadota > Alphaproteobacteria > Rhizobiales > Aestuariivirgaceae > Aestuariivirga. Next base: position 149,184 of record JBBRLH010000006.1, on the reverse strand, counting down.
GTTGGCATCTCGTCGGTTATTTCATCTGCGCGCCTCAATGCGGCGACCAACTCGCTTGGCCTTTCGAACGAACTTTATGTGATCGCTGCAACGGTGATCGGCGGAACCTCGCTCGCAGGCGGTGTGGGCACCATCTATGGCGCGATGCTGGGTGCCCTCATCATGCAGTCGATTATTTCGGGCATGTCGCTGCTCAACCTTCCTGCAGCCTATCAGGACATGGTGGTGGGCGGAGTGCTGGTTCTTGCCGTGTGGCTTGACCAGATTTATTCACGTCGGTTGAAGTGAGGGAGGCCGCAATGGCAAAAAAAGCTGTAAAAAGAGTGGCACCGAAAAAAATCCCGACGAAACCGGCTGCTGCGAAAAAATCGGGTGCTGTGGCTGAATCCCACGAGTCACCTCTGGCTGTTAAAAACCGCCAGGATTTCGAGGCTTCGGCACCTTTGGTTGAGATGCGCGATATTTCCATTGCCTTTGGCGGCATCAAAGCCGTTGACCGCGCCTCGATCGAACTTCGGCCTGGTGAAGTTGTGGGGGTTCTTGGCCACAATGGTGCCGGCAAATCGACGTTGATCAAGATTTTGTCTGGTGCCTATCAGCGCGATGCGGGCAGCATTCTGATCAATGGCAAGGAAGTCACCATCAACAACCCGCGTGATGCCAAGGCCTATGGCATTGAGACCATCTATCAGACGCTGGCCCTGGCCGACAATGTGGATGCGGCTGCCAATCTTTATCTGGGGCGTGAGCTCAAGACGCGCTTTGGAACACTTGATGATGCGGCCATGGAATCTGAAACGCGCAAGGTGATGCACCGCCTCAATCCAAACTTCCGGCGCTTCAAGGAGCCGGTGGTCAAGCTGTCCGGTGGTCAGCGCCAATCGGTGGCCATTGCGCGCGCCATTCACTTCAACGCGCGCATCCTGATCATGGATGAGCCGACAGCCGCTTTGGGCCCGCAGGAAACCGCACAGGTCGGTGATCTCATCAAACAGCTCAAAGCGGATGGCATTGGCATTTTCCTGATCAGCCACGATCTCCATGATGTGTTTCATCTGGCGGACAAGATTGTGGTCATGAAAAACGGCAAGGTAGTGGGTACCGCCCGCACGACTGATGTGACGAATGACGAGGTTCTGGGCATGATCATTGCGGGCAAATGCCCCAAGGGGGCCATTCCTGGTCCTGGCGCAATGCGGGATGCTGCCTGATCGGTAAGTAGTGAGGATACGCGATGAAACTGTTGCAACGAATTGTCGTTATCCTCGCACTGCTGGCAGTTGTTCTTTTCAATAGTGGCCCATCATTTGCAGATGCACAGACCACGCAAGAAGTGATCCTGCGTTGGTATGGCTTGATCAATGGACTGGTGCGCCATACACCCACGTACTCTCCGCCGGTTGCGGCGCGCGCCTTCGCTTATCTCGGCGTGATGTCGTATGAGGCCGTGGCCAGTGGGTCGGATAATTTGCAAACACTGGCGGGGCAATTGAATGGCCTGAAGCCTTTGCCGAAGCGCGAGGCGGGAAAAGAATATAACAACGACATCGTTCTCAATGCGGCCCTTGTGTCTTTCACCCAGGTTTTCTTTGAGAACACAGGCCCGTTCGGTTTGAAGGCGATGACAGCCCTTGGCGAACAGATGACGACAAAGGTTTCAGCAGGGGTGGCCCCTGATGTTGTGGAGCGCAGTGTCGCCCATGGCAAAGCCATTGCTACTGCAATCATCGACTGGTCGAAGAATGACGGCGGTGCCGTTATCAAGAACATGGGCTTCACCGAGAATTACAAGATGAAGGTTGGACCGCAATATTGGGTGCCCACCAATCAACAGGCCCTGCAACAGGTTCCCTTGCTGCCGGGTTGGGGCAACAACCGCACCTTTGCCATTCCAAAAATCTCGGCTTGCGAGTTGAAGCCACCTATTCCCTATAGCGAGAAGAAGTCTTCAGCATTCTATAAGGAGGCGTATGAGGTTTATGACGCCGGCAACCACCTGACTGAAGATCAACGGGCGCTCGCTATTTTCTGGTCCGATGATCCGCTGCTCACGCTCACGCCCGCAGGACATGGTGTTTCCATTGCCTTGCAGATTTTGAAGCGCGACAATGTTGACCTTGAAAAATCCGTGGACGTTCTGGCGCGTCTGGGCGTTGCGCAGGCTGACGCCATGATTGGCGCATGGCATGCCAAATATATCTACGGGCTCCTGCGGCCCGTGACCTACATCCAACGGCACATTGATAAAAAATGGGAGTCGTTGCTGATCACGCCGCCATTTCCGGATTATCTCTCGGGCCACAGCGTCCAGGCCGGATCGCTTAGCGTCGTGATGACCAAGGAATTCGGTGACAATTTTGCCTTTGAGGACAAGACGGGGGAATCCGACGGCTTGGCGGCGCGGCATTTTGCAAGCTTCAATGACGCTGCACAGGAAGCCGCCATGTCACGCCTCTATGGCGGCATTCATTATCGCGGGGCTATTGAAAACGGCCTCATCTATGGCAGATGCATTGGGCAATATGCCAGCGCATTAAAGACACGGAGATAGTCATGTTCAAGATCTGTTTGTCTGCATCACTTTTATTTCTTGGAACAGCGGCACTGGCACAGGCCGGTGTTGTGGTTCCGCACTTTGCCGATGAAACCGCAAACTCCGGCATCCATTCGATCTACAAGGGTGACTGGCAATATATGGTGGGAGGTGGGGTTGCCGCCTTTGACTGCAATGGCGATGGTTTTCCTGATCTCTTTATTGCGGGGGGTGAAAACAAGGCCAAGCTCTTCGTCAACAAATCCAAACGCGGTGGCGCGTTGAAATTTGAAGAAGCCACGTCTACGGGCCTTGAGTTTGACCGCGCCACGGGCGCCTATCCCATCGATATCGACGGCGATGGCATCATGGACCTTGTGGTGATGCGCGTGGGCGAGAGCCAGGTGATGAGGGGTTTGGGCGATTGCAAATTTGCTGCGGCCAATACGAGCTGGAACGTTGATGGTGGTGATGCCTGGGGAACGGCGTTTTCTGCCACCTGGGAGAAGGGCAACACCATGCCCACGCTGGCCTTTGGCACCTATATTGACCGCAAGTTTGAAGATGAGCCTTGGGGCCATTGCACCGACAACTGGATGCTGCGCCCCAATGACAAACAGGATGGCTATGGCCCTCGCATTGCGCTGAAACCTTCCTTCTGCACACTGTCCATGCTGTTTACCGACTGGAATCGTTCTGGCACGCAATCGCTTCGCGTCTCCAATGACCGCGAATATTACGAGGGCGGCCAGGAGCAGATGTGGCATGTGGATGCTGGCGAAGCGCCGCGACTTTATTCCGAAGGCGAGGGCTGGAAGTATGTCCGCCTCTGGGGCATGGGCATTGCAACAGCGGACATCAACAACAGCGGCTTTCCCTCCTATTTCCTGTCTTCAATGGCCGACCAGCGCATGCAGCTTTTGTCTGATGGCGCGGCAAAGCCCACTTATAAGGAAGCGCAATTTGCCATGGGCACATCGGCGCAACGGCCCTATGCGGGCGGCGACGAGCGGTCTTCCACCGGTTGGCACACGCAATTTGAAGACGTGAACAATGATGGGCTTTATGACCTCTTCATTGCCAAGGGCAATGTCGACAAGATGCCCGATTTTGCGTCGAAGGATCCTAACAACCTGCTGCTTCAGAAGCCTGATGGCAATTTCATGGAATCTGGCGAAAAAGCGGGCATCCTGAGTTATCGCAACCATCGTGGTGCGCAGCTTGTCGATCTTAATCTTGATGGCAAGCTTGACCTTGTGGTCGTGGCGCGGCGCGAGAATGCAGAAGTTTGGCGCAATGTCTCAAACGACCTTGGTCACTTCCTTGAGGTGAAGCTCGTTGAAGACGGCGGCAACCGCAATGCCATAGGCGCATGGGTTGAAGTCAAGGAAGCCAATGGCAAGACGATGAACCGCGAAAATTTTGTCGGCGGCGGGCATGTCTCGGGCAAATCGGGCTTCCTGCATTTCGGCCTTGCTTCTGAGACTGCCACACAAATTCGCGTCATCTGGCCGGACGGCACCAAGGGCGAGTGGCAGGATGTTGCGGCTGACAAGTTCTATGAGCTTTCCAAGAGCGCTCCGCCCAAGGAGTGGGTTGCGAAATAGCATTGGCCATTCGCCATTGCTACCTCGCGTCTTCGCAGCTAGGTAAGTCATTCCTTATCGGCGGCATCCATGGTCATTTCGTCTCGTCTCAACGGCATTGTGTCCACGGTCATTTCCATGGGCTTGTTCATCGCCAGCGATAGCGCATCAAAGCTCGCCTTTGGCCACATGCCAGTGTTCGAGCTCATCATGCTGCGTGGTTTTTCGGGCGCAGTCTGTTGTCTGTTGGTGATCATCTCGCTCGGGCAGGCGGCTGGCCTTTCCAAAATGTTCAACCCCTGGGCGATCGCGCGGGGATTTTGTGAAGTGGGAGCCAATCTGGGCTTCACGTTTGCCATTCTGCATTTGCCCATCGGCGATGTGACCGCGGTTATCCAAACAGCACCGTTGATCGTTCTGTTGGGGGCGAGTGTGTTCTATGGTGAAAAGCTTGGCGCTGTGCGGTTGATCCTGATCGGGGTTGGCGTTGCAGGATCACTGCTGGTGGCGCAGCCGGGCGCCACTACATTTTCGCCCTATATCCTCTTGGGATTTTTGGTTGCGGTCTCTGCTGCAGGTCGAGACCTCATCACACGAAAAGTTCCGACGGATATCTCCTCACCAATTGTTGCTTTGTCGGTTCTGGCGATGCTGACGGTTGCAGGTGCACTCGGCACCGTCGCCTTTGAGACGCCCATCATTCCGGACATGAAGAACGGCCTTCTTGTCTTTTTGGCAGGGGCCTTGCTGGTCGGTGGGCATGTCGGCGTTTTTCGGGCCTTCTCGCTCGCACCCGCCCGCACCATTGCACCTTTCCTGTATTCACTCACGCTGTGGGCGATGCTTTCAAGCATCTTGTTGTTCGGTGATATTCCGAATCTTCTGGCGATCATTGGCGTCGTGCTGATCGTAATGGCGGGACTGCTCGTCATTTCCATCGATGCGCGCTCATCGCGGCGTGTCAGGATGGACACAACGACGGGTGTTTGAATCGTTTTAAAGTTTGGCTACACGGCCCTTCACAAGCCAATCGCCTTGGCATTGACGACCAGATTGGCGTCGAGCTTGCCCGCAAAGAAATCCAAAATGTTCTGGGCGGCGGCCACGCCCATGCGGGCGGCGCATTCGGCGGTGAGGCCTGCAGAATGGGGGCTCAGCGTGACATAGGGGTTGGTGAGCAGTTGGCTGTCCGAGTTTGGTGGCTCGCTTGCGAATACATCAAAGCCCGCGCCATAGAGCTTGCGCGACCGCAAGGCTTGATCGAGTGCCGCCTCGTCAATCAGGCCACCGCGCGCGGCATTGATGAGAATGGCCGTGGGCTTCATCAGGGCCAGCTCGGATGCACCGATCACAGGTTGGCCGCCGATCAAAGGCACATGAAGCGTCACATAATCGGCAACTTTAAGGGCGGAGGCCAAATCGGCAGCGGGTGTCACGTTCAGCGCGGCCATGGCCGATGCTGGCACCATGGGGTCGAGGCCTACAACTCTCATACCGAAGGCCTGAGCCAGAGCGGTCACGCGTTTTCCGATACGGCCCAGGCCCATCACCAGCAAAGTCTTGCCATCAAGCTCGATGGTCTCAAAGGCGTTGCGGATTTTCCAGATGTTGTTGCGCGTGGCCTGATCATGGGCGACAACGCGGCGGGCGGCGCTGAGCATTAGCATCAGCGTATGTTCTGCCACAGCACGGGAATTCACATCGCCCACGATGCATAAAGGAATCTTGCGGGCATTCAAGGCTTCAACATCGACGGCATCATAGCCCACGCCATGGCGCGAGACGATTTTGAGGTTGGGGGCTGTTACCAGCGCTGCGCTGTCCAAGGGTTGGGTGCGGATCAGCAGGGCATCAGCTTTTGGGAGGAGCGGCACGTAGGCCTCGCGGCTGACCTCGTCGACCACATCAAAGGTGACACCCTTGGCATTTTTAAGGACCTCGAGACCCTGCTCATGAATGCGGCCGGCGACAAGAATATGGGGCATCAAGGGACCTCAGGCGTGTTGATTAAGCATGGCATCTCATACATGGTGAGGCATGCCAAGCGCTTGTTCCGATTGCGCCAATGCAATAGTCTCAAGGCACAAGAAATTCTATGGGAGCTTTTACATGTCCACAATCCGCCTGACCATGGCCCAAGCGCTGGTTAAATATCTGGTCAACCAGTTTATCACGATTGATGGCAAAAAGGAGCCGCTGTTCCCCGGCGCTTTTGGCATTTTTGGCCATGGCAATGTGACTTGTCTCTCTGAAGCGCTGTTTGAGGTGAAAGACCGGCTGCCGGTGTGGCGCGGACAGAACGAACAATCCATGGCGCTGGCCGCGATCGGTTACAACAAGGCGAAGCTGCGCCGCCAGATCATGATTGCCACGTCGTCAATCGGGCCTGGCGCCACCAACATGATTACTGCTGCCGGTGTGGCCCATTCCAACCGCCTGCCGCTTCTCATCATCTCGGGCGACACCTTCGTCAATCGCCGGCCTGACCCTGTTTTGCAGCAGGTCGAGCATTATGGCGTGCCGTCGATCAGCGTGAATGACGCTTTCAAGCCGGTGTCACGCTATTGGGACCGCATCACCCATCCTGAACAGATCATTTCATCCATGCCGCAGGCCGTGGCCACCATGCTTGATCCCGCTGATTGCGGGCCAGCCTTCATCGGCCTGCCGCAAGATGTGCAAGAAATGGCCTACGACTATCCCGCAGCCTTCTTCACGCCGACCACTCATGAAATTCCGCGTCCGCGGCCTGACCTGCGGCAAGTGGCGCGCGCGATTGAAGCGTTGAAGAAAGCCAAGCGGCCCTTGATCATATCGGGCGGTGGTGTGCGCTATTCCGGTGCTGAAGAAATCCTTGCCAAGTTCTCCGTCGATCACGGCATTCCCATCGCCGAAACCATGGCGGGCAAGGGCAGCCTTCTCCACAGTCACGCCAATCATGTAGGCCCGATCGGGGTTACGGGATCGAGCTCGGCCAACAATATTGCCGAACAGGCCGATGTTGTGCTTGCAGTCGGCACAAGGTTGCAGGACTTCACCACAGGTTCGTGGACCTGTTTTTCGCACGATGCGCAATTCATTTCGATCAATGCGGCACGCTATGATGCGCTGAAGCACCGCGCCGTGGCCGTGGTGGGCGATGCCAAGGTCTCGATGGAAGAATTGGCTGACGGCATGAAGGGCTGGAAGGCTGACAATGCCTGGACCAAGAAGGGCCGCGAAGAAATGGCGATCTGGAACAAGGCCGTTGATGGCTACAAGACGCCGACCAATGGTCCATTGCCGACCTATGGCCAGATTGTCGGCATCGTCAACGACAAGGCTGGTGAGCGCGATTATGTGGTGGGTGCGGCGGGCGGGTTGCCGGGCGAACTCAACAAGGTGTGGCGCGTCAAGTCGGCCAACAGTTTTGATGTCGAATATGGGTTCTCGTGCATGGGTTATGAAATTGCTGGTGGCTGGGGCGCTGCCATGGCCGATCCCACGCGCAACACCATCGTGATGGTGGGCGATGGGTCCTATCTCATCATGAATTCCGACATTTATTCTTCAGTTTTGACGGGGCACAAGCTGATCATCGTGGTCTGTGACAATGGCGGCTATGCCGTGATCAATCGTTTGCAGAACTTCAAGGGCGGTGAGTCCTACAACAACCTGATCAAGGACTGCACCAACGTCAAAAAGCCTTTCGCAGTGGATTTTGTGAAACACGCAGAATCGATGGGTGCATTGGCGCGTGGCGTGAAGAGCATTGCTGAACTGGGCCAGGCCATGGATTGGGCCAAGACCACGGATCGCACGACGGTCATTTCAATTGAGCTTGATGCCTTCAACTGGACGCCGGGCGATGCCATGTGGGATGTCGGCGTGCCGACAGTTTCCAATCGCAAGGAAGTTCTGGAAGCTGCCAAATATCAAGCCACGGTGCGCGCGAAACAGCGCGTTGGGGTTTAGTGATTTTTGCGCCCGCAATCGTAAAGCGGCGCATTCAGGGAGAATTTTATGAAAGCAAAACTGGGCATGTCGCCCATCGCGTGGTGGAACGATGATCTCGCTGAACTCAGCGATGATGTTTCGCTGGAAGAATGTTTGCGCCAGTCGCGCTCGGCTGGATTTACCGGCATGGAGATGGGGCGGCGGTTTCCGTCTGACCCCGCTGTCATGCTGCCGATTTTGAAGAAGGCTGATGTGACTTTGTGTGGCGGCTGGTTCTCGGGCACTTTGGTCAACGAAGACATGGCCAGGAACAAGGCTCGCATCCAGCCGATGATTGATCTCTTCAAGGCGGTGAAAGCGCCGTGCATTGTTTATGGCGAAGTGGGTCGCTCGATTCAGGGCGATCGCTCCAAGCCTTTGGCCACCAAGCCCAAGCTCTCGGATGACGAGATGAAGGCTTACGCGAAAACCTTGACCACATTTGGCGAATGGTGCGCCGAGCAGGGCATGCCGCTGGCCTATCATCATCACATGGCCGCTGTGGTTGAGACCGAGCGCGAGCTCGATGTGTTCATGAATTATTCGGGCGCTGGCATTCCGCTGCTTCTCGATGCGGGCCATCTGGCTTTTGCAGGTGGTGATCCTCTGGGTGCCATCGACCGGCATCATAAAAGAATTTCGCATGTGCATGTGAAGGATGTTCGCATGGATGTGATCAACAGGCTCGACCGCACGAAGCAGAGTTTTCTGGATGCGGTGGCATTGGGGGCTTTCACAGTTCCGGGCGATGGTTCGCTCGACTTTGGTGCCATCGTCAAGAAGTTTGCCGATTATGGCTATGAAGGCTGGTTCGTGGTTGAAGCCGAGCAGGACCCCAAGAAAAATCCGCCGCTCAAGATGGCGCAGGTTGGCCACAAGGAACTTATGCGCGTGATGACGGCTGCGGGCTATACGGTGGAGACGCAAGGTTTTCCCAGTACATAAGCTGGGCTTCATGAGCTATCCCATGCCTTTGCCTGTGGCGCGGCGCTATTCCATTAGTCCGTCACCCCGGCGCAGGCCGGGGTCCAGCTCAAGCTGCAGGGCGGGTTGAACGAAAGCTGGATTCCGTCTCGCGGGCAAACCCTTCGCTGACGCTCAGGGCTAAAGGCCCTTGGACGGAATGACGGACTTTTTACATTAAGGTGTGAAGCGTGAACCTGCTTTAACCCTCGTCGAAGCCGCGCGCGCCAAAGCGGCGACGTCTGGTGTTGGCAGGTGGCAGGCCAGGGTCTTCTCCACCTGAAATGGCTTTCTTGATGCGCCGCAAGATCACACCACGATCCTTGTCGGTGGCGGCCTTCTTCAACGCGTCATTGAGATCGAGCAACACGCCTTGTGCGTCATTGTGCCAGTCCAACTGGGCGACAGCAGAATGTTCAATGCGCGGGCCGGGCAGGCCGGGGATGAGCTTGGCCACATCGCCTGTGAGATCATAGGCCTCATCCAAAGCGGGGCGAATGATGCGGGCTTCGGGGACGAGCTTGTCTTTCACGTCATTGAGCAAGGCCAATTGGCGGTCTTCCTCGCCATGGGTGAGGAACAGGTTCTTGGAAATGGGCAGGCGTTTGGAAATCCACGTCACCAGTTCTGGTCCATCGGCGTGACCTGAGTAATCTTCAATGGAGCGGATGGTGGCGGCAACGGCCACATCTTGTCCCATGAGCTTGATGTGCTTCGCTCCGGCCATCAAAATCGAACCCAAAGTTCCCCCCGCCTGATAACCGACAAAGAGAACGGTGGTTGATTTTTGCCAGAGATGATTGAGGAGGTGGTGACGGATGCGGCCCGCTTCGGCCATGCCGGAGGCCGAGATGATGACGTAAAACCCTTTGAAGAGATTAAGGGCCTTTGAATCTTCAACCGACTCCGTGGCGTGGACCAAGGGCGAAGCAAAGGCGCGGGCCAGATCGCCACCATCATCGAGAGTCTTGGAATATTTCTTGAAAATTTCGGTCGCCTTGCTGGCGAGCGGTGAGTCAATGAACACCTTGGCTTGTGGTGCCATGTTGTGGTCCATCACATAGATGAGGTCGGTCACCACTTCCTGGGTGCGTTCCACCGCAAAAGACGGAATGAGCAGCGCACCACCGCGCGCCGCTGCGGCTTTGACCTCGTCGGCCAGCAATTCGCGGCGCTTGTCTTGTGATCTTTCAAATCGATCATGGCCGCCATAGGTTGATTCACAAATCACATAATCCCAATTGGTCGGGCCTTCAGGATCGTGTTCCAGCATTTTATTGTCAGGGCCAATATCGCCCGAGAAGAGAATACGGGTTGGGGATTTTCCGGCCTGGTCAACCTCAACTTCAATCGAGGCCGAGCCCAGCAAATGACCAGCATTCCAATAGCGCATGCGAATGCCTGGCGCAGGCGTAAACCAGGTTTGATAATCCACAGTTTGAAATTGCTTCAGGGCGTTCATGGCGTCGAGCAATGTGTAGATCGGCGTGACTTCAGGCAGACCGCGCTGGACGTTGCGGCGGTTCAGGTTGATGACATCGGTTTCCTGAATATGTCCTGAGTCAGGCAACATGATTCCACAAAGATCAGTGGTGCCCGGTGTGGCGTAGATGGTTTTGGCAAAGCCCTGCTTGGTAAGCTTGGCGACCACGCCCGTATGATCAATATGGGCATGAGTGAGAACAAGGGCATTAATGGATTTTGGATCAAACGGGAAGGCGCGATAGTTCAGCTCGCTCATGGTCTTTGAGCCTTGGAACATGCCGCAATCCACCATGACTTTGGCAGTCTCCGTTTCGATAATGTAGCAAGACCCCGTGACCGTGCGGGCCGCGCCATGGAAATGAAGTTTCAGCATGCTTACTCCGTTGGAATTTTCAGGCCCAGTTTAATCAAAGCATCCCAGGCCGCGCGGGGGGTATCGGCAAAGGTGAAGAGGTTGAGGTCTTTTGGGTTGATGAGACGCTCGGTAGCGAAATGTTCAAAGTTTATGGCGGTGTTCCAGAATTTGGAATCATAGAGAACGACTGGCAAGGGCTTGGTCATTTTTCCGGTTTGACGCAAGGTGAGAAGTTCGAACAGCTCATCGAGCGTGCCAAAGCCACCGGGGAATACCACAAGGGCCGCCGCGCGCATGGCAAAATGCATCTTGCGCATCGCGAAATAGTGGAAGCGGAATGTCAGATCAGGTGTCGAAAACGGGTTGGGTTCCTGTTCATTGGGCAAGGTGATGTTGTAGCCGATGGAATGGGCGTGGGCCTCATAGGCGCCACGGTTGGCGGCCTCCATGATGCCGGGGCCGCCGCCAGTGGCGATGACATTGTGGCGGGCCAGTTGATCTTTCAGTTTTGCACCACCTTCGAGCGAACAGATGCGTGCAAATTCTTTGGCATCATTGTACCAGCCATTAGCGTCGCCTTCGCGCACGCGTGCGGAACCAAAAACCACGACGGTTGAATCAATCTTGAGGGCGCGCAGATTGTCTTCGGCCTTCTGGTATTCGAGTTGGAATCTGATGCCGCGGGTTGAATCACCGAGCAGAAAGTCACGGTCCAAGGCAGGCAGGCGAAATGCTGGATTGGCTATTTGCTCGGCATTTGATGGGCGGTCAGTCAAAGCTATTTTCCTCTTGTATATCATCACTTAAACACTGACTATCGACGCCCACAAGTAAACAAACTGCAACAGGTGGCGAGCCCATGTCATTTGCCAATTCATTTCGTGTTGAGCCGGGAAAGCGGGTTGATCTTTCCAAACATGACCCTCGTGATACAGGAGGCCTTGCCGACAAGGAAGGCACCCGGGCGGAAATTGCTGCCGATGCCGCAGCCATTGATGCGTTGCAGACCAAACTTTATGCCGAAGGACGCCAAGCCCTGCTGGTGATCTTGCAGGGTATGGATTGCTCAGGAAAAGACGGCACGGCGCGATCAGTATTCAATGCTTGCGGTCCTATTGGTGTAACCGTTGCTTCATTCAAGGCCCCGTCATCGGAAGAACTTTCGCATGACTACTTGTGGCGCATTCACCAGAAGTGTCCGCCGCGTGGCGTGATCGGGCTGTTCAACCGCTCGCATTATGAAGATGTTCTGGTGGTCAAGGTGAGGAAACTTGTCCCCACTGAGACAATTGAGAAGCGTTACGAGCAGATCAATAATTTTGAAAAAATGATCGCGCAGAACGGCACACGAGTTTTGAAATTCATGCTGAATATTTCCAAGGACGAACAGAAGAAGCGTCTGGAGGAGCGCGTGGCTGATGAGACTAAGCGGTGGAAATTCAATCCAGGCGATCTCGCTGACCGTATGTTGTGGGATGATTACATGAAGGCCTATGAAGAGGCGTTGTCTCGGTGTTCAACCGCACATGCGCCCTGGCACATCATTCCCGCTGATCGCAATTGGGTGAGAAATGCCATCATTGGCCGAATTGTTCGTGAAACCTTACAAGACATGAATCCACAACTTCCCAAAATCCAGGGTTGGGACCCAAAAACAATCCAGATTGTTTGAGTGGAAAATTGCGCTAAAACTTGGCCATGACACTTCCAAAAATTATTCCTGTGATTCTGTCGGGTGGTTCCGGCACAAGACTGTGGCCGCTGTCGCGAAACGCCAAACCAAAACAGTTTTTAAGTTTTGGCGGGGGACCCACCCTTATCCAACAGACGGCCCTGCGCTGCCAAGGCGAAGGCTTTGACCCACGTCCGATCTTTGTGGCGGCCGAAGCGCACCGCTTCATGGTGGCGGAGGCTGCCGCCGAGATCAATATCCAGGCCGACATCATGCTGGAGCCGATGCGGCGCGATTCCTGTGCAGCCATTGTGGCGGGGGCCTTGCAGGCTTATGCGCGCAACAAGGACGCGCTTATTCTTGTGCTCGCCGCTGATCATCATATTCCCGATGTTGCAGAATTTCAGAAAGCTGTGAGGTCAGCAGCACCTGCGGCTGCAGACGGCTGGCTGGTGACGTTTGGCATTAAGCCCAAATCTCCGCATACGGGATATGGTTATATTCTGCCCGGCGCTGCAACAGGTGTTGGGCCTGTTGTAAAAATTTCGCGCTTTGTCGAGAAGCCCGATCTCAAGACTGCAGAAGCCTATGTGGCCGAGGGCTATTTGTGGAACAGTGGCAACTTTCTGTTCAAGGCTTCGGTGTTTCTCGATGAGGCGCGCAAACTCGTGCCCGCCATCGTGACGGCGGTTGATGCCTCGTTGCGCCATGCCCAGACTGATTTGTCATTCTTGCGTCTAATGGCGGATGACTTTGCCAAGGCGCCGCAGATCTCGGTTGATTTTGCCATTATGGAAAAGACGACCCGTGCGGCAGTGTTGCCGGTGGATTATGCGTGGAGCGACATCGGCTCATGGGAGGCTGTGGCCAAATCCGGTGAGGCTGACGCGTCCGGAAATGTCGTGGTGGGCCGCGGCGTGGCCGAGGCCTCACGCAATGTGATGATCCATTCAGAGGGAAAGCTCACAACGGTTCTGGGGCTTGATGATGTTGTGGTGGTTTCAACCCGCGATGCGATTCTGGTGGCGGCAAAATCGGCCACCGAGAAGGTGAAAGACCTCGTCGCGCATTTGAAGGAAATGGGGCACCGCGAGGCTGAAGAGTCTCACATGCAATATCGACCTTGGGGGCACCGCGAAATGCTGGATGAGGGCGAAGGTTATCTGGTGCGGCGCATTCATGTGTTACCAGGCGGCGTGATCAGCCGGCAATCGCATGCCGATCGCGCCGAACATTGGATTGTGGTTCAAGGAGAGGCGGCAGCCGTGGTTGATGGGCATGTTCATCATCTCGAACACAACCAATCAATGATGGTGCCCGCAGGCACGGTGCATCAGGTGAGCAATGAGGGGGCGGGGCCCTTGGTGCTGATCGAAGTTCACACCGGGGCCAGGCTTGATGAAGGCGACGTGAAGAGGTTTTAGGGCGTAATTTGGTTTTCTGGGATGCCTGAGACTCCCTCCCCTTGACATCACGTGAGGATTACCTTTCCATATGTTAGGCTGGGATTGCGGATGACTGACTAGTGCAGATATTTGCCGTTAAACAGGCTGCAGACGTTCATTGGCTTGAGCAAATCGGGTTCTCAACGCAGGTGTAGTCAGCTATTTCAAGTCTCAGAATGAGCCAGTTAGTTGCAGGTAAAACGTTCAAAGAATGACCCTTTAGTGACATGTCAAAAAAATCGGCATCATCGAGCGTGCAAGCGCCGCCTTCCCTCAAATCGCGCGCGCAGAGTTATTGCCAGGAAGGGTTCGCGTTTCACTAGAGAGGAAACCTTGTAGAAGCTGCTACAAGATACCGAAACGCTCTGATGCTTGATTCAAAGAATTTCGATGCTTGTCACCTCCTCGGTGTCATTCTGCTTCAGAAAAAGGAACTGGCAGAAGCATTGAAGTTTCTCGATCGCGCAATTGAAATTAATTTTCGTGATTCAAACGCCCAGTGCAATCGTGCACTTGCCCTGTTCGAATTGAAACGATTCGAAGAGGCAGTTATTGGGTTTGGAAACGCCATCAAACTTAAGCGAGACTTTGCGAAAGCCTACGTCTATCGAGGAAACTCTCTGGTCGAGTTAGAGCGTTTTGATGAGGCACTTTTAAACTATGACAAGGCGGCTTTGCTGATCCCAAGCGATGCAGAGTTTTGCTACAATCGTGGGAAAGCCTTCGGAAAACTTAAGCGTTTCGACGATGCTCTGGCTTGCTACGAGATGGCAATTGCGTTGAACCCAAATTTTGCCGAAGCGTATGACAACCGCGGTCTTGTGCTTCAGGAACTTGACAGATTCGAAGAGGCGCTGGCAGACGCGGATCGGGCCATCGCCCTTAAACCCGACCTCACGGAAGCCCACCATAATCGTGCGCTCGCGCTGCGTGAAAGCAACCAATTGAGTGAGTCGCTATTGAGTTGTGATAGGGCCATTGCATTGAATGCTGAGTCAGAGAAGTCCCATCTCTTACGTTCAATGCTCTTTCTGCTCTTGGGTAAATTTGAACTCGGATTTCAGGAATTTGAATGGAGAAAGTTGAAGAATGCGCCAAGAGGAACGCGGCAATTCGACAAGCCGCTTTGGCTGGGGGAGACACCTATCCAAGAAAAAACAATTTTAATACATCATGAGGGGGGACTCGGCGATACCATCCAGTTTTCTCGCTATATCAAACAACTGACGGACATGAACGCCAGAGTTTTATTCGGGCCACAGCCAAGCCTGAGGCAATTGTTTGAAGGTTTCTTTGACTATGAAATGGTCGATCTCGATGGTCTCCTGCCCAACTTTGACTTTCACTGTCCGATGCAATCGTTGCCGCTTGCGATGAAGACAACAAGCAACTCAATCCCCCATTCGGTTCCCTATCTTGCCGCTGAGCCAATCAGGGTCGAAAAATGGGGCAAGAGGCTCGGTAACGAGGGTTTCAAAGTGGGAATATGCTGGCAAGGAAGCAAGAATAAAGTAGATGTTGGCCGATCATTCCAACTTTCTCAGTTTGAAGGAATTTCAAAGATTGCGGGCGTAAGACTGATCAGCCTACACAAAGGGGCGGGTGAGGAACAGTTGAGAAACCTGCCCAAGGGAATGGAAATTGAAACGCTGGGCGAAGATTTTGATTCTGGAGATCAAGCTTTTCTGGATACTGCCGCAGTCATGAAGAACTGTGATTTAGTCATCACATCCGATACTTCAGTAGCTCATTTGGCAGGTGCGCTTGCAGTTCCAACCTGGGTCGCATTGAAACTTGTTCCCGAATGGCGATGGTTGCTCGGGCGTGATGACAGCCCGTGGTATCCTACCATGCGTTTGTTCAGGCAAGAAGTGGCCAACGATTGGCCGGGTGCATTTAAGAAAATTGAGGTTGAGCTCAGTGAGAAATTGGCCTCATCTAGCGGGGTAGTCGTAGATGATCAGAAAGCCTGAAATCCCAGTCTCTTGGGGGGAAGTCATCGACAAGATTACGATTCTTGAGATCAAGAGTAAGAACATCAAACAAGAACCTGCGGCTTCCAATATTGCGAATGAGCTTTCCCTGCTCGTCAAGATTGCCGAAGAAGTTATCCGTGATAAAACGGTGCAACAATTGAAATCCGAGCTACTCCGAATCAATTCGGATTTATGGGACATTGAGGATCAAATCCGCTTGAAAGAGAGCGAGTTGCAATTTGCACAAGACTTTATCCTTTTGGCCAGGTCGGTATATAAAAGGAACGATATTCGAGCCAAATTGAAACGAGATCTCAACGAACACCTCCGTTCCGAGTTGGTGGAAGAAAAAAGTTACCGGCAATATTGATCACCTGGCCGAACTTTTCTGGACCAAACGTGTACCGGAAATTATCAGGGACCGTTGCCAGTTTGACTTCTCGTCAACGGTGCCTGGGTTGGTGCGAATGTGAGTGGCTTTCGCCAATTGCGTAATTCAGGCGATCGTTGCCGCAATGTTGGAACGTAATTTTAGCCGAGTTTACTCAAGACTTGAGCAATGTCGCGACGCTGGCCTGCAGTTCCGGCACGACCTCAGCTTCAAACCACGGGTTTTTCTTCAGCCAGATATTGTTGCGTGGTGAAGGATGGGGCAGCGGCAGGACTTTTGGCCAATAATTGCGCCAGTTTTTTACAGTTTCGGTGAGGGTTGGTTTCTGCTTGTCCTTCAAATGCCAGGCGATGGCATATTGGCCGATGGCGAGCGTGAGTTTGATATTGGGTGCGCAGGCCAAAAGTTCTTCGCGCCAATGCGCGGCGCATTCAGGCCGTGGAGGCAGATCGCCGGATTTGCCCTTGCCCGGATAGCAAAAGCCCATAGGCAAAATGACAAAGAGCTTTTCATCGTAGAATTGTTCGCGGGTGATGCCGAGCCAGTGGCGCAAGCGATCACCGCTTGGATCATTGAAAGGGATTCCTGTTTCATGAACGCGTGTGCCCGGTGCTTGACCAGCAATCAAGATGCGGGCGTTTGGATCAAGCCTGACAACGGGGCGGGGGCCGAGCGGAAGATGATCCTTGCAGAGGGTGCAGGCCCGAACCCGCGCCAGCAGCTCTGCAAGATTCTCGGTCAAAAGATCAGAGATCGCCAGTGACGCATTTCTTGGCGAGCGCCTTGTATTGTTTTTCAGTGAACTGAATGGGGTTGCCACCAGCCGATGGGTCTTTGACCGCCATGGCTGCCACTTCATCGAGCCGTTTTGTGTCGATGCCAATGTCTTTCAGCGCATGGGGAATGCCGATTTCCTTGCGCAACGCCAGCACCCATTTCAAGAAACCATCAAAACCGCCCTTGATGCCCAGATAGGCCGCAGCACGTTCGATGTCTTTTTCGATCTTCTTGCGGTTGGCCTTCAACACGTAAGGCATGATGATGCCGTTGAGCATGCCATGGTGCGCATCATAGAGTCCGCCGAAAGGATGGGACAGCGCATGGATTGCGCCGAGGCCACGCTGGAAGGCTGTTGCACCCATGGCCGAGGCGACAAGCATGTTGCCGCGCGCATCCAAGTCCTTCGGCTTTTTGACTGCGTTGACCAAATTGTCTTTCACAAGCCGCATGCCTTCCAGTGCCACACCCACTGCAAGCGGATGATAGAAGGGCGCGCAATAGGCTTCGATGTTGTGGGCGAGCGCATCCATGCCGGTCGCCGCCGTCAATTTGGGCGGCAGGCCCACAGTCAATTCCGGATCGAGAATTGAAACCTTGGGCATGATGGCAGGATGGAAAATGATTTTCTTTTCATGCGTGGTGGGGTGCGTGACCACACCAGCGCGGCCTACTTCGGAGCCTGTGCCCGCTGTTGTTGGAACCGCAATGATGGGGGAGATGCGCGTGGCATCAGCCCTGGTCCACCAATCGTCAACATCTTCGAGATCAAACACTGAAATAGATTGTCCGTGCATCAGGGCGATCATCTTACCGATGTCTAACCCTGAGCCACCGCCAAAGGCGATGACGCCATCATGCATGCCGGCCTTGTAGGCTTTGACGCCTGCAAGGATATTGGCCTCGATGGGATTGGGGCGCACTTCGGAAAAGACCTGAACGGCGAGGCCTGCGGCTTTGAGATCCGCCACGATTGTTTGAACCATCGGCATGGAGGCGAGGCCTGGATCAGTCACAAAGAGCGGGCGCTTGATGCCTGCGGCCTTGGAGAGCTCAGCCAGTTCCTTGATGCGGCCTGCGCCATATTTGAGTGCTGTCGGGAAATTGAAATTGCGGTTGGGAATGGTCATCAGATGGTCCTCAAATGGAAGCTCTTGGGTCTGGTCAGGGCTTCATAGCCCAATTTGGAAAGTGTGGCACCGCGGCCGGTATTTTTAACGCCGGTCCAAGTCAAAGCGGGATCAAGATAGTCGCAGCGGTTCATGAAGACTGTGCCGGTCTCAACGCGCTCGCCAATGGATTTTGCGGCTGCCATATCGGATGTCCAGATCGCGGCGGTGAGGCCGAATTCGGAATCATTCATCAGTTCGATGGCTTCCTCGTCGCTCGACACTTTCATGATGCCAACAACGGGGCCAAAGCTTTCATCGCGCATGACGCTCATCTGGTGGTTCACGCCTGTCAAGATTTGCGGGGCGAGATAGGGCGTACCCTTTTTGCTTGTAGAGAAAAGTTTTTCATCGACATGAGCCTTGGCACCACTGCGCAGGGCCGAGGCGATCTGTTTTCGCACGAAGGTTGCGGCATCAGCCTTGATCATCGGGCCCAAAGTTGTGGCTTCTTCAAGAGGTGAACCCAGCACATAGGTCTTGGTCAAGGCCACTGCGCCGTCGACGAAATCCTTGTAGAGATTTTTGTGCACATAGATGCGTTCAATGCCGCAGCAGCTTTGGCCGGAATTGAAGAAGGCGCCATCGACGAGATTTTCAACGGCGTGGGCGAGGTTGGCATCGGATCGGACGTAAGCGGGGTCCTTGCCACCGAGTTCGAGGCCCACCGAGAGGAAATGCCCAGCAGCGGCGCGTTCAATGGCTTGGCCGCCGGGAACAGAGCCCGTGAAGCAGACCATGTTGGCGAGTTTGCCGGAAATGATGTCGGCGGCCTGTTCGTGGCTCAAGATCAAATGTTGGAACACGCCCTTGGGCAGGCCCGCCTTGTCGAAGGCCTTTTGGAACCTGTCACCCACAGCCAAGGTGTGCGAGGCGTGTTTCAACACTACGGTGTTGCCCGCCATCAAAGCGGGAATGATGGAATTGACGGCGGTGAGATAGGGATAGTTCCACGGTGCGATGGTGAAGACCACGCCCAAGGGCTCGCGTTTGATGTAGCGGTCAAAGCCATCTTTCGCGGCAGGAACTACATTGGCCAGTGCCTCTTCGGCGATGGCGATCATGTGGCGCGCGCGTTCTTCAAAGCCACGCAATTCGCCAGCCCCATAGCGCACCGGGCGACCCATGGACCAGGCGAGTTCGGGGATGATCTCATTCTTCATCGCCAACATGGCATCAAACGCAGCGGAACAATATTTGGCCCGTTCGGCGATGGAGAGATTGCCCCAGAGCTTCTGGGCGTCACGCGCGGCGGAAAAAGCCGCGCCCACGTCCTTCTTGCTGGCAATCTTTTTCTTGGCGACAATTGAGCCGTCAACCGGAGACACAGAACTGATGAAGTTTGACATCTTAGTAGCGCTCAAAGCCCCGCTTCAATTCCAAATCTGTGATGCGGCGATCAAATTCAAACTGTTCCCACTTCGCGGTGTGAACATAATGGTCAACCACATCATCGCCCATCACGCCGCGCAGGAATTTCGACTTGTCGAGGAGCTCTGTGGCCTCGCGCAGAGTCTTTGGAATTTCACGGAGTTTCTTGCTGCCGCCATAGGCATCACCTGCAAACACTGGTTCGAGCTTCATCTTCTTTTCAATGCCATCAAGGCCAGCGGCGATCAAAGCCGCAAAGGCGAGATAGGGGTTAAGGTCCGCACCACCGACACGGCATTCGACACGGATGGCTTTTGAGTCAGCGCCGCACAGGCGATAGCCCGCCGTGCGGTTGTCAAAGCTCCACACGGCTTTGGTGGGTGCAAAAGTGCCGACCATGAAACGCTTGTAGGAGTTGATATAGGGGGCGAGGAAATAGGTGATTTCGCTCGCATGTTCCAACTGGCCCGCGAGATAATGCTGCATCATCTCGCTCATGCCGTGATGGCCGCTCTTGTCAAAGAAATGCGGTGTCTTGCCATCGGCAGACCACAGCGATTGATGGATGTGGGAGGAATTGCCCGCCATGCCATAATCCCACTTCGCCATGAAGGTGACGGCCTTGCCGACACCATAGGCAATTTCTTTCGCACCAGTCTTGATGATGGAATGGGCATCGGCCATGGCCAGCGCTTCATCATATTTGACGTTGATTTCTTCCTGGCCCGGACCCCATTCGCCCTTGGAGTTTTCAACATAGATGCCAGCCCCGGCCAAGCCATTGCGGAGCGCGCGCATGTAGACTTCTTCTTTTGAGGTTTGCAGCACGCCATAGTCCTCGATGTAGTAGGCCGAGGTTTTCATGTTGCGATAGCCTTTGGTATTGCAGGTCTCGAAGCTGTCATCAAACAGGAAGAACTCAAGCTCCGAGGCCATATAGGCCTTCATCTTCATGGCCTCGAGGCGCTTCAACTGCTTCTTCAGAATGGCGCGTGGGGAATGGGGCACATCTTCATGGGTATGGTGGTCGAGCACATCGCAGAGCACCAGTGCCGTGCCGGGCAGCCAGGGTGTGACGCGCAAGGTTGACATGTCGGGCTTCAGAACAAAGTCGCCATAGCCTTTTTCCCAGCTTGTTGCCTTGTAACCGGGGACGGGTTCCATTTCGATGTCGATGCCGAGGAGATAGTTGCAGGCGTGGGTTTCCTCATAGCCGCCATCAACAAAAAACTGCGCATGGAAGCGTTTGCCGGTCAAACGGCCCTGCATGTCGACAAAGGCCACCACCACCGTATCGATGGTTCCGGCTTTCACTTCATGCTTCAGTTGGTCGAGGGTCAACATTCCAGTCGTCATTTTGCTTCTCCCAGCTTTGCGGCCGCCTGTTGCAGCGGAATTGACAGGCGTTGCGCCCATTGCTGCTGGCCACGTTCAGTTTCAATCAGGTCGTTGCGAATTTCAATCATCAAGTGATTGAGGCCGCGAGGTGCCGCGTGAAGGTTCATCAGATGCATCACGCCATCCTTGGGGCCATAAGGTTCATTCAATTGCGTGTTGATGCCCGGAAATGATTTGACCAGATGATTGGCGAGAAACGGGTCACGGTCAAACAGCAGGCCAAGTTCCACGGCGCGCTCCTTGCCCTTGTAGACTTTGGTGAAGGAGTGAATTGAAACTGGAATGGCGCGCTGGGCTCTCACCGCGCGATTATCGAGAAATTGCTCAATGGCATGATGGAAAGGGCGGCAAATATGATTGATGCGCCAGAGCTTGTCGTCTGCTGACAGGTATTTATTGCCGGGAATCTCGGTGGTCTCACTCACCTCTGGCATGGCACCCGGCATTTCGGGCCCACGGTTGCAATCATAGAGCAGGCGCGAATAACGCTGGAGGATCAAGGGCGCATCCAAGAGGCGCGAGAGCAGACGGGCCGTTCCTTCAGCGCCAATGTCGAACGCGATGTGGCGCTGCAGATCCGTGGGGTTAAGGCCCAAAGCGTCGAAACTGTCAGGGATTTGGTTTGAGGCGTGTTCGCAGATCAGTACGATGGGTGAGCGCCCCTGACCGTTTACAATTTCAAAGCTTGGACCGATTTCCGGCCGCAATTTTTCGAGCACGCGAATTTCTCCCTGAAATGATCATTTCAGAATGGATTTCGTTTGTCAATTTCGTTACAAAGATTTCGGCATGGCAAAATCACGCAGCAGCACGATTGCCGAAAAGATGCGGGGCCTGGCGGCAAGCCTGACCGGCGCTGAACGCAAGCTCTCGCATGCCTTGCAGGCCGACTATCCAATGCGGGGGCTGGTCTCCATGCCGGAATTTGCGCGCATTGCGGGGGTTTCAACGCCATCCGTGCTGCGCTTTGCCAAGAAGTTGGGATATTCGGGCTTTCCGGCTTTTCAAGCGGCTCTCCGCCTGGAACTTTCTGCCCAGCTTTCCAACCCCATTGCCAAGCAGGAACAATGGGCCTCGGAAGCACCCAAGGGCCATGTTCTCAACCGCTTTGCGCAAGCCGCAATGGAGAATTTGAAAAACTCGCTAGGGCTTGTGGATCATCGCAGCTTTGATGCGATTGTGGCGCTGCTCTCCGCGCCGAAAGCCCGGATTCATGTTTTGGGCGGGCGCATAACAAGTACACTGGCGCAGTATCTTGCCATTCATCTGCAAATGGCGCGCGATGGCGTGGAGCTTGTGCCGCCGTCGCTTAACCTGTGGCCGCAGCATTTGCTGGAAATCGGCAAGGGTAGCATTGTCGTGGTGTTTGATGTGCGCCGCTATGACGTTTCAATGCGCGAGTTTGCCGCTTCCGCCAAGCGGCGGGGGGCCAAAGTCGTGCTTATTACTGACCAATGGATGAGCCCTATTTCGAGTTTTGCCGTGCACAGCCTGCCTGTGCGCATTGAAGTTCCCACCTCGTGGGATTCAAACATTGTTTCGCTGTTTGTGGCGGAAGCCTTGGTTGCGGGCGTTGTCGAGCGTAATTGGCCCAAGACGCAAAGCCGCATCAATGCGCTGGAGCTTGAGCGCAATCAGTTGTTTCGCAGCAAGCCATGAACACTCCAGAATTTGATTTCATCATTGTGGGTTCGGGCTCGGCTGGTTCTGTCATGGCCAAGCGTCTGTCGGAGGATCGCAAGAATTCGGTTCTGGTTCTGGAATATGGCGGCACAGATCGTGGACCTTTGATTCAGATGCCGTCAGCTCTGTCTTATCCGATGAGCATGCAGCTTTATAACTGGGGCTTTGAGACTGAGCCTGAGCCCTATTTGAACAATCGCCGCCTGGCCACGCCGCGCGGCAAGGTGATGGGCGGGTCAAGCTCGATCAATGGCATGGTCTATGTGCGCGGTCATGCGCGCGATTTTGACACCTGGGTCGAGATGGGCGCTCAGGGCTGGAGTTTCGCCGACGTGCTCCCCTATTTCAAGCGCATGGAAAATGTAGAGGGCGGCGAGGCTCATTGGCGTGGTCACGACGGGCCGATGTTTGTGAAAAAGGGCTTGCGCAAGAATCCTTTGTATCAGGCGTTTATCGATGCCGGGCGGCAAGCAGGCTATCCGGTTTCAAAGGATTATAATGGCAGCCAGCAAGAGGGCTTTGCCGCTTTTGAAATGACCGTGCACAATGGTTTGCGCTGGTCGGCGGCCAATGCCTATCTGAAGCCGGCTTTGGCGCAGGGCAAGGTTAAGCTTGAGACAGGTGCGCGGGCGCGTCGGATTTTGCTTGAGGGCAAACGCGCCGTTGGCGTTGAATATGAGCAGGGTGGTGAGATCTTCAAAGTAAGAGCGCGGCGCGAGGTGATCGTCGCCTGTTCCACGATCAATTCGCCGGGGCTGTTGCAATTGTCCGGTATTGGCGGCGGGAAAGTTTTGCAGGCCGCTGGCGTCACACAGATCCACGAACTTCCCGGCGTTGGTGAAAACCTGCAAGATCATCTTGAGGTCTATTTCCAATTGCGTTGTTTGCAGCCTGTTTCGCTCAACCGTGAGCTTGGACTTTTTTCCAAGGCGCGCATTGGGCTGGAATGGTTGCTGTTTGGCACAGGGCTCGGTGCCACCAATCATTTTGAATCCTGTGCCTTCATCAGGAGCCATGCCGGGGTTGATTATCCGAATATCCAATATCACTTCCTGCCCGCGGCCATGCGCTATGACGGCAAGGCCGCCTTTGCTGGCGATGGGTTTCAGGTTCATGTGGGGCCGATGCGGTCAAAATCGCGGGGCTCCATTCACATCAAGAACAATGATCCTTCGAATGCGCCGCGTATTCAATTCAATTACATGTCACAAGCCGATGATTGGACCGAGTTCAGAAGCTGCATTCGCCTGACGCGCGAGATTTTCCAGCAACAGGCGATGGCGCCTTATGCGGGTGAGGAAATCCAACCCGGTGCCGTAGTGCAAAGCGATGAACAGATTGACAGCTTCATCCGTGAGCATTGCGAAAGCGCTTATCATCCGTGCGGCACCTGCAAGATGGGTTCGGCACGCGACAAAATGGCTGTGGTTGATCCTGAATGCCGTGTCATTGGCATGGAGAATTTGCGGGTAGTTGATTCATCCATCATGCCACAGGTGACCAATGGCAATCTCAATTCGCCGACCTTGATGATAGGCGAGAAGGCTTCTGATCATATCCTGGGACGCACACCGTTGGCGCCGTCAAATCTTGAGCCCTGGATCAACCCCAACTGGCAGACCAGCCAGCGCTGAAACGCGGTTTTTCCTGAACATAACTGCCTCGCAGATTTCGAGCTTGTGGTTCAGGCCACACTATTGTTTCATGCACCATCACATGGGAGAGCAATAATGGAATATCGCACACTTGGCCGTTCTGGCCTCAAGGTTTCAACACTGTCGCTGGGGACAATGAATTTCGCTGGTGAAGGCTTTTTCAGCAAGACGGGCAGCGTGTCGATCAAGGATGCCTCAAGGCTTGTTGATGTGGCCGTCGATCATGGGGTGAATTGGGTCGATACATCCAATGCCTATTCCACCGGCAAATCGGAAGAGGCTTTGGCCGAAATTCTGA
Source organism: Hyphomicrobiales bacterium (assembly GCA_038231475.1). GTDB lineage: Bacteria > Pseudomonadota > Alphaproteobacteria > Rhizobiales > Aestuariivirgaceae > Aestuariivirga. Next base: position 124,452 of record JBBRLH010000006.1, on the reverse strand, counting down.
AAGGTCGCAGCAACCAGATTCTGGTCGGCACCAAGGTCCGTTTCGCCATGGGCGATGGCCCCAATGAAAAAGGTCTTTCGCGCTTTCACATCATTGCGGAGTGCGAGGCCAGCCTCAAGCGCCTGAAGCGCGACCACATTGATGTGTATTTCCTGCATGAGTGGGATGGCATGACGCCTATCGAAGAAACCATGGCCGCACTTGATGTTCTGGTGAAGCAGGGCAAGGTGCGTTATCTCGGCTGTTCCAATTTTTCCGGCTGGCACATCATGAAGGCGTTGATGGCGGCTGAGAAGAACGCGCTGGAGCGCTTTGTCTGCCAGCAGATTCATTACACCATTGAAGCACGTGAAGCGGAGTTTGAACTGGTGCCGATTGCACTTGACCAGGGTGTTGGCATTCAGGTGTGGAGCCCGATTGCCGGTGGGCTTCTCTCGGGCAAGTTCCGTCGTGGCGTGACGCCTGATGTGTCGCGGCATATTTCAGGATGGACTGAGCCCCCGATCCGCGATGAGGACAGGCTCTACAACATTATTGAGACGCTGGTGAAAGTGGGCGAGGGGCATAAGGTTTCGGCGGCACAAGTGGCGCTGGCTTGGCTTGCAACGCGACCCGGCGTGGCGTCCGCCATTGTGGGTGCTCGCAATGAAGCCCAGCTCAAGGACAATCTTGCATCGGCCACTCTGAAGCTCACAGCGGCGGATTTGAAAGTGCTGAATGATGTGTCCCTGCCGAAGCTCACCTATCCCTATTGGCACCAGTTCAATACTGTTTCTGATCGGTTTGGGCCTGCCGATCTGGCATTGCACGGCCAATATATGGCCAAGCCCTAAACCTTTCGCGCATGTGAGGACGACATGACATCCAGAACCAATCTCACCATCAATCCCAAACGCCTTTGGGATTCGCTGATGGAGACGGCCAAGTTTGGTGCCACGCCCAAGGGTGGCATCAAGCGCCTGACCGTGATGGATGAGGACAAGCGGGTTCGCGACTGGTTCAAGGCCGAATGCGAGAAGCTTGGCTGCACGGTTGAGGTTGACGAGGTGGGCAACATGTTCGCCACCCGGCCTGGCAAGCGCAAGGACGTGGCACCTATCGCCATGGGCTCGCATTTGGACACGCAGCCCACCGGCGGCAAGTTTGATGGTGTGCTTGGGGTACTGGGCGCACTTGAGGCCATGCGTACGCTGGTAGACATGGGTTATGAAACCAATGCGCCTATTATGATTGCCAATTGGACCAACGAAGAAGGTTCGCGCTTTGCACCTGCGATGCTGTGTTCGGGAGTTTATGCGGGCGTGTTTACGCCCGATTATGCCTGGTCCAGAGAAGACCGGGCCGGCATCAAGCTTGGCGATGAGTTGTTGCGCATTGGCTACAAGGGGCCGCACAAGGCGGGGGCCGTCAAGTTTTCGTCGATGTTTGAGCTGCATATTGAACAGGGACCCATTCTTGAAGCCGAGAACAAGATGGTTGGCGTGGTCACTGGGGTTCAGGGCATGCGCTGGTACGAGATTACTCTCAAGGGGCAGGAAAGCCACACCGGAGCAACACCGATGGGTCTCCGCAAGAATGCATTGCTCGCCGCTGCGCGCATGATTGATGCGATCAATGACGTCGGCATGGGGCATTTGCCGGGCGTTGCTTCGGTGGGATTGATCGAGAACCGGCCGAACAGCCGCAACGTTGTGCCGGGCGAAGTGTTCTTCACCATTGATTTGCGCCATCCCGATGAGGCCATTCTCGACAAAATGGAGAAGGCTTACCGCGATGCTGTGTTCAAGATTGCCGATGAGGGCCGCGTGGAGATTGATGAAAAGCGCATCTGGAATTCTCCCGCCGTGAAGTTTGCGCCGGAGCTTATTTCGTGCGTGCGCGAAGGTGTCAAACAGGCGGGGTTCTCGTCGCGCGACATGGCGTCGGGGGCCGGGCATGACGCCGCCTATATCGCGCGGGTGGCACCCACCACCATGATCTTTGTGCCATGTCTTGGCGGCATCTCGCACAATGAGGCTGAATCGACCACGCTGGAAGAATGTGCAGCTGGCGCGCAAGTTCTGCTCAATGCGGTTCTTGCCCATGACAGGACCTTTGCGTGAGCCTTGCGGCGCGCGCCCGAGAACTGGCACTGACATTCACGTCATGGGCATCCATCACTGGAAGTTCTGGCGAAGTTGAGTTTGCAGCAAAGCTTCTTGAGAACATGATCGGTTTTGACAAAAGCTGGCTGCAAAAAATTGAAGGTGATAGTTTTGGGCGCAGCAATGTCGTTGCATTGAAGCGCGGAACTTCATCCCGGACCATTGTGCTCACCGGACATTTTGATGTGGTGCCGATCACCAATTATGGAGTGCTGCAAGCTTTAGCTTTTGACCCCTTGAAGCTTTTGATCGCCAGCATCGCGCGACTGAAAGAGACGGGTGAAAACTCCAAGGCACTCTCTGATTTTGAAAGCGGAGATTTTCTGCCCGGTCGTGGACTCCTCGACATGAAAGCGGGCCTCGCCGCTGGACTTGCGGCCATTGAGGCCTATCAGGGCGAGGCCAGTCTTCTGTTTATTGCTGTGGCGGATGAAGAGGAGAGATCGGCGGGGGCTCGCGCTGCAGCGTCTCATTTGCGTGAAGTTGCACAGGCTGAAGGTCTCGATATCAAGCTCATCATTAATCTTGATGCGATTTCAGATCAGGGCGATGGCAAAGCCGCGCGGGTTGTGACCACGGGGTCCATTGGCAAGCAGTTACTCACAGCCTTTGTTGTGGGCAAGGAGACTCATGCCGGTTATCCTCTCGATGGTGTGAACGCGGCCTATATCGCAGCCGAACTTGTAAGCGCCTTTGAACTGGCGCCTGAGCTTGCTGAAACGACGGGGACAGAAATGGCCGCCCCTCCGACGGCACTTTCAGCCAAGGATTTGAAGCAGGGCTATAACGTCACGACACCTGGAACGGCCTTCGTCTATTGGAATACATTGCAGCATCGGCGGAGCGGCGCAGAGGTGCTTGTGATTGCGAAAAGTCTCGCTGGGGCAGCGATTTCAAAAGTTGAGACGCGCACGGGGCGCAAGATCAGACTGATGGAATATAGCGAATTGGCGAAGCTGGTTCCGGCTGATGACAGGGGTGCGATCATGAATGTCGTGGCGGCGCAGGCTCATCTCGATTTTCCCGAACAATCCAAACGGGTCACTCAAGGGATGTGGGCGCGTTCTGGCCTGTCCGGACCCGCCGTAGTGCTGGGTTTTGGGTCCATTCCCTATCCTGCGGTAGCACTGGCCGACAAGATCCTGGAACGCCTGATCCTTTCGGCGTTGCGACCCCATGGCATTGGCCACGTGAAATATTTTGCCGGAATTTCCGACATGAGTTTTTTTGGTGAAGCGTCAGGTGATCTGGATGCGGTGGCGGCCAACACGCCGATCTGGGGCACAAGCTTTGTGATGCCAAAGTCTGCGGGCTATCCGACGATCAATCTTGGTCCGTGGGGACGCGACTATCATCATTGGCTGGAGCGTTTACATGCGCCCTATGCCTTTGAGGTCTTGCCGCGCGCCCTGCTCAGCGTGATTGAAGCTGTGGCAAAAGCAGGTTAAGAGCCCCACCATTCAACAAGGAGTAGATTATGACCATCAAGAGAATTGGCGTTGGAAAACGCATGAGCCAAGCCACCATTTATGGCGGCGTTGCCCGTCTGGCGGGCTTTGTGGCCGACAAGGCTGCCGGCAAGTCAGTGAAAGAGCAGACCCAGGATATTCTGGCGCAGATTGATGCCGTGCTGAAAGAGGCCGGAACCGACAAGTCTAAGCTCTTAAAGGCCAATATCTGGCTCACCGACATCAAAACCTTCAACCAAATGAACGAAGCGTGGGATTCTTGGGTCTCCGAAGGGAACTCTCCGGCCCGTGCGACCGTTGAATCAAAGCTCGCCGCACCCGGGCTGGACGTTGAAATTATGGTCGAAGCTGCCGTCTAAAGCGGACACATTTTCGTCACATATCCAGTTATGGTGCGCCGCACTGTAACTGGAGTATTGAGTTAATGAAGTATATTTCATCCGCGATTTTGGCCATTCTTTTGTTTGCTGCACCTGCTCACGCTTCGGTGGGTTGGGCGTCTTATTATAAGTCTGGGCATCGCACTGCCAATGGTGAGCGTTTCCTCCCCATGGGCTTTACCTGCGCCCACAAGCATTTGCCTTTTGGGACCAAATTGAAGGTGACAAATTTGCGCAATGGCAAGTCGGTCGTGGTTCGTGTGAATGACCGTGGACCGTTCATCAAGGGACGGGTTCTTGATCTCAGCCTCGGTGCAGCCCGGGTGATTGGTCTTACGGCCTCTGGCGTTGGCAAGATCAGCTTTACCGTTATCGGTTAAGCGATAGCTGTGAAATTCAAAGCGCCAGAGAAATCTGGCGCTTTTTTTGTTGGGTCATGTCCTCTAGAAGGGCCTTTTCCATGGGAGAGTGACTGATGAGCGGCAGACTTGAAGGCAAGACGGCAGTTGTAACAGCAGCAGGTCAGGGCATTGGGCTGGCCTCAGCTCTGGCCATGGCGCGCGAGGGTGCCAAAGTGATTGCCACTGATATTCGTGAAGATTTGCTGGCAAAAATTTCCGCTCCCGGAGTTTCGACCCGCGTGCTTGACGTGTTGAGTGCCGACGCCATCAAGACATTTGCTGCCGAGGTGGGACCTCCTGACATTTTATTCAATTGCTCGGGCTTTGTTCACAATGGGACTATTCTGGAGACTGAAGACAAGGATTGGGATTTTTCATTCAATCTCAATGTGCGGGCGCATTTCCATATGATCAAGGCTCTGCTGCCCGGCATGTTGGCCAAGGGCAAAGGTTCCGTCATCAACATGGCGTCGATTGCGTCATCGTTGAAGGGCGTTCCCAATCGCTTTGTCTATGGCACGTCAAAGGCGGCAGTGCTCGGGCTCACAAAATCATTGGCGGCGGATTACACCTCCAAGGGCATTCGCTTTAACGCGATTTGCCCGGGCACGGTGGACACGCCGTCGCTGGGCGATCGCATGAAAGCCACCGGTGATGTTGAAAAGGCACGGGCGGCTTTTGTGGCGCGCCAGCCCATGGGTCGTTTGGCCAAGGCGGAAGAAATTGCCGCGATGGTGGTTTATCTCGCCAGCGACGAGTCAGCCTTCATAACCGGGCAGGCCATGGTCATTGATGGTGGCTGGGCGGTTTAAGCGTATAGAAATTGAACATGATGTTCCCTATCTCCCTCCTCCGCTCTTGCGGGGGAGGGCAGGGTGGGGGTCCATCAATACAGAACGTGGTGGTTAGCTTCACTTGTTGCGCGAACCCCACCCCGCCCTCCCCTAGAAGGGGAGGGAGAGTCCGCACGAGGTCGTCAGCGATGGCTGGGCGGTTTAATTCCCCGACGGAATAGCCTTACGCCCTCGTCTTATGATCAACAGGGCAAGTTCCCTGGCATCTTAAAATCGAGGAGTTCCAGATGTACAAACGCATGATTATGGGTGCTGCGGCGCTTGCCCTGCTGGCTGGTGTGGCCATGGCCGCACAGGATAGCGGAAGTTCACCACCACCCCAGAATGACAACCAGATGGCCGACAATGGCGCTCCACCGCCACCTCCTCCAGGTGACGGGCAAGATGAAGGCGGCGGCTGGCGCCGTTGGATGGGTCGTGGTCATCACGGCCATCGCCACGGCATGATGGGACCTGATGGTCAGGGCGGACCTGGTGGTCCGGGCCAAATGGGCATGATGATGCACATGAAGGGGTTCCGCATGAACCTCGGCAATGGAGTTCATGTTGATGTGGCCTGCGGCGAAGAAGCCATGAAGGATTGCATTGCATCCTCACAGCCGTTGATTGATGCAGCCAAGACCGCTGCGGCAGCACAGCCTGCACCACAAGCCAAGACTCCTTAACTTATTACTCCGTGACTGGGGGCCGGGGCCGCGTTGCAAGACGCGGCCTCAATTTATCTTACGCGCCCAAGTTACGGGCTTTTCACAATTTGTCGCTGGCCTGCTATGATAAGTCTTCGCCCTGCTCTTCAAGGAGGGGTCATGACTGTTCAAAGTGTTGATGTGAAAGCTCTGCGGCCGACGCAAATTGCCGTGGGCATGAAGCTGGTCAAGCACAAGCGCAAGGGACTGCGCGAACGCGAACGCAAACCGCAGGAGCTAGTTGATTTCATTCTGGCCAATCCCATTCGGGTCGTCGCCGGGCCTGACGCCCAACTCTATGTGATTGATCATCATCATCTGGCCCACGCGCTGATTGATGAAGGTTTCAAGACTGCACCTGTGGTGATTGTCGGTGATCTTTCCACACTCGCCCTGCCCGAGTTCTGGCGCGAGATGGAAGGCAAAGCCTGGGTTCATCCCTATGATGGCAAGGGCCGCAAGAAATCCATCGACAAGATTCCCTATGACGTGCCCGACATGGAGGATGATCCCTATCGCAGCCTTGCAGGTTTTGTGCGGCTGGAGGGCGGCTTCACTAAGACTGAAACGCCCTATATGGAATTTGTCTGGGCTGACTATTTCCGGGCGAAGATTGAAACCAAGGTTCTGAAGAAAGACTACGAGGCCGCCATTCGTTGGGCGATGAAGCTGGCAGCCTCTCCTGATTCCAAGGCGCTTCCGGGCTATGTCGGAAAACTGCCTAAGCCCAGCACAGGCCGGACACTCAAGAGCAAAAAAATCAAAGCCGATCCTGTTGTGGACACGGCTTGAGATTTACGTTTGGCTTCCTTGTCAGACCGTGATGCCGGGGAGCTTCAAACCTTGCTCCTTGGCGCATTCCACAGCAATCTCGTAACCCGCATCGGCGTGGCGCATCACACCGGTGCCGGGATCATTATAGAGCACGCGCTCCAACCTTCTTGCTGCATCATCGGTGCCATCGGCCACGATCACCATGCCGGCATGTTGCGAATAGCCAATGCCCACGCCACCGCCATGATGGAGCGACACCCAGGTCGCACCGGACGCCGTGTTCAACAGCGCGTTGAGGAGCGGCCAATCGGAGACGGCGTCTGAGCCATCCTTCATGGCTTCCGTTTCGCGGTTGGGCGAGGCCACCGAGCCTGAATCCAAATGATCGCGGCCAATGACGATGGGGGCTTCGACTTCGCCGTTCCGCACCATTTCATTGAAGGCGAGCCCTAAGCGATGACGCTGGCCGAGGCCCACCCAGCAGATGCGGGCGGGCAGGCCTTGAAACGCAATGCGTTCGCGCGCCATGTCGAGCCAATTATGGAGATGTGGATCATCGGGGATCAGCTCCTTCACGCGCTGGTCGGTTTTGTAAATATCTTCGGGGTTGCCCGAGAGGGCCGCCCAGCGGAAGGGGCCGATGCCCCGGCAGAATAGTGGGCGGATATAGGCTGGAACGAAGCCTGGAAAATCAAAAGCGTTTTTGAGGCCATTCTCAAAGGCCATCTGGCGAATGTTATTGCCATAGTCGAAGGTGGCAACGCCCTTCGCCTGCATGTCGAGCATGGCCTGAACATGAAGCTTCATCGAGGCCATGCTGGCGGCTTTCACGGCTTCAGGATTGCTGATGCGCTTGTCCTCCCAGTCGGCAATCGTCCATCCGGCGGGGAGATAGCCGTTGATCGGGTCGTGGGCGGAGGTCTGGTCGGTCAAGGCGTCAGGGAGAATGTTGCGCTTCACCATGTCGGGCAGGATTTCTGCGGCATTGCCCAACACGCCCACTGAAATGGGCTTGGGCGATTTGCGGACCAGCTCCAGCGCCTCATCAATCGAATTGGCCTTGGTGTCGAGATAGCGGGTGCGCAATCTGAAATCGATGCGGCTCGGCTGGCATTCAATGGCGATCATCGAGGCACCTGCCATGGTGGCGGCGAGCGGTTGCGCGCCACCCATGCCGCCCAAACCTGCGGTTAAAATCCATTTGCCCTTGAGGTTGCCGCCAAAATGCTGGCGGCCCATTTCGACAAAGGTTTCATAGGTGCCCTGCACGATGCCTTGCGTGCCGATATAGATCCATGAGCCCGCCGTCATCTGGCCATACATCATCAGGCCCTTGCGATCGAGCTCATGAAATTTCTCCCATGTGCCCCAATGGGGGACGAGATTTGAATTGGCGATGAGAACGCGCGGGGCGTCCTTATGGGTTCTGAAAATGCCGACGGGTTTCCCCGATTGAACCAGCAGGGTCTCGTCATTTTCCAGTGAGCGCAGCGAAGCGACGATCTGGTCATAGGCTTCCCAGTTGCGTGCGGCGCGGCCAATGCCGCCATAGACGACCAGTTCTTCGGGACGCTCGGCCACCTCGGCATCAAGGTTGTTCATCAACATGCGAAGCGGCGCTTCGGTGAGCCAGCTTTTGGCCGACAGCGTTGTGCCGGTGGCGGCTTTGATGGAGCGGCTATTGTCAAGGCGCGTGTTCATGAAAAACCTCAGGCGTTTGAAGAATGTTGCGGGGTGTAGCGGCTGTAGAGCGCATAACGGCTGGCGGGATAAATCAGCGTGGCGGAGGTTACGACCTGGCCTCTGGACCATGAACGGCGATGGAGCGAGAGGCAGGGTTCATTTGCACCCATGCGGAGTTGCCGCTGCTGCGTGGTCGTGGGCATGATGGCTTCGACCGTGTGTTCCAGCTCATCAGCGGGCAGCAGGCTCAAGAGATAGGCGGTCGGTGTGATCGTGCTGAAATCCTGCTCGAGAAAATCAGGCGCAAGAGTTGGGTTCACGTAACGCTCTTCCAACTGCACCGGGCTGCCATTTTCTTCATGGACGATGGTGATGTGAAAGACTTTTGATTGCGCGCGCAGTTCCAGTTCTTCAGTGAGGGTTAGGGTGGCGGCCACTTCACCCATGGCTTCAATGCGGGCCGAATAGCGGTGGCCACGGGCCGTGATTTCTTCGGCGATGTTCCTGAGTTCGAGAAGGCTTGAGCGTGGGGTTGCTTCCTTCACGAAAGTTCCGACGCCGGGCACGCGGGCCAAGAAACCATCGGAGGTCAGTTCCCGCAAAGCGCGGTTGGCGGTCATGCGGCTGATGCCGAAACTGGCGGTGAGTTCATTTTCGGAAGGCACGCGGGCGCCTGCGGCCAATGCGCCGGAGCGGATTTGCGCCAGTATGTGATCTTTCACCTTGGCGTAAAGCGGTTGTGCCTCGTTCATGGCAGGGCCTTCACTAAGGTTCCGTTCTGCATGATGGCGGCGAGGGGGTTGAAGCCGAGTGGATAGGCAAGGTCGCCCGGACGCTCGAGGCTCCAGAAGGCGAGATCGGCGCGCAGGCCTTGCTTGATCATGCCGCGATCGGAAAGCCCTAAGGCTTTTGCGGCGTTGGCCGTGACGCCTAGCAGCGCTTCTTCCGGCGTCAGCCCAAAAAGAACACAGGCCATATTCATGGTTAAGATCAGAGAGTGAACAGGCGATGACCCTGGGTTGAGATCAGTTGCAATGGCAATGGGTACGCCTCGTGAACGCAATACGGCAACAGGCGGCGACTGCTTTTCGCGCAGGTAATAAAAGGCGCCGGGCAGCAGAACCGCGACGGTTCCAGACTTTTGAATCGCCTCGACACCATCCTCGTCGAGATACTCGATATGATCAACCGAGAGGGCGCCATAACGCGCGGCGAGCTTGCTTCCACCCAGATTGGAGAGCTGTTCGGCATGAAGCTTGACGGGAAGGCCTAAGGCCTGGGCGGCCTTGAAAACCTGTTCGGTTTCGGCCACCGAGAAGGCAATGCCCTCGCAAAACGCGTCCACCGCGTCGACAAGGCCACGCCGATGCGCTGCGGGAAGGGCGAGGTTGCAGATGATATCGACATAGGCCGCGTGGTTTTCCTTGAACTCGGCGGGAAATGTATGGGCGCCGAGGAAACTGGTTTTGATGGTGACGGGGCACTGCTTTTCCAGCTGCCGCGCGACGCGCAGCATTTTGATCTCGGTCTCGACATCAAGCCCATAGCCTGATTTCACTTCAACCGTGGTGACGCCTTCGGCCAACAAGCAATCGAGGCGCTTCAATGCATTGGCGAGTAAGTTTTCTTCGGTGGCTGCGCGCGTTGCCTTGACGGTTGACATGATGCCGCCGCCGGCTTTGGCGATTTCGGCATAGGTTGCACCATTGAGGCGCTGTTCGAACTCCGCCGCACGGTTGCCGCCATAGACAAGATGGGTATGGCAGTCGATGAGGCCGGGAGTGACCAAAAGGCCCTGGCCGTCAATCACCATATCATATTGCGGCGCAGCATTTTGGGGGCCGAGCCAGGCGATTTTACCCTGTTCGACCAGAATGGCGGCATCGGGCAAGAGGCCGTAGCCTCCGTGCATGGTCGCGATGGTGATGTTTTTCAATAACATGGCATCTTGTATAAGGTTGTATATACAGTTATAGTGCCTGATATGAAAAAACGCAAGCTCAGATTTCAGTCCTTGCTCCTGCCCACGGGTTGGGCTGATGATGTTTGCCTCACCATCGATGTGGCGGGCCTGGTCACCAGCATTGAAATTGGATCGCAGTCAGGCGAGGCCGTCTCCGGGATCGCCATCTCCGGAATGAGCAATCTCCATTCCCACACACATCAGCGCCTGATGCAAGGGCTGGCCGAACGGGCGGGGCTCAGGCCCGACAGTTTCTGGACCTGGCGCGAGGTGATGTATGGGTTTGCGCTGAAGCTTTCGCCCGAGGATCTTGAGGCGGTCGCCGCACAGGCGTTTATGGAAATGCTGTGCGCGGGCTTCACATCGGTCGGGGAATTTCAATATTTGCATCACCAGCCAGATGGGCGGCCTTATTCAAACCGCGCCGAGCTTTCGTTGCGCTGTGTGGCGGCGGCGGAAGTCACCGGCATCGGCCTTACCATGTTGCCGGTGTTTTATGCCCATGGCGGGTTTGGCGGAAAGCCACCCACTGAGGGCCAGCGCCGCTTCATCAATGATGTCGAAGGGTTCCTCGAGATTCATGGCGAGCTCGCTAAAACCGGATGCAAACTTGGCATCGCGCCGCATAGTTTGCGAGCGGTGACCAAGGACAGATTGCTTAAAGTGCTTGAGGCAACACCTGCCGGACAGCCGGTTCATATTCATGTGGCGGAGCAATTGCAGGAGGTGGCGGACTGCCTGCTTTTTGCCAACAAGCGGCCCGTGCAATATCTGCTCGACAATTTTCCGGTGAACAAAAACTGGTGCGCCATTCACGCCACGCATTTGGTGGCCGATGAAATTTCGCGGCTTGCAAAGTCCGGTGCTGTTGCGGGCCTCTGCCCCACAACCGAGGCCAATCTCGGCGATGGCATTTTCCCGGCGCGTAAATTCCTTGATGAGGGCGGCACATTCGGCATTGGGTCAGACAGCCATGTGACGATTTCAGTCGCCGAGGACTTGCGCATGCTGGAATATTCGCAGCGCCTTTCCCATCACACGCGTAACGCATTGGCGGATGGTGCGGGCGAGTCAACCGGGCGCAGTCTTTTTCAGCGTGCCTTAAAAGGCGGCGCGCAGGCCTTGCAGCAGAATAGCGGCGAGATTGCCGTTGGCCGCCGCGCTGACATTGTTGTGCTGGACCCAGAGCATTCTTCGATGCTGGGTCGTGAGAAGGATCAGGCCCTGGATGCCTGGATATTTTCTGCCGGGAATGCTGCCGTGCGCGATGTCTATGTGGGTGGAACCCGCTTTGTTGAGCAGGGCCGCCATATCCACCACGACATCATCACCCAGAATTTCAAGGCCGCTCAGAGGAGGCTCGCATGACTTTTCACATTGGCCAGGAGCCGCTTGATCTTGAGATCATTGGCAAGGCGCTGGCAGGGACTATCACGGTCTCCTTGTCGGCGGATGCGCGCGCTGCAATCGCGCGCAGTGCGGCGACCGTCGAGCGGTTGCTGCAATCGGGCGATGCGCTTTATGGCATCAACACCGGTTTTGGAAAACTGGCCAAGACACGCATCGCCTCGCCTGATCTGAAAAAACTCCAAATCAACATCGTGCGCTCGCATGCGGCAGGTGTGGGTGCGCCGCTTCCGGAAGGCGTGGTGCGTCTCATCATGCTTTTGAAATTGCGTTCGCTGGCGCAGGGGGCTTCGGGAATCGCGGTGGCCACTGCGGAGGCTCTTGCAGCTCTGATCAATGCGGATGTGCTGCCCGTTATTCCGGGGCAGGGCTCGGTGGGGGCCTCGGGTGATCTGGCCCCGCTTGCGCATATGAGTCTGGTGCTGATCGGCGAGGGCGAGGCCATCGTCAAGGGACAGCGTGTAAGTGGTGTTGACGCCTTGAAAGCGGCGGACTTGAAGCCCCTCGAACTTGGACCGAAAGAAGGCCTGGCGCTGCTCAATGGCACGCAGGTTTCAACAGCACTCGCCTTCAAGGGGTTGATCGAGGCTGCCCGCAATGGCTCGGCTGCGATTTTGGCCGGGGCGCTGTCACTTGATGCGATCATGGGGTCTGACACGCCGTTTGATCCGCGCATTCACGCGCTGCGCCCGCATCCCGGCCAGATTGCAGCGGCCGCGCACTATCGCCGGTTGATGGCGGGCAGCGAAATCCGCCAGTCGCATCTTAAAAATGATGATCGTGTACAGGATCCGTATTCTTTTCGTTGCCAGCCGCAGGTGATGGGCGCGTGTCTTGATCTTCTGGCTCAGGCGTCGCGCATGTTGCTGATCGAGGCCAATGGGGTTTCCGACAATCCCTTGGTGTTCGCCGAAGACGGAGCGGTTCTGTCAGGTGGGAATTTTCACGCCGAGCCTGTGGCCTTTGCGGCTGATATGATTGCCATGGCGATTGCCGAAATGGGTTCGCTTTCGGAACGGCGCATGGCAGCGCTGATTGATTCAACAATCTCGCTGTTGCCTCCCTTCTTGATCCGCAATCCGGGCCTTAATTCGGGCTTCATGATTCCGCAATGCACGACCGCGGCGTTGATGAGCGAGAACAAGCAGCTCGCACATCCAGCCTCGATTGATTCAGCGCCGACCTCGGCCAATCAGGAAGACCATGTGTCGATGGCGACACATGGGGCGCGGCGTTTGATTTTGATGAATGCCAATCTGGCGCGCATCGTCGCCATTGAATTGATGGCGGCGACGGAGGGCATTGATTTTCGCCGTCCGCTCAAGAGTTCGAAGCTCTTGGAAGAGGCCCATGCCCTGGTGCGAAAGGTGGCGGCCCCTAGGCCCGATGATCGCGGTTTCACCGATGAGATCGAGGCGGTCGCTGCCCAAATCGAGCAAGGCCTCTATGAAAACTTCGTGTCGGGCTTGATCTGACTTGATCTCGACTGGGCTTTGTCGTCAAGTCTTGATCACGCCAACTGTGATCAAGGGATTGTCGCCATGCGCTCTGTGTTTCGAACGGCCCGACTTGGTTTTCTGTGCATGGTTTTTGCCAGCCTGTCGGCTGATGCCGTAACGCGCCAGCCGGTTTCCGCTGAGCATGGCATGGTGGTGACATCGCAACATCTGGCGTCTGAGGTTGGTGCCGACATACTGAAGAAGGGCGGCAATGCCATTGATGCGGCCGTGGCGGTGGGTTATGCGCTGGCCGTTACCAATCCCTGTTGCGGCAATATCGGCGGCGGTGGCTTTGCCACGATTCATTTGGCCGATGGCCGCGATCTATTCCTGAATTTCCGCGAGAAGGCGCCGCTTGCGGCCACGGAAAACATGTATCTTGATGCCAAAGGCGAAGTTGTGCCCGATCTCAGCCTCAAGGGTTATCTGGCCGTTGGCGTGCCGGGAACGGTGCTTGGCCTTGATACAATGCTCAAGAAATATGGAACGCTTACGCGCGATCAAGTCATGGCGCCGGCGATCAAGCTTGCCGATGAAGGCTTTGCTTTGGATCAGGGCGATGTTGATATTCTGGCGACGGGCACCAAAAGTTTTGCCGCAGAGCCCAATGTGGCCGAGACGTTTCTCAATGTTGACGCCCCGTGGAAGACCGGCGATGTGTTCATCCAGAAAAAGCTCGCTGCCACCTTGAAGCAGATTTCAAGCGATGGTCCGGATGCCTTCTACAAAGGCCCCATCGCTGATCAATTGGTTGCGGCCATTGCGGCCCATGGCGGCATTTTGGCGAAGAAGGATTTTGAAGATTATACAGTGGAGGAGTTGCCGCCAGTTCATTGCAGCTATCGCGGTTATGAGGTGATCTCCTCGCCGCCGCCCAGTTCCGGCGGGACGACACTTTGTGAGATTCTCAACATTGTGGAAGGCTATCCCCTTGGGCAAATGGGGTTTCATTCAGCGGCCAGCATTCATGTGATGACGGAGGCCATGCGCCATGCTTTCGTTGACCGCAATTTTGATCTTGGCGATCCTGATTTTGTGAAGAACCCCATCGAGCGGTTGACGTCGAAGGACTATGCGGCTGCCATTCGCGGAAAGATTGATCCCAACAAAGCGTCCAATTCGCAGGATGTGAGCCCCGGCACGCCACCGCATGAGGGCACGCAGACGACGCATTATTCAATCGTGGACAAGGACGGAAATGCCGTCGCCGTCACCTATACGTTGAACGCCTATTTCGGGGCCAAGGTCATCGCGGGTGACACAGGCTTTTTCCTCAATGACGAGATGGATGATTTTACGACAAAGCCCGGTGTCGCCAACATGTTCGGGTTGGTGCAGGGCAAGACCAATGTGATTGCGCCAGGCAAGCGGCCTTTGAGTTCGATGAGCCCAACGATTGTGAAGAAGGATGGCAAGACTTTCATGGTTCTGGGAAGCCCCGGCGGATCGCGCATCATCACCATTGTCTTGGAAACCATCATAAATGTGGTGGACCATGGCATGCAGGTGCAAGAAGCGGTGAACATGCCACGGCTTCATCATCAGTGGCTGCCCGATCAGATCACTGCCGAGCCCTTTGCGATTTCTCCGGACACGGCCAAGGCGCTGACTGATATGGGATACAAGATTGTGGAGCAAACACCCTGGGGGGCGGCTGAAACGATTTTGATTGGGCCTGCGGTTGATGCAACGGCGGCACAGGCGTCTTCGGGAAATGATGCGATGGCGGGTTCAAAACCCGTTCCCGGCCGGCTCTATGGCGCCCATGATGACAGGCGGGCGGCGGGCGCTGCGGTGGGATATTGAATTGAGGCTCACGGATTTGAAACGCAAATGCCCGCTTTCGCGGGCATGACGGTCAATAAAAATCTAGGACTCTTTTTGACTTCTACACCCCCAAGCGACCAGTACATCCGTGGTTCGCTTTGCGGGTGGCGTTAGAAGGGGCTTTAGGCCGCCTTCAAATTTGATGCAGAGGACTTGCCTGTGCGCTGGTCTTTTTCAACATCGAAGGTCACTTTCTGTCCTTCGTTGAGGCCGCTCATTCCGGCGCGTTCAACGGCGCTGATGTGAACAAACACATCGGTGCTGCCTACTGATGGCTGAATGAAACCAAAGCCCTTTTGGGCGTTAAACCACTTAACTGTACCTTCTTGCATGGAAACTCCTTGTAAACGCAAAAATAGAATGCCTCGGCGCAATGCGTCTTTGCGGGTGTCGATGTCTTGGGGAAATTAAAAGGGCTGATGCGTTTTCAATTTAGAAGCGCGAAGCCAAGCCAACTGGCCGAAACTCGATGAGGCTCATATGGGCGGTCATGATGGCAATTGCAAGGCAATTCGAAAAATTGTTTTCGAATGCCCTGCAAAGCTTAACAGGTGGAGCTTATTCGCCGGCAGCCAAACGACCGGCGCGTTCGAGATATTTCACGATCTCATTGGCGGATTCTTCCGGTGTCAGGCTTGAGGTATCAATCCTGAGTTCCGGCGCTTCCGGTGCTTCATAGGGCGAGGAAATGCCGGTGAAGTTTTTGAGTTCACCGCGCCGTGCCTTGGCATAGAGGCCTTTGACGTCGCGCTTTTCGGCATCGGCCAATTTTGTGTCGATGAAGACTTCGACAAATTCACCCTTGGCCAGCATTTCGCGCGCCATCAAACGCTCGGAGCGGAAGGGCGAGATGAAGGAGACCAGTGTGATCAAACCGGCATCGGTCATCAGCTTTGCCACTTCGGCGACACGGCGGATGTTTTCGACACGGTCCTGATCGGTGAAGCCCAAATCGCGGTTGAGGCCGTGGCGGACATTGTCGCCGTCGAGCAAGGTCGTGAGATGGCCTTTGGCGTGCAGGCGCTTTTCAACGAGATTGGCGATGGTTGATTTGCCAGCGCCCGAAAGCCCAGTGAACCACAGCACGGTCGGTTTCTGGCGCAGCAACGTGGCGCGGGCCTGCTTGTTCACGTCCATTGCCTGCCAATGAATGTTGGCGGCACGGCGCAGGGCAAAGCGGATGAGCCCCAAGCCCACCGTGTTGTTGGTGAAACGATCGACGACGATGAAGGAGCCCAGCGTGCGGTTCTCATCATAGGGCGTGAATGCCAGTGGGCCGTTGAGCTCGAGATTGCACACGCCAATTTCATTGAGCGTCAAAGTCTCGGCAGCAGCGCGTTCCAGCGTGTTAACGTTGACCTTGTATTTGATCTTGTCGAGCGTGCCGGGCAGTGTTTGCGTGGCGGACTTGATGACATAGGGGCGGCCGGGCAGCATGGGCTCATCACCCATCCACAGGATTTGTGCTTCAAACTGGTCTGATGTTTCAACGGGGCTTTGCGCGGCGCAGATCACGTCGCCACGGCTCACGTCAACTTCATCGGCAAATGTCAGCGTGATCGCTTGTTCGGCAATGCCTTCGGCGAGATCGCCATCATAGCTCACCACGCGCGTGACGGTGGACGAGCGGCCCGAGGGCAGAACTTTCACCTTGTCGCCGGGCTTCACGGTGCCAGAAGCGATCGTTCCCGCAAAGCCACGGAAATTCTGGTTGGGGCGGTTCACCCATTGGACAGGCATGCGGAAGGCTTGTGTTTCGAGATCATTGCCCACGGGAACAGTTTCAAGATGGCCCATCAGGGTCGCACCCTGATACCAACCCATCTGCGAAGAGCGATCAACAATGTTGTCGCCCTTCAGGGCGGAGGCTGGAATGCAGGTGATCTTCGCATCGGTGCCGAGGCTTTTCGCAAAGGCGCGATAATCCTCTTCGATCCGGTCATAGACCTCGCGGGAATAATCAACCAGATCCATCTTGTTGATGCAGACGACGAGATGGCGGATGCCGAGCAGCGTGGCGATAAATGTGTGGCGGCGAGTTTGGGTCAACACGCCCTTCCTCGCATCAATCAGAATGACGGCAAGATCGGCGGTTGAAGCGCCGGTCGCCATGTTGCGCGTATATTGTTCATGGCCTGGCGTGTCGGCCACGATGAATTTGCGCTTTGAGGTGGTGAAGGCGCGGTAGGCGACATCGATGGTGATGCCCTGTTCGCGTTCTGCGGAAAGGCCGTCAACGAGAAGGGCAAAATCGAGATTGCCGCCTTGCGTGCCGAGCTTTTTGGAATCGGCTTCCAATGCGGCAAGCTGGTCTTCGAACAGCATTTTTGATTCATAAAGCAGGCGGCCGATCAGAGTTGATTTGCCATCATCCACCGAGCCGCAGGTGATGAAGCGCAGCAGGTCCTTTTGTTCTTGTGCGGCGAGATAGGCGTCAACATCGCCGCCTTGGAATTCAACGAAGCGAGTCATCAGAAGTACCCCTCCTGCTTTTTCTTTTCCATCGACTGAGAGGCGTCCTTGTCGATGACGCGGCCCTGGCGTTCCGATGAGGTGGCGACCAGCATTTCTTCGATGATGTCGGGGAGCGATGTGGCGTTGGATTCAATGGCGCCGGTCAGCGGGTAACAACCCAAGGTGCGGAAGCGGATGCGTTTCATCTGGGGCTTCTCGCCGGGCAGGAATTTCATGCGGTCGTCATCGACCATGATCAACTGGCCATCACGCTCGACCACGGGGCGTTCAGCGGCAAAATAGAGCGGCACGATGGGGATCGCTTCGCGGTGGATATATTGCCAGATATCAAGCTCGGTCCAGTTCGAGAGCGGGAAGACGCGGATGGACTCGCCCTTGTTCTTGCGGGCGTTATAAAGGTTCCACAATTCCGGGCGCTGGTTCTTGGGGTCCCAGCGGTGCTTGGCATCGCGGAAGGAAAAGATGCGCTCCTTGGCGCGGGATTTTTCTTCATCGCGGCGAGCACCACCAAAGGCTGCATCAAAGCCATGTTCGTCAAGCGCCTGTTTCAGGCCTTCGGTTTTCATGATCTGCGTATGCAAGGCCGAGCCATGATCGAAGGGATTGATGTTCTTGGCGATGCCATCGGGATTGATGTGAACGATCAAATCGAGGCCTAAGCGCTTTGCGGTTTCATCGCGCATTTTTATCATTTCGCGGAATTTCCAGCGCGTATCAACATGGAGCAGCGAGAAGGGCGGCTTTGCCGGATAGAAGGCCTTCAGAGCGAGATGCAGCATCACGGCTGAATCCTTGCCGATGGAATAGAGCATCACCGGCTTTTCGCATTCGGCCGCCACTTCGCGGATGATGTGGATCGATTCCGCTTCGAGCTTTTCCAGATGAGTCAAACGGTGGCCGGGGATCAGGCTGTCGGGACGTGGTTTTGAAGGTTCAGACATCGGCGTCTCCTGGGTTCTGATCCACGCGCGGACTTTTTCGATGGTGCGGGTTGAGGGCGAACGGCCCTTTCTGAGATCGGAAACGAAAGACGGATCTCCTAACGCCTGCTTGCCCAAGCTGCTAGGATCAAGGGCGGATTTCGCAAGAAACCCCTCGATTTCGGTCAAAAATGCTGATGCAATGGTGTCCATGGATAGGGTTTATCCTATTTTTGGGAGAAATGTCCATTTATTTTCATGAATAATAGGATTTTTCCTGTTCACATGTGAGTGAATCTTAATGCTGCGGCGGAAACCCCGTTCCGCTAAGAGGGCTTATTCTCAGGAGTTGGCTTTGAAAAAGATTCTCGCGTTTGGTTTTGGTTTGATGCTGTTTTCGGGCGCTTCATTCGCGCAGGTGAAAATGGACGGGCAGTTTGTGGCGTCCAAGGCCTGCCCGGCGGTCGTGTCGATCAAGAAAGGCACGAACCCTGATAACTCTGCTGTGGAAGCGGGCAAGTCTTATCAGTTGCTCGGCAAGAACAAGGACGAGGCCACGCATTATTGGATTGCGGTGCCGGGAGCCCAGCCTGCCCAGCGCTGGGTGGCGCTTGATTGTGGTTCAACCGATGGTGCGTCTGCGGCACCTGCGCAATCCGCCAATGGCGGCGCCATCGTCAACACCCCGATGGGCACCGTGAAGCCCAAGCCGAAGCCCAAGGGGCCGAAGGATGGGGTTCCCTTCTACGTACTAGCATTGTCGTGGGAGCCTGCTTTTTGCGAGGCGATGAAGGGCAAGGCCGAATGTCGCGCTCAAACATCTTCAAGCTATGAAGCCACGCATTTTGCCTTGCATGGTCTCTGGCCGCAGCCGCGCGGCAACCAGTTCTGCGGCGTTGATCCCAAGCTTGCCGCTTTGGATGATCAGCACCAATGGGACCAGTTGCCTGAGCCAGAATTGTCGGCGGAGACCAAGGCCGCTTTGGCCAAGGCCATGCCTGGCACGCAATCAGGCTTGGAGCGCCATGAATGGACCAAGCATGGCTCGTGCTATCCCGGTGCCAATGCCGAGCAATATTTCAAGGATGAAATCAGATTGGCAGATGCGGTGAACGCTTCTCCGGTGCAGACCTTCATGGCCGCCAATATTGGCAAGCGCATTCAGATGAGTGATTTGCGCGCTGCATTCGACAAGGCGTTTGGTGCGGGGGCTGGTGAACGCGTGCGTGTCTCGTGCGACAAGCAGGGACGGTTTTCGGAAATGACCATCGGCCTCAAGGGCGATATTTCGTCGGGGGCTGACATTGCAACCTTGATTGCGGCTTCATCCCCGACCGACATGGGCTGTCCCGCCGGATTGGTTGATGCCGTCAACTGATTGACGAGGCCAATGCCGCGATGCGTTTTGCGGCTTCGGCGATCTGGGCTTCATCAATGGTGAGGGCAACGCGGACGTGGCCTTTGCCTGCTGCGCCAAAACTTTCGCCCGGCATGGTGACGACCTTTTTTTCGTGCAGCAATTTAAACGCAAATTCCTCGCCTGAAAGTCCGGTCTTGCGCACATCGACCATCACGAACATGCCGCCTTCGGGCATGTGGGCCGCGACGGACGCGCAGGATTGCAAGCCATCGACCAGAATCCGGGCGCGGGCTTCATAAGACCGGCGCATGGCGTCCACTTCATCAAAGTGATTGTCCAAAGCATAGGCCACGGCATCTTGCAGGAAGGGCTGTGAACCAAAGAGCATGGCTTCGGTGATGGAGAGTGACGCGGTGCAGAATTCTTCAGACGCCGCAATCCAACCACAGCGGAAACCGGGCAAGGCGTGGGACTTTGAGATCGAGGAACAGACGATCACGCGGTCTTCGAGGCTCTTGTCAGAGAAGGGCGAGGAGAAAACATGATTGCCGTAAATCAACGTGGCATAGACTTCATCTGACACGAGCCACAAATCATGCTTCTTGGCGAGTGCACCAATCGCTGCCACTTCAGCGGGCGTGAACACGGCACCCGTTGGATTGGAGGGCGAGTTCAACAAAATCGCGCGGGTGTTTTTGGTGATGGCCGCTTCGAGCATTTCGAGATCAGGATGAAAGCCGCGATCAGGATCAAGTGCTATGGGAACTGGAACGCCACCCGGCGCACAGATCACGGATTCATAAGTGGCGTAATAGGGGTCCAGCAGGACAACCTCATCGCCGGGATCGAGGATGGCGGTGAAAGCCACCGACAAGGCCGTCTGCGTTCCAGGCAGAAACAGAAATTGGTCGGTGCTGATGTTGCGGCCGGTCTGCTTTGTGTAATGGCGCGCCAGAGCCTCACGCAGATTGGGCTCGCCCTGGCCCGCAGAATAACGCAAGCGGCCCGCGTACATTTGTTGGGCTGCGACATCGAGAATGGCTTTGGGCGGTGCTGCATCAGGCTCACCAATTGACAGGAAGATCAGGTCTTCGCCCGTTGCAGCCAAGCGCTTTCCTTCGAGATGCACGGCCCATTTTTCAGCGCCGAGGCCTTGCACATTGTCTGCGATTTTAGCGAGTTTCATTCTTCACCTTTGCAGGGCGATCTAGAATGAAACTCGGCTTAAAGGAAGAGCCAGTGCGGCGCTCACTTATACGCCATGCTTTTCACGCGCCATTCGGAGCAAGGTCACATAATCGGTCTTGCCAGAGCCCAGTAATGGCATCTCAGCCAATGTTTCAAAAAGTTTTGGTATCATCAGGTCCGATGCGCCGACTGCCTTCAGGCCATCGGCAATCTGCTTGCGATCAGGCTTCTCAATCGTGGTGAACATCACCAGTTGCTCGCCCTTCTTGGGATCAGGAATGGCGACGACGGCATGGCCCAGATCCGGGAAGGCTTGTTGCAGCTTGGCTTCAATGCTGGTGAGGGAGATCATCTCGCCGGCGATTTTTGCAAAGCGCTTGGCGCGGCCGAGAATAGTAACGAATCCCAACTCGTCGATCTTCACAATGTCGCCGGTGTCATACCAGCCGCCGGGTGGCGCTTCGATCACACCTGGCGTATCGGCACGCAAATAACCCAGCATGACATTGGGGCCTTTGACGAAAAGTCTTCCGCCTTCATCAATGCCGGGCACGGGCTCCAACCTGGTTTCAATGTCATCGAACAATTGGCCTACGGTGCCGGAGCGATGATGCATTGGCGTGTTGAACGAGACGGCGGGCGAACATTCCGTGGCGCCATAGCCTTCAAGAATACGCAGGCCGAATTTCTCCATCCAGATTTCGCGCGTCTCGGGCTTCACGCGTTCAGCGCCCGCCACGATGAGGCGCATGGAATAGAAATCATAAGTGTTGGCGAGCTTGGCATAGTTGGCGAGAAAGGTGTCTGTTCCGAACAGCACAGTCGCATTGGTGTCGTAGCAGAGTTCGGGAATGATCTTGTAGTGGAGCGGCGAAGGATAAAGAAAACTCCTCACGCCAGCAAAGAGCGGCAGCAACAATCCGGCCAGAAGTCCAAAGGCGTGGAAGACGGGGAGCGGATTGAAAATCTTGTCATTCGGCGTGAAGGAAATGCGGGCGTGGGCCTGTTGCCAATTGGCATTGAGATTGCGATGCGACAGCACGACGCCTTTGGGAACACCTTCTGAGCCAGAGGTGAAAAGAATGACGGCAGGATTGTTCGGGTTCTTGTCCATGCCGGCCATGTTGAAGGCCGCTTGCGGGAAGAACTTGGCGAATAATCCATAAAGCTTGTCGCTTATCCCTAAAGCCTCACGCACGTCTTCGAGATAGATGATCTTCGCTGATTTTGAGAGAAGCTCAATGTCGGCTTGCATCTCGGAAGCCTCGATGAATTTGCGCGAGGTGACGATGGTGCGGATCTCAGCCGCCACGCAGGCGGCCGCCATGTTCACCGCCCCCGTCGAATAATTGAGCATGGCGGGGACGCGGCCACGCGTGAGCAGGCCGAAGAAGGCCACAACCGGACCATTGGCGTTGGGCAGTAGCAGCGCCACATTCTTTTCACCCGGCGTCATTTGCGCGAGTTTGCGACCGAGCACGGCGCTGCCCATGAGGATGCGCGAATAGCTGATGGGCTTTCGCTGAATGTCTTCGAGGATGAGGCGGCCATAGCCATGAAGCTTTGCGGCATCGAGCAGGGCTTGCGGCAAGGTGCGGTCGATGTTCGAGGTCTTGAACATCATGTTCGCCATGACCTTGTAAAGCTGTTCGCCCTGATGACTGCGCAAGGTTGAGCCCTTGAGATCATCAGGTGCAGTGAATTTCACCGGCGGCAGAAAGGTCAACGTGATCTTTGGAAACCAGCGCAGCTTCAACTTGCCCTGCATAAAAGAGAACGGCGAATAGAGTGCCCCTTCGATCCGCAGCGGCAAAACCTTGGCACGCGCCATATGGGCAATGGCGGCGGGGCCTTCATAGACTTTCATGAGGCCGCCCGTCACAGTGATGCGGCCCTCGGGGAAAATCACCACTTTCTGGTGGCGCTTCAGGCGCTTCACGAGTTCGCGCAAGGAGAGTGGGCTTGAAGGGTCGATCGGGCACATGTCGTAGAGCGCGAAAGCTGGTTTCACCCACCGGGCCTTGGCCATTTCGGTATTGATGGCGAAGGCGGCGCGCTCTGGCAGGAAGGTTGAAATCAAGGGGCCGTCAAGAAAGCTTGTGTGATTGGGAACGATCAAGACCTTCTTGCCCGCGGCGTGGAAATTCTCCCAGCCTTTAACCTCAACGCGATAGAACAGGCGGAAGAACCCGCGGACGAGACTGGCAAAAACAGTCTGCGGTAAAAGATAGATCAGATAGAGCGCCACACAAAGATTGACGAAGCCGAG
The DNA here is from genome assembly GCA_038231475.1 of Hyphomicrobiales bacterium. Taxonomy (GTDB): domain Bacteria; phylum Pseudomonadota; class Alphaproteobacteria; order Rhizobiales; family Aestuariivirgaceae; genus Aestuariivirga. Next base: position 101,153 of record JBBRLH010000006.1, on the reverse strand, counting down.
CAGCAGATAAAGACCGCGCACGCTGAGGCCAGAGGACAGCAGCACCCCTGACAACACTGTGGCCGTCGTCATGAATATGGCGTTGGCAATGTTGTTGGCGCCGATGACGCGTGCGCGCCGATAAAACGGCGTGCGGGCTTGTGCCAGTGCAAAGAGCGGCACCACGAAGAGGCCAGAGCACGCTGCAATGACAAAAAGATCAAAGAGCACGCGCAGGCCAGCGAAGCTGACTAGCACAGTGCCGTAGCTTTGCGGGTTGGCGGCATCCGCGTTGCTGCCCAACTGGCCGGCGGCAAAATAGAGATCGAAAATGAAGATGCTCATCAACAGGCAGGCGAGTGGCACGAATTTGACCGAGACTTTGCCATCGAGAAGTTTGTTGCAATAGACCGAGCCCACGCCTGTGGCCACGCTGAAGACTGCCATGATCAAGGTGCCGGTTTGTTCGCTGGCGTGCAGGTCATTTTTGGCGAAGGGCAGGATTTGCGTGAGGAAGACCACGCCCATGAACCAGAACCATGAGATGCCGAGGATCGCCAGCAGTACGTCGCGTTTTTCCGCCGCCTGTTTCAAGACATCCCAGGTTTCGGTGACGAGATTGTAGTTGATCTTCAAGTCAGGCTGCGCCGATGGTGCAGGCGGCATGAACCACGCCGCACCATAAGCGACAATTGCCAGTCCAATCATCAGTGCACTGACGAAATGTGGGCCGCTGCCGCCCAGAATGAGGATACTGCCGCCGATGGTGCCCAAGAGAACCGAGATGAAGGTTCCCATTTCGATCATGCCGTTGCCGCCGAGAAGTTCAGCCTTGCTCAGATGTTGCGGCAGGATCGAATATTTGATCGGGCCGAAGAAGGAGGATTGAACACCGGCGAGAAAGACGCAGAACAATTGCAAGGCAACGCTGCCGGAAAACAGCGAATAGCTGGCAAGCGCCACGATGCCGATTTCAGCAAGCTTGATGCGCCGTGCGATGACCGACTTGTCATATTTGTCGGCGAGCTGCCCGGCAAAGGCCGAGAACAGAAAAAATGGGATGATCAGCAATCCGGCAGAGAGCGTGTTGGTGAATTCAGGATTGGGAACGAGTTGGCGCGACAAGCCATAGATGAACAACATCGACAGCGAACTTCTGAAGACATTGTCGTTGAAGGCGCCGATGGCTTGCGCCACGAAGAGCGGCAGGAAGCGCCGCTTGGTCAGAAGTGAAAATTGGCTATGGCCCGACATACATTCTCCGATTCAGTGCCCCAGTTGGTTTTCGACTGGCTGGCCTTGAAGTTCAAGGGTGAAGTTCAGCGGCTGAGCAGCCCTTCGAGCAGCGTTTCCGTGTGGGGATGGCTCGGGCTCAAGTGCTTTGCACCGGCCGCAGCCAATTGCGCGCGGCGCGCGGCACTTTCAGAAAAGCCTATGAATTGAACCTGGTTTTCAAGGCCTGCCACAACGTCATTCACATTGTCGCCAATGAAGATAATGCGGTGTGGTGCCATGCCAGAGGCTGCGATGGCGCGAGCGAGGATGGCGGATTTGTGCCCGCCGCCATCGGCTCCGAAGGCGAGGCCTGAGACATGGGGCCACAGGTTGGCCTGGGTGAGGCGGAGTTCGGCGGCGCGGCGGAAATTGGCGGTGGCAACACCGAGCTGGGCTCGTGGTTTGAATTTCTCCACAAGTGTGGTCGCACCTGTGATGGTTTGAGACAGAAGTTCTCGTTTGTGCAGGCGCTGTTCGAGGAGTGTCAGATATTCTTTGGTGATGATTGGCGCTTCGCTTGCGGGCAGGCCGTGGCGGGCGACAACTTCGCGGATGATGTCCTCGTCATTGCGGATCTTGTAGGTGTTCCAGTCGCGTGAGAGTTTTTCTGCATCGCAGCGCGACTTGAAAGGCTCGAAGAACAATTCTTCTTCGTCGCGCGTCAGTTCCAGCAACACGCCATCGACGTCAAAGATTATGACCCATTCAGGTTTTGCTTCAGCCATGAACGAGGCGCGGCGTCATTTCAATGAGGGTTGGGCCATCAGCCTTGAGGGCGGCTGTGATGGCTTTGGCGAGGCTTTGCAATGTGTCAGGCTTTTCGGCGCGGCAGCCGTAGGCTTTTGCCAGCATCTGGAAATCCGGGTTTTGCAAGGTGACGGCGTTGGGCTGAATGCCCTTCATCACCATGTCGTCGCGAATTTGCCCCAAGGCTTCATTGTTCCACATGAGGATCGGCAGGCTGAGCTTGTGTTCAGAGGCCGTGCCCAGTTCATTCAAGGTATATTGAAAGCCATAATCGCCCATCAGCGCGGCGATGGGTTTTTCACCCACACCAAATTTGGCACCGATAGCGGCAGGCAATGCAAAGCCCAATGTGCCAAAGCCCACGGGATGAATCCATGTGCGCGGGTTGGACATGGGGAAGATTTCATTGGCGGCATAGGCGATCTGGGTCATGTCAGACGCGATCACAGTTTCGGGCGGCAGGGCCTCGCGGATCACGCCCAAGACCTTGGCCAAGGTCTGGCGCAGGGGTGATTGCTCCGTAGGCGGAGCAATTTGGGCGGCGGCGGGTTTGCCCTTTAAGCCAGAAGCGATGGCCTGCAACGTGGCGGCGGCATCGGCCAGAATGGCGATCTCGGCGTGATGCGGCCTTGCCAGCGCATTGGGATCAATATCGATGCGGATCATATTTTGCGTAATAACAAAACTCGTGTTCCATAAATCAGTTTCGGAAAGTTCGGAGCCCGCGCAAAGAATAGCATCGGACTCCTGCAGGAGCTTTTGTGTTTCCGGAAGCAGCAGGCGCGCACCCCAACAGAGTGGATGGTTCGCTGGAACGGCACCTTTTCCTGCCACTGTGGTAATGATCGGCGCATTGAGTTTCTCGGCAATCTTCAAAGCCCATGGCCCTGCGGCGAGTGCTCCACCACCCAGAATGATGAAGGGGCGCTTGGCTTTTTCGAGCTTGGCGATGGCCGCCTGAATTTGGGCCGACGTCGGTTGGGCCAGACTTGGCAAAGCCGTGGCTTTCCAGCCGGAGCCTGCAGGTTCATTCAACAGATCCAAAGGCAATTCGAGATAGGCGGGGCGGGGCCGTGCACTGGCAAAGCGGGCGAAGCTGGCAGCGATGGCATTTTGCACGTCCTTTTCCGTGTAGGCGCGCACTGCATGGGAGGTGACGGATTTGGCCGCTTCAATTTGACTGATCATCTCGTGAAGGCGGCCCCGGCCTTGGGCGCTATCTTTGATGTCGAGGGCGGTCGACAGCACGAGCACATTGGATGAGTCCGACCAGGCTTGGCCCATCGGCGTCAGGATATTGAGAAGGCCGGGGCCGGTGATGGTGAAGCAGACGCCGGGCTTTCCCGTGGCGCGCGCATAGCCATCGGCCATGAAGCCTGCGCCTTGTTCATGACGTGTGAGGATGTGGCGGATTTTGGAGCGCGGCAGGGCGCGATACATCTCGACATTGTGGACGCCGGGGATTCCGAAAATCGTGTCGACGCCATAGTCACCCAAAAGACCGACAATGGCCTCTCCCACTGAAAGTTCCGGACGCTTGTTCATGATGACCTCAGTCGGTTGGGAGAAATTTCGGAGAGTACCAAGTGATGCGCCTGAATGTCTTCAGGCACAGGCTGGCGCATGGCGAGAGCAGCGGCGGTGCGCGACAGAGCGGGTGCTGACTGAATGCCATAACCGCCCTGGCCCACGAGCCAGAAAAACCCCTCCGTGGACGAATCAAATCCCACAACCGGTGAGCCATCGGGTGCGAAGGTTCTGAGGCCGCCCCAGGAATGTTCGAGCCGATTGACTTCGATTGTGGTTGCTCCCATCAGGCGTTCAACACCTTCGGCAATGGCCATGTCATCGGCATAGGCGTCATGGGGCTCAACGGGTGTTGCGTCGGCGGAGGACACGATCATCTTGCCGCTCTGAGGCTTGGCATACCAGGTTTCGCCACAGTCGGTGACCATGGGCCAGCGCATGAAATCGGGATGGCCTTCAACAGGAATGACGCCGATTGAACGGCGCTTCGGCGTGAGGCCCACGGGTTTGACACCAGCGCGCTTTGCCAGTTCATCGCCCCAGGCACCGCTCGCATTCATGATGGTTGGCGCGTTGAATTCGCCATGCGCGGTTTTCACCGTCCAATTCTTGCCAACACGCAAAATATCTTGTGCGGGGGCGGAGAGAACAAGCTTGCCACCGCGCGCCCGAAACAGTTTCAGGAAGCCACCAAAAATCAAATCAACATCAAGGTCTCCCGTTGCGGCTTCATAAAATCCGCGCTGGGCATAGCTGGGACGCAGGGCGGGAAAGAGTTTCGCCAATTCGGCAGGCCCCAATTCTTCAACGCCTACGGCATTCGCGATAAATTTTGCCGCAGCTTCGACCTGATCCTCGGGCTCAAGCACAAGGGATCCTCGTGGCGATATAAGGGCGCCTTCAGCGAAACCCGAAGGGGGTGTTTGGTAAAAGGCAGCGCTGGCGCGCGTCAAGGCGAGAATGGGTTTTGGCCCGTAATTGGGTTCAAAGGTTGCGGCGGAGCGGCCCGTGGTATGATAGGCGGGGCGGTCTTCCATTTCCAAAATGGTGACCGTGGCGTGTTCGGCCAAATGGGCGGCCACCGACACGCCGGCAATGCCAGCGCCAATGACCAGAAAGTCTGAAGTGTTCGTCATGATTTGATTGTGGCGGACTGGATCCATAAAATCCAGAAAGTTTGCGACTTGGCGCAAGCGATTTTACCGCTATCATGGAGCCAGACCCAATCCGCAGAGGATGATCATGCCAAAATACAATCAACCCATGTCTGGACTTGTGATACCGCGCTTTGGTGGCATCGCCACGTTCAACCGTTTGCCGCATGTGTCTCTGGATGAGGCCAAGGATATTGATATTGGCCTTGTGGGCATTCCCTGGGATGGCGGCACGTCGAACCGGCCTGGTCCGCGCCATGCGCCACGCCAGATGCGTGACCAATCTTCAATGGTGCGGCGGATGCATCAGGTGACGAAGGTTGTGCCCTATGATCTCGCCAATGTCGCTGATCTTGGCGATTGCCCGGTTAATCCGGCCAATGTTGATGATGCGCTGGCCCGCGTTGAGGCCTATTTCAAAAAGCTCGTAGCCAAGGGCATTCGTCCGCTTTCAGCAGGTGGTGATCATCTCTGTTCATTGCCAGTGCTGCGCGCGGTGGGTGAGAAAAAGCCTGTCGGCATGATTCATTTTGATGCCCATACGGATTTGTACGACAGCTATTTTGGCGGCTTCAAATATACCCATGGTACGCCGTTTCGCCGCGCCATCGAGGAGGGTGTTCTGGATCCGAAGCGCACGATCCAGATCGGGCTTCGCGGCTCAATGTATGACAATGATGATTTTGAATATGGCGAGAAAATGGGGGTGCGTCTGGTGCGCATCGAGGAAGCCATCGAGAAAGGCCCCAAGGCGATCATGGCGGAGGCCCGCAAGATTGTTGGCGATCAGGAAACCTATGTGAGCTTTGATATCGACATGCTGGATCCGGTCTATGCGCCGGGAACGGGAACGCCAGAAATTGGCGGGTTCACCACGCGGGAGGCGCAAGCCATGCTGCGCGAGATGCGCGGGCTTAACATTGTGGGCGCTGATGTGGTTGAAGTCTCGCCACCCTTTGATCCTTCAGGCATGACGGCCTATGCGGGCGTGGTGATGATGTTTGAAATCATGTGCCACATGGCCGAGGCGGTGGCGAAGACGCGGCGCTAACCTTGGCACTGGTCATGCGGATTCTGAACAGCCTCTGGTATTATCCATTGCTGACGCTGATCGGGGCGGCTTTGGCGCTGGCCATGCCGCCCTATGATCGGTGGTGGATTCTCGCGCCGGTTTTTTCTTTTTTCATTTTTGCTGAGGTGCGGCGGGGCTCAAACTCGTTTCGTGCCCGATATATGGCCGGATGGTTTTTGGGCTTTGGATATTTCCTCGCCATGCTGCAGTGGATTTCCAATGCCTTCCTGGTCGATGCCCAGAATGATTTATGGATGATGCCCTTTGCCTTGGGCGGGTTGTCAGCGCTCCTTGCCGCGTTCTGGGGCCTGGCCAATATGGGATCGTTGCAATTGCAGCGATTTGGTGTGGGGGAAGTCTGGTCATGGCCGGTGTGCCTCGGCCTTGCTGAATTTCTGCGTGGGCATGTGTTGAGCGGTTTCCCCTGGGCGGTGCCGGGCCTTGCGGTTGATGGCATGGGCGGTGTGGCCCAAACGGCTTCGCTCATTGGCATGAATGGCTTGACCTTTCTGGTGCTGGTGTGGGCCGCCGCGCCCGCCGTGTTCGCGTTGCGGCAGGCGGCGTCTTACGGCGCGTCATTAAGCTTGCTCGCGCTTCTCCCGATCTTGTGGATTTGGGGCGATTGGCGTGTAGCGCAGACGGATGTTGCGTTTGTTCCTGATGTGACTGTGCGGTTGGTGCAGCCCAATGTTCCGCAAAACGAGAAATGGCGCGAAGGCAATGCGCCTAAAATCTGGAATACTTTGATCAGCCTCACCAAGCAGCAAGATGCCGGAGCGAAAGTTCCCACCCACGTCATCTGGCCCGAATCGTCGGTTCCTTTTCTGCTGGATGAAAGCAGCGAAGCAAAAGATGCGCTGCGTGATGCCTTGGGTGGCAGCAAAGTTTTGCTGGCGGGTGCGGTCCGGCGACAGCCGGGCGTTGCAGGCGGTGGTGATGATTACTACACCAGTGTTGAAATCTACGATTCAGCGGCAACTCTGGTTGGCAAGTATGACAAATGGCATCTGGTGCCTGGCGGTGAATTTCTGCCCTTGGCCTGGTTGCTCGAACCCATGGGCCTGCGCCGTCTGGTGAATTTGCCCGAAAGCTTTGCGGCCGGTTTGGGGCCATTGTCACTCGCTGTTCCAGGGGCTGGCGTTGTGGCACCGAGCATTTGTTATGAAGCCATATTTCCAGAAGCTTTTTCGGGCCTTTCGCCGCGACCTGATTGGTTTGTCAATGTCACCAATGATGGATGGTTCGGCGATTCCGCCGGGCCTTATCAGCATGTGGCGCAATTGCGCTTGCGGGCGATTGAACAGGGAATTCCAATTGCGCGCGCTGCGAACACTGGTATCTCTGCGATGATCGATCCAGTGGGGCGCTTCATTGTGCATTCCCCGATCAATGTGCTTAGTGTTTATGATGTGCCTCTTCCCAAATCACTTCCTCCTACGGTATTTTCGAACTGGGGTTTTCTTCTGCAGTTTGCTTTGCCACTCCTCGTTGTATTTTTTGCCAATACGAAAAAATTACGCAAATATTCCGAGCCCTTGGTTTAATTGAGATTGCGATTCTACAACTATTGATATAATCCGACTATTAGCGTGATCGTTTACAGTGTGTGGGGCTTCACCCTGATCAAGCGAGCATCAAATCGGCTGGGGGCAACCGTTTGAGGGAAAAATGACACGGCGAGATCCCAATTATATTGACGTCCACGTCGGTGCGCGGATGAGAATGCGTCGACAGCTCATCAATATGAGTCAGGAAAGGCTGGGTGAGCTTCTGGGCATCACTTTCCAGCAGGTCCAAAAATACGAAAAAGGCTCCAATCGCATCAGCGCCAGCCGATTGTTTTATTCGGCCAAGACGCTCGGTGTTCCGGTACAATTTTTCTTTGACGGTCTACCCGGTCTTGACGGCAATGACGGCCTTGGCGAGGGGCCGCGCGACGAATTTGCCGCCGTGATGATGTCGCCCGAAGGCATCCAGCTGTCCAAGGCGTTCCGCGACGCTGACACATCCACTCTCCGCAAATTGATTGCCGATCTGGCGCGCATGGTCGCCGACAGCAAGAAGTGACACTGACTTTAGCTTATTTGACTTGAATCTGTGTCATTTGCCTGTAATAGCTCTCGCCCGAACGCATAAAGATATCTTTATGTGATTTGATTTTAGCCAGGCGGGAGTTTGAGATGGCACGCGGTTCTTATCTTTTTACCAGTGAATCGGTTTCTGAAGGACATCCGGACAAGGTCTGTGACCGCATCTCCGATGAAGTGGTTGACTTGTTTTTCCGGGAAGCCATTGCCGAAGGCATGAACCCTTGGGATGTGCGCGTGGCCTGCGAAACCCTGGCCACAACCAACCGCATCGTCATTGCTGGCGAAACCCGCGGACCCAAATCAGTCACCCATGACAAGATTGAAGCCGTGGCCAGGAAGGCGATCAAGGCCATTGGCTATGAGCAGCAGGGCTTCCATTGGGACAATGCCAAGATTGAAATCCTGCTTCATGCGCAATCGGCTGATATTGCGGTCGGCGTGGACAGCACCGGCGAGAAGGATGAAGGCGCTGGCGACCAGGGCATCATGTTCGGTTATGCCTGTGATGAAACGCCTGACCTCATGCCAGCCCCACTTTATTATGCGCAGCGCATTTTGCAGCTTCTGGCTGAGGCGCGCCATTCGGGCGAGGCTTCAAAGCTTGGCCCTGACTCCAAGAGCCAGGTGACGGTGAAATACAAGAACGGCAAGCCGGTTGGCGCCACGCAGATTGTTGTCTCGCATCAGCACACCGATGAAGACATGACCTCGGCGGACGTTAAAAAGCTGGTCATGCCTTATGTGAAGAAAGCTCTCCCCAAGGGCTGGATCAGCAAGGACACGGTCTGGCACGTCAATCCCACCGGCAAGTTCTATATTGGTGGTCCAGATGGCGATGCCGGTCTCACCGGCCGCAAGATCATCGTTGATACTTACGGTGGTGCTGCCCCTCATGGCGGTGGCGCATTCTCTGGCAAGGACCCGACCAAGGTTGACCGGTCTGCGGCTTACGCAGCGCGCTATCTGGCCAAGAACGTCGTGGCGGCAAAGCTCGCCAAGAAATGCACTATTCAATTGTCTTATGCCATTGGTGTCTCGCAGCCGCTCTCGGTTTATGTTGATACGCACGGCACGAGCAAAATTGATGATGCCAAGATTGAAAAGGCCTTGCGCAAGGTGATGGATCTTTCCCCGCGCGGCATTCGCAAGCATCTAGATCTCAATCGTCCGATCTATGCGCGCACCTCGTCCTATGGTCATTTTGGCCGCAAGCCTGACAAGGACGGGGGCTTCTCGTGGGAGAAGACGGATCTTGCCAAGGCGCTCAAAGCCGCGGTGAAGTGAAAGACAACCTTCCTAAGTTTCAATTTTACGGACGGCGCAAGGGGAAACCTTTGCGCCGTAACCATTCAGACCTGATGGAACGGCTTTTGCCGGAGGTGGCGCTCGATTTGGCGCTACCTCTGAATGGTGCAAAGCCAAAGGTCTGGTTGGAGATTGGTTTTGGCGGCGGTGAACATCTGGCGCACCAAGCCACGCTCAATCCTGATGTGACGATTATTGGCGCCGAAGCTTTTCTTAACGGCGTGGCCAAGCTTCTGGCTGATATTGACACCAGAGCCGTTTCCAATGTGAAGGTTCATTATGGCGATGCGCGGGCCTTGCTTGAGGCGCTGCCCGACAGTTGTCTAGAGCGGGTCTATCTACTTTATCCTGATCCCTGGCCCAAGGAGCGCCAGAAGAAACGGCGTTTCGTCAATCCGGGAAATCTTGCGCATATTGCCCGCGTGTTGAAACCCAAAGGCCAATTCTGGTTTGCCAGCGATATTGACGATTATGTTCTCTGGACGCGCGAGCATATCGCGGCGTCGAAACTCTTTGTTGAAGAGGGTGACTGGTCCCAGCCCTTCGAGAACTGGACGCAGACGCGCTATGAAGCCAAGGCGCGGCGCGAGGGGCGGGGCTCCGCCTATCTGCGCTATAAAAGCCTCAAGGCTTGAAGCACACGCCACCGGGGAATGAGACCAAATAGAGTTGGTCCTGCTTGAAAATTTGATACTGGAGTGCTTTGGTCGCGGGCTCGGCCGTGCACTCGGCTTTCAGCGAGGTTTCATCGGCATCCATGACTGGTGTTGATTTCAGTCCGAATGATTCAAGCAGCCGGAAACCCCATTCGGAATTACCATTCATGTTCATTTGCAAAATGCGCGCGATCAATTTCGAGCGGCTGGCATTTTCCGCTGCGGGCGAACGCGGCTGGACGCCATCAAAGGCCAATCTATCGTTGGGCTTGAAGCCAGAGTGCTGCAAGTCAGCGATGATTGTGCTGGCGAGATAGCTGTCAAAGCGGGTCTGGTCATGGGCAGCATTGGCGAGGCCATAGGCGAGTGTGAAGAACCACGCGGTCGCCAGCGCCAGCCCCCAGCGCCAGACTTGCATTTGGTCGCGCACAATTTCGTGGAAGGCAAAGCCCGCATAGACCAGAAGTATTGACAGCGCGAGCAAGGTTCGTGGCCGTACGACGGGTTGGTTGAGAACCAGCAATATGCCCATGATTGAGAGAACCAGAACGATCAAGCCGAGCAGCGCGATGATGGTGCGGGTGGCGGCTGTGTAGGCGCTGCCATGCACAATCAATTGTACTGAAAAAATGAGAATGCTGGCGGCGGCGACGATTGCCAGAATTGGGGCGTCGGAAACAAATTCAGAGATGAAGAAATTGCCGAATTGAAAATTGAACAGCAGGGCTGAAAGGGCCGAACTATCCAATGCAATAAGCTTGCTGTGGGACGCGGCATAATCGCCGCTGAGGCCGCCCGTCAATTTAATGATGAGGCCATAGGCCAGAAGCGCCAGGACGAGCTTGGCAATATTGGCGAGAACAAGCGTCTTGAAACCTTCAGTGCGGTTCCAGGTGAGTGCGAGGCAGATCAGGGCCGAGCTTGCGACGAACATATTGACCGCAGCCTGATAGAGGCACAGTGCGGCCAGAAGCTGTACGGCACCCGCAATCATGGTCCGCCAGCCCGCACTTACGGGTAAACTCGCCAGAATGGCTAGCATCACGCTGAGGCCCATGGTCAGGGCATCAAACTTGTAAGACAGATTTTGCAGCATGAAGGGGCTGGCGATGATGGGGAACACCACAAGGCATTGCCAAAGGTCTGGCGGCGCATTGAATAGGGCGCGGGCCAGCCGCGCTGCGCCATAAGCCAAGGTGGCCAATCCCAACATCTGAGGGAGCGGGCTGATGTCGATCAGGGAGGGCGCGGAGAATGATGGGATTTGAAAGGACACGAGAGACGATATAAGCGAGGCCAGAGGCCTGCCATCCTGCTCCCACAATGTCAGGCCATTCATGGCATGGGGCATGTCGTCCAGATAATAGCGGCCATCAAAAAACAGCGGCAAGGCATAGAGAAGGGACAGGACCAACAGAAAGACAAAGCCTGGTGCTCTTGCTTCGAGCCAAGCCCAAGGCTTCTGAATGTCTTGAAATACGCTCATTCGGCCCCATCTCCCGTTGCTGCGCCCGTTCTTAGCGCGATTCGCCTCAGCCGCAGTTCCTTTCCGGAATTGCAATCGGTGTTTTAATTGAGCTGGGATTCGCGCTAGGATTTTTTATGGACGTCGAATCACATCATCATCAGGTGGCAGCGCTCCCTTTTCGCAAGCGGCGCGGACGCATGGAGATTCTGCTCATCACCTCGCGCGAAACCAAGCGTTGGGTGATCCCCAAGGGCTGGCCGATGGAAGGCCGTACGGATTATAACGCCGCCAAGCAGGAAGCCTTCGAGGAGGCTGGGGTCAAAGGCCGGATCGGCAAGATAGAACTGGGCCATTATATTTATAGCAAGCGCATGAATTCCGGCGTGTTGGGCTCGTGCCGCACCGTGGTTTATCCGCTTGAAGTTGAAAAAATGCTGGGGAGCTGGCCCGAGAAGAAAGAACGCTTCCGCTCTTGGTTTCAGATCGACGAGGCCGTTGAAGCTTTGAATGATGAAGGCCTGATCGAGATTCTCACAAGATTTGATCCGTGAGGCAGCCGGTGACTGATGTCACCACCAAAGAAAGACTTGATGCATGACCATCATGCTGGGCTCACGCTCTGATTTCACCCTTGGAAACTGCAAGCAAGTGGCTTGGGGTGGTGCGTCCGTTGCCTTCACAGATTTGGCCAAGAAGAAAATGGCCGAGGCGCGGGCGATGATGATGAAACTGGTCGAGCGGCCTGACATTACGATTTATGGCGTCAATACGGGTTATGGCCATCAAGCCAAGACGCGGCTTGATGAAAAGGAACGGCAGAAACACGCTGAGAAGGCGACCTTTCATCGCGCCGTGTCATGGGGCGATCCCCTGCCGGAGCGGGTGGCGCGGGCCATTGTGTTTGCGCGCCTTGCCAATTTCATTGAGGGTCATTCGGCCATTACGCCCGGAGTGGCTGAAGCGGTGGCCGCAATGCTGGGGGGAGAAAAATTGCCCCCCGTGCCGACGCGTGGCCAAGGCGGGCCCGGTGAAATCCTGTCGCTCTCGCATTTGTTTTTGCATGTGTCTGAAAAACACCCACTCGGCCCCAAGGACATGCTCTCCCTGATCAATGGTTCGCCTGCGGCTTCGGCCTTGGTGGCCGATGCGGCGCTGGCGGCCCATGCACGCCTTGAGCTTACGGCTGAGGTTCTGGCCTTTGCCGCAGAGGCGTTCAATGCACCCCATGGCCATTTTGCTGCCGAGCTTGAGGGCTATTGGAACAACCCGTTTGATGCCCGCGCGCTCTCAACGTTGCGGGGTCTGATGGGCCCCGGCAACGGGACGCCACGGCGGCCCTATCAGGCGCCTGTTAGCATTCGCATTCTGCCGCGGGTTTTGGGGCAGGCTTACCGGGCGGCGGCAATGGCCGATGAGGTGGCGCGGCAATCCTTGATGGCGGTCAGCGACAATCCTGTTGTCATTTCCGAAGCTGAACGTGTGGGGCCAGACCCGGTCATCAGCACCGGCGGTTATCATAATATGCAGGCTGCAGCCGCGATGGACGCGCTGGTGTCGGCCTATGCCAATCTTGCTGTGCTGGCCGGGCGCATCGCCGCCAAATTGCAGGATGGCCCGGTTTCGCTTCTGCCGCCGTTTCTGGGGATGATGGAGGGGCGCAACAATCTTGGCGTCTTGCCGATGGCGATCGTCAACTATGAAGAGGAAATGCGGATGCTGGCCCAGCCCACGCTGTTGCCCGGCTCCGAGTCAGGCGGCTTTGGGCAGGATGATGTGTCCTCGCCGGTATTTCTGGCCTGGTCCAAGATTGATCGCGCCGGGCTGTTGCTTGACCAGACGCTGGCGACGCTGGCCCCCATCGCGCGCCGCGCCCTTGAGGTGACCAACCGCCCGGTGCCCGCAGCGCTGCAAAATCTGGCGGCGGAGACTGCGCGGCACTTCCCTGATGGCCAGGAAAAACAGCCCTATGGCCAAGATATCGCAGCGCTTGCAGACGCGTTTCGGGCTAGAATCTACCGCGCCTGACGCCGGCACATTGGGTTGGGGCGGGTTGTGATCAGTACAGAAACTGGACTAGACTTGGGCCTTCGACTTGGAGAATGTCATCTCCTGGAGGTGCCCCATGACCAATGATTGCTATCACAGTTTTTGCCCCGTCGCCAAAGCCAGCGAATTGCTGCAGCCGCGCTGGACGCTGCTGATCCTGTCTGAAATCTTTCAGAATGCAACGCGCTTCAATGAAATCCGGCGCGGGTTGCCAGGCATTTCACCCACACTGCTTTCAAAGCGATTGAAAGAGATGCAGCACAATGGCCTCATCGCGCGCACTGAATCCGAGGCTGGCGGCGACGACGGCTATGTTGCCACCGCCATGGCCAACGAGTTGCGGCCCATTGTTTATGCGCTGGGCAAATGGGCCCATCGCAGCGTTGATGCAGAGGTCTCGCTGGAAAATCTCGATGCCGGGCTGCTCATGTGGAACATGCGGCGCAACATCGACGTGTTGGCCCTGCCCAAGGGGCAAATGACCGTCATCCAGTTCACCTATCCTGAGCGTCCAGTAGAGAATCGCAATTACTGGCTGGTGTCAAAGCCCGGTCTGGGCGTTGACCTCTGCCTTATTGATCCCGGCCATGATGTTGATCTCTTCATTCGCGCTGACTTGAAAGCCATGACGTCGGCGTGGATGGGATGGTCGAGCCTGCGGCAGGAAATTGACGCTGAGAAAATTGTGTTGATTGGCAAGGCCAAGCTCATTGCTTCTTTGGAAAAATGGATGGTGCGCGCGTCTTATGCCGAACCTCCAGTGCGGCAGGCCAAAGCTGCCTGACGCTGGTCCATTTTCTGTATCAGGGTTGATACAATTCCTGCACTGGAGATGAAACAGGTCCGATGGTTGGTTGCGGTGGTCAATCAATCAGAAGGACATTGAAATGGACACCAAACCAACTCCCATCCCCAATGCCAACAAGGCGCTGTGGGAAAAAGGTGACTTTACCCGCCTTGCATCCACCATGCGCGAGAGTGGCGATGCCCTGGTGCAATCCCTCAAAATCACCAAGGGCATGAAGGTGCTTGACCTCGGCTGTGGCGATGGCACGACCGCCATTCCTGCTGCCGAGACCGGGGCTGATGTTCTGGGCGTTGATATTGCCAGCAACCTTGTGGCCGCCGGCAATGCCCGTGCCAAGGCGCGCGCGCTGGCCAATTGCCGTTTTGAAGAAGGCGACGCCTGCAATCTCGCCAATCTCAAGGACAAGAGCTTTGATTTAGCCGTCTCAATCTTCGGCGCGATGTTTGCACCAAAGCCTTTTGATGTGGCCAAGGAACTTGTGCGTGTCACCAAGTCTGGTGGGCGCATTGTTATGGGCAACTGGATTCCGGGTGACCCCACGCTGGTTGCGCAAATCCTGAAGATCAGTTCTGCCTATTCGCCGCCACCGCCGGAAGGCTTTGTGAGCCCGATGACCTGGGGTGTTGAAGCCAATGTGGTTGAGCGCTTTACAGCGGCTGGCATTCCGGCCGGCAACATCAAATGTGTGAAAGACACTTATGTGTTCAAGTATCCGGGCTCGGCGTCGAAATTCCTGGAACAGTTCCGCACCTATTATGGCCCGACCATGAATGCCTTTGATGCCGCGGCCAAGAATGGCAAGGCGGCAGCGTTGCAGGAGGAGCTTGAAATGCTGTTTAACCAGCAGAACCAGTCCAAGAGCAATGCCACGACAACAATCCCCGCGTCCTTCTTGCGGGTGACCGTGACTATGCCTTGACCTGCCTCTAAGGCATAGTCACCACGACTGCTGACGGAAATCTGTCAGCAGTCGTGCTATGTTGAGCGGGAGCTCAAATCAGGAATCACATGTCAGAAACGCCAGCGCCCTCTTCCCGTCACGTCGAAGGCGTAGTTCTCGTCGCGTTCTCGGCCATCATTTTTGGCACGGCGGGCATCTTCACCAAGGGGGTAGGGGCTGGTGCCTGGGATGTGATATTCTGGCGTGGTGTTTTTTCAGCGGTCTTTACGGTTGGATACACGCTATGGCGCGGGTCATTTGCCCGCGAATTTTTGGGCATGGGCAAGAGCGGCTGGGCCGCAGCGATGGCCGGGGCGGTGGGCACGGCCGTTTTCATTCCGTCGTTCAAATATACGAGCATCGCCAATGTCTCGCTGATCTATTCCGCAACGCCCCTGCTTGCGGCAGCCTTGAGCTGGGCGTGGTTGGGCGAGCGGCCCACGAAATCAGTATTGGCGGGCTGTGCTCTCACATTGATCGGTGTCGCCGTCATCGTCTCGGGCTCCCTGGGCTCGATCAATTTGACTGGCGACCTTCTGGCCTGCTGCATGGCTGTGGCCATGGCTGTGATGTTCGTGATTTACCGGCGCCATCCCGAAACGCCTGCGGCTGGACCGGCGGTCTGGTCGTCGGTTGTGCTGTTGCCTTTGAGTCTGGTTTGGGGTGAGCCCTTCAGCGACGGGTCCGGGCAGATTGGCATACTGGCGGTTTTTGGTCTTGCCTTTGCGCTGGCCTCGGTGACGCTGGGCGAGGGTGCGCGGCGTCTGCCCGCAGCCGAAACGGCGTTGCTCAGCCTTCTTGAAGTGGCCGTGGCCCCGGCGCTGGCCTGGGCGATTTTTGCCGAGCATCCCAAACTAACCACGTGGGCCGGCGGTGGCCTCATCCTGATTGGGATCATCGGCAGCCAGATCGCATCGGCGCGGCGAAAAGTGCGTTAAATTTCAGCCCTTGAGTCTTTTTCAGAAAACGACTATAGGCACCCCCAAGAATTCACTCACATAGCCGGGAAACCGGAAAATGAGAGTGGGTCCCGAAAGGGGCCCGCTTTTTTTGTATTCGGATGACAGATGACTGAAACACGAATTTCGCGCGAGACGGGGCCTTCGGCCCGGGTGGCGGCTTTGGCCGAGCCCGTGCTTGACTCGATGGGCTTTCGACTGGTGCGCGTGAAGATGTTTGGCTCGACCTTGCAGATCATGGCGGAGCGGCCTGACGGCACGTTCACGGTTGATGATTGCGCGAATTTCTCGCGATCATTTTCGCCGGTGCTTGATGTGGCAGATATTATTTCGGCGCGCTACATGCTGGAAGTGTCCTCGCCGGGGATTGACCGCCCACTGGTGCGCGCTGGCGACTTTGAAACCTGGGCCGGACATGAAGCCAAGATCGAAATGGCCAATCCAGTGGCGGGGCGCAAACGCTTCCGCGGCATGCTTGAAGGCTATCATGATGGCGAGGTTCGCCTCTACATTGAAAACCCGGAAGGAGGCACAGAGCCTCTTCTCGTTGGTTTGAATTTTGCTGATATTGGCGAGGCCACACTGGTTCTCACCGATGAATTGATTGAAGCGGCCCGTACCCGCCTGCCTGTCCAGGGCTATGGCGATGGCGCTGAAATCGACGAAGACCAAATTTCCCCAGAAAAGGAAGACGACAATGGCTAATACACCCGTCAGCGCCAACAGGCTTGAGCTTTTGCAAATCGCGGATGCGGTCGCGCGTGAAAAGACCATCGACAAGGCCATCGTTCTCGAAGCCCTTGAAGAGGCGATAACCAAGGCCGCCAAGGCGCGCTATGGCCAGGAAAATGAAATCCGCGCCGAGATCGATCCCAAGACCGGCGAGACGCGCCTCAACCGCCTTTTGATGGTGGTCGAAAAGGTTGAAGATGATGCCAAGCAGATTTCGCTGGCCGAAGCCACCAAGAAGAACCCGGCCGCCCAAGTTGGCGACTTTATTGCTGAAGCACTTCCTCCAATCGAATTTGGCCGCATTGCCGCGCAGAGCGCCAAGCAGGTGATTGTGCAGAAGGTGCGCGATGCCGAGCGCGAGCGCATGTATGATGAGTTCAAGGATCGTATCGGCGACATCATCTCAGGTCTCGTCAAGCGCGTTGAATATGGCAACGTGATCGTCGATATGGGCCGTGGCGAAGGCATTATCCGCCGTGATGAGACCCTGCCGCGTGAAACCATTCGCCCCGGCGACCGGATTCGCGCTTATGTTTATGACGTGCGCCGCGAACAGCGGGGCCCCCAGATTTTCTTGAGCCGCACCCATCCACAATTCATGGCCAAGCTGTTTGGTCAGGAAGTTCCGGAAATCTATGACGGCATTGTTGATGTTGTGTCGGTGGCACGTGATCCTTCAAGCCGCGCCAAGATTGCGGTTCGCTCCAAGGATGGCTCGATTGATCCTGTCGGCGCTTGCGTTGGTATGCGCGGCAGCCGTGTTCAGGCCGTGGTCAATGAGCTGCAGGGCGAAAAGATCGACATTATCCAGTGGTCGCCTGATGTGGCAACCTTCGTTGTCAACGCCTTGGCTCCTGCCGAAGTGGCCAAGGTGGTGCTTGATGAAGAAGCCGAACGTATTGAAGTTGTGGTGCCTGATGAACAATTGTCGCTGGCCATTGGCCGGCGCGGACAAAATGTGCGTCTGGCCTCGCAGCTTACGGGCTGGGATATTGACATCATGACGGAAGCTGAAGAATCCGAGCGCCGCCAGAAGGAATTTGCAGCCCGCACCACGCGCTTTGTGGATGCACTGGATGTGGATGAAACCCTGGCCCAGCTTTTGGCGTCGGAAGGCTTCGATACGGTTAAGGAAGTTGCCTTCGTGGACATTCACGAAATCGCTTCGATTGACGGTTTGGATGAATCAACGGCGGAAGAATTGCAGGCGCGTGCCAAAGCCTATCTCGACAAGCAGACGGCTGAATTTGAAGACAAGCGCGTTGCACTTGGCGTTTCAGATGAGTTGAAAGCCACGGACGGCATTACGCCGTCGATGCTGGTCGCCCTGGGCGAAGCAGGCGTGAAGACGGTTGAGGATCTGGCCGATTGCGCCACGGATGATTTGACTGGCTGGAACGAGCGCAAGAATGGCGAGACAGTAAAGCACGCTGGTGCGTTTGCGGGTCTTGAAGTTTCGGCTGCGGATGCCCAGAATCTGATCATGGCGGCGCGTGTGCAGCTGGGCTGGATTGAAGCTCCGGTTGCCGCAGAACCCGCTGCCGAGGCTGAGGCGGCACAAGCCTGAGTTCAGAGCAACCAGAACCCGAAATCGGGCCCGACATGCCAGACCGGATGTGCATCGTCTCGCGGGTGGTAAAACCCGAGGCGGAACTTGTCCGTTTTGCGCTTTCGCCCGAGGGCAAGGTGGTGCCTGATTTGGGCCGCAAGCTGCCTGGACGCGGGGTTTGGGTGTCGCTTGAGCCTAAAGCCATTGCCGAGGCCCAAAAGCGCAAGCTTTTTGCCAAGGGTTTTGGTGCTGACGCCGAGGCTGATGCTGACTTGCCCGACTTGGTGGCAAAACTGCTCCGACAGGAGACGGTTTCGCGGCTGGCGTTAGCCCGGAAAGCGGGTCTTGCCATCGCTGGCAACACCAAAGTTGAAGAGGCACTGGCCAAAGGCAAGGTTAAGCTTTTGCTCCATCTCAAGGGGGCCGGGGCTGACGGCACGATCAAATTGAACCGAAAGGCGCCCGAGGGAACGGTCATTTGCGATTTGTTGAGCAGTGACGAATTGGACTTGGCATTTGGGCGGGAAAATGTGGTACACGCTGGCGTGGCCGGCGGGGGCCTCACCGAAAAATTGCTGGATTCCTTGCGCCGTTGGGCGCAGTACTCCGGCTTCACCATGAATGGCACGGATAAACGACGGTAGCATGAGCGATTTGAACGACAAGACTGACAAGCCCGAAAGCCGCCCTCAGGGCGCAACGTTGAGCCTGAAGCGGCCAGCGATTGAACAGTCGCGGGTGAAGCAGAACTTTGCTCATGGCCGGACCAAGACCGTGGTTGTTGAAACCAAGCGCAGGCGTTTTGGCGACGAAAAACCTGTGGTTGCAGCTCCCGTTGTTGAAGAAAAGCCGAAATTCCAGCCCACCCCGCGCGTTGCTGAATCAGCAACCCAGCGCCCGACAAGTCCTGTCACGCCACCGAGCCGTTCCGGCGTGGTGCTGCGCACCCTTTCGCCCGAAGAGCGCGAGGCGCGTGAACGTGCCTTGGTGGGCTCTCGTGTTCGCGAAGCCGAAGAGCGCAAGCGCGCTGAAGAAGATTCCGTTCGCCGCAAGGTTCAGGACGAGCACGACCGCAAGGAGCGTGAAGCTGCTGCCAAGCGCAAGGAAGAAGATGATGCCCGCCACCAGCTTGAAGAAGCTGGAAAGCGCAAGGCTGAAGAAGCTGCGCGCAAGTTGGCGCCCAAGACCACTCCGGGTCCTTCTACTCTGGGCCGCAAGGCTGATGCTGAAGAAGACGAATCGCCACGCGCCAAGCTGAGCCCACGCCAGCCCGGCACTGGCGCAGTCAGGCGCACGCTGGTGGCTCCTGCTCCAACCCGTACCAAGACTGATGCTGACAAGCGCCGCGGAAAATTGACTCTGGCCACCGCCACCTCGGAAGAGGATGGTGATCGCGTCCGTTCGGTTGCCGCGTTCCGTCGCCGCACCGAGCGCCTGAAGAAACAGGCGCAGGGCTTCCAGATGCCCACCGAAAAGGTGACGCGCGAGATCATCATTCCTGAAGCGATTACCATTCAGGAACTTTCAAACCGCATGGCTGAACGCGCGGTTGATATTATCAAGCTGCTGATGAAGCAGGGCCAGATGCACACGATCAATGATGTGATCGATGCTGATACGGCGCAAATCATTGCCGAAGAAATGGGCCACAAGGTCAGGCGTGTGTCTGATGCGGACGTGGTTGAAAGCCTTGATGGCGAAAGCGATGCTGCAGAAGCGTTGGTTTCACGGCCACCGGTTGTTACCATCATGGGTCACGTTGACCACGGCAAGACCTCGCTGCTTGACGCTATTCGCAAGACCAATGTGGTCTCTGGTGAAGCTGGCGGCATTACCCAGCATATTGGTGCCTATCAGGTGAAAACCGCCAATGGCTTGGTGACCTTCATCGATACTCCGGGCCATGAGGCTTTCACCTCAATGCGCGCGCGTGGTGCCAAGGCCACCGACATTGCCATTCTGGTTGTTGCTGCTGATGACGGCGTGATGCCGCAAACCATTGAATCGATCAGCCATGCGAAAGCCGCTGGTGTGCCGATTATCGTGGCCATCAACAAGATGGACAAGGCTTCGGCCAATCCAATGCGGGTGCGCACGGATTTGCTGCAGCATGACATTGTGGTTGAAAGCATGGGCGGTGATACGCTTGATGTTGAAGTCTCTGCTGTGAAGGGGACCAACCTCGATAAGCTGCTTGATACGATTTTGCTGCAGGCTGAAGTTCTCAATCTAAAGGCCAATCCGAACCGCGAGGCCGGTGGTCTTGTGGTGGAAGCCCAGCTCGACAAGGGTCGTGGGCCCGTGGCCACGGTTCTTGTACAGCGCGGCACGCTGAAGCTTGGTGATATTTTCGTGGCTGGTTCGGCTTGGGGCCGTGTTCGCGCCCTCGTCAACGACAAGGGCGAGCAAGTGAAAGAGGCTGGGCCTTCGGTTCCGGTCGAAGTCCTTGGTCTTAACTCAGCACCAGAAGCTGGCGACCGTTTTGACGTTGTGCCGACAGAAGCTCGTGCGCGTGAAATCACGGATTACCGTGAGCGTCAGCGCCGCGACAAGCGCGGCACGGGTTCCGTGCGTTCGTCACTGGAACAGATGATGAGCCAGCTTAATCAGGCGGGCCGCAAGGAATTCCCAATTTTGGTCAAGGCCGATGTTCAAGGGTCTGCTGAAGCCATCGTTCAGGCTTTGGAAAAGATTGGCAATGATGAAATCCGCGCCCGCGTGGTTCATTATGCGGTGGGTGGCGTCAACGAGAGCGACATCTCTCTTGCTGCGGCCTCAGGTGCAGTGGTTCTGGGCTTTAACGTGCGTGCCAATGGGCAGGCCCGTGATGCAGCCCAGCAACAGGGTATCGAGATCCGCTATTACAACGTCATCTATGACCTCGTTGATGACATCAAGCTCGCCATGGCGGGCAAGCTCGCACCAGAGCTTCGCGAAACCTTCATCGGCAACGCCAAGATTTTGGAAGTCTTCAACATCACCAAGGTCGGCAAGGTTGCTGGCTGCATGGTGACCGAAGGCAGCGTGCAACGCGGCAACAAGGTTCGTCTGATCCGTGACAACGTTGTGGTGCATGAAGGCGAACTCTCGACACTGAAGCGCTTCAAGGATGAAGTGAAAGAAGTGCCGGTTGGTCAGGAATGTGGCATGGCCTTTGCGAACTATCAGGACATGCGCGCGGGCGACGTGATCGAATGCTTCCGCGTTGAGAAGGTCCAACGGACCCTGGCGTGATCTCCGGTCTTTCCCATCTCACCTTCATCGTCCAAGACCTCGAAAAAATGACTCGTGTTGTGGTCGAGGTTTTGGGTGGTCGCGAGATTTATGCGAGTGGTGCCAAGCAATATTCGATTGCGCTAGAAAAATTCTTCATGGTGGGCGATGTCTGGGTGGCGATCATGGAAGGCGAGAGCCTGCCGTCAGCGACCTATAATCACGCGGCGTTTCGCGCCACTGAGGCGGGGTTGGCGCGGGCAAGGTCGGCGATCAAGAAACTGGGCCTTGATTTGCGCGAGCCGCGCCCCCGGGTTGAGGGCGAGGCGCAATCGCTGTATTTCTATGATTTTGACAATCACTTATTTGAATTGCACACAGGCAATCTTGATGAAAGATTGGCAGCTTACCGTAAGTTGGATCAACAGACATGAGCAAAGCCTCCGCCCCCTCCCAACGCATGTTGCGCGCTGGCGAATTGATCCGCCACGCGCTGGCGCAGGTTATCCTACGGGGTGATATTGGTGATCCTGAAATTGACAAGTTGGTGCCCACTGTTGCCGAGGTGCAGGTTTCACCTGATTTGAAGATTGCGACAGCCTATGTGCGCAGCCTTCTCATCGGCAAGGAACAAGAGGCGGTTGATGTTCTGAACAAGAATCGCAAATATATTCGAGGGCTTCTGGCCCCCAAGCTCGACATGAAATTCATGCCGGAAGTTCGCTTCCGCATCGACACATCGCTGGAATATGCCAACAAGGTTGATGAAATTTTGCGCAAGCCCGAAGTTCAGCGCGATTTGAAAAAGGAATAGCTCTCCTGTCGATTTCAACTATGGTCCCGTCGCTGGGGCATTCATTTGGGGAGACGCACGATGGTACTGGGACTTTCGATTGAAACATTCACCATTATTCATGTCATTATCACCTTGCTGGGCATTGCCACGGGCCTGATTGCCTTTATCGCCGCAGCCAGAGGCGTTTGGTTGCAACGCTGGCATGATGGATTTTTGCTGACGACGATATTGACCAGCGTCACTGGCTTTCTATTTCCCTTCAAAGGTGTGACGCCTGCCATTGTCGTGGGCATACTTTCGATGGTGATCCTGATCGTGGCCTGTGTGATGCTTTATCAACTGAAGCTGAAAGGCTGGGCCAGACTTGTGTATATGGTCACGGGCATGATCGCGCTTTATTTCAATTTGCTAGTGCTGGTCATTCAGTCCTTCCAGAAAATTCCGTTTCTTAATGCGTTTGCTCCTGCCGGAAACGAGCCACCCTTTATTGTGGTGCAAGGCGTGGTTCTGTTGGGCAGCATTGTCTTGGGCTTTCTTGCCTCAAGGCGTCATGCGATTAGGGTCTAATCCTGTTTGAAAACGCCCCGTGAGAAAATCCACGGCTGGGTCGCGTTTGACAAGCCCCTTGGCATGTCCTCGACGCAGGCGGTTGCGAAAATTCGCTGGCTTTTTAATGCGGAGAAAGCCGGCCATGGCGGAACGCTGGACCCTCTAGCCACCGGACTTTTGCCGATTGCCTTGGGCGAGGCGACGAAGACCGTGCAATGGGCGATGGATGGCCGGAAGGTTTACCGGTTCCGTGTGGCCTGGGGATCACAGACAACGACCGATGACCTTGAGGGCGAGATTTCAGCACGGTCTGATGTGCGGCCCACAACTCAAGCTATCGAGGCGATACTTAAAGACTTCACGGGTGAGATCATGCAGGCCCCACCTGCCTTTTCAGCCATTAAGATCAACGGTGAACGGGCCTATGATCTGGCGCGGGCCGGGGAGGCGCCTGAGATGGTGGCACGGCCCGTGGTGGTCGAGGAATTGCGACTGGTTAACGCCGCTAGTCCTGATCATGCCGATTTCGAGGTGGTGTGTGGCAAGGGCACCTATATCCGCTCATTGGCGCGTGACATGGGGATGAAACTAGGCTGTCTCGGCCATGTCACCCTGCTGCGCCGGGTGAGTGTCGGGGCCTTAACCGAGGCCCAAATGATTTCGCTGGAAAAGCTTGAGGAATTGAGCCATAAGCCCGACCGCGAGGGTGCCTTGAAAGAGGCTCTTTGCTCCATCGAGACCGTGCTGGACGGCATCCCGGCACTGGCCGTGATGGATCAGGACGCAGCCAAGTTGAGGCAGGGCCAGAAGGTCCTGCTGCGTGGGAGCCAAGCTCCCGTATCAGCGACGGCGGTTCTGGTGCGCCATGAGGGCAGGCCCTTAGGGATCTGCGAAATTTCTCAGGGCGCATTGAAGACAATCCGACTGTTCAACCTTTAACCGATGTCCGGAGAAAACGAATGACGATGACTGCTGAGCGCAAGACCGCTCTTGTGAAAGAATATGCAACCAAGACCGGTGACACCGGCTCGCCTGAAGTTCAGGTGGCGATCCTGACGGAACGCATCAACTATCTCACCGACCATTTCAAAAGCCACAAGAAGGATAACCATTCCCGCCGTGGCCTGTTAAAAATGGTGGCTCTGCGCCGCAGCCTGCTCGACTATCTGAAGAGCAAGGATGAAGGGCGCTATCAGGTTCTCATCAAGAAGCTTGAAATCCGCCGGTAAGTTCCAGCGTTAGGCCTTCTTCCGTAAATGCGGGGGAAGGCATTGTTATATGAGCGGGCGGACACCGAAGCGCCGCCCGCGTTCCCGTAAATTGGGCAAGGCAATAGGGCCTCGCTCATGTTGGTTCAAAGGGAATGCTGTCCAGGAGATCGGTGCGAAAGCGGCAGCGAAGAACCGAGAGGAAAATATGAATGTTTAATATTGACGTAGAAGAAATTACATGGGGCGGCGCAACGCTGCGCATGGAAACCGGCCGAGTGGCCCGCCAAGCCGATGGCGCTGTGATGCTCACAATCGGCGAGACCACGGTTCTGGCAACAGCTGTTGCAGCCCGCTCTGAAAAACCTGGGATCGACTTTTTCCCACTCACCGTGAATTACCAGGAAAAGACCTATGCTGCAGGCAAAATCCCCGGCGGCTATTTCAAGCGCGAAGCAAGGCCCTCAGAACGCGAAACTCTGATTTCACGCCTGATCGACCGCCCGATCCGCCCGCTGTTTCCTGATGGCTTTCGCAATGAAACGCAAATCATCGCGACAGTGATCTCTTATGACCTTGAAAATGACACCGATATTGCAGCCTTGGTTGCAACGTCTGCAGCGCTCACTCTCTCTGGCATTCCATTCATGGGTCCGGTTGGTGCGGCCCGCGTTGGCATGATTGATGGTGAGTTCGTTTTGAATCCGACCATTGAACAGCAGAAGCTTTCAACACTCGACCTCGTTGTTGCCGGAACGCAAGACGCCGTGTTGATGGTTGAATCAGAAGCCAAGGAGCTTTCGGAAGAAGTGATGCTTGATGCCGTGATGTTTGGTCATCGTGGGTTCCAGCCGGTCATCGAAGCCATTATCCGCTTGGCCGAACGTTCGGCCCGCGAACCCCGGAATTTTGAGCCCAAGGATCATTCAGCACTTTATTCTTCGATCAAGACGCATGCTGAAGCTGGTCTTCGCAGTGCTTATGCGATTGCCAAGAAGGAAGATCGCCAGGACGCTGTGGCCAAGGTCAAGGACGTGGTGAAAGCCGCTTTGATCAAGAAGGATGATGCAACATCTCCTTCTGACCAAGCTGTTGGTGAAAACTTCAAACACCTTGAAGCTGACATCGTTCGCAATAACATCCTTGATACGGGCAAGCGCATTGACGGCCGCGACACGAAGACGGTTCGTCCGATCATTGCTGAAGCTTCAGTTCTGCCACGCACCCATGGTTCGGCACTCTTCACGCGCGGTGAAACCCAGGCTTTGGTTGTGACCACTCTGGGCACGGGCGAAGATGAGCAATATATCGACACGCTCGATGGCCTGACCAAGGGCAAGTTCATGCTGCATTACAACTTCCCTCCCTACTCGGTTGGTGAAGTTGGCCGCATGGGTGCCACGGGCCGCCGCGAAATTGGCCATGGCAAGCTTGCCTGGCGCGCCATTCATCCGTTGCTGCCATCGCAGGAATCCTTCCCCTATACGATCCGCGTTGTTTCAGAAATTACTGAATCAAACGGTTCCTCGTCGATGGCTTCGGTCTGCGGCGCTTCGCTCGCACTGATGGATGCTGGCGTTCCGATGAAGGCTCCATGCGCTGGTATCGCCATGGGCCTGATCAAGGAAGGCGAGCGCTTTGCAGTTCTCTCCGACATTCTGGGTGATGAAGATCACCTGGGCGACATGGACTTCAAGGTGGCGGGCACCGAAAACGGTGTGACGTCGCTGCAGATGGACATCAAGATCACCGGCATTACCGAAGAGATCATGCGGGTGGCCTTGTTCCAGGCCAAGGATGGTCGTTTGCATATTCTCGGCAAGATGAAGGATGCGCTGGAAGCGGCGCGCCCAAGCCTTGGCGAGCATGCGCCACGCATTGAAACCATCAAGATCCCAACCGACAAGATCCGTGAAGTGATCGGCACGGGCGGCAAGGTCATCCGCGAAATCGTGGAAAAGACTGGCGCCAAGATCGACATTCAGGATGACGGCACAGTGAAGGTGGCGTCGAACAACGGCGCTTCCATTGAGGCAGCGCTGAAGTGGATCAAGTCGATCACGTCCGAAGCTGAAGTTGGCCAGATCTATGATGGCAAGGTTGTGAAGGTTGTCGACTTCGGCGCTTTCGTGAACTTCTTTGGTGCCAAGGATGGCCTTGTGCACGTTTCTGAACTTGCTTCCTCACGCGTCAACAAGGTTGGCGACGTGGTGAAGGAAGGCGATGCTGTGAAGGTGAAGCTCTTGGGCTTTGACAATCGCGGCAAGGTTCGTCTTTCAATGAAGCAGGTTGACCAGACGACGGGCGAAGATATTTCGTCGAAGTTTGCCAAGTCGGAAGATGAAGCCCAGGGCGAATAAGCCTTAAGCCTTTTCGGATTTGAAAGCGCGGAATGGCAACATTCCGCGTTTTTGTTTGAGGGACGAGACTGGGTTTCAAGACTTTGGTGTTCACAGCAAAGCCGATCCGCATTAGTATTTTCAAATGTCCCGCAGAAAAAGAATCGCCGCTGCATTTGTGTTGATTTTTGCGGGGCTTGCCTATTTCGGATATCCCTATTTCGAATTCGCCCGGTTGTGGTTTGATGTCGTTGGCGTGGACGTGTCGCATCATCAGGGCGACATCGATTGGAAGAAGCTCTCCAAGACCGATGTTCGCTTTGCCTATCTCAAAGCCACGGAAGGTGGCGATTACGTTGACCCAATGTTCCAGCAAAATTGGAAGGATGCACGCGCCGCCGGACTGGCGGTGGGGGCTTATCACTTCTTCACGCGGTGCAAGACGGGCGCTGAGCAGGCCAAGAACTTTCTCGGGGTGCTGCCGCTAGATGCTGATGCCCTACCACCCGTTCTTGATGCGGAAAAGATGGAGCCTTGCGATGCCAAGGTTGTTGATCTTGATCCGCTCAAAGAGATCCAAGACTTTGTCGATACCGTAAAGGAAAGGCTGGGATGCAAGCCCATAATCTATGTGACGCCGCAATTTGACTTGAGCTATCTCAACGGAAAACTGAATTCAGAGACGTTTTGGGTGCGTAGCCTTGTTGTCCCGCCACTGGTGCGGCGGAACAGCTGGGTCTTCTGGCAATATCTTGATGCGGGTGTGCGTGGCGGCGTCAACGGGCCGGTTGATCTTGATGTCTTCAGGGGAACGGAGGAGGATTTTGCAGATTTCCGTAAAGCCAGTTCCTGCTTCAAGAAGCTTGCTACTTCAGGCTTGTGACATATTCGGCGATGGCTTTGACGTCTGCATCAGGCAATTTGGACAGGTTGCCTTGCACATCGCCCATGCCGCCTGAACTCATACGGGTGTAGCCCAACTCTTCGCCATTCTGGAAGGCCGAGACCAGATCGGCTTCGTCCTTGTAGCGCCCGCGTTCGATGAGGCTGCGCAGTGAGGGCACCGTGCCTTTGCCTTCAGGGTGGGGACCACCCAAGAATTTCTTCGAATTGTCGCTGGTCATGAAGATGGTGCGCGGGGTGTGGCACTCGTTGCAATGGCCGGGGCCATTGACGAGGTAAGAGCCGCGGTTCCAGCGTTCGCTCTTGGCGGGATCAGCAATCCAGGGCGTTTCATCAAAGCCTATATATTTCCAGAGACCAAGGCCACGGCGCATGAGGCTTGCCAGAACAATATCATGTGGTTTGGCCGGGTTTTTCACCGGCGGCAGCGTTTCCAGATAGGCCTTGATGTCGAGAACGTCGCCAATTTTCATATGGGCATAGGATGTGTAGGGGAAGGCCGGAATCAGATGTTCGCCCGATGGTGAAATGCCCTTTTGCATGGCGTTGATGAAGTCAGTCGCCGTCCAATTGCCCAGGCCCGTTTCAGGATCAGGCGTCAGATTTGGCGGATAGAGTGTCCCGATTGGCGTCTTCAAGGCCTTGCCGCCAGCTGGTACGTCCGCACTCACATCTTTCAAGTCTGGGCCTGGCGCATGGCAGGAAATGCAGCCCCCGGCGATATAAAGCGTTTTGCCGTTTTTGAGATTGGCGGTGTGGACCGGAATGTCGGTTGCAGACAGGGGGTGAGGGCGTGTGGCCACCCCAAAAACCATCAGCCCTGACGCTACAATGAGCGCCAGGGCCGCGAGATCACGGGGCTGGAAAATGGCTCTGGCCATTATTCCATGGCGGTGCGGAAGGCCTTGTGGCATCCGCCGCAAGCAGCACCCAGTGCCGGGAAGGCGGCCTTGAAGCCAGCCTCATCGGTCGTTTTGGAAAGTGCCTGCTCGGCAGTGTAATAGGCCATGCCTGCGGCGGCAAAGCCCGCCTTGTCTTTCCAGATGGCGTCAGAGGCGTGGGTTTTCTGGGTGGTAGAGGTCATTGAATCGTCTGGCCAGAATGTATCCCAGGCACTGCAAGCCTTGCCCATGGTCTCGAGGGCGGTTTTGACAGCTGCCGCGTCATAAGGCTTCTCGCCCTTGATCATCGGGACCATGACGCCCATGCCAGCGCCATTGGCCTTCATGCAAGCCTTGCGGGCGGTAATTGAATCATCGCCGCCGGCCATGGCCAGTCCAGCACCCAAAGTGAGCGCCATCAACGCGCCTGCCATTCCAATAAACACCTTCGACATCTTATCGTTTCTCCCTTGGGGTTAATGCTACCAATGACGTTACTGTTATTCGACCCTTTTTATTCCCGGTTTTTCTTCAGGCAACTCACAAATTCGTGCGAGGTGACTTAAATTTCGTTCAGCCGCATTTTCGCCGCATGAACGCCGGGTGAATAGCGCTTTGGGGTTTCATTCAGCCGCGATGGCTTAGGGTTTTCTTAAGTTCAACATCTTAGAGCTTCTACAATTCAGGATTTCATCATGTCAAAAACAAACGCAACTGCAACCCAAGCCAAAGCCCGCGCCAGACAAGAGCTTTCTCCTGATCTGTCGGAAGTGTTGCACATGTTGAAATCTCTGGAAAGCCAAAAGCCCGCAGGCGGCCAAGCCCAATAATTCCCTAATTCGACGATTGCCAGAGTTAGGGCGATCAGACTTCAGATTGCCAGGCGTCAATTTCCACGAAGATTCTGTGGCGGTGTGTAACCGAAATATCTTCAGCCAAAACGGCCACCTTGGGCGCCCCGAAATTAAGGGCCAGGCCTTTCAGGCCATAGCTGCAAATGTCAGCTGTTTCATAATCGCGAGATTCGAGTGATGCAAAGAGGCCGTTGGCCAAATGACGCATCTCTTCGGCAGCCGTTTCCACCAGTTTTGTCCACACACCAGCAGGAACACCGCCACGCAGGGCGTTGACGATCTCGGCCACGGTGGGCTTGACCGGAACAACAATGGATTTTGCGTCCTTGTGGGCGAGGGCGTCCACCATGGCGCGGCGAAGCTCATTGCCGTTGGCGGGCTTAGGGAGTGCGGAATCAAAGGCATCACGCCAGATCGTGTCTTCAGTTGAATCGGCCAGAAAAGCCGAGAGCGCCAAAATTGGCGTTCCGGCGCAATGTTCAAGCTCAGCGCGGATCGACCGGGCGGCGGTGACCCCATCCATGACAGGCATTTCAATATCGAGTAAAATCACGTCAAAATTGGAGCTGCGCGCGGCATTCAAGGCCAATTCGCCATCTTCAACGGCGTGAACGCAAAAGCCCATGCGCTCCAGCATGGCTGTCGTCACGACGCGCGAGGACGCCTGATCTTCGGCATAAAGCACGCGACGGGGCGAGCCATCGGCGCGGCAGAATTTGGTTTTTGTTGTTGATTGGGCCTGCATGAGCAAAGGTTAGGCGCCCAAGTGTTGCTGCAAGTTTTAACGCGACCCTAATGTTAGGCCCATGATTAATGAGGGGTTATTTAGTTCCGAACATTCTGTCTCCGGCATCCCCAAGGCCGGGCACGATGTAGCCGTGTTCATTGAGATGGCTATCAAGGGCAGCCGTGAAAATTGGTACGTCTGGGTGTTGTTTGTGGAAATGGGTGATGCCTTCGGGGGCCGCCAGAAGAGTGACCAATTTGATTTCTTTTGCACCTTTTTCCTTCAGGCGTTTGACGGCAGCTGAGACTGAGTTGCCAGTGGCCAGCATCGGGTCGACGACGATGGTGCGGCGATCGGCGATATCCTCAGGCACCTTCATGTAATATTCAATGGGCTGCAAAGTCACCGGGTCGCGAAAAAGCCCGATATGACCCACGCGGGCTGAGGGGATCAAATCCAACATACCCTCGAGCAAGCCATTGCCCGCGCGCAGAACCGAGACGATCACCAGTTTCTTGCCCTTGATGATGGGGGCCTCCATGCCAGCGACCGGCGTTTCAATATGCTGGGTGGTCATGGGCAAGTCTCGCGAGACCTCGTAGGCCAGAAGCAAGCTGATTTCGCGGAGCAGTTGACGAAACACCGCAGACGGGGTGTTCTTGTCACGCATCAGGGTGAGTTTATGCTGCACCAAAGGATGATCGACGATGGTGAAGTTTTTGGGGGCTTTGAAACTCATGGACGGCTCCTGACGAGGCCACATTGCAGCGATCGGCGGCCTAGGCCAAGGCCCGGTAAATTTTGTCCACACCTTCAAATTGGGGCTTGCAATTGAGGCCAGCAATGCCTATTTTGTAACTATCAGAGTTTCAGATAATCATGACCCAACAAGATTTCATCGTCCCATCAGGAACTGGCATTGGCCATGTTCACTTGAAAGTTGCCGACATTCCGCGCGCGCTTGCCTTTTATTGCGGCGTTCTGGGATTTGAGCTGCAGCAAATG
The DNA here is from genome assembly GCA_038231475.1 of Hyphomicrobiales bacterium. Classification (GTDB taxonomy): domain Bacteria; phylum Pseudomonadota; class Alphaproteobacteria; order Rhizobiales; family Aestuariivirgaceae; genus Aestuariivirga. Next base: position 70,371 of record JBBRLH010000006.1, on the reverse strand, counting down.
TATGGCGATCAAGCCGCCTTTATTTCAGCAGGCGGCTATCATCATCACATCGGCCTCAACACCTGGGAAAGCAAGGGCGGTTCGCCACCAGCACCGGGAACAACCGGGCTTTACCACACGGCCATTCTCTACCCGACCAAAGTTGACCTCGCCAACGCGTTCAAGCGCGTGCTCGGTGCTGGCTTGGAGCTTGATGGTGCGGCCGACCATGGCGTGTCGGTTGCTCTTTACTTGCGTGACCCGGACCAGAATGGCGTTGAACTCTATTGGGACAAGCCCAAGGCTGAATGGCCCCGTGGGCCCGATGGCAAAATTGCCATGGTGAATGCCCGCGTCGATCTCAAAGATCTTTTAAACCAAGCAACCATCTAAAGGAAATACAATGACCAAAGTTCTCGTTCTCTATTATTCTTCTTGGGGCCACATGGAAGCCATGGCCAACGCTGCTGCAGAAGGTGCCAAGTCTGCTGGTGCCACAGTTGATGTGAAGCGCGTTGCTGAGACTGTGCCAGCTGAAGTTGCCAAGGCCCAGTATTACAAGCTCGACCAGAAGGCCCCTGTGGCCAAGCCCGATGATCTTGGTGATTATGATGCGGTAATTTTTGCAACACCTACCCGCTATGGCATGATGGCTGCCCAGATGAAGAATTTCATCGACCAGACCGGTGGCCTGTGGATGAAGGGTGCCTTGGTCGGCAAGGTTGGCTCGGTCATGTCTGGTGCTGCCAACCAGCATGGTGGTCAGGAATCAACCATCCTGAACTTCCACACAGTGCTGTTGCATCACGGCATGGTCCTTGTTGGGCTGCCTTACGCCTATGCAGGCCAGATGGGCCATGATGAACTCAAGGGCGGCTCGCCCTATGGCGCGTCAACCACCACGGGTGGTGATGGCAGCCGCATGCCTTCCAAGCAGGATCTCGAAGCTGCTCATTATCAGGGCGCTCATGTTGCCAAGATTGCAGCCAAGCTCGCTGTGAAGTAATTACAAGGTCTTCAACATTTTCGGTAAAACCTCGGCCAACAGGTCGAGGTTTTTCTTTGTGCCTGCACTTATGCGGATGCAGCGGTTCTGTGGGGCCAGGCCGGGCATGCGAATGAAGATGCCGTGATTGAGAAGACCTGCCACGATGGCCGTGGCATAAGCGCCGTCTCGTCCGCAATCGATGGTGACAAAATTGGTGGCCGAGGTGATCGGCTTTAGGCCATTGGTACGGGCGATGTCATAAAGGCGCTCGCGACCGGCAGCAACTTCACTCACCACATGACGCATCCAGTCCTGATCTTGGAGTGCCGTCAAAGCGGCGACCTGGCTTAGTCTGGTCACGCCAAAATGGTTGCGCACCTTGTCATAGCTGGAGATCACGTCGGGATGGCCGATCACATAGCCCACACGCATTCCAGCCAGTCCATAGGCTTTCGAAAACGTGCGAAAACGCAGAACATTCTTGCGTGTCACATCAAGGGTGGGAATGGTGCCCTCGGGCGCAAATTCGCTGTAGGCTTCGTCAATCAGCACCATGGTGTCGTGTGGCGCGTCATCGATCAGCTTTTGCACATCAGCCGCGGGCCACCATGTTCCCATCGGATTGTCGGGGTTGACGATGTTGACGAGTTTCGGGCGTTCTGACTTGGTCAATTTGATGAGCGTGGGCAGATCTTCGCGATCATCGACATAGGGCGTGGTGATGAGATTTCCGCCAAAGCTTTTCACATGAACGCCGAAGGTGGGATAGGTCCCGGCAGAGTAGACGGCCTTGTCGCCTGGCTCTACGAACATGCGAACCGTGAGACCGTGGAGACCATCAATGCCTTCGCTGATGGCGACGTTTTCTGGCGCTACTTTCAGATGGCGGGCGAGCGCCTGTTTCAGATCATGAAGTTCCGGGTCGCCATATTGCCACGCGTTCTGCGCATGGTCTTGCAAGGCCGCGATGACCTTGGGCGAGGGGCCAAAGACATTTTCATTGGCCCCCATGCGCGCCACCACCGGCACGCCGGATTTTCGACCCAAGGCTTCGGGCCCGACAAAGGGAACGGAAATTGGAAGGGATTCGATGAGCGACGTGAATTTGGACATGGCGATTGCTAGCATAGCTATCGTGAACTGGAAAGTTTGAGGTGCGCCCCTCAAATAAGTTGTGTGGGCTCAAAATATCCTTTATCGGGCTCCCAACGGATTTCAAAACCTTTGAGGAGAAACCATGGCCCGCATCACCCTTCGCCAATTGCTCGATCACGCCGCCGAGAATGACTATGGCGTTCCCGCTTTCAACATCAACAACATGGAACAGGCGCTGGCCATCATGACGGCGGCCGACAAGGCTGATGCGCCTGTCATTCTTCAGGCTTCGCGTGGGGCTCGCTCTTACGCCAATGACATCATGCTGAAGCACATGATGGATGCCGTCACGGAAATCTATCCGAACATTCCTGTTTGTGTGCATTTGGACCACGGCAATGAAGCGGGCACCTGCCTCACCGCCATTCAGGCTGGTTTCACTTCGGTGATGATGGATGGTTCGCTGAAAGCTGATGGCAAATCTGCTGCCGATTGGGCATATAATGTCGGCGTGACCAAGACCGTCACCGACATGGCGCATCTCGGTGGCATTTCAGTTGAAGGCGAGCTTGGGGTTCTGGGTTCGCTTGAAACCGGCATGGGCGACAAGGAAGATGGCCATGGCGCTGAAGGCAAGTTGAGCCATGACCAATTGCTCACCAATCCTGATGAAGCGGTGAAGTTCGTCAAGGAAACTGATGTCGATGCGCTGGCTATTGCGATGGGCACGTCACATGGCGCCTACAAGTTCAGCCGCAAGCCTGATGGCGCTGTTCTGGCGATGAATGTCATTGAAGAAATCCACAAGAAGCTGCCGAATACGCATCTTGTGATGCATGGGTCGTCCTCGGTTCCCGAAGACCTGCAGGAAATCATCAACAAGTTCGGCGGCAAGATGAAGCCGACATGGGGCGTTCCGGTGTCGGAAATTCAGCGTGGCATCAAGCATGGCGTGCGCAAGATCAACATCGACACTGATAATCGCATGGCGATGACCGGTGCCATCCGCAAGATCCTGTTTGAAGACCCGTCGGAATTTGATCCTCGCAAGTATCTGAAGCCTGCCATGGAAGCGATGAGCAAGCTGTGCGCCGCACGCTTTGCCGAGTTTGGCACGGCGGGCAATGCATCCAAGATCAAGAAGGTGCTGCCGGTGTCGGAAATGGCCAAGCGGTATAAGGATGGAAGTTTGAAGCAGAAGTTTGCTTGAGGGGTGTTGAAATAGAGATGAAGGGCTCCCTTTTGGGAGCCTTTTTATTTGTGCTGTTGCAAACATTTCCCTGGCCGTCACCCTTGCGAAGGCAAGGGTCCAGCTTCTCTTGCGCCATGAATGGGGAAACCATAGCTTCTCGTTCATGGGCCAAGAAAAACACCCTGCCGTCTACATCATGGCAAACCGCTATCGGGGAACAATTTATGTCGGCGTGACAAGCGCACTTTGGAGCCGCGTGTGCGACCACAAGAATGGAACAACTCCGGGGTTTACATCAAAATATGGGCTCGGCCTTTTGGTATGGTACGAGCACCATCATTTCATGCTCGATGCCATCAAACGCGAAAAGCAACTGAAGCTCTGGAAGCGTGAGTGGAAGCTGCGTTTGATTGAAGACATGAATCCTGACTGGCTGGATTTGCATGACTCCATTGATGAAGTGATGACGCTAGTTGAACCAAAAGCTGGACCCTTGCCTTCGCAAGGGTGACGGAGTGTGAAGTGGACTAAGGTGAGGGTGGGCAAGGGCCCAGCTTCACGGCCTCACTTCAGCTTTTCCACCTGGTTCAAATAAGCGCCATAGCCTGCGGCCTCCATCTCTTCTCGGGGCACAAAGCGCAGGCTGGCGGAGTTGATGCAATAGCGCAGGCCGCCCTTGTCGGGTGGGCCATCGTTGAAGACATGGCCCAGATGGCTATCGCCGTGGCTGGAGCGCACTTCGGTGCGGATCATGCCGTGGGCGGTGTCGCGCAGTTCATTCACATGGGCAGGCTCAATGGGCTTCGTAAAGCTGGGCCAGCCGCAGCCCGATTCATATTTGTCGGAGGAGGCAAAGAGCGGCTCGCCTGAAACGATGTCGACGTAAATGCCCTCATTTTTGTTGTCGACATACTCGCCCGTCCAAGGGCGTTCCGTGGCGCTCTTCTGCGTCACTTGAAACTGTTCCGGCGTGAGGGCGGCCAAGGCTTCCTTGGTCACTATGTAAGGTTTCATGAGTTCATTTCTTTCCTTCGCCAGAAATAAGAGCGGGGTGCCAAAATTTCCAGTCACTATACGCAACTGTGAACGAAAGTGAAAAGTTCCGTGCGTGGCTTTCAGGTTTTGACCGGAGGCCCTGTCTAATCTCTCTCAGGCCGTGAAGCCCACCTTGTTATGGGTGCCGTCGCAGTATGGCTTGTTGGCAGACTGGCCACAGCGACAGAGCGCAGTTTTGGTGAGTTTGTTGGTGGTTCGGCCTGTGCCACTGACCACTTCAAGATTGCCCGAAACCAGAAGCGGTCCATTTGGCGAGGGCTTGATTGATAGCGGCCCATTGCGCGTTTCGAGCGCTTCAAATTTTGCAGTCGGTGGTTCGCCAGTCGCCACAAAACCTGCGTTGGTATGGCTGCCATCACAAAATGGCTTTTTGTTAGAATGCCCGCAGCGGCAAAGCGTGGCGCGCAGGCCCTGCTCTTGGCCATCAATCATCAGGGGCGCATTGACAGCCAAGGGTCCATTTTCCCGCACCCGCAACGTATTAACGAGAGGGGCGTGTTCACCTTGGCCACCGTCGACGCGTTCAAAGCGAATAGCGCCTGAGGGACAATTATGGGCGAGCTGGTTAATGCCTGAGGCATCAGCGCGGTCGGGATAAATCCAGTCTCCCTTCACATTGGGCACGAACACATCGGGCCGGTCCAACACACAATTGCGCGAATGGATGCAGCGTTGGGCATCAAAATGGATAATGAATTCCTTGCCGCGGACAGTTTCAGTGGTCATTTGGGCCTCCGGACACCAGACTAGAGTTTGACCCACGTTCTGGCAAGGCTGGCAACCTGATGGCAATTGTTCTTTACGTTATTCCCACTGCAAGCTAACGCAGAGGCCATGGAGTGGTTCAAGCTTTCACCCGATGAATGGAATGCGGTCACCTTGAGTTTGCAAGTGGCCAGCGTGGCCATGCTGGCGAGCCTTGTTCCCGCCGTGGTGATCGCGCTGATTTTGGCGCGGGTTGAGTTCTGGGGGAAATCCATTCTCAATGCCGTGGTTCATCTCCCTCTGGTGATGCCACCGGTGGTGACCGGGTATTTGCTGCTACTCAGTTTTGGCAAGCGCGGTTGGGCCGGGGCCTTTCTGGCCGAGCATTTCGGCCTGGTGTTTTCGTTCCGCTGGACCGGGGCCGCGTTGGCCTGCGCCATTATGGGGTTTCCGCTGATGGTGCGGGCAATTCGGTTGTCCATTGAAACGGTTGACCGGAAATTGGAACAGGCGGCCTCCACATTGGGGGCCAATCGCTTCTGGGTGTTTGCGTCGATCACTTTGCCGCTGGCTTTGCCTGGCGTTCTCGCTGGCATGGTTTTGAGCTTTGCCAAGGCGATGGGCGAATTTGGTGCCACCATCACATTTGTGTCCAACATTCCGGGGCAAACGCAAACGCTGCCGTCGGCGATTTATACTTATACCCAAGTGCCGGGTGGTGATGGTGACGCCTTGCGGCTTACGGCCATTTCAATTGCGATTTCGTTTGCGGCTCTGCTGGTCTCTGAGAGTCTGGCGCGCCGGGCCATGTGGCAAGGCAAAGCCTGATGGGCATCGAGATTGCGATCCGCCACAAATTGGGCGAGCTTCAGCTTGACGTGGCCTTTAATTCGAGCGCGCGCGTGGTGGCGCTGTTTGGTCCCTCAGGTGCGGGCAAGACCAGCATTGCAAATATCATTGCGGGTTTGTTGCGGCCTGACTTTGCGCGGATTGTTGTTGACGGTGAGGTTTTATGCGACACGAAGCATGGTGTTTTTCTTGCCCCACAAAAACGGCGCATCGGATTTGTATTTCAGGACACGCGGCTCTTTCCGCATTTCACAGTGGCGCAGAATTTGAGTTATGGCGGTTGGTTTTCCAAGACCCAGGATGTGCGCATTGCGCGCGACAAGGTTGTTGAACTGCTGGGCTTGCAACAGCTTCTAACGCGGTGGCCGGCGCAGCTTTCGGGTGGCGAGAAACAACGTGTGGCAATTGGGCGGGCGGTGTTGTCGGGTCCGCGCCTATTGATCATGGATGAGCCGCTGGCCTCGCTTGATGGGCCGCGCAAGGACGAAATCTTGTCCTATATTGAAAACCTGCGCGACACCCTTAAATTGCCGGTGATTTATGTGAGCCATTCAGCGGAGGAAATTACCCGGTTGGCTGGTGACGTTGCGGTGTTGTCCCAGGGCCAGCTCAAGGGCTTTGGCGCGCCAGCGCAGATTCTCGGTGTATGAGTTTGCGGCGCATTGAACTTGCGACGGCTGCAATTCCGCAATAGGCTCAGCATCAGCCAAGACCGCGAATGAATCGGCAAACAATGGGAGTTATTCATGTTTTATGGGGAACCGGAAGGAACCGGATTTGAGGTTTTAGACCCACGCTTTGGCGCCTGCCTGATTGGGCATGCGCGCGTTGAACGCGTGTGGACCGGAGCCCGCTGGTGTGAAGGCCCGGCCTGGTTTGCGGGCGGGCGTTATCTCATCTGGTCCGACATCCCCAATAATCGCATGTTGCGTTATGATGATTGCGACGGCCATGTTTCGGTGTTCCGCAACCCGTCTAATAATTCCAATGGTAACACGACTGATCCGCAAGGGCGGCTGGTCAGTTGCGAGCATCTGGCAAGACGCGTGACGCGCACCGAGCACAATGGTTCAATTACAGTTCTGGCCGACAAGATTGACGGCAAACGCTTCAACTCGCCCAATGACGTGGTGGTGAAATCGGATGGCTCGATCTGGTTCACCGATCCCTCCTATGGCATTCTCGCAGACTATGAGGGCGGGGAAGCGGCTGGTGAAATTGACGGGTGCCATGTTTACCGCATTGACGGACAGACGGGAAAGATTACCCGCGTGGCCGATGATTTTGAAAAACCGAATGGCCTGGCTTTCAGCCGTGATGAAAAGACCCTTTACATTGCCGACACCGGAATTACCCACAAGGCCAATGGCCCCAAGCACATTCGCAAGCTTGAGGTGAAATCCGATGGTGCGACGCTGGGCAAATCATCCGTGTTTGCAGATTGCACGGTGGGATTGTTTGATGGTTTCCGCGTCGATGAAGCCGATCGCATCTGGACATCGGCTGGCGACGGCGTTCATTGCTTTGACAAGGACGGAACGATGATCGGCAAGATCAAAATTCCTGAACTTGTAGCCAATGTCTGCTTTGGTGGGCCTAAGCGCAACCGGCTTTTCATTTGCGGCACGACATCGCTCTATTCCGCGTATCTGGCCATTCGCGGATGACATGTTAAAGCGGCTCGATCCTTCCATCCGGCCGCAATTCTTTCGGGTGCGTCTTGAGCTTGATCCTTCGCGCGAAGACTTCAAAGGCGTGGTCGAGATTGACGTAAGTTTTGAACGCGCGATGCAGGTTCTCGAACTTCACGTGCAGGGCCTGACGTTTGACGCGGTAACTCTGATGGACGGTGCCAAACCCGTTGCCGCGATTGCCATGGGTGATGACGGAAAAGGCGTGAGCTGGTTTGACTTTGGCCGCGGATTGGGGCCGGGGCCGCTGACATTTTCGTTCAGTTACAGCGCAGATTTCGCAACAGGGCTTGAAGGCGCCTACAAGGTGAAAACCGGCAAACGATCTGCCATCTTCACGCAGTTTGAAGCCATTGGGGCCAGGCGGGTGATGCCGTGCTTTGATGAGCCGGGGTTCAAAGCGCCTTTTGAGATAGTGATCGTGGCTCCGTTATGGGCGACAGTCGTCGCCAACACCAAGACTCTTGAAACAAGCAGTGTTGGCAAGTTTGTAACGCATCGCTTTGCTGCGACACCACCACTTCCCTCCTATCTCATTGCATTTGCGGTGGGAGACTTTGACGTGGTGGATTTTGCTCCCATTGCCGTTGGTAGTCAGTCGCGAGCACCGATCCCGTTGCGCGGCATTGCGCAAAAGGGTCGTGGCGATGAAATGAACTATGTTTTGTCCACCACGGAGCGGCTGGTTCTCGCCATCGAAGATTATTTTGGCATCGCCTATCCCTTCGACAAGCTTGATATCATCGTCGCACCGGATTTTGCTGCAGGCGGCATGGAGAACGTCGGAGCCATCGTTTATGATGAAGGCTATGTCCTGCTCGATGAAGACCCTGATCTCGATCGCAGACGCGAGATGTTGACGCTTCATGCCCATGAGCTGGTGCATCAATGGTTCGGAAATCTGGTCAGCCCGAAATGGTGGGATGATCTTTGGTTGAACGAAAGTTTTGCAACTCTACTCGAAGCCAAGTTTTCAGATCAGGTTGAACCGCGCTGGCATTTTTCGACGGATGTTCTTTTGAATGCCCATGGCGCCATGACGCTTGACCTTTTGCCCTCGGTGCGGCGGGTGCACGAACCTGTCAATAGCGAGGATTCAATCACAACGGCCTTTGATTCGATCACCTATGAAAAGGGCAGTGTGGCCCTTGCCATGGTGGAAGGTGTGCTCGGTGAAGCGGAGTTCCGCAAATTCATATCCAGTCTTTTGCAGACCCGCAAATTTGGCACCTATGATACGGCGGGATTTGTGAGCGAACTTCGCAAGTGTCCCAAGGGGCACGAGGCCGCGGACTTGCTTTTGTCCCTCATTGATCACACAGGCATCCCGATCGTCGATGATGTGGCCCAAGCTTTTCCGGCTGATGCGGTGCCGCGCTACCAGCGCGCAAAATTGTCAGACGGGCTATGGCTGGACCAATGCAAAATTGCTGCAAGTCTGCCCCTGCCGCAGGCTTTGGCCATTGCCATCGCGTTTGATATTTCATTCTACGCCAGTGAAATGTCTCTGCAATCCTACTTGGCCGGCGTTCATGAACTGTGCCGACATCCGATGTGGGAAGTGGCTGGCCTTGCACTTGAAAATCTGGAATTCATCCTTCTCGAATTGCCGGAGAAATCTCGCGTGAAGGATTTTGCGGTCGTGCATTTTAGCGCACAGTTTGTGGCGGTCGCTCCCGGCATCGACATGGTGGTGCATTGGCAGATGGACAAACGGGAGGCCGATCTTGCAGAATTCTTCGTCGCCACGCGTTGTGACGAAATTATCTTTCAGGAATTGATGTCGGATGGCTTGCGGCTGTTGAAGGAAGATGATCCCTTTGAAAGCACTTACCGCGAGGCGCGGTTGGTCCCGGCCTTGGTGGCTGCAGCGCGCGGAGGCCAAACTTGGGTGTTCCAAAAACTTGCCACGCTTCTCGAGGAGATCGACGATGTGCATTTTCGTGGCCACGTGATTGAAGCCCTCTGCGCTTGCCCTGGCGCAGACAAGGCACTGGAACAGATGCTTCAAAGTGGCGCGTTCAGGGCCAATGAAATTCCCACCGTGCTTGAAGTGCGGGCGCGCTACCCTGAATTTCGGGCCGAGCTTTGGGCCATGGTTTCGCGCAATTCCGAAGGGTTGCTGGCGCGGCTTGATGGCGACATGGATGTGGCGCTCATTCAAGCGGCTGATGGATTCACTGAGCTTGCCTTGGCCCGCGAAGTTGAATCAAGCATTAGGCCGCTGCTCGGGCGTCTGCGCGGTGGTGTTCCGCAGCTTTCGTTGACGCTGGATCGAATTAAACTCAATGCTGCGTTGGTGGCTTATTTGCGGCAGGAGACCGGGCCATGATCTATCTCGCCGTTGTTGAACAGGATGGTGCAGCCAAGCGGAGTTCGGCCCTGCAAAGCCTGTTTGATGTCGCGGGTCTGGCTGAGGCGGCGTTCCAATCCGTTGAGCGCGATGAATCAGGAAAGCCCTTTTTGCTTTTCGAGCCGCAGCGTCATTGGGGTTATTCCCTGAGCAGGTTTCGGATGAGCCACACACCTTCGGTGCTGATGGGGCTGTGCGATGGCATGGAGCTTGGGATCGATGCCGAAATCTGGCCCAACATGACACGGGACAAGGATTTTCTGCACAGCATCATGGCTCCAGAAGATGACAAGGCGATTGTGCGCCTGCAGGGCCTCAATCGTGATACGGGTATCGCGTTGTGGACCATCAAAGAGGCGGCTTTGAAGTGCTGCGGTGCGGTGATGACTGATCCTCGGCATGTGGCGGTGACTGCGGCCAAGGAAGGCTGGTGGCATGTGTCAGCCGGAGCCTTGGCTGGCGCCCCCATCCCTGAAATTTCTGTCAAGCTTCTGTCAGTCTGGCAGGACCAAAAACAGGATGCTAAAATCCTTGTTGCAGTGGCTGTTGGGTCGCTGAGAATGCCGCAAATCAAGATGATCACGCCACATTGGGCCTGTTCGACTCTTGTCACATAGTCTAGGCATTAAAATAATTTAACCAGGGTGGTTCAAGGCCAGCATTATTTCCGCCCGATTGTAATGTGACTGCCGGAGGAAATGGACGGAGCTATGACTGCAATGAATGCCACCCCCGACACGAAACAGTTTCAGGTTCCTGCTGGCTCTAGCAGTTTCATGTTACGCGGGGCCGTTCGGCCGGATTTTCTGAAAGACGAAACGCTGGGCGAGATTTTCCGCGCCACGGCCAAGGCCAAGCCCGACAATATCGCTATCATTGAGGAAGACCGCCGCTGGACCTATGCCGAGGCTGATGCGACTTTCCGATGCCATAGCACTGGGACTTGTGGCCCGAGGCGTTGGCACGGGCGACGTGGTGGGGTTGTTTTTCCCGCGCGGGGCAGATTTGCTGTTGACCCAGATTGCTGTGGCAAAAGTGGGGTCGACCTGGCTTCCCTTTGACTATGAAACGCCAAAAGATCGTGTTCTCACGTGTTTGCAGGATGCCAAGGCCAAGGGGCTTCTGGTCAATGATGTCGCGGCCAAAAAACTGGGAGAGCTTGCTTGCCCCGTCTGGTCGGTCAATGACGTCAGCTTCACCAAGGGCAGCAGGGTGGTCTTGCCGGACCCGCGCGAGAGCGGCCATGGCCCCGACAGTTTTGCCTATATGATTTATACTTCGGGCTCGACTGGTATGCCCAAGGGCATCACCATCACCAATCGCAATATTTGCCACTATCTCCGGTCGTGCAATTCGATTTTTGGAATCACCGAAACGGATGTGGTGTTCCAAGGCTGCTCAGCGGCTTTTGATCTGTCGATGGAAGAAATCTGGGTGCCCTATCTCGTGGGCGCCACACTGTGGGTGGCCACACCCGATATTCTTTCCGATGTTGAAAACCTGCCCCAGGAAATGCGCGATGCGGGGATTACGGTCATTGATACAGTGCCCACGCTGCTGTCGCTGTTTGGCTCTGATGTGCCCTCATTGCGGCTTGTCATTGTGGGGGGCGAAGCTTGCCCACCCGGACTTGTTGAACGCTTCACCAAGAATGGCTGCCGCCTGTTCAATTCCTATGGGCCAACCGAAGCCACCGTGGTGGCCACCATCGCCGAAATGAAGGTGGGTGAGCCTGTTACCATTGGCGCACCCATTCCCAATTACACGGCCTATGTGGTCGATGAGGCTTTGAACCCGGTAGCCCAGGGGAGCCAAGGCGAGTTGTTGCTTGGTGGGCCTGGCATTGCGCCAGGCTATCTTGAACGACCTGAACTCACAGCGCAAAAATTTATTGAAAACCCATTCTTCAAAGATGCGCCAGACAAAATGCTTTATCGCTCGGGCGATGCGGTCAGCATTGATGCGCAAGGTCGCATTGTTTTTCAGGGGCGCATTGACGACCAAGTGAAAATTCGTGGCTTCCGTGTCGAACTTGGCGAAATTGAAACTGCCATTGCCGAACAAGACGGCGTTGAACATGCAGCCGTGGTGTTGCGCGGTGAAACCGGTGTTGATCGTCTTGTGGCGTTCGTAACGACACTGGACGAAAAGGATCTGCACATTCCTGAATTGCGCGAGGCCCTGAAGAAGCGCCTGCCCGCCTATATGGTGCCAGCAGCCTTTGAAGTTTTTGAAACGCTGCCACGCTTAACTTCCGGCAAGATTGATCGCAAAGCCTTGAAGACTATCCCGCTGTCGTCAGTGGTTGCTGCTGAAGGCGAGATTGACCATGGTTCGAACCCCCTTGAGAATTTGCTGATTGAAAAGGCCAAGGAAATTTTCCCCGGCCAACCGATCCGACTTGATGATGATTTCTTCACCGACATGGGCGGTCATTCGCTGCTTGCCGCACAATTCATTTCCAAAGTGCGTAAAGACCCGATGGGCGGCTTCATCACGTTGCAAGACATGTATGATGCGCGCACGTTGCGCGGTGTTGCGGCTTTGCAAGTTGCGCGCGGCGCGCTGGACAGGGTTCAAGCAGAAGTCGTCAAGCGCAATCATCCGCCACTCATGCGCCGTTTCTGGTGTGGTCTGGCGCAAGCGGCGGTGATGCCGATCATTCTGGCCTTGTCGACGGGACAGTGGCTCAGCGTTTACATGACCTACTTCTTTGTGACGCCTGATGATGCAAGCCTGTTGCTTGAAGTCTCAGTGATCATCGCTTTGCTGGCAGGCATGCAGATTTTCAACATCATGCTGGTGATCGCGGTCAAATGGATTGTCATCGGGCGCACCAAGCCTGGGCGCTATCCGCTATGGGGCACTTATTATTTCCGCGTCTGGCTGGTGCAGCGCTTCAGCGCGCTGGCCCATGAAAAATGGTTGCAAGGCACAGTGTTCTACCGGATTTTCCTGCGGCTTCTGGGTGCCAAGGTGGGGTCTGGGTCCATCATCGGTCAGGCCAGCTTTGAATGTCACGATCTGATCAGCATCGGCTCAGGCGTGAGTGTTGGTAACCGTGTTATCCTTGCAGCCTCACGGGTTGAAGCTGGTGAAATGATCATCGGTCCGATTGTCATTGGTAATTCAGTTTCAATTGGTGGTTCCAGTGTCATTGAGAATGATGCGGTAATCGGTGATGACGCTGAAATCGGCGATCTCACAGTGATCTCGGCAGGAACCACAGTTGGCAAGCTGGAAAAGTGGACGGGCTCTCCCGGGCGTTGCGTGGAAAAGCTTGATGCTTCCAAATTCCCTGAGCCACCAGTCGCCAGCAAGGCGCGCAAGTTCTTTGTCAATCTCGCTTATCTCGCCGGTGTTATTCTGATCCCGCCGATGAGCCTTATTCCGATCATTCCGGCGTTCTATGTGGTTGATACGCTGGATGCCTATATCAGCAACTTCGTCGAGATAAATTATCTCTATTACATTCCGCTGCTGGCGTGGCCTGCTGCCATGTTCAGCATTCTGCTCACCATGGGGCTTGCTGTGGTGATGCGCTGGGTTGTTCTGCCGCGGCGCGTTTCGACGGGTACATTCTCCGTGCACAGTTGGTTTTATGTTCGCAAGTGGGCGCTTGGCCTTGCTGACGACGTCATCAATGAAGTTCTGGGTTCGATCTATGCGACCATCTACATGCGGGCCTGGTTCCGCATGCTCGGCATGAAGATCGGCAAGGGATCGGAAATCTCCACGAGCTTCTCGGGGCGCTATGATCTCGTAGAGATAGGCGACAATTGCTTTATCGCAGACCTGTGCAATCTTGGCGAAGAAGAAATCTCCCATGGCTGGATGCATATGGGCAAAGTGAAAGTTGGCAATCAGGTCTTCATCGGCAATGGTGCTGTGGTTCCGATGAACACGACCGTGCCCGACAATGCCTTGATCGGCGTCCAATCACGTTCTCCGGCCGGCAATGAAATGAAGGTGGGTGAAACCTGGTTTGGCAGCCCGGCGATGAAGCTTCCAGTGCGCCAGAAGTTCAAGGCCGATGGCGCGCATTGGACTTTTGAGCCTACCACTTGGATGAGGATCAGGCGTGCCATTGTTGAGGCCCTCAATGCCTCGTTCCCGACCATGCTGATGATTTCATTCGGCTCGATTGCCATCGCTTTCCTCAGCCCCTACGTTGACGATCTTGATGAACATGTCTGGCCGATTCTGTTCTTCTTCATCGCCATGAGCACGGTGATGAGTTTCCTCATGATGTTTGCCAGCGTGGCCCAGAAGTGGCTGTTCATGGGCGTTTACAAGCCGACGATGAATCCGATGTGGTCGTGGTGGGCGCTGCGCACCGAGGCCGTGGCGGTGACCTATGGCACATTGGCCGGAGAGATTTTGTTTGAGCATTTGCGTGGAACGCCGATGTTGCCCTGGCTGTTGCGCCTGTTTGGCGTGAAGATCGGCAAGGGTGTGTTTATGGATGCCACCGACATCACGGAATTTGACTGTGTGGAGATTGGTGATTTCTCGGCGGTGAATGCAGGTGCATGCTTGCAGACTCATCTTTACGAAGACCGCCTGATGAAGGTCGGGCGTATTCGCATCAGTGAGGGTGTGACGGTGGGGGCTGGTTCTACCGTGCTCTATGACACGCGCGTTGGAGACAACGTGGTGCTGGGGCCTGTCACTTTAGTGATGAAGGGTGAGGAGCTTCCTGCCAATTCATCCTGGATTGGCTCGCCCGCCCAGCCCGTTTCTGCCAAGTTGGAGCCTCTGCCCAAGGCCGCCTGAAAGCAGTTGGAATATTCTTCCCCATCACTATAACCCAAGCCCATAGAGTTCGGCTTGAGTGGGAGAATGTGATGGCAAAACCTGATGTCTTGGTGATGGGGTCTTATCCGCCAGGCGATCTTGATGCGTTGGATGCTGCCTTCACCGTGCACCGCTATTGGGAAGCCTCCGACAAGCCAGGTTTGTTAGCGGCATTGGCGCCAAAGCTTGAGGCCATTGCCACGCGCGGCGACCTTGGGGTTCCAAATGACGTGATGAAGGCCTTGCCAAAGCTCAAGATCATTTCGGTTTATGGAGTTGGCCTTGATGCGGTTGATCTCAACATGGCCCGATCGCTGGGCATTGCTGTCACCAATACGCCTAATGTTCTCAATGACGATGTGGCTGACTTGACGCTGGGCCTGATGCTGGCCGTGGCGCGGCGCATTCCCGCGGGCGAGGCTCATGTGCGCTCGGGCGCCTGGGCCACACAGAGTTTTCCTCTGGTCACGCGCATGAGCGGCAAGCGTCTTGGCATTCTGGGCCTGGGCGGCATTGGCAAGGCCATTGCCAAGCGCGCGCAGGGCTTTGGCATGGACATCTCGTATCACGGCCGCAACAAGCAGGTTGATCAGTCTTTCACCTACTATCAGACTGCTGTGGAGCTTGCCGCCAACAGCGATTTTTTGGTGGCGATCGTGACTGGCGGGGCTGGCACGGCCAAGCTCGTCAACGCTGAGGTTTTGAAAGCTCTTGGCCCCAAAGGCTATTTCATCAATGTGTCGCGCGGCAGTGTGGCTGACGAAGAGGCGTTGCTGACCGCCCTTGAAAGCCGCAGCATCGCCGGGGCAGGGCTTGATGTCTATTTGAACGAACCCAAGATTGATCCCAGGTTTTCAAAACTCGACAATGTAGTTTTGCAACCGCATCAAGGGTCGGGCACAGTTGAAACGCGGCGTGTGATGGGCGAGTTGATGCGCAATAACATCATCGCCCATTTTGAAGGAAAGCCCTTGCTCACGCCTGTGGGTTAAGCCACCAGAAACTGAAATTGAGAACCGTGGCAAAGCTCACCCACGCCAAATAGGGCGCAAAGAGCAGGCCAGCAGTATTGTCGATTTTCCAGAACGCGAAGGCGGTTATGGCAATTGAAAGCCAGAGAAAAACAATTTCAATCAACGCCCCACCCAATGCGTGGGTCCCGAAGAACAAGTATGACCAGAGAAAATTCAAAACGAGCTGCAGATAAAACAGGCCCAGCGCGCCAGAGGTTTTTGCACCCCTGAGCCAGACCCGCCAAGCAGCGACAGCCATCATGATATAAAGTGCAGTCCACACGGGTCCGAAAACCCAGCTCGGTGGATTAAATGACGGCTTTTCGAGCGTGGGATACCATTGGGCGACCGCGCTTGACGTGAAAGACCCTGCAATGCTGCCCACTGCCAAGCATAAAACAATAAAGCCACATAAAACGACCCAACGATTTCGTATCATGTGGCTTTAACGTCGCAACAGGCACTTTGGTTCAAGCTGCCTTCTTAAGTAATCCTCTATTGATGATGGCTTCGGCGATCTGCACCGTGTTGAGAGCCGCACCTTTGCGCAGATTGTCGGACACCACCCACATATTGAGGCCATTCTCGATGGTTGAATCTTCGCGGATGCGGCTGATGAAGGTGGCATAGTCGCCCGCACATTCAACCGGGGTCACGTAGCCGCCGGGCTCGCGCTTGTCGACTACCATGCAGCCGGGGGCCTCGCGCAGGATCTCGCGGGCTTCATCGGCCGTCATGGGACTCTCGAACTCAATATTGACGGCTTCCGAATGGCCCACAAACACAGGCACGCGCACGCAAGTTGCGGTGAGCTTGATCTTGGGATCGAGGATCTTTTTGGTTTCGACCACCATCTTCCATTCTTCTTTGGTGTCGCCTGAATCCAGGAAGACATCAATTTGGGGGATGACGTTGAAGGCGATCTGCTTTGGAAACTTTTTAGGAGTCGGCGGATCGGTGACGAAGATGCCCTTGGTCTGGGTCCACAACTCGTCCATGCCTTCCTTGCCAGCGCCTGATACGGACTGATAGGTGGCCACCACCACGCGCTTGATCTTGGCCACATCATGAAGCGGCTTTAACGCCACCACCAGCTGGGCGGTTGAACAATTGGGATTGGCGATAATGTTGCGCTTGGTGTTGCGCTTCATATATTCCTCAAGCACATGGGCGTTCACTTCGGGAACGATGAGTGGCACCTCCTGGTCATAGCGCCAGCACGAGGAATTATCGATCACGATGGCGCCCATCGCGCCGATCTTGGGCGACCAGATTTTCGACACTTCCGAGCCTGCCGACATCAGCACAAAATCGACCTTCGAGAAGTCGAACTGCTCGAGGTCTTTGCACTTCAAAATCTTGTCGCCGAAGGACACTTCCTGGCCCAGCGAACGCCTGGACGCGATGGCAAAGCATTCATCCACCGGGAACTGGCGTTCCGCCAGAATGGCTAGCATTTCGCGACCGACATTGCCGGTGGCACCCACAACTGCGATTTTATAACCCATTTCGGGCAATCCTTTCCTTTAGCCCCACCCCTGAAAGCATAGAGCTTCGTCCGGGGGCTGATCCTGAGGTCCACCCCCGCGGGGGTATGAACCGGGGGCAGGCGTCAAGCCGGTTTTTTGGTTTTCGAGGTTTTTGAGGCAAGCCGCGTACAGGCTGTGAAAACAGCGCGGGTTGGTGATGGCAGGTGCTTGCTCATGGGCGGGGCTTTAGGCATTTCTGGCGGTGACGTCAACATTGGCCGAAAATCAAGCTTGGCAGGTCCCTTGGTCTTGGCTAAGGAAGCGCCACGATCACGGGATTACCCCTTGCGGAGAGGTGGCAGAGCTGGTCGATCGCGTCGCACTCGAAATGCGAAGTACGGGTGACCGTACCGGGGGTTCGAATCCCTCCCTCTCCGCCAATAATTGTATCGTGGCCGAAGGTGATGCGATCCAAAATCGGGGCGCCAGCATAAATTACCATGTGGTCTTCGATGATGAGGTGACGGGGTCGATCCTTGGTCAGGTGACGGCTTGATAAGGTTTGACATTGTTGCCGTTGGTTGGCGTCTGGCCAATCACCACGCCAGTCCCGTGACCGATGAATTGCTGAGCGGTTTCCACCGCCTTGTGTCTCGGCTCGCATGAAGCATTCAAATCTGGATGATTAAATTGCAGACTCTGACGGACTTGTTCGGTGAGCACGCGCAACGCTTCTTCCAGTCTCACCCTCACGAAAAAATCGATATAGTCATCTAGGGCTGCAGCGGGCCTGAAATGCGCCTTGTTGGGTTGCCTCTCTCCGATTAGGTCAATCATGACGTAGCGACAGTTCAAAAAAATTGGTGGGAGGAATTAGTTTCTCTCCTGTTTGGGGTGCACTCACCAGCGTCAACTCAATTCTTTGAATGCCTAAATAAAGTGCAGGCTTGATTTGCCAAGTTGACGTCGAGGCCAAAACGCGCTTGCAATAGGGGAGGTTCCAAATTCGGAACATCGTCAAGTCTATTCGGGAGAGTAAAACATGAAAATCTTGAGCACGCTAATTGCGGCAGCGGCACTTGCTGTGACTGCCTCCGGCGCATCCGCTGGCACACTTGATACCGTGAAACAAAAGGGCTTCCTTCAATGCGGCGTGAGCCAGGGCCTGATTGGCTTTTCCAATCCTGATGCCCAGAACAATTGGACCGGGCTTGATGTTGATTTCTGCAAGGCCGTCGCCGCTGCAATTTTTGGCGATGCAAGCAAGGTCAAATATACGCCTCTCACGGCCAAGGATCGTTTCACCGCCCTGCAATCGGGCGACATTGACGTTCTGTCTCGTAACTCCACATGGACGATGAGCCGTGACACGACACTCGGTCTGCAGTTCGTCGGCGTCACCTATTATGACGGTCAAGGCTTTTTGGTGCCCGCCAAGCTGAAATTGAAATCAGCCCTTGAACTCGGCGGAGCTTCAGTTTGCACCCAAACCGGCACGACCACGGAGCTCAACCTTGCTGACTACTTCAAGGCTAACAAGCTTGATTACAAGGTTGTGGCCTTCGAAAAGAATGAAGAAGTGTTGAAGGCCTTTGCCGATGGTCGCTGCGATGTTTACACAACCGACCAATCGGGTCTCTATGCCGAGCGTCTGAAATTGGCCAACCCTGATGATTTCGTCGTTCTTCCTGAAATCATTTCGAAAGAGCCCCTGGGGCCGGTCGTGCGTCAGGGTGACGACCAGTGGTTCAACGTTGTAAAATGGACCTATTATGCATTGTTGACGGGTGAAGAACTCGGCGTGACCACCGCCAATGTCGATGAATCGAAGACTTCGGCAAATCCTGAAATTCAAAGACTCTTGGGCATTACGGTGAAGAACCCTGATGGCACAGATGCCGACAACGATTTCGGCAAAGGCATCGGCCTTGGTCCGGACTGGGCCTATAATGCGATCAAACTCGTTGGCAATTACAGCGAAATCTTCGAACGCAATGTGGGGCTCACCACTCCGTTGAAAATTGCGCGCGGCAAGAATGCGTTGTGGAAAGATGGCGGCCTGCAATATGCACCGCCAATCCGCTAAGCAAGAGAACAGGGGGCCCAAAAGTTTGGGCCCCCGATGTTTTTGCGGCAGATGAGCAATTCAGAATCACCAAAAGACGCGTCCGCCCCGGCGGGAGGGTCATGGCTCTATAGTCCGCGGTTTCGTGGGCTTGTTGCTCAAGGCTTGGTGCTGTTGGTCATTGTCTGGACCGCATATGAAATATTCAGCAATACACAGGCCAACCTTTCGAGACTAAACAAGACTTTTGGATTTGATTTTCTTGGCAAGTCTGCCGGGTTTGACGTCATCACGTCTCTCATTCCGTATTCTTCGTCATCGACTTATGGCACAGCTCTTTGGGTTGGGTTTTGGAATACTCTGCTGGTTGCGGTGCTCGGCATAATTTTCTCGACGATCCTCGGATTTTTGATTGGCATGATGCGCCTGTCCAAGAACTGGCTCGTGGCTGCTGTCGCGACATTCTACATTGAGACGGTTCGCAACATTCCTTTGCTGTTGCAGATTTTCATCTGGTACGCGCTGGTGTTGAAGCCTTTGCCCGGCCCGAAATCGGCAATCAATGTGTTCAATTCGGTTTTTATCAGCAATCGTGGCGTCATCATGCCGATGCCGGTCTTTGGCCAAGGGGCAGGCGTGGCCCTCATATTTTTGGTAGCGGGCCTCGTGGGGGCCGCAGGTTTGCTCTATTGGGCCAAACGCCGCCAAGAGCAAACAGGCCAACGATTTCCGGCTTGGCCTGCATCTTTTGCTTTGGTCATTCTCGCACCCATTGCCGGGTTGTTGATTGAAGGATGGCCGTTGAGCTTCGACGTTCCCCAACTCGCTGGCTTTAACTTCAAGGGTGGCATGACGTTGATCCCAGAGCTTCTGGCCTTGCTTGCCGCACTTTCTATTTATACGGCGAGCTTTATTGCTGAAGTTGTCCGCGCTGGCATTTTGGCCGTGAGCCGAGGGCAAAGCGAGGCCGCCAATGCTTTGGGTTTGAGCAATGGGCCGACGTTGCGCCTTGTCGTTGTTCCCCAGGCGATGCGCGTCATCATTCCGCCGCTGGCGAGCCAGTATCTCAATCTTACCAAGAACTCATCCTTGGCTGTGGCCATTGGCTATCCCGACTTGGTCGCAATGGGCGGCACCGTGATCAATCAATCCGGCAAGGCCATTGAAATTGTTTTGATCTGGATGTTTGTTTATCTGGGTTTAAGCCTTTTGACCTCGGGCTTCATGAATTGGTTCAATTCCCGCATGCGATTGGTGGAGCGGTAGAGATGAGCCTCACACCAGATTTTGTCCGGACCGAAGATGCCCAGATCCTGCCAGCGCCAAAGGACGAGGTAGGGCTTTGGGCGATGCTGCGCCGGCGGTTCTTTCCGTCGCCGTTAAGTTCTGTCGTTACGATTTTGCTGGGGGCCTTGCTGCTTCTTGTCGTTTGGACAATTGGCCGTTGGGCGCTGATTGATGCGGTCTGGACCGGCAGCAATCGCGAAGTGTGCTCCTTGCCGGGCGCTGGTGCTTGCTGGCCCTTTGTTCAGGCGCGTTTCATGCAATGGATCTATGGTTTTTATCCAATAGGCGAACGCTGGCGCGTCAACATCGTCTATGTGCTGGGGGCATTGACGCTGCTTCCCCTTCTCATTCCGTCGGCACCTTTTAAAGTGTGGAATGCCGTGGCCTTCTTCCTGATCTATCCCGTCATCACATTTTTCCTGCTGACGGGCGGAGTTTTCGGTCTGGAAGTTGTGGAAACTCCACAATGGGGCGGGCTTCTCGTCACTCTTATTCTGTCTGTCACGGGGATTGTGTTCTCTCTGCCTGCCGGGATTCTGCTGGCACTTGGGCGTCAGTCGCGGCTGCCCGTCATTCGCTGGCTTTCCATTGCATTTATTGAAACCGTGCGCGGCGTTCCGCTGATTACGGTGTTGTTCATGGCCAGCGTCATGTTTCCGCTGTTCATGCCTCCCGGCGTCAACTTCGACAAGCTGCTCAAGGCACTGGTGGGTGTGGCGTTGTTCTCGGCGGCATATATGGCTGAAGAGGTGCGCGGCGGACTCCAAGCCGTGCCCAAAGGCCAATATGAAGCGGCGCAGTCTCTGGGTTTGTCGTATTGGAGAATGATGGCTTTCATCGTCATGCCACAAGCTCTGCGCATTGTGATCCCCGGAATCGTCAACAATTTTATTGGCCTGTTCAAGGATACCAGCCTGGTGACGGTGATTGGCATTTTCGATCTTCTCAACATGGTTCAGGCCGGGTTCAATGACGCTGTGTGGGCTTCGCCCCAGACCGGCAATACCGGCTATTTTTCTCTCGCTCTCATTTATTGGGTATTTTGTTTTTCAATGTCGCGTTACGCCATTTATGTTGAAGGGCGTCTCGACTCTGGCAAGAAAAGGTGAACCGCATGGCAGCATCAGCACGGGTCAAATCTGATGGAAAGCTCGCCATCGAAATTCGCCATGTGAATAAATGGTTCGGGCCCTATCACGTTTTGCGCGACATCAATCTCACTGTTTCACGGGGCGAGCGCATCGTGGTTTGCGGGCCTTCGGGCTCGGGTAAATCAACCTTGATCCGTTGCATCAACCGGTTGGAAGAACACCAGAAAGGCGACATCATCGTGGATGGTGTGCCGCTTACTAATAACTTGAAAAACATTGATGATGTGCGTCGTGAAGTGGGTATGGTGTTCCAGCATTTCAATCTATTTCCCCATCTCACTGTTCTTGAGAATTGTACGCTGGCGCCAATCTGGGTGAAGAAGGTTCCGAAGAAACAGGCGGAGGAAACCGCAATGAAGTTTCTTACCCGCGTAAAAATTCCCGAACAGGCTTTGAAATATCCGGGCCAGCTCTCAGGCGGCCAGCAGCAGCGTGTGGCCATCGCGAGGTCGCTCTGCATGAATCCGAAGATCATGCTGTTCGATGAACCGACATCTGCTCTCGACCCGGAGATGATCAAGGAAGTACTCGATGTGATGACGGGCCTCGCCGAGGATGGCATGACCATGCTCTGCGTCACGCATGAAATGGGTTTTGCAAGACAGGTGGCCGACCGCGTGGTGTTCATGGATGGTGGACAAATTGTGGAGATCAATTCGCCCAAGGAGTTTTTCTCCAAGCCGAAAAGCCCGCGGACACGAGCTTTCCTAGAGCAAATTCTGCATTGAAAATATTACGGCGACAAGAGCTGTAACTCTAGTGCGAAGGTGTTGTGGCCAGACCTATGGCCATCACCAATTTTTCTCAGGCCTTCCAAACTTGTTGGAGTGAGATGTAGGCAAACAGGATCATGCCGAGCAAGAAAGCAATGGAACCAATACCAGCGCCGGGTTCAAAGCTCGGATTGCCACCATAGATTTGCCAGAGCGAAAATACCATCACGACGCTGCCCACTGTGTGCAACGCGAAATGGACGAGAGCCAAACGCGACGCGTTTGCTGCAGGAAGTTGATGATAAAAATACGCAACGAGGGCCGATGTTACCCAACCGACCAGCATAATGTGAGCATGGGTTGGCATCTCACCGTGATCTTGTGACATCCCCATCTTCAGCCCCACGGCCATTCCAATGACGATGTAGACAATTGCCAGTGTGAAAAAAAGACGTGCAGCACCTTTCATATTTCTCTCCCCAAATAAGTTTTCAGAAAGCGCCCGCGCGCTCGTGCAACAGATTTTGTCAGGACCCCTGTATATATTTGACAATAGCTCTATCACACGAGGTCATTCTCTCGTCAACATGAGGCCTTGCGTAGTGCAAAGGCCTCAAATCGTGATGTGAAGGTTCGTTGAGATTTGTTTTGCCACAAGCTTGCAATTGCCGTTGGTTCGCGCAAGTATTCATGCACAAATAATTCATGTCATGAATATTGCCGAGGTGGATGGGTGTCTGAGCAGCCGGTTATTTCCTTTGAGAATGTGACCAAATCTTTCGGTCCCATTCACGCTGTCTTGGACAATAACCTGAGTGTCAAAGCGGGAGAATTCCTGTCTATTTTGGGGCCTTCCGGCTGTGGCAAAACCACATGCCTGCGTATGATGGCTGGCTTTGAACAGCCAAGTTCAGGCCAGGTATTCATTCGCGGAGAGAAGGTCAACGGCGTTCCGGCCTTCCAGCGCCCGGTGAACATGGTGTTTCAGCACTACGCTCTGTTCCCGCATCTCTCAGTGGCCGACAATGTGTCCTACGGTTTGCGTCAGCGCCGCCCCAAACCGAGCCCCAAAGACATTGCCAAATCGGTTTCTGAAGCCTTGGCCATGGTGCGTCTGGAGGGTTATGAATCGCGCCGCAGCTATGAGTTGTCGGGCGGCCAGCAACAACGCGTGGCCCTAGCTCGTGCTTTGATCAATCGTCCCGCCGTGTTGCTGCTTGATGAACCTCTGGCAGCGCTTGACCGCAAGCTGCGCCGTGAGATGCAAATTGAATTGCAAAATTTGCAGCGTAATGTTGGCATTACATTTCTGCTGGTGACGCATGATCAAGAAGAAGCGTTGTCGATGTCGGACCGTGTCTGCGTGATGCGCGAAGGTCGTGTTGTGCAAACTGGTTCGCCGCGCGAACTCTATGACAAGCCGATCAACGCCTATGTTGCGGGATTTGTGGGCAAGGCCAATTTCTTTCCTGGCCAAAAGCCGTCAACTGTTTTGAGCGTTCGGCCCGAGTTGATTGAGATTGCTGCCACACGCAAGAGCCTCCCCAAAGGCTTGGCGCAGCCACATGACATTACGGTTTTGAATCGCATTTTCCTGGGCGAGCATACGGAATATCTGGTGCAGCATGAGGGCATGGGCGCATTCACCGTGCTTTCGCCACGCAAATCTGAAAGCTCATCTGGTGTTTTTGAGATTGGCGACAAGGCCGTCATCGGCTGGCGCAAGGAAGCCGCACAAGTTTTGGATAACAACTGAGCAAGGGAGACTGAAATGAGCAAAGATAAACGTTACATGACACCTGAAAAATTCCTGGAAGAATTGCGCCGCTTTGAAAAGGGTTCCGTCACGCGCCGGCACTTTCTGGGCGTCACCGGCCTAGGCTTAGCCACAGCCGTGATGAGCTCGGCGGTTCCGGGCCTTCGTCCGCGCAAAGCTTATGCCGGCCTTTCCGGAACCGTGAACTTCACGACCTGGCCAAATTATTTTGCCCAGGAGAACATTGACAATTTCACCAAGAATACGGGCGTGAAAGTCAACATCACGATCTTTGGTTCGAACGAAGAAATGCTGGCCAAGTTGCAGGCTGGTTCAACCGGTTGGGATTTGTTTGTGCCGACCAACTATACGATCTCGACTTACAAGAAGCTCGATCTCATCGAACCGCTCGATTTGAAGCTGATGCCGAATTATGATCCCTCATCGCAAGACCCACGCTTCACGGGCCCCGGCACGATAGATGGTGTGACCTACGCCGTTGTGAAAGATTGGGGCACGACGGGCTATGTTGTTGATACGCGCAAGGTCAAAACCATGCCCGAAACCTGGAAGGATTTCTTCGCAGCGGCCAATGGCCCGCTTTCCGGCAAGGTGTTGGTGCATGACTATCAGTTGACCACCATTGGTGGCGCGCTGAAAGCTTTGGGATATTCCTTCAACTCCATTGATCCAAAGGAAAACGCCGAAGCGGAAAAACTCTTGCTGGCTACCAAGCCGCATTTGTTTGGCATCAACTCTGATTATCAACCCTCGATGCGCAATGGCGATGCAGTGATGTCGATGTGCTGGACCAATGATGGCGCGCAGTTGCACCGCGATGTTCCAGAGATGGAGTATCGATTGGGCAAGGATGGCGGCGAGATCTGGGCTGACCATTATGCAGTGCCTAAGGGTGCGCCAAACCGTGCGGCTGGCTATGCCTTGATGGATTATTTGCTGACCCCTGAAGTCAACACCAAGGAAGTGATTTCAAATGGTGCCCCTTCAATTGATTCACGCGTCAATAAGATGGTGCCAAAAGAGATGTTGGAAAATCCGATTCTCTATCCAGCAGCCGAGCTTCTTTCCAAACTTGAATTTGGCGCGGCTGAAACTTTGACGAGCCCTCTGCGCGCAGAGATCATGGCACGTTTCAAGGCTGCCTGATTTATGAATGATGTGAAACACTCCCGCACGTTGACAGCGTTATTGCTGGCACCTGCGGGGGTGTTTCTATTTTTTCTGCTGGTTTTGCCACTCGTTGTTATGGTGGTTTTTTCATTTGGCCTGCGCGCGCCTGAAGGTGGTTATGAAGCGGCCTTCACGTTCGACAATTATTTGAATCTCCCATCGCGCAGCAAGGCTTTCACCAACACACTTTTTCTGGCGCCCCTGGCGACATTGCTTACAGTTTTGTTCGCTTATCCCATGGCCTATTTTCTGGCTGTTAAAGTTTCGGCGCGCTGGCGCAATGCCATGTTGGTTTTAGTGATGGCGCCATTCTGGACCAGCCAACTCCTGCGCTATTATGCGTGGATGATGATTTTGGGATCTAAGGGCATTCCCTCTTGGCTGGAGTGGATCGGCATTTCAGATGTGCGAATTCTCAACACGCCTTATGCCGTTCTGATTGGCGCAGTTTATGGATTCCTGCCTTTGATGGTGCCTCCCATTTTCGTCAGTCTTGAAAAATTAGACAAGCGCCTACTCGAAGCATCCTCTGACCTTGGTGCAACCCCGTTTCGCAGCTTCATGCAAATCACGCTGCCACTCTCGCTGCCCGGCGTAGCCACGGGCTCCATGCTGGTGTTCATCTTATTGATGGGCGATTACATATTGCCGCAATTCCTAGGGGGCGGAAAAGTCTATTTCATCGGCAATGCGCTGGTTGATTTATTCCTGCAATCGCGCAACTGGCCTTTTGGAGCAGCGGTTTCCATCACCCTGGTCATGATCATGTTTGTGACGATGTATTCCTACATGCGCTTTGTGCTGGGCAAGGGCGATGCGCGCCGCGTGGTGATGGTCTAACTCATGCGAATTTACGCGGCGCTGATCTATGTGTTTTTGTATTTCCCAATCACTTTGATTGTTGGCTTTTCATTCAATGCTGGCCGATATGCCATGGACTGGCAGGGATTTTCGCTGGCTTGGTATGGTAAAGCCTTTTCCAACCCATTGATTATTCAAGCCTTGCTCACCAGCCTTTTTATAGCAGGTTCCACAGCGTTGATTTCATCGATCATCGGCACCATGACGGCATTGGGCTTGGAGCGGGTTTCGGGCGTCACACGCAAGGTGTTTGATGCTTTGCTTTACGTTGCCATCATGGTCCCTGGCATTGTCATTGGCATTTCCACGCTGATTGCGTTTGTGACGTTGTTCAACATCGTCAATCCTTTTTTGATTTCAATGTGGAACTTCAAGGTTGAGATGGGTGTGTGGACTGTTGTGGCGGCCCACGTGCTGTTCAATCTTGCTGTCGTGTGCCTTTTGGTTCGGGCCAGACTTACGGGCATGGATCGCAGCTTGATTGAGGCGTCGGAAGATCTTTATGCAACACCTTGGGGCACGTTCCGGCAAGTGCTGCTTCCGCTCTTGATGCCATCAATTCTGGCCGGATTTCTTTTATCATTCACGTTCTCATTTGAAGATTTCATCATCACATTTTTTGTGGCTGGGCCTAATGTGACTTTGCCAATCTATGTGTTCTCGTCCATCCGTCGCGGCGTGACACCAGAAATCAATGCCGTGGGAACGGTGGTTTTATTGACATCTCTGGCGTCATTGGTGGTGGCCCAAATCATTCTACAACGCAGCAATAAATCAACAGGAACTGTGTAAGATTGAAAACTGACCCCTTTCTTAAGGAGCCAGTTTTAGTGTCGGCATTAAACGCGTTTGAAAAATCCTGAAAACACTGCACCTTCATCGCGATGAGAACCGCCAACTGTTGCGGCCCAGTATGAAGCTGCGGCACTGACTAGTAGTGATGCGGCCAGCAGGAATGCAGCAAGAATTCCAACACGCCTTGCGTTTTCCGCGGCCGCAGCAGCGTCTGCTTTTACGGAATCAATCTTGGCATAAACATCATCAACTCGAGATTTGGCAATGTCGGCAGACACACCTGTCTCTTGGGCCACAAGCTGGCTGAGATAGGTCTGGTCATCCGTACTAGGAGCAACCAAAGCCGACCTCGTCAAAATCGTATTTATTTCTTGTGAAGCTGCGCTCTTATCGGCGCGAGGTACTGTAGTGGTTGCGTCTGCAGGCGCCCGAAGCAGCATGTCCGTGTAGTATTGCATCGGGCCAGATTGAATATTTCCTGCTGCATTTGAAGCCGCCTCTGTGGCTGTTTTTGCGATGTTGCCGACGGACGTAATGACTGACGATGCTCCGCTGAGGGCCAAAAGCGATCCGACCACTATTGCACCTGCCCATACTAGAATCCCGTGTGATCCATCGCGAACTTCAACTTCGTGCTCAGTCGCGTCGTGCCGTCTCTTCCTCATCCGACCCGTCAAATAGGAACCAGCCATGAAGCTGGAGACCTGGACCCATATGAACCAAAGTGCAGCGCCAATTCCAGCCCCAATCGCGTAGCTTTTTGCAGAAACCGCGGCGGTCGAAAAAGATAGACCAATAGCGGATCCAAAAGCCAACAACACAATTGAGATTGCGGAAGCCAACATGATGCCCGCAATAATGGCACTCCACTCCACATAGGATTGGCCTTCAAGCGCGAATACGTTGTCGGATGGATAAGCGGTTTGCGTCTCGTTCGTCATAGTCGTCACCTCAGTGCAGGCCGAGGAATGACAAAATGGCCATCACCACAACTACCAATCCAACCAGATAAATTATTCCATTCATGTTTTTATTCTCCAATTAATGTTGGTTATGCGTTTGGGTGCATCTGCAAGCCTAGTGGTGGAAAAACAGCGCGAGCAGAATAATAATTGGAATTGGCACTCCGAGCAGCCACAACAGAATTCCACGTCCCATGATTTACTCCTTGAAGGTTGAGTTCGAAAATTTGGCCAGAGTTTCGGTTGCTCCTTAAGTATTTTGGTGGGTAAAAAGTTCCGGGAGACAGTTGAAAAATATTCCGAGGCACGTTGACTGGGGGAGCTGTTGCCTGGGAGCGGACGCCTTCGTTGCCACGCTTTCAAAACTTCTCGACCTCAGTTTCGCTTTGCCATAACGTCGGAAGCTGGGACGATATGCTAAAGGGAGAGACGACCATTCTGACGTGGACAGAATTCAGGACATTCCGGCGAGATCATCCGATTTTCTTTCGGATTGTCTTGTCCCTGTTCATTGGCTTGTTGCTTGAAATTTCGATTACTTTTTTGCCAATTCCTCAACTCAAATTTGTGCGTCAATCTGCCGACGAAACGACTGATCTCATGACGCGGCTGGCGGTTACTACGGGAGCAGCGTCTTCCACTGGGCCACGTTTTTCATTTATCGACATTGATCAGAAATCGTGGCTGGCTTGGGGTGCACCATTGGTTACACCACGGGATAAAATCGCGATTTTGCTGGCCCGTATTGGGGATTCAAAACCTGCAATGATCATTTTGGACGTCAACTTGGCGTTTCGCGATGACACCAAGTTTGAACGCGAGTTGCAGGATTTTCTGGAAGCTTATCCTGGCACTGCTCCGCCCCTGGTCCTAGTTCGTACGCTTGAGCCCTCTTCTGATTCTAGTTATCCCGAAATCCGAAAGACTGAGTTCGAGTCGATCCCCGCTCAGTCGACTAACACTCAGTCGGCTCCCTCTCAATCGACTCCCATTAAAAAGAATATCCTCTGGGCTTTGCCCTCATTTGAGAGGGGCGATGATGGCGTGGTCAGACGTTGGCAGCTTGCTGTGGTGGCTTGTAACGCGGGCGCCCTAGATGTGATTCCCTCTTTGCAGCTTCAGGCCTTCTGGCTTTGGCTCAAAGGGAGTCCAGAGGATATGGCAACATCACTTGCCGCACTACGACCCGGGAATTGCAATGAACCTGCTCCCAAATCTGGCATCAATATTGAGTTCGATGGCAAAGGTGTTCCTGTCATCAAAACAAGTGGTGGAGATACTTCCACGCGAATAATCTATAGTATTCCTTGGCGACCCGACAGCGTTGGTCTTGGGCCGCAAATGCCGGACGGCTCCTCCAAGGTGATTTTGCGGAGTGCCGACGATGTTCTGGGGGTCCCACCGGGTGAGGGTCTTCAAAATATCGAAGGTTCGATTGCAGTGGTCGGCGGATCGTTTGCAGACAGCGAAGATTGGTATCAGACTCCTTTGGGCAAAATGCCTGGCGCACTCGTGCTCATCAACGCGATTGATGCGCTCGTGCAACACGGAACGCCAATGGACCTGACTTTGGCCAAACGGCTCGCGGTAAGTTTTGGATTTATCGTGTTCGTCTCAACGTGCGTGGGGTGGTTTCGTTCTGTCGTCGCGGCATTCTTGAGCCTTATTGGCTTTGGCATTTTTATGTTGGCGACATTGCCGATGTTTAAATCGGGTGTCGTCGCCAGTCTTGCAATTCCGTCTATCGGAATACTCGTCGTCGACTTTATGTTTTCCGCTTTGCGCATTTTCAAGGGATTTAGAGAAAAGGGATGGCACTGGATTTTGAAATCCTCCCAAACCGGAGAACCCGATGCAGAGGAAAAGACATGACCCGTATTACTGTGTTCCTCACTCTCTTTTTTCTCTTCCTTTGCTCTCCCGCCCGGGCCAGTAATGAGATCGGCTACGTTGAGAATTTTGTGGGGAATGCAGATCGCTATCATGTGAGACGAGGTACTCAAGTCCTCCCTCTCAAACTTTGTTTGCCCCTTCTCAACGGAGATCACATTGAGGCGCTTGATGACACTGGCCGAATCACGCTGCGTCTCGTCGGACACCCAGAACCCGTGGTGTGGTCGCGCGGCGACAAAGATACTCCGATTACGGCTAATGAGCCCAAAGACAATCTACTATTTGCATTCCTGGATTGGACCATGGAGTCGCTCTCGCCACTTGACGATGAAAAACGCCAACGTGTCTTGACGACCATACGTGGTGACTCCGGAGCGATATTTGATGTGCCTCTGTTGCACGTTCCGCAGCTTATCGCGGCTGGAAAACGCTCAATTTTCATAGGATGGCTCAAACCATCTGAGGTGGTTCAAATATCAATCGTTGCGAAATCCGGAAAACGTCTTGTGGATAATAGCAAAGCAGCAGGAGGATTGTGGACCAGTCCCGTGCTCGATCTCAAACCAGGTTCCTACCGCATGACCGTCGTTGCAGGGAATTCCACGATAACAGGCGACATACAAGTTGTTAATGGCACGGCCCTGCCCAGTTTTCCCGAGGATCTGACACGCGACGATATTCCAGATACGATGCGCCGCACCGTTCAAGCCCTCTGGCTTTCGGCACAAACGGGCGGGCAGTACCAGCTTGAGGCTCTCCAGCTCATCGGCAATGACAAGGACGTCAGGACAGCTCAAATCCTGCAAGGTGCATTGATCGGTGGCACGAAATTCAACTTACCCAAATAGAACTCCAGCACACGCTCACATATGGCCTTGTCCAGCTTCGCCAATCACAGAAAATGGTGCCCAAATCATCGGATGAGCGTCGAATTCGCCGCCATGGTCGAGGATGTTGACCATGGAGCGTCTCATCGCTTCGGCCCGGCCAATATTGGGGTCTTTGGCCAGCTCCCCGAGTGCCACAGTCGTCAGCCTCACGGCTGCGTCTGAGCTCACTGGCCAATGCGAGGCTAGAAGGGTTCTGGCACCGGCATAGAGAAAGGCGCTGGCCAAGCCCGAAAGTGTTTCGCCACCGGCAATTTGTCCGCTGGCCGTATTGCAAGCAGACATGATCACCCAGTCGGCATTGAGCTTGAGGCCCGCAATATCGCTGGCTTTGAGCAATCCATCATCATCGGCAGTCGCAAGTGCTGGTGGAGAAAGTACCAATGCCGGTTCGCCTAAACTGCCATCTGCTGAGACAAGATCCCCGGCCACGAGACCATGTGTAGCAAAATGAATGATCCTATATTGCTCAAGACCAGCCGCCCTCAGATTTGCAATTGTTGCGCGATCTCCCAGATAGACCGAGTCTGGCGTGGCCCCGATGCTGCTGGCCACGCAATTTAGTTCGGTGGCCGTATCGGGCAAAGGGCAGAGCGACCTCACAGCTTCGACATCAACTAGTCCTTTTTTGAATACGCCGCCCAGCGTTGATGATGATCTTGCAGACGACGCGAGGTGCATCTGGGCCACGGAAGCTGGTCCTGGGCATTCTTGTGAAGGTTCGATCGAGGGGCAACTCGTGTTCCCCGTAAGAAGCGGATCACCGAATGCGATATAGGATTTGGGAGCCTCGGCCCGCGCCGCTCCCGCACGAAGAACTTGCAAAGCCGAAATGGATGGGAGAATTGAAATCGGATTGTGGCGGCCCAACCATGAAACATTTCGCAAAGCAGACAATCCCATTGGAAAATCTTCGCTCGGTGGTTGGGTCACAAGAACCTGAAACGGAAGTGAGGCCAACGGGTCTGGAGCTACGATGATCAGGCTCTTCCCAGCCAGTATGGGTTCGAAACCGCCAAACAAAGACTTGAAGAGATTGTAGGAGGCCTTGGCATTGAAGCGCGGCAATCCATTTTCATCCATGGGACCATTGCGTTTCGTGCAGTCGTCACTTCCCGCTTTGGTGGACCATGCGCCGATATCAAGGCCGCATCTCAAGGTCCAAACCTCGTCGGCAATGGTCTCGAGGCTGAGGTCTGAAGCCGTGGCCCGCACATCCTGCTTCGTCACGATCCACACAAAAGTTCCGGTACCATTGCTTCCGCCAAAGGATGAAATAAGGACGAGGGCTTCGTTGGGATCCAGAAATGACTGTGTTTTTGTAATCGACACGGGCTGTGGATCGGTTAAGTTCGTATAGTCCGGGAATTTCCGCGCAACTTCAGCATCGATTGCATCCAACCGGGTGGCGTAAGATTTGATGTCATTGGCGGTCGCTTGTTCAAATGCGGGATTGCGGCGGCTGTCCGGCGCATAAAACGATTTTGTCAGCGTCTCATCCATCTGCTGCAGTTTCGCTGCGAGGTCTTGTCCTTCGCGCAAGAGGTCACTCAATTCGCCGCCACCTGCCGCCAGCCTCGCACCAGCTCTCGACAATGCCATGGCAGCGACGTTGGTGTGAACACTTTGTGCAGCCTGGAAACCCTCGTCGCGCAAGGCAGAAGTTTCACCGAGGTTCTTGGCGGACACTTGCGAAAGCGAATTCAAAAGGCCCAATATGCTTCGGCCCACTTCGCGCTCGGGCACACTTGCTGCATCGCCTCTGAGTCCGCGGATTTGCCGGGCTCTAATTTGTTGATATCCAGCGACAGCTTTGCGGAAGTAAGGCAAAGCCGCTTCGGGCGAATTCTTCGCCAGCTCAAGCCAACCGACATTATTCTGCGCAACGATTGTTTCTGGGTGATCGGGGCCGATGGTCCGTTCCCTATAGCTCAGAACGGTCGTCATCATTTGTTCCGCAACGGGGAAGTTTCCCATGTCGCGATAGAGTACGGCCGCATTCATGAGGTTCAGCATGGGCGCTGGATTGTCCTGGCCGAAGAATTTCACGTTGAGATCGTATGCCTGGTGATAGGCATTCAGCGCCTCATCGTTTTTTCCCATTTGCTTAAGCACAGTGGCCAAATTATTGGCCGCACCCGCAGCAAGATCAAGACTGCGATCTCCACCTTTGAGAGCAATGTCCAGTACCCGCCTGAAGGCTGCTTCTGCCTCCTGGGTTTGCCCCATACTGGCATAGGCAGACGCCAGCGAGTTGATCATTTCTGCAGCTTCCGGACTGCTCGGGCCATATGCTTTTTCGGCGCGATCTGCTGCCGAATTAAAAATACCTTTTGCCTCGTCCAGGCGACCCTGCCGCAGATAGAGCGCTCCCAATGTGCCAAGGGTTGATATTGTGCTTGCAGGCTTGGCGCCGGGTAATCTTTCGGCGGTCAGAAGCGATTGGCGCAGTAGGTTTTCAGCTTCTTGAAATTCTCCGCGCATCGCCAAAATTTCGCCAAGAATACTTTGAGCGATTGAGGTCGAGAGATCTCTTCTGATGCGAAGTGTTGAGGCATCTGCCAAAGCCTTTCGAGCCGCCGCCTCAGCCTCATCTAACTTTCCAGACGATTTCAAATCGAGTGCTTGGCGAAGTTGAGCCCCGATGTCTTGCGGCGTGGTCGCTAGGACAAATAGCGACGTGGCACTTGCATTTTTTTCTACGGGCAAAATATTCGGCTGGGCTTGCGCAACGGATATAGAAAAAAATACTGCCAATGCCGCAATAGGAGCGAGCGTACCCCAGAGTTGGATTTTCCGCAGCGTTAAAATTAAAGATAATTTGTTGAGCATTGATTTTTACCAACACCGCAGGAGTCATACGCCAATATCTTTGGGCTTTTCGCCGTGGCCGTGTCTACGATATATCGTTATCTTTGCACAGTCATTTTGACGAAGAGACTTTCAAAATGAAAAAACGCCACCGGTCATGAACCGACGGCGTCTTACTTTGAATTATGGCTCTTCTATTGAACCGGAGGGCAATTCTCGAGCTTGGGATCGCAAGGAACCCTGCCTTTGTTTTCCGGTGGCTTTTTCCCACCGAAGTTCTGATCTTTTGGCGGTTGTCCATTTGGCGGGGGTTGCATGTTTTTTTGAATGTTAGGCGGGGGCATCATGTCGCCGCCCTTCTTTTTGTTGAACTGATCCCCGCGCAAAATGGGCGCGTCATTGCCATTTCCGTTATTCATGGGTGGATTGAACGCAGGCTTGTTGCGCTTGGGCATTGGCATCGGTTGATCAACGGGCGGGGCCTTTACCATAGGTGGTTTTTGTGGTGGCATTTTTGTAACCGGTGCATCCATCACAGGTGGCTGATTGATTGGGGGCTTAAAGTCTTTGCCCTTTTTCATGTCGACCTTGCCTTGTGAATCACCTTTGGGAGCGCCTTTGTCCGAAGGCTTAAAGGGCACAACCGTATTTTTATCTGGCGGCTGACCGGGGACAACCACTGGATCTGAGGGCGCGTCTTGTGGACGAATGCCCCTGGCCTTGCGATCGGCAATCACCTCGTCAACTTTGAAGGCTTTTTTGGGCTTCATCCCAGCATCAGGCTTCACATCTGGATTGAAGATCGCCACAGAATTCTGATCTCTTTTGCCAACCGCATTCGGATTGTTGACCGGCTTTTCGGTGAGAATGGGCACCTTGCGGTTCGTCGCTCTTTCGATGTCGTTCACCTGTATCACATTGTTGACGACGATATTATTCTCAATGTGAACTGTTTGAGGCGGGCGTTGCTGGATAATCGTGCGCACGTGGTCGCGATCACGGATGAAACTGTTAGAGAGATTGATTGACAGGAAGGCTGACGTGGGCACGGCTTGCCAGTAATAGTCTGGAACATCGCCAAAACTAATATTCACATTTACGTCGTCACCGTAACGCGGTGGTAGAGGCGCCCAAGCGACATCCTCATCACCACGGCTCCAGGCAACCCAAGCCGGTGCCCAACGACGGCCTGGCACCCAATACCAGCCAATGTCGCGCGAATATCCCCAGCGACCATAATGATATGTGGCCCAACCAAATCGTTCATCTGAAACCCAAAGCCAGCCATACTGGCGTGTAAAGGCCCAATGACCGAGGGTATAAGGCCGCCAGCCGTAACCTACATTCTGCGGCAGGAAGACATATTGATCTTGATAATAAACCCAATTTCCGTAGGGCTGCAAACCGTCGTAAAAAGACCCGAACCCGAAATTGACTGAAATATTCGTGTCGGCCTGGGCTGATGCGGTCAAGGAAAATGTGGAAGGCAACATTGTGGATGCTCCCAGCAAAATCCCAGTTGACGAAACTGCGCTTAAAATCATTCGCTTGAATGTCATATTACAAACCCTTCACATTTTTCGGTCAGTATGCTGTAGCGCATAACGCCGAGACGGTGGAAAGGTTCCACGATTCCCTGTTCGAGTATAGATACTATCACGGCAAACGCCGCGCCAGTCCAAGACGGCGCGGCAAGTTCTTCAATCAGTTGATTAGGCGGCTTCGGCTTGTATGTTGATCACCGACACAGCCAGATCAGTCAAGGCATGGTCGGTTTTGCGCTCTTCCTGGAGTGTTGCATCCAGCAGTTCCGCCGCATCGTCCAAACCAAGTTCGCCGGCCCAGCACTTCAGCGTGCCGTAGCGTGACATTTCATAATGCTCCACGGCTTGGGCCACAGCAAGCAAGGCAGGATCAAGGGCAACAGAACCCTTGTATTCTTCAATGAGTCCTTCGCCTTCCTTGACAATTCCCATGATCGCATCGCAGGTTTTGGCCACAGGCTTGGCACCAATGATGTCAAATACCTGTTCCAAACGCACCACCTGGCCTTCAGTTTCTGAGCGATGTTTTTCGAAGGCCTTCTTGAGGTCGGTCGATGTGGCGGCCTTCGCCATCTTGGGAAGGGTTGAGAGAATCTTTTTCTCAGCGAAATAGACATCCTTCAAAGTGTCATGAAAGAGATCCGAAAGAGTTTTTGATTGTTTGGCCATTGAACTACTCCATTGATCATTGTTTGCGCCATATTTCTGCGGCGGGTTAGGCTCGCTCACCCTGGCTTAATGCGATTTCCCGCCAAATGTTCCCAGTTCGGTTCGGATTTTTGGGATGGCAGATTTCCAACGATTGCCTTCAGGCGCAAAACGACATCATTGTGTAAAATAGCAGGGTCAACGGCCGCGTTCCTACATCTGTGACTGTTGACCGATCGCCGAATCCGCCCCCATAGTGGGGCATGGAACTCAATCAATTTCTGCTTTGGTCTTTGCTTTATCTTGCCGCGACGGTGATTTCTGCCCCGATTGCCAAGCGTTTGGGCTTAGGCTCGGTGCTGGGTTTTCTCATTGCTGGCGTGATCATCGGACCTTCGGTCTTGGGCCTTGTGGGCAGCGGCGACAACAGCGTTAAAAACTTTGCCGAATTTGGCATCACGATGATGCTGTTTTTGGCAGGTCTTGAACTTGAAGTCGACAAGCTGAAGGAGCTGCGCTCGAAATTGCTGGGCCTCGGCGTGGCGCAGTTGGTCGGCGTGGCTGCTGTCATCGGGATTGCCGCTTTTGCCTTTCGAGGGGATTGGCGCGAAGCCCTTTGCATCGGCTTGATTCTGGCGCTGTCGTCAACCGCCATCGTTTTGCAATCCATACAGGAGACGGGAAAACTTAAAACCCCCGCTGGCCAATCGGTTTTTGCCATTTTGCTGTTTCAAGACATTTCCCTGATCCCCATCCTCGCTTTGCTGCCGCTGATTGCCGGCGCGCGGCCCGAGCCTGATCCCCACAGCCTCAATTATTTTGCCCATACGCCGGTCTATCTCCACGTCGGGGCCATCGTCGTGGCCGTGGCCGCGGTTCTTGTCGCCGGGCGCTATGTGATGCGGCCGCTGTTTCGCATTATCGCCGCCACCGACCAGCGCGAAATCTTTGTGGGTTTCTCGCTGCTGTTGGTCATGGGCATTTCTCTATTGATGGCTTGTGTGGGTCTATCGCCTTCGCTGGGTGCATTTCTCGCGGGTGTGGTTTTGGCCGACAGCGAATATCGTCACGAGATCGAGATGGACTTGCAACCCTTCAAAGGCCTGCTGCTGGCGATCTTCTTCATTGCTGTAGGTGCGGAGATTGATTTCTCGCTGTTCAAAACCGCGGCTGTCACCGTGGTGGCGAGCCTCTTTGGCTTCATCGCTCTCAAATTTGCGGCACACTGGCTGATTGCGCGCATTTTCAAAATGACGGGGCCGGACCAATGGTTCTTTGCGGCCTCGCTCACTCAGGCCTCAGAATTTGGTTTCGTGCTGATTGCGTTTTGTGTGGGCCTTGGCCTCCTCACATCGGAAGCCGCTGGCATTCTAACCGCGGTGGTGGCTTTGTCGATGGCGGTCGCACCCTTGCTGATGATGACGGACCGCCGTCTCATCCAGCCGCGCTTTGCGCGCTCGCTTGAGGCACGCGAGGCTGATGAGATCATTCATGATGGGGCCGATGTGGTGATAGCCGGCCATGGTCGCTTCGGCATGACCGTGGGTCGTTTGCTCAATGCGCAAGGCATCAAGACGGTGGTGCTGGATTTCGACTCATCGCAGGTCGATGCATTGCGCAAATTTGGTTTCAAAGTTTTCTACGGGGATGCCTTGCGACTTGATCTGTTGGAGGCTGCAGGATCGCGCCACGCCAAGATTTTTGTGATCGCCATTGATGATGCGGAAAAGGCTAATGAGCTGGTGAAAATCGTGCAGGACAATTTCCCGCAACTCGAGATCTTCGTGCGCGCCTTTGACCGCGCCCATGCCCAAGAACTCATCAGGCGGGGTGTTACACATGTCTATCGTGAGCTCTTCGGCTCGTCGCTGGATATGGGCCATGATCTGCTGGTGTCGCTTGGTCGCTCCAAGCAGGATGCAGGGCGCTTGGTGAAGCTCTTCCGCCAACTCGATGACAAGTACCTTCGGAAACAGGCGATGGTGAATGCCGAGGGCCAGCAGCTCATTGATCTCGTGCGCCAGTCGCGCGCCGAAATCTCACGCGTGTTTGCCGCTGACCAGGAATTGCAGAAGCAGGAAGAGCAACAAGGCATCAGGCACGAGACTTGAAGTGCCTCACCTTGGACAGAAAAACGAGAGGGCCTTCAGCGCTTTGTCACGTTCGCCAGCACATTGTCGAGTGCAGCGCGAACACGTCGGCCGAGCTCGGTAATTTCAGCTTGTGTAATGATCAAGGGCGGGGCCATGACGAAACAACCCGCCAGCGGACGGACGATCACACCCTCGGCTAACCCAGCCTCATAGACATCCTTCACCACGCCGCCGACCTTCAAGCTTGCGGCAGGACCGGCACGGCCTTCGCCGGGGTATGCGACTTCAATGGCACCGGCCAAGCCCCATTTGCGATTGCCGACAACAAGCGGATGATCAAGAAGGCTGTCCAGCATCTTGTTCCAATGCGGCATCACGCTGCGCACATGGCCCAGAATGTTGCGTTCCTCAAAAATGTTGAGGACTTCGTTGGCCACAGCGGCTGAGACCACATGGGCATGATGGGTGGCACCATGGGCAAACCAGCCCTTGGCCTCATTGCCCAAATCCAAACGCCGGTTGAACTCTTCATCCATGATGATGCCAGCAATCGGCATGTAGGCCCCGGAAATTCCCTTGGCCGTGGTCATGCAGTTGGGTTCAAGCCCCATGGCTTCGGTGGCCCACATATGGCCCGAGCGACCAAAGCCTGTCACCACTTCATCAATGAAGAGCTGGATGCCGTATTTCTTGAGGACTTTGGTGATCTTCGGGAAATAGCTGGCAGGTGGCGGGAACATGCCGGCCGACACTGACATCGGCTCTGCGATCATGGCGCCGATAGTTTCAGGCCCCGCGGCCAGAATGGTTTGCTCAAGTTCTTCTGCCAGGCGATCGGTGAAGCCGTCCTCGGTTTCGCCGGGAAGCCCGGCATTGGGCCAGCTTGGATGGCTCACCTGCAGGGAAAAGCCCATCGGAATGCCGAAGCTCTCCTGCAGATCCTGTGATCCGCCAAGGGCTGACGTCGCAATCGTTGAGCCATGATAACTGGATTTACGCGAGATGACCTTGCGGCGATTGGGCTCGCCGTTAAAGCTGTTGCCGTACCACATGAACTTCACCAGATAGTCCACAGCTTCCGAGCCCGTTGTTGAAAAATAGATGCGCGGCTTCTTGATCGGTGAGAGTGCGGCCAGACGTTCGGTCAGTTCCATGACGGCTGGAACGGTGCGATGGATGGCCGAGGAATACATCGGCAGTTCCTTCATCTGCTTATAGGCGGCTTCCACCAGGCGTTCCTCGCTGAAGCCCAGCGACACACAATAAAAGCAGGATACGGACTCGATATAATCCTTGCCGTTTTCATCATAGATGAAAATGCCTTTGCCCTTGGAAAACACCAAGGGACGCTCAGTTTTCAGCCGCTTCAGATCGCTGAAACCAAGCATCAGGGCATCGTTGCTGTAATTGCTTTTCTTGATTTCGATGTTCATGGCAACGCTCCTGCTTCGCGAGCTGCACAGCATATTGAGATGCAGGACCGAGTCAATGTGTGGTGGGCGTCGTTGAAGCAGGCACTACGTGTGGGCTAGAACTGGCCTCACCCTTGACTCGCTTACAAACTTGCCCCCATTCTCAAACCGACTTTTGAAATTGAGTTCCCACCAATGGCCGTCCCACAAAGTTTTGACGCGCAAGGCGCAATTGAAAAGCCGGCCACTTTCCCCAGCCTTGTCGGGCGCAGCGTGTTCATCAGCGGTGGCGGCAGCGGCATTGGCGAAAGTCTCGTTGAGCATTTTGCCGTTCAGGGCTCAAAAGTCTGCTTTGTTGATATTGCAGAAGATGCTTCAAGGGCTGTCGTTGATCGGTTGAAAAAGAAGGCGGCGCATGTGCCGCATTTCATCAAATGTGATTTGCGCGAGATAGAAGCGCTGCGGGCCGCCATCGCTGAGGCCGGAAAACGCAATGGCCCATTGCGCGTGTTGGTCAATAGTGCTGGCAATGATGATCGCCACACGACGGAAGGTGTGACCGTTGATTATTGGGACAATCGCATGCAGGTCAACCTGCGCCACCAGTTTTTTGCGGCACAAGCTGCGCGCACCCAGATGCGCGATGCAGGCGGCGGGTCCATCATCAATTTTGGCTCGATCACCTGGCTTGTGGGCGATCCGGATTGTCCGGCCTATGTCACCGCCAAGGCTGCAGTGGGTGGTTTGACTCGTGCATTGGCCCGAGAGTTGGGACCCGAAAAAATTCGCGTCAACTGCGTGTTACCTGGCTGGGTGATGACGGATCGTCAGGTCAAACTCTGGCTCGACGATGCTGGCAAAAAGCAGATCAAAGAACGCCAATGTCTTGATGACAAACTTTACGCTGCCGACCTTGCGCGCATGGTGCTGTTCCTCGCCGCCGACGACAGTCGCATGTGCACCTCACAAAACTATATCGTCGATGGCGGATGGGTCTAATATTAATAAACCAAGGGAGTATGGAGCGATGACAATGAAATTGAACAGACGTAAAGCTTTGGGACTTGCACTTGCAGCCCCGGCGTTCTTGCGCGCGACTAGCGCCATGGCCGCAAAGCAACTCCGCGTCATGGCCTGGGATGGCTATGCCGATGATGATTGGGTGAAGGAATTTCAGGAGCAGACAGGTGCTACGGCAAATGTCGTGTTCATCGGCACGGATGATGAAATCTGGGCCAAGATGAAGGGCAGCGACGGCAAGGATTTTGACGTGTTTGCCGTCAACACCGCGCAGTTGCAACGCTATATCGATGCGAGCCTTACTACGCCGCTTGATCTTGCAAAAATTCCCAACCAGAAATCCGTGCTGCCGCGCTTCCAGGATCTTTCCAAGGTGAAGGGCGTGATGCGCGATGGCAAACTTCACTCAATTCCGTTCTGCTTTGACTCAATCGGCATCATCTATGACAAGGCCAAGGTGAACCCCGCACCTGATAGCTTCACAACCTTCTGGGATCCCAAATACAAGGGCAAGATTCTGGCTTATGACAATGGCGAGCATAATTTCTCGTTCACCGCCTTGACGCTTGGCATTGAAGACCCCTTCCATCTCTCGGCTGATCAAATGGCCAAGATCAAGGAGAAGCTCATTGCCTTGAAAGGCAATGTGCTCAGCTTCTACACAACGCCAGATGAAGCGCTACAACTCTTCAAGAGCAATGACATTGATCTGATCTGGGCCAATTATGGCCAGCAGCAGGTCAAGGCCATGAAGGATGCCGGCGCCAATATCGGCTACGTCAATCCGAAGGAAGGCGCTTTGGCCTGGCTTGACACCTGGGCCATGACCAGTGGCGTGCAGGACAAGGATCTGGCCTCAGCTTGGATCAACTACTTGCTGCAGAAGAAAATCGGCGAGCAATTGTCGGAGCGTACTGGCTTTGGCAACACAGTGGCTGAATCGGGCAGTGCGGGCGCCAATGATAAGCTCGTGTGGCTTGAAACTGTGGAAGACGCCACCAAGCGCTCTGACATGTGGAACGAAATCAAGGCGCAGCCCTGATCATTGAAATGTTACTGCGTGGTCTGACCCTGTCTCGGGTCGGACCACCAGTGTCAGTTTAGCCTATGCTGTTTATTGGAGCGTCCCGCCGAAGTTTTTGGCCGCTGGTTTTGGCGGGTGTGAGCTATGCTGTGCCGCTGCTGTTCATTGTGCTGCCGCTGGCGAGCTTTCTGGCTTATGGCTTTTTTCATCTTGAGAATGGTAATGTCGACACCTCGCCGAGCTTCGCGAATTACACGCGGTTTTTTACTGATGCGATTTTCATTCCGGTTTTGTGGCAGACGTGCCTTCTGTGTTTTGCGGTCTCGGCGCTGACCATTCTGTTTGGCTATCCCGTCGCCTTTCTTTTGGCCAATCTCAAGGGACAACGCCGGCATATTCTATTGCTGATGGTGATTGTTCCCCTGCTGATGAGTTACATCATCAAGATCTATGCCATTCGCAGCATTCTTGGCGGCAATGGGCTGCTCAACCGCTTCCTGATCTGGACAGGTGTGATTGATCAGCCGCTGACGCTGTTTGTTTTCAATCTCAACGCCGTGTTGCTCACGCTCACAGTTCTGCTCATTCCCTTTGCCATATTGCCAATCTTTCTTTCGCTGGAGCGCATTCCGAAAAATCTCATCGATGCCTCGACGGATCTTGGCGCATCAGGCTTGCAGACATTTCTTCGCATTGTTCTGCCGCTCAGCCTGCCGGGCGTTGTGTCTGCGGCGACTTTTGTTTTTGTTCTCGCCATTGGTGATTTTCTGACGCCGCAAATGGTTGGCGGGCAAAGTGGGTTTACCTTTGGGCGCATCATCTACAGCCAGTTTGGCACTGCCTTTAACTGGCCCTTCGGCGCGGCGCTTTCCGCCATCCTCGGGCTCGTCGTCATCGTGGTCATCATGTTGGGCAACAGGCTGGAGCGGCGCAACGCATGATGAAGTTGTCGCCCATGGCCTGGGTCATACTCTCTGGCATCACCACGCTGGTTTTTGCCACCCTCTATGGCCCGTTGCTGATCCCGCTCATCTCATCATTTTTCAATGTTGAACATGGCGCGGTGCAATGGAGCGAGCCGTCATTCTCGGCCTATCAAGAGCTGGCGAGCAACACTGGAATTCTCATCGCGGTTCGCAACACGTTGATTGTCGGTTTCTCGGCGACGTTTCTGGCCCTGATCCTGGGCGCGATGCTGGCACTGCACTATTGCGGTGGCAATTCCCTGGCGCGTGATGTCATGCACTTCACGGTGTTCCTGCCGTTTCTCATGCCGCCGATCATCACCGGATTGTCTTTGCTGATTTTCTTTCGTGAGGCAGAAATTCCGCGCTCGCTGCTGACCGTGATCACCGGCCATACGCTCTTTGTTTTGGCGTTGTCCTACCGCACCATCGTGACACGGTTGCAGTCGATGGGCCCCAGCCTGATTGAGGCCTCAACCGATCTTGGCGCATCGGCGGGCCAGACCTTGTTTCATATTGTGCTGCCCAATCTGGCGAGTACATTTATTGGTGCGGGTCTTTTAAGTTTCGCACTGTCATTCGATGAAACGATGATTACGTTGTTGGTCACAGGTACTGACAATACACTGCCGATCCGCCTATGGGCGATGATGCGTCTGGGTTTTTCACCGGACATCAATGCACTCGTTGGAATTGTGCTGGGGCTCACCATCATTCTGTGCATGGTGGCGGTCAGGCTGTTGCTTCCGGCCGAAGCGGTCCAGCAAGAATAGCTGGATAAATGCAGTGGTCAGCGCGTTTTTGGAATGCGCTCGCCCGGATTGAGCCAGGCCACTTTTGGATCGGCTTCACTGGCGTGTTGCGAGAGGGAACTCACGCCCGCCACAAACTCAGCCACAAAATTATTTGCGGGTTTGCTTACAATGTCGCGGGCTGATCCGACCTGTTCAATCTTGCCGAGATTGAGAATCGCAACACGGTCGGCAAGCTCAAAGGCTTCGTCCTGATCGTGGGTGACAAAAAGCGTGGTGTGGCCGGTGCGAGCATGAAGCTCGCGCAGCCAGCGGCGCAGATCCTTCCGCACTTTTGCATCAAGCGCGCCGAAGGGCTCATCGAGCAACAGCACGCGCGGTTCAATGGCGAGGGCGCGCGCCAGAGCCACACGCTGACGCTGGCCGCCTGACAATTGATTGGGATAGCGCAGTTCAAGCCCGTCGAGTTGCACGAGCGCCAAAAGCTCAGCGACCTTGCCGCGAATGATGGCGTCTGCGGGCCTTGTGGCGCGTGGCCGCGCGCGTAGACCAAAGGCAATGTTGTCCTGTACCGTCATGTGCTTGAAGAGCGCGTAGTGCTGAAACACAAAGCCGATGCGGCGCTCGCGCAGAGAAAGCTGATTGGCGTCAATGTCGCCAAAGAAGACCTTGCCGGAGTCCTGTTGCTCAAGACCTGCAATGGTGCGCAGCAGAGTTGTCTTGCCGGACCCCGAAGGCCCCAGGAGAGCGACGAGTTCACCAGCGGCCACTTCGAGCGAGACGCCCTTCAAAGCAGGAAACCTGTCGAAGCGCTTTTCAATATTCTGGACGGTGACGGCGACTGACATGACGGTATCCTTGGATTCAGGTTTTGCGATTGTGGGCAAGCGAGCTGCCATAGCGCCATTCGAGAAGTGTTTTCACAACGAGGGTCAGAATACCCAGACTCGCAAGCAATGTGGCAACGGCAAATGCGGCGGCAAAATTATAGTCGTTGTAGAGAACTTCGATGTGGAGCGGCAGCGTGTTGGTGAGTCCGCGGATATGGCCCGAGACCACCGAGACGGAACCGAACTCGCCCATGGCGCGGGCGTTGCACAGCAGAACGCCATAGAGCAGGGCCCATTTGATATTGGGCAGCGTGACATGAAAGAACGTGTACCAGCCCGATGCGCCCAACGTGAGAGCGGCTTCTTCTTCGCTTGACCCTTGCGACTGCATCAGCGGGATCAGTTCGCGCGCCACAAAAGGAAAGGTGACGAAGACGGTGGCGAGCACGATGCCCGGAACCGCGAAGATGATTTCGACATGATGGGCTTTGAGCCACGGGCCCAACCAACCTTGTGCGCCGAAGATCAACACATAGACCAGGCCGGAGATCACCGGCGAGACTGAGAAGGGCAGGTCAATCAGACTCAAGA
The DNA here is from genome assembly GCA_038231475.1 of Hyphomicrobiales bacterium. Taxonomy (GTDB): domain Bacteria; phylum Pseudomonadota; class Alphaproteobacteria; order Rhizobiales; family Aestuariivirgaceae; genus Aestuariivirga. The sequence continues at coordinate 25,933 of JBBRLH010000006.1, read as the reverse complement.
GCAGATTGCGCCCACGGAAGTCGAACTTGGCAACGACCCATGAGGCGGAAAGACCAAAGACCACATTGAACGGGACGGCGATGGCGGCGACGAGCAATGTGAGTTTGATTGCTGCCAGCATGTCATGGTCGCCAAAGGCTTGAAAGAATGTTTCAGCCCCTTTGCGGAATGCTTCGACGAAGACCACGACGAGCGGCAGGAACAAGACGCTGAGCAGGAACAGCAGCGATATGGCGATAAGGGCGCGCCTTGTCCACTTTCCTTCACTGGTGACTTCGAGATTGGGCAGGCGGCTGCCAATGGCAAGATCAGACATTGCCATATCTCCTGCGGCTGCGGGCCTGGAACTGGTTGATGAGGAAGAGCAGCAGGAACGAGATCGCCAGCATGACCGTCGCAATCACGGTGGCACCGGCATAATCAAACTCCTCAAGCTTGATGACGATGAGCAGGGGTGCAATTTCCGAGACCATGGGAATGTTGCCGGCGATGAAAATCACCGAGCCATATTCACCAACGCCGCGCGCAAACGCGAGAGCAAAGCCTGTCAGCAAAGCCGGATAGACATGGGGCAGGATGACATGAAAGACAGTGCGCAACCGACTGGCGCCGAGCAGGGCTGCGGCCTCTTCAATGTCGCGTTCGGTTTCTTCCAAAACTGGTTGCACGGTGCGGACCACAAAGGGCAGGCCGATGAAGATCAGCGCGAAGACAACGCCCAAAGGCGTGAAGGCAATCTTGAGGCCGAGCTTTGCAGCCTGTGCGCCAATCCAGCCATTGGGCGCATAAACGGCGGCCAAGGCGATGCCAGCTACGGCTGTGGGCAACGCAAAGGGGAGGTCGACGGCGGCATCAATGAGGCGGCGGCCGGGAAAGCGGTAACGCACCAGAACCCAGGCGAGAAGGAGGCCGAACACTGTGTTGACGAGGGCTGCAATCAAGGCCGCACCGAAAGACAGGCGCAAGGCGAGCAGGGTTCTTGGATCGGTGGCGATGGCGAGGAAAGCCGAAGGGCCAATGCTGGCGGCGCGGAGGATCAATGCGGCAAGCGGAATCAAGACGACGAGGCTCAAGGCGAGTACAGAGAAGCCAAGTGTCAGCCCGAACCCCGGGATGACACTTGGCTTGCGCCAGCTTGTGAGAGAGGAAGACAAGCTGGCTTAGCTCTTTGGTTTGTAGATTTGGTCGAAGACTGCGCCATCGGCAAAATAAGCCGACTGCGCCTTGGCCCAGCCGCCAAAAGCATCGTCAATGTTTACAAGTTCAAGCTTGGGAAACTTCGCTAGATCTGCTGGATCAGCCGAGGCTGGGTCTGAAGGGCGATAGTGTTGGTGGGCAGCAATCTTCTGGGCTGTCGGTGTGTAAAGGAAGTCGAGATAGGCCTTGGCCTGCTTTTCCGTGCCGTTAGCCTTGGCGTTTTCATCAATCACGGCCACTGGCGTATCCGCCTGAATGGAAATCGATGGCACGACGATTTCATATTTGTCGGCGCCAAATTCATCAAGTGCCAGGAAGGCATCGCTTTCCCACGAAATCAGCACGTCACCAATACCGCGTTCGGCGAAGGTGGTGGTGGAGCCGCGCGCGCCAGTATCAAGCACGGGCACGTTGCGATAGACGCTGGCCACATAATCCTTGATCTTGGCTTCATCGCCACCATAGGCCTTGTTGGCCCAGGCCCAGGCCGCCAGGAAATTCCAGCGCGCGCCGCCTGACGTCTTGGGGTTTGGCGTGATCACTTGCGTGCCATCCTTGGCGAGATCGCCCCAATCCTTGATGCCCTTGGGGTTGCCCTTCTTCACGAGGAAAACAATGGTGGAGTTATAGGGAACGCTGTTGTGGGGCAGGCGCTTGGCCCAATCTTCCGGCAGCAGCTTGCCCTTCTGGGCGATGGCATCAATGTCACCGGCCAGTGCGAGGGTCACAACATCGGCCTTCAATCCGTCGATCACGGCGCGGGCCTGTTTGCCTGAACCACCATGGGACTGATTGATGATAACGGTTTCGCCGGTCTTGGCCTTCCAATCGGCGGCAAAGGCTTCGTTGATGGACTTATAAAGCTCGCGGGTCGGGTCATAGGACACGTTGAGCAGGGTTGAATCGGCGTGGGCGGCGGGCGCCGTGGCCAGAATTGCGGCCAAGCTTGCAGCCAGAACACCGGCCTGGAATGCACGTTTTGTGAGTTTCAGTGACATGGATACCTCCGTTAAACCTGATACCCTATATACACTACAGAAACAGTTGTAATTCAAGCGAAATGTTCTGTAAAAAGAACGATCTGTCCTAACTTGATGATTTAGAAAAACTAAATCGTCGTTTCGAGGTGGGGTTTTGCGCTGTCTGACATCTGCATGACCTGGGCGAGCGAGGTGGTTTCCAGAGAGGCCAGATATTCGCCGTAAGCCTTGGCAAAGGCCATGCGCAGCTCACAGCTCACCTCATCCTTGCAGTCGGCACAGCGGCGATAGGCGGTGCGTGACAGGCAGGAGAGGGGCGCAATCGGGCCATCCACGGCGCGCAGCATGGGGCCGATATAGATGAGATCGGCCGGTTTCAGCAGATCATAGCCGCCATCGCGGCCGCGTCGGCTGGTGATGTAGCCGGCCGCTTTCAGCAACAGCAGGATCTGTTCGAGGAATTTGCGTGGCAGCTTTTCCTGTTCGCTCAATTCACGGATCTGCAAGCCGACGCCGGGCTTGGCACGCGCCAGAGCGACCATGGCTTTGAACGCATAGCGTGCGCGTTGTGAGATCATGTCTATGGAATTAGTCGAAACAGCTTGCTGGTGACAAGGGATTTTCTGCGGGGTAGATCAGCCTTGCGGCATTCGGCTCCGCCAGCGGTCGAAACGCTCACTCGGCAAGTCCGTCTGGTTTTCCAGCATGAACTCATAGCTGCTGGTCTCAAGCTGGGGAGCGGTGACGCGGTCTAACCCCTCGAGCGCATGGCGTTGCTGTCTTGTCTGGCGTTGGAATAATCTGATGAGGTTTGACATGCGGTGTCCGAGGCCCATTCAAGCGGCCATGCGCAGTTTGCTGCAATCAAGAACCTTGCAGGCCGCCAGCACATCGGCGCGCGTAATGCCATCACTGCGCATCACATCCTGTATGATTGCGTCGTCAAGAATTTCGCAGAGCGTCAGCTCTTTCACGGGATGACATGCGTATTTTTTGATAGGATGTGGCGCGTTGAAGGTTGTTTGCATGGCTTTGATCGCTGATCAATTTCAGTGGATTAAACGTGGTCAATTGTGTCGGAGAGCTGGAGTTGGGGCAATTGAGATTAGTTGAACTCTGGTGTGAGCAAAAGATTCGCACACGGTTTTCAGGCAACGGCCTTCAGTGCAGACTCCCCCGTAGTTTGTTGGCGCAACCACTCACGGAAAAAAGAAACCTTGGGCAAGTTGAGCTTGGCCTTGGGGGCGACAAAGTAATAGGCAAAGTCAATCGGGAGAACCGTGGCAAAGGGGCGGACCAGACGGCCCGCTTCAATATCGCCCGCGGCCAGCGCCGATTTCGTCAAAGCTACGCCACGGCCCAAGATGGCCGCTTCAATGACAAGACTTGCCTGATTATAGCGCGGCCCGCGCGAGGCATCGACGTTGGTCACGCCCGCAGCGCGCAGCCACATATCCCAATTGGGGCAGGAGGGGTCATTGTCCGGGCTGTCATCATGGAGCAGCGCGACCCCTGCCAAATCGGACACGGACTTCAAAGGTTGTAACTTGCGCAGGAAATCTGGGCTGCATACCGGAATCAGGCTTTCGGTCAGAAGCTTTTCAAAGACCAGATCCTGATAGCCACCTGCGCCATAGCGGATGGCGATATCGATGCCGTCATCGGCGAAATCCGTGAGCTTCATGGAGGCCGAGACGTGTACGTCAATTTCCGGGTGTTCTGCCTCAAAGGAGGAGAGGCGCGGCAGCAGCCATTTGGATGCAAAAGACGGGGCGACGCTGACATTGAGCACACCGGTTTCGCCCAAGGATTCGATGGCGTCCATGGCGGCTTCCAAGCTGGCAAAGCCATTGCGCAGATCGCGCAAACCAGCATTGCCTGCATCCGTCAAAGCTAGTCCCCGGCCATTGCGTTCAAATACGGGCAAGCCAATATAATCCTCAAGCTGGCGCACCTGATGGCTAATGGCCGCCGGTGTGACACTCAATTCCTGCGCTGCCAGTGAAATGCTGAGATGGCGGGCGGCAGCTTCAAAAGCTTTTAGAGCATTCAAGGGTGGCATGGACCGGCGCATGGGGACTCGTTTGCAATTAATTACACTACTAATTTAGTAGAGTATTTGATAGCAGCGTTCTTTAAAAAGAACAAGCACAAAATTCACCCTCAAAAAAGGGCCGCAGTCTTTCAGGAACTGCGGCTCAGTTTAATGGGAGGAACTTCAGACAGCCGATCACCATGAACAGTTGCCGGGACCAGAATTACGAGGTGATGGCAGGAATGACGAATGAGGAATTCGGATAAGAGACCTGAGCTTTCTTGGTTGACCATCGCTGCAGGGGTGACCTGTGAATTCAGTTGATGCGGTCGCAAAGCAAGGATTTCGTCCCTATATAGCGCGGACATGGCAACTCGAAACTTGCCAGCAACTTGAGGCAACATGACTAATTTTTCGGTTTTGGATTTGGTTCCGGTGTCAGACGGCAAGACGCCAGCACAGGCATTGCAAAATGCCAGTCAACTTGCCCAGCATGTAGAACGTTTGGGTTTCAATCGCTATTGGGTAGCCGAGCATCACAATATGGTGGGCATCGCCAGTGCGGCCACCTCCGTGGTGATTGGCTTTATTGCAGGAGCGACGAGTAAAATCCGTGTCGGTGCAGGTGGCATCATGCTGCCCAATCATTCGCCCCTCGTTATTGCCGAACAATTCGGAACGCTTGAATCGCTCTATCCCGGGCGGATCGATTTAGGCTTGGGCCGCGCGCCTGGAACCGACCGCCAAACCTGGGCGGCTTTAAGGGTTGACCCTTCAGCTTCGGAGAGATTTCCACAAGACGTGATGGAGTTGCAGCAGTTCTTGAGTGCAGCACAGCCGGGCCAGGCGATTGTTGCGGTGCCAGGTGCGGGGACCAATGTTCCTCTGTGGATTCTCGGCTCGAGTCTCTTCGGCGCGCATCTCGCCGCCGTGCTGGGCCTGCCTTATGCTTTTGCGTCGCATTTTGCGCCGACTGAACTGAACTCGGCGCTGGCGCTCTATCGCGAAAGATTTGAGCCTTCCACCCAATTGCAAACGCCTCATGCGATGGCGGGCGTCAATGTGATCGTGGCTGATACGGATGCCGAAGCGCAAAGATTGTTTACGTCGATCCAGCAGCGCTTTGTCGGCATGCTGCGAGGGGATCGTGGCTATCTGAAGCCACCTATTGATGACATTGAAAGTTATTGGACGCCGGTTGAGAAAGCCCAAGCGTCGCGCATGCTCAAATGCTCCTTCGTTGGTTCGCCCGCGACGGTGAAGACGGGGCTGCAGAATTTCATTGAAGAAACCAAAGTCAATGAGCTGATGGTGGCCTCGGCACTCTATGACCATGAGACACGGCTTAAATCCTATGAACTGCTCGCTGGGATTATGGGTGAGATCTAGTCACACCATGCGCATCGACATGCCGCCATCAATGGCCAAAGTTTCCCCGGTGATGAAGGGGTTGGTCAGCAATTCAATGGCCGCAGTTGCCACATATTCTGGCGTGCCGAAGCGCTTAAGGGGAATGCGGTTTTCGAGATTGTTGCGTTCGGCCTCTGGCGTCATCGCTGCATGAAAGCGCGTACGGATAATGCCGGGCTCAATGACGTTGACGCGGATGCCTTCATGGCCGTGGTCACGCGCCAGCGCGCGGGCCATTTGTGGCAGGGCACCCTTCACGGTTTGATAGGCAATGGTGCCGGGGCAGCCGCGCTTTCCGGCAACAGACCCTAACAACAAGACGCCGCCGCCGCGTACAGCTAATGCGGGTTGGCTGGCGCGAAACAGATGGAACACGGCATGGACATGGACCCTGAATGCCTCTGTCCATTGATCAAATGTCAGGTCGGTGATCTTGCCAGGATTTGGTCCGCCCGCAGCGGGGACGACATAATCTATGCGGTTAAAATGAGTGGTTGCTTCATTTACGAGCTTCGCTGAGGTTTCAGGATCAGCCGCGTCTCCCGCCACAAAACGAACTTCGGTGAGTTTGCCCAACGCGGCGCAAAGCTTCTTGACCTCGTCGTCTTCGGTGCGGCCATTGAGAACCAGTCTCACTTTGCGCTGGGCGAGGCCCGTAGCGATGGCAGCGCCAATACCGCGTGTTCCTCCGGTGATGATTGCAACTTCCATGGTCGTGCTCCCAGAATTGATGATTGAATGAGATATGGAGTTGTCATAGCCCAGCTCTGCCGCGCAATCCATCGGCACGGGGGATCAATGTGGGTCCATCGTGCTCAACAGATTGACGATGACGAGAACAAGCAGAGCAAGGGCGAATTCGGCGGCGGTGAGGACGCGCAGGGCCCCAACAGCATTTGCATTGCCGCGCAGGCGAGGAACGATGGCGTAGCGGTTGATGACGGCTATCGAAATCATTACCGCAACTACAGCGATTTTCAAAATCAACATGGCATCATAGGCGCTTGAGGGCTCGGAAAAAACGCGGCCGCGGATGAGTACGCCATTCACCAGGCCCGACAACACCGTGAGGGTGACGGCGACATGGCCTGCGATCGAGAAGCGCCGCAAGGCGGTGGTCTGGTCTTTGGCGAGCTGCGCGGTCATGGCGCGCATGATGAGCAAGACCGGCCATAGTGCGCCGACCCAGGCGCCAGCTGCCAGCAGGTGCGTGAGGTAACTCAAGCGCAGGATTATCTCATTCGGACCCTGCAACATGACAGCATGGCCGATGAGCAGTCGCGTTCCGAGGAACAACCCTGCAAGACAGGCCAGGAGGCTCCGGCGCTGCGGAGCACACATTGCAGCACCCAGCAACAAAAGCGCCACCGCTAACTGTGCGAACCACGATGGGCCGATGCTCGATTCAAACAAAATGCCATGCAAAATTTCGCCCTTGAACGCGTCGGCCCAGCCTTCACCGAGGTTGGCGGCTTGAATGGGCAGGGTCGCCGACGTCGCGCAGAATAAGATCAAGGCCAGAAGTTTGCCGGACCGTCCAATCGTCGCGAAAATTTCAGCCGACATTGCAGGTGGCACCAGAAATGCCAGATAGGCAAAGCCGCCCCATAACAACATGGCGCAGAAATCCTGCGCCATGCGGGTCAGAGCAAGTATTGTTTCTGGCGAGATCACGGCTTGACGGTGAACTTGAAGCTGCCCTTGAGCTTGTGGCCGTCCTTGGAGAGGTTGTGCCAGGCAATCACATATTCGCCTGCGGCCAACGGTTTGATCACCGGAATAGCCAAGGTCGTGTCGCCACCTTTGGCCAGGGCTGCGGGGCCTGTGGCAACATCCATTTTCATGGAGTCTTGGAGCTTGACGCCAGAGAATTTGAGATTGAGGCCTTCCGAGAAAGTGATGTCAATTTCCGCGGGCGAGGTCGTCACTGTTGAATCTGGTGCGGGTGTGGAGCTGACGAATTCTGCATGGGCGAAAGCTGCAGTTGCGCTTGCACAAGCAAACACCGCGACCAATGAAAACTTACGAAGTGTCGTTATCATGGTATTTTCCTTTTTTCGGGATTCGATTTTCATTTGGCGGCCAAAAGCTTTTGCAGCTTGGCCAAGCGGTTGGCTTTGGTTTCATCATAGGCAATGGTCGAGGTAAAATTGCCCTTGGCGTTGAACAGGAACACCAAGGCCGTGTGATTCATCGTGTAATTGCCATCCTCGGCCGGAATCGTTTCGTAGAAGATGTGAAAATCCTTGGCCAGTTTCGGCAGCTCTGTGGGGGTCGGAACCAGCGCTTCAATGCGGCTGTCGAAGTTCGACAAGTAGTCGTTCATCGCGGTTGCGGTGTCGCGCTCGGGGTCAATGGTGATGAAGAAAAGGCGGAAATCCTTGGCCTTGTCGCCGAGTTCGGCCAGCGCTGCCGACATGTCTGAAATCGTGGTCGGGCAAACTTCCGGGCAATGGGTGTAGCCAAAGAACAGGCCGTAAGGCTTTCCGATAAGATCTTTGGAATCCAGAGTTCCTCCGGCGCGGGCTGCGGCCAGTTTGAACGGTGCGCCGAACTGGATGGTGCTGGTGGCTTCTCCCTGTGTTGGAATGAACTCGATCAGGAGGACTGAAAAGAGCACAGCAAAAAATGCCGTGATTCCTGCAATGGTGATTTTCATTTGAGTGCTCATCATCTTGGCCCGTTACATTGGCTTTGCTTCAATAACGAAATCGACATCGACTGCGCCGGCTTTCTTGAAGGTCAGCGTGCCCTTGAAGTGCTCGCCGAGCTTGGGGTGCGATTTCAAATTCGTGAACATAATGTGCATGCCCATGGGTTTGAGTATTGCGGTTTTGCCCGCGGGGATCGCAATTCCATCTTTCATCTCACCCATCTTCATCACGTCGCCGTCCATTTTCATTTCGTGAAGCTGGGCCTTGCCGGAAATTTCGGTGGTGACACTTACCAAAGTGTCATCGGTTTTGCCGTTGTTGGTGATTTCGATAAAGCCCGCGGCCACCGGTGCGGTGGCGGGGGCTTCTGGCGACCAAGCGTGATGGAGCACCAGATCGCCGAGTTTCAAATCCTCGGCATGACCTTGGTCAATTGTAAAAATTGCGGCCAAGCTCAAGGCCGTGGCGAATGCGATTTGCTTCAAGAGTCTCATGTCATATCCTTCGATGGTCAAACAGATTGGAATTGGAATCCGGCTTCCATGAGGCGATGTTGCCCGGTGGAGCGGGATCGACACGCGGCCCTTTCAGGCAGCGTTGGATCTTTTAGGTTGAGAGGGGGGCCGGGGGCCCGCGCGGGGAGGCCCATTCAAGCGGGGGCGTTCGCTTCAAGATGATGAGAAGGGCCGCTTGCTGCACAGGTTGCTGCAAGCGCTTCAGGGCACTTGTGATCATCAGCGTGGCATCGGCTGGAGCCAGACCATGGCTTTGCGCGGCACATAATATGCAGCATTGATGATGATCAGCGGGTAGATTTTGGTTGTCCTGCTGTTGTTGCCTGCCATGTTCAACACACAGACTTGAAGCAATATCGGCAAATAATTGTTGCTGGGCGCTCATAGCTGGGGCGGGCAGCACCGCGATGAACACTGGCGCCAAAATGGCCAAAAGCAGCACCAGCGCTGGAATGTGGGCGCGCAGACGGAAACTGGCCAGAAGCTTATTCATTGCCTCCAGCATAGGCGCTTGGCTATTTGCGGGTCCATTTGAAATATTCTCATGCGACGAATTAGCATTTGGGGCGAGCTTTGAGCGATTGCAAGCAAAGTCTGGGATGGTGACTAGCCCCTTCATTTTAGTGAACCATTCGGTTATTTAGAAGCCTGCTCTTGAGTTGGGAGGCTTCACAATTGTTCGATACATATGACTATATCATTTGCGGCGGCGGCTCAGCCGGCTGCGTGTTGGCCAATCGTTTGAGTGAGGATGAAGGTTGCCAGGTTCTGCTGCTGGAAGCCGGTGGCAGCGATCTTAACCCGTTATTCCACATGCCAGCTGGCTTTGCCAAGATGACCAAGGGCATTGCCTCTTGGGGGTGGCATACGGTGCCGCAGAAAAATCTCAAGAACCGCGTCCTGCGCTATACGCAAGCCAAGGTGATTGGTGGCGGTTCAACTGTGAACGCGCAGGTTTATGCGCGTGGCAACGCTGAAGATTTTGACAGCTGGGGCCAAGGTGGAAATTTCGGTGGCTGGGATTACAAAAGTGTGTTGCCCTATTTCAAGCGCGCCGAAGACAACCAACATTTGGCTGACGAGTATCATGGTTATGGCGGGCCACTGGGCGTGTCGCGGCCCACGGCCACACTTCCGATCTGTGATGCGTTTTTGCGCGCGGCACAGGAGGTGGGCATTTCCTATAATCCGGATTTCAACGGCCGCTTCCAGGCGGGCATTGGTTATTATCAACTGACGCAGCGCGACCGGCGACGCTCATCTGCGGCCACGGCCTATCTGGCCCCCATTCGTGACCGCAAGAACCTGACCGTGATGCGTGATGTGAATGTCCGGTCCATCATCTTGAAAGGGAGCCGGGCCACCGGCGTGAGCGCCATTGTTGGGGGACGGCTAAGAGAGATCAATGCAAAGCGCGACGTCATCTTGTCGTCGGGTGCCATTGGCTCCCCCAAGCTTCTGCTGCAATCCGGAATTGGGCCAAAGGCCCGTCTGGAAAGCCTAGGGATCAAGGTTCAACATCATCTCGCGGGTGTGGGCGAGAACCTGCAGGACCATGTTGATATTTGTGTGATTTGCGAATGCACGGGCGACCACACTTATGATGGTGTGGCGAAATGGCACCGGACAGTTGCTGCGGGCCTTCAATATATGCTGACCAAAACCGGACCCGTGGCTTCGAGCCTCTTTGAGACGGGTGGTTTCTGGTATGTCGATAAAAATGCACGTTCGCCTGACATGCAATTTCATCTCGGCCTTGGCTCTGGCATCGAGGCGGGCGTGACGCGGCTTAAAAATGCTGGTGTGACGTTGAATTCTGCCAATATGCGTCCGCGTTCGCGCGGAACTGTCAAGCTTGCAAGTTCTAATCCTGATGATGCGCCCTTGATTGATCCCAATTTCTGGTCAGACCCCTATGACCTTGAGCAGTCATTGCGGGGGCTTCGCTTGGCGCGCGACATCATGAGTCAAAAGGCGTTGCGGCCATACGTGTTGGCGGAACGCCTTCCGGGACCAGATATTACAAGTGAAGAAGCGCTGGTTGATTATGCCCGCAGCAACGCCAAGACCGATCATCATCCGGTCGGAACCTGCAAAATGGGTGTGGATGACATGTCGGTGGTGTCGCCTGATTTGAAATTGTATGGGATTGAGGGTCTGCGTGTGTGTGATGCTTCGGTGATGCCTTTTGTGACCTCGGGCAACACCAATGCACCAACCATAATGGTTGCTGAAAAAGGCGCTGATCTCATTCGCGGGCTTCCCGCCTTGCTCGCGGCCATGATTGATGTGCCGAGCCAAAAGATGCCGCATGGCCATTGATCTGAAAATTGCCAATAACCCGCGCGGGTTTTTGGTTGAGCTGTTTGACGTGGCGGTGAAGGCGGGCAATCCTTCAAGTGGCATTGCAGCGCATTTGCCGAAACGCCCCAAAGGCCGGGTAATTGTGGTGGGGGCGGGCAAGGCGTCCGCTCAAATGGCCGAGGCTGTGGAAGAGTTGTGGGACGGACCACTGGAAGGGGCGGTCGTGTCGCGCCACGGCACCGCGGCTAAACTGAAACAGATCAGACTGATGACCGCGGCCCATCCGGTTCCTGATGAGGCCGGGCTTGTTGCATCCAATCATTTGCTGAGCTTACTGCAAAATCTCACCAAGGATGATCTGGTGATTGCGCTGATTTCGGGCGGTGGTTCCGCCTTGTTGCCAGCACCACAAGCCGGGTTGACGCTACGGGATGAGATTGATCTCAATACCGCGCTGCTCAAATCAGGCGCGCCGATTTCCGCAATGAATGCCATTCGCAAACACATCTCGCGCATCAAGGGCGGACGGTTGGCGGCTGCGGCCTATCCGGCAAAAGTGGTGAGCTTTGTAGTCTCAGATATTCCAGCCGATATATTGTCGCTGGTGTCGAGCGGACCGACGATTCCTGACGAGGTTTCCCTGAAAGATGTTTGGGATTTCATTGAGAAGCATGACATTGGGTTGTCGCTCAAGCTCAGTGAATTTTTGAAATCGGCGCCAGCTGCGCCAATGCCAGGCGATCCTGTTTTCGCGGGCCATGAGGTTCATTTGGTAGCTTCGGCCAAACAGTCGTTGAAGGCGGCGGCTGATCACGCCGTGGCGCAAGGGGTGCCCGCGCATGTTCTTTCAGATGCTATCGAAGGTGAATCGCGTGAGGTTGCAAAAATGCATGCCGCGATGGCGCTTTATGCACAGTCTGAAGGCGGCGTTTTCACACCACCTTGCGTGATCATCTCTGGCGGCGAAACTACGGTGACGATTGGCTCGACGGGGGCTGGTAAAGGTGGGCGCAATGGCGAATTCGCCTTGAGCTTTGCTTTGGCCATCGCCGGACGCGATGGCATTCATTGTCTGGCTGCTGACAGCGATGGCATTGATGGATCGGAAGACAATGCCGGAGGTTTTGCTGATGGCCAGACTGTGGATCGCATTCTGGTGAAGAAGCTTGATCCGGCAGCTTTTCTTAAAGCCCATGACAGTTGGACAGCGCTTTCCCATGCCAATGATCTTTTTGTCACCGGGCCAACTGGCACCAATGTGAATGACTTCAGGGCTATTCTGTTGCTGCCCTAGTGGCGCAATGTTTGCTTGCGCCCCCTTCAAATTGCGATAAGCGAAGGCAATGAGTTCTCCTCAAACATTCGAGATCTATCTGGTCGCCTTGCCGGGCCTTGAAGCGGTGCTTTGTGAAGAAGCGCTTCAATTGGGTTTTACAGGCGCTGCGGTAGTTTCGGGTGGTGTTGCATTCCTAGGAGGCTGGCCTGATGTGTGGCGCGCCAATCTTGAACTCCGCGGGGCGAGCCAGGTTCTGGCGCGCATCGGCTCATTTCATGTGAGCCATTTGGCACAGCTCGATAAACTGTCGCGCAAATTTCCATGGGGCGAGTTTTTGCGCGCTGATGTTCCGGTGCGGGTTGAGGCGTCGTGCAAAAAGTCGAAAATCTATCACGCCGGTGCTGCCACCCAACGCATCGAAACAGCGATCCGCGAGGAATTGCGTGCGGTGATTGATGAGACGGCGCAGGTTTGCGTGAAGGCGCGAATTGAAGACAATCTGTGTACTTTAAGTCTCGAAACTTCAGGTGAGGCCTTGCACAAACGTGGCCACAAACTTGGCATCGGCAAGGCTCCGATGCGTGAGACCATGGCATCACTGTTTTTGCGGCAGTGTGGCTTTGAAGGCCAAGAGCCGGTGCTTGATCCGATGTGCGGCTCTGGCACCTTCGTGATTGAGGCCGCTGAAATTGCTGTTGGACTGGCGCCGGGTCGTGACCGTAGTTTTGCCTTTGAGCAATTTAAAAACTTTGACGCTGCAGCATGGAAAAAAATGCGGGATGCACATGTGCTGAAGGCACCGACTTTCAAATTCTATGGCAGTGATCGCGACGCAGGGGCGATTGTCATGGCCACTGCCAATGCAACGCGGGCCGGGGTGTCTGACTTCACCGCATTCCACAATATTTCGGTGAGCAGCCTTGAACCGCCGCAAGGGCCTCCGGGCCTTGTCATCGTCAACCCGCCTTATGGCACGCGCATTGGCGACAAGAAGCCGTTACATGATTTGTATCGTGCATTTGGTCAGGTGATGCTGAAGCGCTTTTCGGGCTGGCGGGTCGGCGTCGTCACCAGCGATACAGGCTTGGCCAAGTCAACCGGTTTACCCTTTTTACCTTCGGGTCGATCGGTTCTGCATGGCGGCTTACGCATCCAGTTGTTTCAAACCAAGCCCCTGGCTTAGGTGGATGCCTCAAAGACCGTAATCGTACCTTTTCCGCGCCTCTTGCTTTCATACATGGCGGCGTCTGCCTGATTCAAGATTTGTCGCGGCTCCAAGGGCGCAAACTGCGACAGGGACACGCCAATGCTCACAGCAACTTTCAAGGTCTCACCGCCGAAGTTGACCGGTAAATGGATGGAAGCCGCAAGTCTCTGTGCCAAATTCTGGGCTTCTTCAGCATTGTGAACTTTTGATTGAAGGATCACAAACTCATCACCGCCCATTCTCGCAACGGTATCGGTTTCACGAATCACATTTTTCAAGCGCTTGGCGATTTCCTTCAGAACCACGTCACCCGCCTCGTGCCCAAATTTATCGTTGATGGGTTTGAAATCATCAAGGTCGATGAAGTGAAGCGCGAAGTGCTCACCTCGTTTGGCAAAGGCGAAAGCATGGGTCAGGCGGTCGTCGAAGTGGAGGCGATTGGACAGGCCAGTCAACGGGTCGGTCAAGGCTTGTTCCGCCATGCTCGCCTGTTGCAGCCGATTTTCCGTGACGTCTGTATAGCTGGTGACGAAGCCGCCATCGGCAATTGGAGTGCCGCGAATTTCGATCACTCTTCCATTGGGTCGCACGCGCTCGAAGACATGGGGCACCCGCTTGCGCACCAGATCCATTTTTTGGCTTACGATTTCATTGATGTCGCCTGGACCATATTCGCCACGCGCGGCATTGAAATGGAACAGTTCGCGCAAAGATGGATTGCCGTCTTCAAAGAGCGAGGCCGGGTATTGCAACAACTGCTTTTGCTGATGGTTACACAGGACCACTTTCAGGTCCTTGTCGATCAACAGAATGCCGCCCGGAAAATTATCGATCACCGCTTCCAGCAAGTTGACCCGCTCGCGCAAAGCCTCAACATCGCGCCGCGCCGCGTCATCCTTCTGGACAAAATTTACGACTGATACCTTCGCACCCATAGACTCAAAATCTCCCCGAAAAGCCTTTTCTCAGGGTTGACAGCTTTGGCTTGCCTCACGCTTGCGTTGTTAGAGGGGTTCGCTAGCCCGCTGAGGTGGTGGTCGGTGAAATTCTATTACAATCAAACTGGCCTGCCATTTCTCCAGGCACTAAGGTCCCGAACGCACCAGTTCCTTGATGTTGCCGCGGGGCTTTCCCGACATTTCAGCGATTTTGCGATCCTGCGTCATGATTTCGGTGCGGGCGTGATCTTCAATCTCATCGCTTGAGAGACCGGCGGCGTTGATCTTGCGGCGCGAGCTTCTGGTGCCGTCTTCATAGACAACATCAAACATCACGAAATTGTCTTCGATCTTCTTTGCTTTCTTGGCCATGATCAGGCGTCCTTTTCGGGTGTGGGTTCGGAGGCCTGCGGTTCTGGTTCACCCGCCTCGTGCTTGCGCTGGCTGGATTTGTCCAAGCGCATTTGTTGTTTCTCGAGGGCCTTGCGTTGCTTAGCCTTGGCGCGGTTGTTGCGCTCCTGATTGTAGTTTGGAGGAAATGCCATGTGTGAGCGCCCCTGTTTTGAGTGCAGATGAACTGACTGCACCAAAGGAGCGCAAGCAGAAGGATGGAATGACGTTTCGAAAGGGATTAGAGCCCCTCACCTCAGGTTTAGGAAACCCGTTCTACGCCAACTATATCAATAAGTTAGGCTCCTCGAAATTGTCTAATGAGGAGCTGAAGTCAAAGGGGATTTCGATTTTTGTCCAATCTTTGTGACGTCAATCTGATCCGCTGAAGCTGGGCCTTAGCACAAATCTTTGAAATGGAGATAGGACAAAGAGATGGAGGTTCTGTCGCATTAAACCCCGACCGGACTTGGTGAAATTCCATGATCCACGGCCTTGCCCATTTTGCCGCAGCTTTCAAATCCGACTTGACTCGTCGGGATTGCCCTTATATCCGAGTAATACTGTCGGCTTATATCTTTGGGTGTATCAATGTTCATCGCTTTTCTGATCATGCTGCGAGAAGGGTTTGAGGCATCCCTCATCGTCGGCATTCTCGCGAGCTACTTGGTGCAGACGGGAAGGTCTTCAGCGCTTCCTTCAGTGTGGACCGGCGTGATCGTGGCTCTTATTGCCAGTGTCGCGGTGGGCGTACTCATCATGCTCACAGGCAGTGAATTTCCGCAAGCCGAGCAGGAGCTCTTTGAATCTGCCGTCGGCTTGCTCGCCGTCTTCATGCTGACATCGATGGTCTTCTGGATGCGCAAAGTCGGGCGCACTATCAAACAAGAGTTGCAGAGCAAGGTTGATGCGGCCCTCAAGACTTCAACTACCACGTGGAGCTTTGCGCTCGCGCTCAGTGCTTTCCTAGTCACTGGGCGTGAAGGGCTTGAAGCTGTGGTGTTCATGATTGCCATTATTCAGCAGTCCACGGACTGGACTATTTTTGCAGGGGCGGCGCTCGGCCTCCTGGGTGCGGCAGCGCTGGGCTATGCCGTCTTCAAAGGCGGCATGAAGCTCAATATGCGCGCCTTCTTCCGCTGGACCGGCGTGTTCATCATTCTCGTGGCCGGCGGCCTTTTATCGGGCGTGCTGGTTCACCTGCACGAAGCCGGCTTTTGGAATCTCCTGCAACAGCAGGCGTTTGATCTTTCCAATGTGCTTCCGTCTGACAGCCTTCTCGGCGTCTTGCTCGGTGGCATGTTCGGTTATCGCGACGCGCCGACTGTCGGGGAAATCGGCATCTACTTGCTCTTCACAATTCCGGCTTTGGTCCTGTTTCTCATGCCGCAGCGATCCATCTCCGCCCACAAACCTACTTGATAAATTTCAGACACAGGAGAATACCACATGAACCGCCACCTAATTGCCGCATCGACAGCAGCCCTTCTTGCGACTGCCGCTTTCGGGACGAACGTCCGCGCTGAGGACGCCGCCCCGGCGCTGCAGGTTATCAGCATCACCGATAAAGGCTGCGAGCCCAATGACATTTCGATCAAGGCTGGCGAAGAAATTTTTACGCTGACCAACAACAGCAAGAAGGCTGTTGAATGGGAAATTCTCGATGGTGTGAAGGTGGTGTTTGAGCGCGAGAACATTCTCCCCGGCTTCAAGCTTGATCTCAAGCCCAAGCTCAAAGAAGGCAAATACGATATGACCTGCGGCCTGCTTTCCAATCCTAAAGGCAAGCTCACCGTGACGGCTGGTGCGGCACCTGCTGAAGGAGCCAAGATTGATCCTGAACTTGCCAAGGCCATCGAAGCCTACCGTAACTATGCCAAGGCCGAAGCCAACACTCTGCTCAAGAACACTACGGCTTTCGTAAAAGCCGTGAAGGACGGCAAGTTGGAAGAGGCCCAGAAACTCTTCGGTCCGACCCGCGTGCATTACGAAAGCATCGAACCCGTGGCTGAACTGTTCGGTGATCTTGATCCCGCCATCGATGCTCGCGCCGACGATTTTGAAAAAAAGGAACAAGACCCGACGTGGACCGGTTTCCACCGCATTGAATTTGGCCTGTTCTCTGAAAAGAAGACTGAGGGACTTGATAAAATCGCCGACAAGCTGCTGGTTGATGTCACCGAGCTCAAGTCTCGCATCGACGTCATTGATATTCCGCCAGACAAGATGGTGGGTGGCGCTGGCGAATTGATTGAGGAGGTCTCGAGCTCGAAGATCTCGGGTGAGGAAGATCGTTACAGCGGCACGGACCTTTTTGACTTCCAGGCCAATGTTGACGGCTCCAAGAAAATCGTTGAGCTGATCCGGCCGCTCATTGAAAAGAAAGACAAGGCGCTGCTCGATGCGACGGAGGCCAATTTCGCCAAGGTCGACACCATTCTGAAGAAGTATCGCGATGGTGAGGGCTTCAAGTCTTATTCTGCTTTGACCGAAGATGACCGCAATGCTTTGAAGGCCGCGATCACGCCACTGGCCGAAGATTTGGCTAAGTTCAACGGCGCGCTGGGGCTTTAGTTGAGTCCCTTCGTCTCATCGCGTCGCCGCTTGCTGCAGGCTGCAACTGCCAGTCTTGCCGTGGCGGCTGGTGGCCTTGCAGCTCGCGCTACGGACGCGACCCCTGAGATTGCACCGGGGGGCTTGCAAGAGGTCCATGATTTCTATGGGCCGCATCAGGCGGGCATCGTCACCCCACAGCAGCCTTATGGCGTGGTGGTGGCCTTTAATTGCCTGGCTGAAAATCGTGCTGGTTTGGAGCGGCTCTTCCGCTTGTTGACGACCCGCTTTGCAGCATTGACGACGGGTGGTCCGGTTCCGGAAGTTGATGGTGGTTATCCACCACCCGACTCTGGCATGTTGGGCAAGACCATTCCGCCCGACGGTTTGACGATCACGCTGTCGGTGGGTGCTAGCCTGTTCAATGAGCGCTACGGCCTCGAGGGCGTTAAGCCTGCGCGCCTTATTGCTATGGAACGCTTCCGCAACGACGCGCTCAATGCCGATTATTGCCATGGTGATATTCTTTTGCAGTTCTGCGCCAATCGCCAAGAAACGGCACTTCACGCGCTGCGCGATATTATCAAGAACACACCAGACCTTTTGGGGCCGCGCTGGAAACTGGAAGGCCATGTGGCGCCCAAGGACAAACGCGCGGAAGGCGAAGGGACGCCACGCAATCATCTGGGCTTCAAGGATGGCACGGCCAATCCGACGGTTGGTGACGGCGCATTGATGGATCAGTTGATCTGGACCAAGGGCGGGCAGGGCGGTGAGCCTTCCTGGACCGAGGGCGGCAGCTACCAAGTCGTGCGCATCATCCGCAATTTTGTTGAACGCTGGGACCGGACACCGCTCAATGATCAAGAGCGCATTATCGGACGCCATAAATATTCAGGCGCACCTATTGGTAAAGTTGGGGAAATGGACGAGCCGGATTTTGTGGCGACACCTGACACGGCCAAGACAGCGCATGATGCGCATATTCGCTTGGCCAATCCACGCGACGCCAAAGCGATGGCGACGCGCATTTTGCGCCGCGGCTATAACTATTCATTGGGTTTGAGCAAATCCGGCCAGATGGACATGGGCCTCTTGTTTGTGTGCTTCCAATCTGATCTTGATCAGGGCTTCCGCGCCATCCAGAAGCGCTTGAATGGCGAAGCACTGGAAGAATATATCAAGCCCATTGGCGGTGGCTATTTCTTCGCCCTTCCGGGGGTTGCGTCTGGGCAAAGGTTTCTCGGCGAGAGCTTGCTTTCAGCCTGAGCTTGGGGCTCGGCCTTCAATTTGTGACCACGCACAATTGTGTCCCGGAAGGGGCCCTAACCCCTGACCTTAGTTTCGAGGGCGCCAACGCTATGCCGGACATATCAATATCTGGGGGTTCCGACATGTGTCCAATGAGGATCTGACGCAAAAGGGAATTTAGATTTTCAACCAACCGTTGATATCTCAGTCAGGGCCGCTGAAGCTGGGCATTCGGTTATCCATGGAGCTCGATCTGAAAACTACTGACCGACCAGTCACCCCCTGGTCACGTTTATATGAGTGGAAGTGATTTTACAGCTCTGCTTCTTCATCCCATAACTTGGCGATATTCGGTTCGGATTAGCGAACTCAAGCTGGGGAAGAGGGTGGATTTAGCATGGCGACACGCAGGTTTTTTTTGAAGGCAGGTTTTAGCATCGCGGCTTCTATGGCAAGTGGAGCATCCTATGGCTTGCTGAACTCAGCATCGGCAGACTCCTTCACCCACACTGAGGCTGAGTGGCGTAAAATTCTCAATGCCAGCCAATTTGCGGTTTTGCGGCAAAGCGCAACAGAACGGCCCTTCACCAGCAAGCTTCTGCATGAGGCGCGCAGTGGCACGTTCAATTGTGCGGGTTGCGATTTGCAATTGTTTCAATCCAGCACCAAATTTGACAGCGGCACAGGCTGGCCCAGTTTCTGGAAAGCCATCGACAATGCGATCGCTACAAAGGCTGATAGCTCCCTTGCCATGGACCGTACCGCCGTTTCTTGCCGACGCTGCGAAGGCCACCTTGGTCATGTCTTTAATGATGGACCAAAGCCAACCGGTCTGCGTTACTGCATGAATGGTGTGGCTCTAACGTTCTCTCCCAAGACCGCCTGATCCACCGACAAAGATGGCTGCCGGTCATCGCGCTCACTTCGCACAAATTCGATATTGGAGAAACATCATGAAACATAAATCAATCAAGGTACTTCTGGCATTCACGATTGCTCTTTCGTCGATCTCGCTCTTTGCATATGCCAATGCAGCAGAAATTCCTGCACCCACGATGATGGAGCAGCAAACCTCTGGTCTGGCGACAGAGAAAGCTGTGCTTGCGGGCGGTTGCTTCTGGGGCGTGCAAGGCGTTTTCCAGCACGTCAAAGGTGTGAAGAACGTTATCTCTGGCTATGCTGGTGGCAAGGCCAATACGGCCCAGTATGAGACGGTGAGTAGTGGCACAACAGGCCATGCGGAATCAGTTGAAATCACCTTCGATCCCAAAGTCATCAACTATGCCACCATTCTGCAAATCTATTTCGCGGTGGCGCATAACCCGACCGAGCTCAATTTTCAGGGCCCTGATTCTGGGACGCAATATCGCTCAGCGATTTTCCCGGAAAGTGATGCGCAAAAGCTTGTGGCCAAAGCCTATATCGATCAACTCGGCAAGAGCGGGGCATTTAAAGGCCCAATTGTGACGCGCATTGAAGAGGCGAGAACCTTCTACCCCGCCGAAGCCTATCACCAGGACTACGCAACACTGCATCCCGATAACGGATATATCATGCAGAATGATCTGCCAAAGATTGTCAATCTCAGCCGTCAGTTTCCGGAGCTCTATAGTCGCAAGGCGCGCCTGGTGAAGGGCAACAATGCGGGCTAACTATATTGAGAAATTTTAATTGCCACGGACATCCGGTGATCGTCTCCACGGCATGCCACCATTCATAGGCTGGTTCCGACTGGTTTTCTATTCCACGTTGGGTCGGTTTGTAAAATCGTGACTACTGGTTACGATAGCCGTCGTTTCTCGGCGACTAGATGATGTGGGGATTTTCTTATGTCTAAGCGGCACTGAGCTTAAAATATTCAAAAGACGTCCATTCTGCGCATTGCTGCGTATAGGGGAATATCGCAACACTATTTTGCGTAACTCCTTTGAAAGCTCTCATGGCAAAAACTTCACGCGCGCAACTTCTCAGCTTGGCAACGGCTGTTCCTCCCTTTGTTTTTGAAACCACGGCCATAGCAAAGCAGGCTGCGGAGACCTTCAAGCGAATGGGTGGCGCACTGTCGCGCCTTCTGCCTATTTATTCCAATAGCGGGATTGATCAGCGTTATTCTGTTTGCCCTATGGAGTGGTTTTTGCAGCCCCGTGGCTGGCCGGATCGCACGGCAAAATTTATGGAAGGGGCGACTACGCTTTTTAAACAGGCGGCAGGAGAGGCGTTGGCTGAAGCCGACCTGAACGCCAGCGACATCGACGTGATCGTGACAGTCTCCTCCACCGGCATTTCCACGCCCTCTATTGAAGCCCACGTGATGGTGGAAATGGGGTTTCGCGTTGACGTCCAGCGCGTGCCGGTTTTTGGACTGGGTTGTGCTGGCGGAATTTCAGGACTTTCATTAGCAGCGCGATTGGCTGTCGCTGATCCCGGCAAAAAGGTTCTGATCGTGGTGATTGAACTTTGCACACTGGCGTTTCGACTGGATGAGATGACCAAGGCGAATATCGTGGCTACGGCAATCTTTGGCGATGGCGCAGCTGCCGCGGTTTTATGCGCTGGTGACAATGAGGGTTTTGGTGCCATCGAATATGCGGGCGAGCATACGTGGCCAGGCACAATAGATGTGATGGGCTGGCGCGTCGATCCTGAAGGATTTGGAGCTATATTCTCACGCGATATTCCTGAACTTGCTTCCAAAGATTTGCGTCCAGCTGCCGATTTGTTTTTGGCAAAACATGGTTTGACCAAGAGCGATATCAATCAGTTCAGCTTTCACCCAGGAGGGGCCAAGGTGATCGCGGCTTTGGAGCCGGCCTTTGACCTCGTGACAGGCAGCCTTATTGATGAACGGAAGATCCTTAATAGCTTTGGCAATATGTCAGCGCCCACTGTCTTGTTTGTTTTGAAAGAAGCCTTGAAGAATCCTTTGTCCGGAAGGCGTTTTCTGGGTGCTTTGGGTCCTGGCTTCACCGCCAGCTTTATGACCATAGTGCAGTGATGAATGGGCCGGTTGTGATTCTGGCCTTGGTCACTTTGCAGCGCTTGGGCGAATTGGTTTTGGCTCGGCGCAATACGGCCAAGCTTCTGGCTGCGGGCGGATATGAGGTTGGCGCAACACATTATCCGATGATCGTGGTGTTCCATGCGGCGTGGCTCCTGGGGCTTTGGTGGTTGGCCCCGGGCCAGAACGTGAATTGGAGTTTCATTGGCATATTTTTTGTGCTGCAGGTGTTGCGGGTTTGGGTGATTGCAACGCTTGGCGCGCGTTGGACCACACGGATCATTCGCGTGCCAAACGAAACACTCGTGGCGCGTGGACCATTTCGATTTCTTGGCCACCCCAACTATGCGGTGGTTATTCTCGAGATTTTTGTTTTACCGTTGGCATTTGGGTTGGTGGCATTTGCAATGATCAGTGGGTTGATCAATATTTGTATTTTGGCGTGGCGTATCTCGGTCGAGAATTCCGCTCTGGCTGAGGTTCGGAAATAAACGATCTCCTTTTTACAAGGATTTGAAATTTTGCCCATGAAGCCTTTGAGCTTAAACGTCCAAGCTTTGTCGTTCGCTTTATGTCGAGAACAATAATACTGTTAAAATGTTGTTATTAGATAATTAAGATTGGCGTCCCGGAAGAACGCCCAACCGATGTCCGCCACTAGTCGTTATTGATCGCTGATGATTTGAAATTGCCCCTGTTTACCTTGCTTATTTTCCGTTGTCTTCCGCCACCGTCCGCGGTTGGTTGCTGCGAGCCACCCCTTTCTGCCAAGGAAGGTACTAGGGAAGGATGCGAAGCGTGGGAAAGCTTACTGCGAGGCAAGTTGAAACGATTAATGAGCCGGGGCGGCATGTGGACGGCGATAATCTCTATTTAAACATCGCTACCAGTGGTTCTAAGAGCTTTGTGTTCTTTTCCGCTTCGGCTCGAAGCAGCGGGAGATGGGCCTAGGAGGCACTGCCACGACCACCTCGGCTGAAGCTCGGTCAAAGGCGCTTTCAGCACTGAAACTCCTAAAGGAGGGACGGGACCCACTCGTAGAGCGCCGAGCCGCCCAAATGGTTGAAGCCTGCAAGGTTGGCTTTGGAACCTTTACAGATGAATATCTGAAAGAGCATATCGGGAAATTCAAGAATAAAGCTCATCGTCGGCAGTGGGCGAAAACGGTGCAGGACTATTGCGCCTCTATCCGCAATGTTCCACTGAATGCAGTTGATACAGAAAAGGTGCTGAAGGTACTTCGTCCTTTATGGCAGGCCACACCTGAGACCGGCGCAAAAGTGCGTGGTCGGATTGAAGCCATACTCGATGCTGCCAAGGCGCAAGACCTATATCAAGTCGACAACCCTGCCCGCTGGAAAGGTCACCACAAAGCAGTTTTACCCGCCCGCCAGCGTCTAACCCGGGGCCATCACGCCGCTCTGCCTTATGACGGGCTGCCCATTTTCATAACCGACCTCCGAGGGCAGGTGAATAGTATCGCCGCCTTGGCGCTTGAGTTCTGCATTCTTACTGTCACACGAACGGGTGAGATCCTCGGGGCAGCGTAGAGCGAATTCGACCAGAAAAAGGGAATATGGACCATTCCAGCCAAACGAATGAAGGCGGGTCACGAATATCGCATTCCGCTTTCACCACGGGCTTTAGAAATCCTACAGACCATGGAGAAGGCCAGACAGGCTGGAAATCAGTGCGTCTTTCCTGGGCACCCCGTTAAACGCCTTCAAGTTGGCGCTGTGACCAAAATTGGGGGGAGGGGCCTGAGAAACATGGCGATGGCAGCGGTACTTAAAAGAATGGGTCGAGCTGACATCGCTGTCCACGGCTTCCGCTTTACTTTCAGGGATTGGGCCAGCGAGCAAACTTCATTTCCGCATGAAACTTGTGAGCATGCTTTGGCGCATAGGATCAGCGACAAAGCCGAAGCAGCTTATCGGAGAGGAGATCAGTTCGAGAAGCGCCGCAGGTTAATGGAAGCTTGGGAGTCGTTTGGTTATGCATTATCGCCTAACAAAGTTGTAAAAATCCGAGATTGAATCCTTCGGAATAGTTGATCAACTAGGTTTCGGGAGTGGCTCCCCTAAATCACAACAGCTTGATAGATCCCGCCCGCGATTTGATCGTCCTCCACTTGTTAGTAAATTCTTTCTTCGCCACAATCAGTTCATGGACGCGATTTTCAAGCGCAATACTGCAAAGCCTGAAACCGAGGTTTTGGTGATCGGGGCCGGGATTGCCGGGCTCTATGCCGCTTACCGATTGCAGCAAGCGGATATTCCCTTCAAAGTTTTAGAATCTGATGATCATGCTGGAGGGCGGATCAAATCGCGAAAAGAAAAAAATTCCATGCTTGGCCTTGTGCTGGATGAAGGTGCTAACCTCATCAATTCTACAGACACGCTAGCGATCAAATTGATGAATCAATTTGGCATCAAATACGTACGTCGTCTGAAAGCCGGTATGGACAGCATGCGTTATCTGGTGGCAGGCGAGGAGTGTAGTCAGGATCGCTTCGATCAAATATTATTTTCTGAAAGCAGCGTGGCCATAAATCATATTGTTGCAGATCAAGACATTTGGCGTGAAGATAAGATGCGCGACCTTGATCCAAAATTCATTGATGAAAGCATCGCTTCGTATCTCAAACGGATCGAGGCAGGGCCAGTGTTGCGCGCGGTTCTCAAGTCATTTTTTTGGAGCGAGTATGGCTACGGAATCGATGATCTCAATTTGCACGTGCTGTTTGATTATCTTGAAATTGACATGTCGTGTCCATGTTTCAAGCTCATTCCGAATGTCGATGAAGCCTACACAATTCCTGGTGGCACTGGTCAAATCACGACAGCTCTTGAGAAATCTTGCCACGACCAAGTTTTGTATAATAGGCGAGTGAGCAGAGTTGATGAATTGGGTGGGCTAATTCATGTTTCGGCAATTGGCGAAGATCAACAGGTTGAATCTCATACGGCTCAACATGTTTTATATGCGGCTCCCCTGCACAGCCTCAAATACATAAAAATAATGGTCGAAGGTTTGGCGGCAAAGTCCATCGAACTGGCCAGCTCGTCATCATATGCAAATGGTACGAAACTGCATCTAAAGTTTGAGCCAGGATTTGAAAAAATATATCGCTACACGGGCATATTGTTGACCGACACGGGCGAACAAATTTGGCTTTCAAGCACGGGACAAAGTGGTGCTGGATTGCTAACGGTGTTGACAGGACCGTTGTCTCCCGGACGCGCTGCGGCGATTGAACATGCTGGCCGTATATTACTGGCGCTTGATAAGATTTGCCCCGGGCTCAGTGAGCTTTTTGTGGGAGTGGAGAGGTCTGACGCGCCCATGAGCTATTCCGGTTCTCTGCGCCCGGGTGAAGTCGCTCATCTTGCCATTATTGACGGTGCCAAGCGTTGGACAACAATTGGTGAGGCCGCCAGCAGGGAGCTGCAAGGTTATCTTGAAGGTGCATTACGCAGTGCCGATGAGGCGGTCACGCGCTATGCGCTCGGCAGACGCGCTCAGAAAACCCATTTTTTGCGGCGCGGGCTGATGAAAATGGGATTGGTGAAGCTTTAGTTGTGAAACGGTATCCCCTTCGGCATCGAACAACATTAAGTAATGGCTGGCAAACTTCACTTGATTATTTGGAAGGCCGGCACTTGCAAGCAACCGCAAAGGTGGTGATGTTGCACCGGAAAACAATTTCTGCCCCTTAATTTAAAACACCAAAACGTGAGTTCACGTGATCGGATTGTGATTACTAGCGCCACAATTTCACCTGTAATTTGAAGAGCGGTCATCAGAATCGCGAAAAACCGAGAGAGGACTTTCTATGAAGAATACAATCAAGATCCTTGTTACAGCGTTGACTGTTGCTGCGGCAGCTTCGTCATTCGCCGGCGGTGCTAATGCCATGATGTCGAAAAAGGACATGATGACCATGGTGCCGATGATGTGCATGATGGCTCCTGGCAAAGAAGCTGCTGGCCGCGGCCCGATGTGCGTTTCGGAAGCCAAGGGCAAAGAAATGATGGCAATGGCAAAGCATCCGAAGATGCACGCCATGATGTGCGAACCACCTCACGGAATGGAAGCTGCAGGCCGTGCAGGTTACGGTCTCACATGCGTTACCACGAGCAAGTTCCACAAAATGATGAAGATGTAGTCTTACTCATTTTCTAAGAAAGCCGTCATTCCACTACGAAAGTGGCATGGCGGCTTT
>JBBRLH010000005.1:0-212102 GCA_038231475.1 Hyphomicrobiales bacterium | reverse complement strand
ATTAGAGGCCCGCATTCCAGTGCAGGTCTACGACCAGATGCAGCGCGCCGCGCGCCTGCGGGGGATGACCCTGACCGGCTACCTGATCTCGACCGCAGGCGAAGACGCTCGGCGCGTCGTGGAGGATGCCGAGATCATGCGCCTCGCGCGCGAAGACCAAATCCGCTTCGCCGAGGCGCTGATCAATCCGCCCAAGCCGAACGAGCGGCTGGCCCGTGCAGCGAAGCGCCATGCCGAGCTGATCGAACGTCGGTGAGCGCCCGCTTCGCCATCGAGCCGCTGGCGAAGGGGCACAGGCGGTCGGACTTCACCTGCGGCAACGACCGGATCGACAGCTACATCCGCGAGACCGTCTCACAGGATGTGAAGCGCAAATACGCCACCTGTTTCGTCGCCAGGGAGATTGCGACGGATCGGGTGGCGGGCTTCTATACGCTTTCGTCCAGCAATGTCCCCTTGAACGAGGTTCCCGAAGCACTGGCAAAGAAGCTGCCGCGCTATCCGACCGTTCCGGCGGTGCTGATCGGCTGGCTTGGCCGGCATAGCGACTACGCCGGACAGGGGCTCGGAGAAGCCTTGCTGTTCGACGCCATCAAAACCGTGGCGACCGCGCCCATCGGGGCGCACGCGATTTTTGCGGACGCCATCGACGACAGTGCGGCGGCCTTCTATTCGGCTTTCGGCTTCACGCCTTTGGTTCGACGGCCTCGCACGCTTTATCTGCCGGTTGCGACGGCGTTGAGCTTGGTATCGCCATGATGATCGCCTCTGCCCCTACGCCATTTCCGCCCTATACCGTCGCGCGCAAGTATTTTTACCCCGCAGCGCGCGGCGGCTTCCAGCGTAGAAAAAGGCTATTCTTTCAAAGGCGTCGTTCGGCGATTCTGGCGCTATGGCCAGACCTCGCAGGGAACGCCCGCCGACGGCATCCGAGCAGCTTGAAGCGTTGCTCGGTTATCCTTGGCCGTTTCCGGGCCGGCCGCCGAAGCACGACCTCTCGACCTGGATTGTCACCGACGACTGGCCCGAGCAAATCCCGGTCACGGAGGCCGAGGTGGATGTATTCGAGGCGTGGTTCGGCGATCTCTTCGATGAGCTGTTCGGACCGTGCCGATGATTCGAGAAGGAGACATACGCCATGACCGCGCCGATACGCGCCGCCCTCTATCTGCGCGTCTCGACGGCGCGACAGGCCGAGCATGATGTCTCCATCCCGGATCAGAAGCGGCAGGGCGAAGCCTATTGCGCCTCACGCGGCTACGAACTGGTCGAGACCTTCATCGAAGCGGGCGCTTCCGCCACCAATGACCGCCGTCCCGAGTTCCAGCGGATGATCGAGGCCGGGACAGCCAAGCCCTCGGCCTTCGATATTGTCGTGGTTCACAGCTTTTCGCGGTTCTTCCGCGACCACTTCGAGCTGGAGTTCTACGTCAGGAAGTTGGCGAAGAACGGGGTGAAGCTCGTCTCCATCACGCAGGAGATGGGCGACGACCCCATGCACGTCATGATGCGGCAGATCATGGCGCTGTTCGACGAGTATCAGTCCAAGGAGAACGCCAAGCACGTCCTGCGGGCGATGAACGAGAACGCGAGGCAAGGGTTCTGGAACGGCGCCTTGCCGCCCATTGGCTATCGCATCGTCGCCGCCGAGCAGCGGGGATCGAAGACCAAGAAGAAGCTCGAGATCGACCCGCTGCACGCCGACACCGTGCGACTGATCTACCGCCTGTTCCTTGAAGGGGACGGCGTGAAGGGACCGATGGGCGTCAAGGCCATCACCTGTTACCTCAACGAACGCCGCATCTTCACCCGTGACGGCGGGCGCTGGGGGCTGGCTTCGATCCATCAGATTCTCACCCGCACGACGTATATCGGCGAGCACAGGTTCAATAAACGATCCTTCAAAAGCCGGGAGAGAAAGCCCGAGAGCGAGGTGGCGATCATGGCCTGCCCGCCACTAATCGACCGCGAGACGTTCGACACGGTGCAGGCCCGCCTCAAGGCCCGCGATCCCAGGATGACGCCGGCGCGCGTCACCAGCGGCCCCACCCTCCTTACCGGCATCTGCTTCTGCGCCAAATGCGGGGGCGCGATGACGCTCAGGACCGGCAGGGGCCAGGCGGGCGGCGTCTATCGCTACTACACCTGCTCGACCAAGGCCCGGCAGGGCAAGACCGGCTGCGAAGGCCGCTCGATCCCGATGGACCGGCTCGACCAACTGGTCGCGAACCACCTGGAGGAACGCCTGCTTCAGCCCAAGCGGCTAGAGACCATCCTCGCCAGCGTTCTCGACCGCCGCCAGGAGCGCACCGAGCGCCGCCGCGAGCATCTGGCCGAACTGCACAAGCGGATCGCCGAGACCGATCAGCGCCTCAACCGTCTCTTTGAGGCCATCGAGTCCGGCGTCGCCGATCTCGACGCTCCCGGCCTGAAGGAGCGCATCGCCGGCCTCAAGGTGATTCGGGAGCAGGCCAGCTCGGACGCCGAGCGCGCCCAGGCCGCGCTCGACAATGCCGGCAATCAGGCTGTGAGTCCCGATATGGTCAAGACCTTCGCCCGCACGGCACGCCAGCGCATTCGGCTGGAAAGCGGCGGCTATCGCCGCGACCACCTGCGCGCACTGGCCCAGCGCGTTGAGGTCGCGGACAAGGAAGTCCGCATCATGGGATCGAAGTCCGAACTGCTGCGCACCCTGGTCGCCGCCTCAGGCGGGAAATCCAGCGTAGCCGGTGTTCAGAGTTCTGTTCTGAAATGGCGCACCCGACAGGATTCGAACCTGTGACCTCTGCCTTCGGAGGGCAGCGCTCTGATCCAGCTGAGCTACGGGTGCAAGGGATGCTAGAGCAAGGCCTATAGCCCAGCGGTGTTGAAGTCGCAACCAGCCAAACTGGGTCCCTGGTCGCCGCAATTGCGCGCATGACACCTTTTCCCACCGCAAAGCCCAAGGCTGGCAAAGCTGCGGCGGGGCTGGCATAGTGTCGTGCATGGCAACATTTTCTGATTTGAAACAAGGCGACCACGTCTATCTGATTGATGGCTCAGGTTATATTTTCAGGGCCTATCATGCGCTTCCGCCCCTGACGCGCAAGAGTGACGGCCTGCCCGTGGGTGCGGTCCAGGGCTTTTGCAACATGCTGTGGAAGCTTCTGGAGGAAACCAAAGCCGACAAGAAGCCAACGCACCTTGCCGTCATCTTCGATCATTCCGGAAAATCCTTCCGCAATGATTTTTATCCTGAATACAAGGCGCAGCGGCCCGAAGCGCCCGAAGATTTGCGTCCGCAATTCGGGCTCATCCGCGAGGCCACTAAGGCCTTCAACGTGGCATGCGTGGAGCAGGAAAACTATGAGGCTGACGACCTGATCGCCACCTATGCGAGGCAGGCCAGCGAGGCCGGCGCCACCGTGGTGATTGTCACCTCCGACAAGGATTTGATGCAATTGGTAAAACCCGGCGTGGTGTTGCTCGATACCATGAAGGATAAGGAAATCAGCGACGCGGAAGTTTTTGAGAAATTTGGCGTGACTCCAGACAAGGTGATCGAAGTCCAGGCACTGGCCGGTGACAGCGTGGATAATGTGCCAGGTGTTCCGGGCATTGGGGTCAAGACCGGTGCCGAACTCATCAACACCTATGGCACGCTCGAAGAACTTCTCGCGCGCGCGGGTGAAATCAAGCAGCAGAAGCGCCGCGAGAATCTCATCGCCTTTGCCGAGCAGGCCCGCATCTCAAAGCGCCTTGTGACGCTGGATACTCATGTTCCGCTCACCCACGATATCGGTTCTTTTGCAGTAGATCATCCCAAGGCGTCAGAACTCATTGGTTTTCTGAAGGCGATGGAATTTGTGTCTTTCACCAAGAAGATTGCAGGATCCCTGCAGGCTGATATGGGATCGATTGAACCGTCACATGTGCCCTATAAATTCTGGCCACCGGAAGGTGGTGTTCTCGCCACGCCCGAAACACAACAGGCCCCAAAGCCTGAGGGCGCAAAACCTGCTCCTGCCAATCGCACGCGCGATCAGACGCTTCCTATTTTGCCCAGCGACGAAGAGGCCGAAGCCGCTTTGAAGGCCATCCCCGTTGATCATTCAAAATATGAAACCGTGACAACGGTTGAGCGGCTGGAACACTGGGTGGTCCGCGCCTTTGCCCAAGGCTATGTCTGTGTCGATACGGAATCAGATTCGCTCGATGCCATGCAGGCCAATCTGGTGGGCGTTTCCATGGCGCTCAAGCCGGGCGAGGCTTGTTACATTCCGCTGGCCCACAGGGGCGAAGGCGATGGCCTGTTTAGCGATGGTGTTTTGGCGGTACAGATTGCCAAAGACAAAGCGTTGGAGATTTTAAAGCCTCTCTTTGAAGCACCAAACATTCTAAAAATCGGCCAGAACCTGAAATACGATATGCTGCTGCTGCGCCAACTTGGCATCAGCATCGCGCCGCTGGATGACACCATGTTGTTGTCCTACGTGATTGAGTCAGGCGACGTTGGCCATGGCATGGATGAGCTGTCGGATCGTCATCTCGGGCACAAGCCCATCTCCTTCAAAGATGTTGCAGGCTCAGGCAAATCCGGTGTCACTTTTGATCGTGTGGCGATTGACAAGGCCACCGCCTATGCCGCTGAGGACGCTGATGTGACATTGCGCCTCTGGCTGTTGCTCAAGCCCAGGCTTCTGCGCATGCACAAGGTGACGGTCTATGAAACTTTGGAACGTCCCCTCGTTCCCGTTCTCATGGCGATGGAAAATGAGGGCATCGAAGTTGACCGCAACGTGCTGGCGCGGCTCAGCCAGGAATTCGGTACCAAGCAACAGGGTTTTGAAGCCGAAATTCACAAGCTTGCAGGCCAGCCCTTCAACATCGGCTCGCCCAAGCAATTGGGTGACATTCTCTTTGGCAAAATGGGCCTGCCCGGTGGGCGCAAAACCGCG
This sequence comes from Hyphomicrobiales bacterium, assembly GCA_038231475.1. Classification (GTDB taxonomy): domain Bacteria; phylum Pseudomonadota; class Alphaproteobacteria; order Rhizobiales; family Aestuariivirgaceae; genus Aestuariivirga. Next base: position 207,165 of record JBBRLH010000005.1, on the reverse strand, counting down.
ACGGGAGCCTGGAGTACGGATTCTGATACTCTTGATGATCTTGCCGCCCAAGGCATTGATCTCGCCAAGCGGGTTCTAGATTGGCGCCAACTGGCAAAGCTGCGCTCGACCTATACGGAAGCCTTGCCGAATTTTATCAATCCCAAGACCGGCCGGGTTCACACATCTTATGCCATGGCCTCAACCTCCACTGGCCGCTTAAGTTCAACCGATCCGAACTTGCAGAACATTCCGGTGCGCACCGATGAGGGCCGCCGCATCAGAACGGCCTTCGTGGCACCTGCAGGATCAAAGCTGATCAGCGCCGATTATTCGCAGATCGAGCTTCGCGTGCTGGCCCACATCGCCGACATTCCACAATTGAAAAAGGCCTTTGCCGATGGTCTCGACATTCACGCGATGACGGCGAGCGAAATGTTCAACGTGCCGATCCAAGGCATGGAAAGTTCGGTGCGCCGCCGCGCCAAGGCGATCAATTTCGGCATCATCTATGGCATCTCCGCCTTTGGCCTCGCCAATCAGCTCTCCATCAGTCGCGAGGAAGCGGGCGACTACATCAAGACCTATTTTGCGCGTTTCCCGGGCATCAGGGATTATATGGATGCCACCAAGAAATTCGCGCGCGAGCATAAATATGTCGAAACCATTTTTGGCCGCCGCATGCATTTTCCGCGCATCGGTTCGCCCAACCCTTCTGAAAAAGCCTTCCTCGAACGCGCCTCAATCAATGCGCCGATTCAAGGTTCAGCCGCCGACATTATCCGCCGCGCCATGATTCGCATGATGCCCGCTTTGGCCAGTGCCGGTTTGAAAGCCCGCATGTTGTTGCAGGTCCATGACGAGTTGATTTTTGAATGCCCGGATGCGGAGGTCGACGAAACCTGCAAGCTCGTGCAGAAGATCATGGTCGATGCCCCAGAGCCCGCACTGAAACTCGCTGTTCCGTTACAGGTCGATGCCAGGGCCGCCCAGAACTGGGACGAGGCTCATTAGGCTGAACCACCAAGAATCGCCACGCCCGCCACAATGAGCGCGATGCCAGCCCACTGCGCCCATGCCACTTTCTCTTTTAGAATGAGCATGGCGAGGAGCACAGCCACGGCACCATAGGCCGAGATCCCCATCGCTCCCAATTCCTTGGCGGGCAACCGGCCCATGTAATTCACACCAGCCAACGCCACCACATCAAGTGCAGCCATCACCGCCACAAACCCCCATGACGTGAACTTTGATTGAGGGTTCTCGCCTGTCTCGCGCGCAGCAAAGGGCAAAAGCACCAGCGCTGCGGGCAATCGCAACAGCCCCGATGTTGAAAATTCGCCAAAGCGCGGGCCCAGATTCTGGCCTAGAATGACGGCTGCAGCAAAACACACGCTCGCCAGCACCGAAAAGAAAATGACCAAGGGCATTTTCCCTTTGTCGACAGAATTGCCACCGCCACTCTCTTCGCCAAAGCGTCCGACAACGATGGAGCCAGCCAGGATCGCCAGGATCGCAGCCACCTGCAACAGGTTTGGGCGAAAGCCGTGAAACATGCCCCAGATGACAACAAGGGCAGGGTAGCCCGCCGTGAACGGTCCGACGATGGAGACGGGAGCCATGGAGAAGCCTTTAAAAAGGCTGCTCACCGCGATCCCGTAAATTGCCCCGAGGGCGGCCATGGACCACAGGCTGGAGAGATTTTCTGCCTGCCAGATTGAGCTTGTTGCGATGGCAGGCAAGAGCAAGACCAACCCGGTGATCATCACGAACACGCTCATCCGGTAAGCGCCCAACACGGGTGCAAGTTTGCGCGCCATGAGGTCATGGACCGACCAGCACACTGCAGCAAACAATCCCAAGCCCAAGGCCAGCATTCTGGTTCTCCATCTGGTTGACCCAAATTAGAGGGCCTTTATCACGAACCATGGCGGATTTTGCTGCAAAACGGACCGTAAACGACTAGTAGCGCGCGCATCATCGGATAGAGTGTTTGAATGTTCCTTTCGGTTTTTGATCTTTTCAAGATTGGCATCGGCCCCTCATCGTCCCACACCATGGGCCCGATGGTGGCAGCGCGCCGCTTTTTGGCTTTGGCCGCAAAGTCTGACGTAAAGGGTTCAGCGCGCCTGACAGCATCGCTTTATGGCTCTCTGGCCTTCACCGGCAAGGGGCACGCCAGCGACCGCGCGGTGGTTTTGGGCCTTGCCGGGCACGATCCCGAATCCCTCAACCCCGACGATGTTGAGGCCATTCTCGCCAGTACCAACGCCATCGAAATTGCGCCTGGAAAGCCGGTGCCCTTTGACGCCAAGAATGATGTGATCTTTGACTACGGTCCAGCCTTGAAGGGTCATGCCAATGGCCTCGTTTTCCGTCTGTTGGATGGTGAAGGCCAAGAGCTTCTGGCAGAAACCTATTATTCAATCGGTGGCGGCTTTGTGCAAACCGAAAAAGAACGCACCATCCCCGAAGCGCCGCAGCCGGCCACCGTGCGCTTTCCCTTCCGCAGTGCTGAAGAAATGCTCCGCATGGGCCAAGACTCAGGTCTCTCGCTGACCGCCATGAAGCGCATCAATGAGACCGCGTTCGGCAGCGATGAAGGACTCAACACCAGGCTCGACAAGGTCTGGCAGGTGATGAATGACTGTATGGAACGTGGCCTGCGCACGCGTGGGCAATTGCCTGGTGGTCTCAAAGTTAAACGCCGCGCCACTGATGTCATGGCGAAACTCAACGGCGAAGCAGGTTCCAACACGACCCAGCCACATCGCGTCATGGATTATCTCTCGGTCTATGCCATGGCCGTGAATGAGGAAAATGCCGCGGGCGGCAAGATTGTCACGGCCCCCACCAACGGTGCGGCAGGCGTCATTCCAGCCGTCATCCGCTATTATCTCGACCATTGCATCGGTGCCAACCAGCAGGGTGTCCGCGAATTTCTTCTGGCCGCTGCAGCCATTGGTGGCATCATCAAGCACAACGCCTCGATTTCTGGAGCAGAAGTCGGCTGTCAGGGCGAAGTGGGTTCAGCCTCCGCCATGGCCGCAGCCGGATTATGTGCGGCCTTGGGCGGCAGCAATGAGCAGATCGAAAACGCTGCTGAAATCGCTTTGGAACATCACTTGGGCATGACCTGCGATCCCGTCGGCGGCCTGGTGCAGGTGCCCTGCATCGAGCGCAACGCCTTTGGCGCGGTGAAAGCTGTCACCGCCGCCTCGCTCGCCCTGCGCGGCGATGGCACGCATCTTGTGGCTTTGGATACCTGCATCGAAACCATGCGCCAGACCGGAGTTGACATGTCAGACCGCTACAAGGAAACCTCACAAGGTGGCCTTGCCGTCAATGTGGTGGCCTGCTGATCAGCGCAACCGGCGCGGTGCCACAGCCTGCGCGGTGAGCGGGTCTTCCGGCCAGGAATGTTTGGGGTAGCGCCCGCGTAAATCTTTCCTCACATCAGGATAGGCATTGACCCAGAATGTTTCCAGAGATTGCGTCACCGCGACTGGGCGGCCCGCTGGCGACAGGAACTCGATCTTCAATCGCGCCCGCCCCTCAGCAATTTGTGGCGCGGATTTCATCCCGAACATTTCCTGCAGGCGCACACTTAGAATCGGGTCGCCATCAGTTTCATAATCAATTTTATAGTGCCCACCACCAGGCACTTCCATGCGCGAGGGAGCCAGCTTTTCAACGCGCGACAAAAGCTCTTGCGGCACCAATCCGCGCAGGATGGCGTTAAGATCAAGCCGCGCCAAATGCGCCTTGCGCGTCATGCCCGAGAGATAGGGGCCAAGCCAGTCGCTGACTGTAGCGAGTAGATGAGAATCGGAGAGGTCCGGCCAGTACAGTTCAGGCATCACGCGCCGCAGAAAACTAATCCGTGCACGGAACAAATTAACGGAATCCTCCGAGGGCAAAGACATCAGCCCCATGGCGGCCACACCCTGCGCCATGGCCTCTTGCACCAGTTCTGGATCAGCATCGGAAATCTGTCGTTCTTCCAAGACAATAGCGCCCAGCTTCTTGACACGTAATGCGCTCACACTTTGCGTCTTGGCGTCCCAGAACACACCTTGGCTGTCCTCAATCTGATCCGCAAAATACGTATCAATCTCGGCCCGTGTCAGGGCGCTTGCGAGGAAAATTCTGGCCTCAGCCATGCTATTGTCGAGTGTGGCCACCGCAACGAATTCCGACTTTGCGAGTGGATCATGCGGCGGTAGAATCGCCCCGCTACCATTGGCCAGACGGAAGCGTCCATGACCGCCGCGCTGTTGGGCCAGACGCTCCGGATAGGCGAGACCCAGCAAAACGCCTGCTGAAAGCGGCGACGCATCGGTTCCGGAAATATCGGCCTGCGCCATAATCTGTCGTGCAGATTGTTTGATCCGGTCGCGCGCTGCGCCGCGCAGATGCATCAACCGCGTCTCAGCATCGGCACTGGTCTCACGCGGCAGGCCATCGCGCTCTGAAATCAACGCTGCCATTTCTGCCGCCGCCGCGCCCGAACCCTTTTCGCGGGCCCGCACGACCATGTGCGAAAGCCTCGGATGCAATGGCAACCGTGCATTGGCCTTGCCGTGAGCAGTGATGGCGTTGCCAATATCGAGTGCACCAAGCTTGCGCAGCAGCTCTTGAGCTTGGGCAAAAGCGCCCGCTGGCGGCGGCTCAATCCACGGCAAACCTTGAATGTTGGAAACACCCCAATTGGCCAGTTCCAAAACCAGTTGCGCCAGATCGGCATTGCGAATTTCCGGTTCATCATGGGGGTTGAGGCTTCGCATTTCAGCTTCCGGCCACAGCCTGTAACACCGCCCCGGCCCCAGACGACCCGCACGACCCTTGCGCTGTTCGGCAGACGCCTGGCTGACGCGGATCGTTTCAAGCCCGGCCATGCCCGAAGCCGGATCAAACCGCGCCACGCGCTTGAAGCCTGTGTCAATCACGGCCTCAATGCCATCAATGGTGAGTGATGTTTCCGCAATGGTGGTCGCCAAAACAATCTTGCGCCGTCCTTCAGGCGAAGGCTTCAGCGCCGCATCCTGTTCCACCATCGCCATCGCGCCAAACAAAGGTCGAATGTCGGTGTGCGTGTCGGGCTCGTCTTTCTGCAAAGCCTCGGCGACGCGCCTGATCTCGCCTTCACCGGGCAGAAACACCAGCACGCTCCCCCGAACTTCGCGTGCCACTTTGTAAACCGCTTTGGCGGTGTCAGCGATCAGGCTTTGGCGCGTGGCCTTGTCGAGATACTCAACCGTGACCGGAAACATGCGGCCCGCAGTTTCAAGTACTTCCGCCTCGCCGATTTGCAACTTCAACTGCGCAACATCAAGCGTGGCCGACATGATCAGGATTTTGAGATCAGGCCTCAATGATCGCTGCACATCAAGGCAAAGAGCCAGTCCCAGATCGCCATCAAGGCTGCGCTCGTGAAACTCATCGAAGATCACCAAAGCTGTGTCGGAAAGTTCAGGATCGCCCTGCAGACGCCGTGTCAAAATGCCTTCGGTCACAACTTCAATGCGTGTGGACTTGGAAACCTTGCGGTCCAGCCTCACTGTATAGCCGACGGTCTGGCCCACCTCTTCGCCGAGCGTTTGAGCCATGCGTGCGGCGGCCGACCGTGCCGCAAGGCGACGCGGCTCCAGCATCACGATTTTTTTGCCCGAGGCCCACGCCTCATCCAGAAGCGCCAGCGGAATCCGCGTGGTTTTGCCAGCTCCGGGCTCTGCCACCAGAATCGCTGAAGGCCGCGAACTGAGCGCGGCCTTCAACTGCGGAATAATGTTATCGACCGGAAAATTCATGCAACTTCCAGAGCCCAGGGTGGATCAGCCCCGGGGCGCGAGACGGTGACCGCGGCAGCTTTCATGGCAAACAGTGCAGCGCTGCGAAGCTCGGCTTCATTGGCTTGAGCGAGCGCCTTCTTGTTGAGATGGCCCGCGCGTTGGAGATCAGTTAGAAAGCCAGCGGTGAACGTATCGCCAGCACCCACCGTATCGGCAACTTTCACCTTCGGGGCATCAAGGTCAAACGAGAACCGCTTGGTGGCAATGAGGCAGCCTTCGCCACCACGCGTGACCGCAACAATTTTTGCACCCTTGCGCAAGAATGACTTGGCGGCCTTGGCCAGATCATCAGACCCCGTCATCCATGTCACATCTTCATCCGAAATTTTGACAATATCCGCCATCGCCATCAAACGGTACAGCCTGGCCAGATGCCGGCGCTTGTCCTTAATCACCGTGGGCCTGATATTCGGATCAAGACAAATGACTTTCGTTTTGGCGCTGCGAGTCAGTAGCGTTTCATAAGTTGTCCCGCAGGGTTCAGGGATCAGGCTGATTGATCCAAAATGCAACGCCGTAACAGTTTTGGGAAGCTTGGGCAGATCAGAGTTGGTCAACATGCGGCCCGCTGACGCATCATCGATGAAAGAGTAGCGCGCGTGGCCGTCGCTCAACTTCACCAGCGCCAAAGTAGTATGGAGATCCTTGAAGCGCAGATAATCCGGCGAGACTTGCGAGGCCTTCAAGCCCTCGCGCAAGCTGTCACCAAAAAAATCAGTCGACATGCCAGCAAACAGCCCAACTTCAACACCAAGCCGCCCCAGGGCAATTGCGGTATTGTAAACGGAGCCGCCATTGACGGGCTGGAACACATCCGTGCCATCTGCCAGTTTTCGCGGCAGGCAATCAATCAGCGCTTCTCCACAACACAAAATCATAGTCTCATCCCTGTCAAACTTGGCCTTTCCGCTCTGTCTCGCAATAAATCGGGCTGACGGTTTATTGCAAGCCTCTTCTGTCCAGTGTAGAGCCTAAACAACAGTATTTTGATGAACGTACCTCATTTCGGAGCCGCAACGATGACCACCCGTATAATCCCTGTCGAGCCATTTGATCTCGTTGTTTTTGGTGCAACGGGCGATTTGGCCCAGCGGAAGCTCGTTCCAGCTCTTTATCATCGTGACGAACAGGGTCAGATCCCAGCGGACGCGCGCATCATTGGCACCTCGCGCCGTCCCTTGAGCGATGATGACTATCGCGCATTTGCCAAGGCCGCACTCGAAGCCCATGTTGAAAAGGAATTGCTGACGCCTGAAACCGTGGCGCGGTTTCTCGCGCGCATTTCCTATGTGGCGGCCGAGGCGAGCCAGGAAGAGGGTTGGCCCAAGCTTCATGCAGCCCTTGCAGCTCATGAAGACCGGGTGCGCGTGTTTTATCTCGCGGTTGGCCCTGATCTCTTTGCCCCGATCTGCCAGCGCCTGGGCAATCATCATCTGGTCACACCAAATTCCCGCGTGGTGGTTGAAAAGCCACTGGGCAAGAATGGTGCTTCGGCCCAAGCGCTCAATGATGCCATTGGTGCTGTGTTCCCGGAACCTTCGATCTATCGCATCGATCATTATCTCGGCAAGGAAACCGTCCAGAACCTGATGGCCCTGCGTTTTGCCAATGCTCTGTTTGAGCCGTTGTGGAATGCCAGCTACATCGACCATGTGCAGATCACTGTGGCAGAGACCTTGGGCGTGGAAGGCCGCGCCGGATACTATGATACCTCAGGCGCTTTGCGTGACATGGTTCAAAACCATATTCTCCAGCTGCTATGCTTGGTGGCCATGGAGCCACCAAACTCCATGGAGGCGGATGCTGTCCGCGATGAAAAACTGAAGGTCCTCAAATCACTGCACCCCATCACACCATCCCACATGGAAAGCCATGTCGTGCGCGGCCAATATCGCGCCGGGGCCTCCATTGCTGGCGCAGTCGCCAGCTATCATGATGATCTTGGCAATCCCAACTCAAACACCGAGACATTTGTGGCGCTGAAAGCTGAAATTGGTTCATGGCGCTGGAATGGTGTGCCGTTTTATCTCCGCACCGGCAAGCGCCTGCCCCAGCGCGTCTCGGAAATCATGGTGCAGTTCAAACAGGTGCCGCACAATGTGTTCTTGAAATCGGCGGGTCATCTTCAGCCTAATCGTCTGGTGCTGCGTTTGCAGCCCGATGAGGGCGTGAAACTGTGGCTGGCCGTGAAAGAGCCGGGCCCTGGTGGCCTGCGCTTTAAATATGTGCCTCTTGATATGAGCTTTGCCGAAGCCTTCGCCACGCGCCAGCCCGAAGCCTATGAGCGCCTGCTGATGGACGTGGTGCGTGGCAATCAGACCCTGTTCATGCGCCGTGACGAAGTGGCGGCCGCCTGGCGCTTTGTCGATCCAATCCTTGACCACTGGAAAGAAAGCCAGGATGAGCCCAAGCCTTACACCTCCGGCACTTGGGGCCCCACGGCGGCCATTGCCCTGATCGAACGTGATCATCGCACTTGGTATGAGTCGGAGATGGAATGATTTCTGAACGCCACATATTTGATGATGGCCCGCAATTGGCGGCAGGCTTTTCCGCACGCGTCGCTGGCCTTTTGCGCGCAGCGCTTGAAAAAAAGGGCCATGCCCTTATCGCGGTATCCGGTGGCACAACGCCAAAACCTTTCTTTCAGGCACTTTCAACTCAGGTGCTGGATTGGAGCAAGGTGCAAGTCACACTGGTGGATGAACGCCAAGTGCCAGAAGACAGCCCGCGCTCCAATGCCAAGCTGGTGAAAGATTCGCTTTTGCAGAATGAGGCCGGAGCAGCCCGCTTTGTGCCGCTCTTTCAAAACCTCGCGGCCGCAGACCTCGGCCCATTTGATATTGCCATTCTTGGCATGGGCGATGATGGTCACACCGCCTCGTTCTTTCCCGGCGGCAACAATCTGTCGGCAGCCCTTGATGTGAACGGCAAGACAGCCATTGTGGACATGACAGCGCCGGATGCAGGAGAGCCACGCCTCACTTTCACATTGCCAAAACTGCTCGCCGCCCAAAACCTGTTTCTTCATATTCAAGGTCAGGGCAAGATGGATGTTCTGGATCAAGCCTTGAGCGGGACCGATGTATTTGAAATGCCAATCCGCGCTGTCCTGAACGCGAATAAACCTGTTGAACTTTATTGGTGCCCGTGAGGGGGATAAAATGTCGCTGAACAAAACCGTTTCACTGGTCACTGAAAACATCAAGCATCGCAGTGCTGAATCGCGCGCGCGCTATCTTGATAAAATTTCCAGGGCCCATGACACAAAGCCCAAACGCAAGGCTCTGGGTTGCGCCAATGTGGCCCATGGCTTTGCCGCCTGTAACGTCTCTGACAAGGAGGCCTTGCGCAATGGCGAGGGCCCGAACCTTGCGATCGTCACCTCCTACAATGATATGTTGTCGGCCCATCAACCCTTTGAATTTTATCCCACGATGATCCGGGAAGCAGCCCGTGATGCAGGCGGCACGGCGCAGGTTGCAGGGGGCGTTCCTGCCATGTGTGATGGTGTAACCCAAGGCGAGACCGGCATGGAACTCTCGCTGTTCTCGCGCGATGTGATTGCGCTTTCCACAGCCGTCGCCTTGTCGCACCAGATGTTCGATACCTCAGTCTATCTCGGCGTGTGCGACAAGATCGTGCCGGGCTTGATCATCGGGGCTTTGAGCTTTGGCCATCTGCCCGCCGTCTTCATTCCGGCAGGACCGATGACCTCGGGTCTTTCAAACGATGAAAAATCAAAAACCCGTCTGCTTTATGCAGAGGGAAAAGTGAGCCGCGAAGTTTTGCTGGAAGCAGAATCTCAGGCCTATCATGGTCCCGGCACCTGCACATTTTATGGCACGGCCAATTCCAATCAGATGTTGATGGAAATCATGGGTCTGCATTTGCCGGGCTCAACCTTCATCAATCCGGGCTCCACCTTGCGTGATGCGCTGACCAAGGAAGCCGCCCGTCAAGCCATGGAAATTTCAACACTGGGCAATCGCTATACGCCGATCGGCAAAATCTATGACGAGAAAGCCGTGGTCAATGGCGTTGTGGGCTTGCTCGCCACTGGCGGCTCCACCAACCACACCATGCATCTACTGGCCATGGCCGCTGCAGCAGGCATCGTTCTCACCTGGGATGACATTGCCGATCTTTCAGCCGCAGTGCCACTGCTGACCCGCATCTATCCCAATGGCAAGGCCGATGTGAACCACTTCAATGCGGCAGGCGGCATGGGTTTTCTGATCCGCGAACTTTTGGGTGCCGGTCTTCTCCACGAGGATGTAACGACGATCATGGGCGAGGGCCTCTCAGCCTATTTGAAAGAGCCTGGCCTTTCTGAAGATGGGTCAATCACGTGGCGTGATGCGGCCACGCAATCAGCAGATACAACCGTGCTGCGTGGCGCTGCTGAACCTTTCCAAGACACTGGCGGGCTTAATGTTCTCGAAGGGCCATTGGGCCGTGCGGTCATCAAGTCATCCGCTATCCCCCAAGATCGCCACGTCATTGAAGCGCCAGTTGCGGTGTTTCATTCGCAGGATGAGTTACATGAGGCCTTCAAGGCTGGCGCTTTGAACCGCGATGTGATCGCTGTGGTGCGCTTTCAAGGCCCCAAGGCCAATGGCATGCCGGAACTGCACAGGATGACCTCGCCTCTGGCCGTGTTGCAGGCGCGCGGACATCGCGTGGCGCTCATTACCGATGGTCGCATGTCAGGCGCGTCGGGGAAAATACCAGCCGCAATTCACGTCACACCGGAGGCCGCCGACGGTGGCGCCATTGCAAAGTTGCATGATGGCGACATTGTGAGGTTGGATGTCGACAAGGGCACGCTTAAGGTTTTGGTCGAGCCCCGCGAATTTGCGGCACGGTCGTGCGTCACCATGGATATGTCCAGCAATGAATTTGGCACGGGCCGCGAACTTTTTGCGGCCTTCCGCCAACTCGCTGGTCGCGCCGATCAGGGCGCATCAATTTTCGGAGCTATATGATGGCAATAAAAAACCCGCAGAAGGGCCTCGAAGCGGCACTGCTCAAGGCCCCCGTGGTCCCCGTCATGGTGATTGAGAATGTGAAAGATGCCGTACCATTGGCGCGTGCACTTGTGAAAGGCGGGCTTCCGGTTTTGGAAATCACCCTGCGCACGGACGCAGCATTGGAGTGCATCAAGGCCATTGTGGCTGAGGTCGAAGGCGCCATTGTGGGCTCGGGCACTGTCTTGACACCCAAGCAGTTGCGTCAGTCGCAAAAGGCGGGCTGCGTCTTTGCGGTCTCACCCGGTGCCACCGGAAAACTGCTTGGCGCTGCTGACGACGAAGAAATTTCGCTGCTGCCGGCTGCGGCCACGGCAAGCGAAGCCATGGCGCTTCTGGAATGGGGCTATGCCTTGCAGAAGTTCTTCCCCGCCGAGGCTGCAGGCGGTGCGCCCTATCTCGCAAGCCTGGCCTCGCCTTTGCCGCAAATCAAATTCTGCCCCACGGGCGGCATCACGCCGGAACTTGCGCCCAAATACCTGAAGCTCTCCAACGTCATTACATTGGGTGGTTCATGGATGGCGCCAAAGGCCATGGTGCAAGAAGGCAAATGGGGCGAGATTGAAAAACTGGCCCGTGCCGCGGCATCCCTTGCCAAAAATCTGGCCTGATCTCTTTCAGTCTTCAGTACGGCCCGTATTTTCCCGGTCCTGAAAATAGTGCGTCTTCAGGGGAAATTTTGGCAGCCAGGATTCGCGCCGCATGGTGAAAAGTTCATAGCGGGGTACAAACTGATCAGTCTCATCAAGCGAGCCGAGGTTGATTTCAGTTTCGTCTCCACTGCGTGAAAAAACCGATGAACCGCAAACCGGACAGAAATGTCTTCCTTGATATTCACGAGTCTCCCCTTCGATAACAACCGCATCGTCTGGGAATATGGCAGAGGCGTGAAAAAGTGCGCCGTGATGTTTGCGGCAATCAAGACAGTGGCAGAGGCCAACCCTATAAGGCTGTCCCGTTGCCACAAATCTTACGCTGCCACACAGGCAACCACCACTATATTGGTCCATGCCGGTCTCCTCGCAATCGGCTACCACCTAGCCTATCAAACACTGGCGCAAGCAGCCACTTTCGTATCGCTGGCTCACCATAGCGCGAGATAATCAGCGCGGCTCCAATCAGACTGATCATTGCGATGCCGAGGCATGCCACTTGAGAGACACCGTGACGTGCCAATTCACGCATCACTACAGACCCGACAAACTCATGCAAAAGATAGAGGGGATAGGTGATGAGCCCCAATTGGCGAATGACTGACTGACCTCTTGGGCCCAGCCAGGAATCAATCCGGTCATTGTAGTGAACCGAGGCGACAATCGCGGCTATCGACAGAGCCCATAAGGCAACACCAGGCATTCGGTCTTCAGAACGTACCATCCAATTCATGATTTCAAGTGTGCCCGCAGCAAGCCCCAGTGCCAAACCCGTGAGGCGCAAAACTGATACGCCCTTGAAAAACATCGCCCACAGGAAAATACCCACTGCAAACTCTCCGCCGTGGACGAGCAAGAAGACTTGGAACCATGGGTCCCATGACAGGCCATTCAACTCCGGATGAATGAGAAATATCCCCACACAGAAGGAAAAGCTGACCCCCGCCAGGGCAAGAAATACGAGCTCAAACCACTGCATGGCCTTTAATACAATCAGAAGAAAAACCAGAAAATAGAAACTGCACTCGATCGGCAGCGTCCAATAGGGACCATCAATTTTCTCTCCAATCGGAACAAAGAAAATACTACGCAGCCACGCCCACATCAGGTTTTCTGGAGTGCGATCTTGGATGGTCAAGGCGATCAACAGCGTGATCGTGCCACAAATCCAAACGGCAGGAACAAGGCGCAGAATCCGGCCCCGCAAGAAACTGGCCCCTGTTGCTTTCTGGGCGGTGTAGGCAATCACGAATCCGGAAATGACAAAGAACGTCTCCACTCCCATTTTGCCCAGGCTGAGTGTTCCCGTGACCCATGGGAACACAAAATTTCCTCCCGTGATCCGCCCGCCCATGCTGGTGGGTACACCAATCCAATAGCCGAGATGAAACAGCATGACAGTAAGAGCCGCCAAAAAGCGCAGGACATCGATGCCATGAATCGCTTTGGCGGTTGGCGCGGCCACTACTGCCCTTCTTCGATCATCGCCGCGACGTAACGTTCAATCGCCAGTGCCTCAATCGACCAACCCTGCCGATAGAACAGCAGGACAGCTATCCCTAACGTCATGATGATGGAAGGCCAAGGGCCTGCAAACAAAAACAGCGCTGCCACCGCAGTATAAAATCCTCTGATGCCGTTGTTGAGGCTGGTCACCGCCGAAGTCAGAACCATCGCCGTCTGCACAATCATGGTCTTGGCTTGGGGTGTATCAGCGGGCGCTTCATCCAGGCCACCGATCATCGCTAACGTGTAGGAAAGTTTACGGAGCGCATAGGTGAATGAAAAAAAGCTGATCGCCATGACCAGTGTGATGGCCGAAAAATAGACGGTGAAGAGGCCCAAGCTGATGGGTGGAAAGAACGCCATTTCGGTGAGCGAGGCATGAACGTGGTTGATCGAGGCCAGCGTGCCGACAAGTCCGGCAAGAACAATCAGGGTCGCCGAACCAAAAAAAGACATGGACGATGAAATATTGCCCAGCAGAATAGCATCGAAAACCCGCTTCTCGCGGTGGCTGGTGAGCAGCATGCGCATCCACTTCAATCGCACGACGTGAAGCTGGGCATTCAAAGTTCCATGGCCGAGCCAATTCAGGATCGGCGTATAAAGCCCCCACGACAGAAAAATCAGTGCTACAGCAAAGAGATGCAGAAAGTCGAAATCATAAGGAAAGTTCATGCATGAATCTCCTTGATGGTTTGCGCTGTGATGCCCTTGGCGCGCTCCAGCGCATAGTTCAGGTTGAAAGCCGATGAGGCCATGAACACAGGTGCGCCGTCAAGATCATTGGCAATGGCCGACTTGTTGGCATCTACAAAGCTGTCCATCGCCTTTGTATCGGGCGCTGAAATCCACCGAAGAATTTCAAACCGCGTCGTTTCAAACGTGGCCGGCACGCCGTATTCATGTTCAAGCCGATCCGCCAACACATCAAGCTGCAACGCACCCACAACGCCGACAATGGCACCAGAACCATCAATCGGCGTGAACAACTGCACCACACCCTCTTCGGCCAGTTCTTCGAGGGCCGACTTTAGCTTCTTGGCCTTCATCGGGTCGCCAAGCCTAACCCGGCGCAGGATTTCCGGCGCGAAGCTGGGAACCCCGGTGAACACAATGTCTTCACCCTCGGTCAGCGTATCGCCGATGCGCAACACACCATGGTTGGGAATGCCAACGACGTCGCCCGCAAAAGCTTCTTCTGCAAGTGAACGATCTTGTGCAAAGAAAAACTGTGGCGCGTTCAAGGCAAGCTGCTTTCCAGTGCGCACAATCTTCACCCGCATGCCGCGCGTCAGCTTGCCAGAACACACACGCATGAAGGCAATGCGGTCGCGGTGGTTAGGATCCATATTGGCTTGGATTTTGAACACTACGCCCGTCAGCTTGTTTTCAACGGCCTTGACCACGCGTTGTCGTGCCTTCTGGTCGCGTGGTGGTGGCGCGTAGGCAATCAGGGCATCGAGAAGATCGCGCACACCAAAGTTCTTCAACGCCGAACCAAAATAGACAGGCGAAAGATGACCTTCGTTAAAGGCCTCCTGATTGAACGCGTGACCCGCCATCTGCTGCAGTTGCAGCTCTTCGCGGAACTGCGCAGCACCCGCGGGAGGCAGCAAGCTATCAATCAATGGATCATCAGGGCCTGAGACCGAAACACCTTCCGGGTCCTCATCGATGCGGCGGATGCGGCTGTTGATGAGATCATAAGTTCCGGCAAAAGTCTTGCCGATACCAATCGGCCACACCATGGGCACAACGGTGAGCGCCAGACCTTTTTCAATTTCATCCAGAAGATTGAGCGGCTCTTGCGCCTCGCGGTCAAACTTGTTGATGAAGGTCACAATCGGAATGTCACGCAATCGGCAAATTTCAAACAGCTTGCGCGTGCGGTCTTCAATGCCCTTGGCTCCGTCAATCACCATCACGGCCGCATCAACGGCGGTCAACGTGCGATAAGTGTCTTCGGAAAAGTCTTCATGGCCTGGTGTATCAAGCAGATTGAACACCACGTCATTGTATTCAAAGGTCATGACCGAGGTCACAACCGAAATGCCGCGCGCCCGCTCAATCGACATCCAGTCTGACCGTGTGCGCCTGCGGTCACCCTTGGCGCGCACTTGGCCTGCGAGCTGAATGGCACCGCCAAACAGCAGCAGTTTTTCGGTCAAAGTGGTTTTGCCCGCGTCGGGATGCGAGATGATTGCGAAGGTTCTGCGCCTTGCGGCTTGGGTTTCAATATCGGTTGCCATGTTGGGCGCTGTCCTAGCGGCGAAGGGGTCAATCGTCCAGACCTCATTGCCCAAAGCCCCAAGCTGTGGCACTAAACAACCATGACGAACACGGCTCTAGTCGGTGACATTGGCGGCACAAATTCGCGTTTTGGCTTGATTGAGCTGGGCAGCATGGATGTGCGCGATGTCGAGGTTTTGAAGAACGACAATTTCCAGGGGCTTGAAGCGGCCTTGCGCCATTATGTCGAAAAGCGTGGGCTCACGGAATTGGCCGCCGCCGCCGTGGATGTCGCTGCACCGGTGGACCGCGAACATATCAGGCTCACCAATCGCGACTGGACCTTCAGTGCTGAATCGTTGCGCGAAGCGGCGCACGCGCGGCGTTTTCGCCTGCTCAATGATTTTGAGGCTCTCGCCTGGTCCCTGCCTCATCTTGCTGCTGGGGATCTGGTGCAAATCGGTGGAATAGTTTCGTCAAAGCCGCAGGTGAAAGTGGTCTTGGGGCCTGGCACGGGCCTTGGCATGGCCACCCTGGCGCCGCTACCTGATGGCGAATGGATGCCCATCCCGGGCGAACTCGGTCATGTGACCTTGCCCATCGTGACCGCCGAGGAGCTGGCGCTCAAAGACAAGATCATGGGCAAGGATAAATTCTCGGAAGTCGAAGATGTGTTGACCGGCCCAGGCCTCTTTGCGCTCTATAAGGCTGTTGCATCATCGCCCCTTCAAACAACGCCCGAACAGGTGATGAAGGCTGGCCTTGCGGGGACCGATGCTGCTGCCGTGAAAACGCTTGATCATTTCATGACGTTTTTAGCGAGACTGGCGGGTGATGCGGCCATGGCGCTGCAGGCGCGTGGCGGCGTCTATCTGGCGGGGGGCATTGCGCCAGCCCTGGCGGAGAAAATGAAAGCCCCCAAATACCGCGCCGTGTTTGAAGAAAAAGGCCGCTTGTCTGAAGTGATGAAACACATCCCGCTTTATATCATCACCGATCCGTTTCCCGCCTTCAAAGGCTGTGCTGCCGCACTGAACGCCAAATGAAAAATTCCGTTCTCCTCGTCATTGATGTCCAGAATGATTTCTGCCCCGGTGGCAGTCTTGCTGTCGCGGGTGGAAATGACATTGTGCCTTTGGTCAACACGCTCGCCCGTGAGCACGAGCATGTGGTGCTGACGCAAGACTGGCACCCGCAAGGCCACTCGTCCTTTGCCTCGCAGCATCCTGGACATGCGGCTTTCACCCAGATTGAAATGCCTTATGGTCCACAAACCCTGTGGCCCGACCACTGCAGCATTGGCTCCGAAGGAGCGGCGTTTCATAACGGTCTTGCAGTACCTCATGCCGAACTCATCATCCGCAAAGGATTTCGCAAGAGCATTGATTCTTATTCTGCGTTTTTTGAAAACGACCACAAGACGCCCACCGGGCTTGGCGGCTATTTGAGGGAGCGAGGCTTTACAAAAGTGATCTGCGTAGGCCTCGCCTTTGACTATTGTGTCCGCTACTCGGCCGAAGATGCAAAGACACTGGGCTTTGACGTGGAAGTCATTGAAGCCGCAACCCGCGCTATCGATTTTGAGGGCACCGCCGCGGCCACAAAGACAAGTTTTGCTGAGCGCGGCATCAAACTGACGTGAATAACACCACCAAAGGCATTCTGTTTTTCAGTTCCAATTTTCTTTTGGGCACCATGGTCGACGCGCCTGCCAAGTTATTACAACTCCATGGCACGCCCATCGCCACCGCCGTGTTCTTGCGTTACGCGATTGCACTTGTGCTGCTGATCGTCCTCTTTACTGCGCGGGGGAATTGGCCGGAGCCCAGCCGCAACATCAAGGTCAATCTCCTGCGTGGCGTGTTGCTCACGGCATCGACCTTTTCGAATTTTTACGCCTTGAAGTCCTTGCCTTTGGCCCTCACCGTCAGCATCAATTTTGCAGCACCACTGATCTCCTGCGCGCTGGCCCCTGTGCTGCTCGGTGAGCATGTGGGTCCGCGCCGCTGGGCTGCAGTGCTTGTGGGCTTTATGGGCATGTTGATTGTCATTCGGCCCGGAGCGGAGAGCTTCCACCCCGCCATGCTGGCTTCACTATTCAATGCGCTGATGCTGGCACTCTATCAGCTCTTCACCCGCAAAGCCGGTTTTAGCGATCCACCGCTGACGGGCCTGCTCTGGGTTTTTGCTGTGGGTGCAGCAATTTCAGGATGTGCATTGGTGGGAGAGGGCTTTGCAGCACCCTCGCCAAGCTGGCTCTGGCTGGTGGCGCTGCTGATGGGCACAGCGGGCCTCGGCGCGCATATTACTATGGCGCACGGCCTGCGTCTCGCACCGGCATCGCTGCTGGCACCTTTTGCCTATACGCAGCTCATCTGGATGGTGGGATCAGGCGTTCTGCTGTTTGGCGATTGGCCAGATCATATCAGCCTGTTGGGGGCCGCCGTCATAATCGCCAGCGGCATTTATGTCTGGCACCGTGAAAGGGTGACGGGCAGCGAGGCCGCCAACATCACCCTGATCGCGGATTAGCCAGCGTTCGTATAGGCCGTCTTGACGGTGGTGTAGAATTCAACCGCATAGCGACCCTGTTCACGTGAGCCCATCGAGGAGCCTTTGCGACCGCCAAACGGCACGTGATAGTCAACACCGGCGGTTGCCGCGTTCACCATCACCATGCCAGCCTGCGCCTTGCGCTTGAAGTCACTCGCGGCCTTGAGCGACGCCGTATAGATGCCCGATGACAGGCCAAACTCGGTGTCATTGGCCACGCTCAAAGCTTCATCATAGTTGTCAACTTTGATCACAGAAGCGACCGGGCCAAACACTTCTTCGCGGTTGATGCGCATATTATTTGTGGTCTTGGTAATGAGCGCGGGCGAGAGATAGAAGCCCTTGGTGTCGCGATTCAAACGCTCACCACCCCACACCAGTTCGCCGCCTTCTTCGCGGGCGATGCGGATGTAATCCTCATCCTGCTTCATCTGTGTCTCATCGACCACAGGGCCAATCTGCGAACCTTCCTTGAGTGCGTGGTCAACCTTAAGCGCCTTGATGGCGGCCACGGTTTTTTCCACAAATGCGTCATGGATCTTGGAATGAATGATCAGGCGCGAAGACGCCGTGCAGCGTTGGCCTTGCTGGAAGAAAGCACCATCGACAGCACCCGCGACTGCGGCGTCAAGATTGGCATCGTCCAGAACGACGAGCGGGTTCTTGCCGCCCATTTCCAACTGGAACTTGCCGCCGCGCGAGGCCACAGCCATGGCAACTTTGCCACCGGTCTGCACAGAACCCGTAAAGGAGAGAGCGTTCACATCGCGGCTGTCCAGCATGGTCTGGCCCACAACCGAGCCACGGCCCATAAGCAGATTGAAAGCGCCCTTGGGCAGGCCCGAGCGTGAAATGATTTCAGCAATGGCCCAGGCGGTCCCAGGCACCAGATCAGCGGGCTTGAACACTACGGCATTGCCAAAGGCCAAAGCGGGCGCGATCTTCCATGACGGAATGGCAGCCGGGAAATTCCACGGCGTGATCAGCCCTACAACACCCATTGGTTCGCGGCTGATGGTGACGTCGAGACCGGGACGCAGCGAAGACAGATAGGTCCCTTCAACCCGCAAGGCTTCCTGCGCGAAGAATTTAAAAATCTGCCCGGCACGCGTGGCTTCGCCAATGCCGTTGGGCAAGGTCTTGCCTTCTTCGCGCGACAGCAATTCACCAATCTCAGCCTTGCGGGCGAGGATTTCGTTGCCAATCATGTCCAGTGCATCAGCACGCTGCTGTGGTGTCGACATGCCCCAGGCAGGGGCAGCGGCCTTGGCAGCCGCAATAGCCTCTTCGGTTTGCGCCTTGGACGCCTGGGTATATTCACCCACCACATCCGAAACGTCTGACGGATTGATATTGGTGGTGACACCTGCACCATCCACCCACTGACCCGCGATAAAATTTTGTTTGGCAATCATGTCTCAACTCTCCAATTTAATATGTATGACAAATAGCAGATAACCTTCACCCGCGCAAAGCCATGGCACCAGCCACGACCAAGAGCGCCCCCAAGACACGGCGGAATGACAAGGGCTCTTTCAAAAATCGGGCGGAAAACGCAACCGCAAAAAGAATGCTGGTTTCACGCAACGCTGCCACCATGGCAATGGGTGCCAGACTCATGGCCCAGATCACCGTCCAATAAGCGCTGCCGGACGCCGCAGCTCCAACAATACCGCTGCGCCAGAAAGGTGCCACGGCCCTGAAGATGCCGGGCCCGCGCAAGGCCACGCCCGTGATCAACATGAAAATGGCATCGAGTATGAATACCACGCCGGTATAGCCTGATGCAGCACCTGAGATTCTGCCACCCAGACCATCGACAACTGTGTAGAGTCCGATAAAAACCGATGTGCCAAAGGCGAAGGCTAAAGTTGTACGGTCAGATTTAAGCGCGGCAGGTGAAAGTGCAATCAGCCATATGCCCACAATCAAAATAACAATGCCCAAAGCCGCGAGATGGCTGACAGGATCTTGCGTGAAGAGGTAACTGCCAAACAGCGTCAGCAGGGGCGCTGTCCCCCGCGCCACGGGATAAACAAGACCGAGATCACCCGTTCTGTAACTGCGCGCCAAAAACAGATTGTAACCAGTATGAAGCAGACCTGATGCGAAGGCAAAGGGAAGGCTGGCAACGCCCGGCGGAGAAAACACGAGCAAGATGACAATGCCCATCACGCCCATCAAGCTTTGCAATAGGAACATGGCAAGGAACCGGTCGAGCGAAATCTTGACCACGACATTCCATGTCGCATGAAGGAAGGCCGCCACAAGCACTGCGGCAAAGACGAAACTGCTCAAGATCAAGGCCCGACTGTTGCGATGGTTTCTAGTTGCGCACGGGCAAAGAGAAAAGCCGCGAGCTAAGGCTGCGGCTTTTAGACAAAGGATGGGCACTTGTCACGGAGATGTCAGGTGCAGGTCGCCCCGTTGACGACAGTCTGATAGCAGGTGAGCGTCGGCGTCGAGCGTGGGCGCAGCATGATCGTCTGAACCACATTAAAACTCGAAGCACTCACAATGCTGTTTGTAAAAAAATTGGCGAGGTAAGGCGTGTAAATGATGCAAGCGCGCGACACCACAAGATCATTGCCCGCAGCCATGAGGTTCGACATGTTGCTGGTATCAATGGTGCCAGTGCAGGCCGTGCCATTGTTATTGTTGGTCTTCCATATTTGTGTTGGCGTGTTGCCAACCATGCGATAGCCATAAAGTTCAAGGCGTACATCCGCAGCCGTCGTGGGCTGGGCGATCATATACGCACCCTGATAAAAGTCCAAAATTTGCGAAGCCAGAATAGTGGTGCGCTGGGATGCGACCAAGTCCCCAACCACCGAGGCGGCGGAGGTTACTTTGCGGTTGAATGAAATAAGCCCGGTCAAATCCATCATGCCGAAATAGATCAGCAGCATGAAGGGCATGATGAAAGCCATCTCGATGGCGGCCAAACCCTTGTCTGCTTGCAGATAACGCAGTGTTTTTTGCATCGCGTCGGTCCTCAGCACGTACCGGTGGGGTTATAGGGTTCGTTCAGGAAGATCGCAAAGCCCACCAGACGACGGGCTGAATTGCCCATGATGTTCCCGAGATAATTCATGCCGATCATCGAAAAATACCAATCATACGTTGCCACAACTGCGACAGGTTGCAGAGGCCCCCCACAGGAATAGGTCACAGGAAAAGGCGCATTGGTGATTGTCGGGCCGATGGTGAGGAAGGAAGGCACCATGGCGTTCAGCTGCGTAAAAGTCTGTGCGCTATGGTTGACATAAACGGTAACCTTGCTGTTGCAATCAAACAAGACGCTAACCGTGTTGCAAATGGCGGCTTTGAAGGTGGCCACGGAGTAGCCGCTGTTTTGGGCCTGACCGGTGCGGATGAGGCGTCCAGAATCCTGAACCGCCGACTGCAGGGTATATTCTGCAAACAATACAAATCCGGTCTCGATAATGACGCCCAGAACCAAAAAGAAAGGACCAGCCACCAGAGCAAATTCGACAGCCGTCGCACCTGTCTCCGATTGCGAAAACTTCTTTCGCGTGCGGCGCAACTTCGCCATCACAAACTTCAGCATGCTATCTCCCAGCGGCAAAACCGCGAATTGGTCCAGAGAGAATGGCAAATCCAAGTTGATGCCATTTGAAGAAGTTTGGTAAAATTTGAATAAAAGCGAGATTTGAATTTATTGCGTGGCCTTTGGCGTCGACGTTTCAGAGCTCTTCTTCGTTCCCGTCGCGAAAGCCTCGCGCTGGCTGTTGTTAGAAATTGTCGCCCCGAGATAATCGGCGGCATCGCCAGCCACGACCGTAGCTTCGCAATCGGGCATGCAGCTGAACGTGTTGCGGGTCGGAGGGGCCTTGGCTGAAGATGAATATACGCTGACTTGGTTGCGATAATCATTGGCAACCGTCAAATCCATATCGGCCAATTTATTGCCATTGGAATCAAGCACCGTCAAATTGGTCATTCCTGGAGATTTTCCATGAAGAAACAATTGCTTGCCATTGAGCGTGACATCCGCAATTCCGGGATTGCCGATAACGATGGTGCCGGGCTCAGCGCTCAGCATCAGCAGCGACGTCTGGTCTGTCTTCAGGATTACATCCTCGGCGTGAGCCAGCCCCGACCATGTCGCAAGGGACAAAATGCAAACCGAAAGCGCGCCACGCTGGAACAAACCCATCACTCTATACTCCTTGGCCAAAGCAAAGCCGAAATCCTGTTCCATCCTAGTCTGGCTATGAATGGTGAATGTTCAGTTACTGAAATGAGTTCTTCAAGGTTAACCTCGCCTTTACAGAAGGCATGGGAATGATGAGTGGTCGAAAGAGCCAATTGCGGTTCTGTCTGTTCGGAAATCGTGCATGCTTCAAACTCTGTCCCATTCCCTGTTGCCTATTCTGTTGATTGCAGCGGCTGCTAGCGATGCCCTGTCATTTCGCATCCCCAATTGGTTGACAGCCCTGACTGCACTCCTGTTTTTCCCGATGGCCCTGGCCACCGGTATGCCGCTTCACGAATTTGGTGCGCATGTTTTAGCGGGCGTATTGCTCTTTGCCGTGGGCTTCGCCTTCTTCCAGCTCCAACTCTTTGGCGGCGGTGATGCGAAGTTGATGGCTGCTGCGGGCCTCTGGTTTGGCACCTCGCAAGTTCTGCCTTTCCTGTTCATGACAGCCATGGCCGGTGGTCTTCTGGGATTTGTCATTGGTCTTTGGTCGATGGCGTCGATCTCTTGGGAAATTCACGCCGAGAATGTTGACTTCGGCGGATTGGGCAAAAAGCTGCGCGCTTTGAAGCCAAATGTTCCCTATGGCCTGGCCTTCGCCATTGGCGGAATCATTGTGTTCAAAGACACGTGGTGGATGAACTTGATGGCCTGAATAAATAACGGACTGGTCATTAACCTAAATTTGACCATTCCGCGACAAGGTTAAGTTTCTGTTGGTGCTAATTGCACCGTGTGAGGTTGAAATGGGTAGCAAGCGGTTGTTGACGTTGGTCTTTGCTTTGGGTTGCGCCGTGATGGCTGCCTTTTTGGCTCGCAACTTTATTGGAGGCAAGCCCGCAGAACAGCAGGTCGAAGCGCCCAAGACTGAAACGGTTGATGTTCTCGTCGCTGCCAAGGATGTGCAAATGGGCCAGAAGCTTGGCCAAGGCACCGTGGCTTGGCGGAGCTGGCCGAAAGAATTTGTCGATCCAACTTTTATCACCAAAGACGCCAAGCCCGATGCGATGACTGAGCTTGAACAGGCGCGCGCCCGGCTGACCATCTATCAAGGTGAAACCATTCTCGACAAGAAACTGCTGCATCCCGGCATGGGCGGATTCATGAGTGCGATGCTGCCCAAGGGCATGCGCGCAATTTCGGTGGCGATTTCCGCCAGGTCTTCAGCGGGCGGCTTCATTCTGCCTGATGATCGTGTCGATGTGATCCTTACGCGCAAGATCGATGCTGGTGGCGTGCAAGCGGTGAAGGCCGAGACCGTCATATCAAATGTTAGAATTCTAGCGATCAACCAGGTCTACAAGCAGGCCGCTGAAGGCGAAGCTGTGACAGTAGATCACGGTGAAACAGCGACCTTGGAACTTAATCCTCATCAGGCCGAGATCGTGGAACAGGTCCAAAGCACCGGTGAGTTGTCCTTGGCCTTGCGCTCGATTGCCGAGAGCGAGGGAAAAACGCCCGATCAAATTGTACCCGAACTGGCCGACAAATATTCAGACAAGGGCAAGGGCCAGGGCGACAGCGGCGAGACACGTTTCCTGCGTTACGGCGTTGAAACCTATGCGGCCAATCAGTGAGTGATGTGATGACAAGCCAGATCCTATTTTTCTGCAAATCAAAAACCGCCTTGGCCCGCCTGGCGAGATTATCCGCCTCGGCCGCAGCCATCTTGGGTTCGGTGTTGATGGCAGCACCGCTGCTCGGACAAAGCGCCCATGCCACAGACATGGGTACTTCTGCCAACTCAGACTCCGGCCATCATGTTCGCATCGGTATCGGCAAATCGGTGGTGATCCACCTTCCTGGCGACGCGCGCGATGTGATTGTCGGCAACACTGCGATTGTCGATGCGGTCATTCGTAACAAGAGCACGGCCTATCTTTTTGCTCACGCCACAGGCCAGACCAATATTTTCTTCCTGGACGCCAATGGCCAGCAGATCATGGCCCTTGATATTGAAGTCGCTCAAGACACCCTGTCGTTGACCAAGCTCTTGCAACGCGCCATGCCGGGAAATCATCTCACGGTCGA
Organism: Hyphomicrobiales bacterium; assembly: GCA_038231475.1. Lineage (GTDB taxonomy): Bacteria > Pseudomonadota > Alphaproteobacteria > Rhizobiales > Aestuariivirgaceae > Aestuariivirga. The sequence goes on along the minus strand of JBBRLH010000005.1, from coordinate 183,110 downwards.
CGTCATCAACAACAGCATTGTCATGGGCGGCATCGCATTGAATGCGGATGAAGCCAAGAAGGCCATGGATTTGGCCACCCAATTTGAAATGGGCAATGGCGGCGATGCTTCGAAAGTCGTCGACACCATTAAGATTGCCGGCGAAGATCAAGTGATGTTGCAGGTCAAAGTCGTTGAAATGCAGCGCGATGTCCTGAAGCAATGGGGCATCAATTTCTCGGCCCTCATCAACGCCGGAAGTTTTGCCTTCAATCTCTCCAACGTGAACCCCTTCACCAACAGTCTTTTGAGCCCCAATGGCGGTTATGGTGCCGCATTCAGCTCAGGTGGAACCAAGTTGAGCGGCGTTCTCACGGCCATGGAAAGCGACGGCATGTTGCACACCTTGGCTGAGCCGAATCTCACGGCAATGTCTGGCCAAGCCGCATCCTTCAAGGCCGGCGGCCAGTTCCCCTATCAGACCTGCCAAATCACATCGGGTGGCACCACCTGCCAGGTCAGCTTCAAGGACTATGGTGTGCAGCTCGATTTTACGCCTACGGTTTTGACCGCGGGCCGCATCAATTTGCAAATCCACACCGTGGTGAGCGAACTGGCCTCGGTGACCTCGGGCAGCCAGTCGATCCCCAGCCTGACCAACCGCGAAGCCAAAACCGTACTCGAACTGCCCGATGGCGGATCGATGATGCTGGCCGGCCTCATCCGCGAAACCACGCGGCAGAACATCAACGGCACGCCAGGTCTAAAGCAACTGCCAGTGCTCGGTGCCTTGTTCCGCAGCCGCGATTTTGTGTCGAACCAGACCGAGCTCGTCGTAATCGTCACCCCGCATATCGTCCGCAGCGTGGCTCAGCGCCAGCTCGAATCACCTGATGCGAATTTCAATATCGCGACAGATCGTCAGACCATTCTCATGGGCCGCTTGAACAAGGTCTATGGCAGCCCGGCAAAAACGCCCACCGGAAATTACCAGGGCAATGTTGGTTATATTGTTGAGTAAGGGCGCAAGAACATGAAAAACCATCGCAAGTTTCCGTTTCCTGCAGCCTCGATCGCAGCCCTCCTCGTGGCAGGCGTCCTCTCTGGGTGCGCGGCAGATGATGCCATCATGGGTGACACTTCATTCAAGCCCTATAATGGCTCCGACCGCTTCCCAATCACGGTGGCCAAGGGTCCGGTGACACTTGAGGTTGCTTCCACGCAAGGCACATTGCACCCCGGACAGGTCAATGCTGTTCAAGGCTTCTTGCATCAGGCCACATCTGCTGGTGTCACACCGATCACTTTGGCGAGACCCAGTGGCGGCGGCGGATCGAGCCGCGTGGCCAGCGAAATCGCAAGCCTCATGGCGGGCCAAGGCATCGCGCGCCAACGCGTCGTCTTTGCAACTTATGACGCTCCCGCAAATGCTCCTGTGAGACTGTCCTATATTTCGACCTATGCCAGAACCAAGCCTTGCGGCCAGTGGACGTCAGATTTGACCGAGAGCTCCGCCAATGAGGGAGCGCCAAATCATGGCTGCGCCGTCCAGGCCAATATTGCGGCAATGCTCGCTGATCCCGAAACACTGGTCGTACCAAACGCGACCACGCCAATTCCAGCTGCCGGTCGCATGGCGGCGGTGACCGCACTCAGCACCGGACCGTCCCCCAGTTCATCATCAGCATCTTCTTCAGCATCTTCTTCTTCAGCCGCACCCGCGGCGCCATAGGCTCAAGCAGACCAACCGCGGAATACCAGGACCAAAGCAATGAACCAGTCACCCGAGCATAGCCTTTCAGCCGCAACCGAGAATACCCCGGTGGTTATGGTTCCTCGCATCAACATCGGCATTTTCTGCGACAATCAGCAAACCGGCCAGATTTTGCAAACGGCCGTGACTGACCGGCGCATGGCCAAGGCCCATTGCACCATCCAACTCGGTGGCATCGTTCAAGCCGCACAAACCTACCATCAAGAAGTGACACCCAATGTGGTCGTGGTGGAAAGCCACGGTGATCGCCAGCAGATCATGTTGGAGTTGCAGCAGCTGGCCGAAGTTTGCCAGCCCAACACCAAAGTGATCGTTATTGGCCATGTCAACGATGTCATTCTTTATCGCGAGCTGATGAAGAATGGCGTCAGTGAATATCTCGTGGCACCTGTGACCTCATTCCAGTTCATTGAGGCCGTAGCCGGGCTGTTCAATGATCCCAAGGCAGCACCCTTGGGCCGCATCGTGGCCTTTGTCGGCGCCAAGGGCGGCGTTGGCTCGTCCACTCTGGCTCACAATGTGGCCTGGGCCAGCTCCCAGAAAATGGATATCGAAACCGTCATCACCGATCTCGACTTGTCATTCGGAACTGCGGCATTGAATTTCAACCAGGATGGCGGTGGCGGCTTTCATGAAGCCCTCGGTGCGCCAGAACGCGTTGATGGAACTCTCATTGATCGCCTGATGACGAAACTCGGCAACAAGCTCTCACTCCTCAATGGTCCAGGCGGCATTGATCGCGAAATCCCGATTGAAGCCCATGCCGTGGAAACCGTTCTCAACGTGGTCCGCCATACCGCACCCATGGTCATTGTCGACGTGCCAAATGTCTGGGCGCCATGGGTCAAATATACGCTTCTCAATGCCGATGAGATTGTCATTACCGCAACACCGGAACTGCCCGCACTTCGCAATGCCAAAAATCTCGTCGACATGCTGAGGCAGGGCAGACCCACAGACAAGCCACCGCGTCTGGTTCTCAATCAAGTCGGCGTTCCAAAACGTCCGGAAATTTCGATCGCAGATTTCAGCAAGGCTTTGGGCCTGACACCATCCGCCATCATTCCCCATGACCCGCAAAGCTTCGGGCTCGCCCAAAGCAACGGACAAATGGTTTTTGAAGTGGCACCCAAATCCAAGTCAGCCGAAGCCATGTTTGGACTTGCTGAAGGCATTATCGGCAAGGCCAAGCCGGTGAAGCCCGCCAAATTTACGATGCCAAAACTATCATTTCTGAGCAAGAAGTAAGGATCACTACGGATGTTCGGCAAGAAAACCGATACAGGTTCGACCGCTCCGGTCTTCATTCCGCCGTCACCAGCGGCAGCAGCAGCCCATGTTGCTGCTCAAGTGCCAGGCGTCGCCGTTCCAGACATCAGGCCAGCGGGGCAATTGCCTCCAGCAGCTGCACGTCCCGCAGCACCCGTGGCTCCACCCAAAGCTGCCGCCGAGATCAAGCAAAAATCCGATTCCTATTACGACATCAAAAGCACGATCTTTAATGCCCTGATCGATGCCATTGACTTGACCCAGCTCGGTCAGCTCGACCGCGATGCTGCGCGTGATGAAATCCGCGACATCGTCAATGAAATCATCGCGCTCAAAGATGTTGTCATGTCGATTGCCGAGCAGGAAGAACTGCTCGAAGACATTTGTAACGACGTTCTCGGCTATGGCCCACTGGAACCGCTTCTGGCCCGTGACGACATCGCCGATATCATGGTCAACGGCGCTGATACCGTGTTTATCGAAGTCGATGGCAAGATGCAGAAAACGGGCGTGCGCTTCCGCGACAATGCCCAGCTTCTCAATATCTGCCAGCGCATCGTGAGCCAAGTTGGCCGTCGTGTCGATGAAGCAAGCCCGATCTGCGACGCCCGTTTGCCAGATGGTTCACGTGTCAACGTCATCGCCCCGCCGCTGGCCATTGATGGCTGCGCGCTCACCATTCGTAAATTCAAGAAGGACCGCTTGAAGCTGGCCGACTTGACCAAATTCAAGTCGATCACGCCGGAAGGCGCCATCATCCTTGAGATCGTTGGCCGTGTGCGCTGCAACGTTCTGATTTCGGGCGGTACGGGTTCGGGTAAAACCACGCTTTTGAACTGCCTCACGGGCAGCGTCGACCATGACGAGCGTATTATCACCTGCGAAGACGCGGCAGAACTTCAGCTGCAACAGCCCCATGTTGTGCGCCTTGAAACCCGCCCGCCAAATCTCGAAGGCGAAGGCGCTATTACTATGCGCGACCTCGTCAAGAACTGCCTGCGTATGCGTCCCGAACGTATCATCGTCGGCGAAGTCCGCGGACCCGAAGCCTTTGATTTGTTGCAAGCCATGAACACGGGCCATGACGGCTCGATGGGAACCCTCCACGCCAACAGTCCTCGCGAAGCCATCTCGCGTCTTGAATCCATGATCACCATGGGCGGCTTCTCGCTGCCGTCAAAAACCATCAAGGAAATGATCGTGGGCTCCATTGACGTGATCGTGCAGGCCTCGCGCCTGCGCGACGGCTCACGCAAAATTACTCACATCACCGAAGTTGTGGGCATGGAAGGCGATGTCATCATCACCCAGGATCTCTTCATCTACGATATCGTAGGCGAAGATGCCGGTGGCAAGATCATTGGCCAGCATCGCTCAACCGGAATTGCCCGCCCGCATTTCTGGGACAGGGCGCGTTATTATGGCGAGGAGCGCCGCCTCGCCGATGCTTTGGAAAAGGCAGAACAACGCAACGTGGGTGAATAGGAACTAAGTGATGTTTGGTGCTGATCTCACACAAATTGCATTTCTGGTGACCGTGGTTCTCGCCGTCGGTGGCGTGGTCAGTGCTGTGATCTTGCCCTTGCTCGCCGACAATAGTGCTCAAGACCGTCTCAAGGCCATCTCCTCTGATGGCTCAAGGAAGGCCAGTGGTTTAAATGGTTTTCGGGCTCGCTTTGCAGAAGACACCAAAGATGTACGTCGCAAGCAAATCCAGGAATCTTTAAACCAGGTTGCCGACCGTGAAAAGCAGCGCAAAAGGCGCGTTACACTTGCGATGTCATTGAAACAAGCCGGGCTAGACATCACGGTCAGAAGCTTCTGGATGATGTCTGCGGCGTTTGGGTTGATTGCCGGCCTGATAGCCAAGGGCTTTGGCGCACCGCTTTACCTCGCAGGTGCGGTGGCTTTTGTCGGTGCCATGGGGCTGCCACGCTGGGTCGTCGGATTCCTGAAGAAGCGGCGTCAGAATATTTTCATGAATGATTTTGCCGACGCCATTGACGTGATGGTTCGTGGCCTGAAGTCCGGCCTGCCGGTTTCTGAGGCCATGAAAATCATTGCGACGGAATCAGGCCCGCCAGTTGGACCAGAATTCATGGAAGTGGTTGAAGGCCAGCGCGTCGGAATCACCATTGATCAAGGCATTGAACGCATGGTGGAACGCATTCCCTTGCCTGAAGTCAACTTTCTGGCGATTGTGATGACCATTCAGACCAAGACAGGCGGTAATTTGTCGGAAGCTCTGGGCAATCTCAGCCGTGTGCTGCGCGACCGCAAGAGAATGAAGCAGAAGGTCAAGGCCGTCTCGCAGGAAGCAAAATCCTCAGCCGCGATCATTGGCTCATTGCCGTTCATCATCATGGGCGCTTTGACCATCCTTAATCCGAGCTACCTGAGACCTCTCATCGACACACACACCGGCAACATTGTCATTTTTTGCAGCGTTACATGGATGACAATTGGCGTCCTCGTGATGCGCAAAATGATCAACTTCCAGATTTGAGTTTCAAGAAAGCCGTTCCATGAATCTCTTTGCCAGCCTGATGCATGCGGAAGTTATCATAACGCTCCTTGCTGGACTTGCGGTGTTTGGTACTGTCTTCACGCTCACCTCGCCATTTCTCGAAAGTGACAAGCTTGCCTCACGCATCAAGGGAGTGACAAGCGAGCGCGATAGATTGAAAGCGGCCCAGAAAGCCAGCCTGCAGGGCGGCGAAGTAAAGCTGCGCGACAAGGTTGGTCCGGGCGCCTATGCTCGGATTGTCGAAGCCCTCAATCTCAGAAAAGTTTTTGAGGCGGAAGCCTCACGCGAAAAATTGCGCCAGGCCGGCTATCGCTCCGAAAGCCATCTGATGACTTTCCTGGCAACCCGCGCCATTGTTCCTATAGTTGTCGGCTTGATCGTGTTCATCTACACATCAACAATCTACGCTGCCAAAGTCTCACCCAACATGCGCATCACCTCCGCGCTGATTGCCATGGTCGTGGGTTTTTATGTGCCCAACATATTTGTGAAGAACCTGGTGACCAAGCGCCAGCATTCGATAAAACGCGCCTGGTCCGATGCTCTCGATCTTTTGCTGATCTGCGTGGAATCCGGCATGGCGCTGGAACCGGCGATGATGCGCGTGTCCAAGGAAATCGGTTCGCAGTCAGTGCCCCTGGCCGAAGAAATGACATTGACCGTGGCCGAGCTTTCCTTTTTGCAGGACCGTCGCAAGGCGCTCGACAACCTGTCAAAGCGCACCGGACTGGAAACCGTACGCTCTGTGGTGACGAGCCTCATCCAGTCTGAGCGCTATGGCACGCCCTTGGGCCAGGCTTTGCGTGTTCTCGCTCAGGAAAACCGCAATGATCGCATGGCCGAAGCCGAAAAGAAGGCTGCCGCACTTCCACCTAAATTGACAGTGCCGATGATCCTGTTCTTCCTGCCGATCATCTTCGCGGTCATTCTTGGACCTTCCATCATCATGGTCACCAAGGCGAAGTAAATCAGCTTTTCGGGTGTTGATTAAAGCTCGAAAGTCCGTGTCGCGTCTTGTTCCAATGGAAGGGCTGGACCGCAAATTCCCAGACGGCCCTCCAAGCGGCAATGCCAATCAGCACCCAATAGACTGGCAGCGTGCAAATGGTGAGTGACCACCCAACAATGCCGCGTCGGCGCAGCGCCAGCCTGGCGCCATAGGCCGCCAAACCGTAGCCAAGAACGCTCACAGCAATGGAGAGACACACCATGAGGCCATAGAGGCTGGTGTTCTCCGAGGGTGGCGCAAAGGTGAGCAGTCTGAACGTCAATATCAAGAAAACTGGATAGAGCAGAGCCGAGGCAAAAACTGCCAAGGTTGAACACAAAAACACCCAAGCTCCCACCAAACCCAATTCACGCACCAGCTTTCCCGGATGCCGTGTGTGCACCAGCCAGGTTTGCAAAAAGCCTTTGAGCCAACGCGTCCTTTGGTTGATCCAGTTTCCAAGCTTGGTATTGGCCTCTTCATAGGTCAGGCTGTCGAGCGTGTCAGTCTCATAGCCAAAGCGCGAAAGACGAAATCCAATATCGGCATCTTCAGTCACATTATAGGGGTCCCACCCACCCACGGCATGAAGGGCCTCCACGCGAAAATGATTCGATGTGCCGCCTAAAGGCAGAGGCAAGTTCATTTCCGCGAGGCTGGGCAGCATCTGGCCAAAGAGAATTGCATATTCGATGGTGAATTGCCGCGTCAGCGGTATTATGGCGCAAACGCCACAAGATCGGGCGTAGCCCAATCACCACCTCCCAAAGGGAGGGCTGAGTGACGATGTTTTTTTTAGCTCTAGTCGTTTTGTGGAACGGCCTACTCAATAATGCCGTGTCTTGCACCGTATTGCCAAGCCCACCGTACGCCGTGAGTCAATCCTCTTTGGGCTGCTTTCGTGGAATTCGCAAAATCAATACCGCCTGCTGTTACATTGAAAAAAACGCGATGTTTGTTCTTGAAAGCATCCTCCTATACAGACCAACCCAGAATTTGAATGGATGTATCACCTTTCAAAATTTCATCAAATGTTGCCCGGTCAGGAATGTTTGCGCCCAACCAGACGAATTGTTCTCCTTTGGGAATAACCATAAATTCATGGGGTATTGTAAGCGCATCCCTTTCAAAGTTCAGAAGTTGCGGAGTACCCAAGCGGGGGTAGTAAATGGCGTATCTCGATTCTTTGAGCAAGGAAGGTGCCTTGCCGTAATTTATGGCTTTGAACGTTATAGAGAACGGCCGTGGGAAATTTTGGCCCAGTGGCAAATTGAAGGAATCTGGAGAAAGGAAAAGATAGGACTTCATCTGAAGTCTGCTGGATTCGCCAGCTTCTTTGAGGATTTGTCGAGTCGCGATCCACAAGAGCCCAGTAGCTACAAACAAGAGTCCGGTGAACAGGGCGACAGGATCAGCAACAGTCCGATAAAAGTAGCTTACAATAGTCGCATCAGGACCACAGAAATAACTCCATTTGCAAGGTTCATAACCTTCTGTTTGGGGCTTTTCTTTGGATACCTCGCATTTAAAGTCGCCACAGACGATGGAAAGCTTTATTTCATCTGCGCGGTCATTGCCTTGTTGTGCATTGGAGGCGCTTTGGGAGGGTAGGCATTCGACGAACCATATGATCGCGCATATGATTGCCAAAGATGCAATCCACTGCCATTTGGAAATTTTGGCAACCCTGTCAACAATTCCCATTGGCTCCCCACAGCCCCCTAAATATCCTCCAACCTTATGCCTTGAACCTCTAGGGCCACAAGGGCCGCTAGGAAGAATGTCGCCGCGAAAGTGCCACGGCTCATTTTGTTTGCTATAGAGGCCTCAGTCTCATCCAGGCCATGCTTTTTGAGCCTTTCAGCTAGCTCTCGATAGCCTACGTCGGCCTTTTTCATTTCGGCTTTGAGGAAGCGTTTTGCGCGGTCTTCCCACGTCAGTTTCTTTTCAGTCATTTTGGCCTCGTTTCGAACAGAAACATACCATATATGATATTTTCCTATTGACAAGGGGAGATATATTCCATATCTAATATGCAAGAAAGGTCGCATATTCGATATGTCTCAACACTTCCTCCTCAGTAAAGATGCAAAGACCCTGAGCCTCGCTCAGGTCTTTCGCATGACTGATTTGGAAGCTGAGACAGTGTTTCGCAAAGTGCGTTGGGCCGAAACAGATGGCCAAGCCGTTTGCCCTCATTGTGGTGGACTGGATGCTTATGAATGCCGCCGTGCCAACAAGACCGCTCGCTTCCGTTGCAAGGCTTGCCAGAAAGATTTCACAATCACGTCCGGCACATTGTTTGCCGCTCACAAGATGCCCTTACGCTCATACCTCGCTGCCATTGCTGTGTTCTGCAATGAGGTCAAAGGCAAGTCGATGCTGGCCATGAGCCGTGATCTGGGCCTGTCCTACAAAACCAGTTTTGTGCTTTGCCATAAAATGCGCGAAGCAATGTCTGAGGAATTGAAAGGTCGCCATCTTGGCGGTGAAGGCCATGAGGTTGCTGTAGATGGCGCATATTTTGGCGGCTATGTGAAGCCAGCCAACATTCGGGAAGATCGTAAGGACCGCCGCAAATGGCAGAACAAGTCTGGCAAGCGCGAAGTGGTGGTGGTTGTTCGTGAACGTGATGGCGGTACGTTGCCAGCCGTGTTCAAGACTGAGGCTCAAGCCGTGAATTTCATCAAGTCGCGCGTAGCCAAAGGGACCGTTATCAATGCCGATGAAGCAAATTCTTGGAATGAGCTTCACACCAAATACGAGATGAAGCGGATCAATCACGAACAGGCCTACAGCCTCGATGGCGCTTGCACTAATTTGGCCGAAAGTTTCTTTAGCCGCATCCGTCGCGCTGAGGTTGGCATTCATCACCATATCGCAGGTGCCTACCTGTTGCGCTATGCTCAGGAAATGTCTTGGCGGGAAGATAACCGCCGCGTTTCAAATGGCGATCAGGTGGTTCGGGTTGCCAGCCTTGCAATGACCCGCAAGCCCTCAGTGGATTTCTCAGGATATTGGCAGCGGCATAAAACTGCATAGGGGCCCTGACTTGCCAGTCGTTGTAGCTGGTGCTTAGATAAAATAATTGTACAACCGGAAGGTGCGAATACACGTAAAAAGAGTCTTGACGGACTCCTCTCAGGTTGTATGGTCAATAAGACAAAAGGAAGGGCGACATTTCTGCCGCCCTTAAGTTTGATCGGATGCAGTGAGGATTCGAACCCACGGAGCGCTTGTTGAGGGAGCCCGACGGTTTTAAAGACCGCTGCAATAGACCACTCTGCCATACATCCACAATAAGAGCCCCTTTCGGGGCTCTTTTCTTGGTTAATGTCCACTAGGGAAAACGTCAATAGCTAGTGTGTTAACGAAAACCTAACACTAGATATTGCGTGAAAGCCCTAACCGACTCAAACCATTGGGAAATCTACCAAAAAAACGGGGTTGACGTACGCCTTTGTTTGTTCACATTTGTTCTCATGGTTCGCCGTTCAACTCCTGCCAGTGTTTATGACGACCAGACGTTCGCAGTCCGGGTTCGGTTCACCATTCCTGAACGTGGCTTCTCCCGTCTCAATGAAGCCCATGACTGGCTGAGACAGCGGACCAACCGCCAATATGCGTTTCATGCTGGAGGGAATGCGAATGGAGGCCAGTGTGCATTCCTTTACGTCAATGATCTGGCTGTCGCGATGGAATGTGTGGCGCGGTTTGAAATGGAACTTGTGGGCTTGCCTAAGATGACGCCCTGAGCGGGATGGACTCATTCCCAAATCGATGCTTCATTGATCGCGGGGAATATGGGGTGGCAATCGTGAGAAAAGTAAGCATCGTGGGGGTGCTGTTTTTGGCAGCATGCGCAGCAAAACCTGAGTCAATCCAGCCGTCATATATTAGTCCGGTCACTTATGACGCATGGACTTGCCCACAATTGGGCCAAGAGTCAGCGCGTGTCGAAAGCGCGTTGGCAACAGCTTCAAAACAGCAGCAGTCAGCCAGAGATCACGACACTGCTGGTGTGATATTCCTAGGTTTACCCACAGGCTCAATGAGTGGCGAGGCGATTGCGCCGGAAGTTGCCAGGCTCAAGGGTTCGAAAGATGCAATTCAACAGGAAATGACTTTGAAAAATTGTGGCGCTCCTCCGCCTCCGGTTGCCCTTCCTCCGGGGAAAGTTTTGAAGCCCTAAACCATCTCTCGGACAAGCTCCCACCGGGCCGCGCCCCGGTCGCCAATTTTGACAATCCGACCACGGCGGGCCAAGTAATTCAGGTTCGATCTCACAGTGGCATGGAGCAAATGGGCGTTGGACTTGTTCTCGCCCATGGACAGGCAAACGGCTGTTACGATCTCAGCGGTCCGCATTGGGGCCTTGGCGGTTCTCATGGCTGACAGGATTATCCGGCCCAGCTGTCCCATCTTGAAAAGATGGACGCGCCTATTGGGCCTCACAGGGCGAATGGAACCTACACGGTAGGCAGGGTCAAACATGGCAATGGTTTGGTCTAGGGAGTTCAAATCTTCCACAAGGCGCAGGATTTGCTTTTGCAGGGCTTCAATCTCGCCCGCAATTCGCGCTCGCTTATCTCTCAGGGCTGGAATGGCATAGGTGTTCATGCGCCATAGTTAGGCGGCGAACCTCTGGATTGCTTGTGGCACTTGCGCCATAATACCGCGCGTCAGCCAGTTTTCATTCGGGTTGTAGAAACCCAGTTCAGCTTGCAGACAGGCAAGCTCAGGCCCACCTTCAAAAAATTTCTGGGCGGCTTTGAGCAATTGCTGGGGCTCTGGAATATCCTCGGCGTCGTAGATAGTGAGAAGTTCGCCACGCGCAAATTTCAACGCGTAGGCGAGAGCCCGGGGCTTCGTCTGTGGCTTTCCGGCAGGAACGATGATGACCTCAAAGCCCGGTGGCAGCGCGATCTTGGCCAAGGCCCGTTGCATAACTGTGTCTGTCTCTTCAAGAACCAGTTTGATGTCGAGCTTTTCTACAGGATATTGCAGAGCCGAAAGTGCTCCGATCAACTGATGCAGAACCCGTGTTTCGCGAAACACCGGCACCAGCACGGTGTAGACCGGAAGCTGATCATCCCGCAAAAACCGGGAGCGCTTCTTGGGGCGTTGAGCCCGCGATGTCAGCCATAGCAGCCTCAGCGATAAGGTCAGCAGAAAAAATACATTGAACAAGATGGCAATGCCTAAAGTCAGGGCGGGTCCCGGAACCACCAGAGAAATGGCAAACATTGAAAATAGAAATCCCGCCAGCACCAGGGCTTGGGCAAAGTTCAATCTCTGGGCAGCGGAAAACTCGGGCCAGGTGCGTCTTAGACCTTCAGTGGCCTCGAGCTTCAGGCGCGCGCCAAGCACGCGGCGCACGGCATCGAGGAAAACTATGCGAGGCAATCTTGCCACCACATGCACGTGCGCGCTTTCAGTGGTGGTGCGTTCACCAATCACCGCGTGTAGAATAAGCTGCGGCAGCCACGCGATCGGAAACACATTTTGGGTGAGGGCCCACTGCCGTTCACGCGATGAAAGCCTGCGTAGGATATCCGAAAGCAGGTGTCGCGGCAGTTCAGGCAAGACAATGTGTTCGTCCTGCACTAAATCAGATGCACTGTGCGGAGTTTCTAACCTGCCCGCATCAGGATGAACATGACCCGACATTTTACGCCCCGCCGGTTGCCCTTTCCGGTGGAGACACCTAAGACCAGAAAAAGAAGGATGGGCAACTATGCATAGAGTGTGGAGCAAAGCTTTACTGCAAGCCCTAGTTGTTGGCGTGTGCACTGTATCGGCTTGGTCTGCTGAGACTTTGCCGAAGTCATATTTTCCACATTTGCGCCATGCTGACCTGTCGGCGCCGCCTTTGCCAAAATTGCCGAACGCCAGTTTGACCCTGCTCACCGACGAAGACTTTGCCCCGTTTTCATTTCGCACGGGCTCAGGTGCCATGGCGGGAATTTCAGTAGAACTGGCCATTGCGGCCTGCGCAGAAATTCAGGTTAAATGCCAGTTTGTGGCCAAGCCCTATGCCGAGCTTGTTCCGGCTTTGGAGAAGAAGGAAGGCACTGTGATTTTGGCCGGGCCCGCCGCCACTCCTGAACTGTTGCAAAAGTTCGACAAGACCAAGCCCTATTTTGCATCCTCGGCCGAATTTCTAGTGCGCACGGGATCAAGCCTGCAGCGCCCTGATCCAAAATCATTGGCGGGCAAGCGGCTGGGGTTTGTCAAAGGCACTGACCAAGAGGCCTTCGTCGAGAAATATTACAGCCGTGCCGCTTTGACGCCTTTTGAAGATGCACCACTGATGTTGACGGCCCTGCGCTCAGGCGGCCTTGATGCGGCCTTTTCCGACAGCCTGACGGCCGCCTTCTGGCTCAAGGGAACCGACGCGCGCAGCTGCTGCGTGGTGCTGGGCCAGCCCATCACCGAGCGCGGAGGTCTGTCCAAAGGACTGGCCATGATTGTCGACAAATCGCGGCCCGATGTGACGGCAGCCTTTGACCGAGCGCTGGACGTCCTTGATGAAAAATCAGAATCCGCAAAGATTTTCGCGCGCTATTTACCCGCAGCAAAATGAGAAGCGTCGAGCCCGCTTAAGATATCTCTGACAAGTCCAGGCCCGCGATAAACCAGTCCTGAATAAAGCTGCAGCAGCGAGGCACCAGCCGCGAGCTTGGCCCGGGCCGTGACCGCATCGGAAATCCCGCCAACGCCAATCAGCGGGATGCGCCCCGAGGTCATCTGGTGAAACAGGCGGAGCCTTTGCGTGGCCAAGTCAAACAGCGGCTGTCCGGACAAGCCACCTGACTCCGCCTTGAGAGGTGAGCGCAAATTCTCGCGCGACAAAGTTGTGTTGGAAATCACAACTCCATCCACCGCACCCCCCGAGGTAAGTTCGGCCACATCGGCCAAATCTTCGTCGGTGAGATCAGGTGCTATTTTAAGCAGCATGGGAGTTTTGTTTTTGCGCGCCGCGTTCAATCGCTCAAGCAAGCGCTGCAGCTCGTCGCGCCCTTGCAAATTGCGCAAGCCCGGGGTGTTGGGCGAGGAGATATTGATGGTGATATAGCTGGCTACGGAAGAAAACCGTTGCAGCCCGAGTACATAATCTTGAATGCGATCTTCGGACTCCTTGTTGGCCCCGATATTCACACCGACGATGCCGCCTGTGTTGCGCCGTGCTTCAAGCCGCGCCAACACAACGTCATGCCCGTCATTGTTAAAGCCCATGCGGTTGATGACGGCCTGATCTTCGACAAGGCGAAACAGGCGCGGTCTTGGATTGCCGCTTTGGGGCTTCGGCGTTACCGTTCCAATTTCAACAAAACCAAAGCCCAGTGCCAGCATGGCATCAGGCACTTCGGCATTCTTGTCAAAGCCGGGGGCCAAGCCCAATGGATTGGGAAACTCCAGGCCAAACACTTTGACGGGCATAAGCGGAACCGTCTGTCGTCCGCCCAAGCCCAGCTTCAAGGATTTGATCGTCAAGTGGTGTGCGTCTTCGGCATCCAGCGCATGAAGGAGAGGCCGCACCAATGAAAAGCCAAGCCTGCCTAGGCTCATGGCAGTTCGCCATCGGGAAATTGATGGGCACCGCCGGTCCATGGCAAATCTTTTACCCAAGAAACCTGAGCTGGATCAATCGCATCATAAACATGCGGAAACAGCGCACCCCCGCGCGAAGCTTCCCATTTCAAATGTTTTGACACAACAGATTCAGAGATTGCGACAAGCACGAGATTTTCAACTCCGGCAAAATGCCGTGCCGCCGTTTCTTTAACCTGCGTTGCGGTTGAAAGATGAATATAGCCATCCGCAAGATCAATTCCTGCGCCACCAAAACTCCCCGCCGCGCAGGCACTGATCCACACGTCGCGCGGCAAGATCTTGTAGAAAATCTGCAATTTCTCCCCCAATTTCCGCTGGACTTGCAATCCCGCAAGAGGTAAACCTTCCTATCAGAGGCAAAAGTTTGACAGGTGCAAGGCGATGTTTACACACAAGCAGGTCTGGGCGGCAATCGATACCATTGCCGAGCGCTACGGTTTTTCAGCTTCGGGTCTAGCCAAGAAGGCAGGCCTTGATCCCACCTCGTTCAATCCTTCAAAGCGCAATGGCCCTGATGGCCGGCCGCGTTGGCCGACTATGGAATCGATTGATCGTGTGCTCACCGCCTCTGGCGCTCCTGTCGATGAATTCATGGATCTTCTGGCCAATCGCAAGGGCCAGCCGCCACGCATGAAGCAAATCCCCATGCTGGGTTTTGCCAAGGCGGGCAAGGGCGGCTTCTTTGATGATTCAGGGTTCCCCTCCGGCAATGGCTGGGAGGAGATAGATGTGCCGGGTGTGACGGATACAACCGCATATGGCCTCGAAATCACCGGAGACTCGATGGCACCGGTTTACCGCGAGGGCGACACCATCATCGTGTCGCCGTCAGCCACCATCCGCAAAGGTGACCGCGTGGTGGTGAAAACCTCTGATGGCCAGGTCATGGCCAAAATTATGCAGCGCCAAACCGCGCGCACCCTTGAACTCGCCAGCTTCAACCCCGCCCACGACACCAAGACCCTGGACATGAAAGACGTGGATTGGATGGCGCGCATTATCTGGGCCAGCCAATAATTCACCCCAGCGCCTTCACCAGATAGTCAAACACCAGCTTGACGCGTCGCATGTGTTTCAAGTCCTCGTGCATCACGATCCAGCACTCAAGCTTGACCGAAACCTCAGGCAGCACGCGCACGAGATGTGAGGGTGCTGCAAAACGGTTTTGGCAAATACCGATGCCAAGCCCAGCGCGAATGGCCGCAAGCTGCGCCAGATCGCTGTCTGTCCTGAAGACAATGTTCTTGGGCAGTTTCAATTTGGCGGCCTCAAAACCCTTGCGCATGAAATCGCGCCGGTCATCGCTGATGAAGCGGCCTCGTTCGACAAATTCGCCATAGGTCTTAGGCGCGGGATAGGTTTTCAGAAACTCGCGCGTCGCATAGAGTCCAAACCCAACTGGCTTCACCTTTCGCGCAATCAATGCGTCCTGTTTGGGCTCTGTAAGCCGCACTGCGATGTCAGCCTCACGCCGCAGGAGATCCTCTCTGCGGTTCGACAGTACCAGTTCGGTTTCGAGCTTCGGATAGTCTTTGATCAGTTGGGAAAGAAGATTTGGCATGATTTCCACGCCATAGACTTCGCTACAGGCAATGCGCACCGTGCCACTGTCCTCGTCAACCGCTCCGGACGCGCCGCGCCTGAATGCACCAATCGCCGCTTCCGCCGCTTCGGCCTGTGCCATCAGACTTGTTCCGTAGTCAGTCGGCAAAAGCCCAGAAGGGGCGCGCGTAAACAGAGGCACGCCAAGTTCGTCTTCCAACGCTTCAATCTGGCGGCGCGCCGTGGGCTGGGAAATGTTCAAGGTTCGTGCAGCAGATGACAGGCTGCCCTGCCGCATCACCATCAAATAGACCTTGACCAAATCCCAGGACGACAAAAGCGGGTTCATAAAAATATGATAGGCGGATGAACACATATAGACAATGGTGTTTATCCCCTCCTGCGCTCATCTTCAGGTCCAAGGCGTAAACGCGCTCCCGCAACAAAGGACAAAATCATGACCCACATCGAAAATCAGCAGAATAATGAAACCCAGAATGGCGTTGTGACAGGCGTTCCCAATCTTCTTTTACGTGGCGAAGGGGCTGTGGTTCTGGCCGCAGCGACCTATGCCTATGCCCAGCACGGATCAAGCTGGTGGATCTTTGCTGTGCTGTTTTTGGCACCAGACATTTTCATGCTGGGCTTTCTCGCAGGCAACCGCCTTGGCGCAATGACCTATAATTTTGGCCACACTTACATCGTGCCCGCCATCTTGCTCGCCGCAGGCTGGTTTGCCGCATCACCCCTGGCCGTCGCCATCGCGCTGATATGGATCGGGCATATCGGATTTGACCGCATCATCGGTTACGGCCTCAAATACGCCCTCGGCTTCAAGGTCACACATCTGAGCGCGCCGTCGAGCCAGCAAGGTTAAGCGAGAAGCCCGCCCTTCAGCGCCTTCTCGATCAGCTTCACGGTATTTGAAACACCATAGAGCGCAGCGAAAGACCCAAAACGCGGGCCTTTCTCTTCGCCAAGCAGAACCTGATAAAGCATGTTGAACCAGCTCTGCGCCACGCCGACGGAGCCATCCTTCTGCGTCGTGGTGTAAGGCTCGCGCCGCCCGATGTCATAGACCTTCTGCTGAATGACTTCCGGTGACGAGCCCTCCGGCAATTCGCGCAACGCCGCCGCCAAATCTTCGAGAGCCTTGGCTTCATCAGGCGTGGCCGCGCGGTATTTCTTCGCGGGCTTCACAAAGTCGGTGTAATAGCGAATGGCATAACCCACCAGCGCATCCAAACGCGGATGGGTGGCCGAAGTCACATCGGGCATATAACGCTGGATGAAAGCCCACATCACGGCCTTTTCTTCAGTGTTGGCCACGGCCGCCAGATTCAACAGCAACGAGAATGTGACGCCACCTGATTCAGGGGCCGGCGGATTGCCGTTGTGAATATGCCACACCGGATTCATCAACTGTTCGCGTGGTTCAACCTGCTTCGGGTAAGCCGCCAGATATTGCGCGTACTCATCAACAGCGCGTGGCACCACGTCGAAATAAAGCCGCTTGGCTTCGCGTGGCTTGTTGAACATGTAAAGCGCCAGCGAATTAGGATCGGCATAGGTCAGCCACTCATCGATGGTCAGGCCATTGCCCTTGGACTTTGAAATCTTCTGGCCCTTGTCATCGAGAAACAGCTCATAAACATAATGCTCAGGTGCGGCCACACCGAGGATTTCGCAGATCGCGTCATATATAGGCGCGTTGGTCTGGTGGTCCTTGCCGAACATTTCAAAGTCCACATGCAACGCCGCCCAGCGCATGCCAAAATCAGGCTTCCATTGCAGCTTGGTGCGCCCGCCACGCACATCCATGGTCACATCGGAACTATCTTCATCTGCAAACGTGATTGTGCCTTTCTTGGCATCCCATGCCTTCATCGGCACATAGAGAACGCGGCCCGAGATCGGCGAAATCGGCAGGAAAGGCGAATAGGTGGCTTGGCGCTCTTCACCCAATGTCGGCAACATGACGCCCATGATTTCATCATATTTTTCGAGCGCATGGATGAGCATGTCGTCGAACTTGCCCGACTTGTAATATTGCGTCGCCGAGGCAAATTCATAATCAAAGCCGAACGTGTCGAGAAAGCGCCGCAGCATGGCATTGTTATGGTCGCCATAGCTGGGATATTGCCCACCATAAGGATCAGGCACCGAGGTCAGCGGCTTGTGCAAATGCGGCAGCAGGAAATTCTTGTCCGGAACATTCTCGGGAATCTTTCGCATGCCGTCCATGTCGTCGGAAAAACATAAAAGCCGCGTCGGCAAATCAGACATCAGCGAGAAGGCCTTGCGCACCATTGTGGTGCGCGCCACTTCGCCGAATGTGCCGATATGCGGCAGGCCTGAGGGGCCATAGCCAGTCTCGAACAGAACCGATTTTTGTCCGGTTTTCTCCACGCGCTTCAAAATTTTGCGCGCTTCCTCGAAAGGCCAAGCCTTTGATTCAAGGGCAGCAGCGCGCAGGGCGGGCGAGGTGGTCATGGCAATCAGAACTTTCAAATGAATGCTGGGGTGTTTAGGTAGCTGTGCCAACGCCGTCAATGCAGTTGACCCTTGAATTTCTGGAACATTCTGACAATATCCCCAGCATGGCCAAAGAACACCCAAAGTCCTCGCGTAAAAATAGCTACTCAGTGGCGGGAGTAACCCGCGATGGCGTCGCGATTTTGAAGGTTGGGAAAGCTACGCATTTTACGGACAGGCAGGCCCGAGACGCTGTGGCGAAGGTGCGTTCGATTGCAGCCTCTGCTTTGACGCAAGGTAGTTCGCGCTCAAAATGAGAAAAAGGGATGTTTTTATCAACTGTCCCTTCTCCAAAGATTATCAGCCCTTATTCCAAGCTACGGTCTTTACCGTTCTTCGCTCGGGCTTTGTCCCGCGCTGCGCACTGGAAGTTGATGACGGCTCTGATAATCGCTTCGACAAGATTTGCCGGATTGTCGCAGAGTGCAAACTGGGCGTGCACGACATCTCAAAAACGGAGCTTGATTCCAAGTCGCGGTTGCCCCGCTTTAACATGCCATTGGAATTAGGATTGTTTCTTGCTGCCAAAAAGTTTGGAGGCTCTAAGCAAAGTCGAAAAAAGTGCCTTATTTTTGATCGCGAACTTTATCGCTACCAGAAATATATGTCCGACATTTCCGGGCAGGATATCCACGCACATTCTGGAATTCCCTCCCGATTGGTTGCCGAGCTTGCAGCCTGGCTTCGCGCTGAAACGAAGGATCCTAAAGTGCCAGGCGGTGTGGCGATTAACAAAGAATTTCTGAAATTTGAAAAACAGCTCCCGCTTTTGCTGAAAGCCATAAAACTTGCCAGGGCCGAACTGACATTTCTCGATTATAGAAAACTCGCGGAAAACTGGATTACCGTCAACCAGCGCTGATCACGATTAGACTTTCGTTTTCTATATGTTCTCGCTAGAAGTGAGAGTGCATGTCCCTCAATACTCCCACTCAAAATCTCCTCACATCGAGCCCTCCCGTCGCCGTGGCGCTCGGTCAAGGTGCTTTGCTGGCGGGTGAAAAGCTGGGGGCGGCACCTGCCTTGGCAAGACTGTCGGCGATGCCGCACATGATCTGTCATTCCAGTTTTCTGATTGAGCGCCTGGGCTCGCAAGCCCAAGCCCCCAAAAGCCTGATCCGCTCTGCGCGTGAGCAAAAACATTTCGATGTGGCCGAGCTTTTTGCCTTTGTCACTCCGGCGCGGCCCGCAACACCCACCCCCAATGGGCTTGCCCGCGCTCTGGGAATAGATCAGGGCGACAGCGAAGCTGAAACGCTTCTGGCTGTAGTTGAAGATTTACTGGGCCGGCTCTCAAGCCGCACCTATCCATTTTTGCGCGAAGCCGCAGAAATGGCGACGTTTCTGGGCCGCACCAATTGGCCCTGGGCGAAGCCCGCCATGGCCGCGATGCTGAAGGCCAATCCCAAACTTGATGTGGCAGGCTTTGCCACGGGTCTCAATGTTTGGGACCGCATTGAAGAATGGGAAGAAGATGGTCCGCGCGCGGAAGGAACGCAAAAGCCTGTAACGCCGCAGGAGGCTTCTAATTTTCTGCGCACAGTTTTGGGCGAAGACAGCGAATACCGCAAAAGCCAGGCTGACTATGCCCAAACCGCAACCTATGCCTTTGAGCCGCGCGACCGCAAGGACATCAACAACATTCTCCTCGCAGAAGCGGGAACCGGTCTTGGTAAGACGCTGGGCTATTTGTCCCCTGCTTGGCTCTGGGCCAAGCGCAACGAGGCACCGGTGTGGATTTCAACTTACACAAAAAATCTCCAGCGCCAGCTTGACCAGGAAACCGGGCGGCTTCTGCTCGCCCCTGACGAAAAACAAGGTCGCATCGTCATCCGCAAGGGCCGCGAAAACTATGCCTGCCTCTTGAACATGCAAGAGGTGTTTGGTCGGTTGACCGGCGCCAATGCCCGTTCGGCCTTGCTCGCAGCCCTTGTTGCGCGCTGGGCAAGGTTTACCCGCGATGGCGATATTGTGGGTGGGGACTTTCCCTCCTGGCTGCTGCCACTGTTTCATGATGTATCATTGGACCATGAGGGCCGCAGCGTAACGCCCTCGTCGCTGGGCCTCACCGACAGGCGCGGTGAATGCTTGTATGTGGCCTGCCCGCATTACAAGCGCTGTTTCATCGAGCGCTCGGTGCGCGCTGGTCGCAAAGCCGACATCGTGATTGCCAATCATGCGTTGGTTTTGCATCAGGCCGCTGTCGATCAGGCGATTGGCGTAGCCAAGACACCTGAGGAAGAAGTGGCTCCGGGTGGTTTGCGCCGCTTGATCTTCGATGAAGGTCATCATTTGTTTGATGCCGCAGACTCGGCGTTCTCCGGCCATTTGACGGCGCTGGAAGCAAGCGAACTCCGCCGCTGGTTGCGTGGGCCGGAAACCGAACGCCGTCGCGGGCGAGGGTTGGGTGAACGCATCGGCGATCTTCTGGCCAATGATGAGAATGGCGAAAACCTATTGGCGCAAATCCTTCGCGCCGCCTCAACACTGCCGGGCCCCGGCTGGACCAGTCGCATTCAAAGTGGCAGGCCCGAAGGCTCAGCCGAGGAATTTTTGGGCTTGGTGCGCCAACAGGTTCTGGCTCGCGCTGACCAGCAGACTGGCTATAGTCTGGAAGCTGATTGCCTGCCTCTGGTCGAAGGCTTGAGCTCGGCCATAGAGGATTTGCAATCAGCCTTGCTTGATTTGCGAAAGCCCATGGTGGCGCTGGCCAATTTGCTTCTGAAGAAACTCGACGATGAGGCGGCCGAACTCCCCACCGCCGAGCGCGGCCGCATTGAAGCCATAGCGCGCTCCTTGAAGCGGCGCGGTGAGTTGGGGGTGGGTGCGTGGATTTCCATGCTGGGCCATTTGCTGGAAGCCCAAGACGCGCTGTTTGTCGATTGGTTCGCCATCGATCAGGCCTTTGGCCGCGAACATGATGTGGGCCTGCACTCGCATTGGATTGATCCGTCCGTGCCGCTCGCCAACACGGTGCTGCGCCAAGCCGATGGCATCATCATCACCTCAGCCACATTGAAAGACCGCCCGCCCGAAACGCCAGATGACTGGTCCAATGCCGAAATGCGCACCGGCGCCATTCATCTGCCCTATCCGGTCAAGCGTGTGAGCTTTGAGTCACCATTTGATTATCCCTCAATCGTGCGGCTCCTCGTCGTGACCGATGTAAACCGCGAGGATGCCGACCAGATTGCTGCGGCGTATCGCGAATTGTTTCTGGCGTCAGGCGGCGGTGCATTGGGATTGTTCACCGCCATCACAAGATTAAAAGCCGTGCACAAGCGTTTGAGCCCGGCATTGGCCAAACATGGCTTGCCGCTTTATGCCCAACATGTCGATCCGATGGATACCGGCACTTTGGTTGACATGTTCCGTGCCGAACGTGATGCCTGCCTGCTCGGCACGGACGCCGTGCGCGATGGTGTTGACGTACCGGGAGACAGCCTGCGCCTCATTGTGATGGACCGCGTGCCTTGGGGAACGCCATCTATTTTGGAGCGCGCTCGCGCTGAAGCCTTCGGCGGCAATGCCTATAAGGATATGGTGGTGCGCCTGCGCCTGCGTCAGGCCTTTGGCCGTCTCATCAGGCGCGAAGGTGACCGTGGCTGTTTTGTGGTTCTTGATCCCAGGCTTGCGACGCGCTTTGGCACGGCCTTCCCCAAGGGCGTTGTCATCGAACGTATGGGACTGGTTGAGGCCATCGAAGCCGTCAGCAGTTTTCTCAAACAACACAAAAAATGAAAAGCGATCCACTCAACATTCTGGCGTTCAGCGGAAGCTTGCGCCAAGCCTCAACCAATACAGCGCTGATCAAGGCGGCGCAGCTGCTGGCCCCGGCACATGTAAAGATTGAAATCTGGCAGGGCGCTGAGACCTTGCCGCATTTCTCACCTGATTTGGAAGCAGCGCTCCCAGCCAATGTGCAACTTTTGCGCCAACGTGTCGGCGGCTGCGATGGCATTCTTATTGCCTGTCCGGAATATGCCAGAGGCATCCCCGGCAGCTTCAAGAACCTGCTCGATTGGCTGGTCGGCGGCGAGACCTTTGTGAACATCAAAATTGCGTTGTGGAATGCTTCGCCGCGCGCCTCCGAAGCACAAAAATCTCTGCGCCTCGTGCTCGAAACCATGTCGGGCCAGATTGTCGAGGAGGCCGCTCTTGCAATTCCCTTGATCAGCAAACACATAACTGCACAGATGATCACCGACGATCAAGAATTTGCCCCCCCAATTCGCGCGGCGATTGAAAACTTTGCCGCAGCGCTGATTGCCAGTAAAACAAGTTGAACGAATGGAGTTGCCCCCCGTGTCTGGAACCATCAGCAATGAACAGGCCCTGATTTATGTGATGGTGATGATGTCGGTGGTCGAAGGCCACATCAATACTGAAGAACTCAGCGAGATTGAATTGCTGATCCGCAGGCTCCCCGCCTTCAAGTCGTTTGATCGCACGAGGCTCGCCACCATTGCGCGTGAATGCGGTGACATATTGGAAGAAAAGGAAGGCATGAAAACCGTGCTCGCTCTGGTCACCAAGCAATTGAGCCCGCGCCTGAGGGAAACCGCTTACGCATTTGCCGTTGAAGTCGCGGCCTCTGATCTTCTCGTCGGCAAGGAGGAACTTCGTTTCCTTGCCATTTTGCGTGATGCGCTGGGCCTTGATAAGCTTGTGACCGCTGCCCTCGAACGCTCGGCCATTGCCCGCTATCAGCCGGTGTGACAGAGCTTCTCCCGCAAGAATTTAAAGTCTGGTTCGCCAGCAAAGGCTGGCAACCGCGCCAACACCAGTTGGAGATGCTTGAACATGGCCTGAAGGGCAGAAGCGCCTTGCTCATTTCACCGACCGGTGGCGGCAAGACACTTGCCGGATTTTTGGCCAGCATGGTGGAGCTGGCAGGCCCCCATGAGACCAAGGGCGTTCACACGCTTTATATTTCACCGTTAAAAGCTCTGGCAGTAGACATTGCCCGAAATCTTGAATCGCCCATCACTGAAATGGGCCTGCCCATCACAGTTGAAACCCGCACCGGCGACACGCCACATTCGAGACGCGTGCGCCAGCGCCAGAGCCCGCCGGACATATTAATCACCACGCCCGAACAAGCCTCGCTGCTGATTGCCGATCCCGCCGCGGCCCATCTGTTGCGCTCACTGAAAGCCGTGATTATCGATGAGCTTCATGCACTGGTCGCCAACAAGCGCGGTGTCTTGCTGTCGTTGGCGTTGTCGCGAATAAGAACTCTGGCCCCCACCGCGCGCTTCACCGGGTTGTCAGCCACCGTGGCAGACCCTGAAGCGCTTTGTGCATGGCTGGGGAATGCGGGCGTGCCTGTGCCCTTGGTGCTGGGCAAGGCGGGTGCGCCACCACAAATCTCGATCCTCCAATCAGAAGAGCGCGTGCCGTGGGCAGGGCACAGTTCGCGCTATGCTATTCCTGAAATCTATCAGGAAATAAAAAAAGCCAGAATGAGCCTGATCTTCGTCAACACCAGAAGCCAGGCCGAGTTGCTGTTTCAAGAGTTGTGGAACGCCAATGACGATAATTTGCCCATAGCGCTTCATCACGGTTCGCTGGATGTCGCCCAGCGCCGCAAGGTTGAAGCGGCGATGGCCGAGAACAAGCTCAAAGCTGTCGTCTGCACGTCAACTTTAGATCTCGGCATTGACTGGGGTGAGGTTGATCTGGTGATCAATGTTGGAGCTCCCAAAGGCTCAAGCCGCCTGCTTCAGCGCATTGGCCGCGCCAATCACCGACTTGATGAGGCTTCAAATGCCATCTTGGTTCCGTCGAATCGTTTTGAAGTTCTGGAATGCGAAGCGGCGCGCGTGAGTGCTATCGAAAACGCGCAAGACTCTGATTATCCCATGGTGATGAAGCTTGATGTTCTCGCTCAACACATCATGGCGCTCGCGTGTGCCGGGCCATTTTTTGCCAATGAGATTTACGCGGAAATCACCTCCGCCTTCACTTACCGCAAGCTCGCGCGCAAGACTTTCGATGATGTCCTCGATTATGTGGCAACCGGTGGTTACGCGCTCAAATCCTATGAACGCTATGCCAAGCTGAAATTGGATGTGACCGGGCGCTATCGCCTAAGTCATCCGCTGCTCGCCCAGCGCTACCGCCTCAACATGGGAACCATTATTGAAGCTGCCATGCTGAAACTGCGTCTGGCGTCAGTCAAGCGTGGCACCAATCGGCGCATTGTAACCGGAGGTCGCGTTCTGGGCGAAGTGGAGGAATGGTTCTTAAGCCAGCTTGCAGTGGGCGACACGTTTACCTTTGCAGGAGAAGTTCTGCGCTTTGAGGGGCTGGACGAATTCGGTGGGTTGGCATCGCGCGCGCCGGGCCGCGACGCCAAGGTGCCATCCTACATGGGGGGCAGATTTCCGCTTTCGACCTTTCTGGCCTCCCGCGTGCGCGCCATGTTGGGCGATCGCCAGCAATGGAATCTCTTGCCCAATCAAGTTCGCGACTGGCTGTCTCTGCAATCTTTTGTGTCGGTGGTGCCGCGCGAACACCAGATGCTGGTGGAAACATTTCCGCGCGCCGACAAGCACTATCTGGTCTGTTATCCCTTTGAGGGCAGGCTGGCGCAGCAAACACTGGGCATGTTGCTCACAAGGCGCCTTGAACGTTGGGGCGCACGGCCCTTGGGCTTTGTGGCGTCTGAATATGCACTGGTCGTGTGGTGCCTCAATGATCTCTCCGCAATGATTGCGGCGGGCCGTATTTCTTTGGCCAAGCTCTTTGACGAAGACATGCTGGGCGATGATCTCGATGCCTGGCTTGCAGAATCGGCCCTGATGAAAAGAAGCTTCCGCAACTGCGCCATCATAGCCGGATTGATTGAGAAGCGTATGCCGGGCAAGGAAAAAACGGCGCGACAAGTCACCGTCAACACCGACCTCATCTATGACGCGTTGCGGACCCATCAGCCGGATCATGTGCTGCTGCGCGCCGCTTGGGATGATGCCGCCGAAGGCTTGATCGACGTTCATCGCCTGGGGGCGTTGTTAAAGCGCATCCGCAATGCCATTGTGCATCGAGCCCTTGATCAGGTCTCGCCACTTTCTGTTCCGGTCATGCTTGAGATTGGGCGCGAATCTGTTTACGGCGAAGCCCATGATGCCCTTCTCGCCGAGGCCGCAGACGAACTCATGGATGAGGCCGCACGGCTTGTCTAAGTCTCATGTCATCACGCTGGGCGGCATGGAGATGATCCCCGATCTTTCGGGCGCCGTCATCGTGCCCGAATCCAGAACCTTGCTGATTGCCGATTTGCATCTGGAACAGGGAACCAGCCTTGCCAGACGCGGCGTTCACGTCCCGCCATTTGATACCGAAACCTCGCTCGCACTTCTGGCCAATGTCATCCAACACACCGCACCGCAGCGTTTGATTTTTCTCGGCGACAGCTTTCATGATGGCGAGGGCTCGATCAGGCTCGAAGACAGCCATCGCAAAAAATTGAGATCCATCACAGAAAAAATCGAAACCTTCTGGATTTCGGGCAACCATGATCCCGAACCACCAGAAGATGTGGGGGGCCTTCACGCCGCGCAGATCATGCTGGGCCGCATCACTCTGCGCCATGAGCCTGCCCAATTGCGCGGTGAGGAGTGCGAGATTTCAGGCCATCTTCATCCCGGCTGTTCACTGGTTCAGCGCGGACGGTCCTTGCGCGGCAAATGTTTTGCCTATGACGGCAAGCGCCTGATCATGCCGGCCTTTGGGGCCTATACGGGCGCCCTTTCAGTGACCAGCCGGGCCTATTGGAACCTGTTTGAAGAAAAAGCCGCTGAAGCCCTGATGATCGGGACTGCAGCCTTGCACCGCTTTCCGTTTTCGCGCCTCAGCTAGACGCTGATTGCAGCGCGTCGATCAAATCCTGAGTCACTTTGCCGGTGACCGGCAGGCCTTTTTGCAACTGGAACAGGCGAACCGCATTGGCGGTCTTTCCTTCGAGCTTGCCATCATGAGGCCCGATATTGAAGCCGAGCTTTTCCAGCATGTCTTGCGCCGCATTGACCATGGTCTTCGGCGTCGCCACGGCTTGCTGGACGCGGGGTCCGGTTTTGGCCTGCCATTTGCTTTCATCAACTGAAACCACATTGGCCGTTTCGGGGGCTTTGTCGGGAACCCAAGCTTGCAACCTGGTCTTGGCCGCATCGATTGAAGCAGGTGAGAGGGTCTTGGCCAATTGGTCGGCGCGGGTCTGTGCGTCAGTGTCACCTTGGGCGGCAGCGGCCAGATACCAGAAATAAGCTTGCGGAGCGTCAGCCTTGGTTCCAAGTCCGCGTTCGATCAAGACGGCGAGATTAAATTGGCTGTCTTTCAGGCCATGGGCAGCAGCCAGTGAAAACCAGTTATAGGCGTTCACATAATCCGGCGTTCCCGAGCCACTGCCCGACGCCAGAACTGCTGCATTGTGCATGGCTTTGACATTGCCTTGTGCGGCAGCGCGTTCATACCACGAGGCCGCCATCTTCAAATCAAGATTGACGCCCTTGCCGCGCTCATAAAGGGTCGCCATGCGATATTGGGCGGGTGCCAGGCCAGAGGCCGCAGCCTTGCCATACCAATAAGCGGCCTTGGCGTAATCCACAGTGACGTTTTCACCGTTGAGATAGCGCGTGGCCACCACAAATTGTGCCTCAGCATCTCCAGAGACAGCCGCATCCCGTAGACTTGCTGAGCCAATGGCGCTGTCAGGAGCTGTCGCAACCGGGCCAATTGCTGAAGCCTGTACTGGCGGCAAGGCCCCCGTCAGAATGGGATCAACTTGCGTGTTGTCGCTGTTGAAGCCTTGTTGCTGCGGGACCAGCGGGGCGGGCGCCACGACGGGAGCATCAGATGGTGCAGCACCCTGTGGAGCCACGGTGGCTGGGTCTGCAGATGCAGGAGCGTTGTCTTGTGCTGGGGCTGTAATAGGAGTGGGTTCAGCAGGAGTGGCGTTGCGCATGCGCCCCAGCATGTTGACCGAAACGCCAGCCACCAAAGCCAGCAAGACCAGACCCATGATGGCCAGCTTGCGCCGGCTTGCAGCATTGTTGTTGGCTGGCTTAATGGGCGGCAATGTCATGCCAGCGGCGGGGGCAGAGATGACTGCTTCAGTTTTGGGAGTTTTGCGAAATGGCAGGCTGAACCCGCCGAGCTTCGAGGTCTTCTTCTGAGGCTTGCGAAGAAGATCGAAGGCCGAAGCGGTCGGTGATGTGCCACCACCTGAAGCGGATTGGGCAACCCGCCGTGCCAATGCGATGAAGTCCTCATTGGGTGAAATGGGCTCGTCTGATGCAGGTTGAAAGGCGTCGCCCTCCGTCATGGCCAGGTCTGGCGCTTCGACCACGTTTTCAAACGGATTTAATGCGGGCTCCATAGGTTCTGGTGCGGGCTGCAGGGCGAAGGGATCCACCGCTGGCGAATGGTTCTCCATTGCAGGCTCTTCTTCAGCCATAAACTGCGGAGCTTCTTTGGGCTGGAGAGGCATGGCCGTGGCTTGGACCAGCCGCTGCCCAATGGCCACGGTTTCAAGCTCGGCCAGTTTGCTGACAATCTGTTCAAGTGTCTCATGAACAGCTTCAAGCGTTTCCTGATTGCGCGAATCTGCCATCTGAGAGGCTTCACGCACAGCATGAAGTCCTTGCTCTAACGCCATGATTTCAGGCGATCCGGCCAGCGAAACGCTTTGTGGGCCTTGCGCCATGATGCTTTGCGCCATGCGATTGGCGGCTTCTTCTGCGGCCTCCGTGGCATGGGTACGGCCATGCTCGATGGAGTCGTAAAGCTGGCTAATCGCCCGTTCAATGGTTTCCAAATGCTGCAACTGGTGTTCAGTGCGCCCCAAACGATCATCGACTTCAGCTAATTTCTGTTCCAGCAATTCCCGCGCAGGCCCCTCGCCCTGAAGGCGCATCGCGTCATTCAGGCGGTGGTCAAGTTCGGCCATGCGCCGCTCAAGCTCATTGAACTGGGGCATATCGCGGGTGGCAGCTTGCGTCTGTTCAAGCTGGCGCGAAATATCAACAATACGGCGGTCCATGTCTGCGAACGGCCGTGGGTCTTGGCCCTGTGCCACGCGCGTCGAAAGCTGTTCCACAACCTGTCGCAAGGCCGAAACATCCTGGCCGCTGGCGAAAGCCTTTTGAGCTTCATCAACGCGGGCATGAAGCTGGTCGATCTCGCCGCGGATCCTGCTGATATCGGCTGGGCCCGTCGATTGGGCAGCCATCGAGGCTTGCGCTTCGCGAAGCAAACCGAGAATGCGCCCTTCAATGGAGCGCAGCTCATTTTGAGCCTGCTGCACGGCTTGGGTCTGGGCCTTGCCCGCAAGATTTTCTGCCGTGCTGCGCACATCCTCAATGCGCGAGGCCAGGCCATCAAGCTCGTCGCGCAGGCTATGTGGTAGTTCGGCCATGGGCTGCTGGCTGGTTTCAACCCGCTTGGCAAGTTCGCTCAAGCGTGATTCGAGCTGGCTGAAAGCCGGAGCCTGAGCCAAAATCTGTTCGCTGCCGGCACCGTTCACACGCGCCGTCATGTCACCCATGCGGTCTTGCAGGGTTTTCAAGTTCTCGCGCGTGCGCTTTTCGGAAACTTCCAGATGTTCAATGATGTTGCGAACAGCTTTTTCAAGCGTCTGGAAGCCAGCACTCTCTTCGGGCTTTGCGGTGGTTTGAACTTTTGCAAATTGCCGCCCGAGAACCGACAAACGATCATTGACCGCCGAGAAAGCTTCAACCGTCTGGCGTTCATTGCTTTCGAGGCGACCGAGCACACGTGCAAGTGCAGATGAATCCTCCGTTGAGGACTGTGGCATGTAGCGCGAAGCCGTGGTGTCGCTCTCGCGCTGGGCAATGCGCGACAACTGCTCGGCAATGTCTTCAAGCTTGGTTGCGGCCCGTTCAATGGGATGCGTAGAAATTCTGCTGCGCGTGGGCTTTGGCGTGGCCGCAGGAGGGCTGCGATGCTGCGGAGTTGGGTCAGTTTCTGACTGTTCGACGATGGCCGCATTCAGCCATTCGCCTAAGGTCATGCCAGAGCGTTTTGCCGCGTTTTTTGCAGCTTCGCGCATGTCAGGCTCTATGCCTTTGACACTCCATGGAATTCCAGGCTTCATCGAGTTCAATTCTCCACCAGCGGCCGCCCGAATTTCGGAGCAAATCAGTTGGCAGCCCGCCCACACCCCCTGAAAGTTAACTTTCTTGGTAAATATCGCGTTAAGATGAGTTCGATTTGTCAGCCTTTCTCAAGATGGACTTCAAAATGCGCCGTATGGCCTTCTCTCACTCGCCTCTCAATCGTAATGCAAATGACCGGACCAACCCTGATCTTCTGGCGCAAAGACTGAGCCATCCCGATCGCCGGATATTAAAATTTTCCGACGATAAATTATTAATGGCGGGTGCCGAGCCAGACCTTGCCGCAACGTCCAATGACGGGTCTGCTGTTTATCTCGGCGATGACACCGAAAACCGCCCGTGGTTTGCATTGAGCGTAGCCGTGGCCGAGCCGCTTCGTCCCATCCGCGATCTCATGCGCAATGGCGAACTGCCGCCCGAGCTTTTGTCGATCATCGCGCAAGGCCGCAGCCTCACCTACTGGCACGCGCGCCACGGCTTTTGTGCCAATTGCGGGGCCAAGACCGAAATGAGCGATTCCGGCTATCGCCGTCATTGCCCAAGTTGCAACGCCGACCACTTTCCACGCACTGACCCCGTCGTGATCATGGCCGTGCGCCACGGCGAAAAAATCCTTCTGGCCCGCCAAAAATCCTGGGAACCCGGCATGTTCTCAGCGGTCGCGGGCTTCATGGAGCCGGGCGAGACCATTGAACAGGCTGTGGCCCGCGAAGTTCTAGAAGAAACCGGAATTGAAGTGGGCAAGGTCACCTATGTTGCAAGTCAACCCTGGCCCTTTGCCTCAAGCCTGATGATCGGGGTCATTGCCGAAGCCAAGGACACCAAGATCACCATGGACGAGGTGGAACTGGAGCAAGCCCGCTGGTTTTCCTTCAAAGAGGTCCGCCAAATGCTGGCCCACGAACATGCCGAGGGGCTCTCGGCCTCGCATCATTACGCCATTGCCCATCACGTGATTGAAGCCGCTTTGGCTATTTAATTCGCCCCTCAAAATATACCTTGGAACGAGCCCGAAAACTTGTATTGTGGTCAAAACTCCATGAGGCCACCTGATGTATCTTGGTTTGGATTTCGGAACGTCATCCGTCAAAGGCGTGTTGATTGATGGCAAGCAAAAACTGATTGCCACGGCCTCGTCGCCCTTAAAGGTTTCGAGACCCTATCCCGGTTGGTCCGAGCAAGATCCTGAAAGCTGGTGGAAAGCTGCCAATGCCGTCGTGAAGGCCTTGCGCCTGAAGAAACCAAAGGCTGTGGCAGCGGTTGAAGGCATCGGCATGTCGGGCCAACAACATGGTGCCACCTTGCTCGATGCAAATGGCAAGGTTTTGCGTCCCTGCATCCTGTGGAATGACGCCAGAAGTTTTGCCGAATGTGATGACATTCTGAAAGCCGAGCCGCGGGCCCGCGAATTGACCGGAAATATCCCGCTCGCAGGTTTTACCGCACCCAAATTGTTGTGGGTGAGGAAACATGAGCCGGACATTTTTGCCAAGGTGGCCAAGGTTCTCCTGCCCAAGGATTATATCCGCTACCGCATGACAGGAACCTATGGCTCCGACATGTCGGATGCATCGGGAACTTACTGGCTCGATGTGTCCAAGCGCGCGTGGTCCGACGCCATGCTGACCGCCACCCATATGCGCCGCGACCAGATGCCAGAACTCTTTGAAGGCACTGACGCCACAGGCCGCATCACATCCCAACTCGCCAAGGCCTGGGGCATGCCCAAGCTGCCCGTCGTGGCGGGTGGCGGCGGTGACAATGCTTCGGCCGCCGTTGGCATCGGTGCAGTCAAAGATGGCGCGGCTTTCGTATCTCTGGGAACCTCGGGCGTGATGTTTGTCTCCAACGCCAAATTCAGCCCCAACACAGGGCGCGCCGTTCATGCCTTCTGCCATGCCGTGCCCGGGACCTGGCATCAGATGGGGGTTATTCTCGCAGCCACAGCCAGCATTGAATGGCTCTCAGGCATCGTAAAAACGCCGACGCCCAAGTTGACCGCAGCCATGGGCAAAAAGCTCGAAGGCCCGTCGCCGTTGCTGTTCCTGCCCTATCTTTCAGGCGAGCGTACGCCAGTGGGCGATAGCCAAATTCGTGGCGCGTTTTTGGGATTGGCCGCCGAAAGCGATGTCAAGGACATGACACATGCCGTTCTGGATGGTGTGGCCTTTGCCCTGCGCGACTCATTGGAAGCGCTCAAGGCCGCAGGCTCGGACGTCAAACGCTTGATGGCCGTAGGCGGCGGCACCCATTCTGAAATCTGGCTCAAGATTATTGCAACGGTTCTTGGCGTTCCCATTGATCTTCCCGCAGCTGGTGATTTCGGCGGCGCCTTTGGTGGTGCCCGCATGGGACTCATTGCTGCAACCGGTGCCGACTTCGTAAAAATCTGCACCTCTCCCAAAATCGCCAGAACCATCAAGCCTGAACTCGGCGCCAAGGCCGCCTACGACGCAGCCTATGCCCGTTATGAAAAAATCTACCCAAGTATCAAGGATATCAAATGAGCAAGTTTTACAACCTCCAAAACCCGGTCAAATATGAAGGCCCGTCCTCCAGCAATCCGTTGGCCTTCCGCTGGTACAACCCCGATCAGAAAGTTTTGGGCAAGACCATGCGCGATCATTTGCGCTTTGCCGTTTGCTATTGGCACACGCTGGGCTGGCCCGGTGGCGATCCATTTGGTGGCGAAACCTTCAACCGGCCCTGGCATCACGATGCTGACCCGATGAATGCGGCAAAGACCAAAACCGAAATCATGTTCGAGACTTTACGTCTTCTCGACGTCGATTTTTTCACCTTCCACGATCTCGACATTGCGCCCGAAGGAAATTCGCTGGCCGAATTCAACGCCAATGTGACGGCGGTCGCGAAGCTCCTCGAAAAGGGCATGGCCAAACACAACAAGAAGCTCCTCTGGGGCACGGCCAACATGTTCTCCAACCGCCGCTTCATGGCGGGGGCTGCCACCAATCCTGATCCTGATGTCTTTGCCTATTGCGCCGCTCAGGTGAAACATTGTCTTGACGTCACCAAGGATTTGGGCGGCGAAAATTATGTGATGTGGGGCGGGCGTGAAGGCTATGAAAGCCTCGTCAACACCAAGATCGGTCAAGAGCTGAAACAGGCTGGCCGTTTCCTATCGCTGGTTGTTGAATACAAGCACAAGATTGGATTCAAGGGTCCGATCCTGATTGAACCGAAGCCCAAAGAACCATCAACCCATCAATATGATTATGACGTGGCCACCATCTATGGCCTGCTCAAATCCTATGGGCTTGAAAACGATGTGAAGATGAACATTGAACAGAACCACGCCATTCTCGCTGGCCACACCTTTGAGCATGAAATTGCACTCGCTTCGGCCTTGGGTGTTTTTGGCTCGCTCGATTTGAATCGCGGTGGCTACCAAGTCGGCTGGGACACCGACCAGTTCGCGATGAACGTGCCGGAGTTGACCTTGACCATGATTGAAGTTTTGCGCGCTGGTGGCTTCACCACGGGCGGCATGAATTTCGATGCCAAGATCAGACGCCAGTCAATTGACCCTGATGATATCCTCTACGCCCATGTGGCCTCGATGGATGCCTGCGCGCGCGGACTCTTGAATGCCGCCAAGATCATGGAAGATGGCAAGCTCGATGCCGAAGTAAACAAGCGCTACGCAAAATGGGATGAGCCGCAGAACAAGGCCATGTTGGAAAAGGGTGCCACTCTTGAAAGCATTGCGGCTCGCGTGCACAAAGACAAGATCGAGCCACAACCAAAATCAGGCCGTCAGGAATATATCGAAGCACTTTTGAACAACGCATAAATGGGAGACGACAATGCCGGGTAACATCAAGGGGCCAGCAATTTTTCTGGCCCAGTTTGCGGGCGACAAGGCCCCATTCAATTCCTTCGCCTCGATCTGCAAATGGGCTTCTGGCCTCGGCTACAAAGGCGTGCAGATCCCGACCTGGGATGGTCGCCTGATTGATCTGAAGAAGGCCTCGGAATCGAAAACCTATTGCGACGAGCTGAAAGGCATCGCCAAGGACAACGGCGTTGAGATCACCGAGCTTTCAACCCATCTGCAAGGCCAGCTTGTCGCCGTGAACTCTGTCTATGACGAAGGCTTTGACGCCTTTGCCCCAAAGGAAGTTCATGGCAACCCGAAGGAGCGCCGCGCCTGGGCCGAAAACCAGGTGAAGATGGCGGCCAAGGCTTCAAAGCACATGGGCCTCCACGCCCACGTCACTTTCAGTGGAGCTCTGGTCTGGCCTTACATGTATTCATGGCCGCCGCGCCCGCCGGGCCTCATCGAAGAAGGCTTTGATGAACTGGCCCGCCGCTGGAAGCCGTTGCTCGATGTCATGGATGAAAATGGCGTGGATGTCGGCTTTGAAATCCACCCCGGTGAAGACGTGATGGATGGCATCACCTTTGAGATGTTCCTCGATCGCCTCAAGGGCCACAAGCGTTGCCAGATCAATTATGATCCATCGCACTTTGTTTTGCAGCAACTGGATTATCTGCAATTCATCGACATCTACCACGAGCGCATCTGCGCCTTCCATGTGAAGGATGCGGAATTCAATCCGACCGGTCGCCAAGGTGTTTACTCTGGCTTCCAGCCCTGGCTCAACCGCGCCGGCCGCTTCCGCTCACTGGGCGATGGCCAGGTTGATTTTGCTTCGATCTTCTCGAAGCTCGCCCAATATAACTATAACTCTTGGGCGGTGCTGGAATGGGAATGCTGCTTGAAATCATCTGATCAGGGTGCTGCCGAAGGCGCACCCTTCATCGCATCACACATCATTCAAACCACGGGCAAGGCTTTCGATGATTTCGCCGGCGGCGGTGCCGACGCCAAGGCGCAAGTCAAACGCATGTTGGGGATCTGACGAACTTCAACCTCCCCTTGTGGGGAGGTCGACAAATTGCACTTCGCAATTTTCGGGTGGGGGTTGGCACCAGAGTGACCCCCACCCCAACCCTCCCCACAAGGGGGAGGGAGTTTCAAAGAATGAATTTCGGGAGACGCAAACATGGCAATCACGGGAACATCTGAAAAAAACACAGGCCGCATCCGCTATGGCATGGTGGGTGGCGG
This sequence comes from Hyphomicrobiales bacterium, assembly GCA_038231475.1. Lineage (GTDB taxonomy): Bacteria > Pseudomonadota > Alphaproteobacteria > Rhizobiales > Aestuariivirgaceae > Aestuariivirga. The sequence continues at coordinate 148,646 of JBBRLH010000005.1, read as the reverse complement.
GCAGGGCGCATTTATCGGCGCCGTGCACCGCTTGGCAGCCCGCCTAGATGACCACTATGAATTTGTGGCAGGCGCCCTCTCGGCTGATCCCGCCAAGGCCAAGGCCTCGGGAGAAGAATTGGGCCTTGCAGCCGATCGCATCTATTCCGATTTTGCGGTGATGGCCAAGGCTGAAGCCAAGCGCAAGGATGGCATTGAGGCCGTCTCCATCGTAACACCGAACCACATGCATTTTCCGGTGGCAAAGGCTTTCATCGAAGCCGGCATTCATGTGATCTGCGACAAGCCGCTGTCTCTGAATTTGAAGGAAGCTCTGACGCTCGAAAAGCTGCTCAAGAAAAATCCCAAAGTCATCTTCGCACTCACGCATAATTACTCCGGCTACCCGATGATCCGGCACGCCCGCGCCATGGTCGCCGCCGGAGAGCTTGGTGAAATTCGTGTTGTGCAGGGTGAATATCCCCAAGACTGGCTGACCACCGATCTTGAAAAATCCGGCCAGAAACAGGCCGCTTGGCGCACGGATCCCAAGCGCTCCGGCGCTGGCGGTTCAGTCGGCGACATCGGCACGCACACCTATCAACTTGCAACCTTTGTCTCGGGCTTGACGCTTGATGAACTCGCCTGCGAGCTCACAAGCTTTGTCAAAGGCCGCAAGCTTGATGACAATGTGCAAACGATGTTGCGCTTCAAAGGCGGTGCCCGCGGTTCGATTTGGGCAAGCCAGGTTGCCGTTGGCAATGAGAATGGTCTGAAGCTCAGGGTCTATGGCACCAAGGGCGGCCTGGAATGGACGCAAGCCGATCCGAACTACTTGTGGTACACGCCCTTCGGCCAGGAAAAGCGCCTGATTACCCGTGGCGGTGCGGGTGCAGGCCCCGCAGCAGCGCGTGTCACACGCGTGCCCCCCGGCCACCCGGAAGGCTATCTCGAAGGCTTTGCCAATATTTATTCAGAGGTCGCTCAAGCCATCAAGGCCCAACGTACCGGCAAGAAGCCGCCAAAGGAAGTCATGTTCCCTGGCATCGAAGATGGTGTAGCGGGCATGGCCTTCATCGAGGCCTGCGTGAAGTCCTCGGCCAAGAATGGCAAATGGACGAAACTATAAACCATCGGAGGCGGGTCAGTGTGGTCCGCTCTGAACGGTCAACTTTCGGTGCACCATCCAGATCGCTGTCGCCACGGCGGCGATGATGACGGGAATGGAAATTAGCTCGGCGAGCTTGGTATCAAGCCCCGGAAGATAACTGCCAAGGCCGTCTATCAGCTTTGCCACAATGCTGATGGCATAATAGCTGATGGCGACAATCGAAATGCCTTCAACGGTTTGTTGGAGCAGCAATTGCTGGCGGGCATTGCGATCAACCGAACGCAGCAATTGCTGGTTCTGCATTTCCAGCATGATGTCAACGCGCGTGCGGAGCAGATTTGACGCCCGCTCGCTGCGCAAGGCCAGACTGTTGATGCGATCTCCAACCGCCGTGCAGGTCGACATCGCCGGGCTGAAGCGCCGGTCGAGAAACACGCCAAGCCTCTGATAGCTCATGACCCGCTCTTCACCCAATTCCTGAATGCGCTTGGCCACAAGTGCCGCATAGGCCCGCGTTGCGGCAAAGCGATAGCTCGAAAGATTGGAAAGCTCTTCAACATCGCGCGCAATGGCGGTGAGCCCATCGAGTAGTTTGCTGTCCTCGTCAGTGCCTTTGGCCGAGAGCATATTGGCGATCGTGACTGAAAGGGCAGCTTCCAAGGGTCTGATCTTTTGCTGCAGCTGTCGCGCCAGCGGCAGGCCGAGAAGCGCCATCATGCGATAAGTCTCAATCTCGTGAAGGCGGCGCGTCAGCCTGCCCATGCGCATGGGCGAGAGACCGTGGTCATGGACCAACATGCGCGTATAGCCGTCGGCCCCAATGCGAAAATCGCTCCACACAATGGCTTTGCCTTGGTTGACGGCAGAACTGGCCATCTCGTCATGCCCAAAGAGTGCTTTGAGACTGGCCTCGCTCGGCGTAGGCGCAGATTTCGCCAGAATATGTGTATGAATGGCAACAAGCCTCTTGCCCGGAAGCTCCGCCACCCAGCCCTCGGGCAGACTGGCAATGGCTTCATGCTTCAGGTTCTTGCCCTCGCGCGTGACACTGATGCGGTAAAACTCACCGTGGCGCTCGAACTTCAAAAGCCCATCGGCAAATTCAACCGCATGATGATGGGCATGGGGTGCTGGTTGCCGAAGGCCAAGGCCCCCGCACAAGGTTGCAACATGGGCCAGCGGATCAGCATCGCCCTCCGACAAGGTGAATGCGAGATGCGTGATACGGGCCGGCGTTCTGACGGGAAGGCCAGGCCTCCCATGCAATTCATCATTCAACACCAATCTGAGTTCGTGATCAGCCATGAAGCTTCAACCTTTCGGACCAAGTTTGCCATCAAACCATAAATTCTGCCCTGCGACAAAGACGCTGCGCTGCAACATTGCAGCAAAAAATGGCCATCCCGCCGATTTTGCAGGACTTGCCCAGAAAAATGATGGGCGCACCTCAAATTTCACTTTGCCGTCACAGTAAAAGCGCTATAAGGCGCGCGAGACATCGAACATTCAGGAGCTATCATGGCAAGAGTTAGAGTTGCAATTAACGGTTTTGGCCGTATCGGACGCAATGTGTTGCGCGCCATTCATGAATCGGGCCGTAAAGACATTGAAGTTGTGGCCATCAACGATCTGGGCCCCATCGAAACCAACGCCCACTTGCTGCGCTATGACTCAGTGCACGGCCGCTTCCCCCATCAGGTGCGCGTTGAAGGCGACATGATCAATGTCGGCGCTGAAAAATTCAAAGCCACCGCCGTGAAGGATCCTTCACAATTGCCGTGGAAAGAATTGGGCGTCGACATCGCCCTGGAATGCACCGGCATTTTCACCTCGAAGGATAAGGCCTCGGCCCATTTGACCGCTGGTGCCAAGCGCGTGCTCGTGTCGGCTCCTGCCGATGGCGCAGATTTCACCGTGGTTTATGGCGTGAACCATCAGGGCCTCACCAAGGACCACATCGTGGTTTCGAACGCCTCGTGCACCACCAACTGCTTGGCCCCCGTGGCCTCGGTTCTGAATGACACGGTTGGCATTGACCATGGTTTCATGACCACCATCCACGCCTACACCGGCGACCAGCCAACACTTGATACCATGCACAAGGATCTTTACCGCGGCCGCGCTGCAGCAATGTCGATGATCCCGACTTCAACCGGTGCAGCCAAGGCCATTGGCCTGGTCATCCCCTCATTGAAGGGCCGTCTCGACGGCACCTCGATCCGCGTGCCAACGCCCAACGTGTCGGTTGTTGATTTCAAGTTTGTGGCCAAGCGCGCCACGACAGTTGAAGAAATCAATGCCGCCATCAAGGCAGCAGCCGAAGGCAAGCTCAAGGGCATTCTGGGCTACACGCTTGATCCGAACGTCTCGATCGACTTCAACCACGATCCGCATTCTTCAACCTTCCACATGGATCAAACCAAGGTCGTCGAAGGCACCTTCGTGCGCATCCTGTCCTGGTATGACAATGAGTGGGGCTTCTCGAACCGCATGAGCGACACCGCTGTTGCAATGGACAAGTTGATTTAACAATTATCCTCCCTCCCCTGCCTACAGGGGAGGGCAGGGTGGGGTTTGATCAACGGGTGATTTCGGCGACGGCATGCACTGAACCAACCTCACCCGTCTCGTGCCATTGGCGCGATCCACCCTCCCCGGCTTCGCCGAAGAGGAAAATTAGAAAAGACCCGCTTTCAAAGCGGGCCTCTTTGCTTTTGGGCGGGGCTCAATTAGAACAGACCCATGAAAACCCGCCCCCTCATCATTGCGCCATCCATTCTCGCCGCCGATTTTTCCAAGCTCGGCGAAGAGGTGTCCTCCATCTTGAAGGCTGGAGCAGATTGGATTCACATCGACGTAATGGACGGCCACTTCGTCCCCAACATTTCATTCGGCGCGCCGATCATGCAGTCGCTGCGCCCGCACACCAAAGCGCCATTCGACACGCATTTGATGATTTCCCCGGCAGATCCCTATCTAGCGCAATTTGCCAGTGCGGGTGCTGACAGCATCACAGTTCATGCCGAGGCGGGCCCGCATCTTGATCGTTCGCTGCAAGCCATCAAGGCGCTGGGCAAGAAAGCGGGCGTGGCACTCAATCCGGCAACGCCGATCTCGGCGATTGAACATGTGATCGACAGGCTCGACCTCATTCTGGTGATGACGGTCAATCCGGGCTTTGGCGGTCAGAGTTTCATCAAGGCCATGCTTGAAAAAATTTCCCAGGCAAAAGCATTGGCGGGTGGGCGCGACATAGACATTGAAGTTGATGGCGGCATTGATGTTTCAACTGCCGGAGCCGCCGTGAAGGCGGGTGCCAATGTGTTGGTGGCCGGTTCCGCGCTGTTCAAAGGCAATGACCACGCCGCCAATGTGAAGGCGCTTCGGCTGGCGGCAACCTCTATTTCGGTATGACCGCCAAATACCCCGAACTCACTGATCCCGGCATTCGCGCTTTTCTGGAGGCGGGCGAAAAGCTTTATCCAGCAGATGCCGTGAATTTCACCATGGCCGAGCAGCGCGCCTTCTATGATAAATATTGCGCGCATTTTTCAACACCGTATCCGAGCGGTTTGACCGTCGAAGATTTTACCATGGGTGCCATCCCCTGCCGCCGCTACACGCCCGAAAATCCCAACACTAAATTGCTCTATCTTCACGGTGGCGGCTTCGTGGTGGGTGGACTTCAAAGCCACGATTCAATCTGTGCCGATCTCGCCGCTCAAGCCCAAGTCGAAGTCACAGCCGTTGAATATCGCCTGGCGCCGGAACACCCATTTCCTGCCGCTTTTGATAATTGTTGGACAGTTTTACAATCGTTGAAATCTTGCATCGTGGTCGGTGACAGTGCCGGCGGGAACCTTGCGGCGGCTCTGTGCCTCAAAGCGCGCGATCAAAACGGCCCCGAAATAAAAGGCCAGGTGTTGATTTATCCGGGCCTCGGCGGAGATATCACCAAGGGCTCCTATATCACCCAGGCCAATGCGCCGGGGCTTTCAACCCAGGACACGGTCTATTATCGAGATGTCTATCAGGGCCACGGCCACAAATATGCAGAACCCTTAGCCGAGACGAATTTTGCAGGCCTGCCACCAGCCTTTCTAGTGGCCGCCCGTCATGATCCCCTGCATGACGATTGCGAAGCCTATGCGGAGAAGCTCCGCGCCGCCGGAGTCCAAACCACCATCCGCCATGAACCCCAGCTGGTGCACGCCTTTTTGCGCGCCCGATCGATGAGCACCCCTGCGGCAAAGTCTTTTGCGGCAATTGTTGCGGCCATCAAAGGTTTTGCGGCATAAGACCCCCATGGCCCTTCAAACAAAAGTCAAAACCAAGTTTCCCCGCAAAGTCAAAGAGATCAAGAATCTGTGGATTCCGCTGTCTGATGGCACAAAGCTGGCGGCCCGCCTGTTTCTGCCGACCGATGCCGAGAAGAATCCGGTCCCAGCACTTCTTGAATTTCTGCCGTACCGTAAGACCGACGGCACCCATGTCCGCGATGCACTGACCCACCCCTATCTGGCCGGGCACGGCTATGCCGCGATCCGAGTCGACATGCGCGGCAATGGTGATTCTGAAGGCCTGATGGAAGATGAATATGCCAAGCAGGAGCAGGACGACGCCCTTGAAGTAATCGCCTGGCTCGCCAAGCAAAGCTGGTGCAGCGGCAAGGTCGGCATGTTCGGAATTTCCTGGGGCGGGTTTAATGCGCTGCAAGTCGCGGCTCGCCAGCCGCCCGCCTTGAAGGCCATCGTCACCATCTGCTCGACGGATGACCGCTATGAAGACGACATCCACTATAAGGGCGGCACCGTTCTCAATGAAAATCTGGGCTGGGCCGCCACCATGCTCGCCTATTCTTCAAGGCCACCAGATCCCAAGATCGTTGGGCCCCGTTGGAAGAAAATGTGGCTCGACCGTTTGAAGAATGAACCCTTCCTGCTGATCCCCTGGCTCAAGCATCCGCACCGCGATGATTACTGGAAGCATGGCTCGGTCTGTGAAAACTTCGGTGCCATTACGGCCGCAACACTTGTTGTGGGTGGCTGGAACGATGCCTATTCCAACGCTGTTCCGCGGCTGATGCGGGGCTTACGCTGTCCCCGGAAGGCCATCATCGGGCCATGGGCGCATAAGTATCCGCATTTTGCCGTGCCTGATCCGAAAATTGGATTCTTGCAGGAAATGCTGTGCTGGTGGGATTTTTACCTGAAGGACATCGACACCAAGGTCACGCAAGATCCGGATTACCGCGTCTATGTGATGGAGCCCTATAAGCCCGGCACATTCCCGTCGGAGATCAAAGGCCGCTGGATTGCCGACAGCTATTGGGGCTACGGCACCACATCAACCAAGACCTTCTATTTGACCGACAAGGGCATTGCGGCGTCCAAGGGCTCTGAATCGCCCCTCACCCTCACCTCAAAGCAAACCACCGGATTTGACGGCGGTGAATATTGCATCATCTGGCTTGGCCCCGAATTCCCTGGCGACCAGGCCAAGGATGACAGCCAGTCCATCACCTTTGACAGCCCCGCCCTCGTTGAAGACATCGACATTGTGGGCCAACCAACAATCGATATTGAATTCAGTGTCGATAAACCCGTCGCCCATGTGGCCGTGCGGTTGAATGATGTCTGGCCGTCTGGTGAAGTGGGCCGCATCACCTATCATTTGCAAAATCTTTGCATGAGAGAGAGCCGCGAGACTCCAACCGCCTTGGAGCCAGGCAAGCGCTATCGCATGAAGATCAAGTTGGATGACATCGCTTACAAAGTGCCGAAGGGCCACAAGCTTCGCGTGTCGATTTCAACCTCTTATTTCCCGATGATGTGGCCAGCGCCCGAACCGGTGAAATTGACGGTTTATGCTGGAGCCTCGGAACTCAATCTGCCTCTACGCAAAATTCGAAGCCTCGAAGCGCCGGTCACCTTCGCTGAACCCGAAGGGGCAACCCCTGTTGAGCTGAAACATGTGAAGCCAAGCTCGAATAAGCGCGAAGTCACGGTTGATCCCAAGACTGGCGAAACCAGGCTTGAGATCGTCGATGATTTCGGCACGCAATTGATCAAGGACCTGGGCCTTACGATCTGGGGCACGGGCCGTGAATCCTATTCCATCATGCCGGATAATCCCCTCTCGGCAAAAATGGAAACCCATTGGACTGAGGCGCGCAAGCGTGGAACTTGGGAAACCCGCACCGAAACCTATGGGCGTCTCACTGCCACTAAAACCCAATGGATCGTCTGGGGCAAGATCGAGGCCTTTGAAGGTAAAAAGCGGGTGTTTGTAAAGGAATTCAACGAAAAGATCGGGCGCAAATTGCAATGATCCGCACGCCGGGTTCATGCGTATCGAGGAGGCAAGAGACCCCTTGGATACCCAATGCCCCAACTGCAACTTTACCAAAGCCTGATGCCCAAGCTTGACCGCGATACTGTCCTGGCCGAAAAATTAGCGCAGGCCTTGAGCCGTGTGGCGCAGTTTCGCGACCGTGAGGCATTTGCCACCCTGTTTGACCATTTCGCCCCGCGTATCAAATATTTCCTTATGCGCAAAGGCTCTAACGCCGAACAGGCCGAAGATCTGGTGCAAGAGGCCATGATTGCAATCTGGTCCAAGGCCGCACTTTATTCGCCGGAAAAAGGCAGCGTGGCAACCTGGGCGTTCACCGTTGCGCGTAACCTGCGCATTGATCGCCTGCGCCGCGAACGCGCCCAGCTTTATGAAACGTTGGAAGATTTCGATGCGGAAGATGAAACCCCCAGCGCCCACGAGTCCTTGGCACGCGCTCAGGAAGACACCGCCGTCAGCCGCGCTTTGGCCCAAATTCCAGAAGAACAGCGCCAGCTGCTGATCCTTTCCTATGTCGACGACGTACCTCAAAGTGAAATTGCCCAGAGATTGAAAATTCCCTTGGGTACTGTGAAATCGCGCATGCGTCTGGGCTACCAGCGCCTGCGGAAAATTTTGGAGCAAATCTCTTGAACCTGTCGCATCATTTGGATGATGCCACGCTGTTGGCACTGGCGTCTGGTACGATTGCTCATGCCCACGGCATTGTGGCGGCAAGCCATGTGGCGCTCTGCCCGGCCTGCGCCAAGGCGTTGCGCAATGCCGAAGCCATTGGCGGCGGCCTGCTGGCTGAGGGTGAATTGGAGCCAGTGAGTGATATGGCCCGTGCGGCCACGCTGGCCAGTCTTGATGGCGTGGCGCCAGCACAGCGTAAGCCAGTGCGTAAGTCTGAATTGCCCGCGGCTCTTGACCATGCATTGGGTGGTCTGAACCTTGACCAGATCAAATGGAAAAAGAAAGCTCCCGGCGTTGCCTTGTTTGATGTGCCCATGCCCAAGGGCAGCACCTCGGCACTGAAGCTGCTCTCAATTGGTCCCGGCCGTGTCATGCCCGAGCATGGCCATGGCGGCGAAGAACTCACCATGGTGCTTAAAGGCTCCTACACTGATCATATGGGCACATTCGGCCCCGGTGACGTGGCAGACCTTGATGACACGGTGGAACATACGCCTGTGGCCGATTCCGGTGAGACCTGCATCTGTCTGGTGGCGGTGGAAGCACCCACGAGATTCAAAAGCGTCTGGGCCCGCCTGTTCCAACCCTTCGTCGGAATATGACACAAGCCAAACTGCCGTGGGCCACAGCCTGGGTGATTGGTGCGTCAACCGGCATTGGGGCGGAAATTGCCAAACAGCTGGCGCGTGCGGGCGTGAAGGTTGCGGCATCGTCGCGCTCGATCAGTGCCGATGATGAATCAGCCAACATCAAAGCCTGGCCTCTGGATGTCACAGACGCCAAGGCCGTGGACGAGACGTTTGCCAAAATCGAAACAGCCATTGGTCCTGTTGATCTCGTTCTTGTCTCCGTTGGCACTTACAAGCCTCTTATGGGCTTTGACCTCACGCTGGCCGATCATCGCGCCGGCATGGAAGTCAACTATATGGGCGTCGTCAATGTGCTTCAGGCCGTGCTCCCAAACTTCCGGAAAAAAGCTGGCGGTCACATCGCGTGGATTTCTTCGGTCGCTGGTTATGCGGGCCTGCCCAAATCCGCCGCCTATGGTCCATCCAAGGCTGCGCTGATCAATTTGGCCGAAGGCCTGAAGCCGGAATTGAACAAGGCCGGAATAGCTTTGAGCATCATAAATCCGGGCTTTGTAAAAACCCCAATGACTGCGGCCAATGATTTTCCCATGCCCTTTCTGATGGAACCAGCAGACGCCGCCCGCCGCACAATTTTAGGATTGGCGCACAAGAAATTCGAAATTTCCTACCCGATGCGCTTTGTTATCCTCTTAAAATTGCTTAGAATTTTACCCTATTGGCTATTTTTCTTCTTAACCAAAAGGCTCTGAATTCTGAACGCCAGATAAATGGCGCACTCAGCCTCGGTTCAAACCCTCCCCACTAGAACGGCACCATCAAATGCTTTCTGAGAGGGAATTTAAAAATGAACAAGATCTTCAAAATCGCCGCCGCCAGCATCTTGGCTTTGGGCCTCGCATCATCGCTGGCCAGCGCTGAATCATCCAAGCCATTCGCAGGCATCGTGATCGTTCCGGCCTCGGCCGCTCCATCACCACAGATTGATACCCGCCAAGAGCAACAGCAGCCCCAGTTCATCCGCGCCAAGATCGTCTCTTATGTGACGAATAAGGCTCCGGGCTCGATCATCGTCGATACGACACAGAACAAGCTCTTCTACGTGTTAGGCATGGACCGCGCCGCCATGTATCGTGTGGCCTCTGCCAAGCCCGGCTTTGAATGGCAGGGCACCAACAAGGTGTCAGCAAAAACCCAGTGGCCAGATTGGCGTCCGCCAGTTGAAATGCAGGCCCGCCGCCCCGAGCTGCCAACTTTCATGGCGGGTGGCCCGAAGAACCCGCTGGGAGCCCGCGCCATCTATCTGGGCTCGACCATCTATCGCATCCACGGCACCAATGAGCCAAGTTCCATCGGCAAGGATGCCTCTTCAGGCTGCATCCGCATGCTCAATGATGATGTGAGCGAACTTTACAAGTTCGTGAAAGTGGGCACCGAAGTTACCGTGATGTAAAAATGAATCTGCCCGTGCGACAGTGAGCGGAGGGCTTCGACGATAAAGTCGAAGCCCTTTTTCGCGGGTGGCGATACGTTTCGCGCGCGCATGTAAGAATGCGTGAGTGCAGGTTCCTCGCGCAAGGTGACATCGACTTTCGCGCCTCTAAGCTTTTCTGCAAAAATCACACCGTCATCACGCAGCGGGTCATGTGCTGCCACCGTGATGAAACAGCGGGGCAGGGTTTGAAGATCTGAAGTGCTCGCAAGATTGGGAACCGCTTTGGGGTCGTGCCAGTTTTGGCCGCGCTCCGCCCCCAAAAAACTCTGGAGATAAAATTCCATCTCGTCGCGGTTGAGTCCCGGCGCATGGGCATTGCGAATGTAAGACGGCGTGGTGGTATCAGCACCAAGCACCGGATAGATCAGCAACAGCCCCTTGAGTTGCTTTTGTTTTTGTTCAGCCAGTGCAAGCGCCAGGGCCACCGACATCTGCCCGCCCGCACTGTCCCCGGTGGCAATGATATTTTCGCGATCAATGCCGTGGTGCTGTCCCTGCGCACGCATCCAGCGCCAGACTTTCAGGGAATCTTCAAGCTGCGCCGGGTGCGGATGTTCCGGGGCCAGTCGATAATCGACCAAAGCCACCGCGCACTGAGCGCCCACCGCCAATTCGGCACACATATCATCATGGGTTTCCGGCCCGCCCAGAACCCAACCGCCGCCATGAAAATAAAGAACGCCGGGCAGGGGCACCTGTGCCTCTGGCACATAGAGCCGGAACTTCACGCCCTCTGTGGTCAGGTCTTGAACTTTGAGCCCGGCAGGACGCGCCGCGCGAAACTGCGCGCAGACCTCATTCCACGCCTGGCGCTGGCGATCTAGAGGCCATTGGTCAGACCCGGGTGGCGTCTTGGCTGCAATTTCAGCACAAAACGCCAAGATGCCGGGGTCAATCTCCATCGGAGGATTAGCCTGTGCGGCGCAACCGGCTTTGTGGCGGCTGATAGGCCATGCGGGCGTGATATTCGCAATAGGGCGAGCCATCACGAGGCCCATGGCCGCAGAAGCAGAAGTCTTCCTTCATCGGATCACCGATCGGCCATTTGCAGGTTTTTTCGGAGAGGTGAAGAATGGTGATGCGCCCGTCCTTGGCTGAATCAACCAGCCGCAAGGGCTTGGGCTCAGGCAAGGGCATGGTGCGGGGCGCTGGCTGCAAATAAGGCTTCAAGGCATTGGCACCGGCGGTTGGCATCGACGGTGACCGGCCCGGAGCCGAAGGTTCGCGAACAGTTTTGCGCGGTGTACGAGGGGCCGTGGCACGCGGCGTGCTGGCGCGACCCGACAGGTTGAGGCGATGCACCTTGCCGATCACGGCATTGCGGGTGACACCCATGCCGAGCTTGGTTGCAATCTGGCTGGCGCTCAATCCGTCAGCCCAGAGCTGTTTCAGCATACCGACGCGCTCGTCACTCCACTGACCTTTCTCGGCTTGAACCAGAACTTCGCTCATCTCAGAATCCTTCCTTGTTCGCAGGGTAAAAATACCCCGCGGCTTTGACGCCAACGCTTTACGAAAACCCCTACATCTCGTAGGCCGGTACCTATTCCCTACAATGGGCTGTAGACGCGAAACAAGGAATTAGGTGTTTATTGACCCCGTTTTCCCCAGCTTCTTCACCCGGCCTCATGGTTAACAAGGACTTAAGCAGCTGCCGAATCGCTCGTCCATGCGCTGTTTTGACTCATCTGTGGAAAGCCCGGCATTGACCAAGTGAGCGCACTTGACTATGAGGCTTTTTTAACTGCGCCGATGCTCAATCGGCGCTTTTTGGTTTTGGGGATCATCATGATCGCTTCAGTTCTGCCCACATATAATCGTGCACCCGTTGCATTTGACCGGGGCGTAGGGGCTCGCGTTTACACCAGCGACGGCACTGAATATCTCGATTTTGGCGCGGGCGTTGCCGTCAACTCCTGCGGCCATGCCCATCCACATCTTATTGCCGCGCTGACCGAACAGGCCGGAAAGCTCTGGCATACATCCAATCTTTACCAAATGCCGGGCCAGGAAAAACTCGCCAAACGCCTGATCGACAGGACTTTTGCGGATACAGTTTTCTTCTGCAATTCAGGGGCGGAAGCCAATGAACTGGCCATCAAAATGGCGCGCAAATTTCATGCAGCTCAAGGCCATCCTGAAAAATTCCATATCATCACCTTTGAAGGTGCTTTCCACGGCCGCACCTTGGCAACGCTGGCGGCTGGTGGGCAGCAGAAATATCTCGACGGCTTTGGCCCCAAGGCCCCAGGCTTTGACCAGGTGCCCTTTGATGACTTAAAGGCCGTTGAAGCCGCCATCGGCCCTGAGACGGCTGCGATCATGATTGAGCCCGTACAGGGCGAGGGCGGCATCAGGCCGGTGCCTCACCAGTTCCTGCGTCACCTGCGTGAGCTCTGCGACAAGTATGACCTGTTGCTGGTACTCGATGAAATTCAATGCGGCGTGGGCCGCACCGGCAAGCTCTTTGCCCATGAATGGGCAGGGTTCAAGCCTGACATCATGGCTGTTGCCAAGGGCATTGGCGGGGGCTTCCCTCTGGGTGCCGTGCTCGCCACTGAACACGCAGCACAAGGCATGGTGGCTGGAACCCATGGATCGACTTTTGGCGGCAATCCGCTGGCGACGGCTGTAGGCAATGCTGTCCTTGATGTGGTGCTGGAAGACGGCTTTCTCGAAAATGTCGAGCGCCAGTCCCTGCGCCTGAAACAGAAGCTCGAACGCCTGAAAGACCTTCACCCCAAGGTCATCGAAGACATCCGTGGTTCAGGCCTGATGATGGGCATTAAGTGCAAGGTCCTCAACACCGACTTCGTCAAGGCTGCTCTGGATGAAAAGCTGCTCGTGATTGGGGCTGGCGACAATGTGGTGCGTTTGTTGCCACCCTTGATCGTCAATGACGCAGATATTGATGAAGCCATCGCCAAGATCGAAGGCGCGTGCAAAATTTTGGAAGCCAAAATCTGATCATGGCGCATTTTCTCGATTTGAAGGATTTTTCCAAAACCCAGCTGCGGGCCGTGCTTGATGCCGCCGCAACGCGCAAGAAATCGCGTCAGGGCCTTGCCAAGGGCGAGCGCGATTCCGACCTGCCGTTGAAGGGCAAGGCCATTGCGCTGATTTTTGAGCGCCCATCGACGCGCACCCGTTTTTCGTTTGAAATGGGTATTAGGCAGTTGGGTGGCGAAGTGTTCACGGTCTCAGGCGCTGAAATGCAATTGGGTCGCGGCGAAACCATTGCCGATACGGCACGCGTTGTGTCGCGCTATGTCGATGGCGTGATGATCCGCGCCAAGGCCCACGAAACGCTGTTGGAATTTGCCTCAGCCGCCACCATTCCGGTTATCAACGGCCTCACGAACCTGACGCACCCGTGCCAGGTGATGGCAGACGTGTTGACCTTTGAAGAACATAAAGGCGCCATCGACAAGGCCAAGATTGCCTGGGTGGGTGATGGCAATAATGTCTGCGCCTCATGGATTGAAGCCATGGGCGTTCTGGGTGGAGCGTTGAATGTGGGCTCTCCAAAGTCTCTTTTCCCGCGCCAGCAGTTTCTGGATTGGGCCAAGGCAAAGAACGCCAATATCAATGTGATGACATCTGCTGAACAGGCTGCGGCTGGGGCTGATTGCGTGGTGACGGATTGCTGGGTGTCGATGCATGATGAAGAATCCGATGCAAAGAACCGGCACAATCTCTTGCGTCCCTATCAGGTCAATGCTGCACTCATGAAGCATGCCAGCAAGGATGCTTTGTTCATGCATTGCCTTCCAGCCCATCGCAATGAAGAGGTGACGGACGAGGTGATGGACGGCAAGAATTCGGTGGTCTTTGATGAGGCTGAAAACCGGGTCCATGCCCAAAAAGCCATTCTTCTGTCTTGCTTTGGGGTGAAATGAGCACTGATCTTGTCATTCCCTTTGCGATAAAGCCGCTAGGCGTGCGTGGCCGCCTGGTCAGGCTGGGTGCTGTTCTCGATGATATTTTGGGCCGCCATTCCTATCCTGACTCCGTCTCGGCTCTCGTGGCCGAAAGTATCGCCTTGACGGCCATGCTGGGCACCGCCCTCAAATTTGATGGCAAGTTCATTGTCCAAACCAAAACCTCAGGCCCGGTGTCAATGCTGGTGGCTGATTTCAAGTCTCCCAATGGTGTGCGCGGTGTTGCCAAATATTCGGCCGAAACTTTGGCAGGTTTGGAAAAACCAGAACAAAAGCAGCTGCTAGGCGAAGGTTATCTCGCAATGACGGTCGACCAGGGCAAAGCCATGGAACGCTATCAAGGCATCGTGCCTCTGGGCCAGGCCACCTTGACCGATGCGGCCCACACTTATTTTCAACAATCAGAACAAATCCCCACAAGGCTGCGCCTGGCCGCAGGCCCGATGTTGGCGCGTGGCGCTGAAAAACCGTTGTGGCGGGCTGGTGCGATCATGGTGCAGCATCTGCCATCAGAAGGCGGTTCATCGCCCCTAGCCATTCAATCAGGCGATGCACCGGAAGGTGCTGAGGTTGAGATCGAAGAAGATGACAACTGGGTCAAAGCCCGGCTGTTGCTCGATACGGTAGAAGATCATGAGCTGCTTGATCCAACTCTGACGCCAGAGCAATTGCTCTACAGGCTCTATCATGAGGATGGAGTCACGGTTTATCCGGCAATCGAAATTCAGCGCCACTGCACCTGTTCGCGCGAAACCGTCACCGAGATGCTGACCAACTTCTCAAAAGAAGATCGCGCCGACATGGTGAAAGACGACGCGATCGAAGTTGTGTGCGAATTTTGCTCAACGGCTTATCGGTTCAAACCGTCTGATTTCGACTGATCTGCTTCAGCGGCGTGGACCGCATCGGCCACAACCGGTCCGTTGACACAACCGTTTTGCCAACGGGAAACAGGGAGGCAATTGCAAGCTTCACGTGAGCCCACGCGAAGGGAATGCCGATGATGGTCACGGCCAGAGCCACGGCAGCGGAAATATGCATCAGCGCCAGCCACCAACCGCCCAGCACAAACCAGATCACATTGCCGATGGTACCCAAAGTTCCCGTGCCAATATCGTCCTGGCCATGGAGCTGATCACGCGAGATGATTTCGTAGCCAAAGGGCCAGAACGAATAGCGCGCCAGCATGAAGCACGAGCGCGCCCATGGCAGGCCGATAATTGTGAAGGCCATGATCACGCCAGCCAAAATCCAGGCCAATCCGGCGATCCAGCCGCCCAGCACAAACCACAAAAGATTGAGAATGAAAATCATAAGTGTTCCCTCCAGTCGCCGAGATAAATGGTATTCAGGACCTCAGTTTTCAAGGTCGTCGGAGCTTAAAATCCCTTCCAGCCCTTGGCCCGGATGATGGCAATGCCAAACCGCGAGCGCTCCTTGGCTGTAAGAGGATGCTGCGGGCTGTGACGCAGGCGCGGCTGCGGCAGAGGCGGCAACGTTTTGGCGCCAGCGCCCAACATGGCCATGCGCGCCACACCGAGCGCCGTGAGGTCGCTGCTTCCTGCTACGTCCACATTCATATTCAGGGCATTGGCGAGGAACGCGCCGAAATAGGGGTTCTCTGCCAGGCCGCCATCAATGGAAATGGCCTGGCCCCTGGCCCCCAACCGGCCCATCGCCTGCATCACTTCCATGGCACGCAAGGCGACACCTTCGAGCAGTGCCTGCATCATATCGTTCTTGGTGGTGTCGAGATTGAGCCCCAGCCAAAGGCCTGAAGCCTCCCTGTCCCAATGCGGTGCGGCAAGCCCCGAGAGGGCCGGCACAAAAACCAGACTACGTGACAGCGCCGATGGCTTGTCGAAGGAATTGATCTCATCATAGCTGCCAAAGAGCCCAAGACCCCTGGCCCAGTTCACCGCTGAGGCCGCATTATAAACACCGCCGTCCAGCGCAAAGATTGGCCGCGCATCGCCAATCCCCCAGGCCACGGTGGGCAACAACCCCTGCGAATTTCCCTTCGGGCGATCAGGGCCCAGAAGCGCCAGCGCAAAGGCCCCGGTGCCAAAGGTGATCTTGGCATCGCCGGGCTTGGCCACGCCATGGCCAAAAAGTGCAGCCTGCTGATCCACCATCGAGGCCGTGATCGGAATGCCGTCAATCTCGCCAAAAGGGCCCGTGGTCGCGCGGATCTCGGGCAGGCATTCCATCGGAATCCCGAAAAGATTGCACAGTTCCTCATCCCATTGGAACGTATCTAAAGACATGAGCGAGGTGCGCGAGGCGGTTGTCACGTCTGTGGCAAAGACTCCAGCCAGCCGATCAAGAAAAAACGAGTCCGATGTGCCAAGCCGTAAATGGCCCTGGCCCAAAAGACCTCGAGCCTCAGGCACATTGTCGAGAATCCAGCGAAATTTGCTGGCCGAAAAATAGGGATCAAGCGGCAGCCCGGCCTTGGCCAATGTAAGCTCTTCGCCACCTTGGGTTTTCAGCTTGGCACAAAATTCCTTGCTGCGATCATCCTGCCAGACAATGGCCGGACAAATCGCCTGACCCGTTGTGGCGTCCCAGGCGATCAGGGTTTCGCCCTGATTGGCAATGCCGATGGCATCAACCGGGCCACTGAGCTCCAGCACGCTTTTGATGTGCGAGAGCAGTTCTTCCGGATCATGCTCAACAAAACCAGCTTGCGGAAAATGTTGCGTCACTTCGAAGCTGGCTGTCTTGTCGAAAGCGCCATGGCTGTCCAAAATAAAGCCTTTGGTTCCAGTGGTGCCCTGGTCAATCGCCAGCACTCTCATTTGAGTTCTCCTGCAACTATCATCGCCAGCTTGCGCGCCTCCATCATGCAGGTGCCCGCAGTTTCAAGCCGCCCGAGAACATTGCCCACGGCAAAGATATTGGGCTTGCTGGTGCGGAAGGCTTCGGTCACCACAGGTGCATGGCCATCGCGGGCCAGAAAGCCATTTGAATAAAGCGCATGCTCCGAGCGGAACTTGCCGGAGACGATAACGCCGTCGCATTCAATCATCCGTCTTTGGCCCTTCATTTCAATTTCAATCGCTTCAACCTGTGCGGTCCCATGAATGGCAATCACCTCGGCGCGTCTTAACACCGGGACCCCAAATATCAGCCTTGCACCCGCTGCAAAATAAAATGGCGCATCTATCTTTTCTTGCTCTGAAACGAGAGCCACCGGTTTCATACCAGCGTGGCGACAGGTCATCAGCGCTGAGAAAGATACCCATTCGCTACCGATGATGACAGGTTTCAAAAAGGGCTTGGCATGATGGAGATAGACCTGCTGCTGCAACATGCCTGTATTGATAATGCCCGCAATACGATTGCCGCCAATTAATCGCGCCGCGCGCGAAGACTCGCGTGTTCCCGTAGCCAGAACAATTTTCTTGGCACCCATTTCCACGATACCAGATGCGCCATGTACCCGGAGTGATCCGTGCAACGAAAATTCCAGAACCGTGGTGTTGGTTCTCACATCAATCGAACCAGTTTGAGTCCGGAGCTTTTTTGCCAGCGCTGGCCCGTTGAGTAATCCCCAGCGCTTGAAAAACCCGAAGCCCTGATGGCCGCAATGGCGTGGGATTCCGCCAGCCTCAGGCTCGCGCTCCAGCACGACTACATCGCTGATGCCGTGTTCACGAAGCACCATCGCGGTGGCCAAGCCTGCAGGCCCGCCACCAATCACCACGACATCATGGCTTTCCATGGTTGACCTCATTGAACAGCGCTTCAACCTGTGCGCGGCAATAAAAGCCCTGGCAGCGTCCCATCATGGCGCGCGTGCGCCGCTTCACTCCTGAAATGTCCGTGGCGGCGAGCGCTCCTGAACAGGCGTCTGCAATTTCACCTTTCGTCACCCATTCGCAATGGCAGATGATTTCGCCCCCCTTCATGTAGGGCCGGATAGAGTGTTCAGCGAGATTGGGAACGGGTGTCCATGTGGGCTCAGGCAATTTCTTCGGCAGCTTTCCGAAGTTCTTGGCATAGAGCTTGGCCACATGCTGCGCGATGCCCAAAGCCGCAGTGAGACCCGTGGAGCGAATGCCAGCAACCGTAATCCAGTTCAAATCTTCCGCAGCTTCGATCACATAGTCCTTGTGTTCGGTTGCGGGGCGAAGCCCGGCATAGATCGCCGTCACATCAACATCGGCCAAGGCTGGAACCATTTCGATGGCGCGGGCTTTGAGCCTTTCCAGTATGGCCGTGTCCGTCGATGGATTTTCGCGCTCCTCAGTCTCTTCAGCAGTGGGGCCAATGGCGAGGTTGCCGAAGATCGTGCGGAACAGGACCACACCCTTGGTGCGCTCATTAGGCACGGGCAAAATAATGCTGCGGGCAAATTTCGCCGCAGGCTTGTCAAACACCACAAACTGTCCCTTGCGTGGGGCGATGGTGAATGAGGAGGGCCGCGCCAGCGCTTCAATCTTGTCGCCATAAAGTCCGGCAGCATTAACAACGACATGGGCTGAAACCTCGCCACCTGTGTGGGTCAAAGTCCAGCCCTTCGTGTCATGTTTGGCAGCCGTCACTTCCGTGTTTCTCAAAATCGTTGCCCCATGGGCCAAGGCCTGAGTGGCATAGGCCAAGGGAGCCGACCACGGATCAATCACATGTTCGCCCGGCACCAGAACCGCACCGAGCGCTGCTTTCGACAAATGCGGTTCACGGACTTTAAGCGCAATGGCCGAGAGCAGTGTGGCATCACTAATGCCGTTGCGCTGCGCCTTGGCCAGAATGGCGGGAAGGGCGGCAAGCTCAGCCTCCGTCCATGCCACCACCACAGCCCCTGTTTCCAGCAAGGGCAGATTGAGCTTCTGGCGGATGTCGAGATATTCGGCCCGACCCGCCAGCATACATTGCAGTTCGAGACTTTTTGGTGGGGCATCAAACCCGGTGTGCAGCAGCGCGCTATTGCCTTTCGACGCTCCCGACAGAATATCCACACCTTTTTCCAAGAGTACACAGGACAGCCCCGCCATGGCAAAGCGCCGCAAGATCGCCAGGCCCACAAGGCCGCCACCGATAATGGCGATGTCGAATTTTCGCTCCATGGCTCATGGTCTACACATAAAAAAGGGCGGCCAAAAGGCCACCCTTTTCAGAATTTGAGTAAACTTACTTGGCGCCAGCCAAGGCCTTTTCCTTAGCGGCAATGGCAGCCTGGCGTTTGGCAATTTGATCGCCAATCGGTGGGCCCTGGAAGCGGCGGCGTTCAAAGCCGAACCACAGAACCACAAGCAGAACGATAAGACCGATCGCATAGTTGATCAGGATGTCAAACGGAGGCTGGATGCCTGCATACATCAGCACCAAAACGCCGAGCATGGTGATCAAAGCAAAGGGCTTAGACCACATGCCAAGACGGAAGGGACCAAAAGTCGTCCATGTCTTGCCTTCTGAAAGAAAGCCCGCAGCGATTGGCATCGCATAGGAGACATAGAGGAACAAGGCGCAACCGGCTGCCAAAGCGGCAAAGGCTGGCGAGTAGAGGGTCGCCAACACGGCCAGCACACCACCCGTCCAGATCGCAGCCACTGGCGTGCGATAGGTTGGGTTGACAGTTGCCAAGGTCTTGGACGCTGGCAAACCACCATCGCGAGCAAAGGCATAGATCATGCGCGAGGTGGATGTGAGGCCAGCCAGGGCGCACAGGAAGTTTGAAACCACGATGGCAATGGCCAACGCCGACTTCAACGCAAACGGTGCGGGCAGGTTGTTAAAGAGGTTGAACCAGGCATTGCCGCCGTCCTTGGCAGAGGCAACCAGATCAGGGGTTGCAACCAGGAAGGACACGGCCATTACAAAGCCGAAGACCAACGACCAGAACACCGAATGCAACATGCCGCGGGGCACGGCATTGCGCGCATCGCGGGTTTCCTCCGATGTATGGGCCGAAGCGTCAAAGCCTGTGATGGTGTAGAGTGGATAAAGCAGACCAATCAGGAATGCCACAATCGCCGTGCGTTCGCTTGGAACATAACCGCCGCCCAAGTCGCCCGTATTATTGGTGAAGGTGAAGATGCGCGAGAAGTCATGCCCGGCACCATAAATGAGGAACGTCAAAGTCAACACCACGGCAACAACGAAAATCAGGTAGCCTGAAAAATCTGTCAGCATCGTCGTGAGCTTGATGCCGAAATGATTGAACAGGGCCTGTGCGCCGGTGATGATGATCACGGCGATGATTTGATGTGTGACTGTAAAGCCTGAAACATCAACGCCGAAGACGCCCGCAAGCACCAGATCGCGGAACAAGGCATAAACGCCGACGTTCACTGAGGCCACAACGAAGATCAGACCCAGAAGGTTGATCCAGGCCGTTGCCCAGCCCCAGCCACGGCCACCCAGAATGGACGACCAGTGATAAAGTCCACCAGCTGTTGGATAGGCCGAAGCGATCTGGCCCAACGAAGCTGCGACCACCAAAGCGAAAATACCGCCGACGAGCCAGCCGATGGCAATTTCAAAGCCGCCGCCTGTTCCCAGGGCCAGCGGGTATGATGTGATGCCACCTGCAAGGACGCAGATGATTGAGAATGAAATTGCGAAATTCTGGAACCCGCCCATGCGCCTGGATAATTCTTGCGCATAGCCCATTCCGTGGAGGACTTTTTCGTCCTCAGTCATATTACTGTTATCGGCCATCATGGCACTCCCTCATGCGTTCAGGGGTGAACGCTTTGTTGTTCCAAATGGCCAAGAATCCCCTGTCCCCGTCCCTTGGATATCCCCATAAGCATGATGACTCGCCGCTTAACCTGCGTCAACCGCCTCGCGTGGGTCCAGTTCATAACTTCCACGGGTCGGAAATTGCGGGTTTGCCGTCGTCTGGTGCTGTCAGGCAATGCTTTTGTCATGCTAGGGTCGAGCCATGGCTGACCAGACCCACAACCGCCGTGCAGGCGGGAGAGACGGCAGACGCGCACTACGCGCCGCGCCGATGATTTCACTGCCGACTTTGGTGCGTGATATTCCCACTTACGAATTGCTGCCCGCCGAAGCGGTGGAACTGATCCACCAGGAGTCGGTCAAGATTCTTGAAGAGGTGGGATGCGAGTTCCGCGATGACCAAGCGATTGCTTCATGGAAGGCCGCCGGTGCTGATGTGAGAGGCACGCGCGTACACATTGACCGCGCCATGCTGATGGAGCTTGTCGGAAAAATTCCGCCAGAATTCACTTTGCATGCTCGCAACCCTGAACGCACTGTGAGAGTGGGTGGCAAGAATTCAGTTTTCGTGCCGATGTATGGCGCACCCTATGTGCGTGATCTTGACGACAAGCGGCGTTACGGCTCGCTTCAAGATCTCAATAATTTCCACAAGCTGAGCTACATGGCCCCCCAGCTTCATTCCTCAAGCTCGATCATTTGTGAGCCCATGGAAATTCCAGTGCCCAAGCGCCATCTCCACATCATTCAATCCGCACTCACCTATTCCGACAAACCCTTCATGGGTGTCGTCACATCAAAAGATCGCGCGGAAGATGTGATGAAAATGGCAGGGATTGTTTTTGGCGAGGAGTTTGTGAAAGACAATCCGGTTCTGGTGTCGATCACCAATTGCAATTCACCACTGGTTTGGGACCAGACGATGCTCGATGCCATGCGGGTTTACGCCTCTCACAACCAGCCTTTAATTCTGGCACCCTTTGCTTTGTGTGGGGCATCAACGTCCGCCTCGGCCATTGGTGCCGTGGCGCAAGTCAATGCCGAAGCGCTGGTTGGTCTGGCCTTCACGCAGCTGATCAGGCCGGGGTCACCCCAGCTTTATGGCCAGTTCATGGTGACGGTGGATATGAAAACTGGCGCTCCCATGGGCGGCACGCCCGAGGCCGCACAGATGATGTTCGTGATGGGTCAACTCGCGCGCAAATATAATCTGCCCTGGCGCACCTCGGGCTTTCATGTGGGCTCCAAGATCAATGACGCGCAGGCCGGCTATGAAGCCAACATGCTGATGCACGCGGCCATTTTGTCGGGCGCCAATTATATCTGGCATTCGGCGGGCTGGCTCGAGGCGGGACTGGCTTGCGGCTATTCGAAATTCATGACCGATTGCGAACAATTGTCAGGCTGGTACAAATATGCCGGCGGTTTGAAATTCGATGATTTCCAGGACGCCATGGCCGCCATTCGCGAAGTAGGCCCCGCTGGACATTTCCTCGGCACGGCCCACACGCTGGAACATTTTGAAAAAGCCTTCTTCATGCCGACCATCATGGATTTTAATCCTTATGAGCAGTGGAGCGCTGAAGGCTCCAAGACTCATGACGAGCGCGGTCGTGACAAGGCTAAGGCTGCGCTGGCCGCTTATGAGAAACCCAAGATGGATGAGGGCATCGCCGAAGCCTTGGCCGAGTTTGTCGCGCGTCGCGAACGCGAACTGCCCAATCTGGTGAGTTGACCATGCAGGATTATATCTATTCAGCCTTGGCCACGCTTCTCGTCATCGCCGATCCGATTTTCCTGAGCGCCCTATTTTTGGGCCTGACCCAGAACTTGAACAAAACCCAACGCGCCGAAGTAGCCTTGCGCGGTGTAATAATTGCATTTTTCGTTCTGCTGGGCGCAGGCCTTGGCGGCGCCAAGCTGCTTTCACTGGTGGGGATATCGCTTTCAGCGTTTCGCATAGCGGGCGGCCTCTTGCTCTTGTCCTCGGCGGCTGAAATGGTCTTTGACCGCCGCAGCCAGCGCCAGCAGGATCTGGCGACCCAGGCCATCAGCGTGGACCACGTCAAAAACATCGCGGCCTTTCCTCTGGCTATTCCCCTGCTGGCAGGCCCCGGCGCGATTACGGCCATGATCCTTCTGGCCGGACGCGCTGATGGCGATGTTTCAAAGCTCGTGGCCCTCTATGCTTTGGCAGCGCTGGTCATGTTTGCCTGCTATTTGAGCTTTTTGGGGGCCGAGAGGATTTCCGGCCTGCTGGGTGTCACTGGCCGCGCCGTTGTCAGCCGATTGCTGAGCATCATTCTGGCGGCCCTCGCCGTGCAGTTCATTATCGATGGCGTAAAGCAGCTCTTCGGCTAAATCTCCGATGGTTTCCGTGTTTTAAGTCGCATCCGGACAAAAAAAGGGGGATGAACCAAAGGCCATGGGAGCCGGTTCATCCCCTTTGGCTCTGCCGTGGGGGCAAAAACCAGTGCACCAGTTTGGAGTTGGAAATGGGAGGATCCAATTCGTAGTATCGTGCGACACATGTTGCATCGCAAACTCCGTGCCAGATTTAAATAATTCCTTAAAATAATTCTTAAAGCGTTGAAATTACGAAATTAAAAATCGCAACTCCGCGTGTTGTTCACACTTCCTTGAGCCATCAAATGTATGACAAAAGCCTGATAATTGTGCAGCGCAATGACGAAAAAGGCAGCAAATCAGGCGCGTCGGTCAGGAATGACCAGTTTTAGGGTCGTGCCTTCGGAAGAGCTTTCGACCACACAAATCTCTCCACCATGCGATTTCACCAGCTCTGCGGCAATCGCGAGGCCAAGCCCGCTGCCACCTGGTCTCGACGAGGTTTGAAAGGCTTCAAACAGATGCTCACGAATGATCGGCGGAATGCCGGGACCATTGTCGCGCACGGTGATCTCGGTTGCGGCCTCGGCGCGCCTGGCATCAATATGGACATCATTACGGGCAAGTTTGCGCGTCTCAATGGCTTGGAGCGCATTGCGCACCAGATTGGTGAGAATGCGCACCAGTTGCTCGCGGTCGGCATCGACAATGATCGGCCTCGCCACGCCATTGTGCAGGCGTGTCATGTCGCCGGCCTGCGGGCCCATCATATCGATCACCTCATCAACAACTTCGTAAAGTTTCAGGGTATCGCGGCGGGGCGGCAGTTCCTGGGCGCGGCCATAAACAAGTGTCTGGTTTAAAAACCCGATGGCACGATCCAAAGATGAAATGAGCTTGGGGGCAAAGCGCTGCACCGTGGGGTCTTTCAGGGCGCCCATGCGGTCCGAGATCAATTGCGCGGAGGTCAACATGTTTCGCAAATCATGCGACACCTTGGCCACCGCCAGGCCCAAAGCTGCAAGATGAGATTTTTGCTGCAACAGGCTTTGCAGCTGCTTTTGCATGGACTGAAGCTCGCGTTCGGCAATGCCGATTTCATCGCCCCGCGTGGAAGGAACGATGATGCGATTGGGGTCTTCAGGCATGTCCCTGAAATTCATCATGTCGGCCGAAAGTTGGCGCATGGGTCGCACGAGCACGCGGTTGAGCGCTGTGAAAATCAAGGCGGCCACGATCATCGACAAGGCCACGGAGAGCCCGAGAATCTGCAACGCATAACCCAGCATCGCATCGCGCAAGGAAAGTTCATGCAAGGCAATTTCAATGGCATCGCCGGTCATGGCGGGAGGCTTGTCGATGACGCCGATCAACCGGTCCTGGCGCGCCAGCATGGCTTTGAAGGCATCGCCCACCGTGTTCCAATACATGCCGGGACGAAGATCAAAAGTCTCATCAACCATGCCTTGGGTGGTGCCGCGCAAAACCAGCTGGCGCTGGTTATCACGCATCACCGAGACAGCTTCAACACCGGCCCCTTTGAGGATCGTGCTGCGCAATTCGGAATCGACAATCTGGCCCGGTGCCGCCTCAACGGCGAGCGCTGCAATCTCCGACTGGGCAACGCGGGTCTTCAGCCACTGAACACGAAAATTGGCAATCGAGGGCAGAAAAATCAGAACTTCGCCCAGCATCACAAAAGCCACGGTGAGCAACAGCACCTTGCCGGAAAGTCCGGCCAAGGCACCAACCTGATGTGAAGTCCTGGGTTCGACTGAGGATTTCTGCAGCATGACCCTATCTAGCCCAGCAATTTGAAATTGCCTATGGACCCGGCACAAGTCATGGTGAGGTGGCGAAACGTGAACGCGTTGCGTGGAAACAAGATTCCCCATGCACGTTGACATTCCTCAATTCTTCCCCCATAAGCCGCTCAAATTCAGCCAACAGTGACAGGTTCTGAGACCCGCGGTTTCCGAAAACATTGAGTGTTTTCAAAAGCTTGCAAGAACCTAATGAGACAGACGGAGTTATAATCGTGAAGCGCACCTACCAGCCATCCAAGCTTGTCCGCAAGCGCCGTCACGGCTTTCGCGCCCGCATGGCAACCGTAGGTGGACGCAATGTTCTGCGCCGCCGTCGCGCCAAGGGCCGCAAGCGCCTGTCGGCTTAAGAGCCTCGCCATCGATGGAACGGCTTAAGCGGAGGCAGGATTTTGTTGCCGCCGCCAAAGCGGTTGCCCAACCCATGCCCGCTTTTGTCATGCAATTGCGCAAGCGCGATGATGAAGCGCCCGCCCGCCTTGGATTTACCTGCACCAAGAAACTGGGCAATGCCGTAGTTCGCAACCGCATCCGCCGCCGCCTCAAAGAGGCCGCACGGCTTTCTCTGCAAAATGTAACAGTCGCTGGCTTTGACTATGTGGTCATTGGGCGGCCACAGGGCGAAACTCGCCCCTTTCAACTTCTGCAGGATGATCTTATCTCTGCCACAACACGCCTTCATGCCAAGGCCCAAAATTTGACCCAACGGAACCCAGATGAAACAGCAACAGCCGCCAGCCTTTGATCTCAAAAACGTTATCATGGCCATGGCACTTTCCATGCTGATCATTTTCGGCTGGCAATATTATTATGCTGGACCACAGGCCAAGAAGGCTGAAGAACTGGCAGCCCAGCAAAAGACCAAGGTGGAGCTGACGCAGAACCAGCTCACGGCTGTGGCCGCATCTGTTGATCGCGCCACAGCCATTGCCGCAAGCCCGCGCGTCCCGATCAAGACCGACCAGTTTGATGGCTCGATCAATCTGAAGGGTGCTGAGCTTGATGACTTGCATCTGGTGAAGTATCTCGAAAAGGCAGACCCCAAGAGCCCCGCTATTACGTTGCTTTCACCCGACGGCACCACCAATGCTTATTTTGTCGAGCAAGGCTTTATTCCCTTAAAGGGCGAGACCGCAAAACTGCCTGACTCTTCATCTCTGTGGCAGGCCCCTTCGGGCGCCACCCTGACTGCCGAATCCCCCGTGACTTTGACGTGGGACAATGGTTCGGGCCTCAAATTCGAGCGCACGATTTCGATTACCGATGATTATCTGTTCAACGTCTCGCAAAAGGTCACCAACACCAGTGCCGCTCCCGTCTCGCTCGTTCCCTATGCGCGTGTGCAGCGTCAGGACATGCCGGTTATTGCCGGCTACTGGGTGTTTTTTGAAGGCCTGCTTGGCGTCCAGAACAGCGGCCTCGAAGAGCACAAATATGCTGAGTTGAAAAAAACTCCGGACAAGCCCGTCACCGTTGATTCCACGGGTGGCTGGCTTGGCTTTACCGACAAATATTGGGCGACCATGCTGATCCCCGACAAGGCCGAGAAAATCAGCGCCAATTACCGTTATGTGGCCGCTGGAACGCGTGACGCTTGGCAGGCCGATTATCTGGCCGCCACGCCGCTTGTCGTTGCTGCGGGAACGTCTGGCACTTACGAAGACAAGATTTTTTCAGGCGCCAAGATCGTCTCCAGCGTCAACGCCATTTACGACAAATATAACATTGACCATTTCGACTTGATGATCGACTGGGGCTGGTTCCGTCCGCTGACCAAGGGCATGTTCTATCTCTTGAGCTTTGTGCACGGCATTGTCGGCAACTTTGGCATTGCGATTTTGCTGGTCACGGTTTTGGTCAAGGCTGCTGTGTTCCCGTTGGCCTCGCGCTCCTACGCCTCGATGAGCAAGATGAAAAAACTGAAGCCTGAGATGGATGCCATCAAGGCCAAATATCCTGATGACCGCGCCAAAGTGCAGCAGGAAACCATGGAACTCTATAAGCGCGAAAAAGTCTCACCACTTGCGGGCTGTTTGCCCATGGTTGTGCAAATCCCGGTGTTCTTCTCGCTTTATAAAGTCATCCTCACCACCATCGAATTGCGTCACGCACCCTTCTTCGGCTGGATTCATGATCTTTCAGCACCCGATCCGACAAGCCTGTTCAATCTCTTTGGCTTGATCCCTTGGAGCCCGCCGCATGCCTTGATGATTGGCTTCTGGCCCTTGATCATGGGTGTGACCATGTGGGTGCAGATGCGGCTGAACCCTGAACCCACTGATCCTATTCAGGCCCAGATGTTCAACTGGATGCCGGTCATGTTCACATTCATGTTGGGCGGCTTTCCGGCTGGCCTTGTCATCTACTGGTGCTGGAGCAACACGCTCTCGGTCATTCAGCAGAGCTACATCATGAAGAAGAATGGTGCTGATGTGAACGTGCTCGGCAATATCCGAAACTCCCTGCCGTTCCTCAAACCAAAGCCCAAAGGCGCGTGACCAGTTTCACTGAGCTTCAACTTCAGGCCGGTCGCCAGCTGCTGAACGGCCAGGCGAAGTTCCGTCTGGGTGTTGCGGCACTGGAGCAGTTACCTCCCGCTGACCGCGTGGAGGTGGCCTTTGCGGGGCGCTCCAATGTTGGAAAATCCTCGCTCTTGAATGCTGTGACAGGGGTTAATGGTCTGGCCCGCGCGTCGAACACGCCGGGCCGCACCCGTGAGCTTAACTTCTTTGATGTCGATGATCATCTGGCATTGGTCGACATGCCGGGATACGGCTTTGCCAAAGCTTCGAAGGCCGATGTCAAGAAATGGCAATCCGTACTCAAAGGCTATTTGCGCGGCCGTGTGGGTCTGACGCGCGCCTTCGTGCTTATTGATGCGCGCCATGGTGTCATGACCCCCGACATTGAAATGTTTACCATGCTCGATGAGTCTGCCGTGCCCTATCAACTCATCTTGACCAAGGTCGACAAGATCAACCCGCACGAGCTGGCGGAAGTTGAGGCCGAAACCCTGTTACGTATAAAAAAGCGCGCCGCCGCCATCCAGACCATCCACCTGACATCGGCCGAGAAGAACTTGGGCATCGACGGGATTAAAGCTGAAATCGCTGGATTGGTGCGAACCTAATTTTAGTTCTACATGGTCGAAACAGCCAGTGACCTCATCCGCCCCTTCGGGGCACCTTCTCCAAAGGAGAAGGAAGAAGTTTAGTTAGTCCACCCTCCAAATCTCCCTTCTCCTCTGGAGAAGGTGGCGCGCAGCGCCGGATGAGGTCTCTTTTCTCGAGCTTCAGACATTCCTATGGTAGTCCGCATGAAGCCAACGCCGCTGACCTATGCGAGAGCGAAGAAAATGCGCCGCGAACCTACGGAAGCGGAACTAAAACTTTGGGGTGCCTTACGAAATCGTCGACTGGGCGGCTTCAAGTTTTATAGGCAGGTTCCGGTCGGACCTTACATTGTCGACTTCATAAATCATGAATAAGGAGTCGTGGTAGAAGTCGATGGAGTAACCCATGGGGACGTTAAGGCTGTCAGTTACGATTTAAAACGCACGGCGTATCTAAACTCACTGGGATTGTTGGTTCATCGTGTAAACAACGTCGAAGTTTTTCAGGAAACGGAATCGATCCTGGGCGGCATTGTCGCCGTGCTTGAAACGCGTGCACCAAAGTGACCTCATCCGGCGCTTCGCGCCACCTTCTCCAGAGGAGAAGGAAGATCTGCTACTGTGGGCCAACCAACCTTATCCCCTCTCCATTGGAGAAGGTGCCCCGAAGGGGCGGATGAGGTCACTTCCCGAACAGACAAAGTCCGATTAACTATCCGCCCTTCCCATCCCCAAAAATTTCCCTATAAGGCGCAAACTAACAGCAGGGAGGTTTGATTTACGTCCATGGCCGATTACGACATTTCAGAAACCGCCCGCATCCTCTCTGAAGCCTTGCCCTTCCTGCAGCGCTATGACGACCAGATGATCGTGGTGAAATATGGCGGCCACGCCATGGTTGATCCCAAGCTCGCCCAGCAATTTGCCCGCGACATGGTGATGTTGAAAGTTTGTGGCCTGAACCCTGTCGTAGTTCACGGCGGCGGCCCGCAAATCAACAAGATGCTCGACAAGATGGCGGTGAAGGCTGAATTCCGTGAGGGCCTGAGGGTCACCGATAATGAAACCATGGAAATTGTCGAAATGGTGCTCGCGGGCTCCATCAACAAATCCATCGTGGCCTCAATTCAACAGGCTGGTGGCCGGGCCGTGGGCATTTCCGGCAAAGACGGAAATCTGCTGATCGCCGAACGCTATGTGAAACACAAAAAAGATCCCGTCACCGGCAAGACTGAAACCATTGAATTTGGCCAGGTGGGCGAGCCCGCCCGCGTCAATACTGAAATTCTCCACACCATCATGAAATCAGACGCCATTCCGGTGGTGGCCCCCATTGGCGTGGGCTGGGAGGGCGACACCTATAATGTGAATGCCGATACGGCAGCGGGCGCCATCGCCGTAGCCCTGAACGCCAAGCGCCTTTTGCTGCTCACCGATGTGGCCGGCGTTCTCGACAAGAACAAGAACCTGATCAGCGAATTGAAATTGACCGAAGTGCAGGCGCTGATCGACAATGGCACCATTACCGCTGGCATGATTCCGAAAATCGAAAGTGCTGCCGCGGTTGTTCATGGCGGCGTTGAAGGTGTGATTATTCTTGATGGACGCGTACCCCATTCTGTCTTGCTGGAATTGCTGACGCCGCATGGCGTGGGCACCCGCATTTCGCGCGATGGCGTATGAGCAAATTCGCCCATATCAACACCTGGGTGTTTGATCTCGACAACACGCTTTATCATCCCTCTTGCCGTCTGTTCGACCAGATCGCCGAACGCATGACCCAATTCATCATGGCGAAGTTGGATTTGAGTCATGAGGATGCGGCACAACTGCGCCACATCTACTACATGAAATATGGCACCACGCTGCGCGGGCTCATGGTTGAACACGGCCTCGAGCCGCATCCCTATCTCACATATGTGCATGAGATCGATTACGCCGCAGTTAAGCATGAGGCGCAGTTGGCTCACGCCTTGAGTAATCTTCCCGGCCGCAAACTGGTGTTCACCGCGGGCACCAGGGCCCACGCCAAAAGCGTTCTTGATAATCTGGGCTGTGCTAAAATCTTCGAAGAAGTCTTCGACATCACCGATTGCTACTTCATTCCAAAGCCCGATCAAAGGCCCTACGAGATTTTTTTGAAACGCCACAATGTGACGCCTGCAACGGCGGCCTTCTTTGAGGACCTGCCACAAAATCTTCTGGTGCCGCGTTCTCTGGGCATGACAACCGTTTTGGTGGGCGATCACGACGAGGCTTTACTGCCCGCCCATGTCGATTATGTTACTGCCGACTTGGCCCAATTTCTTGACGGAGTTTTACAATGAAGAATGCCCAATCGATCATCGAAGCCGCCTGGGAGGCACGCGACAAGGTGAACCTCAAGACCAAGGGCGACATCCGTAAGTCTGTTGAATTTGCGCTTGGCCAATTGGATGCGGGCAAGCTGCGCGTGGCTTCCAAGGAGACGGGCTCTTGGGTTGTCCATCAATGGTTGAAGAAGGCCGTGCTGCTGTCCTTCCGCTTGAATGATATGGAGCTGATTAAGGGCGGTCCCGGAACCTCGAAGTGGTGGGACAAGGTTCCATCGAAGTTCGAGGGCTGGACCGCCAAAAAATTCCGCGACAGCGGTTTCCGCGCTGTGCCGAACGCCATCGTGCGCCGCTCGGCCTATATTGCGCCGGGCGCGATTTTGATGCCGTCCTTTGTCAATCTCGGTGCCTATGTCGATACCGGCACCATGGTTGATACTTGGGTGACGGTGGGCTCCTGCGCGCAGATTGGAAAGAACGTCCATCTCTCGGGCGGTGTTGGCATTGGCGGCGTGTTGGAGCCGATGCAGGCCAGCCCCACCATCATTGAAGACAACTGCTTCATTGGTGCGCGCTCGGAAGTGGTGGAAGGCGTTGTCGTCGGCGAAGGCTCGGTGATCGCCATGGGCGTTTTCATCAGCGCTTCGACCAAAGTTGTAAACCGCATGACCGGCGAAATCCACACCGGTTATGTTCCGCCCTATTCAGTCGTCGTCTCCGGCAACCTCCCAGGCAAACCCATGCCCGGTCAAAACTGGGGGCCCTCAACTTATTGCGCCGTGATCGTGAAGACAGTGGATGCCCAGACCCGCAGCAAGACCGCCATCAATGAGCTGCTCAGGGATTAATCCCTTTCAGTTTCATTGATTCTCGGTAATAACCCGCCCCGGGGGTTGTTATTGAACAACAAAAAGTTGGAGGGAACTATGGACTGGAAATATATTCTCACGAGTTTTAGCGGACGACTCAACCGTCAGCCATTTTGGCTTGGTGTGGTTTTGGTTGTCGTTGTCGAGTTGGTTGTGTTCTATGCGGTGTATGCCCTGTTCGGCACGAGCAGTGTGCCAACCGAAGACACCATGGCACCGGGCATGAGTGTCTCGCCCATCGGCTGGCTGATCCTCGGTATCGTTTATATCGGTGTGATTTGGGCGGGCCTGGCTTTGCAGATCAAGCGCTGGCATGACCGCGACAAGTCGGGCTGGTGGTGCTTGGTCGGACTTGTCCCGCTCATTGGCAGCATTTGGGTTATAGTCGAGTGCGGCTTCTTGCAGGGCACTGCCGGTCCCAACCGCTTCGGCGCCGATCCGCTGGCCTAATAATTAAGCTCTTTACGAAAGCCGCCCTGCCACGCTGGCCGGGCGGTTTTTTTTTATGGCTAACATGTGCCGATGAAGAATCTTCCGCCCGATCCCGTCGCCATCGCCAAAGATGAACCATAGCGCTTGAAGATTTCTTCAAACAACACGTTCTGACTGGAATCCATGCGAGTTTCCAAAAACTCGATAACTTGAAGATCGCACCAACATGGACGGTATTTTCCACCCACTTGCCTTTATGGCCATCGCTGAAGCCAGTTGAGGTTTCATCGTGCAAGGCTTCAAGACGCAAAGCTAGGTGTTCGGGGGCTGCATATTCTGCGCCAAGACCGACTGTCCAACCCAACATGATCTAATCATCCACACCGCCAAGAACACCGTTATATTTATCATGACTTCAGGCAAGACCTCCGGTCAATAACAAGGCCATTGGGCCAACCTAGTCGTCTTGCGCGTATAAATCCCCCATCGAAAACCTGAACATTTCTGGCACTTCACTCCGGTAGCCGCAATGCCTCAACTTTTGCTGGGAATAGAGCCACCGGCCGTTGGGGCTCACGCCATGTTTATGCCAACCGAAGTGAGAGACTACCGTTTGCGAGAAAGCCGGTCCAAAGATGCATTGGCGTGTCTCTCCATCTGCACCAAAATTAATCTGAAGCCTCTTTTGGAGGCTGAATTTTGTGCATTGCATACACGCGTGCGAAATCGAGTACGCGCCATTTTCTCGCGCAAGCGGTTGTTCGATTTAACAGATTCCGATTGATTGCCGTGATTTCCGCTCTTGGCACGGCGCTTGCGAATTGGCTTCGCAAATAAGTGCTCATGCAAACAATGGGCCACTGTAACAGGGTG
Organism: Hyphomicrobiales bacterium; assembly: GCA_038231475.1. Taxonomy (GTDB): domain Bacteria; phylum Pseudomonadota; class Alphaproteobacteria; order Rhizobiales; family Aestuariivirgaceae; genus Aestuariivirga. The sequence continues at coordinate 116,047 of JBBRLH010000005.1, read as the reverse complement.
GAAAAAGCAAACGATGACAGTGAAGTCAGCGGTTGAATTGGTGCACGTGTCCAAGCGCTTTCAAGACACGGTGGCTGTCGATGCGATTGATCTTCAGATCGCAGATGCGAGCTATTGCTGTCTGCTGGGTCCATCGGGTTGCGGCAAAACTACAACTTTGCGCATGATTGCCGGTCATGAAGATGTCAGCTCGGGGGATATTTTGCTCGGCAACGAGAATGTCACAGGCCTTCCGCCCGCCAAGCGCGGAACGGCCATGATGTTCCAATCCTACGCGTTGTTCCCGCATATTTCCGTCATCGACAACGTTGCATTTGCCTTGAAAATGCGTGGTGTGGACAAGGCAATCCGCCATGAAAAAGCGCGCAAACTTCTCGCCTTAGTCGATATGACAAAATATGAGCAGCGCTTGCCAGCCCAGCTATCGGGCGGCCAACAGCAGCGCGTGGCCTTGGCGCGGGCGTTGATCACCGAGCCTAAAGTTTTGCTGCTTGATGAGCCTCTTTCAGCGCTTGATCCGTTTTTGCGGATTCGAATGCGGGCGGAATTGAAGCGCCTGCAGCGCGAACTCGGCATCACGTTCATTCACGTCACGCACTCGCAAGATGAAGCGATGGCTCTGGCCGATCAGATCGTGGTGATGAACAGCGGGGAGATTGCACAGGCCGGCACCGCGCGTGAGATTTTCAACAACCCGCGCACAGAGTTCGTCGCCAAATTTATTGGCGGCCACAACATTCTCGGCCACGGCAAAAAGAAATACGCTGTTCGATTTGATCGCATGAAACTGAAAGCAACAAAGGCCCGCACTGCGTTGCCGACGGTGACCGCGCAAGTGTCCGACATCGAATATCAGGGCAGCCTGTTTCACATCAATCTGCGCGGCGCGCTGGGTGAAGAACTGGCACTGCATTTGAGTGAATCTGATTTTGACACCATGCCACTGTTGGTCGGTTCCACCGTGACTGCAATCTGGGATCCAACTTCTGCCCACGCGCTTGGGTGACGTTGGTCAATGTTCTGCGCAATGCCCTCAAAAGGCCAACAAGGAGACGATCAAAATGCTGAAGACACTACAATCAAAAAAGGTCAACCGTCGCACACTGCTCAAAGGTGCCGCTGGACTTGCCGCGACCTCAGGTCTGATGTCAAGCTTTCCCTCTCCCGCTGTTCACGCTTCGGAAGAAAAAGTTCTGCGCTATTTGGGAACGGCCGTAAACCAAAGCGACGACATTACAGCCAAGGTCAAAAAAGACCTGGGCATCACCATTCAGAACATCGTTGCAACCACCGATGACGTGACCAAGCGTGTGGCCACGCAACCGAATTCCTTCGACATCCTCGACACGGAATATTTCAGCCTGAAAAAGCTCGTTCCATCGGGCAACATTCTTTCGATGGACGCCAAGAAGATCAAGGAATTCGACAACATCACGCCCATTTTCACCAAGGGCGAATTGCCCAACGGAAAAAAGATTGGCGACCAGGGTACGGCGCCCAAGAAGGTCATGTTCGTTGAAGGCGAAGGTTCGACAAAGTTTTCAGCAACGCCCACCCAATGGGTTACACTGATCCCGACGGTTTATAATGCCGACACGCTTGGCATCCGCCCCGATCTCATCAAGCGCCCCATCGAATCCTGGGCTGAATTGCTCAATCCAGAATTCAAGGGCAAAGCCTCGATACTCAATATTCCATCGATCGGCATCATGGACGCCGCCATGGTCGTTGAAGCCACGGGCAAATACAAATACCCCGACAAGGGCAACATGACCAAAGCCGAAATCGACATGACGATGGGTGTTCTCACCGAGGCCAAAAAGGCCGGTCAGTTCCGCGCCTTCTGGAAAGATTTTAACGAGAGCGTGAACCTGATGGCATCGGGCGAAACTGTCATTCAATCTATGTGGTCACCGGCTGTGACAGCGGTTCGCAGCAAGGGCATCGCTTGTACCTTCCAACCTTTGAAGGAAGGTTATCGCTCTTGGGCTTCGGGATTCTGCATGTCTAAAGGTGTGACCGAAAATCAAAAGGAATGGGTTTACGAATTCGTGAACTGGTATCTCTCGGGCTGGGCTGGCGCATACCTCAACCGTCAGGGCTACTACTCGGCCGTTCTCTCGACTGCCCAAGCCAATATGACCGCCGATGAGTGGGGCTATTGGATGGAAGGCAAGGCCGCCATGGGTGACATCAAGGCGCCAGACGGCACGCTTCTCGAAAAGGCCGGTGCCAAACGCGACGGCGGCTCTTACGACGACCGCATGGGCAATGTTGCCTGCTGGAACGCGGTGATGGACGAGAACGACTATATGGTCAGCAAGTGGAATGAATTCATTGCGGCCTAACTGAACGAAAATGTGGCTCGCTCAGCTCAACGCTGCGCGGGCCACTTTAATTTTTGAGGCGGGATACCTTGAGTTCAACACCCAACGAAAAGAGCTGGATCAGCAGTCTTCAGGCAGCGCCTATGGCGGCAGCTTTTTTGCTATTCTTCGTCATTCCGCTTGGCTTTGTGGTGATTGTCAGTTTCTGGAACTACAATGATTTTGAAATGATCCCGACATTTACATTTCGGGGCTATACAGAAAGCTTCAGCGGTTGCTGGACAAAACTCCCTGAGCTTTGCACGATATACGCGACCTATCTCAAGACGCTGAAATTCTGCTTCATCGTCTGGCTCATCACCTTGGTCATCGGTTTCACCGTCGCTTATTTTCTGGCCTTCCACGTTAAATCGCCAACATGGCAGATCGCACTTTCACTTTTGTGCACCATTCCGTTCTGGACATCCAACGTGATCCGGATGATCGCTTGGATCCCGCTTTTAGGCCGCAACGGATTGGTGAACAGCGCCTTGATGGATTTAGGCGTGGTCAACCAACCTGTGGAATGGCTGCTCTATTCTGATTTCTCCATCATTCTGGCGCTCGTCCATCTCTTCACGTTTTTCATGATCGTGCCAATTTTCAATTCAATGATGCGCATTGATCGGCGTTTGATGGAAGCTGCCTATGATGCGGGTGCCACAGGCTGGCAGACCTTGTGGAATGTAGTCATTCCCCTGTGCAAGCCCGGCATCGTCATCGGCTCCATCTTTGTTGTAACCATTGTCATGGGGGACTTTGTCACCATTGGCGTGATGGGCGGCCAGCAGGTGGCGTCAGCAGGAAAGCTTATTGAAACGCGCCTCAACGCCCTCCAGTTTCCTGTCGCAGCAGCAAATGCCGTCATTCTTCTCGCAATTACATTCCTGATCATCGCCACTTTGAATAAGCTGGTCGATGTGCGCAAGGAGTTGTGACATGGGGGAAGGCCGCTCACTCGGCTTTTATGCGCTTGCCACTTTTTTCGCGGCCTATGTGCTGTTTCTTTATGGTCCGATGATCGCAGTCTTCGTTCTGTCGTTTCAAGGGCCGACAGGCGGGTTAACATTTCCGATGAATGGCGTGTCGTTGCATTGGTTTGCCAAGCTCTTTGCAGGCAATGGCATTGTGGACTTAGGCTCGGCCTTCCGCCGCTCGCTTGCACTGGGCCTCGTGGTGATGATCTTGACAGTTGTCATTTCCGTTTCCGCAGGCTTGGCATTTCGCAAAAAATTCTGGGGTGCCGCGATGCTGTTTTATGTCGCCATAGCCAGCTTGATCGTGCCGTCCATTGTCACGTCACTCGGGATCGCGCTGGAGTTTCGCGTCATGGATGATGTGATCCACAATACAATTGCGCCGAACTGGGAAACCGGGATGGGGCTATTCACATCCGGGCTTGGGGCTCATCTGAGTTGGACTCTGCCGTTCGGCTTGCTCATCATGTTCGCCATCTTCAACCGTTTCGATGGCCGGTTGGAGGAGGCAGCGCGTGATCTGGGAGCAACGCCATGGCAGAGCTTTCGTTACGTCATCTTGCCTATCATTTTGCCTTCTGTGATTGGCATTGGGTTGTTTGGATTCACCCTGTCGTGGGACGAGCTGGCCCGATCCAGCCAGGCCATTGGCCCGGTGAATACCTTGCCGCTGGAATTGCAAGGCTTGACGACGACAGTCACCAACCCAGATATTTATGCTTTGGGGACAATGATATCAGCAATTTCATTTGTGGTGATCGGTGTCGCTTTGACTCTCATCATTATCTTGCAGAATCGGCGGAAGCGCCTGGGGTCTGATGCAGGCCATGGCGTCTGACCCGATGTTAATTCATGTGACCAATCCTAACACAACGCGCTCCATGACTGACAAGATTGGACAGGCTGCGCGGACCGCAGCGTCATCGGGCGTTGATATCTTGGTCAGTCAACCCGAGATGGGACCTGTCTCCATTGAAGGCTACTATGATGAGGCCTACGCCGTGACGGGCATGTTGGCCCGCATTGTCGAAGCGGAAGCCAAGGGCGTTGCTGGCCATGTTATCGCTTGCTTTGACGATACCGGCCTTGACGCTGCACGTTGTATCGCCACAGCGCCGGTTGTCGGGATCGGTGAAGCCGCTTTTCACGCCGCAAGTTTGATCGCGGGAAAATTCTCGGTGATCACCACTTTGGGGCGTTCGGTTCCAGCTATTGAACATAATCTGGTGCGTTACGGGCTGGCCTCGCGTTGCGCCAAAGTGCGAGCCTCCGAAGTGGCAGTGTTGTCGCTCGAAGACCCTCATTCAGATGCGCGCAAGAAAATCTCTGCAGAAATAGCGGCAGCACTGAATGAGGACCGCTGCGAGGCTATTGTTCTGGGGTGCGCGGGCATGGCCGACCTCGCAAACGAGCTCTCAAAAGAATTTGGGGTTCCGGTTGTTGATGGCGTATCCGCAGCGGTCGGCCTTATTCAGATGCTCCATCATGCAGGACTTAGAACGTCGAAGCGTGGCGGCTACGCTGCACCTCTGCCCAAGACCTATACAGGCAATTTTTCGTCCTTCGCACCAACTTAGACGTTTGAGATCACAACTGTTGAAGGAATTATCATGTCCATGCCGTTCGGAACGCCCGGAGAAATTGTTGATGAGTATTTGAGGATCGTCATGATCCCCGATCCTGATGGCGCGCGCAAATTTACGTCTCCTAAATTGGAAATCATTTTTACCGGCGGACGAAAGATGAGCGACCCAGCCGACACCGCGGGGTTCAACGCAAAGCGTTATCTCTGGGTCAAGAAGCGCATCGAGCGCACCGAAACTGTGGTTGGCGGCACGCCAGAGGAAACGGTGGTCTACAGTCTTGGCACGCTTTATGGCGCGTGGCCAGACGGCACGCTGTTTAAGGGCAATCGCTATGTTGACCGTTATGTTGTCAGCCACGGGCTGATCACAAGGTTGGATGTCTGGAACGACAGCGCCGAACGACTGCTCACGACGGCCAGCACTGGATGAGTTCGAATTACTCTGGCCCTTTGCCGCATCATGACAGATTTGACTACGTGCCGATTGTGCGGCGACCAAATTATCGCTGGCCGAATGGGTCTGGTCTGGCCGTCTACATTGGCTTTAATCTTGAACACTTTGCTTTTGGCGAAGGGCTCGGTGCAACGTTGGCACCCGCTTCGCTTCAGCCTGATGTTCTAAATTACTCCTGGCGCGAATATGGCAATCGCGTTGGTGCATGGCGCTGTCTTGAACTCTTCGGGCAATTGGGCCTGCCGACGGCGGCACTTGTTAACACTGCGCTCTATGACCATTGCCCGGAACTGATCGCGGCTTGCGTTCAGCGTGGCGATGAAATCGTCGGTCACGGACACAGCAATTCTGAACGTCAGGGAGGGATGAGCGAAGCCGATGAATTGGCTTTGCTGAAAAGGTGTCACGCCAAGATAATGAAACAGAGCAAGACAAGCCCAAGGGGTTGGCTGTCGCCCTGGATTTCTGAAAGTCTGCTGACACCGGATCTGCTAACCGAGTCCGGCTATGACTATACCCTGAACTGGTGCCACGATGATCAACCTGTCGCAATGCGTAGCCGCAGCGGCAAGACCTTATGGTCCATTCCCTATCCGCAAGAACTCAACGACATTCCCATGATCATGGGTCGGAACATGGATGCCAAAGATTTCGCACAGATGATCATCGACAATTTTGACGAGATGCTCGAACAAGCCCGCAACCAGCCGCTGGTGATGGGGATTGCCCTCCATCCCTATATTATCGGCCAGCCCTATAGATTGCGACATCTGCGCCGCGCCTTGCAGCATATTGCTGGAGCACGCGACCAAGGCCAAATTTGGATGACCACGCCCGGCGCTATTTTGGATCGCGTCAAGGGTTAGAGCCATATGGCATCCGTGATGGCACGCCCGGGATAGACAACGGTGATGTCTCTTCAAATTTTAGCTTCAGAAACCCAAATAAAATTTTACGATGAGGAAATAATATAGTTGAGGGCGCATTAAGCTTCGCGGCTTGACTTGCGCTCTCCTGTCTGAACCCTTCTGGTTTTCCCGCAGCTTATTTCTGATTTATCTAGCCTAGACCCAAGTTCAAAACACATTTGGTATAAAGCAGGGCACCTCTTATCGATCGTCTGCACATAGAGAAACAACACAATATTGGTTCCTAAAAACTGATATTCGACATTTCCCTGCCCAAACAGTCGTTCCAAAATGGCTTGGGTGAACGCCGCCGAACATGCCAGACACACTGTGATCAAAATGACTTCGATGGGATGTTGCCTTGCTCCGGTTAAGGGTGTCATGGCGGTTGCTGAGTGATGCAATTCATGCGCGCGCCAGAAAAAACCTACGCGGTGAAGAAGATAGTGCGATAGCCAAAAGCCAAATTCAAAAGCGATAAAGCTACCAAGCGTAACTATGATGCGAAACGGCCACACTCCTATTTCAAATCCATTGGCGTGGCCAAAAATGGCGCTTATGCCAACATAAACTTAGAGCCTCAGCCAATCCCCTGAAATCCCAAACAACACGGCCAATGCGGTGATCAGTATCATGTTCACGGCATAGAGTTTTACGTCCAGCCAGAGTGTTTTTTGATTCCACATATGTTGCGGCAAAATCTCCTCGATAGCCGCTGGTATTTTTTTGGCTAGAAGTGCCGTCTTGGCCACGCGCAATATGAAAACGCAAAACACTAAGCAGCCGACAAGGGAATATATATTGGCCGCACCATCAATTTTTGCCAGGTTTCCAAACGGAGAAAATATAATAGACAATAGCTTGTCAAAAAATTCCAAATTCACACCCTCTATGAATCGCGTTTCAATCGGTTGTAAGGCTATTCGATTGTGAAGATGATGACGAGATAGAGTTCGATTTTTCCAATTTGTCGGCCCGACATTGGTGGAGAAACGTCTTGGCAGTTCTGCGTTGCACGAAGCGATCCATCTACTTAGCCTCAGAAGACCAGGGAAAATTTACATATTGGTCGCGCGTGTCGTAGCACGTATTGCCATACATTTTGAGATATCCCGCCCGGCGCGCGGGGTCTGCAAAGACTGCACCTGGATTTTTGAGATCAGCTTCATATTGCTGGATGTTATCTTTTGAGAGGGCCGTCGGTAAAATATCCATGGCTTGCGGGGTGCTTTTGCCTTCTATCCAATCGGCACCATATTGTCCCATGGCATAGCCGAAGACGGGCGATGAAAGTGCTATGCTGACCTTGTAGGGACTGTCGCCCTTTTTGATTTCGGCCACGGCTTCGGGTTCTCCGTCAATGCCGCCGAGGAATTGATCTGGGCGATCCTTTTTGGCATCGCGCAAGGCTTTGAGCGCACCGAGCACCACAGCGTCGCCCCCCAGAACAACGTCAACATCGGGGTTGGCAAGAAGCACTGCGTTCATGGTGGCGTAACCACCCTCTTTGGTGACTGGATTGGGCGCAATATCAGCAACGACAGTGACACCGGGCAGCTCATCAAGACCGTGACGCATGGCATCAAAGCGGGGTGAGAGATATTGCATCGAATCTTGGGTGAGTAAGACGACAGTCGCTTTGCCGCCGAGCTTCGCTTTTATATAGGCGACAGCTGCGTCTGTGAGTGCCTTGCCGGTTGCGTATTGTGGAGCATTGAGCAGCAAAGTTGCAGGAGGTGGCACGATCGTTCCGACATAGGCCCCAGACCATATGACCTTCTGAAGACTGGAACTCACGGTACGTGGATCCGACGAGGTGGCAACCAAGGCGCCACCTTTGTCGGAGCGAAACGTTTCAATCTGTTTGACGGCGTTCGCCACATCATTTTCCACGACGACTCTGCGATACTCCAAGTGGCGATCCTTCGCCGCCATGCTCAAGCCGATATGGACACCTTGCAGAAATTCGCGCTCGTTCTCCTGCACATAGGTGAGGGACTTTGTAAGGTCGGGCGGCGGGCTGCAGGGAGGTGCATCCGGATTGAATACTGGAAACTTGGTCGGCTGGGTTATCCCTGGAGGGCCGTCTTGTTCAGCCAGGGCCGTTGGAGCGAGCAGCGCCAAAGCGAGGAGCATGATGCAGTTGCCTCGGAGAGAGCGACCAAAACGGAAATTTCCATGTCTTGCTGGCATCTAATTTCCCCTCAAATCCCCGTATCGCCTGCCCCTGATGTCAGAGGCTGCCCGATGCGCGGCCCACTTCCACACCTCGATCTGTCTTCATGCAAGCGCAAACTAGAGGACGCCAAGATAGCGGTTTTATATTGCGTTGCGGTCATAGGACTATTTGCTCTCCTATCCGAATGAAATCGCTGGCAATTCAATCTCTCTTAAGCCTAAAGTATTGAATGCCACATCTTTGGGTCTCGGGCTTCTAATGGCGCAGTTTCTTGGGCTTCGGCTGACCGTTTCCTCGCTCATCGTGGGCTTCATTGCGCTTGCTGTTGTTGTCGCCATGACATTCTGGCTGAATGTGCGAACCCAAGCTGTCTTTGAACAGGTGTCCGCCGCACGCGCTTTGAACACCGAAGCCGTCCGTCTGCGCAGTGCATTGCAGGCCGCTGAATCAAGCCAGCGCGGATATCTCTATACGCAAAATGAAATCTATCTTGCTCCCTATGAAGTGGCCAAGACCCAAGCCCGAAAGCAGCTGGAGCTTCTTCAGTCTGGACTTTCGGAATATCCTGACCTGCTGGCGGCACGCGCAAGGTTGAGCGAGGTCGTTGCGAAAAAGTTCGCTGAAATAGACAACACCATTGTTCTGCAACAACAGGGCAAACAAGCTGAGGCTCTTGATCTTGTGCTCACCAATCAAGGCAAAACCCTGATGGACGAGGCCAACGTCTATGTCAGCGGGATCGTCCGTGCAGCCGACAAGCGCGTCCTTGATAGCGTTGAGGAGCAACAAAGAAATGCCGCGCAATTGCGCTTTGTTTCGGTTCTCAGCGCCCTGGCAATTTTGGCTGTGGTGGGGATTGTCGCCAATCTTGTGACGAACCACACGCGAAGCCTCAATGCTGCGCAACAAGAGGTGACTGCCCTTAATGAAGGCCTCGAAGCGCGCGTACGTCAGCGCACCGATGATCTGGCGAGTGCCAACGATCAGCTCCGCGCAGCACGAGACCGCGCCGAAACACTTCTGGCTGAGGTCAATCACCGCGTGGCGAACAGCCTGACCATGGTTTCAACCTTGGTCAAAATGCAAGCCAAGTCTGTGACCGACAGGGCGGCCAAAAGTGCTTTGGACGAAACCCGCGACCGCATCAACGCCGTGGCTCTTGTGCATCGAAAACTTTATACATCGGGCGATGCGCGTTTTGTGCTGCTGGATGACTATCTCTCGGGCCTGATTGCCGACGTTCAATCTTCGGTCAACAATCAGCAGCTCGGGATTTCCATCAAATCCGATATTGCTGAAATCAAAATGCCAGTCGATCTCAGTATCAGCTTGGGCGTGGTGTTGAATGAGTGGATCAGCAACGCTGTGAAATATGCCTATCCTAGTGCGAAAGGCGAAATCAGGGTTGATCTCAAGCTGGTTGACCAGGGCAAGGCCCAACTGACCGTGTCGGATGACGGCGTGGGTTTTGATGCTGCCAAAAAAGCATTGGGCACGGGCTTTGGCACCAAGATCGTGAATGCCATGGCAATCAGCCTGGCGGCCGAGATCGAACATACACCCAATAACCCTGGCACAAACGCAGTTCTCACGTTTCCGCTCAAGCAGTTTGAGGTCTAGTGCCCACTCAGGTTTGTTTGCAGACTTAATTGCTCCTCGACTTGGCAAGCCGTGTGGCGGTGACCTTAATTTCAGTCCGCTTTACCGCTCGCAATCTGGTCAATATCGCGGCGCGCGATCCCGATGTCTTTCAACATACTGTCGCCTATTGGATGGATCGCCCTGCGGGTTCGGACTCGCGTTCCTGCATCAATGAAAGTTCTGGAAATGATCTGAAACAGCGACGAGCTGGTTTTCAGAAACGAAGATTTTATCTTGGTTAGTGACATAGATTATTCATCTGGAAATTTGGGGTCAGACTCAAAGATCGGCCCCGCAAAACCTTGCGACTTCGCACCCTTTGCCCGCACTTCTTGTACCTATCTTCAAATTCCGTAGCTACGAACAAACCATTTTGTGCAAAAATTCTACGCGGGCCTCAATGCTGCGGCGAACAATTCGCCACACTGTCCCGGTCCGCGACACATTGGACTGATTGAATGTGATCAAGCTGGTGATTTTGGCAATATCCATTGTCGCCAGCCCATCTGACTCCCCGCGTCACTGTCTCCGATAACGAGACAAGGAAGGTGCTTTGAGCGCGCACAAACTTATTCTAATCTCTGCCGATGAAGAATCTTCCACCCGATCCCGTCGCCATCCTGCAAGATTTGATCCGCTGCCCCTCGGTCACTCCGCTCGAGGCTGGAGCGCTCACTTATCTCGACACGCTTTTGAGCAGCTCGGGCTTCACGTGCCATCGCCTCGTTTTCAAGGAGGCCAACACGCCCGACATCGATAATCTGTTTGCGCGTTGGGGCACGAGTGGCCCGCATCTCTGTTTTGCGGGTCACACCGATGTGGTTCCGCAAGGTGATGAAGCCCTGTGGTCCCATCCACCGTTTGCTGCTGAAATTCGGGACGGAAAGATCTACGGCCGTGGCGCCACCGACATGAAAGGTTCTGTTGCAGCCTTTGCCGCCGCTGCGATGGATTACATCCGTGAAAATCCCAAAGCACCGGGCAGCATCTCTTTCCTCATCACCGGCGATGAGGAAGGCCCTGCCATCAATGGCACGATAAAGGTTCTCGACTGGATGAAGCAGAATGGCCAACTGCCTGATCATTGCCTGGTCGGAGAGCCATCTTGCGCTGACCAGTTGGGCGACACCATCAAGATCGGCCGCCGCGGCTCCATGAGTTTTGCGGTCACGGTGGATGGCCGTCAGGGCCATGCCGCCTATCCGATGAAGGCCGACAATCCCGTGCCCAAGCTCGCCCGCTTTATTGACCGGATTTCATCGGCCAAGCTTGATGATGGCAACAAACATTTTGATCCCTCCACCTTGGCCGTCACCAGTTTTGATGTCGGCAATCCGGCCACCAATGTCATCCCGTCTAAGGCGCAAGCCAAATTCAATATCCGCTATTCGACCGAACATGATTTTGTCTCACTCAAAGCTTGGGTCGATCAACACATCGCAACCGTGAAATCCGAACTGGGCGGCCAGTGGAGCGTGGCTGCGACCGAAGGTGCAGAAGCCTTCATCACCGAGCCCGGAGCCTTTGTGGAACTGGTTCAAAACGCTGTTCAAGCCGAAACCGGAATTCGCCCCAAGCTTTCAACAGCGGGCGGAACCTCTGATGCGCGGTTTGTGAAAGACTATTGCCCTGTTCTGGAATTCGGCCCCACCAACGCAACAATCCACCAGACCGATGAAAATATTGACATCGAAGAACTCAAAGCCACCACGCGGATTTATAAGCGGGTGATTGAGAGCTATTTCAATACAGTACGCTAATTAAATACAGCCCCTGCGGTGGTGAGACCACGCCGCACGCGCTGCGGTCTTTAGCCTGAAGTACGCGCCGCATATTTATGGGCTGCCATTTTCCTTCGCCCACATGTTTGAGCGATCCGACCATTGAGCGCACCTGATGATGCAGGAAGCTTCTCGCCTCGGCCTGAATCTCAATGACATCATCAAAGCGCATCACATCAAAACGGTCGAGTGTCTTGATGGGTGATTTCGCCTGGCAATCAGCCGCGCGAAATGTCGTGAAATCATGACTGCCCAGAAGATGTTGGGCACCTTCATGCATGGCATCAGCATCAAGCGGCGTCGGCACATGCCACACCTTGTTCTTGTCAATCGAAGGCGGAGCGCGGCGATTGAGAATGCGAAACAGATAGCGCCGCTTGGTGGCTGAAAACCGCGCATGAAAATCTTCGCTCACTTCTTCTGCATCAAGTACGCTGACGAGGTGTGGCCGCACATTGCCGTTAATGGCATTGCAGAGCACAAAGGGGTCCCAACTCCGCGGCAGATCCACATGCGCCACTTGTCCCAAAGCGTGAACGCCAGTATCTGTGCGGCCCGCCCCATGGACGGCAATGGGCGCGCTGTGAATTTGGGCGAACGCAGCTTCCAGAACGCCCTGCACGGTAATGCCGACCGCCTGCGCCTGCCAGCCCAGAAAATCCGTGCCGTCGTATTCAACGGTGAGCCTGTAGCGCGGCATCAGGACGGCCTTGTGCCGGGCGGAAGTGGAAAGCCACGCAGGAACGTCGCTCCGTCCATCACGCCCTTGCCTTCGCGTTGCAAGGACAGGAATTTGATGGCACCACTGCCGCAGGCAAAAACCAGAGGGTCATCGCCTGTTTGCTCCGTGACTTGCGCTTGCAAGACCTTCACGCGCGAACCGTTCATCATGCACCACGCGCCGGGAAACGGCGAGAGGCCGTGAATATGATTGCGAACCTGTTCGGCCGATTTTGAAAAGTCGATATGAGCTTCGGCCTTGTCGATCTTCTTGGCGTAGGTCACGCCAGCCTCCGGCTGCGAAATTCCTTTTGCAGATGGATCTTTCAAAACCTCAACCATCGATGTAGCGCCTACGTCCGCAAGCTCGTCGTGCAAAGACCCGGCCGTTGTGTCAGTCCCGATGGTAACCCGCACAACTTTCATCATCGGCCCGGTGTCGAGGCCTTCTTCCATCCGCATGATGGTGACACCTGTTTCAGCGTCCCCCGCCATGATTGCGCGTTGAATGGGTGCCGCCCCGCGCCAGCGTGGAAGTAGCGAGGCATGAACATTGAAGCAGCCAAACTTCGGTGCATCAAGAATAGCTTTTGGCAAAAGTAATCCATAGGCCACCACCACAGCCGCATCGGCTTTGAGCGCCGCGAACTGTGCCTGCTCGTCTGCCGATTTCAAACTCGTTGGATGGTGCACTTCGATTCCTTGCGCTTCGGCATAGGCCTGAACGGGCGAGGGCTTCAGCGCCATGCCTCGGCCCGCAGGCCTTGGCGGCTGCGAATAAACGCAGCTCACCTCATGCCCGGCGGCCAGCAATGCTTTGAGCGTGGTCACGGCAAAATCTGGCGTCCCCATGAAAATGAGACGCATGTCAGAGTTTCCCCAGCTTGGCGGCCTTCTGGAACTTCTTGATGATACGGTCGCGCTTCAACCGCGAAACATGGTCGATGAACAAAATCCCGTTGAGATGGTCGATCTCGTGCTGCAGGCAGGTGGCGAGAACCCCCTTGGCGTGGAGTTCTTGGTTCTCGCCCATGCGGTCGAGAAAGCGGATTTTCACTTCCTTGGGCCGTTCCACCATTTCATAAAAATCAGGAATGGAGAGGCAACCTTCCTCATAGTCAGCAATTTCATCGGACGACCAGATGATTTCCGGATTGGCCAGAAACAGTGGCTTTTTGTCTTCGCCGGCGCGCGAAATATCAGCCACCAGCATGCGCCGCGGTAGTCCAATCTGAATGGCGGCAAGCCCAATGCCGGGGGCGGCATACATGGTTTCCAGCATATCGTCGAAATCCCGGCGTGCGCCAGCATCCACAGCTTTCAGCGGGGCTGAAACCTGGCGGAGGATTTTCTCGTCGGGAAGCGTGATGATCGGGCGGGTTGTCATGGTTCTCTTGGGCGTCAGATAGGCGAGCAGCGCCAAAGGGTCAATTCCCCAACACTTGCCTTTTGGGCAATTTCCTACCATATAGCGCCCCGGGAGGTTGGCCTGCGGACGTATCGCTCGCCAACCGGGTCAGGACCGGAAGGTAGCAGCCCTAACGAGACCTTTATGGGTTGCTCGTCCAGCCTCCCACCTCTATCTTCAAATCATGAGCGAAAATACCTTGGCCCCCAATGCTGCCGGATACCGCGTTTTGGCGCGCAAATACCGGCCCAAGACCTTTGCCGATCTGATCGGCCAGGACGCCATGGTCCGCACCCTGACCAACGCTTTTGCCACGGGCCGCATCGCCCAAGGCTTCATGCTGACGGGCGTGCGCGGCATCGGTAAGACCACGACCGCCCGCCTCATTGCCCGCGCGCTGAATTATCCGCCGGGCCCCACCACCGATTTGGGCGAGCTGACGCCAACCTGCGAGGCTATTCTCGAATCGCGCCATATCGACGTCATTGAGATGGACGCCGCGTCCAATACTGGCGTTGACAACATGCGCGAGATCATCGACTCAGTGCGTTATGCCCCGGTGCAATCGCGCTACAAGGTCTACATCATCGACGAAGTTCACATGCTCTCGAAAAGCGCCTTCAACGCGCTGTTGAAAACGCTGGAAGAACCGCCGCCGCATGTGAAATTCATTTTTGCGACGACCGAAATCCGCAAAGTCCCCGTTACTATTCTGTCGCGCTGCCAGCGCTTTGACTTGCGTCGTCTCGATGTGGCGCTGCTCATCCAGCACTATGGCAACATCTGCAAACTTGAGAACGTTGAAGCCGAGGAAGAAGCGTTGCGCCTCATTTCCCGCGCCGCCGAAGGCTCGGTGCGCGATGGCCTGTCGCTGCTGGATCAGGCCATTGCCTATGGTGACGGCAAGGTCAAAACCGCTGATGTCATGTCGATGCTGGGCCTGATGGACCGGGGCCAATCGATTGAGCTTTTCGATGCGGTAATGGCGGGCGATGTGCCGCGCGCGCTCGCTGACATGGAGCGCCAATATCAAGCCGGTGGCGATCCTGAAACCATGTTGAGTGATCTCGCTGATTTCAGTCATTGGGTCACACGCCTCAAGATTGTGCCGGACTCGGCCATGGTGGACCAGTCGCGCACCCAGGAAGAAAAAACCCGCGGTGCTGATTTTGCCAAGCGCCTCGCCCTGCCGCATTTAACGCGCATGTGGCAGATGCTGTTGAAAGGCATAAGCGAGACGGCTCTGGCCGGACAGCCGATGAAGGCGGCTGAAATGGTCATTATCAGATTGGCGTATGCCGCAAATTTGCCCTCAGGTGAAGACCTGCTGAAGCTTGCAGAACAGGCAGGCTCAGCTCCCAAATCTCCGCCGCGCAGCCTGCCTATGTCACCGCCCGTTCCCCATCAGGCCCCGCAAGCCGAAGCCCGCAGCGCTCTTGCTGTTGCCCCGCAAGTCACATCACGAGCTCCCCCACCGGGAACGACTGTCCAGTTCAACAGCTTTGCCGACATCATTGCTCTAGCCGCTGACCGCCGTGACATCCGCTTCAAGTCTGATCTCGAAAGCTGGGTTCGCCCGATCAGTGTCAGCGACAACAAGATTGAAATTGCCTTGGAGCAGGGTGCCAGTCCGGGCCTTGCCAATGAATTGTCGCGCAAGCTCGAAAGTTGGACGGGGCGCCGCTTTATGGTGGTGGTCGCGCGTGATGGGGGCACCGCACCTGTGGCCCGCCAACGCAAGGACGCCAAAGAGTCGGCCTTCCGCTGGGCCACTGAAAACTCTGAGGTTCAAGCCGTGCTCAAGGCTTTTCCGGGTGCTGAAATTCTAAACGTGCGCGCTGAAGATGCAGCGCCAAAACCTGTGGAAGAGAGTGATGAAGAATCTCGCTGACATGATGAAACAAGCGGGCCAGTTGCAGGCTCGCATGGCCGACATGCAAAAGAAATTGGAAAGCCTTCAGTTTGAGGGGCAATCTGGTGGCGGCCTCGTGAAGGTAAAAATTTCTGGCAAGTCGCAAGTGTCTGCCGTCGAAATTGATCCCTCGCTGATGAAGCCCGCCGAGCGGGAAATTCTAGAAGACCTGCTGGTGGCAGCCCTCAATGACGCGAAGTCCAAGGCCGAAGGTGCCGCTGCAGTCGAGATGAAAGCCTTGACCGGAGGCTTGCCTCTTCCGCCCGGCTTTAATCTGCCCTTCTGAGATGAAGCGACAGGCCGGGCCCGAGATTGAACGCCTGATCCAGCTTCTGGCCAAATTGCCGGGGCTTGGCCCACGCTCGGCGAGGCGTGCTGTTCTGCATCTGGTGAAGAACCGCGAAAAGCTTCTGGCCCCGTTGGCCACCGCCATGGAAGACGCCCATGCCAAGGCCCGAACCTGTTCGGTCTGCGGCAATGTCGACACGCTTGATCCGTGCACCATTTGCGCCGACCCGCGCCGCGATCGCACCATGCTGTGCGTGGTGGAAGAGGTGGGCGATCTCTGGGCCTTGGAACGCGCGGGCGCTTGGACCGGGCTTTACCATGTGCTGGGGGGAACACTCTCGGCCTTGGGTGGCGTCAGGCCAGAAGACTTAGAAATCGGCAAGCTCGTCTCCCGCTGTGCTGAAACCGGCGTGAAGGAAGTGGTGTTGGCCACCAACGCCACGGTCGAAGGCCAGACCACGGCCCATTACATCACCGACAAGTTGAAATCGTTAGGTTTGACAACCTCGCGCCTTGCCCATGGCGTGCCAGTGGGCGGCGAGCTTGATTATCTCGATGAAGGCACGCTCACGCAGGCCATGCGCGCAAGGCGGCCCTTTTAAGTTCAGCCGTTGTAGCTTGATTTCAACTTCAGCCAAGCCGTGTGCACGCCATCTTCAACTTGACCCCATTTGAGCGCGGCGACATCCCAATTTACGATGGCCCGCGACGGTGTTGCGGTCGTGCCACTGGCGACTGTTGATGTCACCATCGAGTCATGGACATAAACCACAGCGACAGTCAGTAGGCAGCCAAGAATCATTCCAAATAGTGTCCGCATGAGTGCTCTCCCGAGTTGAATACTCTTACTGGTCGATAACGCGCCCCAGGCGTCGAGGTTCCATGGACCCAACTCGCAATTTTTAGGCAGCTCGCCTATATACAGTCCATGTCCCTGTCCTTTACCCACTCCTATGCCAGCCTCCCGCCCATATTGCATCGCAGCCTCGCGCTTGAACCCGTGGCGGCTCCGCGCACCGTTATTGCCAATCTGGCCTTGGCCAAAGCACTGAACCTGCCCGCCAATTGGCAGGAGACGTTGTTGAATTTCGGCGGCAAACAAGGCCTCGCCATGGCCTATGCCGGGCATCAATTTGGTGGCTTCAATGCCCAGTTGGGTGATGGCCGCGCGGCCTTGCTGGCCGAGATCGGCAGCGGCGGCGAAAGCTTTGACGTTCACCTGAAAGGCTCAGGTGCAACACCCTTCAGCCGCAATGGCGATGGCAAGGCGACGCTCTCGGCCATGCTCCGCGAATATATTGTGAGCGAAGCCTTTGCTGGACTGGGCATTCCCACAACACGCAGCCTCGCCGTGGTGGCGACCGGCGAGCCTGTCTACCGTGAGCGCGCCGAACAGGGCGCTGTGTTGTTTCGGTTGGCCAAAAGCCATGTCCGTGTGGGCACCTTCCAATATCTGGCGGTGCGGAAAGACATTGAAGCTTTGAAGTCTCTCGCCGACTATGAAATGGCGCGCAATTTTGGCAAAGCTCCCGAAGGTGTTCACAAATACCTCTGGTTGCTTGAGCAGGTGATCAGCAGACAGGCCAGTCTCATCGCGCAATGGATGTCGGTCGGTTTTATCCACGGCGTGATGAACACCGACAATATGCAGTTGGCCGGAGAGACCATTGATTTTGGACCCTGCGCCTTCATGGATGTGTTTCATCCACAAAAGGTGTTCTCATCGATTGACCATGGCGGGCGCTATGCGTGGGATAAGCAGCCGGTGATGGCGTTGTGGAATTTGACGCGCTTGGCCGAGGCCATGTTGCCATTGCTCGATGAGGATCGCGCCAAGGCGATTGCCATGGCAGAAACAGAACTCGAAAAATTCCTGCCGCAGTTTGAACGCGAGTTTGAGCAGCGCTTTTTGGCTAAACTCGGCATTTTTGAGCGCCACGAAAGTGATGCTGATTTTGTTGCCGCCACGTTGCAGCACATGGCGGACACGCAGTCTGATTTTACCAATTTCTTTCTGGCTCTCAATCCTGATGCCACGAATGAAAATTCGCCGTGGCACAAGACTTGGAAGGCTCGCCTTGCCGACCAGCCCCAAACCGCAGCGGAGGCCACCATGTTGATGGCCCGCTCCAATCCCTTGCTCATTGCCCGCAACCACCGTGTTGCAGAAGCCTTGAAGGCCGCAGAGGTTGGTGATCTGGCCCCTCTCGAAAGGCTTGTCGCCGTCCTAAAGCATCCCTTCGATCAGGCTTTGCGCGGCTCAGACTTGACCACGCCCCCCAATGAGCAGGAAGAAGTTCGCCAAACCTTTTGCGGGACCTGACAAGACCTGATAGCCAGATGAATAAAGGGGAGGGGTGATGGAGCTTTTCAATCTGAAAGGTCGTGTGGCGCTGGTGACAGGTTCAAGCCAGGGCATTGGCTTGGCGATTGCCAGAGGGCTGGGCATGGCAGGTGCTACGGTCATTTTAAATGGCCGTGATGAGTCCAAGCTCAAATCCGCCCAAGCCCAACTGGCGGGCGAAGGCTTCAATGTTCACATGGCCGCTTTTGATGTGACCGATGAGACCGCGACCACCGAGACTGTTGCCCGCATCGAACAAGAAATTGGCCCCATCGCCATTCTGTTTAACAATGCCGGAATGCAGTTTCGAACCACGCTTCAAGATTACCCCCTGGAAAAGTGGCGTGAGCTGATGCGCATCAATGTCGAGAGCGCCTTCATCGTCGGCAAGGCCGTGGCCCGACATATGATTGCGCGGAAAGGCGGCAAAATCATCAATGTGGCCTCGGTGCAAAGCGAATTGGGAAGGCCATCCATCGCGCCTTATACAGCTACCAAGGGAGCGATCAAAATGTTGACCAAGGGAATGTGTGCAGATTGGGCCAGGCACAATATCCAAGTGAACGCCATCGGGCCTGGCTATTTCAAGACGCCGCTCAATCAGGCTTTGGTGGACGATCCAGAATTTTCAACCTGGCTGGACAAGCGAACGCCTGCTGGCCGCTGGGGCAATGTTGAGGAACTGGTTGGCGCTGCGATATTCCTGGCTTCTGATGCCTCGTCCTTCGTCAATGGCCACATCCTCTATGTCGATGGCGGCATCACGGCGGTGATTTGAAATGTTCAAGGGCGCTGCAGTCGTGATGGGCGTGACCAGCTGCGGCAAGACTACGCTGGGCGAGGCCTTGGCCAAGGCGCTGCAGGTCCGGTTTGTCGAGGGCGACAAGCTTCATCCGCCCGCAAACATCGCCAAGATGAGTTCAGGCCAGCCTTTGACTGACGATGACCGCTGGCCCTGGCTCACCAAGGTGGGCGAGCAATTGCAGGGTACTGATGGCGTCATCGCGTCCTGTTCCTCATTAAAGCGCGCCTATCGCGATCTTATCACAGCCAAGGCAGCACGCCCCGTGATGTTCATTCATCTTCACGGGTCGAGGCAATTGCTGGCAGAACGCATTGCCGCCCGCACAGATCATTTCATGCCGGCAACCCTGCTTGACAGCCAATTGGCCACGCTTGAAATGCCCGGTGCCGGAGAAAATTTTGTTGGCATCGACATCGCGTTGCCTCTGGAAGAGCAGGTGGCGCAAGTCTCACGCGCGCTGCTCAATTGGAAAGCGTGACCCCACGCTGATCTTGAGTTCGAACTGTCACAGAAAATCTGATATGGCGGTAGCATGGACCAGAATTTTACGAACCCGCAAGTTGAAGCCCTGACCGCCGCCATCCCTGATCCCTGCCTCGTCATCGACGAGTTGGGAACGATTGTCAGCGCCAATGCTGCGGCCGATAGTTTCTTTGAAACAAAAACCCAAGACCAGCATTTGACCTTCGCATTTCGTGCACCTGTTATTCTGGAAGCCGTGCAAAGTGCAAATTTTGCAGGCCGGGCTTCGCAAGTCCAACACCAGACCAAGGCCCCCGTTTCACGGACCTTGAACGTATTTGTTTCACCGCTTGGCAGGCATGAAAATACCAAGCGCATTTCGCTGCTGATGTTGCGCGATACAACTCATGAGGAACAGGTTGAGCGCATGCGCGCCGATTTTGTGGCCAATGTCAGCCACGAGTTGAGAA
The DNA here is from genome assembly GCA_038231475.1 of Hyphomicrobiales bacterium. Lineage (GTDB taxonomy): Bacteria > Pseudomonadota > Alphaproteobacteria > Rhizobiales > Aestuariivirgaceae > Aestuariivirga. The sequence continues at coordinate 95,747 of JBBRLH010000005.1, read as the reverse complement.
CGCCACTGTCTTCGATCGCTGGTTTTGTCGAGACCATGATGGGTGCCGCCAAGAACGACGCCAAGGCCCGCGACGAATTTTTGCCTATTATGAAAGTTCAGGCCGAACGCATGGCGGCCCTGATTGATGACCTTCTCTCATTAAGCCGTATTGAACTGACCGAGCATGTGGCTCCGAGCAGTACGGCTGATTTGGCTGCCATCGCCGGAACGGTTGCAAAGCTTCTGGCACCACTGGCCAAAGAGTTTGAAGTCGAGATCAAACTGGATGTGCCATCCACGTTGCCAGTAATGGGCGATTCAAACCAGTTAACCCAAGTAGTCCACAATCTGGTTGAGAACGCCATAAAATATGGCGGCGCTGGAAAGCGCGTGGAGCTTTCGGGCCGCACCGAAAATGGCAGCGCGGTTCTCGCTGTGCGAGACTATGGTCCAGGCATTGCCGCCCAGCATGTGCCGCGCCTCACCGAGCGCTTTTATCGTGTCAGCGTGCAGGACAGCCGCACGCGTGGCGGCACCGGTTTGGGGCTGGCCATCGCCAAACATATTGTCAACCGACACCGCGGCAAGTTGCAGATTGAATCCAGACTGGGCCATGGCAGCCAATTTGCAATTCATCTGCCTGTTATAAAATAGTCATATAAAACAAATAATTAGATTGTCATATTCCTGTTGTGCAACCGTTGCAAAAGCGTTGTCGAAGGGCCCTAGACGAAACCCGTCATCGCAACAGGAGAGTGACCCCATGAACCGTATTCTCGCCACAGCAAGTCTGTTGGCCCTCATTGCTTCCCCGGCTTTTGCCGCCCGTGACCAGATCCATGTCGCTGGTTCGTCCACAGTTTTGCCTTATGCCCAGATCGTGGCTGAAGATTTTGCCAAGGCCAACCCAAAGTTCAAGGCACCGGTTGTTGAATCCGGCGGTTCAGGCGCTGGCATCAAGCAGTTCTGCCAGGGCGTTGGTGAAGAAACTATCGACATTGCCAACTCTTCGCGTCCCATCAAGCCAGAAGAAATTGCCACCTGCGCCACCAATGGCGTGAAGGACATCATTGAAGTCAAGTTCGGCTATGATGGCATCGTGTTCGCCGTTGATAAGTCGGTGGGCGATATCGCTCTTGTTCCGGCTGATCTCTATCTCGCTCTCGCCGCCCAGGTTCCGGGCAAGGATGGCAAGATGATCGACAACCCCAACAAGACCTGGAAGCAAGTCAATGACAAGCTGCCAGACATGCCAATCATGGCTTTCGTTCCAGGCGAAAAGCACGGCACGCGTGAAGTGTTCGAGCAGAAGGTTCTTGCCGCAGGTTGCGCCGCCGTTAAGGCCGATGCAGCTCTGATGGCTGCTGGCATGTCGAAGGATGACACGGCCAAGGCTTGCGTAAAGATGCGTAAAGATGGCGCTTCGGTTGATATCGATGGCGACTACACTGAAACGCTGGCCCGCCTCGGCACTAACAAGACCGCAGTTGGCGTGTTTGGCCTGTCATTCTATGAAAACAACAGCGACAAGCTGAAGGTTGCCACGGTCTCTGGCATCGTTCCTTCAGCCGAAACGGTTGCGAACGGCACCTATCCGGTTTCGCGCCCGCTCTTCTTCTACGTCAAGAAGGCTCACATTGGCGTTGTTCCCGGCATCACTGAATATGCCAGCTACTTCGTATCGGACAAGATTGCCGGTGCTGAAGGCCCGCTCGTTGAAGCAGGCCTTGTTGCTTCACCAGCCGCTGAACTGAAGTCAGTTCAGGATGCTGTGAAAGCTGGCACCGTTATGATGAGCAAGTAATTGCTCTGAAGATTGCGGGGTTTGTGGTCTGTGTTTGCCACGGCCCCGCAATCGGCCTTCGGGGCATTGATACCAAGGGGATGAGATGAGTTCGGGCAACCTTTTAATTTTAATTTTGGTTTTGAGTGTTGCCGCCTATTTTGTGGGCCGCGTCCGCGCCGGAACACTGGGCAGCAAAGACAACAAGCTGCATTCTCTCCCGTCCTATCACGGTTTTTATTTCGCCATCGCTACGGGCCTTCTGCCTATCATTCTGCTCGTGCTCTGGATGGTTGCATCATCCCAACTCATTCGGATGAAAATTGATGCGGACTTGCCGGCTGAAGTGAAGGCACTTGCTGTAGGCGATCAGTCCCTTTCTGTGAGCGCCATCAACAGTCTGGCTTCCAAGATCGGCGATCTTTCTGCCGCACAAATTGATACGCTTCGTTCCGGTGGTGATGCTGCAACCGCCCTGATGGCCGAACAGAAAATTGCTCTGGCGTCCGCCCCACAAGGGTTCGTTATTGATGCGGCGCTGCAAAAGGCAAGCTTGCTGCGGGCCAGCTCCATTGCCGTTACATTATTCTGCCTTGCCCTTGCCGTCCTGGGATTTGCCTATGCCTGGATGAAAGACAATGTCGCCTTCCGGGCGCGCAACACCGTTGAAACCGTCTTGCGCTATGTTCTGATGGCCGCCTCCAGCGTGGCCGTGTTGACCACAATCGGCATCGTGGCTTCGGTTCTGTTTGAGAGCATCGCCTTTTTTAAATCCGTTCCCATTTTCAGCTTCCTGTTCGGCACAGTCTGGGATCCGCGTTTCTCGGCTGCGGGCAGCACAGGTTCATCGGGCCAGTTTGGTTTGCTGCCGCTACTCTGGGGCACTTTCTTCATCACTATTGTGGCCTTGGCCGTAGCTGTGCCTGTTGGCCTCACGGCGGCGATCTATATGGCGGAATATGCCTCAAGTCGTGTGCGCAGCTTTGCCAAGCCAGCCCTTGAAGTCTTGGCCGGCATCCCGACCATTGTTTATGGCTTCTTTGCCCTCACAACCTTTGGTCCTTTCCTGCAAAATGCGGGTGCTAACGTGGGCCTCACCATTTCGCCAAATTCGGTTCTGTCTGCGGGCTTTGTGATGGGCGTGATGATCATCCCGTTTGTGTCGTCGCTCTCGGACGACATCTTAAGTGCGATTCCAAACTCACTGCGTGAAGGATCTTATGGCCTAGGCGCCACCCAGTCTGAAACCATCAAGAAAGTGGTACTTCCTGCGGCTCTGCCTGGCATCGTCGGTGCCGTGCTGCTCGCCGTGTCGCGCGCGGTTGGTGAAACCATGATCGTGGTTCTGGCCGCCGGCATTGCCGCCAACCTCACCATCAATCCGTTCCAGCCGGTGACCACCATCACCGTCAAGATCGTCAGCCAATTGACGGGCGATCTTGAATTCAATTCACCGCAAACCTTGGTGGCTTTTGCTTTGGGTCTCACCCTGTTCATCTTCACACTGGGCCTCAACGTGATTGCCTTGTCCATCGTGCGCAAATATCGCGAGCAATACGAATGAGCACCGCCAGAACCGCCGAAAAGTTGAGTGCTTCAACCGCACTGGTCAAGAAGCGTCGCGCCGCGGAATGGCGTTTCCGCGCCTATGGTGTGGCCGCCATTGCCTTTTGCTTTCTGGCAATTCTGGTGCTGTTCACATCGATCATCTCCAAAGGCTATTCGGCCTTTCAGCAAACCCACATCATCCTTCCGGTCACCTTTGATGCGGCGCTGATTGATCCTGATGGCAAGAAGGACCACGACACATTGATCGCGTTTGACTATCAGGTGTTGGTCAAGAAAAGCATTGCTGACGCGCTTAAGCTTGATGCGGGCGATAAGCCCTCGCGCAAGCGGGCCATGGATCTCCTGTCGCACGCCGCTGACACTGAACTGCGCGATCTTGTGGTGGCCGATCCCTCGATCATCGGCCAGACCAAGGACGTCTCCCTCACTGCCTCGGACAATGTTGATGCGCTGATCAAGGGCGATATCGACCGCTCGGTTCCCGAGGCTGATCGCCAAGTGAATGACAAGCAATTGGCTTGGATCGATGATTTCTCCAGGGCCGGCAAGATCAGCAAGGATTTCAACACCAGGCTGTTTACAGCTGGCGCTTCCAGCCAGCCCGAAACGGCAGGCCTGTGGGTCGCCATTCTGGGTTCACTCTACATGATGGCAACTGTGATCCTAGTATCTGTGCCGCTGGGTGTCGCCGCTGCAGTCTATCTTGAGGAATTTGCGCCCAAGAACCGTTGGACGGACTTGATTGAAGTCAACGTCAACAATCTGGCCGCTGTCCCTTCAATCGTATTTGGTCTGCTGGGTCTTGCCGTCTTCATCAACGGCTTTGGCCTGCCGCGCTCAGCCTCTTTGGTGGGTGGACTTGTTCTCTCGCTGATGACCCTGCCGACTATCATCATTGCCACGCGCGCGGCGCTGGGTTCCATTCCGCCCTCCATCAGCCAGGCAGCTCTGGGTGTTGGCGCATCAAAGATGCAAACCATTTTCCATCATATTCTGCCACTCGCCATACCCGGCATCCTCACGGGCACGATCATCGGCCTGGTGCGCGCCTTGGGTGAAACGGCACCACTCTTGATGATCGGCATGGTGGCCTTCATCGTTGATCCGCCGAAATCAATTTTGGAACCGGCAACCGCCTTGCCGATCCAGATCTTCATGTGGGCCACATCGGCTGAACGTGGCTTTGCCGCGCGGACGGGCGCTGCCACCATCGTATTGCTTCTTTTTTCTTTCGTGATGAATGCCGGTGCCATCTATTTGCGCCGCAAGTTTGAACGCCGTTGGTAAGTTAAAGGACGTTGAGAGACATGGACATGCATATCCAACCCGTAATGACACCGGCGCAGCCGCGGATTATGACTGAGCGCCCCACCCGCATTTCGGCTAGAAATGTCGACATCTATTATGGTGAAAAGCACGCCATCAAAAGTCTGTCAGTTGAAATTCCTGATCGGGCCGTGTCGGCTTTCATCGGACCATCAGGCTGCGGCAAGTCCACCTTCCTGCGCTCCATCAACCGCATGAATGACACTATACCGGGCTGCCGCCTCACCGGCGATGTTCTGCTCGACGCCAAGAGTGTTTATGATCCGGCCATTGACGTGGTGCAGTTGCGCTCGCATGTCGGCATGGTCTTTCAAAAACCAAATCCATTTCCAAAGTCGATTTTCGAAAATGTGGCCTATGGCCCGCGCATCCATGGCCTTGCCAAGGGCAAGACCGAATTAGAGGAAATTGTTGTCAGCAGCCTGAAGAAGGCCGGCCTGTTTGAAGAAGTGAAAGACCGGATTCATGCTCCGGGCACGGGTCTCTCGGGCGGCCAGCAACAACGTCTGTGCATTGCGCGCGCCATTGCGGTAAACCCTGAGGTCATTCTGATGGATGAACCCTGCTCGGCGTTGGACCCCATCGCCACCGCCAAGGTGGAAGAATTGATTGACGAGTTGCGCCAGAATTATTGCATCGTAATTGTCACCCATTCAATGCAGCAGGCCGCCCGCGTCTCGCAACTCACGGCCTTCTTCCATCTGGGCACGTTGGTTGAATGCGGCGACACCGATGAAATGTTTACCAGCCCGCAGGACAAGCGGACGCAAGATTATATCACCGGCCGTTTCGGCTGATTGAAATCGAGGAGATTGAAATGCCTGACCATATTGTAAAAGCCTATGACCTCGATATTTCGACGCTGAAGATGCTGCTGGCCTCCATGGGAGGCTTGGCCGAGGAACAGCTCGATAACGCTATTACCGCACTCTCCAAGCGCGACATCGCACTGGCCGATCTGGTGATTGCCCGCGACGACAAGCTTGATGAAATCGAGCGTGAAATCGAAGAAAAGGCCATTCTCACCATTGCCAAGCGCCAGCCCATGGCCTTGGACCTGCGTGAGATCATGGTGGCCATTCGCATCTCGTCCGACATTGAGCGCATTGGCGATCTGGCCAAGAACACAGCCAAGCGCACCCACGCCATTTCCGAGGCTTTGCCGCGCCGCCTCTCGACCGGCCTTGCCCGCATGGGCAAGATGGCTCAGGGCCAGTTGAAGAATGTGCTTGATGCCTACAGCCGTTCCGATGATGACATGGCGATGGCCGTGTGGCGTTCGGATGAAGACCTCGACGCGCTTTACAATTCAATCTTCCGCGAGCTTCTCACCTATATGATGGAAGATCCGCGCAATATCAGCCTGTGCACGCATCTGCTGTTTGGTGCCAAGAATTTGGAACGCATCGGCGATCACACCACCAACATTGCCGAAAACATCCATTATCTTGTTCACGGCAAGACCATTAGCGAAGGCCGTCCGAAAAAGGATGTCACAGCTATGATGAATGCGAATGAGGTCTGACGGATGGGTGCATCCATTCTGGTCGTCGAAGACGAAGAACCGATCCAGCTTCTTCTGAAATATAATCTGGAATCGGAAGGCTATCGTGTGCGCTGCACGTCGCAGGGCGAAGACGTTAACTTCTTGATCGGTGACGAACGGCCAAACCTCATTCTGCTGGACTGGATGTTGCCCGGAATTTCCGGGATCGAAGTGTGCCGCCTGGTGCGCGCCCGTCCGGAATCGCGCGACATTCCAATCATCATGCTGACGGCCCGCAGCGAAGAAGCCGAGCGTGTGCGCGGCCTTGCCACAGGTGCAGATGATTATCTGGTGAAGCCCTTCTCAGTGCCGGAACTTCTGGCCCGCATCAAAACCATTCTGCGCCGCGTCAATCCCGAAGCCGTGGCCGATCAATTGATCGCTGGTGAATTGACGCTTGATCGCAAAACCCGTCGCACCAATCGTGGCGCGCGTGATATTGATTTGTCGCCCACGGAATTCCGTTTGCTGGAACAACTGATGCAAAACCCTGGTCGCGTTTATACGAGAGCCCAGTTGCTTGATACGGTCTGGGGCCGCGATGCCTTTGTGGATGAACGAACTGTCGATGTGCATATCGGACGCCTGCGCAAATCACTCTCGCGCGGCAAGGAAATGGACCCGATCCGCACCGTGCGCGCCACGGGCTATGCCTTTGATGAAAGATTTGGCCGCTGATTAGACGGTCAGGTGGCTTTTCACATCTTCGCTTTGCAAGGCTTCTGAATCGCCGGCCAGCGCTGTCTTGCCGCGATTGAGAATGATGAAGCTGTCGGCCAGTCTTTTGGCGAAATCAAAATATTGCTCGACCAGCACAATGGCCATGCCCCCGCGATCACGAAGCAGCGCAATGACCCGCTCAATGTCCTTGATGATCGAAGGCTGAATGCCTTCAGTCGGCTCATCAAGCAGCAAGAGCCGTGGCCTTGTCACCAGGGCCCGTGCAATCGCCAACTGCTGCTGTTGACCGCCGGACAAATCGCCGCCACGCCGACGCAACATGTTTTTGAGAACCGGAAACAAGTCAAATATCTCGTCAGGAAGATGCCGCGTGGCCCGGGGCAGACAGGCATAACCCGTCTTCAGGTTTTCTTCGACCGTCAATGTCGAAAAAATCTCGCGCCCCTGCGGCACCAGTGCGATGCCAAGTCGAGCGCGGTCAGCCGTGCTCATCTTCGAAATGGTCTGGCCATCAAACTCGATGCTACCTGCAGTGATGGGTTGTAACCCTGCAATGGCGCGGATAAGACTGGTCTTGCCAACACCGTTGCGGCCCAACACGCACGTCACCTTGCCGGCTTCAGCACCGACTGAGACTTCGGAAAGCGCGCGGCTCGCGCCATAATAAACATCAGCCGATTTTACACTCAGCATCATTCACCTGCCCAAATAGACGTCAATGACGCGCTGGTTGTTTTGCACTGTATCGAGGCTGCCCTCGGCCAAAACCGAGCCCTCGTGAAGAACGGTGACGCGAACCCCAAGGGCGCGAATGAAATCCATATCGTGCTCCACCACCACAACGGCGGCATGTTGGGCAATGTCGCGGAGCAGCATGGCGGTCTTTTCAGTTTCGGCATCGGTCATGCCAGCCACAGGTTCATCAACCAGTAAAAGCTCGGGCTGTTGCATCAGCAACATGCCGATTTCCAACCATTGCTTTTGCCCATGCGAGAGGCCACCCGCCCGTCGCATAGCTGCTTCTTCGAGATTGATCCGTTTCAGGGTGGAAGCGATCCTCTCGCGTTGCTCTTCGCTGAGTTTCCACAGCAACGAAGCCACCGCCGAACGGTTGGCTTTCATCGCAAGTTCAAGATTGTCCCACACCGTATGATTTTCAAATACCGACGGCTTCTGGAATTTGCGCCCGATGCCAATATTGGCAATCGCGGCCTCATCCATGCTGGTCAGGGCATAATTGCGGAACGCCACGCGGCCTTCATCTGGCCGTGTTTTCCCGGTGATCACATCCATCATCGTGGTCTTGCCAGCGCCATTGGGACCAATGACCGCACGCATTTCGCCCGAGCCAACGGCGAGATTAAGATTATTCAGTGCCTTGAACCCGTCAAAGGAAACCGAAACGCTTTCAAGATAAAGGAGAGTCTCGGCGGTCATTCTGCGGCCTCCGCCAAAACGTCAGCATTCTTCTTTTCTTTCGCAGGCGTCGTCCACCCGGCAAACAATCCGGCAATGCCCTTGGGCATGAAGAGAGTGACGAAAATGAATAGAGCGCCCAGCATAAAGAGCCAGGCATCGGGCAAGACGCCGGTGAACCAGCTTTTGGCCCCGTTGACAACGATGGCGCCAAGGGCTGCGCCCCACAAAGTGCCGCGCCCGCCAAGGGCCGTCCAGATGACGACTTCAATGGAGTTTGCTGGCGAGAATTCCGAGGGATTGATGATACCCACCTGCGGCACATAAAGCGCACCAGCAATGCCAGCCATGATGGCCGAGGTGACAAACACCACAAGCTTGTAGTTCTCAACACGGTAGCCCAGAAAGCGTGTGCGCGATTCAGCATCGCGGATGCTGATGATGATCTTGCCAAACTTAGAGTGCGTGATGAGCCGCGCAATGATGAAGCACAATCCCAAGGCCAGGGCTGACAGCATGAACAACACAGCGCGCGTATTGGGTGATTGCACCGAATAGCCCAAGATATCTTTGAAATCGGTGAGGCCGTTGTTGCCGCCAAAGCCCATGTCATTGCGGAAGAATGCGAGCAGCAATGCGAAGGTCATGGCTTGCGTGATGATCGAAAGATAAACACCCGTCACGCGTGAACGGAAGGCCAGCCAGCCAAACACGAAAGCCAAAATTCCCGGCGCCAGAACAATCATCAAGAGCGCGAAGGGGAAAAATTCAAAGCCGTGCCAATACCAGGGCAGGGTCTTCCAATTCAGAAACACCATGAAGTCCGGAAGATCAGCATTGCCATAAACGCCGCGCGCACCGATCTGGCGCATCATATACATGCCCATGGCATAGCCACCCAGAGCAAAGAAAGCGCCATGGCCCAGACTCAAAATCCCGCAGAACCCCCAAACCAAGTCAACTGACAAGGCAAGGAGCGCGTAGCAAAGATATTTGCCCAGCAAGGCCAGAATATAGTCAGGCACATGAAGCGCAGAATCCGGACTGGTGAAGAGATTGAGGCTTGGCACGGCCAGTCCCACGATCAGCAAGGCGAACAGAAAGACCGTTCCCGCCTTGCCGAAACGCGCCATGATGTGTTGGCTGATCATGCTTCCACCCAGCGCCCCTTCAGGGCGAATAGCCCACGCGGCCGTTTCTGGATGAACAGGATGACCGCGACCAGAATGATGATCTTGCCCAGCACAGCACCCGCAAAAGGCTCAAGAAACTTGTTGGCAATGCCAAGCGTGACGGCCCCGGCCAGCGTGCCCCACAAATTACCGACGCCGCCAAACACCACAACGAGGAAGGAGTCGATGATATAACCTTGGCCGAGATTTGGGCTCACATTGTCGATCTGCGACAGCGCAACGCCCGCAAGCCCCGCAATGCCAGAACCGAGGCCGAAGGTCAGTGCGTCGATGCGCGAGGAGCGAATGCCCATGGCATTGGCCATCGGACGGTTCTGGGTCACAGCGCGCATTTGCAGGCCAATGGGTGATTTGCGCATCAAGATCATCAATCCTGCAAAGACAGCTGCCGCAAAAAGCAAGATGGCGATGCGGTTAAGCGTCAGCGAAAGCCCGCCCGAGAGATCAATCGAGCCACTCATCCAGGATGGCGTGGTCACGTCCTTATTTGTAGGCCCGAAAATGCTGCGTACCGCCTGCTGCAGGATGAGGGAGACACCCCAGGTCGCCAAAAGAGTTTCCAGCGGCCTTCCATAGAGAAAGCGGATCACACTGCGTTCAATAACAATGCCCATGGCGCCTGAAACCAGAAAGGCCATGGGGATGGCGGCGATCAACGCATAATCTGCGAGACCCGGCAGATAGGCTTTGAATAGCAGCTGTGTGACATAGGTCGTATAGGCGCCCAGCATGACCATCTCGCCATGCGCCATGTTGATGATACCCATCACGCCAAAGGTGATGGCAAGGCCAATGGCCGCCAGCAACAGAACCGAGGCCAATGACAGCCCATACCAGACATTCTGTACGACAGCCCAGCTGTTGAGCGAGGCCTCGATCTTGGCAGACGCAGCCAGCGCTTGGTCTTTCAGTGCGCCCTCAACTGTAGCGGCATAGGCAGTCAACAGAGAGGCAGTGTCACGGTCCGTATATTTTGACAAAACATCAATCGCGGCCAATTTGGCATCGTCGGGCTTGTCGCTCTTCAAAGTGGCCGCAGCCGCAGCCGTCTTCATGATGGCAAGAATTGAAGGATCGCTTTCAGCTGCAATGGCCTTTTCCAAAGCAGGAAGGGCCGTGGCATCTCCAGACTTCAACACAGCGAGAGCCGCATCTTTGCGGGTTTTACCATCCTTGCTGAAGAGGGTGAGTCCGCTCATGGCATTTGAAATCGTCTCGCGCAGCGAGTTGTTGACCTTGATCTTGTCGATTTCAGCTTTTTGGGCCGTGCCAGCGTCAGCGCCCGTTGCAGGGTCGACTAGCTTGAAGACCTCGCCCGATTCTGTGGCGATGAAAACTTTGGAGTCGGCTTTGCGAACATAAAGATTGCCGTCGGAAAGGGCCTGTAGAATGGGCACAACAACCGGGCTTCCGGATGCAACCAAGCTGGCCACGGCATTGCCGCGATCACTAAAACTGCCAGTGGCCAAACTGTCCACCAACCCGCCGACATCCTGTGCGGATGCGACGGAGACAGAGACCAAAAAGAAAATTGCGCTGAGTATGTTTTTGAAGGTGCCCATGAAACCCCAATGAAACTCATTCCTCGCATGAAAAACCCGACCAGGGGAGGAACCTGGTCGGGCTTCGAGTTTGGAGCTTATGCGCCGCCGCACTTGGCGGTGACGACGTTGAAGTTTCCGCAATGCAGAGGCTTGCGCCAATCCGAGATCAGGTCTTTGGAACCTGGCAGATAATCGGACCATTCATCGCCAGCAACGAGACCTGCTGTTTGCCAGACCACGTCAAACTGGCCATTGGCCTGAATTTCGCCGATGAACACGGGCTTGGTGATGTGGTGGTTTGGCAGCATGGCAGCATAGCCACCCGTCAGGTTCGGAACCGACACGCCGATGATGGCATCTTGGACCGCATCTGAATCAGTTGTGCCAGCCTTGGTCACAGCTGCAACCCACATGTTGAAGCCGATGTAGTGGGCTTCCATCGGATCGTTGGTGACGCGCTTGTCATTCTTGATGAAGGTCTTCCAGCTCTTGATGAAAGCAGCGTTTTCTGGCGTATCGATCGACATGAAATAGTTCCATGCGGCCAAATGGCCGACGAGCGGCTTGGTATCAAGGCCAGCGAGCTCTTCTTCACCAACCGAGAAGGCAACGACTGGAATGTCGGTGGCCTTCACACCTTGGTTGCCCAGTTCCTTGTAGAACGGAACGTTGGCATCTCCATTGATGGTCGAAACCACGGCGGTCTTCTTGCCCGCAGAGCCGAACTTCTTGACGTCTGACACGATCGACTGCCAATCCGAGTGACCAAATGGCGTATAGTTGATCATGATGTCGTCAGCAGCCACACCCTTGAGCTTGAGATAGGCTTCAAGAATCTTGTTGGTGGTGCGTGGGTAAACATAGTCGGTGCCGGCGAGAACCCAGCGCTTAACACCTTGGTTCATCAGATAGTCAACGGCAGGAATGGCCTGTTGGTTTGGCGCAGCGCCCGTGTAGAACACGTTCTTCGAGCTTTCTTCGCCTTCATATTGGACGGGATAGAACAGCAGGCCGTTCAGCTCTTCAAAGACAGGAAGAACGGATTTGCGCGACACTGAAGTCCAGCAGCCGAACACGGCAGCGCACTTGTCGCTCGACAGCAGGCCACGGGCCTTTTCAGCAAACAATGGCCAGTTTGAAGCAGGGTCAACCACCACGGCTTCGAGCTTCTTGCCGAGCAAGCCGCCCTTGGCATTTTGCATTTCAATGAGCATCAGCATGGCATCCTTCAGCGTGGTTTCGCTGATCGCCATGGTGCCCGAAAGTGAATGGAGAATGCCGACCTTGATGGTGTCGTCAGCAGCGAATGCATGTTGCGGAGCAAGTGCCACCCCGGCCAAAGCGCCAATCGCAACGCCTGACTTTAAAAATCCACGTCTATTCATCTTACTCTCCCTGTTAATCCCTGTGATGCATTTTTTGCACTGCGAGAGCTTTGCAACAGGCGTGCCAAATCGTTAATTCTCATTAACGATTTGAAATAGCATGAGAAAGTGTATGCATAAAATATACGCAACGGAAGGATGTGATTATATTTTGATCACGACTCGCGGAGCGTGACGTGATTCTGTGCATTGCACCAAATGCGTGTGCTCAGATATCCAGCGCCTCAATGTTGGAAAAGGCCGTGCGCAAAGCTTTGGACCATTCAGTCGAAAGCATTTTGAAATAAGGGTCATCAGGCCCAATGCGCTTGGTGTGCTCGATCTTCAGCGTGTCAGTTTCATAGGTCATAAGATCAATTGGCAAGCCTACGCTCAGGTTCGACCTCAGCGTGGAATCGAAGGACACCAGCACCATCTTGGCAGCCTCGCCAAGTTCCATGTCGCTCCGCGCCACCCGGTCAAGAATGGGCTTGCCGTATTTGTGCTCGCCGATCTGGAAGAACGGCGTGTCGGGCGTGGCTTCGATGAAGTTTCCGGCCGAATAGATATTGAACAGGCGTGGCTTTTCGGAACCGATTTGGCCAGCAAAGATGAAGCTGGCGGCAAAGGCTTCGCCATTGGCGGTCAAATGACCTTCATCCATTTCCTTGACCGAGCGGATGGCGGCCCCCACCACATTGGCGGCCTGAAACATCGTCTTGGCGGTTTTCAAGGTCTCGCCCTTTTCCGGCGGATGCTGGATCTGTTCCGACAACATACTTGTCACAGACTGGGTCACGGCGAGATTGCCTGCTGTCAACAGAACGAAAATACGTTCACCCGGAAACTCCCATGTGTAGAGCTTTTTGAACTTGCCCACATTGTCGACGCCAGCATTGGTGCGGGTGTCCGCCGCCATAACCAAGCCCCTGTCGAGCAAAATTCCCACGCAATATGTCATATCGACCCGAATCCAATTGATTTCGCTACTGTTGCTCAATCTCGGCGCGAACTGCAACAGTCAGATGTTCAGAACCTATGCCGCCACGGCGCGAGCCCTTGATCGGGGCCACGGCCGCCGCATCAAGACCAGAGGCAAGTCTAACATAATGGTCGGTCGGGCATTGGTCGTTTGCCGCGTCAAATCCGACCCAGCCCAAGTCTGGCATCAACAATTCAGCCCAGGCATGAGCCGCCGCAGCAGAGGCCCCAACGCCGGTCACCAGATAACCGGTCACGTAGCGCGCCGGAATTTGCAAAGACCTGGCCATGCCAAGCATCACTTGGGCATGGTCCTGACACACGCCACGACCTGCAGCAAAGCTCTGCGCAGCTGTGGTCTGTGAATCAGATGTGTCCACCTCATAGGCAACCTTGTCGTGAACCAAAGCCATCAACGCATGTCCGGTCTCAACCACATCCTTCTTCCCGCGGAACGCCGAAACGGCTTTCAACATGGCGGCATCAGGCAGGGTTGCGGGCGTCTGTCGCAGGAAAACATTGTCGGGCACCAGCGACACAAAACCGCGAACCACTCCCGCCGTATCCTGCGTTTCTATCTCGCCCTCGGCAACAATGGTTGCATGTGGTTCTTTAATGTCTGCGGTCAGCAAATGCACCCAGTTGCCAAACCCATCGACATATTCAAGCGCTCCTTCGATGCCGGGCGCTGTGATTTTCCAGCTCAGGGTTTTTTGGCTGGCAAATTCAGCGGGCTTCAAATGCAACCGCTGCACCAAATGGTTCGGGCTCTTTTCAAATTTATATCGGGTTTCGTGGGTGATCTTGATGCGCATGGCGGTCACGGAAAATGATAGGTCTGGGCAATCGACGCCGACAGCGCTGTATTGGCCCCGAGGAAATCACTGACATATTCATGCAAGCCGTCCTGAAAGATGGCCTCCATCTTGCCCGCGCGCAATCTCGCCAGCGTTTGCGCCGCGATGTCATGGCACTCATAATGTTTGCCGTGAAGCTGGCCCAAGCCTTCAAGTGCGGTATTGATCCATTGATAGCTGAAAACCAGCGAGCGTGGCATTTCTTCGCGCAAAATCAGGAACTCGGCCACAAGCCATGGCCGATAATGACTGTCACGATAGAACCAGCGATAGGCCCGGTGCGCCGAAACGCTGCGCAAGATCTGGGCCCATTGCTGCATGTCGACATCTGAGCCTACGTCGGTGGGTTTGGGCAACAGGATGAAATATTTCACATCAAGAATGCGTGCAGTGTTGTCAGCGCGTTCAATGAAGTTGCCGAGCTGACTGAAATAATAGTTCTCGTTGCGCAGCATGGTGCCCAGCACAGCACCACGAAACGACATGGAACGTTGCTTCACCCATTCAAGAAACACAGTCAGGCGATCGGCTTTTAAATCATCAGGCCTGACCGTGAGCAATTCATTCCAAGTGGCATTGATGCTTTCCCACACATCGCGCGTGATGGCGGTGCGCACGGCACGGCAATTGTTGCGCGCGGTGCGAATGGTGGCCTTGATGCTGGAGGGATTGCTTTCATCAAAGACCAGGAAATCCACAACCTTCGCGGCCACAATATCATCATGCTTGGCATCGTAAGTTTCAGCACAAGACGCACTGAGCAGGGTAGAGCGCCATTCGTCACGATGGCCCTCAATGGCGCCTGGCATCAGCGAAATGCGGTGGCCGACTTCCAGAAGTCGGGCCATGTTTTCGGCGCGCTCCATGTAGCGTGACATCCAGAAGAGTGAAGAGGCAGTGCGGCCGAGCATCAGTCCTCCAGAACCCAAGTATCTTTGGTGCCGCCGCCCTGGCTGGAATTCACAACCAAGGAACCTTTCTTCAGGGCTACGCGCGTGAGGCCGCCCGGCGTGATGCGGATCTTGTCACCAGAGAGAACAAAAGGTCTGAGATCGACATGGCGGGGCGCAACGCCCGAGGCCGTGTAGGTTGGCACCGCTGAGAGCGCCAAAGTGGGCTGGGCAATATAATTGGACGGCCGCGCTTTCAAAATGGCGCGGTAATCTTCAATTTCCTTCTTCGACGAGGTCGGCCCAACCAGCATGCCATAACCGCCTGAGCCATGGACCTCCTTCACCACGAGTTCGCTCAAATGTTCGAGCACATATTTCAGTGAATCGGCCTCGCCGCAGCGCCAAGTCGGCACGTTTTTGAGCAAGGGTTTTTCGCCCGTATAGAATTTAATGACCTCGGGAATATAGGTGTAAATCGATTTATCATCGGCAATGCCAGTGCCCGGCGCATTGACGATAGTGACACGCCCCGCGCGGTAAAGATCCATCAGCCCCGGAACGCCAATGGTTGAGTCCGGCCGGAACGCCAAGGGGTCAAGATAGGCATCATCGATCCGACGATAGACCACATCCACCCGCTGCGGCTCTTGCGTGGTGCGCATGTAGAGATAGCCATCCGACACGAAGAGGTCGCCGCCCTCGCACAATTCAACACCCATTTCATCGGCCAGAAACGCGTGTTCAAAAAAGGCGGAGTTATAAATGCCGGGCGTTAGCACGACGATAGTGGGATCGCCCTTGCAAGCCGGAGGCGCCACACTTTCCAGAGTTTTACGCAGCATGGCAGGATAGCTGTCAACAGGCGCCACGCGTTGCTGGGCAAAGAGATCTGGGAAAAGCCGCATCATCGCTTCGCGGCCCTCGAGCATGTAAGACACGCCTGAAGGTGTGCGGCAATTGTCTTCCAGAACATAAAAATCATTCTCGGCAATGCGAACAAGATCAATGCCGATGATATGAGCGTAAAGCCCGCGCGCCGGATTGACCCCCACCATCTCAGGCACAAAGGCCGCATTCTGCATGATGATCTCGGCTGGAACGCGTCCGGCACGAACGATTTCCTGACGGTGATAAATATCATGCAGGAATGCATTCAACGCCCGCACCCGCTGCTCAATGCCGGCTGAAAGCCTGCGCCATTCGGCAGCCGAAAACACCCGTGGGATGATATCGAAAGGGATCAGCCGTTCCGAGGACGCGCCGTCGCCATAGACGGCAAATGTGATGCCCTGACGCCGGAAAATATTTTCAGCCTCGCGCTTGGCCCGGTCAACATCCTTGCGGGCAATGGTTTTCAACCATTGTGCAACATTGCTATAGGGCCGCCGTGGACTTTCACGGTTCTCACCCATCTCATTGAAAATATTCTCGCTCATTCGTTCACCGTGCCTATTCTGACGCTGACTTTTGGAAAAAGGCAAGTGCGACCAAAAAACCCGCTATCGCTGACGACGGATTGAACAAGCAAGCTGGAACCACTGACGCGACATCTCCCATTCTCATATCGACAAGCTTCGAATGAGTTGTTTGATCATAGAACAGCAAAGCTCATGCCAAGCTGGATGTTTGACACATGCGAGCAGAAAATCAAATGACATGAATGGTTTAGACAGATACCTGGCAAAAATGTCCGCGCTCCGCAAGACAGGCGTGCTTAAAGTTTGAGCATGCCCGCTTATGGTCTGGGCGTGTCGTCATCTTCCGTCATGGGTGTCGAAGCGCCCGCCATTCGTTCGAGCTTTAAAAAATTAGTGATCTGAATGCTGCGCCTTTCAATAATGGAAATCACGCCAGCTTGCCGGAGCATTGTCATCTGCCGGCTCACGGTTTCCAAGGTCAATCCTAGAAAATCTGCAATGTCGGAGCGTTTGAGCGGGATATGGAAATCCAATGTAGCGTGTTCGGCAGCGGTCTCAGGATCAATATGACGGGCAATGAAACTCAGAAAACTCGCGACCCGTTCCGAAGCTGATTTCCGCCCCAGCGACAACAGCAAGTCGCGCGCTTCATCAAGTTCCCGCAGGTTCTGCTGATGCAAGCGGTGCTCAAGATCGGGCGAGTTTGCAATGAGTTCTTCTAGCACTTTGACCGGAAACGAGCACAGCCGCACGTCCGTCGCGGCCTCCACCGTAGTTTTGTTTTGAATGTCAAAAGGCCTCCCCACAAGGTCGGGCGCAAATTGCAAAGCGACAATCTGCTGGCGACCATCAGACATCATTTTGGATAGCTTGACCACGCCGGAAATGATGTTTGAAAAGGCGATGGGCGCACCGCCTTCGGCTGAAATCTCCTGATCAGCGGGAATCTGACGCTTTGTTGTACCCTTGCTCAGAGTCAAAAGTTGGCTGGGCGTCAAGGCGCCACAAATCCCCTTGTGACGGGCCTCGCAAGACCTGCAAAGTATGGGAAGGTCAGAGTTGTGGACATCCAATCGCTGTGCTCTGGGAATTGGGTCTGACATGAAGCTGACGATAGCACCGGTTTGCGATTGGTAGTCTTTTTTGTTAGGTCCTTGGGGCGGGCCGGGATTCAAGAGCTCGAATGGGGAGGATTGCTATGAGGTGGATCCGCAAACTGGTGACCGTGGCCAGCATCGCTGCAGCGATGGTCGGCCCGGCAAAAGCCGATGCGCTGGTTGTTGGCTTCTCGCAGATTGGTTCTGAGTCAGGTTGGCGCGCCGCTGAAACCTCCGTGACCAAAGCCGAAGCGCGAAAGCGCGGCATCGATTTGAAATTCGCTGATGCCCAGCAAAAACAGGAAAACCAGATCAAGGCCATTCGCGGTTTCATCGCCCAGGACGTGAAAGCCATACTTTTGGCACCCGTTGTGGCCACGGGCTGGGATGATGTGTTGAAAGAAGCCAAGGATGCAAAAATCCCGGTCATCCTTCTTGATCGTGGCGTTGACGCGCCGAACGACCTGTATCTGACCAATGTCTCGTCTGATCAGGTCAAGGAAGGTCGTGTAGCCGGAGACTTTCTGGTGAAGACCGTCGGCGACAAGACCTGTAATATTGTAGAGCTACAGGGCACCGTAGGTTCAACTCCTGCCATCAATCGCAAGAAAGGCTTTGAAGAAGCCATTTCCGGCCATGCCAATTTTAAGATCATCCGCAGTCAAACTGGCGAGTTCACCCGCGCCAAGGGCAAGGAGGTGATGGAAGGGTTCCTCAAGGCTGAAAACGGTGGCAAGAATATCTGCGCCATGTATGCCCATAATGACGATATGGCGGTGGGTGGTATTCAGGCCATCAAGGATGCAGGCTTGAAGCCAGGCTCAGACATTCTCGTCGTTTCCATTGACGCAGTCCCTGATATTTTCAAGGCGATGGGCGAGGGTGAGGCCAACGCGACTGTGGAGCTCACCCCCAATATGGCTGGCCCCGCCTTTGAAGCGCTCGCTGCCTTCCTGAAGGACGGCACAGAACCGCCCAAAATGATTGTGACCGAGTCAAAACTCTATACCGCAGCCGATGACCCTTCTGGCGAATACAACCGCCGCAAGGGACTAGGCTATTAACGACCGGGCGTTTTCTGCTTGGTGTATTCGTGATGCGCTGCATAAACTAACTGTCTGTTTCGGGGAGGGCAAATGCCTCAATCCAAAATTGTCTTGCAGGCCAAAAATATCAGCAAGTTCTTTGCTGGCCACGCTGCATTGGTGAATGTCGATTTCACGCTCTTTGCTGGTGAAGTCCATGCATTGCTCGGCGAGAATGGTGCAGGCAAGTCCACGCTCATCAAGATTTTGACGGGCGTTTACCAGCAGGATTCCGGCGACGTGGTTCTGGAGGGTGCGCCCATCCAGTTGCACAGCCCCCTTCATGCCCAGGAGCTTGGAATTGGTGCCGTCTATCAGGAGGTCAATCTTCTCCCCAATCTCACCGTCGCGCAAAACCTGTTCATTGGCCGTCAGCCAACAAGCTTTGGCATTCTTCGGCAAAGCCAGCTTGATGAAAATGCCCGCGCTATTCTCAGGAAATATGGTTTTGATGATATTGATGTGCGCTCCGAACTCAGTCGTCATTCCATTGCAGTCCAGCAGATCATCGCCATTGCCCGAGCTGTTGAAATGAGTGCGAAGGTTCTGATCCTTGATGAGCCGACAGCAAGTCTCGATCGCAACGAGGTTGAAAAACTTTTCGAGGTGGTCCGCAGCCTGAAAGCCAAGGGCTTGGCCATCGTCTTCATTACCCA
Organism: Hyphomicrobiales bacterium; assembly: GCA_038231475.1. GTDB lineage: Bacteria > Pseudomonadota > Alphaproteobacteria > Rhizobiales > Aestuariivirgaceae > Aestuariivirga. The sequence continues at coordinate 76,357 of JBBRLH010000005.1, read as the reverse complement.
TTTTCTGGATCAGGTTTTTGAATTGTCAGATCGTGTGACTGTACTGAGAAATGGTCATCATGTTGGCACCGAATCCATTACGGCAATGTCGCGCACCAATTTGGTCCGCATGATGCTGGGCAAGGACCTTGCCATGCAGGCTGAAAGTTTTGATGGTCCCGAACGACCACCGGGCGAAAGATTGGTGGAGTTTACCAATTTCGGTCTGGCCTCGAGAGTCAAGCCATTCACCATGGGTGTCAGCAAGGGTGAAGTTGTCGGCATTGCTGGATTGCTGGGTTCAGGCCGCACCGAGATTGCGCGATTGATGTTTGGCGTTGATATAGCCGATAGCGGTGAGTTGAAAGTTGAAGGTGACAAGACCAGCATCCGCAACACCGCCGATGCCATTGCCATTGGCTTTGGATTTTGTCCCGAAGACCGCCGGGCCGATGGAATTCTGGGTGACCTTTCGGTTATGGAAAATATCATCATCGCGTTGCAGGGCAAGCTGGGTTGGTACCGGGCACTTAATCGCGACGAGCAAATGGAGATTGCAGGCAAGTTTATTGAATCGCTCGACATCAGGGCGGCCTCCATGGATATTCCCGTGAAGCTACTATCGGGTGGCAACCAGCAGAAAGTCATATTGGCGCGCTGGCTGGCCACCGACCCGCGCTTTCTCATTCTTGATGAACCCACACGCGGCATTGATGTCGGTGCCCATGCCGAGATTGTGCGGGTGATCAATCGCCTGCGCGAAGATGGACTGGCGCTCGTGGTAATTTCCTCGGAGCTTGATGAGATCGTCGCCTATAGTTCGCGCATCATGGTGATGCGTGACCGAGAGATGGTCACTGAACTCCATGGGCCCAATATCGCGCCCGCAGTCATCGTGAAAGCCATTGCGGCCCAAAAGGGCGCCGCATGAATCGCAGAGTTTTGAAACTTCGCCCGCTGCTCAGCCCGCAGATTATTGCGCTGTTGCTGATCTTGCTGCTCAATTGGATTCTGTTTCCCGGCTTTTTCAATATCAGCTGGCAGAATGGCCGCTTCTTCGGCAGCCTGATCGACGTTCTGAACCGCGGCGCACCTGTGGCCATCCTTGCCGTCGGCATGACGACGGTCATTGCCACCAAAGGTGTTGATCTTTCAGTGGGCGCCGTCATGGCGGTGGCGGGAGCAGCAGCTGCGACATTAGCAACAGGCGGTTTTCCTCTACCTGTCATTCTTCTCACCTCTTTGGCCTTGGGCCTTTTATGCGGCTTGTGGAATGGGCTGCTGGTTGCGGTTCTGGATATACAGCCCTTCGTGGCAACCTTGGTCTTGATGGTGGCTGGGCGGGGGTTGGCCCAACTCATTACCGAAGGGCATATCGTGACCTTCAATGATCCTGCATTGAGCTTTGTCGGGACGGGTGCATTCTTCGGCGTCCCCATGGCCGTCATCATTGCCTTGTGCCTTGTCGTGGCCACGCATTTTGCTTTGCGAAGAACCGCTATTGGCCTGTTTATTGAGGCCATCGGCACAAATCGCTCGGCAGCAAATTACGCTGGTCTCAAAAGCCAGGCTTTGCTGATCGCGATTTACGGCTTCAGCGGCCTGTGTGCCGGGATCGCGGGATTGATTGTCACCGCTGATATCAAGGGTGCAGATGCCAACAATGCCGGACTCTGGCTTGAACTCGATGCGATATTGGCTGTCGTCATCGGGGGAACGTCACTGTTAGGCGGGCGCTTTTCGGTGGTGATGTCGGTTGTGGGAGCAATCATCATTCAGGCCATGAACACTGGCATTCTGGTTTCGGGCCTGCCGCCGCAATTCAATCTTGTCGTCAAGGCCGGCGTTATTCTGGCCATTCTCATTCTTCAGTCCGGGCAGGTGAAGGATATTTTCAGTTCGACACGCAAAGCGGCCACAGCCACGAGCTTGGACAAGCCATGAACCTGCGCTACCGACCGCTGATCGCCACGCTCGTCATTTTCGTACTCGCCTATGCGCTGTGCGTGTCCCAATTCCCCGGCATGTGGTCAACGCGGGTGCTGGGCAATTTCCTCACCGACAATGCCTTTCTCGGCATTGCGGCTGTAGGCGTCACCTTTGTGATTATTTCCGGCGGCATTGACCTCTCGATCGGCGCAGTCATCGGCTTCACTGGCGTTCTGGTTGCCGTTCTCATCAACGGCCTGGGCTTTCATCCGCTGTTGGCCTTTGCCGTGGCACTTGGCGTCGCCACATTGTTCGGTGCGGCCATGGGCGCTTTCATCCAATATCTGCAGGTGCCAGCCTTTATCGTCACACTTGCGGGAATGTTTCTGGCGCGCGGCGGTGCCTCGATCCTGAGCCAAGATTCCATTCCAATTTCGCATCCCTTTTATAAGGCGATCTCCGCGCTCTATATTCAAATGCCGGGTGGTGGTCGCATGAGCACAATTGGCCTGTTGATGCTGCTCACTTTTGCGATCGGCGCTCTGGTGCTCCACCGCACCAAATTCGGTAGTTATGTTTATGCGCTCGGCGGCAACGTGAATTCCGCCATGCTGATGGGCGTTCCGGTGGCGCGCACCACAATCACGATTTACGCCATCTCGAGCTTCCTTGCTGGATTGGCCGGGATTGTCTTTTCGCTTTATACCTCGGCCGGCTATTCACTAGCAGCCGTCGGCGTGGAGCTTGATGCCATCGCGGCAGTGGTGATTGGTGGAACCATGCTCACGGGCGGCTATGGGTTCATGCTGGGCACTTTCATCGGGGTCATGCTGCAAGGTCTGGTTCAGACCTATATCGTCTTTGATGGAACCCTCAACAGCTGGTGGACCAAGATCGTCATCGGCCTCTTGCTGTTTGTGTTCATTGTGCTGCAACGCCTGGTGTTCCGGACGGCTCGACGCTCTGGCCCGCAGCGGAAAACTGTCTCATGAGCGAGCCAGGGAGCTTGATACGCTCCCTTGCGGGGCGTCCGGCGGCACGAAATTTCCATTCTTACGTGATCAGCGAAATTGGCGCGGGTATTATTTCGGGGAAGTATCCCGTTGGCGGTTCACTGCCCAATGATGCTGAAATGATGGTGCAGTTTGAAGTGTCGCGCACAGTTTTGCGCGAAGCCCTGAAGACGCTTGAATCAAAAGGTCTGGTGGAAGCACGGCCAAAAGTGGGTACCAAGGTTGCGCCGCGCAGCCGCTGGAATTATTTTGATCCCATGGTTCTGGCTTGGCTCTATCAGGCAGGCCCCGACGAAAACCTCTTGCGCCAGCTGACCGGCGTGAGATTGGCCATGGAACCACAGGCAGCCGCTGAAGTTGCGGCCGCAAGGACTGCCGATGATCTGCGCCTGATGAGTTATTGGGTGCACCAGATGGAGAAATCCCTGAGTTCACCTTTGAATTTCGCAATGGCCGATTTTGAGTTTCACGTAACAATCGCCAATGCTGGCAAGAATCCCTTTTTAAAATCATTGCTGGGCGTGATGGAACTGGGCCATTGCTGTGCTTACGAGCCATTCGTCGCAGAAAATCTCGATGTGGAAAGCAGGCTTCATAAAGTTCATGCGACCTTGATGGATTGTTTTGAGCGTCGCGACGAAGCGGGCGCAAGACGTGCTTCAACCGCAGTCATCACCCTCGAGCATGATCTGGCTTTGGCATTTATCCGCAAAAATGCTGTCTAGATACTAAGGCGCTTTTGTATTTTGACCAAACGGTCATGAAGTGCTTAGCTCTCTTTCATGCTGCGGTTGCGGCACAAATTCCAGGGAGTAGTAAATGAAAAAAAGAAGCATATTCGCCGCCGCTCTGTTGATGAGCACCATGCTGGTGGCTGGCGCAGCTCAAGCCAAATCGTTGGTTTATTGCGCTGAAGGTTCGCCGGAAAACTTTACCCCCGCAATGAACACAACCGGCACCAGCCTTGATGCCGCCCGTCCGGTTTTCAACAAACTGGTGCAATTCACGCCCGGCACGACAAATGTTGAGCCAGGCCTTGCAGAAAAATATGAAGTCTCCGAAGACGGCAAGACCGTAACCTTCCATCTCCGCAAGGGTGTGAAGTTCCATTCCGGTGTCAATGGTTTCACCCCGACGCGTGACCTGACGGCCGAAGATGTGATCTGGTCTTTCGGGCGCCAATCCGACAAAAATCATCCCTATGCCAAGGTTTCAGGCGGTGCCTTTGACTATTGGAGCGACATGGGCATGCCTGATCTGGTTGACTCAGTGGCCAAGGGTGCTGATGACCTGACGGTTGTCCTCAAGCTCAAAGAACCCAATGCGCCAATCCTGGCTAACCTCGCCATGGATTTTGCCACCATCCAGTCTGCCGAATATGCAGACTTCTTGATGAAGAAGGGAACACCTGAACAGTTCGACCAAATGCCAGTGGGCACAGGTCCGTTCATGTTCGTGAATTACCAGAAGGATGCCGTGATCCGCTTCAAGGCCAATCCTGATTATTGGGGCGGCAAACCCAAGATCGATGATCTGATCTATGCCATTACCCCAGATGCCACGGCCCGCTACGCCAAGATGCAAGCTGGCGAATGCCAGGTTATGGGCTATCCGAACCCGGCCGATCTCGCGGCCATGGCAAAGGATGACAAGATCGACTTGATGAAGCAGGCCGGCCTCAATATTGGCTATCTCGCCTTCAACACCAAGAAGCCGCCGTTCGACAATGTCAAAGTGCGCGAAGCCCTTACTCTGGCGATCGATCGCGATTCAATTTTGAAGGAAGTCTATCAGGGCTCCGGCATCAAGGCCAAGAACCTCATTCCGCCGACCATTTGGTCTTACGATGACACGACACCTGACTATACCTATGACCCTGAAAAGGCCAAGGCACTGCTGAAGGAAGCTGGTGTCGGCGCTCTTGAAACTGACCTCTGGTATATGCCAGTGCAACGCCCTTACAATCCAAACGGCAAGCGCATGGCTGAAATGATGCAGGCCGATTTGGCCAAGGTTGGCATCACAGCCAAGCTCGTTACTTACGAATGGGGTGAGTACAGGAAGCGCCTGCAGGCTGGTGAGCACCAGATGGGTCTCCTCGGTTGGACGGGTGACAATGGTGATCCAGACAATTTCTTCTTCCTTCTGGGCTGCGATGGTGCCCGTGACGGCGGCCAGAACTTGTCCAAGTGGTGTGACGCTGATTTTGATGCCGATCTCAAAAAGGCTCGCACCCTGACCGACCCTGCCGCCCGCACCGAAATCTACAAGAAGATGCAGGCCATTGCCCGTAAGGAAATCCCACAACTGACAATCGCGCATTCCACGGTGTTTGAACCCGTGAGCAAGAAAGTCACGGGCTACAAGATCAGCCCGCTGGGTGCCCACGAGTTCCAGAACGTGGACATCACGGAATAATCCGACAAGCCGATAGCGGGGCAACCTTCATAAAGGTTGCCCCCAATTTTAAAACGGTGGTTGGATGCTAAAATTTCTTCTGCGACGTGCAGCACTTACTCTGCCCACATTTTTCGCGCTGATGTTCGTCACTTTTGTGATGATCCGTCTGGTGCCGGGCGATCCCATTGAGGTGCGCCGTGGCGAACGCGGAATTACGCCCGAGCGTCTGGCCGAACTTCGCCATGTGATGGGGCTTGATCAACCGATCTGGAAACAGTTCCTCGATTATGTCTGGGCGCTGCTTCACGGTGACTTCGGCACGTCGATTATTTCAAATACACCCGTGGCCCAGGAATTTTTTACGCTCTTTCCGGCAACCGTTGAGCTGTCCCTCCTTGCCATGCTCTTTGCGGTGATCGTGGGGATTCCGGCTGGCATCTTTGCCGCCGTAAAACGTGGCAGCATCTATGATCAAACTCTGATGGGAATTGCCCTCACAGGCTATTCGATGCCAATCTTCTGGTGGGGCCTGATCCTTATTCTGGTAATGTCCAACACATTGCATTTGACGCCGGTGTCGGGCCGCATTGATCTCATCAAATATTATTTTCCGTCGGTTACGGGGTTCATGTTGATTGACTCGCTGCTGTCTGGCCAGAAAGGCGCCTTCTGGGACGCTGTTCATCATCTCATATTGCCAACCATTGTTCTAGGCACTGTGCCGCTTGCCGTCATTGCCCGCATGACAAGATCATCCATGCTCGAAGTTCTCGAGGAAGATTATGTCCGCACGGCACGGGCCAAAGGCCTTTCGGCCTGGCGCGTGGTGGGCCTTCATGCCTTGCGCAATGCGCTTATTCCGGTGGTTACATCGATTGGCTTGCAAGTGGGAACGCTGCTCGCCGGTGCTGTTCTGACCGAGACAATTTTCTCGTGGCCAGGCGTTGGCAGCTGGCTCATCCACGCCATTTTCAGGCGCGACTACCCCGCTTTGCAGGGCGGCATCATGTTGATTGCCATTGTTGTCATCGTAATCAACCTGCTGCTTGATCTGCTCAGTGGCTTCATCAATCCGAGAATTCGCCATGGCCGTTGAAGCCCTCCCAGCACCCGTCGCACCGGTTCCAAGGTCACCCTTCTCGGCCTTCTGGTTTGCTTTCAGCAGCAATCGTGGTGCTTTGATCGGCTTTTTTGTCGTCGCGTTCGTTTTGTTGCTGGGCATTTGCGCCAATTTCTTGTCACCCTATGATCCGCTGGAGCAGTTTCGCGACGTCACCAAACTACCGCCCGTCTGGGTCGAGGGCGGGTCTTGGGCTCATGTATTTGGAACCGATCCCTTGGGCCGCGATACGCTTTCACGCATTCTCTTTGGCTCGCGTCTGTCGATCATGATCGGCTTGTCTGTGATGCTGATTTCGACATTCATCGGAATTGTGCTGGGTCTTACCGCAGCATTGCGAGGCGGTCTCTTTGATGTGATCGTCTTGCGCATCATGGATTTGATCATGTCGATCCCTGATCTTGTTGTCGCAATCATGATTATCGCGGTCATCGGCCCCAACCTCACCAACACGATCGTGGCCATAACCATTGTGTTTCTGCCGCGTTATGTAAGGCTCGTGCGCAACACAGCGCTGGTTGAACTGGCCAAAGATTATGTGACCGCGTCCAAGGTGGCCGGTGTGGGCCCATTGCGGTTGATGCTCACCACGGTCTTGCCAAACTGCATGGCGCCTTTAATCGTGCAGGGCGCCTTGGGCGTGTCAGACGCCATTCTCGAAGCGGCAGCACTTGGCTTTCTGGGTCTTGGGGCCCAGCCACCAACCCCCGAATGGGGTTCCATGCTGGCTGATGCAAAAGACCTGATCACCTCGAACCCTTGGGTTATGGCCATGCCAGGTCTGGCCATTTTGGTCACCGTTCTCGCCATCAACCTCATGGGCGATGGCTTGCGCGATGCGCTCGATCCACGGCTGAGGAGGAGTTGAAGCATGGCTCTTCTTGAAATTGAAAATCTGAGTGTTGAATTCAAGACCACGACGGGTGCCTTCCGCGCTGTGGACCACGTGTCGGTGTCGGTGGACACTGGTGAGGTTCTTGCCATCGTAGGCGAGTCTGGCTCAGGAAAATCCGTCTCGATGCTGGCGGTCATGGGCCTCTTGCCCCCGAGTGCCACGGTCACCGCCGACCGCATCAACTTTGATGGCCGCGATCTCTTGCAAGTGTCGCCCGCTGATCGTCGCAAGATCACCGGCAAAGACATGGCGATGATTTTTCAGGAGCCAATGACCAGCCTCAACCCATGTTTCACCGTGGGCTTTCAGGTCATGGAGGCAATGGAGGCTCATCTTGATCTCGACAAAGCTGCGCGCCGCAAACGCGCCATTGAGCTTCTCGAAGAGGTAGGAATTCCGGCACCAGAAACACGTCTATCCGCTTTTCCTCACCAGCTTTCAGGCGGCATGAGCCAGCGCGTGATGATTGCCATGGCACTGGCCTGCAGGCCCAAACTTCTGATCGCCGATGAACCAACAACTGCTCTTGATGTCACCATTCAGGCGCAAATTCTCGAACTGCTGGTCGACTTGCAGAAGAACACGGGCATGGGCCTTGTGCTCATCACCCACTCGATGGGAGTGGTGGCTGAAACAGCAGAGCGCGTCAGCGTGCAATATGCCGGACAAAAAGTTGAAGAGCAGGAGGTCGAAAAACTCTTTGCCACGCCGCGCCATCCCTACACGGCGGCTTTGTTGGCGGCCCTTCCCGAACGCGCTACCGGCCGCAGATTGCCGTCAATACCCGGCGTTGTACCAGGTCAGTTTGATCGGCCGACGGGATGTTTGTTTTCGCCGCGCTGCCAATACGTAACCGATCTGTGCCGCACGACAGCGCCTCCCATGAAGATGGGTGCGCTCTGTCATTATCCTCTCGGGAAGTCTGCGGCATGACAAGAATTCTCCAAGCCGAAAATCTCACCCGCTATTACAATGTAGCGCCCGGAATTTTTCAGCAACCTGTGGCGCTCAAGGCGCTGGATGGTGCGAGCTTTACGCTTGAAAAAGGCAAGACCCTTGCCGTTGTCGGTGAATCGGGCTGCGGCAAATCCACTTTGGCGCGACTAGTGGCGATGATTGAGCAACCCACATCGGGCAAATTGAATCTGGTGGGCAAGGACATTGTGGGGGCCAGCCCTGAAACCTTGAAGGCCCTTCGTCCCAAGGTGCAGATGGTCTTCCAGAATCCCTATGGCTCGCTCAATCCGCGCCAGAAATTGGGCGCAACTTTGGAAGAGCCACTTTTGGTCAATACGTCGCTGTCCAAGGCCGAGCGCTCCGAAAAGGCTCGTGCCATGATGAACAGCGTGGGCTTGCGCCCCGAACATTATGATCGCTACCCGCACATGTTTTCAGGCGGCCAGCGCCAACGCATCGCCATCGCGCGCGCTCTGATGCTCGATCCCGAAATTCTTGTTCTTGATGAGCCGGTGTCAGCCCTTGATATTTCCATTCAGGCACAGGTTTTAAACCTGCTGGCCGATCTGCAGGAACAACACAACCTGGCTTATCTTTTTATCAGTCATGATCTGTCGGTCATCAGACATATCGCCGATGATGTGATGGTGATGTATCTGGGCCACGTGGTCGAACAAGCCAGCCGCGCTGAACTTTTCGCGCATCCGCAGCATCCCTATACGCAAGCTCTGCTATCGGCCACGCCGACTCCGGACCCAGCGCGTCGACAGCGTCGCATCATTCTGAAGGGTGAATTGCCATCGCCCCTGTCGCCGCCTAGTGGTTGCACGTTTCACCCGCGCTGCCCGATCGCGTTTGAAAAATGCACCAAGGTGGCACCCGCTCTTATTCAGCGCGGCAAGACCAGTGCCGCGTGTCACGCGCTTGACGCGACCAATCTCGACAGAACGCCAATGGTGTCCTAATCTAAACTTTTGGTAATGTAAGAGGTGCGGTCATGGCGCGGGATCTGCAAGGACTTCAGGTAACGGGGACATCGCAATCAGCGTCGGCTTTGGATGTGGCCATTGCTGATTATTACGCCTGGAAAGGCGATCCCGTGGGCGTTTTGCAAGCAGCGGTCGCCGATGACCCGACTTTTGCTCTGGCCCATTCAGCCACCGCATCGCTTTATTTGCTCAGCGGCTTTCGCGGCGACAATCCAGCCGTGATGTCGGCGCTGGAGACGGGCCATGCCGCAGCCAAAGGAGCGACGTCCCGCGAGCAACAACATCTTGCCGCCGCCGAAGCCTGGGCCGAGGGCGCCATCATCCGCGCCACCGACATTTGGGAAAGCATCTTGCTTGATCATCCAACCGACGCACTCGCACTGCGCTTTGCCCATGACACTTATTTCTATCTCGGCCATTCGATGACCATCCGCGATTCCGTTGCGCGCGTTCTGCCCGCTTGGGATCCGGGCCGTCCGCATTACGGTTTTATCCTCGGCCAATATGCCTTCGGGTTGGAAGAGGCGGGTGAATTGCGCAAAGCCGAAGAGATCGGCAGGAAAGCCATCAGTCTCAACCCGGAAGACGGCTGGGCCGTTCACGCAGTTGCTCATGTGCTTGAAACTGAAAGCCGCCAGAGGGAAGGCATTGATTTTCTCAAACGCTCCCAGCCCAATTGGAGCAAGGCGCAAGCACTCTCCGTTCACAATGGCTGGCATCTCGCTTTGTATCTGATCGAGGAGGGCGAGTTTGCCAGCGTGCTGGCTGACTATGACAAGCATGTCGCTCCCAAGCTGAAATCAGATTCACTGCTTGATCTGGTTGATGCTGCCGCCCTGTTGTGGCGGCTGGAGCTTGCTGGTGCTGATGTGGGCAAGCGCTGGGCTCCGCTGGCCGACCAATGGATGACGCATGCTGATGACCATGTTCTAGTTTTCAATGATCTTCACATTGCGTTGGCGGTCTCGCGCGCAGGCGATCCTTCCGCCGTCGAGCGCTTGCTCTCATCAATGGATGCCTATGTGGCGCAAGGGAAAGGCGACAACCGCGAATTTACCCGGGATGTGGGTCGCGCCCTTGTTGATGCCGTCTTTGCTTTTGCCGCCGGAGACTATCGCCGCGCCATCGATCTCATCCTGCCAGTGCGCTACAAAATAGTTCGGATCGGCGGCAGTCACGCCCAGCGTGATCTCGTCACGCAAACATTAATCGTGGCGGCTGAACGCGCTGGCGATTGGCGTCTGGCTCAAGCACTTCTCGCCGAACGCTTGGCCATCAGACCCACGGAACGGACGAGGCGTGACTACACCCGCGCCCATTCCAAGGCAACTTCAGTCAGCTAAAACTACTTGGCCCCTGCGCTGGTAAAGTGTTTCGGAAAATAAACCGCAACGCAAGAAAACAAAGTTTTGATCGCTTCATCACGCGTGTAGGGAACCACCATGGACAGCATGTCGTTCCACAGGCCTTCGCTGGTAAAACGCAAGACCCGCGCCACGCGCGTGGCATTCAAATCATAGTTGCCCGCATCGATCAGACTTTGGCAAATCACTTCCAGCTGTTGGATATAATTGTCGTCATTGGCCGCACACTCTTGCTGATAGATGGGGCGGCTCTGCACCTCGCCCCAGAAGGAACACCAGCAGGCCGAGCGTTCCTGCGTCCAAACTGTGTCATTGAAATCTGCCTTGAGAAGTGCGGCCAATTTATCAGACGGATCGTCGCCTGCCGCGCTCAATGCAGCCTGCCAATTATCCCGATACTCAGCGGCCATGAACATTAGCGTGGCGGCGAGGAGCTTTTCCTTTGACTCGAAATGAAAGTTGACCAGACCGTGCGAAACGCCAGCTTCAGTGGCCACACTCGACAGCGTGGTTTGCGAATAACCGTTGCGCGCCAACACGCGCATGGTGGCTTCGATCAATTGCTGGCGGCGCTGGTCGCGGCTGATCTTGCGGGCCAAGGGCACAATATTTGACAGTTTTGGTTGGGCGCTCATCGCTTCATTCTCTCGGAATCACGAGTGGCATTTTGGCATATTTCCGTTGAAATACAACAATAATTTTCAATTGATTGACAATTCAGTCAATTCGGTGCCAGACTGCATTAGCCCCAAGGGAAATGGAAATTTGAAGCGATGCTCCGCAATGCCCGCGACCTTACAAAGTCAAACGCCCATTTCCAAAAGGCATTGCAGCGTTTGCCTTTGGGCGTGGCCTCGACCTTTCGCTATTGGGGCGATGACCGCACGATCTATGTGAAGCACGGCAAGGGCGGGCGCACCTGGGACATCGATGACAATTGCTATGTCGATTATCGCCTGGGCTATGGCCCGGCCATTCTCGGCTATGCCGATGATCGAGTGGATGAAGCTGCGCGCAAAGGCATGGAGGTTGGCGGTGTGTTCGCGCTTTCAACCGAACGCGAACTGATCGTTGCTGACCGCATGGCCAAAATGGTGCCCTCGGTTGATCTGGTGCGCTTTTCGAACAGCGGCACCGAAGCCGTGATGGCGGCCCTTCGCTTGGCGCGGGCCTATACCAACCGTGAGAGCTATGTTCTCATTGAGGGCGGCTATCATGGCCTGTTTGATGCTGCGATGTGGACCGCGAACATGGACGCGTGGGACCCGGGCAGCGGATTGGAGCCCACAACAATTCCTTATTCGCGCGGCATTCCGCAAGTCACCAAGACCCTGGCGCATTTGACGCCGATGAATGACGCCAATCGCCTTGAGGATATTTTCAAAACTCACGGATCATCGATTGCTGCGATGTTGATTGAACCCATGATGGGCAATTGCTGCGCCATCGCCGCAACTACGGAATTCCTGCAACTCGCACGTCGCTTGTGTGATCAATATGGTGTGCTGCTCATCATCGACGAAGTGAAAACGGGCTTTCGCGTGGCCAAGGGTGGCATCCAATCGCTGCACAATGTCAGGCCCGATATTTCAACCTTCGCTAAGGCGATGGGCAACGGCTATCCGATTGCCGCAATCGGTGGACGCGAAGATGTGATGCGCATGTTCCGCTACGGTGGTGCGGCACATGGCGGCACATATACGGCCCATTCTGTGTCGCTTGCAGCCAGCGAACGCTGCCTGCAAATTCTGGACGAAACTCCAGCGCTTGCAACTTTGGCCGCCTATGGCGAGAAACTGAAAGCCGGCATTGCCGCTATTTTGAAACGCCGTGGCATCGTCCATTCTTTCTCTGGCCATTCCTCGATGTTCGGATTGTTCTTTGCACCCCAACCGCCCTCTGACTATCGCGCCTGGAAAAAATCCGACTACAGTTTCTACGACAAGCTGGCGCGCCACATGCAAGACCACGGCATTATTTGCGAACCGGATTCGCGCGAACCCTTGTTCATGTGCGAAGCCCATGACCAATCCTGTCTTGATGATACACTTCGGGCTTTTGAAACATCGGTTGATCTCACCCTGGAACAAATCGAGGGAGAAAAGCGCGCATGAATCAGCCCGCGGCCTTTCATCCGGCTTCGCCCATACTGAATTTCTGTCCGCCGTCGTTACCTGCATCATGGTATCTCGATGCGGGGCACTACGCCCGTGAAGTCTCTGCCATTCATGGCCGGAACTGGATTTATGTGGGCCGTGTCAATGATCTGCCGCCCGTGACTCTGAGGCGCGTTGCCGTCGCTGGTCAAAATCTCATGCTGGTCAAGGCTGAAGACGGCACCATTCGCTGCTTTCACAACACCTGCCGCCACCGCGGATCAGAACTTTGTGTCGAGCAAAATACCAAGCTCAAAGCCAAGCTCATCACCTGCCCCTATCATGAATGGGCCTATGATTTGACTGGGCGTCTGGTGCGCACGCCGCATGTGACTGATGCGCCGGGCTTTGTGAAGTCGGAGAACGGGCTGTTCACGGCCCATGTCAAAACCTGGAATGGTTTTATCTTCGTGTGCCTTGCCGATGAACCACCCGATTTTTCAACCGTGGTTGATGCTGGCCTGGACGCTTTTGCAAATTGGCCAATGGACGAATTGGTGACGGGCCATCGCCTGGTCAAAACGGTGAAGTGCAACTGGAAAGTCTTTTGGGAAAACTACAATGAATGCCTGCACTGTCCGGGCATTCACGAAAGCCTGTGCGAGATGGTGCCGATCTATCGCCAAGGCGTGATGACGGCCTCGGAAGCGCCGGGCTGGTCGCCGGATGCCGCTGCAAAGCCGGCCTTGAAAGACGGTGCTGCAAGCTGGACGGTGAATGGCAAGGCCTGTGGCCAGGAGTTTCCAAACCTCACGCAGGCCCAGCGCCAGGCCGGATTCCTTTTTGCGACCTTGATGCCCACCATGTATGTCGTGGCCCATGTGGATTATGTCCGCGCTGTTTCGCTGCGCCCTGTGGGACCAGAAGAAACCGAGCTCACTGCGGAATGGCTGTTTCCTGCAGCGACTCTCGCCGCCCCTGATTTTAATCTTGCAAATGTCACGGATTTTGCCACGCGCGTGATGCTCGAGGATGGCGCGGCCTGTGAGCTCAACCAGCGCGGGCTTCACAGCAGCAAATTCGTCCATGGCACGTTGATGCCGCAGGAATTTGATGTGTTCAATTTTCACCAATGGGTGCGCCGCCAATTGGGCGAGCCCGCCTATGTGGCGGCCGGTACATGATGGACACAGCCGTGAACAAACCAAAATCCAATGATTGGGACAGGCGCGGCCTTCCCGGCTGGACCTATCACACGCCCGCCCTTTTGAAGCTCGAGATGTCGGAAGTATTTCTCACTCATTGGCAGATTGTTGGCCATATCAGCAATGTGCCCAACGCTGGCGACTACATGACCTTCGATATGGGCCCGGAGCGGGCTCTTGTCGTGCGCGGCGAAGACGGGGAGTTGCGGGCCTTTCACAATCTCTGCCGCCACCGCGGCTCACGCGTGGTGACCGGCGAGTCTGGCCATTGCAAAAATGCCATGGTCTGCCCGTTTCACGGCTGGGTCTATAATCTCGATGGAACGTTGCGTGGCGCGGCCCAACCCAAGAGCTATCCCACCCTCGATAAAAGTGAATTTGGCCTGCGTCCCATTGAAATGGAAGTTTGGATGGGATTTATCTTCATCCGCTTCAAATCGGGGCCGCATGGGTCCGTGGCAGAGCATCTCGCACCCTATGCCGCCGAAATGGCCATGCATTCACCAGAGAAAATGGTGCCGGCAGCCCCCGTGATGACCAGCGAACTCGACGTGAACTGGAAGTCGGTGTGTGATGTCGACAATGAAGGCTATCACGTCGCCATGGCCCATCCCGCCTTGCAGGATCTCTATGGCTTTACCTACCATGACATCAATTACGCCAATGGTCTGCGCGTGGCCAAGGGCACCTATAAGCCAGGGGCGGGCCGCCTGTGGAGTGTTCGCAACTACGTGAAATACTCAACATCGCATCCCGACCTGCCTGAAGATCGAAAGAAGCTCTGGGCCTATTACGGCATGTTCCCGAATAGCGTCTTCATCGCAACGCCCGAGACCATCCAATTCTATCAGGAACTGCCGACCGACGTGAACCGCACCATCATGCGCTCCATGGTCTTCCGCTATCCCGATGAAAGTCGCCAACAGCGCCTGGCCCGCTACTTAAGCTTCCGCATTGACCGGGCGACCTATGCTGAAGATATGCAACTTTCAATCTGGTCGAATGAATCGATGAAATCATCGGCGTTTGAAAATTTCCACCTCTCGGATTTTGAGCGTGGCGTGCGCGCCCACCATGATGATCTGCGAAATATTTTGCCCATCGTGAACTTGCCAAAACCTCCCGCAGATGATGTGATGATGGACACCAACGAAAAACTGCGTGATCAAAAAAGCAGAATTGAATGAACAACACAGGAGAGAAACATGAATCTGAATCGTCGCCATGCCCTTAAGCTTGCGGGCAGTTCCGCCCTGCTGGCCATGCCCTTTGTTCAGCGCGCCAGAGCTGAAGACGCCGTGCTCAATATCTATAACTGGGCCGATTATATTGGTGAAACCACCATAGACGATTTCCAGAAGCTGACCAACATCAAGGTCACCTACGACACCTACAGCTCCACCGATGAAATGCAGGCCAAACTGTTGGCCGGAAGTTCTGGCTATGACGTCGTGACCATGGCGGGCTTAAGCCTGCAGCGTTTCGTCAAGGCCAACATCTATACCAAGCTCGACAAGAGCAAGTTGAAGAGCATTGGCAATCTTGATCCAAAGGTCCTGAAAATTGCAGAGGGCTTCGATCCCGGCGGAAATTACGGCATCCCCTATATGTGGGGTTCGGTTGGATTTACCTACAATCTTGATATGGTGAAGCAGCGCCTGCCCAATGCTGATCTCGACTCCATGGATGTTTTGATGAAGCCCGAGAATGCCAGCAAGTTGGCCGATTGCGGAATTTCAATTCTCGATGAGCCAACGGACGTAATGCCACTCATCATGGATTATCTGGGCAAGCCCCATGACGACTATAAGCCAGAAGACATCAAGGCAGCGGTCGATGCCTTCAAGAAAATCCGCAAATATGTCCGCGCCTTTGACAGCACGAATTATCTCAATCTCATCCCTAACAAGGAACTCTGCGTCATCAATAACTGGTCAGGCGATTATTCGACCGCCAAGGCCCGCGCCAAGGATGCCGGCGTTGATATCAATCTCGGTTATTTCGTGCCGAAAACTGGCGCACCCGCCTGGATTGATTTCATGTGCATTCCGCAAGATTCGGCGAACAAGGGCAATGCGCATAAATTTCTGGAATATATCCTGCAGCCCGAGGTGATCGCAAAATGCACCAACCTCACCAACTATGCCAACGCCAATTTGCCAGCCGCAAAGTTTGTCAGCCCCGATGTCTTGAGCAATCCCGCGGTCTATCCCGATGAGAAAACAATGAGCCGCCTCTACACATTGAAGCCCTTGACGGAGGACCAAGACCGCGCGCTGACCCAGGCGATGACGGAAATCAAGTCTGGTTGATGACGTGGCCGTTCCGGAGCCGAAGGCAGACTTCATCCGCATTGAAAACGTAGCCAAGAAATTCAATACGTTTCTGGCCGTCGACAATGTCTCCCTTAACATCGCCAAAAGCGAGCTCTTTGCGCTGCTGGGCGGTTCTGGTTGCGGCAAGACAACCTTGCTTCGCATGCTGGCGGGATTTGAAGAACCTTCTGCGGGCAAAATCTATATTGACGGGCAGGATATGGCGGGCGTTGCCCCCTATAATCGGCCCGTCAACATGATGTTCCAGTCCTATGCGCTGTTTCCGCATATGACGGTCGCGGGCAATGTCGGTTATGGTCTGAAGCATGAGGCCATGACGCCGGCCCAGCGCAAGGACCGCACCAAGGAAATGTTGGCGCTGGTGCAATTGGGCCATCTTGCCGACCGCAAGCCGCACCAATTGTCTGGCGGTCAGCGCCAGCGTGTAGCTCTGGCACGGTCTCTAGCGAAACAGCCCAAGCTGCTCTTGCTCGATGAACCCTTGGGTGCGCTTGACAAAAAGCTGCGCGAACACACGCAATTTGAAATCGCCAATATACAATACAAGACCGGCATCACCTTTGTCGTTGTCACCCACGATCAGGAAGAAGCCATGACCTTGGCCTCACGCGTGGCGGTGATGGAGCATGGCCAGATCAGGCAGATTGGCCAGCCCTCGGAAGTCTATGAATTTCCCAACAGCAAGTTTGTCGCGGGTTTCATTGGCTCCATCAACATGGTCGACGCCGAAGTGATTAGTAACGATAAGGCCGGACTTGAGGTTCTGGCTCCAGTTTTAGGCCAGCCCTTGCACGTCGAAACATCGCAGAGCTTTTCGACCGGAGAGAAAGTCTCTTTGGCCTTCAGGCCAGAGAAAATTTCAATCTCCCGCCACATCCCCGCCCTTGCAACCAATACACTGACGGGCAAGGTCCAGGATTTCGGTTACTTCGGCAAGGACTCGCTCTATCGCATCAAGCTCACCACCGGACATGTGCTCTCGGTCAACACAGTCAATGCCAGTCGGATTTCAGAGGGCGATACCAAAGTCACTTGGGATGACGAAGTGTTTCTCAGCATTGATCCGAAAGCCCTCATGGTCTTCAAAGGTGACGCGTGAGCGACGTCGTTCCCAAACATGTCGACAGCTGGTTCAACCGCCGGGGTTGGCGCGATACAATCATTGCAGCACCTTATCTCTGGCTTGTGCTGTTTTTCTTGGTCCCGTTCTTCATCGTTGTGGTGATGAGTTTTGCCAAGACGGTTTCCCAATCACCGCCCTTCGCCTTCCTGCCAGAATGGCCCTATATTAGATGGGAAGCCTATAATCGGCTGATCACGGACTCACTCTATATCCGTTCGTTTTTCATCTCGATCTATAATGCCACCGTCGCCACCGTGTCGTGCCTGCTTATCGGCTATCCCATGGCTTTGGGCATCACCAGGGTCGGCCGGTCGGCCCAGCGCCTGCTGCTCATGCTGATCATCCTCCCGTTCTGGACGTCATTCCTGCTGCGCGTCTATGCGTGGATTGGTCTGATGGGCAAGAACAGCTGGTTCAACGTGGCGCTCACGGCCGCTTACAATGCGGTGGTGCCCACAAGTTGGGCCATTGATTCAATCCAGATGATGAACACAAATTTCGCTGTCGTGCTGGTGATGGTCTATTCGTATTTACCCTTCATGATTTTACCGCTTTACGCAAATCTCGAACGGCTCGACACCACCTTGAATGAAGCGGCGATGGATTTGGGATCAAAGCCCTGGCAGGTATTCAAGGACGTCACGCTGCCGCTGTCGATTCCAGGAATTATCGCCGGTGGCCTGTTGGTGTTTATTCCAGCAGCAGGCGAACTCATCATTCCAAGCCTAGTTGGCAATGCCGCTGACCCGATGCTGGGCCGCGTTATCCAGCAGGAGTTTGGTTCAAACCGTGATTGGCCCATGGCCTCGGCTGTGGCCGTGGCCCTTCTGCTGTTTCTCGTCGGTCCCTTGATCATCTACAATTATTTTGCCGCGAAAGCCCAAGCGGGGGCCAAGAGCTGAAATGAACCGCCGCCCGACATTTTTACTGACCATGATTTTCTTCGGCCTCGCCTTTTTCTATGTGCCGATTTTTTCGATGATTTTCTTCTCGTTCAATCGCTCACGCCTGGCCACGGTGTGGGGCGGTTTTTCAACCGAATGGTATGGCAAGCTCTTCAGCAACAGCCAGATTGGCGATGCCGCCATCCTCTCGCTGGAAATTGCGCTTCTGAGCGCCACGGCGGCAACTATTCTCGGCACTTTTGCCGGTTTGGCTTTGGCCCGCTTCAAACAGTTTCGCGGTCGTTCGCTTCTGGCTGGACTCGTGACAGCACCTTTGATCGTGCCCGAAGTCATCACCGGCATTTCATCGCTGCTGCTCTTCATCATGATGGCCCAATGGCTGGGCTGGCCGGCCAAGCGCGGCTTCACCACCATTACCATTGCCCACATCACATTTTCAATGACCTATGTGACCACGGTGGTTCACTCGCGCCTGTCCTCCATGGATATGTCGCTGGAAGAAGCGGCGATGGATCTGGGTTCCAAGCCCTGGCAGGTGCTGCGCGACATCACATTGCCGGTGATCTCGCCTGCAATTTTATCAGGCTGGCTGTTGGCCTTTACAATTTCGCTGGATGATGTGGTGATTACCAGTTTCACCACCGGCCCCGGCTACACCACGCTGCCCATCCTGATCTGGAGCAAGGTGAAGCTGGGCGTCACACCCGACATTAACGCGCTGGCTACAGTCATTGTTGTGATTGTGGGTCTTGGGGTGACACTCTCCACTATCATACTCACGCGCGCGGAGCATCGGCGCGAACGTGACATCCAACTCGCCATCGCCGCCAACAAGTGACGCCATGATTTCGATTTTGAACAGCGAGGATCAACTGCAATATCAACTCCTCAACAGCACCTCGGCGGCAACGGATGGCGGGCAGGTGCGTTATGCGGCCGCGATGTATTTTTATAATCGCGGCATGATAGGTGAAAAAGCGCTGGAAGTCTTTCGTGGCCTTGCCAAAGAGCCAACTGCAGATCCACGCAAAGTTTTGGCGGCAGCTCACTGCCAGGATCAAATCGAACTCAAACTCCCGGAGACTCCAAAATGAAACCCGTAAAGCCAGATGATCGTCGTGTCGCCAACATCTATTCGGCAGAATTCAAGCCCTTCGTCTATGACGATGGCAAGGCCTATGGTGACAGTATTCTGCAGAATGATGACTCGCTTCCGCTGGGCACGGGCTTTCATGTCTATCGCATGCCAGCAGGAATGACGACGCGGGCGCATCGCCACAATGGTCACGAACAGTTCCTCATTCTCGAAGGTGAACTCATCGAAAATGACGGCACGGTCTACAAAAAAGGCGACCTTGTCTGGTTGCGCGATGGCACTGAACATTGCTCGACGACCCCCAATGGCTGTCTTCTTGCTGTTCACATTGCAGGCCCAGAGTTTTCGCTCGAATGAGCCGCGATCCGCGCTACGACATCCTGTTTCAGCCAATAAAAATTGGCCCCGTCACGGCGCGCAACCGCTTCTATCAGGTGCCCCATTGCAACGGCATGGGCTGGCGCGATCCATCTGCTTTGGCCGCCATGCGTGGCATGAAAGCCGAAGGTGGCTGGGCCGTGGTGTGCACCGAGATGACCGAGATTCATCCAACCTCTGATGTGGCACCTTATGTTGAGCTTCGCATCTGGAGTGACCAAGACATTCCGATGCACGCCCGCATCGCTGAAAAGATTCACGAGCATGGATCTCTGGCAGGTGTGGAGTTATCGCATTCGGGCATCACCTCCAATAATTTGTGGTCGCGCGAAATTCCGTTTGCGCCTTCAGCGCGGCCCACCTCTAGCTATTTCAACGACCCCGTTTCGGCCCGCGCCATGGACAAGCAGGACATAAAGAATTTGCGCCGCGCCCATCGTGCGGCGGCCCTGCGTGGCAAGGCTGCGGGCTATGATCTGATCTATGTTTATGCCGGCCACGGCATCGGGATTTTTCAGCAATTCCTGTCGCGCTCCAGCAATTTCAGGACCGACGAATATGGCGGCTCGCTCGCCAACCGCGCGCGGCTTTTGCGCGAAGTGATCGAAGACACCAAGGAGGCCGTGGGTGATACGTGTGCGGTGCCAGTTCGCATTGCCGTGAATGAGTTTTTGGGTACCGACGGTCTTGAGCCCGCTGAAGTTGAAGATGCCATTGGCCTGATGGCGGAGCTTCCCGATCTCTGGGATCTCCCACTCTCGGATTGGTCGCATGACAGCCAGACCTCGCGCTTTTCGGAGGAAGGCTTTCAGGAGGCCCATATCAAGGGCGTGAAGAAACTGACGACCAAGCCCGTCGTGGGCGTGGGCCGCTACACCTCGCCCGACACGATGGTGCGGGTGATCAAACAAGGCATCATGGATATGATCGGCGCGGCGCGTCCCTCGATCGCCGATCCCTATCTGCCACGCAAAATTGAAGAGGGCAGGCCCGAAGACATCCGCGAATGCATCGGCTGCAACATCTGCGTGACCGGCGATTACACCATGTCGCCGATCCGCTGCACCCAGAACCCCTCGATGGGCGAGGAATGGCGGCGCGGCTGGCACCCCGAGAAAATCAAAGCGGCTGGGCATGCAAGGAATATCTTGATCGTCGGGGCGGGGCCATCGGGCCTCGAAGCCGCACGCGCCTTGGGCCAACGCGGCCACAAGGTGACGCTGGCCGACCAACGCGCCGAAGCGGGAGGCCGCGTGGCGCGCGAATGCAAATTGCCGGGCCTTGCCGCCTGGGGCCGCGTGCGCGATTGGCGTCTGGGGCAGATCAACAAAATGCCGAATGTCGAACTCTATCTCGAAAGCACGATGACGCCTGAGGCCATCAGCGAATTTGGCGCCGACCATGTCATTGTTGCGACGGGTGCCAAATGGCGTCGCGATGGCGTGGCACGCCATCACAGCAGGGAGATCCTGATTTCAGCCAAGTCTGACATTTTGACACCCGACGACATTCTGGAAGGCAAGCGACCTGTCGGGCGCAACGTCGTGCTCTATGATGATGATCATTATTACATGGGCGGTGTCGTGGCGGAGTTGTTGCGCAAGGAAGGCTTCAATGTGACGCTCGTCACACCTTCTTATTTGGTCTCTTCTTACACCAAGGCCTCATTGGAACAGCCGCGCATCCAAACCCGCATGCTGGACCTAGGCGTTGTCATCGAAGCGAATATGGCATTGCAATCTGTCGCTGATGACCATGTGACGCTGGCTTGCATCTTCACCGGAAAAGAAAAGCGCATTGAAGCCACCAGCACTGTCATGGTGACAGCCAAGGACGTCGACGATGGTCTCTATCACGCCTTGAAAACGGCCACGGCCACGCGCATCGGCGATTGCTACAGCCCCGGCACGATTGCGGCTGCTGTCTATTCCGGCCGCAAACTGGCAGAAGGTTTTGGCGATCCAGAACCCGATTTCCTCGACATGCCCTACCGCCGCGAAGTGACAGCATTGCACAAGGATTAGCTAAAGCGCGCCAGCAATCACTTTGATTGCATTCAAAGTGGCAATGGCCTTCTTCACATTCAAGAATTCGGGCCAAGTGGAAAGCTTCACCACGACCATGTCATGGGCAAAATCAATATAGATCAATTGGCCGAAGACGCCGCGCGCCATGAGATTGCGGCTTGTTGGATCCTCAACCCAGAACTGATTGTGATAGCCACCCTTGGGGAGTGCGATGGTATAGGGCTCGCCAAACACCGCGTGATTGGCGTTGCGGGTTTCTTCAATCCAAGTCGAAGGAACAATGCCTTGCCCACCCGACAGCACCATTTGCCCGAAGCGTCCATAGTCCCGCAACGTGGCATTGAATCCGCCATCGGCCAACGCATAACCCGCGCGGTCCACGGTGAAGCAGGCACTTTCTTCCACACCAAGCTTCTGCCAAAGCTCTTCTGATACAATCTGCGGCAAGCGCTTGCCCGTCACGCGCTCCATACAGAAGGCAAGGATGTCAGTCTCAATCGAGCGATACTCAAACGCGGCACCATGCGGCCTGATCGTTTTCTTGATGCGGAGGATTTGCTCCCAGACATGAGAAGGCCAAACTAGATTTTTATCTGCGTCAGGTGGAATGGGTTTCCATCCTGCGGCCACATCAAGCTGCCCCATATCGGAATGGGGATCAGTATAGGTTTCATCAAAGAGCTCGCCCGAGGTCATGTCCATCACCTGCTGGAGCGTGGCGCCTTGCCAACCGGTGCTGGCAAGTTCGGGCAAGTAATGCGAGACAAGATTGCGCGGATCAAGAAGGCCACGTTCAATCAGAATTCCTGCGGTCATGCCCACCACAGATTTTGCAACAGACTGAGAGAGGTGCAAGGTCCGGGGCTGCATGCCCTCTGGGTAGGTTTCAAAAACAATTTTGCCGCGATGAAGAACCAGAAAACCATCGGTGTAGGTTTCAGTCAGAAAATCATTAAGCGCACAATCTGTTCCGCTCAGCGATTTCACCGCGAGTTTGCCAAATGACTTCTCGGCGCGTTCAAGTTGACGAACAGGCCCAGTCCCGCGCCACACTTCAACTGTGGGCACAACTTCGCGCATGTTGAGAAACGACCAGCGGTTCCACGGTGCCCTGTCCCAGTCCATCACCGGAATAGGGCGGTTTGGTGCAGGGCCGATATCCATTGTGGCACTCTTGGACTTTGACTGATCAGCCATGACACATCATTCCTTCACAATGCGAAGCCCCGACCAGCGAAGGCCAGGGCTTCATTGGTTTAACCAGGGCTTAGCCTTTCAGCTTCGTCCAGATCTTGTTGTAGATTTCAATCACAGCAGGATCGCAAGGCGGAACGAATTCTGGTGTTGGAGCACCCGCTGGCAAATGCAGCTCTGGGGCTTCAGCAAATTCCTTCGACAACGCTGCGAGGCCATTGGTGATGCCGTTGTCATAACCGGCAAAATCCGAAATCAGCGCGGCATTCTCCGGGTCCATCACAAAGTTCTGGAAGGCCTTGGCATTGTCCATGTTCTTGGCGCCTTTCAACACCGCCACATTGTCCATCCAGCCTTCAATGCCTTCCTTGGGGAATGCAAATTTAACCGTCGGCATTTTCTGACGCATGCGGTAAGCCGCACCATTCCACGTCTGGGTGACGGCCACATCGCCTGACGTCATCTTGGTGATGGTGTCATAGCTGAATGTTTTCCAACTGGCCTTCGCCGCCATCAAAGCATCACTGACCTTCTTCAGGTTTTCCTTGTCAGCGCCGCAGCGCGGCACGCCCACATAGCGCTCGGCAGCGTGAGTCAACGAGTTCATGTCATCGAGAACGTTGATCTGGCCTTTAAGTTCAGCCGGTGGATTGAACAGAATGGCAAGCGTGTCGATGTCGCCCTTGTACTTGGATGTATCAACCGCAAAATTGGTCATGCCATATTGCCAAGGAACCGAATAGTGACGGCCCGAATCCCAATAGATGTTGACGAATTCAGGACGGATGTTCTTGAAATTCGGCATGGTGTTGGGCTCGGTCTTTTCGAGCAGGCCATCATCAACCATGATCTTTACAGTGTAATCTGAAGGAACCACGATGTCATAGCCCGAGCTTCCCGCGCGGACTTTCGACAACATGGTTTCATTCGAGTCATAGGTGTCCATTGTCACCTTGACGTTGAACTGCTTTTCAAACTTCTCGATCAGCTTGGGGTTGGTGTAATCACCCCAGTTGTAGATGTGAAGCTCGCCATCGGCCAAGGCTTGGCCTGCAGCAAACAGCAGGACCGTGCCTGCGGCTGCCAATTTCAACATAGTCTTTAACATGATGTTTCTCCCTGTTTGGTTTTTAGAGTGGTCATTTGCGTTTGCGTGCGATCAGAAATGAAACGACAATAAAGCAGATCGAAAACAGCAGCAAAATTGCGGAAATGGCGTTGATTTCAGGCGTCATGGGACGGCGCGTCTGGTCCCAGATATAAAGTGGCAAGGTGGTCTGTCCTGGCCCTGCCACCAATTGCGTGATGGTGAAATCATCAAACGACACAATGAAAGCCAGCGCCGCACCGGATGCAATCCCGGGCACAAGCAACGGGAAGGTCACGCGTTTAAAGGCCTGCCATGGCGTGGCGTAAAGATCGGCAGCGGCATTTTCCAAGGTCAAATCCATGTCTTCAAGACGCGCCCTGATCGGCATGAAGGCAAAGGGAATGCAGAACACACAATGCGCCAGCATGATATTGCCAATCCCGAAATTCAGGCCAAGGCCCCGGGCCAGAAGCGCAAAGAACGACAGCGTAGCCACAGCCGTGATGATTTCCGGCACCATCAAAGGCAGGTTGATGATCATAAAGGCGATTCTCATGCCAGGCCAGGTCCGTACCCGGGTCATGCCAATGGCAGCCAGTGTGGCGACACTTGTGGCAACGATCGTGGCGACGCAGGAAATCATAAATGTGTTGCGGGCCGCAGATTGGAATTCGTCATTGGCCAGCGCGATGCCAAACCACCTGAGGCTCACACCTTCCCAATGCATCATCAATGTGCCGGAGTTGAAGGCAAACACGATGAGCACGAGGATCGGCGTGTAAAGCATGGCGAGGCACAGCATGGCCACGGTTTTAAAACCTGGTTGGGATTTGAAATCAACGCCTGCTTTGATCTCAGTCATGGTGCATCTTGCCCGTTGTATTGCGCACATAGAAGAACAGCGCCACCATCACGGCAGCCATCAGGATCAAGGCCTGTGCGGCACCCAAAGGCCAGTTGCGACCGGACCCAAACTGCTGGGCGATAAGATCGCCGATCATCAAATGAAGGCCACCGCCCAGGATCAAGGGCGTGACATAGGCACCAATCGCCGGGATCAGGACGAGAAGACATCCGGCAATAATTCCGGGCTTGGCCATCGGGATGATGATGCGCCACAGCACTTGGCGCTTGTTGGCGTAGAGATCAAATCCCGCCTCAACCAACCTGAAATCCAGCTTTTCCAGACTGGAGTAGAGCGGCAAGATCATGAAGGGCAGATAGGAATAGAGGAGCCCCAGGACGATTGCGAAATTTGTGTAAAGCATGGTGATCGGCTTGTCGATAATGCCCCATGACAACAACACCGTATTGATCACGCCATTATCGCGAATGATGAACATGATCGCCAACGTGCGCACCAGAAGATTCGACCAGAACGGAATGGTGATCAGCAACACCCACCAACTGCGTTGTTCGGGCGGTCGCGTCGCCATGAAATAGGCTGTGGGAAATCCGATCAGAAGGCAAATGACGGTGGTGAGAATGGCAAAGATGATTGAGCGCAAATAGATCAGCAAAAAATCCGGGTTGAATTGCAGCGTGTCATCGAAAATGTCGCGCTGAAACAAAAAACTCAAATAGGCATCGGTGGAAAATTTCCACTCCACGCCGCCATAGGGCGCGGCCTTGAGGAACGAATAGACCAGGATGACCAGCAGCGGCGCAACGCCGAACAAGGTGATGATAATAATTGAGGGCAGCGAGAGCAGTTGGTGACGCCGAGCCGAATTTTTCTGCGCGGCCAGCGCAATTTCAGCGGCTGTGGTGAGAGGCGCTGCCATGTCAGTCTTTCAAGATCCGGGCTGTCTTGTCAGCAATTTTGATGTCCACCTTGTCACCGGGTTTGCGGACGGCGACGCGTATGCCGGAATTTTGCTGGCGTGCCATGAAGAGGGAGCCATCGGCAAGCTTCACGTGAAAATGCGTGTCAGTGCCAAAATAAACAATATTGTCGATGATGCCTTTCATCTGCCCCTTGCCAGCATCGACCAAAGTCGCGTGTTCCGGGCGCAAGACCACAGTGACTTGCCCGGAAGGCTTTTGCCCCTCGGGCGCTTCGGCGGCAATCAGCGGGCCAGCATCGAGCTTCACCTGCGGCTTGCCCTTGACCATGGATTTGACCTGGCCATTGAGGAAGTTTGTCTCGCCGATGAAGTTGGCAACAAAACGCTCGGCCGGGCGATCATAAATGTCATGTGGTGAACCAATTTGCAGAACCTTGCCCTTGCTCATCACCGCGATGCGATCACTCATGGTGAGCGCTTCTTCCTGGTCATGCGTGACAAAAATAAAGGTGATGCCGGTTTCAAGTTGCAGACGTTTCAACTCGATCTGCATGTCCTTCCTGAGCTTGTAGTCGAGCGCCGACAAAGGCTCATCCAGCAGCAGCACCTTGGGCTTGGGCGCCAGTGCGCGGGCCAAAGCCACGCGCTGCTGCTGGCCGCCTGAAATCTGCGAGGTACGCCGGTCGCGCAGTTCTTCCATCCGCACCAGCTTCAACATTTCCGCAACACGCGCCTCAATCTGAGATTTAGTTTGGCCCAGCATCTCAAGGCCAAAGCCAATATTCTGCGCCACGGTCATATGCGGAAAAAGTGCGTAGTTCTGGAAGACCGTGTTGACGGGCCGTTTGTAGGCCGGAAGCAGGGCGATGTCTTCGCCATAGAGAAGGATCTGTCCGTCCGTCGGAAATTCAAACCCGGCGATCAGCCGGAGCAATGTCGTCTTGCCGCACCCCGAAGGACCAAGCAGCGTGAAGAACTCATTCTGATTGATGGTGAGGGAGACATTGTCCAGTGCCGCCACAGCGACTTGCCCGGTTCCTTTGAAAACCTTACTTACGCCTAACGCCGCGATTGCGACTTTTGTGTCAGCCACGCTTCAAAACCCCAGTAACCCCGAAGTAATATCCTAGAGCGCTAAAACTCAAAACCACAAGCTGAAAACGTTGGGCTTTTAGGTTTTCTAGCGGATTCATGACAAACGGGGTTCGCCGATTGGGGTTTTTCCATCAAGTGTCAGCAAGGCCCCATAAAGTGCCGGCCTGCGGTCACGGAACACGCCCCAACTTCGGCGCAGGGCACCAATGGCCTCAAGATCAAACTCATGAATACGAAAGCCCTCTTCCGTGCGGTTCATCTCCTGGACTTTTTCGCCCTGATAGTCCGCAATGAAAGACCGTCCATAGAAAATGTCACTGCGACCATCTGGCGCTGTCTCCTTGCCAACCCGGTTTGACGCCAAAACCGGCATGATATTGGCACCTGCGTGTCCGCGCATCACATTCTGCCAATGGCTGCTTGAATCATAGGCAGGATTGGGCGGCTCAGAACCAATCGCTGTCGGGTACAGCAGAAACTCCGCCCCCATCAGCGCCATGGCGCGCGCACACTCCGGAAACCACTGGTCCCAGCAGATGCCAAGCCCGATCGTGCCCACAGCCGTTTGCCAAACCTTGAATCCCGTGTCGCCGGGCGAGAAATAGAATTTTTCCTGATAGCCCCGCCCGTCAGGAATATGCGACTTGCGGTAAAACCCAAGTTCAGTGCCATCGGCATCTACAATCACGGTGGTGTTGTAATGCGCCTGGCTCGCCCTCTCAAATACACTGATGGGCAAAACCACACCAAGCTCTTTGGCCAAAGCCGCAAAGCGTTTCACCGTCGGGTGGCGGTCGAGTTCGACCGCTTGTTTCAGAAACTTCGTATGTTGCTCAATGCAGAAATAATCGGCGTCAAAAAGTTCCTGCAGCAGAACCATCTGTGCACCCTCAGCCGCAGCCTGGCGCACCAGCATTTCAGCCTTGTCGCAGTTTTTCGACCAGTCGCCTTGCGATGCCATTTGGGTGATCGCCAGTTTCACGGATCGCATGTCAACTTCCTTTCAAGGCTCAGGCCAGCACCGCTCAGGCGCTTTCAAAACCTTCGATCACGTTGACCGTATTGATGCCGATGGCATCAATGGCATAGCCCCCTTCCATCACAAACAAGGTCGGCAGATTCAGTTTTGCGATGCGTGCACCATAGGTCATGAAATCTGGTGATGTGAGTTTGAAGGTCGAGATCGGGTCATCCTTGAAGGTGTCAACGCCCAGCGAAACCAGCAGAACATCAGGCTTATAGGCCTTGATCTTGCGGCACGCAGCTTCGAGCGCTTGGCCCCATACGTCGTATTTGGTGCCCGGCGGCATGGGATAGTTGATGTTGAAGCCCTCGCCCTTGCCGCGGCCTTTTTCATCCTTGAAGCCAAGGAAATAGGGGAAAGTATCTTCAGGTTGCCCGTGGAGTGAACAGAACAACACGTCATCGCGGTCATAGAAAATATCCTGCGTGCCATTGCCGTGGTGGAAATCAACATCAAGAATGGCAACCCGCTTGGCACCCGCATCGCGGAAGCCTTGCGCGGCAATCGCCACATTATTGAGGAAGCAATAGCCGCCATAAAGATCATGGTGGGCATGGTGACCTGGAGGACGACACAGGGCAAAGGCTGCTCCCTCGCCACCAGAAATCAGGGACTGGCCCTTGAGCGCGACTGCGGCAGATGATGTAGCGGCTTTCCATGTGCCCGCCGTAATCATGGTTTCCGTGCCAAAGCCATAATAGCCAACCTTGCCATCAATGCCGCGCACCGGCTTTTTGCGAAGCCCCGGGACCGGAAACATGGTGGGAAGGATTTCGCCACGATAGCCAGCCTTCTGCCAATCGGCCCAGGCCTGTTCAAGAAACTCAAGAAAGCCCTTGTCGTGAACCCACCTCACCGTTTGCATGTTGAGCTTTCCGGGGGCCACGAAATCATTCATCTTGCGGGCTTTAAGCTCTCGCAGAATATACTCCATGCGCGATGGGCGCTCGAAAGGCGTGACAAGCTCTCCGCCATAAACTTCCCCTTGGGGAAAATGCGCGCGGTGGTCATCAGAATAGACAATCTTCATGGGAAACTCCGGTGGATGCGCGAAACTATGGCAAACGCTTTTCTTTCCAGCAAGTGCAGTTGCGCCTGATAGCTGCGACCAGTTGGCCGGAGTTCTTCCATCCACATGCACTGCAAGGCTTGCCGCAGTTCACGTGCTGCGGCTAGGCTTGGGGCCTTCATCGCCAAAGAGTATCTAAAATGTCCCAGACCGCAGACCTCATAATCACCAACGCAAAAGTCATCACGATGGATCCGAGCCAACCCCAGGCTGAGGCAGTTGCCATTCTGGCGGGCCGTATAGTGGCCGTCGGGAGTTCGCAGGACATTAAAAAGCTTTCTGGCGCGAAAACCCGACGCATTGATGCTGAAGGGCGAACCGTCATGCCGGGCATCAATGAGAGTCACATTCATATTTTTGGCGGCTCTGCCGAACTGGATCATCTTTCACTCTTCAAGATGCAAGGCCTGGCCACCATCACATCAGCCATCCGCGCTTACGCAGCTGGTCGCAAGAATGATCCATTGCTCATCGCCAATGCGGCAGACTACACCGTGTTGGGAGAGGGCCGCAGCCTCGACCGCCAAATTCTCGACGGGATTTTGCCGGATCAGCCCCTGGCGCTTGTCTCGCCTGATCATCATACGATCTGGGCCAACACCATCGCGTTGACCAAGGCCAATCTGTTGCACGGCCGTGAATTGCCCCCCGGCAATGAAATCGTGATGGGCCAAGACGGCCTGGCGACAGGCGAGCTGCGCGAAAGCCACGCCTTCAACGATGTGATGGCCCTCAACACCACAGGCGGACGCGAGCGCCTGGGGCTTTCAACCGGTGGGGAACCCGAAGGTGGAGTGACAAAGGCAGAGTTCGAATATGACAAGAACATCTTGCGCAACGGACTAAAACATCTGGCCCGCCACGGCATCACCAGCTTTCAGAATATGGACGGCAATCTCTATACGCTTCAACTTTTATCCGCGATCGAAAAAGATGGCGACCTGCTGTGTCGCGCCCGCGTTCCCGCCCATTATGTGTCGGGCGATGTGACCCAGCAGATGGACAAGGCCGCGAGCATGAAACGCGACTATAATTCTGAATGGCTGAAATCAGGCACCGTCAAATTCTTTATGGATGGCGTGATTGACAGTCACACCGCTCTCATGGCGCAGGACTATGCGGATCGCCCGGGCTGGCGCGGCGAAGCCCGATTTGATTTTGAAACATTCAAAATGCTGTGCATCGAGGCCGACAAACGCAGCCTTCAGATCGCGGTGCATTCCATTGGTGATGGCTCGACGCAACGGGTACTTGATGCTTATGAGGCCGTTGGCGCGACGAATGGTGTCAGGGACAGCAGGCACCGCATCGAGCATCTCGAACTCGTACGCGAGGCTGATTTCACACGATTGCGCGATCTGGGCGTAGTGGCAGCAATGCAGCCACCCCATCCGCCGGGACAATGCGGCCTTCCTCTTGAACCCACATTGAGCCGCATCGGGCGCGAGAACTGGTCCCGCGCCTATCCATGGAGACGAATCCGCGATCTTGGGATTCCATTGCCGCTCTCGTCCGATTGGCCAGTGTCATCGGTCAATCCATGGGAATCTATCGGCTCTGCAATGACTAGAACTCCTTGGGAAAAAGGATTGCCCGACAACCGCCAAACGCTTGACGAAGCCTTGGCCTCCTACACGCAAATTGCGGCTTATGCCGAGTTCGCCGAAAATTGGAAAGGCACTTTGAAACCAGGCTATGCCGCAGATTTTGTGATGCTCAATCGCGACATTTCGGTCACCGACCCCGAAGTCATCGCCGCGATTCTGCCCGTTCTCACAGTCTGCGGAGGTCGGATCACTTTTGAGATTTGAAATGGTGCCTGAAGGCTAACGCAGGCCCAATCGTTCGCCAAGTTGCTCCATTTTTGCTCGGATATCGTCCCAGTTCGAGGGCCAACTTGCCGTTTGCTTGGATTTCAGCTTGTCGATGGAGTCTCGGACATCGTCGAGAACAGGAAGATCATCGCCTGTCATACCTTCTCCAGCAGCGTTCATCATTTGTTGGACGTGAACTTCCGCCCTTTCCAATACTTTCAGCTTTTCTGTGTCGGACAAGTCGCTGTCCAGCACCGCCTTCGGATTTTCAACGATTTCGGATGGTACTGGCACATCTAGGTTCTTGTTCAGGGTCATTGCGGACTCCTTATATGATGAAAAAGTGATTGGGTGGTCACACCAACGGAGGTGGCACAAAATGAATGACCCAAACCAGGGAAAGTTCCCTTGATTTTTATGGATGGCCGACCAGCGGCCAGTGTCCGGCAGGTTTCTGTTAACTATTTGAAATAAATGGTCCGAGGCGTGGAACTAATTCCAGCAATCGTGCATTGCGTTAGGCTGGCCTCGCGTGTGGTGGGGTATGTGGGCGTAAGGCATGTGACGATTTTGGGCGACAAATCGTGGTAAGAGCTATCCGAAACCACTCTCGACTGCTGATAGGGGGACTTATTTTGTCCCTGCTTTGCGCGTTTTTGACCTTTTGGATCGAAAGGCTGGATCAGCAGCGCCAAGCCTATGCCGTGGCCGCAGAACAATTAGACAAAATGGCAGACAGGCTCACCAACGCCCGTGGCGAGCTGGATGCGGCAAGTGCATTCATCGCGCAGTCTCCTACATCCTTGCGGCAATTTGGCGACTTCGTCACGAGGCTCTCTCTGACGCGTTCAAAGTCGGCAAATTGGCTGGTGATCGCCTATGTCGATAACAGCCAGAGCAACCAGACCTTGCAGCGGCTGAAGCAAAGTCTTGGCAATCCCAATTTCGAATTTCATCCCGATGCCAAATCCACTGAGCAAAATCTCTTTGTCGTGCAAACCGCGGGAACGTGGGAAAGTTCTATACTGGGACGGGATCTTTCAACAACTCAAGACATCGCCACTGAACTGAACTCCGGCCAAACCAGCGACAGCCTGAGGTCTTACGCCGACGCGGGAACCTTCACTACAAAATCGCCACTGTTTCCTGATGGCCGCGTCTGGGTCTTCCAGCGCGTCAGCATGATACCAAATGCCGACCACGAAGTTCCGCCACTCTATGTCGTGCGTGGGTTCAATATCAATAAATTGAAATCTGATGCAAATATTGATCCCGGGCAAGACTTCATCTTCAGTGTTAAGTCAGCGGGGCGTAAAATGGCCTCGGACGGATTTGGCCAAAACGCCAGCAACGGTCAGGACTTGCAAACAAGAACTGTTTCCGCCGAGCCGTTTCTATTCGACATTGGACTTTCCAGCCCGCCAAACCATAATTTTCCGCGTTTCTGGATTCTTTCGCTGTTAGTGGGCTTGGCCGTCACCGCCATGGCATTTGCCTGGCGAACCGGCCAGCAGGCCGTCATCAAAGCAGATAGCCTTGTCGGAACTTTGCGCGAAACGCGTACAGCGCTTGATGACTCGCGCGACCGCGAGGCTACGTTCTTTGAAAACACCGGAACAGCCAATTGCGAGACTGACGCCGCTTCTGGCCGAGTTCTGCGCGTCAATAAGGCGATGTGCGACTTGTTTGGGTGGTCGGCCGAGGAATTTGTGGGGAAGTCGTTTGCCGAATTCACCCATGCCGACGATACCGACAAAACCCAATCGATCATGCGCGAGATCAGAGAAAATCCAGATCAGGCCCGGCAATTTGAAAAGAGATATGTAAAGGCCAATGGAATAGAATTCTGGGCACTTGTGCAAACCAAGCTGTTTGTAGGCGCCTATGCCGAACGCGCGCGTTTTTTGACCACGATTATCGACATCAGCGAACGCAAAGCCATGGAAAACACCAAAAATAATTTGGTGAAGGAACTGGCGCACCGTGTGCGCAATACAGTTCAGCTGACAGCCAGCATGGCGAGGCAAACGGCGAAATCAGTGAAGAGTGTCGGCGAATATGACGCCAAGTTCCGCCAGCGGCTCGGCGCACTCAGTGTCGCTCAGGATGTCCTTTTTGATGCCGCATGGGACGGGGCAGATCTCTCCTACCTCGCCAAGAGAACACTGGCCCCTTTTGAGAGTGAGCGGTTACATGTGGGGCTGGTCGCACTGCATTTGCCCACACAACACGCCCAGACATTTGCTATTGCCCTTCATGAGCTGGCGAGCAACTCCATCGACTTTGGGTCCTTGGGGAGCGGGGGGAGTGTCACATTCACCGGAGAAATTCTTGAGGCGACTGAAAATGAGGCAAGACGCCTTCATCTCGTTTGGCATGAAACCGGCATACAGTCCAAACCTCGCACCCGCCGCCAGGGGTTTGGACACATGATGTTGTTTACGGCATTGCCCGGCCAATTCGGCGGTCATGCTCTCGATTCACGCAATGGCGATAAATATACTTACGAATGCTGGTTGACCTTGCCATCACAATCTTAAGTCGCCTTGCAGAATCCCGATGAATATTTGAATGCAATTTTCACAACCCATCGCGTTGGCTGGATGAGACAATGCTCACTGAAATTGCTATGTTGATATGGTAATATCGGGCTCGGCCGGTATCGGAGGAATGATTGTGAGTAAGACCAATCCTGGCGGTTCCAGGTCGCACAAACTGTCATTCCCTGACATGGATACGGCTGGCGCGTTGCAGGCCGTGTTTGAACAAAGCCCTGATTGCATCAAGATGTTGACGCCTGCGGGCGAAGTATTTTTCATGAATTTTAATGGCATTGTTGCGATGGAAATGGACAGCCTTGCAGAACACGCAGGCGTTCCGTGGTGGAATCTCTGGCCCGAAGAAACACAGCAGCAGGTCATCGCAGCGGTGAAGGAAGCACAATCAGGCAGGTCTTCCCGTTTCACCGGGTTTCGCCCCACGGCCAAAGGCACACCCAAATGGTGGGATGTGGGCGTGTCCCCCGTGTTCGGTGCGTCTGGGGATATTGAATCCTTGCTGGTCATCAACCGCGACGTGACTGAAGACGTGCGCCGCAAGGAAGAGATTGAAGTGATGTCGCTTGAAATGCGTCACCGGCTGAAAAATGCCTATGCCGTGAGTGCTTCGATCGCCAAGATTTCAGCATTAAACCGCCCAGATTTGCAAGAATTTGCCAATGACTTGGCCACCCGGTTTTCCTCCTTGGCTTTGGCCCAAAGCAGGATCCTTGAATCGGGCGGCGTATTGCCGCTCAACAACCTGATTGAAGAGCTGGCCAATACCATCAAGACCAATGAGAAGGCCCAAATCTCTTGGCAGGTTGCAGATGTCATGCTGCACGAAAGTGATATCCGCGTGCTTTCCATGATATTTGGCGAACTCTTCACCAATGCGCTTAAACACGGACCACTTGTCAAAGGTGGCACTCTGCATATTGTTGGGACGAAGTCTGGCCAAACCCTGAGCATTATCTGGACTGAACTAGCCGATACCCGCGAGCAAACAGAACCAACAAGCGGCGGAGGCGCCGGCCTCGTTCTGATTTCAAGACTCCTGCGGATCAGTGGTGGCACCATTGACCGTCAGGATGAAGGAACTCTTTTGAGTTACAAGATTTTCCTGCCGTTGCGAGACCACTAAAGGCCCGCCCGGGGGCGGAACCTTGTCCGCGTTGCTGCGTTGTCTCTGCAGACAGTGACGGAGAGAAAATCATGAAAGGCGCTTTGCTTTGGCTGATCGGGATTCCAATTCCGGTGATCATACTTTTGTATGTCTTCCATTATTTGTGAAATCTCCATGAAAACCCATGAACAATTGAAATTAGGAAAGTCGATTTCTCTTTCAGGAATCGGAATAGCATGTGGCAAAGAACCCCAATGACCTCGAGAACTGGAATGGCGAGTTGCTATCCGTAACTCAAAAATATGGTGAGCGTTTGGACATGCTCAGCGTTCTTGCAAGACAAATGGCGGATCTTGGCCCTCTCATGGCAGCGAAGATTTTTTGTACACAACAGAATAAAATGCCACGATATTCGCACGCAGGTAGAGCAATTGGCTGATGTGCATGAAGATGCAGCCAAACTCGCCAAAGAAATAGTCTACAAAGCAAAACTTGCTGATGATCTTTCGACCTATGAAGTGCTTGGCGAGTGCATAGAATTTCACGAAAAATCAGTCTGGATGCTGCGCTCTATCATCGCATAGACATTTTCTCAAGGTAAAAAAAGCCGAGAAATCCCGGCCTTTTTCATATTCGTGTTCTGCTAAGCGGCAACTGATTTTATATCAAAAAACAGCGCTTGAGCGATGACAGCTTTCACCATTTCTGGAGAAAATGGCTTGCTGATAAGGAATGCAGGCTCTGGTTTTTCGCCTGTGAGCAGACGCTCCGGGAAGGCGGTGATGAAGATTACCGGCACGCTGGTTGTCGCCAGAATGTCCTGAACGGCATCAATTCCCGAGCTATTATCGGCCAGTTGCACATCCGAAAGAATGAGACTTGGCTTGCGCGTGGCAGCGAGCTTGACGGCCTCAGTGCGTGTGCGTGCAATACCCACACAGCGATGCCCCATCGAGGTCACGATATCTTCAAGATCAAGCGCAATCAGAGGCTCATCCTCGATGATCATGACGTCACAAGCCATCATGTCAGAAATTTCGTGGAGAGCTTGTTCCTTCAGCATTTCAACTTCGTTCGCGGTCTGCTTCACGATCTGGGCGATCTCTGCGGTCGAAAACCCTTCAACGGCTGACAGCAGAAACACTTCGCGTGCCATGCCAGGAATGTTGGCAAGGCGGCTTTGCACCGTCGATTCCCATTCAGGTGAGCGTGGATCGGCATGCTTATTGATGTCGACGGAATTCCACATTCCGCACAGAAGTTGGAACAAGCCAATTTTAGGGGGCAATTTTGAATCGAGTATCGTCGGCTCATCAACCAGTGCTTGGAGAGCAGCCATAACATAGGCGTCTCCGCTGTTCTGTGAACCTGTTAATGCGCGCGCCAGACGCCTCAAACTTGGCAAATGTGGTATAATGACTGCTGATATTCCCATTGGTTTCCCGCCCTGCAAGGGCTTCCCCTGTTGTTTCCAATCATAGGTCGCCCCCGAGAGTGGGAGAGCCCAGTTCGTATAATCACTTGCTACGCAAAAAGTTCCAACAAGGTTGGCAAAAATCCGGGAACTTTTCTCGCAACTGCACATTTAACATATACCGAAAGCAAAATTGTATGAAAATTCCAATGAATTACACCAAACACAGATATTCCCCAGACACAAGCGAACAAGTTATTTAAGACGTTATCGGGGCCCAGCTTCGTTCGTTTTACTTGACACTCGAAGATCAGGAAGTTCCAGCCCAATTCCTGAAATTGCTTGAGAAGCTCGACACCAAGTCGTCACCAACCAAGGAGTGACAGGTAGCTCAATGGCTCAGAAAGATTTCAAATCTGGTTTGATTTCGGCGATTCCGTCTTTGCGCGCCTTTGCCATCTCGTTGACTGGCAAGCCCGATCGTGCCGACGATCTGGTGCAGGAAACCATGATGAAGGCCTGGGCAGGCCAAAACTCCTTCAAGGAAGGCACCAATCTCAAGGCGTGGCTCTATACGATTTTACGCAACGAGTTCTACACAGTCTATCGCAAGCGCAAGCGTGAAGTTGAAGACGCCGACGGCAAGATTGCAGAAAATGTTGGCACCCTACCGGAGCAACATGGCGTGCTCGATCTTGCTGACATGCAGGTTGCACTCCAGAAATTCCCCGACGAACAACGTGAAGCCCTTCTTTTGGTCACGGCGTCTGACCTGTCCTATGACGAAGCTGCCGCCGTATGTGGCGTGGCAGCTGGCACGATCAAGAGTCGCGTCAATCGCGCAAGAACGCGGCTGGGCGAGATTTTACAGATCGATGATGTGTCCAAATTGAATGAAAATCCGGTTATAATTGCCGCGATGAGTTCCAACTAGTCCCCATTGGGCTTTACCCTCCCGAAGATCAAAAAACCTCGCTATTTCCCACCTGACCTTTGCGTAATCTTCGTGTTGCCGCCGGAACTTTATCGCCATTTCTGCGTTTTACATGTTGCATGCAGCGGGTGTGGAGCAAGATGAAGAGACCGGTTTGGACTATTTCTGGTTGGGGTAAAGTAAAGCAATGGGACGATCTACAACCGATCAGTGCTGAAATATTCGGAGCAGAGCGGATGCGCCAACACGCGCATAGCCTCGCTGAATCCCAAATCATCACAAAAAATCCAATTGATGTCTATTCGATCATCAAGCGATTAGACGACAATGCCATTGCTCTCTCCAATGCCGATAGCAAACTGGCGGAAGCCAATGATTTAGGCCTCGCAGTTACCCCGGCTGCAGTTTGGCTAATCGACAACTATCATTTTGTCGAAGAGCAAATGCGCCAGACGCGCGCCGACTTGCCTGTCGGGTTTTATCGGCAGCTTCCCAAACTGGCCTCTGGCCCGTTAGCCGGGCACCCCCGAATATTCGGGGTGGTCTGGGCCTTTGTCGCCCACACCGACAGTCTTTTTGATCCCCAGTCACTGACTGATTTTGTCAACGCTTATCAGGAAGTCCAAGTCCTGACGATCGGTGAACTTTGGGCCGTCGCCATCAGTCTAAGATTAATTCTCATCGAAAATTTGCGTCGCGTATCTCAGCGAATTGTTGAATCAAGGCAAGAGCGCGCCCGAGCAGATGCCCTTGCCGATGAGCTGCTCGCCACGACACATGATGAAGCAGGAACAGCCGAGGCTTTCAAAAAACTGCAACAGACAAATATCACGCAGCCCTTTGTGGTCCAACTTATCTTGCGGATGCGCGATCAGGATGCGTTGGCGCCACAGATTTTAAAGTGGCTTGGCACGCGAACGACTGCATTGGGCTACACGCCCGAAGTTGCCGTCAATGCTGAACACCTTCGCCAAAGCACCGCCAATGTCACAGTTCGCAACATCATCACAAGCATGCGTCTGGTCTCTGACGTCAACTGGGAGAACTGGTTTGACGGCGTGAGCCACGTCGACGCGATTCTGCGGACAATGCCGGCCTATCCTGAAATGGATTTCGGAAGCAGGACGATGTACTGCCGCGCCGTTGAGGTTTTGGCGCGTGGGTCCCAGCACAGCGAAATTGAAGTTGCAAAACGTGCCATCGCGGAAGTTGGGAAGTCCAGCCCAGCGGGCAGCGATAGCACCACAGACGTCGGCTTCTATCTCATTGGGGCAGGTCGCCCTGCATTTGAGAAGGACCTGAATTTCAGCTCCCCATTGCAGGCTCGCATCAAGAAGTCTCTTCGATCTGCTGGGTTGGTTGGCTACCTGGGTTCGATCATCGCCATCACCGTTGCGCTTCTGGCATTTGCCGCCTTTCTCATGCTGGGTTCAGGCGCTGCGATTGCCGCGAGCATTTTGGTGTTGGCGCTGGCCATCATTCCAGCTTCTGATGTTTCAGTATCGATCACCAATTTTGTTGTAACGCGTCTCTTGGACGCCGCTGTCTTGCCAGGTCTGGCTTTGCGCAATGGCGTACCAGAAAACTTGCGTACACTCGTCGTCGTGCCAGCTCTGATCACCTCCATCGAAGAGATTGAAGAGTTGGTTGATCGTTTGGAAATTCATTTTCTCTCGAGTGGCGACGGTGAATTGCATTTTGTATTGTTGACCGATTGGGCCGATTCCGACACTGAACGCGATGACGCCGATGAGAAATTATTGACGGCAGTGACCAACGGCGTGGCACAGTTGAATGTGCGGCATGGCACCGACAAGTTTCTCCTGCTTCACCGCAAGAGATTGTGGAATGCCCAGCAGGGTAAGTGGATGGGTTGGGAGCGCAAGCGCGGTAAGCTCCATGAACTCAATCGCTTGCTGCGCGGCGCGCACGATACAAGCTTTTCAGTCATTGGCGGACGTCTACCCGAAGCCGTCAAATTTGTGATCACGCTCGACGCCGATACGCGCCTGCCGCGCGATGCAGCACGACGACTGGTGGGCAAAATGGCCCATCCACTGAACGCGCCGAAGTTCGATATGGTGACGCAAAGGGTGACGCAAGGCTATGGCGTCATGCAGCCAAGGGTTACACCCTCATTGCCCGTAGGGCATCTAAGCTCGGCCTTCCAAAAGATTTTTTCGTCCGCCCGTGGCATGGATCCTTACGTTTTTGCTGTCTCGGACGTGTATCAGGATTTGTTTGGCGAAGGTTCATTCGCCGGCAAAGGCATTTACGATGTTGACGCCTTCGAGGCGGCGCTGAAACATCGAATTCCTGAGAACACCATGCTCAGTCATGATTTGTTTGAAGGCAACTTCGCAAGATCGGCATTGGTGACCGATGTTGAAGTTGTCGAAGAATTCCCCGAGCGTTACAGTGTAGCCGTTGCGCGTGAACACCGCTGGGTTCGCGGTGATTGGCAACTCTTGCCCTGGATTAGCAAACGCTACTCCCCCGCCTTGCCCATTCCACCTTTGGGTCAATGGAAGATAATTGATAATCTGCGTCGCTCACTGTCGTCCCCCATGACGTTGTTGTGCCTGTTTGCGAGCTGGACGTTCTTGCCCGTGGCGACCGCTGCGATCTGGACTACAGTTTTGGTGCTTTTCTCCATCGTGCCGCCGCTCTTGCCCACCCTATCAGCGGCCTTGCCGAGCAAGCCAACAGTCACCATGGATAGTCGTGTAAAGTCGCTCGGCAGTGACTTGCTGCAGACACTCGCAGTATCATGTTTGCGTCTGGTGTTTTTGGCCCACCAAGCGAGTGTGATGGTCGACGCCATTGCCAGGACTCTCCACAGGCTTTTTATCAGCCACAAGAATATGCTGGAATGGACAACGGCAGCCCAAGCGCATGCCAATTCGAAAATTGGGTGGCTGGCAAATTACCAGCTCATGTTGTCGAGCGTGGCGTTCGGCATGGTAGCACTCGCGATTGCGACTTTAGCCGGCAGTTCATTGGCGATCATCGTGTTGCCTTTTGCCATCGCCTGGCTGGCAGCTCCCGCCATTGCGCGGCAGATCAGCCTATCACCACTGTCGCAGGATGAGTTCAAGGCCAGCCCGAAGGATCGCCTTCACCTCAGATTGGTGGCACGGCGGACGTGGCGTTATTTCGACCACTTTGTAACGCCCGCCGAAAACAGCCTGCCGCCTGATAATTTTCAGGAAACTCCCAATCCGGTTGTCGCTCATCGCACCTCGCCAACCAATATCGGTCTCTATTTGCTCTCGGTGGCGAGCGCCCATGATTTCGGCTGGATCGGCTTTGTCGATGCCTTGACCAGAATTGAAATGACCATGGCATCGGTCAAGAAGTTGGAAAAATTCAGGGGTCATCTTTACAACTGGTATGAGACCACCAGCCTCCGCACCCTCGAACCTAAATATGTCTCGACGGTCGATAGCGGCAACTTGGCCGGGCATCTCATTGCCCTTTCAAATTGCCTGACCCAATGGATGCAGTCGCCCCATGAGGGAAGCTCGCAATATATTGAAGGTCTGTCAGATGTTCTCGGCATCATCGAGGAAGATCTCGCCAAGATTTCTTTTGAAACGGCATCAGCGAAATCCATTCGCAAGCAGCTCACAGCCGAACTGGTCCTTTTCCGCACTCTGATGGACAAGACAGGGGTGCCAGCCGTGCGGCTGATTGAACTGACGGTGCAAGCCGCGAAGATTATTGCGCTCGCCCAACGACTTTCAACGGAAAGCCGTTCGCCAGCCACAGAAAACCTGCTCACCTGGACGAGAGCACTGCGCGCAACTGTAGAAAGCCATCTCGCCAGCATTGAGACACGCGAGGGTCTGTCACCTGCAATCATCAAGCGTATCACCTCCTTAAATGCAGATATTCGCGCACTGGCCTTGGATATGGAATTCGGTTTCCTGCTTGATCCACGCCGCTTGTTGTTCTCGATTGGCTACCGCGTTCCAGAGTCCATGCGCGACGAAAGTTGTTATGACATGCTGGCCTCCGAGGCGCGATTGGCAAGCTTCTTCGCGATCGCCAAAGGTGATTTGCGCACACGGCATTGGTTCAGGCTTGGGCGCACGGTTACGGCTGTCAGAGGTGGCGCTGCCCTCGTGTCATGGTCCGGATCGATGTTTGAATATCTGATGCCGTCCCTGGTGATGCGCGCCCCCGGTGGTGGACTTCTCGATCAGACCATGCATCTCGTAGTCAATCGCCAGATGGATTACGCCAAGGGCTTTGGCATTCCATGGGGCATTTCTGAATCAGCCTTCAATGCCAGAGATATCGAGTTCACCTATCAATATTCGAACTTTGGCGTGCCTGGTCTTGGGCTCAAGCGTGGACTCGCCAACAACCGCGTGATTGCGCCCTATGCCACGGGCCTTGCCGCCATGGTGGCGCCCTATGAGGCGGCGCGTAACTACGAAAGACTATCGCAGATGGGGGCAGCGGGCGAATTCGGCTTTTATGAAGCATTGGACTTCACGCCAGGCCGCCTGCGCCGCGGACAAGACGTTGCGGTCATCCGCGCCTATTTCGCACATCATCAAGGGATGACGATTGTGGCGTTGCTGAATGCCGTCAAGGCTGGCGTCATGCGCAGCAGATTCCATCAAGAGCCGATGATCCGGGCGAGCGAGCTCTTATTGCAAGAGCGCGCCCCGCGCGAGGTCCCTCTCGATCAGAAGAGATTGGAAACAGAATCAACATCGAAGATTATCTCGGCCGATGCCGCGTCATCGTCGCGCCACTTTGAGGGGCTGGCAGATACATCGCCAGCAACCCACGTGCTTTCAAATGGCCGCTACGGTGTAATGCTGACTGCTGCAGGTTCAGGCTATAGCAATTGGAATGGTCTTTCTGTCACCAGGTGGCGCGAAGATGCCGTGTGCGATGATTGGGGCTCCTTTGCCTATTTGCGCGAGCCCAAGACAGGCAAGGTTTGGTCTGCGGGCTTTATGCCAGTGGCCGCAAATCCTGACAGCTACAGCGTTAATTTCAGTGAAGACAAGGCGGAGTTCAATCGGCGCGATGGCTCCATCTCGACGAAGCTCGAATGCGTTGTGTCAGCCGAGGATGATAGCGAAGCCCGCAGGACAACTTTGACCAACAACGGCGTGACCACCAAGGAAATCGAATTTACCTCTTATGCCGAACTTGTTCTGGGAAGTGCTGCCGCAGATATCGCTCATCCGGCATTTTCCAAGATGTTCGTCACAACAGAGTTTGTGCCCGAACTCGAAACCCTGATTGCCACCCGCCGCAAGCGCTCGCCTGACGAGCCCAACATATGGGTGGGTCAGTTTATGATGGTAAAGGGCCGCACAACGAGCGATTTGGAAATTGAAACTGACCGCGCCCGCTTCCTGGGCGTAGGTTCTAACACGCGTGCCCCGGCAGCGATGGCCTCCGATGCGCCCCTCTCAGGCACAGTGGGTGCCGTTCTCGATCCGGTATTTGTGATGCGCCGTCGCTTGCGAATTCCGGCGGGGCGTCAAATCAGCTGCACGGTTTGGACCGTCGTTGCGGATACCCGCCAAGGCGTTATTGATCTGGTAGACCGTCATCGCCAGGAAGCGGCCTATGACCGCGCCATGACGCTGGCCTGGACCCAAGGCCAAATCCAATTGCGGC
Source organism: Hyphomicrobiales bacterium (assembly GCA_038231475.1). Lineage (GTDB taxonomy): Bacteria > Pseudomonadota > Alphaproteobacteria > Rhizobiales > Aestuariivirgaceae > Aestuariivirga. The sequence goes on along the minus strand of JBBRLH010000005.1, from coordinate 33,809 downwards.
ATCTTTCCATTGGGATTGATGACGCCAATCTCTATCAGACTCTTGCGAGCCATCTCATCTATGGCAACGCAGCGCTACGCCCCGCGTCGAAGTTCCTAGCGGATAATGCCAGAGCCCAATCTGCCCTCTGGCAGGCCAGCATCTCCGGTGACCGACCCATCATGCTGGTGCGCATCGACGATTCCGATGACATCCCTGTGGTGAGCCAGTTACTGAACGCCTTTGTCTATTGGAAGACGAAGCGCATAGCCGTCGATCTCGTCATTTTGAATGATCGCATGTCGTCTTATGTCCAGGATCTTCAATCCGAGATCGAAGCGCTTGTGCGCAAGATTAATCTCACCAAGACCAATGGAATTGTCGACGGTCTGGGTGGCGTTTATACACTTCGCGCCGACTTGCTCTCTGCCGAAACTGTCCGGGCTTTGCCAGCAGTGGCGCGCGCTGTTCTTTACGCAAGGCGCGGCAGTCTCGCCGCTCAATTGGCCCTTCTGACTGAGGTCAGTCCGCTGAAGCACGCGGGGAAGCCTGCAGCTCAAGCGATTTCTGCTTTAAACAAAACGACGCCACCAGCTACGCCCGATCTCGAATATGCCAACGGTTTTGGCGGGTTCTCGGATGATGGCAAGGAGTATGTGATCAATTTGGGCCTGGATCGCACGCCTCCAGCTCCTTGGATTAACGTCGTCGCCAATCCGTCATTTGGCTTCCAGGCTGCAGCAGACGGCGGTGGCTACAGCTGGCTGGGAAACAGCCGCGAAAACAAACTGACGAGCTGGAGTAATGATCCCGTCAGCAACGCGCCGAGCGAAGTCATCTATGTCCAGGATGAAGTCGACGGCGACATCGTCTCGCCGACTTTTGCGCCGATGAAGTCCGCCGAAGGCACGCACCGCGCGCGTCACGGTTTTGGCTATACGCTGTTCGAACGGGATACGCGCAAGCTGACCATGGAACTGTTGCAACTTGTTCCACTCGAAGGCTCGGTAAAAATCTCGCGTTTGAAGATTACCAACAAATCAAGCCGCGTGAGCAAACTCACGATCACACATTATGCTGAGTGGGTCTTGGGCTTGGATCGGTCGTCAACCGCCCTCTATTTAATCAGCGGGATAGATGAGAAAACTGGCGCGCTGACGATGCGCAATCCGTGGAGCCTCTCGGGTGGGGGACAGATCGGCTTTGTCGACATGGGCGGACACCAGACCAATTGGAGCGGAGACCGACGCGAGTTCCTGGGTTCCTACGGGTCACTCGATGATCCGCAAGGGCTGTTGCGGGACGAGCCCCTGTCAAATCGCACCGGCGCTGGGCTCGATCCATGCAGCGTCATGCAAACGAAAGTCAGGGTTGAGCCTGGCGCATCAGTTGAAATCACAATTTTGATGGGTGCTGCAACAACGATTGAACAGGCCCAAGATTTGATCACCCAATATCGGGCCCAGTCCCCAAGCAAGGTGCTGACTGCCGTGAAGTCGCATTGGAAAGACACGCTGCAGAAGACGCAGGTCAAAACGCCCGACCGTTCTCTCGATATCATGTTGAACGGCTGGCTGCTTTATCAGACCATCGCATGTCGCATGTGGGCAAGGTCAGGCTTCTATCAGGCCAGCGGCGCCTTCGGATTCCGCGACCAGCTGCAGGATTCGATGGCGCTGTTGACCGCGCGTCCAGAATTGGCGCGTGCTCATATTCTGGAAGCCGCAGGCCGGCAATTCGTTGAAGGCGATTTTCAGCATTGGTGGTTGCCCGCGAATGGTGCAGGCGTGCGCACGCGCATCGCCGATGACGTCGTGTGGTTGGCCAACTGCGTTCAGCATTATGTAAAGGTCACAGGAGATGTCGCCATTCTCGACGAAAACCTGGCTTTCATCGAAGGCCAGTCCTTGCGATCCGGCGAGCATGATGCGTTTTTCCCGCCAACCGTGTCAGATCGCCATGCTTCAGTTTATGAGCATTGCGCGCTCGCCCTCGACCGCAGTCTGGCCGAAGGGCCACACGGCTTGCCGCTCTTTGGCACTGGTGACTGGAACGATGGCATGAACCGCATTGGCGAAGCTGGAACAGGTGAAAGCATCTGGTTGGGCTGGTTCCTGTTCGCAACGCTACAAGATTTCACGCCCATCGCGGAGAGACGCGGCGATGCTAAGCGTGCGGCCGCCTGGCGTGAACGCGCCAAGAGTTTGCAGACAGCACTCGAAAAGCACGGCTGGGATGGCCAGTGGTATCGTCGTGGCTATTACGATGACGGCACACCGCTTGGGTCGGCCTTGAATGACGAATGCCAGATCGATTCCATCGCGCAGTCTTGGGCGGTGATTTCCGGTGCCGCCAGCACCACGCGGGCCAGCCAGGCCATGGAGCAATCTTATACCCGGCTTGTGGGCCAGACTGACGAGGTGGTGCGCCTGTTCACGCCGCCGTTTGATAAATCAGCTCAGGAGCCTGGTTACATCAAGGCCTATCCACCCGGCATTCGCGAGAATGGCGGGCAATACACCCATGGCGTGATCTGGTCGATCTTTGCGCACGCCCAACTGCAACAGCCTGGGAGGGCGTTGGAGCTGTTCAACAAGCTCAATCCAATTAATCATGCCACCTATGAAGCATCCGCGAGAAATTACCGCGTGGAGCCCTATGTCATTGCTGCAGATATTTATGCAGTGGCACCCCACATCGGGCGCGGCGGCTGGACTTGGTACACAGGCTCGGCTGGGTGGATGCACCGCGCTGGACTTGAGGCCATTCTGGGCATTACGCGCGAAGGCAACATGCTGCACGTGAAGCCTTGCGTGCCCGAAGACTGGACCGGATTTGAGATTTCCACCCAGTTTGGAGTCACCCGCTATCAGATTTCGCTGTCGCGCGGAGCCACCTTGCAGAATGATGCCGCAGTGAAGATTCAGACGCTATCATCGCCAGAGTTCATCATTTCACTGGTCGATACCGGTGGGACCCAAACCATTGTCTTGCCGCTCGCAAACTCGGTTGGCCAGAAAGGCAACAAGGTGGCCGAGTTGGCAGATAGTGCATGAGGAGAGCACAGCCCGAAAACATATCGGACGGATGGCGAAAATGCTGATAAAATCCCCTCATCAAATAGTTTCTATGACAATGGAACAAATCCCGGGTTCCTGCGTTAAGCAAAACGGCCTGAGCAGAAACATCATCATGTTTACTCAAGCCAAAACTTAGGTGAACCATGGTTGATACGCCAAAAAACGGAAAATTGACAAAATCCGAGACCAAAAAGAAGTCAATCGTGGACGGATCGATGGGCAGTCCGGAAATAACTGACCTCATTGGCCAGCGCCTGCGCAGTTTCTACGACGATGCCTCAAAACAGCCAATTCCGGACCGCTTTATGGATTTGCTGAAGAAGCTCGAAGCGTCATCTCCGCCGACTGAGGAAAAATAGCTCTTGGCCAGCATTTCAAACCAGTTTCGCGAGAATTTGTTGGCGGCCATTCCTAGCTTGCGGGCCTTTGGCATGTCATTGACCTCGCGCAGCGATCGTGCCGACGATCTGGTTCAGGAAACCATGATCAAGGCGTGGTCTCATCACCAGAGCTTTATTGAAGGCACCAATATGAAGGCCTGGCTTTTCACGATTCTGCGTAATGAATTTTATACGCAGTTGAGAAAACGGAAACGTGAAGTTGAGGATGCCGACGGAGTCTATTCAAACAGTGTGTCAGTCCAAGGCAATCAACAAAGTCATCTGGAATTGGCAGATCTCACCCTGGCCTTGGCAAAACTGCCGGAAGATCAGCGTGAAGCCGTGGTTCTGGTTGGTGCATCTGGCTTTTCATATGAAGAAGCAGCAGAGATTTGCGGCTGTGCTGTGGGCACAGTGAAAAGCCGCGTGAGCCGAGCCAGAGAACGCCTCACGGAGCTTTTGCAATTGGATATCCCTGCCGTTGATGGCGTTAAATTGATTACAATTGACAACGCCTCGAGTGTGGAACCAAATCCCTGATTGAGCGTTCCTGATCGCTTCATGATCAACATGAAGTTTGAGGAGGCTGTCATGCTTAGCACAATCATCATTATTTTGCTCGTCCTGTTCCTCATTGGCGCCTTGCCAAATTGGAACCACAGCGCGAACTGGGGTTACGGACCATCAGGCGGACTGGGTCTTGTCCTGGTAATTTTGGTAATTCTGGTTTTGCTCGGCAAGATCTGATGCTGATTGCACATTCATGAGCGTACCACTGCAGGGCCGGGATATTACGGACCACCGCGTAAACCAAATCCGAATTGCGATACAAACTCTTCTCTTCCTCGCAATCATCGGAGCAATGTATTGGGCGCGGGATTTCCTGTTGCCCGTCACTCTGGCGTTCTTCATTGCCCTCACGCTCCGGCCCGCAGTGCGCTATCTCCAAAAACGGCACGTCCCGCCTTGGGTGGCAGCAACGCTATTTGTTTCGCTGATTGTGGGTGCAGTATTTTTATGTGGCTATTTCCTGCAAGCGCCCATTTCGACGTGGATCGATCAGGCACCACAGCTTCAGCAAAAATTCAGCCACAAGTTTTCTGATCTAGCAGATGTCTTGAAAAGATTTTCAAAACTCACGGATCAGATTCAAGAGGCGGCCGCTCCAGATTCTGGTGTTCCCGTGCAGGAAGTGGTGGTGAAGCAGCATTCTTTTCCAAGCCTGCTCGTTTCTCTGACAGGCTACCCTATCCAGTTTGGGGTGACGCTTGCGGCCACCCTGGTGATTGCGGTTTTTCTTCTCGCCTCTGGCGATCTGTTTTATGAAAAGTTGGTCCGCACCTTGCCCACGTTGACGTCAAGGAAGAAGGCTCTTCACATCGTCTATGATACTGAAACCGAGGTTTCTACATATGTGTTGACCCTCTGTGCAGTGAATGCGTCGCTCGCATTGTTAATCGCCATTACTTTTCAGTTTTTGGGAATGCCATCGCCCTATCTTTGGGGCTTGCTCATATTTGTAGTAAATTTTGTGCCCTATATCGGCACGATGGCCGGCGTGCTTGCGGCAACCTTCATGGCCATCGTGACCTTCGACTCAGTGGGATACGCATTGTTAGTTCCGCTATCCTATGCTGCTTGGTCGCTGTTGGAATCGGAGATCATGAGGCCGCTGATCTTGGGTCGCCGTTTTCAGATGAACGCTGTCGCTATTCTTTTGTCGATTGCGTTTTGGTCGTGGCTTTGGGGAATTCCAGGCGCCGCGATCGCTGTGCCAGCCCTTATCACAGTCAAGATCTTTTGCGATCATATCGAGGGATTGGGAGGTCTTGGCGAATTTCTCTCATCACGACATCCGCAGATCGGCGATGAAAGCAGCACCGACAGCTGAGCCGACTACTGCTTTTCTTGGCGGCCCAGCAAATGGCGGAATACCACGCCCTGCGGCGCTGGCTTTTTAGTGATGAAGGAATATGCCACCGCGATCATCACGGCGACAATGCAAAAGAGCCCCAGGCTCACGATCAGGCCCGCGATCAGATTTCCATGCACATATTCGGCTAAGGCCCCAATGAGGGTTTCGGCTAATGTGAATATAGCGGCGATCATTATTGCAAAGCTCGTAAAGAGCAGGCCGATAGCAAAAAGGTATCGGTGGAGCAGGGCTCTGGCATCAATTTTAGTGAGCCTCAGCTCATCGCTCGACCAGCCAAGCACTCCGGCGAGGAGTTGCTTGACCAGTTCGAGGACGACAGGACTGCGAAGACGGGATTTAGGCATGTTCCCGCATCACGCCATTGCTCTTGGCGCGGGCTTTGGCAGAAACCTTTGGTGTGCTTGCTGAGCGGGCTTTCTTCTTCCGCGCAGCAGGCTTTGCGCGTTTGACAACGGGGGCCGACACCACAGTGTCGGGGCGCAGCATTCCGGCAATCAATGTGCCCACAGCAATGACTGAGACCAGTGTTGCCACAGGATGCTTGCGAGCGAAGATGCTGGCATCATTTACCATCTGCTTCACATCAGAATGCATCACATAATCAGTGGCTTCGGCCAAAGTTTCCTTGGCGTCAGAAAACTGAGCGTTAATATCTGCCATATCTACTTTTGTGTGGACCAGATTGGACGCCGCGTCGGCCGAAGATTGGATCTTCTTGGCTGCAATCGTCTTGCCGAGCTTGGCGAGACCGCCAGCCAAGACAATAATGTCTTCCAAAATCTGATAAGCGCTTTGCGTTGCTGCAACTTTTGCCATGATTTGACCCTTTCGAGATTGTTGTACTGCTCCACAACGCCCGAAAGCAGATTTCGTTCCAAAATTCTCTAAGACCCCAAATGATAAACGTTTGGAAAGGAACTATTTTGCTCCCCACGACTTATGTTTCTGAGATTGAAACGGCGGTTTGATGTCCGTTCAATGTCTTCAGGAAGCAAAGGAAGATAAATCATGTTCATGAAATTTAACAAAATTGCGCTCGCCACCGCTTTGGGCCTCGCAACTATCGCCTCAACTTCGTTGCAGGCCAATTCCATGCCGATCACCGTTGGCCAAGCTTCGGTCAACGATAATATCGTGCTCGCAGATTATAACTCCAATCAACACATGGGCCAAAATCGCCAATGGTCGAGGATGAATCATGGTAACCGTTGCCGTGTCGCCAATGGCAATTGCCGACACTTCTATCGCGGTTACTATTATGAGACGCCGTGGTGGACGTTGCCCCTCATTGCGGGTGGCGTGATCGCCAGCCAGAATGGCAACGGCCATGTTGCATGGTGCCGCGCGCATTATCGCCACTACCGGGCTTGGAACAACACGTACCAGGGCAAGAATGGCAAATGGTACGTTTGCCGCGGCTGGTAACCCAGTCCAAATAAAAAACGGCGCCATTTTTGGCGCCGTTTCTTTTTGCGGAACCATCGGTCTTCCTCTGCATTTAATATACAGAATAACCCGAAAGGAACATGAAAATGGCTAACACATCCACAACCAAGCTGGCACCTCGCGTCAGCAAGTCACCTGATGCAGATTTTTCGCCAGCATATGATCCCGTGTATGATCCAGCCTACGACCCAGCCTCGAATGTAAAGGCGAGGCGGACGGTGGTTGAACCTCAGGCCACAAGCCCATGGGGCTATGTCTGGGCCGTATTGATCTTGCTTGCTGTCGGCGTCATTGCCTATGGCTATTATAATAACGGCAGCGCGCCCGTCCCGAGCCAGACGACGACCACCATCGCACCGGCTCCTGATGCTCCTGCTGCAACGCCTCCATCTGCAAGCACAACTGCTCCAGCAGTTCCCATGGCTCCTGCTGATGGTTCCACCACCACGCCGCAAGCCCCTGCAACCACGACGGCTCCCTGATTTCTAACTCAAATCGGTAATATGCGCCCATCGGCAACCCCGGTGGGCGCATTTTTTTGTCAAAAGTGCACAATGCGGTCACAATGGAATTGCGCCGCGCGTGGCATTTTTTAACTCCGCATTTCACGACGATTGCAAGAATTGAAAAGATGCAAGTATGTTGCGGTCTTTGAACACGCCAAATTTGGGAAGAACAAATTGATAAATAGGGTTCTGAACTGCAAGAGTGCTGACACAGTATCGATGGAGAGTTTGGCTGTGCCAATCATTGGCCCAGGAGAAATTCTTGTAGAGCTCATTGCCTGTGGCATCTGCGGGACGGATGTGGCCAAGGTCTATGATCCCTATTTCAAAAAGCCCCAGAAGATTGGCCATGAGTTGGTGGGAACCATTCTGCAATCCAATTCATCGCAATTCGCGCTTGGCCAGCGTGTGGCTGTCGCCCACCACGCGCCCGACCCTGAATCACACTATGCAAAGCGCGGCTCGGCGCCCATGGACCCCGTGTTCAAGAACAGCAATATCGATCCCGGTGGTTTTGCAGATTTTATCCGTGTGCCTGCAACGCTGGTCCCATTTACAGTTGTTCCGGTTCCGGATCATGTTCCCGATTTGCGGGCTATTTTCATGGAGCCTCTGGCCTGCTGCCTGCGCGCCCTTGATCGCGTTTCGATCGCAGAGGGCGACACAGCCTTGATTGTGGGCGCTGGTGCAGTGGGTATCCTGTTTCTTCCATTGTTGCGTGACGCTCGAGTGAAATCCCTGGTGACTGACGTTCGTCAAGAGCGCGTTGCTCTCGCGCTGCAATGGGGTGCTGCTGACGGTCGCACCGTTGCAGACAATGACATTGCTCAAGTTGCAATGCAGCAGACCGAAGGCCGCGGAGCTGATCTGATTATTCTCTGTGTTTTGACACGCGACACCATGAAAACTGCGATGAGCGCTGTGCGTGACGGTGCCACAATATTGATTTTTGGCAGTAAGCCGAACAATGAAATCATCATTGACTGGTGGGATATCTGGCGCCGCGAAATCAATCTGATCACCAGCTATTCCGCTACACCTGATCTGATGCCACGCGCAATGGCGCTCCTGGCAGGTGAAGGCTACGCACTTGAAACTCTGGTGAGTCATGAGTTTCCACTTGCCGAAGCTCAGACAGGTTTTGATCTTGCGCGACAAGGTCGCGTGGGCAAAGTGGTTGTCACGGATCGCAAAGAAGCGATCACGGTTCGTTAGCTCCCGCACTCAATGTCGTTATGTCGTTCGCACCTGCGGTAGCGGGATGATGAAACGTGAAAAGTTCGGCGCAATCACCATTGACACCGAAAGCAAATCGTACAACATTGCTCTGAACAAATGTAATTACAAAATAACATAAGTTCCAAAAGGGAGAATCCGAAGTGAAAGCGCCTTTGACACGCGAACTTGCGTCGCGTTGCAGTTTGATCGCACATCGTCCGGCTTGAAACCCAGAGCATGACAAGCAAGCCCCCTGGAAAATCTTGGGCTATCGGTTGGATGACGTCTGAACATCCTCTGCCGTGGCTGCTTCCGGCCGGGGCTTTAATGACGATTTTCGGCATCTACCCCTTGCTTTATGCAATTTTTCTGTCGCTCCACAGGCGCAACGCCGCAACGCGCGTGATGAGGTTTGACCCCTTATACAATTGGATGAAGGTGCTGGGTGACGAGCGGGTCTGGAACGCTGTCTACAATACATTTTTCTATACAGCCGCAGCATTGGTCATGCAACTGACGCTGGGAATGCTGATTGCCCTGCTGCTTGATTCTGATCGCAAGGGCTATGGTGTTCTGCGCGCCATGATGACTTTGCCTTTGGTTGTACCACCCGCTGTTACCGGAATGATGTTCCTCTTGATGCTCGACGGCTCTTTCGGTGTGCTCAGCAGGTCGCTTTATGCCTTGAACCTGTTGTCGCCCGACAAACCCATCCTTGCCAATGCGAGTACGGCCATGGGTGGGCTTCTGCTGGCTGAAGTCTGGCAATGGACGCCTTTCATGGTTTTGATCATGCTCGCTGGCTTGCGCGCGTTGCCTAAGGAGCCGTTCGAGGCCGCTGCCATTGATGGCGCGACACCCATACAGGCATTTTTCAAGCTTACTTTGCCCATGATGTCGAAGGTTATTGCCATTGCCGTGTTGATCCGTGGCGTCGATCTGTTCCGCGCCTTTGACTACATCAAGGTGATGACAGATTCAGGCCCAGGCACCGCCACCGAGACGCTGACGTCTTATGCGGGCCGCATTTATTTTGGCAATGCTGACTTCCCCTTCGCATCCACCGTTGCACTGCTGGCCCTCATCCTCGTGATCGTCACATCGACGCTCTTCATGAAAATCTTCAAGGTAAAGCTCTGATGGAACAATCAACCCCCGTCAAATTGCTGAGGGACGTTGCCGCGATCCTGATCACGGCTGTTTTCATGTTTCCGATCTTCTGGTGGGCATTGACGTCCATCAAGCCGACGAGTGCCATATTCGATAAAGACCGGGTGGTGGTGTTCGATTTTCAGCCGACGGCGGTCAATTACTATGTGACGGTGTTGGGGGTTTCAAAGGCCGAATATGCCGGCAACACAGGTATCAGCCAGGGCGGCGGCGGTTCTGGCTCATATGACTCGCGGCGCACCATCCTGGATTCGCTGATCATTTCGCTGGGTGCCACCATCGTTTCGGTGTTCACTGCGGTGATCGCCGCCTATGCGCTGTCGCGGATGCGGTTCAAGGGTCGCGATGCCTTTCTCAACTGGATTTTCGGCCAACGCTTTATGCCGCCGATTGCCATTCTAATTCCGCTTGTCACGATTTACAAATTCGCTGGCATGCGCGACACCGATAATAGGTTCATGGGTTATGTGGGATTGATCCTGATCTATGCCCTGATGAACCTGCCCATAGCCGTCTTGTTACTGAAATCGTTTTTTGATGATGTTCCCAAGGATGTCGACGAAGCTGCGATGATCGACGGTGCCACGCGCTGGCAAACCTTCCGCAAGATTGTGTTTCCCATGGTGCGTGGTGGTGTGGCCGCCGCTGCCGTTCTCTGTTTCATTTTTTCTTATACCGAATTCCTGTTGTCGCTTTTCTTGACCACAGACATTCGAACTTTGCCTGTCAAAATTTCGACGTTCGTGACTTCAACTGGCAGTGAATGGGGCTTCATTTCAGCACTTGGAACAGCTGGAATTCTTCCAAGTTTCATTTTCATTTTGCTGGTTCAACGCCATCTGGTTCGTGGCCTCACCCTTGGGTCTCTCAAGGAGTGAGTTCGCAGACGAGAAAATATAATCCAAAAAATTAAACGACAACAATGGGAGTCTAAGATGAGTTTTAAAGAACACGACAAGAAAACGTTTATCATCGACGCGGCGAATGATTTTGCCGATCGTCGCATCAGCAAAAGGTCTTTTCTGAAGAAAATTGGCATGGCAGGCGTGGGCATGTCGGCCTTCGGCGTTGGCATGCTTGGAAATCCGCGCAAATTCCGTGGCAATCTCAGCCTGCTTGGAACTGAAGCCTTGGCCGAGGGCGATCCAAACGTGAATGCATGGCTGAAGGATGTCGGCTCCAAGTTCAAGGGAACGAAGATCCGCTACACCACCGAAGCTACACCTCCATCGGTTGTTCTGGACAAGATTAAGAAGGAATTCATTGATCTCACGGGTATTGACGTCGAGATCGAAATTGTTCCGCTGGAACAGGTTTTGGCCAAGGCGACCCAAGACGTGCAAGGCAAGCTCGGCACGTATGACCTCTATTATCTCGACCAATCCTGGGCTTCAACGTTTGCCCAAGATACATTTGACCCCATCGCCTACTACAAGGACAAGCCAGATATCGCTATGCCTGGCTTTGACTGGGACGACTTCTCCAAGCCACTGGTGGAAGGTCTGACTTTGATTGATGGCAAGTGGACTGGCATTCCTTTCGATATTCCAATCTTCATCACCATGTATCGCAAGGACATCCTCGAAAAACACAAGATTGCACCGCCAAAGACCGTCGAAGAATTCACGGCGGCCGTAAAGATGATCACAGAAGCCGAAAAAGCCAATGGCATGTACGGCACGGGTCTGCAGGCCAAGTCTGGTCACTATTCGCTGAACTGCGATTGGACCCAGGCCGTTTGGAATGAAGGCGGATCGATCTTCACCAAGGACAAGAAGTTCTCCGGCAATGATGAAGCCGGTGTCCGTGGTCTTCAGTGGTATCAGGAAATGCTGAAGAACGCGCCAGCCAACTCAACGGCATCAACATGGGACGGCCAGTTCCAGATGATGGCTTCGGGTCAGGTTGCCATGGTCAACACCTGGGATGAAGATTTTCCCGGCATGGATGCTGATGATTCCAAGGTCAAAGGCCTGTGGGAACCGTTACACCCGATCGTTGGCAAAACACTGCGCAAGCCTGCTGATGCAGGCTTCGGTGAAATCCCGAACAACGGCCACCAGGGTGGTTCGAACCTTTCTCTGTCGAAGTATTCGAAGAACCCTGATGCTGCGTGGATATTCATGCAATGGGCTTGCTCAAAGGACATCATGACACGCTGCACGTTGGCGGGTGGTTTTGCTCCAATGCGCTTGTCGTCGTTTGCCGATCCCCGCGTGAAGGCCAAGGCTGTTGTTGGTGCTGGCACGACGCGCCATCTCGACGTTGTCAAGTGGACCATCGACAATGCCATGGCCTCTGAGCCAGACATGCCGTTGTGGGCAGGCTTTGCCAACAACGAAATTCCTGTCAACCTGGGCAAGTTGCTCACGGGCCAGGCCTATGATGGCGATGCCAAGAAGTGCATGGACGACATTGCCAGCCAGATCGACAAAGCAGTAGTTGACGCCGGCCTCTAAACCAAGAAACGTGGAGGCAGGGATGTCCTGCCTCCACCATCATTCAAGAAACTCATGAAACCTGATCTCGTCATTGGTCTCGACTCTTCAACAACGGCCACAAAAGCAATTGCGTGGGACAAATCTGGCCGTGCTGTGGCCGAAGGGCGCGCTTCCATTGAAATCGACAATCCAAAACAGGGTTGGTTTGAACAAGATGTCGGGGCCTGGACGGGTGCTGCAGCAAAGGCCTTGAAGCAGTTGATGCAACGCGTAGCGCCAGAGCGGATCGCCGCCCTTGCCATTTCGAGCCAACGTGAATCTTTTGCCCAATTTGACAAACAAGACAAACCCCTGCGGCCAGGTACGATCTGGCTCGACGAGCGGGCAACTTCAGTATTGCCTGGTTTAGACCAAGCACTTGGCGCCAAGACCATTCATCGCATTTCTGGAAAACCATTGGATGTCATCACCTGCTTTGCAAGGTGTGCCTGGTTTCAAGAAAACATGCCGGGCATCTGGACGCGCACCAACAAGACAGCAGAAGTCCACGGTGTGGTGGCCCATTTCCTGACGGGCGAATGGAACAGCTCAACAGGCTCGGCCGACCCCATGGGCCTATTGGATATGACCAAGATGAAGTGGTCTGAAAAGCTGGTGAACGCGGTGGGGCTCAAGCTTGAACAATTGCCGAGGCTTTCTCGCCCGGGGGAAGTTTTAGGAGAAGTGAGCAAAGACGCCGCAAGGTTGACGGGCTTGAAGCAAGGCACACCCGTGATAGCGGGCGGTGGAGACGGCCAATGCGCTGGCACCGGCACCAACGTGTTCGTGAAGGGCCGGGCCTATATAAATCTCGGCACGGCAGTTGTATCGGGCAATTACGGTCGAAACTACGCCTATAATCCCGCCTTTCGCACCATGACGGCCATTGCAGAAGAAGGTTATATTTATGAGACCTGCCTGCGCTCAGGAACTTTTCTGTTGAATTGGGCTGTGGAGCATCTCTTTGATATCGATGCGGCTCAAAATCCAAAAATTTTTGACGAGCTTGAAAAGGCGGCGCGCCTGTCGCCTATCGGCAGCAAAGGCCTCTTGCTGGTTCCCTATTGGTCGGGCGTCATGAATCCCTACTGGGATCCGGCTGCGCGCGGTGTGATCGCCGGTTTGGGCCCAGAGCACACGCGGGGTGATATCTACCGCGCCTTCATTGAAGGGTTGACGCTGGAGCAAGTGGTAGCCACGGAAATGGCCGAAGCCGCCACACATGAGATTACCCACTATGTTGCCATAGGCGGCGGTGCCAAATCTGATTTGTGGTGCCAGATCCTCGCCGATGCATCGGGTAAGTATGTTCAACGGCTGGAGACTATTGAAGCTTCTTCGCTTGGTGCAGCCTGTGCCGCGGCCAAAGGGGCGGGTTGGTATCAAAGCGTCCCACAAGCTGCCGCCGCAATGGCCGGAAAACCTTCAAAGACGTTCCGGCCAAGGACGCGGCAGAATGAGCACTATCGAGACTTGCTCAGTGTGTATCGCGACTTGTGGCCCACGCTGTCGAAATGGAATGCCAGGCGGCAAAATCTGTCAAAGGCAAGTAGAGCATGAGCGCGCGCAACTTATCAGGCCCCTTCGGCGGGCATAGAATTGAATTTGGAGAAGCATGAAATGGCGTCAGTCGCGCTCAAAAATATCGTAAAGAATTATGGTGACGTCGAAGTCGTGCACGGCGTTAATCTGGACATAGAAGACGGCAGCTTCGTCGTCTTCCTCGGCCCCTCGGGCTGCGGCAAGTCGACATTGTTGCGCATGATTGCGGGTCTTGAATCGGTCACGGGCGGAAGCATTGAAATTGCCGACAAGCGCGTCAACGACATCCATCCCAAAGACCGCAACATCGCAATGGTCTTCCAGAACTACGCGCTCTATGCCCATATGACGGTCGCAGACAACATGGGCTTCTCAATGGCCTTGGCCAAACGACCAAAGGCCGAAATAGATGAGAAGATTGCCTGGGCCGCAAAGATTCTCAATCTCGAACCCTATCTGAAAAGATATCCGCGAGAGCTATCGGGCGGCCAACGCCAGCGTGTGGCCATGGGGCGCGCCATTGTGCGTAATCCTGCAGTTTTTCTTTTCGACGAGCCATTGTCCAACCTCGATGCGAAATTGCGCGTTCAGATGCGCACGGAAATCAAGGATCTCCATGAGCGTCTAAAAACAACAACTGTTTACGTGACCCATGACCAGATCGAAGCGATGACCATGGCCGACAAGATCGTAATTTTGCGCGACGGCATCATCGAGCAAATGGGAACGCCGCTTGACGTCTATGACACGCCAAATAACTTGTTCGTGGCACAGTTCATTGGCTCTCCGTCGATGAACATGATCGCAGGCGTGGCGCAATCCAACCATGTGCTGACCAGTTCGGGGATCAAATTGCCTTTGCCGAAAGGCCACAAGGCAAAAATTGGGCAAGATGTGATTTACGGCATTCGTCCCGAAGATTTGACCGTGGGCAAGGGGATCGCGGCCAAGATTTCGGTGACCGAACCAACAGGCCCCGAGACCCATGTCTATGCCGATCTTGAAGGCGGCGAAATATGTGCAATCATCCGCGACAGGCAGGTATTCACCAGGGGCAGCATTGTCGAGTTTGCTCCGCGCTTGGACAAAGTTCATTTGTTTGATGCCAAGACCACAATGGCCATTCGATGAAGAAAGTCACTATCTTGGGCGCAGGCGTCATGGGGTCAGCCATGACTTTGCCATTTGTGGATCGTGGCTACACGGTCCATCTGGTCGGCACCCATCTGGATGAACATATTGTTGCCAGCGTCAAAGCCAAAAGTTTTCATCCCAAGCTCAAAGTCACTTTGCCTAAGAGCGTCAAAGCGTTTTCCCATACCGAATTTTCTTCCGCACTTGCCTCGGATACTGATTTGATCGTGTTGGGCGTGTCGTCAGCAGGCGTGGACTGGGCTGTCCAAAAGCTACTGGAAAATTTGCCTCATCCGATTCCGGTTTTGATGCTCACCAAGGGCATGCGCGCGGGCAATAGATCTCTGTCGACACTGCCCGAAGTCGTTTCAAATCATCTGCGGCAGAAATTTGGAACTGAGGTACCAGTGGCAGCCATTGGGGGCCCGTGCATTGCAGGTGAACTCGCCGTCCGCCGTCACACTGGAACGGTCATTGTTTCGCAAGTGGCGGGCCTTGCCGAAGCCCTGTGCAGAGACTTGGAAACGCCCTATTATCAACCACGACCAGCCAGTGACATGATTGGCGTTGAAACTTGTGCGGCGTTCAAGAATTTCTTCGCTATTTCAGTGGGCTGGGCCCATGGCGCCATGGCGCGCATCGAGCATGCTGAAAATGGCGCACAGAACAACAACGCCGCATCCGTAATTTTCGATCAGTCAGTGCGCGAAATGATGACGCTAACCAAGGCACTCAACGGAACCGCTGAAAGTGTGTGGGGAATGCCGGGCGTTGGTGATCTCTACGTCACCTGTCAGGCGGGGCGAAATTCGCGATTAGGCAATCAGCTCGGCCGAGGCCTCACCTATCGTGAAGCACTCGCTGGACCGCTCAAGGGCGAAACAGTTGAGGGTGCTGATCTTGGAATATCTACGGCTGATGCTCTGAAGGCCATGTTTGAACATAATGTCCTGCCGAAAAAGCTGATGCCGCTCACCATAGCACTTCTGAACACCTTGTTGAATGAAGCACCGCTCGATATAGCCTGGCAGTCACTCCACCGCGTCAGTTGAATGTTTTAATCGAGGTCATTGGAAATAATGGAATTATCTGCGTTCAATGATCTTCAGAGCTTTGATCCTGAAGTGCAATTGGCAACGCGCGCATCGTGGCTCTATTTTGTCGGTGGATATACTCAAGCCGAAGTCGGCAAGAAGCTGAAGCTCACCCGCATTCGCGTCAACAGGCTGCTGGCCTTCGCGCGCGAACAAGGTCTCGTGCAAATCAATGTCAGTGGCCGCTTGGCCGAATGCGTGGCGTTGGAAGAACAACTCAAGGAAAAATTCAAACTCATTCACGCCATCGTGGTGCCAACCCCCATCAGCGAAGATCAATTGCCGCAAGTAATTGGCGCGGCAGCGGGTCATTATTTTGGGTCGCAACTGAAGGATAATTTTTCAGTGGGTGTGGGCTGGGGGCGAACCTTGCGCCACTCACTGCGATCCGTGCCACGACGCACATATGAGTCGCTGTCTGTGGTGTCATTGATGGGTGGCCTGACCCAAGCATCACTGGTGAATCCGCACGAAACAGCATCGCATCTGGCCGATATTGTGGGTGCCAGATGTTATTACGTGGCCGCGCCCGCATTGACCGATTCTGAAGCAACGCGGGAAATTTTCTTGAAGCAATCGATGGTGCGAGACGTGTTTGATCTCGGTGCCAAAGTTGACTTGGCCCTGCTTTCAGTCGGCGAACTGGCGCGACCTAATACAATCATGCAAGTCGGCCTGATCTCAGATGCCGAGGCGGCAAAGCTGGTGAAAGCGGGCGCTGTTGGTGACATCTGCGGACATTGGATCAATGAACAAGGTGAGGTGATTGATCATCCGATCAATCGCCGTGTCATTGCGCTGCCACCTAAAAGGCTAAAGAGCATTTCATGCGTCATACTCGCGTCGGGTGGGCGCAACAAAGTTCCGGTCCTCCACGGCGCACTGCGGGCTGGATTTAGTAACGTGTTGGTCACCGATGAGCAAACAGCACGTTCTGTGTTGGACCGCGCGAAAGCCTGACCTTCATCGCGGCCCCTCAGATTGCAGAGTGCTCTCTAGCGATGAATGGCGACGACACGCGCCGGAAAGCCTGAGCCACCCTTTGCTTTTGGCCAGCTGGCCATGATCAGCGCTCCTGCTTCGGGAACCTTGTCGAGATTGGTCATGACCTCAATTTGCCAGCGATCAAGCGAGAGCACATAGTGCTCCAAGCTGAAATCGCCAGCCGATGTGGCAAGGCCTGGATCAGTATCAAGCTGCTCATGGCCAACCGCCGTGATGCCGCGCTTTTCAAAAAGCTCCTGCAAAACTGCCTTTGACCAGCCGGGACAATGGGAAACTTTGTCATCACTACGATTATAAAACGATTTTTCGTCGGGCCAGCGTTTCGACCAGTCTGTGCGCAAGGCGACAAATGATTTTTCAGGGATTCGGCCGTTGCGTTTTTCCCAGGCGGCTACATCGTCAAGCGTGGGCGTGGCATCAGGGTTGGCAGCAACGCGCGTGCTGATGTCGAGCACCACCAATGGCAGAAGCATTTCGCCAACCGGAATTTGATCGAGTGTGCGCCCGCCCTTGATGAAATGGACTGGCGGATCAACATGCGTGCCCCATTGGCCCACAAAACTATAGTGGTGAACCTGGAAGCCGTTGCCCTTCTCAAAATCGAAGAACAACTTGCGTTCCTCATCCGGAAAAGCCGGAAAGTGTGGCTGGCCCGGATGAAATGGATGTGTGAGATCGGTATATATCGCGCCAGCCAGGCTGGCGCGATACACGTTCCAAAGGGATGAATCAGCCAAGATATCAGGGCTCTGCCACGAAGCTTGGGGCGGCTTCGCTGGCGAGGAAGAGTTTGCCATCCTTGACACCAATGACCGACACAGACTTGTCAGGAACCGCGATGCCAGGGCGATAGCTGATAGTACCCGTCACGGCATCAAGTCCCGAGGTTGCCGCAATGGCATCACGAATCTTGGCTGAATCAACAACACCGGCGCGCTTGATCGCATCGGCCATCAGCTTGACGGCATCATAGCCCAGAGCAGCGAATGCGTTTTCAGGATCAACCTTGTAGGCCGCCTTATAAGCATCCATGAATTTCTGCACTTTCGGCGTTGCGCCGGGGCCAATGTAGGAGTGGGTGGTGAAATAGGTGTTCTCAGCAGCCTTGCCGCCGACTTCGAGAAGCAGAGGCGAGTCATAACCGTCACCACCGACGACTGGAATATTGATGCCAGCCTGGCGCAACTGCTTCAGGATCAACGTCACTTCATCGACAAGCGAAGCTGCGTAGATGAAGCCGGGAGCTTCCGGCAAAGCCTTGATCTTGGCGATCTGGGCCGTGAAGGTTTTGTCGCCGGTCTTGTAGGTGTCTTTGCCGAGCAGCTTGCCGCCACCATGTTCATAGGTCTTGACGAAGTAATCTGAGAGCAGCGTTGTATATTCGGTGCCGATGTCGGTGAGCAGGTAGCCCGTCTTGGCCTTGAGATTGTTCAAGGCAAATTCAGCGCCAACGGCGGCTTGCACGTTATCGCCAAAGCACGCCAGGAACACTTCGTCACCAAGCTGGCTTGGCAGTTTTGGTGAGGTGGCGCCGGGTGTGATCAAAGGAATTTTGGCTTTCTGGATTTGTGGTCCGATAGCGAGAACCGAATCTGAATCCGAGAAGGCAACAATGCTCACAACCTTGTCACTATCGATGAGCTGGCTGGCAACTGTCGAGATGACTGTTGCATCGCTTTTGGTGTCATAAACGACGAGTTCAATCTGTTGTCCAAGAACGCCGCCTGCTGCATTGATCTCAGCGGCAGCGAGCTTGCCGCCGTTCAGCATGGGGCCGTCGAGTGATGCGGCATTGCCAGTCAAATTAGCTGGAAAGCCAATCTTGATTGGATCAGCGGCAAATGACCTGCCGGTCGTCGCCAGCACAAAGGCTGTCGAAAGCCCCAATCCAAGGGCGTTACGTCGATTAATGTTCGTCATCATACTTCTCCCTGTTTAATTTGACTCTTTGCCGATCTCCTGAAGAACCCAAACGTCAGTTCGCGCTCTCCCATGATTCCCTTCGGCCGGAAAATCATGATTAAAATGAAAATGAAACCCAGAACAATCTGGCTTGCTCCGAAGAGCGCCGGGATGGTGATATGCCCAATCGTAAATCCCCGTTCCACTGAGCGCAGCAGCTCGGAGAGCAGAGATACGCAAATGACACCGATCAGGGCACCTGACAGTGAACCCATGCCGCCCAGAACCAGCATGGCAATGAGATTCATCGTCATCGCGAAATAGAAGGTCACTGGCGAGAAGGAGCCAAGATAATGTGCAAAAAGCGAACCGCCGACGCCGGCAAAGAAAGCACCGATCGCGAAAGCTGTGAGCCTTGTCTTCAGCATGTCAATGCCCACGGCACTGGCAGCGATTGTGTCGTCACGCACTGCCTTCATGCGGCGACCGAAGGGAGAATAGACTAGACGCCACAACACAAAAAGTGTGACAGCCAACCAGCCAAAAACCCAAGGCAATGATGTATCGAGCGGAACACCAGTGAAGGTGCGGGCCCCGCGGGTAAAGTCACTGGCGTTGATCAACACCACATTGACGATGATCAGAAAGCCCATGGTTGCGACCGAAACAAAATAACCAGACAGGCGCATAAGTGGATAGCCGACGATGATGGCCAGCACGGCGGTAAAGGCCCCGGCAACCAATGTGGCGGGCAGGAAGGGCAGGCTGAACCAGTTCATGAAAGCGGGCAGGTGCGGCAACAAGGATGCCTTCTGTGCGACGGTCAGCGAGAGGATTCCCGAAAGATAGGCGCCAGCCCCAATGAAGCCTACATGGCCCAGAGAAAACACGCCGGTGAAACCGTTGCTCAGCGACAGTGACAGAACGAAGATTGAATTGAGGGCGATGATGAGCAGGATGCGGACGAAGTAATCGCTCATGAGGGATGGCGCACCAAAGGCAACGCCAGCCAGCAGCGCCACGACCACGCCGGAGATTATGAGGCGCGCCATCACAATTTGATCTCCCGATTGGGTTGGAGCAGGCCGCCGGGGCGGAACAGCAGGAAGGCGATCAAAAGCGAAAATACAATCGCGTCACGATAGGGCGTTATCGCATCGGGCATGAAGGCCACGATGAATATCTCTAGTGCGCCCAGAATAAAGCCACCAACCAACGCTCCCTCAATGGAGCCAAAACCACCAATGATCGCCGCCACAAACGCCTTGAGCAGGGGCGTGAACCCCATTTGCGGTTGGACCACACCGGCTTGTGCTGCCCAAAGTACACCCGCAAGACCGGCAAAGGCCGAGGCTACGACGAAGGCCACGATGACCAAACGGTTGACATCAAGGCCCACGAGTTGGGCCGCTGCCATGTCTTCCGAAGCCGCGCGCATGCCAAGGCCGAGCGTCGTCCGGGTGATGAACCAGCCGAGACCGATGAGCGACACAAGAGTGAGCGCCAAGGTCAGAATGTTGATGTTAGTGAAGGTGATTGCGCCATCGAGCAGTTGCCAGGAGTCATTCAATGCAGGTGGCAGCGGGAAGTTTCTCGGCGATGATGAGAAGACGAGAATGCCGAAATTCTCCAGAATGTAAGTCACAGCGAGACTGGTCAGAAGTCTCGTCACGTCTGGCGCATTGCGGATCGGGCGATAGGCGATGCGTTCAATCAGAAATCCGGCAAAGGCTGCCCCGATGATGCCGCAGATCAGGGCGGGAATAAACGGCATGCCGATGCCGATGAGCAGAACCGTGGTGAAAGCGCCCACCATCATCACATCGCCATGGGCAAAGTTGGTGAGCTTCAAAACACCAAAGACAATCGAAAGCCCAACCGCCACCAGGGCATAGAGGCTGCCGAGGCTCACTGCATTGATGACTTGCTGGAGGATATATTCAAATCCACTCATGAGGCCGCTCCCAAATAGGCTTGCGCCACACGATCATCGGACAAGAGTTCGCCTGAGCTTCCCTCCAACACCACCGAGCCGGTACGCAAGACATAGGCACGATCCGCCAATTGCAGGGCAAGCTTCATGTTCTGCTCAACCAACAGCATGGTGACACCTTGCCGCTTCAGTTCGGCCAGAGCTGCGAATATGTGTTTCACCAACAGGGGTGCAACCCCGAGCGATGGCTCATCCAGAAGCAAGAGCTTGGGAGCTGCCATCAAGGCACGGGCCAGGGCCAGTTGTTGTTGTTCGCCGCCCGATAATGTTCCGGCCAATTGCGGACGCCGTTCGCGTAGGATTGGAAACAGGCTGAACATGCGCTCGGTATCGGCGGCGATTTCCTCTGCGTCGGTGCGTGTGCAGGATCCCAGACGCAAGTTTTCGGCGACCGTCAGACTGCCAAAGAGCCGCCGCCCTTCGGGACTTTGGGCAATCCCCAAGCGCACAATCTGGCTCGTGGGCAGTGTCGCAATCGACCGACCAGCAAAGAAAACGTCCCCCGCGCTGGGCCGCGACAGGCCGGAGATGGTGCGGAGCGTTGTGCTCTTGCCAGCACCATTGGCACCGAGCAGAGCCACGACTTCGCCCTGCTTGACGTTAAGCGAGATGCCCTTCAGCGCACGCACGGCGCCAAATCTCACCTGGAGATCTTGAACGTTGAGCAGCGCGGGTTCATTCATGGCCAAGGTAGGCCTCCCGCACGCGTGGATGTTTGCGCACTTCATCGGGGCTACCCACACAGATGACTTCACCCGTCGCCAAAACCTGAATGCGCTCACACACCGTCATGATGAGATCCATGTCGTGCTCGACCACAACAACGGTAATGCCAAATTTGTCGCGGATGGATCTGATGAGTGCGACCAACGCCAGGGTCTCGGTTGAATCAAGTCCAGCCGCAGGCTCATCGAGCAAGAGCAATTGTGGTTCTGTGGCCATGGCGCGGGCAATCTCGAGGCGGCGCTGGTCGCCGTAGGGCAAATCCGCTGCTAAACGATTGGCCTGTGGCGTGAGCCCCATGAACTGCAACAGCTTTGCGCTAATTTCTTCGGCACTCTGCAAACGTGATTGATAGCGAGAACCCCGAACCACCGCACTGAATGGGCCAATGGGATAACGCAATTGCGCGGCTGCCAGAACATTCTCAGCAACAGTGAGTGATGAAAACAGGCGAGAGCCTTGAAATGTCCGGGCAATGCCGAGCTCGACAATTCGCGATGTGGCCATGCCCACAATGGATTGGCCCTTGAATTTGATTTGGCCGGCATTGGGTTTGGAGAAGCCCGTGATCAAATTGAAGAAGGTGCTTTTGCCAGATCCATTCGGGCCGATCACGCCCAAAATCTCATGTTCGCGTAAAGTGATGGCATGGTCGCGCAAGGCCACGAGTCCACGAAAGACCTTGGTGAGGCCCGACGTTTCCAACAATATAGCGTTGGCATCACTGCTGCGCTGTGGCTGCAAATCTAAAATCCTTTGAATTGCACCAGCTGATCATCTCCATCTCAAATCCCGCCCCGCATCAACTCTTCCACAAGAACCGATGTTTCCGCCTGGCGGCAATAGCCCTTGAAAGCCCCAAGCGCATGTTTGTGCCGTTGCTCGCTGTCGGTTGTGCAAGCATCAATGGGGCACACCATGCGCAAGCCGCGGTCTGCGCCATCGCGCACTGTGTGATCAATGCATTGATCGGTGAGAAAGCCAGTCACGACCACCGTGTCGATGCCGATATTTCGCAACAGATATTCAAAGATCGTAGAGTTGAACAGGCTCGAAGAAGTTTTCGGCAAGATGATTTCATCACCCATGGGGCGCAACTCATCGATGACTTCGGTCTCGGGGCTTCCCGCTGGAAAATGGAAATTCGTTTGTTTGTAATCCAGGCTTCGATCGCGCCCATCCTGGGTCAGGCTTGCGATCACCGTGTAGATGATCTCTGTTCTCGACTTGCGACCGGCATCAATGAGCTTTGCCATGTTGGGGATCGCGATCTGGCTAGCAGTTTCATGAAAGTAAGGCCGCTTTTGCGCGGCACCCGCATTGAAAATTCCTTTTTGCGTATCAATCAGCAAAATGACGGTTGTGGCGGGATCAAGTGGGGAGTTCCGCAGCGGCAGGCTGGCCATCATGGTTGCGTCCTCATCAATCCGGCATAGGCTTCATGGATGACATCCGCCAGACGCGTGGCCCAGGCATTTTGGCCAGACGCCGTGGCGATCAGGTCCTGCCTGATTTCAAATTCCGCATAGGGAATGCCCCGCGCTTCGCCATGAATTGGAATGGAATAGTCGCGCACCATATCAACGCCATAAGGTTCGTTGCGGCCAATTACGATGTCAGTGTGTTTATCGAGTGCGTTCAAAATTTGCAGACTAAAGCTGGCCGCAGCATCATAGCACAACCCCACATGCCATGGTCGGGGCGCAGGCTTGGCCAAAAGTGACGGCGTGAAACTGTGCATCGCCAAAAGAACAACCGGCAGACCTTGATTTTGTCTCTCATCAAGTCTCGACACGATTTCATGATGATAGGGCTGTGCAATTTCCGAATGGCGCATAATGCGGGCCGATTCATCAAGCCCGATATTGCCAGGAACCGCCGTTCCATCTGAAATGAGGGCGATTGAATCGGGCGAGGTTTCCACGCGGTTGCATTCCACAACCAAGCGCGAATAGCGCTGATAGACAAGCGGCGCGTTCAGGAGGTCGCTCAAGATTTCGCTTACACCCAGAATGCCGATGTCATAGCCGATATGACGCTCAAGCTCGCTGCGTGGCAGGCCGAGATTGTGCAGCGCGGCTGGCACTGCATTTCCGGCGTGGTCACAAATCAACAGAAACGGCGAAGATGCGTTTTCATTGCGCAAACCTACCGGCGCAGGATCACTGGGGCCCAAGAGGCTTTGCGAGACGCGTGCTGCCTGGGCCATGGTCAATAGGCCCTCGCATAGATGCGGCAGAGTTCATCCATTTCCGTATCCTTGGTCATGGCCAACTCACCGCGCTTGTGAATGAGATAGGCCTCGGCCAGAACCGGGCCCATCCAACCCATGGCTGCTTCATCAGCTTCAAGGGCGTCTAAGGCCTCGCTTAACGTGCGTGGCAAATCACCAATGCCACGGCGGGCTCGTTCTTCAGCACTCAATGTGCCGGGATCACCGCTTGAAAGATAAGGTGCTGGAAGATTGTCCTGAACACCGGACAGGCCAGCATAGACCAGCATGGCCAGTTGCAGGTAAGGGCTCGCTGTCGCATCAGCCGCGCGATATTCGAGATTATAACGCTTGGCCACATCAACGCCTTCCATTTCAGGGAAAGGACAAATGCGGAGCAGGGCCTCGCGGTCTTTGTCGGCCAGATTGGCATAATAGGCCGACCATGAATGTGGCTTCAGACGTTCATAGGACACAGGGCTTGGCGCCGTCACGGCACAAAGCGCACGAGCATGGCGAAGAATCCCCGCGGCAAAAGAGGCCCCGATCGGACTTAGATTGCCCGGCGCTCCCGCCTGATAGGCTACAGGCTTTCCCTGTTTGTCGATCAGGCTGAAATGGATGTGAACGCCATTGCCCACAATGCCGCGCGTGACGACCGGCGAGAAACTGATGTGATGCCCATGAACGCGGCCAACCGCGCGACAGATTTCACGGAGCTTTACGGCTTGGTCGGCGGCAGCAAGACCCAATTCAGGATCAATCGTAACTTCAAACTGGCGCGGACCAAATTCTGGCAGAAATGTATCGGGTGCAATCTTGTTGGCGCGCAGCACGCCGAGAACGTCTCCGATAAAAGGCTCAAGGCCGCGCAGGCTGCTCACCGCATAGGAATCGCCCGGCCTTTCGGAGGCATTGTCGATGTGAAATTCATGCTCGAAACTGGCAATGAGACGCAAACCCGTTTGGGTTTCAAGATCGTGGAGCGCGCGTTTCAAAAAACTGCGCAAGCAGCACTCCCAGGCCTCGCCCGTCATGGAAAGAATATCGCCCAAGATAAAGCGCTCAACCGGAATGTTCGGACCGAGATCGATGGTGACTGCACCCTCGGGGCTTGGCACCATCATCAGATCGCCTGAAGCGCCAAAAGGTGTGGCGGGGATGCGGCCTAGGCAATTGATCATGATGTTCGTAGGCGTCCAGCCAACGCCAAAACGCAAGCGGTTCTTGAGGTCGCTGAAAGGGAAGCCTTTGCCACGCACCTGCCCTGCAATGTCGCTGCAGCAGATGGTTACAATGTCTTCCCGCTCGATACTCATTGACGCGTTGCCCTGACCAAATCTTACACTTTTGAAATTGTTAGCAGGTGTAATAACAAATACAACATCGATGAATGAGCACAAAACTGTAATTTTTTAATCAGAGTGCCAAATTCTCCGGCAATTTGAAGTGTCAAGGCCGAAGCTTGGCCCGCACAGCCTCAATTGTCTCATAGCGCGCCCGGGCAATGGGCCATTGCCGCATGTCGATCGAAAGGGCCAAGGCCTCAACAAGAGCAATAATGCCGATGAGACTATCCCATGGTGATGGAACGTCAACCCTCGCCCGCAAAACAATCTCTGCAACCTGGGCCACTTCCGACATCCATTGGTCGGTGAACAGGGCCACAACGGCACCGCGCTGCTTCGCGATTTCGGCGGTTCGAATGGTATCGACCTGATAGCGCCGGATATCAAAAATGATCACCACGTCCTTGCGCTTGATCTCGGCCAATTCGTCAGCGCGCCGAGGGAGACTTTGCGAGAACAGGCGAACCCGGGTTCTGGTCTTGCGCAGATGAAACTCAAGGTGCCGGGCCGCAGGCTCAGTGAAATCACCGCCAAATATGAAGACTTGGCGTCTTTCATCAATCAGAAGATCGGTGAGCTTGGCAATATCAGCGGCACTGGCCATGGCAAGCGATGCCTGCAGGACTGCAACGAGACTTTGCGATAATTCAGCAAGGGCCGGTGAGGAGCCGCCGACATGGGGGCGGATCAAAGGATATTCGGATTGCGCCTCCATCTCTTCGCGCAAGGCACGGCGAAATTCGGCATAACCCGGAAAACCGAGCTTGGCCACAAAGCGCAGAATTGTTGGTCCACTCACTTTGGCCCGCTCGGCAAAGAGTGCGACGGTTTCCATACCCGTTGTGGGGTAGCGCGCCAGCAACGCCCGGGCAGCGCGGCGTTCGGCATCGCTTAAAGATGGCATGGAAGCTGTGACCCTGTCGGCCAGCGTGGACTGACCACTTCTGAAGGACTCGCCTTTGGCGCGGTGCTCGTCAGCTTCACTCATCTGCTCTCCAAACCCCAGCCAAGACATACCTCTTATTTGTTATAGGTCTGTCAGATCTTCCAATTTCTGTAATATCTATTACAGTCGAATAATAGAATGATGCAACCCTTGGAGTCCCCGCATGTCAAATTTGCCAGCCATTGATGCCCCCAAAGGTGCCTACCGCGAACGGGCCATTGAGCCCAAGCGGACTGCACTTTTGAACATCGACATGCAAAATGGCGAATTCAACGCCGACATTCTGGCCAGAGCAAGGACGCCCGGAACCCCAGAATCAAAGAAGCGCGAATTCTATGAACGCATCGCCGCAACAGTCCTGCCCAACCAGGCTCGCTTGCAAGCCGCTGCTCGCGCCGCCGGCATTGAGGTGATGTTCACGGTTATTGAAAGCCTCACATTGGATGGCCGCGATCGGAGCCTTGATCATAAAATCTCAGGCCTCAATGTTCCCAAAGGCTCATGGGAAGCCAAGGTCATCGAAGAGGTTGGCCCGCGCGGCGATGAGATCATTATCCCGAAGACTGCATCAGGAATCTTCAATGCCACCAATATCAGCTACGTCTTACGCAATCTCGGTATTGAATATCTCATCATGTATGGCGTGGTCACCGATCAATGCGTTGAATCAGCCATTCGCGATGCTGCGGACCGCGGCTTTCTGGTGACGCAGATTGAAGATTGCTGTGCGGCTGAAACGCCGGAAAACCATGCAGCGTCCATTGAATCAATGGGCGGCCACTATTGCCGCACGCGGTCCACTGACGAGATGATCGCCGAGTTTTTGCGGTAATTTAGGCCTTGAGATTTTGCTGAGACATACCTCACAGGATCGTCCTTGCCGAACGCAATTCCAGTCATCGGAAGACAACGTTAACCTCGAATGGCATTATTGAATTTAACTTTAAGTCCTTAATTATTTTTTTTACCACGGGCTGTAATTTTGAAGTCGTCGACAATTGGACGGCGATTGATGCTCAAACTTCACCAGCCAAGGGACGAATCCCCGCTTCCACACCAAAGATCAATGGGCTGGATTGGCACAACTGCTCTTGCCATGGGTGGGAGCAACCAAAGCCTTTTTCTGCTAGCGGCTCTTTTCGTGGGCCAAGCAGATATTAGCGGACAGGGAAGTGCCGCAGTCATTCTTCTCATCGTCGGCGTTTTGCTCAGTTGGGCCGCCGCGCCCGCATGGACCGAGTTGGTGCTGATGTGGCCAAATCGGGTGGGTGGAATTGCGGCAGCCTGCTCAGAAGCTTTCCGTCCCTATAGTGCCGTTCTCTCCAGCCTCGCAGGCACATGCTATTGGTGGGGGTGGGTCCCGACATGTGGATTGACGGCCCTGTTATCGGCTTCAGCAATCCAGCAATGGTATCTGCCCGGCATCCCCGTCGAGGCCGTCGCTTGTGCAATTGTCGCAATGTTCACAATAGTAAACTTGTGTGGAATCAAATGGGTGACCCGCTTGATGATCCCAATTGCCGGAGCCTCTGCACTTCTGGCCCTGCTCTCCACATTGATCCCAATTATTTCAGGAAATGTAGACTGGCATCAGGCGACGGATTTTAAACTGACCTCGCCATTTGCGGGTTGGTTTGGAGACGTCACCTCGCTGATGGCAGGACTCTATATCATCGGTTTCGCAGCGCCCGCATTTGAGGCTGCCACATGTCATGTGGGCGAGACCATTGATCCCAATCGCAATGTGCCGCGCGCCATGCTGGCCAGCGCCGCAATGGCCGGAATTTATTTCATCGCAATTCCCGTGATTTGGCTCGGCGCACTTGGCCCCGAACCCTTGGGAAAGGACCTTGCTATTTCGCTAGGTCCAATTTTTGCGCCGCTATTTGGAAGTTTCGGCAAAGCCGCCGCAGTCTTGTTCATGATGATGAATATGTTCCATGGAACGATGCAGCCCTTGGCCGGGGCAGCACGCTCGCTCGCCCAGCTCAGTGAAGACGGGCTCTTGCCGCGCTTCCTCGCGTGGCGCTCAAAAACCGATTGCCCATGGGCGGCCACGCTGTTCACAGCCTCGATGGCAATTATTTTCCTCATCATGGGCGATCCAATCTGGCTGATTGCTGCGGCAAATTTCACCTATCTTATTTCCATATGTTTGCCCAATGTGGCGGCCTGGCTGCTGCGCAAAGACCTGCCCTTGGCAACTCGCCCCTACCGTGCTCCACGCTTCACCATTGGTCTGGGGCTCTTCTCCTCATTTGTCTGGCTGCTCGCCGCAGCACTGGGATTTCAGCAATTTGGGCTTCCGACAGTTCTCGTCGGTCTGACCATGGCCTATTCGGGTGCTGGTTTTTACGCCTGGCGTAAAATTGAGGACAGACGTCGCCAAGGCCTCCCCATGTTCGCCAATACACTTCACCTGAAGTTGACGGGTGCGATGCTCCTTGTTCTCATCTTGGACGGTGCTGGCTACGTGATGGCAGTCGGGAGTGTGCCTAGCCAACACATGGCGCTGCTTGCAGCACTTGAAGATATTTTTGTGGTCGTGGCCCTGCTGACTGTGACGGTGGGACTGGTGATGCCCGGCATCATCGCGCATGTCGCAACGCAGGTTAGCGAAGCAGCAAAACGCCTTACCTCCGATACGCTCGGCGATTTTTCGCGCGCCATGACAGCGCTCGGAAAAGGTGACATCGAGTCTGCCTATGCCTCAGTCGACATCAATCCCGTCTTGATCCATTCCAACGACGAGATGGGCGAAATGGCAACCAGCTTCAATCTCCTCCAGCAGGAAGTGAAACAAGCGGCCCTCGGCCTCAACAGTGCCCGCGACAAGTTGGGTGCTGCACGAAATGAACTTCGCGCCTCCTATGAAAACATGGCTTTTCTCGCGCATCATGATGCCTTGACCAAGCTGCCGAACCGGTTTGCCTTTGCAGAACACCTGAAGGAAACATTCGATAGGGCCGCCACTGAGAAAACCGGCTTTGCCATTTTCTGTCTGGATGCGGACAATTTCAAAGAAGTCAACGATGTCTTCGGTCATACGGTTGGCGACGATCTGCTGCACGAACTGTCGAGACGGCTGCGGGCTGTGGCCAAAGACAGTTTCCTCGCGCGCATGGGTGGAGATGAATTCACCATTGTGTCAACCAATACAGAGCCTCAGTCGGTCGAAAAATTGGGCTCGGATCTGCTGGCCACGGTCGTCGAGCTTTTCGAATTGCAAAGTCATCGACTTCGTATCGGCTTGAGCATTGGCGTGGCAATCTATCCAAAAGACGGCACTGACACGCAGACCCTTCTCTCCAATGCAGATATTGCACTTTACCATGTTAAGGCCGACGGGCGTATGAACATCCGTTGCTTTGAACCGGAAATGGCTGTGCACGCCCGCGAACAGCACAAGCTCACTTCGGATCTCCGCAGCGCTATTTCGAACGGCGAGTTGCTGTTGCACTATCAGCCGCAAGCGGAAATTGCCGGAGGAGTATTTGGGTTTGAAGCGCTATTGCGCTGGCAACACCCGGCCTTGGGATTGGTCTCGCCGGAAATCTTCATTCCTTTGGCGGAGCAAAATGGCCTTATCGTTTCAATCGGCGAATGGGCCATGAGAGAAGCGTGCCGTGAAGCGGCGTCATGGTCTTCTCCTTTGACAATTGCTGTCAATCTTTCGCCGGTGCAATTTCAGCACGGCGATCTCGTCGAATTGGTCTCTTCTATTCTAAAGGAAACCGGACTTGATCCAGCAAGACTGGCGTTGGAAATTACCGAAGGCATGTTGATCAAAGACGAGGTTTCAGCATTGGCGATTTTACGGCGCCTGAAAGCTCTCGGCATTAAAATCGCCATGGATGACTTTGGGATTGGCTATTCTTCACTTTCATCGCTGCGATCATTTCCATTCGACAAAATTAAGATCGATCGCAGTTTTATCGTTGGTGCTGAAACCAACGCCCAATCTGCCGCCATCGTTCGCGCCATCATCGCATTGGGAAGCTCGTTCAATATCCCTGTGATCGCAGAGGGTGTCGAAACTGAGGGCCAGCGAATTTTCCTCATGGCGGAAGGCTGTCTTGAAGCACAAGGTTTTCTGATTGGACGCCCTGAGGCTATTTCCACATATGCATCTTTGCTCCATGGCGGCGATAACCAAATCGCACTCGAAGGGCTCAGCCTACAGAAAATAGCAAAAATTATGTCGAAGAAAGTGAAACCGGGATCACCCGCTAAAACATCGGCGAAGAGATCGGCTCGCGCGCGATTGGCCGCACCAAAGCCTCGGAAAAACGCATAACGCACCTTCCGTGCAATGATGGATCGTGATGATTTTAAGGCTGCTATTGTGTCAGAGCAGGTCGCCCCTCTCGGCGAACGGGAAGCCAAATAAAAGACCCCCGGATTGTAG
Source organism: Hyphomicrobiales bacterium (assembly GCA_038231475.1). Lineage (GTDB taxonomy): Bacteria > Pseudomonadota > Alphaproteobacteria > Rhizobiales > Aestuariivirgaceae > Aestuariivirga. Next base: position 3,306 of record JBBRLH010000005.1, on the reverse strand, counting down.
GGAACATTTATATTGAGCCTGGGTCACCGTGGGAGAGCGGCTACTGTGAATATTTCAATGGCAAGCTCTGGGATGAATGCCTCAATGGCGAAATCTTCTACAGTCTTAAGGAGGTACCAAGTGATCACCGACAAATGATGCGTTCACTACAGCACCAAACTTCAGCACGCATGACTCGGCTACGGACGGCCTGCACCACTGGCCATTGCCTAAAATCCAAGCCCACTCGACGAGGCGTCAAATATGCAATAGTCTCTCACATCGTCTGCCTCAAAATATTGGGCTGGCCAAGACTTGGGACAGGAATGTTATCGCAGTCCATCCCGGGTGTAAGTTGAGTACATGAAATGACAATTTCCCTCAGAACAACCGTATGCATCGCACTTTTCACGTTGTTTGCCTTTGCCGAAAGCAGCGACAAACTCACGGCAGCGACAGTTTCTTCAATCACTGTTTCCAAAAGCACCAAAGCTAATCCATTTGCGAGCCTGGCAGGCATGTCCACGGACAGCCTGCGTGCTGCAGCCGTTGCGCTGATCGATAAGCCAACGAACCTCATGGATACCCCGGTTGGAATTTGGATGCTTAAAGCCGCAGCCAGCCGCGGCGACGCCGACGCAATGTTCCTGCTCGGGAATCTCTATCTCGAAGGGAGTTCTGTAACGGTTAATCCGAAACTGGGAACCGGCCTTTTGGAGCAGGCCGGTGAGGCGGGAAATGTCGCAGCTCTGGAAGCCCTCGGCAAACTATATCTATGGGGTGACTTGAGGCATCATCTCGTAAATGCAGATTCACAAAAGGCTGCCCGCTATCTGGAACAAGCATCAAAAGCAGGCAGCGTTGAAGCCGAGAGAGTTTGGGGCGAGCAGTTGATAGAAGGATGGAGGCTGCCCAAGAACGTTTCGCGCGGGCTCACTCTATTGCAAGATGCTGTTGCGCGCGGCAACAAAACAGCAAAAATCTCGCTCGCCGAGTTCTACTTCAAAGGCAAATACCTGCCTCGCGACTCCAAATTGGGAGACGCTGTCCTGAAAAAAGCCGCGGCTGCCGGAGACCTTGATGCAATGGTGGCACTCGGCAGCGGATATATGTGGGGAGGCGCACTGCCCTCCAATCCCGAACTGGTTGTAAAATATCTGGGCCAGGCCGAAGCGGGCGGCAGCGTCGAAGCAAAACGCACATTGGGTGAGCAGATGATCTCGGGCTACACCGTTCGCCGGGATGTTTCTGGCGGGGTCGCAAAGCTCGAAGAGCTGGTGGCGAAAGGTGATATTGAAGCCAAGCAATATCTGGGTGAGCAGCTGGCCATTGGCAGGAACATGCCGAAGCAATGGAGTAGAGGCATAGGATTGCTGGAAGATGCAATGCGGGCCGGAAGTATCGACGCCGAAGTGTCCCTTGCCGAGGTCCTTTCCGGATATGGGACATCAGATCTCGAGGTTAAACGCGGCAAGTCGATGCTCGCTGATTTGGCCAGCAGGGGGAACCCAGACATTCTGGAATATTTGGGCAGCCAACTCGTTTGGAAAGCATCCAATGCGACGCAGAGGAAGCAGGTCAAAGACTATCTCACAAGAGCCGGAAATGCGGGCCGCGGGAGTGCCTGGCTGCTTTTGGCCAAAGCCGCGACCTTGGGAAAACTGGGGCCGTCAGGACTGGGTCAATACGCATTCTATGCTGACAAGGCCAGAGAGGCCAAAGAGACCGGCATAGACGTGCTCGAGGCACAACGTTGGCTATGGGCCAAGAACTCTGAAAAGCCCAATTGGCCGCGTGCTGTTAAAATGCTGGCCAAATCCGCACAAAGTGGAAATCCGGACGCCGTCATCACTCTGGTGGAAACTGTGCGGGATGGGAACACAAACCATCGTCCGGACCCAAAGCTGGCACTTCAGTACCTCAATAAGTTTGGGGGAGTTTTGCCATCCTTTAAGTTCAATCAGCAGCAAATTCTGATTAAAGCCAAAACTGTCAAAAAACCGAGCGAATTTGCAGCGCTGGCAAATGCGCATGATTTGCCACACGCACCCGCTGACCCCCAATTCTACAAAGACCTCTATGACATGAACAGCGGCTTTGCTGTTTATTTTGCGCAAGAACGGCTCAAAGGCCGAAAGCAGTACGCGGGTCCGGTAAATGGTTCCCCGACGCTGGCAACTTTGGCCGCGCTGAATGCCGCATGCAGCGTGCAGGACAAAGGCAAAACCTGTAAATCACTGGACAAGCAAGATCTTGTTGCCCGGGTCCTTACTCAGCCATAGATATCACCTGCCAAATTAACACTGCAAATTGTAGCCATCACATTGCTGTACGCGAACTGGATGTCTGAAGAGAGTTGCGGGCAACAGCATAATCTATGTTGGCAAGATCATGATTTAGACCGATTAATATTCCAGTGAATGGTCGAGAACAGTGTTGAATGAAAAACTGGTGCGCTTAGGTGACCATAATAACTAAAATTTACACCATATAAACAATATATTATATGTAGTCTGGAAATATGTACCACCAAATGTACCACTAGTAACCATTGTCTAGCCGTTTATTGAAATTCCGGCATAGCTTGCTTCAATATTTTTACGTGGCGGCAGGGATTGCGTGGTTTGTAAGTCTTCCTTAGGTAGCTCAATTCAGGTCGACTATCCGTGTACCAGGCGTCAGAAGTTTTTTGAGAGCATCCATTTTCAGCGTCGAGACATGTATTAATTGTACCGCGGGCGATGGATCAGTCGTTCCTCCAAAAAACATCAATGAAAAACAGAGCTTTTGAGTACAATTTTCTGGCGGTGTAAAATTCAGAAAAGACTGTACGTCACTTAGGTCGACCGGAAGGATGGCCTAGTTCATTCAGAATGAATCCGGCGGCGACGCGCGAAGCAAGTATGGTGGGCGAAAGGAGCTTTATTCTATCGAACTCGTTTGGTTGTTGCGCTAGCGACTTACGAAGGGATTGGCCAAATGCCATGCGCAATTCTGTGCCGATATTGAATTTCTTGACGCGAGACCCAGCGGCAAGATTTTGGCGCATCGCTGATGGAATGCCACTTCCCCCGTGCAACACAAGGGGGACGCGGGTCACGGCTTCGATGGCCCTCAACGCTACAAGATCAATTTTTGCGGCCTTCTCAGTTTGGAGATGTAGATTTCCAATAGAAATTGCCAGAGCTGTCCGTCGTCAGATAAATATGGACTTCTTGCGGCCTGCTTGAATGGAGGATCTGGCGCATCTTGTGTTTTAGTTTATGCGGCTTGGCCGCGATGATGCAAGCGTCTGGTTTTGAATGTCTGATGTTTGATTTTCTCCCT
>JBBRLH010000004.1:0-216535 GCA_038231475.1 Hyphomicrobiales bacterium | reverse complement strand
GTTCCGGCTTCCTTACAAGCCAAAGCAATCGTTTTGCCCTGGGCCTGCAGTACCTCAATCTGGCGAAGCTTCGTTACAATCTGCTCCGCGCTAAGTCTTTTCCTGGCCATCTTCTTTATCCTTTCCAGTTCGATACTCTCATATCGTCTGGTTCAGAAAAAGCCGGTCAGGTCAAGATGACTTAGGTTCAGGCTCCGCGAAGGAAGTGAGCGGCACAAGACATCGGTTTGCATGCCCAAGCCAGCGCCTCCAGTGGGGCGAGGCCGTGTTCCGAACGTTGGTTATTCCCCGATCAGTCTTCTTGCCTTCCAGCGCAAACGCCGGACTTGGCAGACCCCATCTGGCATTGGCAATAATGCGCTCGCCATTCTCCACCCGAACGACGGGCGCTTGATAGTCGGGATAGATCCCCGGCAGAGGTGGTTGGTTGCCTGTCAGGTCTCTCAACGCCCCAACAAGCCCACGGATTTGTTCGCGGCGGCTGTTCACGCTGTAGAGGTTGCACATACCCCTAATCCAAGCACGGCGATTAATTCCATTCAAGCTATCACCACCCGCCTAGCGGGTACTGTTCCGAATATGTCTGGCTTCAACCTTTGGAACCCAGGCACTTTTCTTGCGTTTCTGATGGGCGACAAATGCAAATACACAAGGTGATATGATGCGAGTGATGGTCTTAGTCAAAGCAACAGAAGATAGTGAACTGGGATTCGTGCCTACCGCTGACATGAAGCAATCGATGGCGGAAATGGAGAAATTCAACGAAGAATTGATCAGGGCTGGCATCATGCAGGATGGGGACTGCGATGGCCTCAAACCTACATCAGAAGGCAAGAGGGTTGTCTTTGACGGTCCAGCGCGCACTGTTATGGAAGGGCCATTTAAAAATGCACGGGATCAGGTTGCTGGCTTTTGGCTTTGGGATGTCGAGGATATGAACGAGGCTGTTGCTTGGGTGAAGCGATGTCCCAATCCCATGCCGGGACCCAGTGAAATTGAGATAAGGCCACTCTATGAGATGGAAGACTTAGAAGGCTAATATAGCCTTCCGGCCAACGACGCGATCAATGCACCAATTCTGATTTCTTTAATAACGGACGAGGTGTCGATGTACGCGGAACCTGATTTCATTTTGGCAGTTCCCATATGCATCGTCATAGACTTTTTGGTTAATTTGAGTGTTTGGCCTTAGTCCTACTAGGACCCCACCCCCCACAGAATGTCGTTTAGTGACCGGGATAGCCCCATAGTCACCACCTAAATACGCGTGTGCCAAAGCATGTTCCACTGCATCATTTCCGTCGAGCCATCTTGCAGATGCATGCTGCGCATAGCTGTCACAATTGTCGCCAATGCGGCAGCTCTGAGCGAAACTTGGACCGCAGGCTCCAGTCATAACAACAAATCCAGTTAAAATTATCGATATTTTTGTGAGCACTTTATCTCCCCATATTCTCAAAATGGCGCTAAAATTTCAAACGCACGGCGCAATGGAAAGTTCCACTGATCTGGGCCGATTTCTACTTTCCTAAGCGTCGTTGTGGTTACTTGTGGCGATTTTCAATGATTTGCCTGGCCATTTGCCCCAATTGCATGGCATCAAGCCAGGCCGCCCACAAAACCACTCGTGTCACCGGAACGGACCTTGGCAAGTCGCACGTTACCCCGGCAGCTTTTCGCCCTGCAGAGCGTCTCGGCTTCAAGCTCGTCAATATGAGCGTGTCTAACGTTGAGGTCACTGCCTCCCATTTGCGGCGCTCCCCCTCATCATCGAGCAGGAAGTCTATCTGGCGTTCGCTGGCAGGGGTGATGTTGGTGGGGGTCACACCAACTTGAAACAACTTAGTGCGCCGGGGGAGTGTGGCTTTGGTGGGGACATTGATTATGCGATTTTGCATGAGGTCTATGGTTCAAGCCCTGAAAGCATGCAGGGCCAATATAGCCACGCCGAGTGCATTGGAACGCAAAAGCACCGGATTGAAGGCGAACCCCCTATGTGGAACGCAGCAACCTTACGACGCGGATGCACATGCGCCGCTTCACACGGCTGACCAATGGCTTCTCAAAAAAGGTCGAGAACCACGCCTATGCCGTGGCGCTCCACATGACGTATTATAATTTTGTGAAGCTGCATTCCAAGCTTCGCATGTCGCCAGCAATGGCGGCTGGTGTGTCAAGTAAGCTCTGGGAGATTGGTGATATTGTTGCGCGGATAGAAGCAGAGGAAGCGAAAATTGACCGCAAGCGCGGACCTTATCGTAAGCAAGCCTGATTGGAAAGGCTGCTCTTGTCATAGGGACCGCACGCGGCGTACAGCCTCAAAGAAGTCTGCGTTTAACTAGCCTTGCGGACGATCGCTATGACCTCAATTTCGACAAGCCATTCTGGAACCGCGAGGCCGCTTACGACAACAAAGGTGCTTGCCGGGTAGCGCCCAATTGGCCCGAATACTCGCTCCCGCACGCGGTTAATGGCAGGGCGATGTTCGAGACTTGTGGTGAAAACGGTCGTCTTGCCGATCATTTCGAGGCCCGAGCCTGATTCCTCAAGCACTCGCTTCAAATTCTCGTACACGATCTCAGTTTGCCTTTCAGCATCGCCGATACCGACTATTTCGCCCCTCTCGTTTTTTGAAACTTGACCAGATACAAAAATAATATCTCCTATCCGGACTGCGTGGGAATATCCTACGGTTGGGTGTACGGATTTTGGATCCAGCAAAGTGAAACCCATGATTGTCTCCTTCGAGTGACTTAGGGTATGTATTGAAGTGGTTCCTAGCGCATTTGGGACAAAGCGGCCCCTTAAATTTCAAACTAGCCCACTCCCCGTTTTCCAGATTACTTGACTCTCCCAAATTTGTGTTCTCATAATGTTCCAAATCACAAAGGTGAGACATGAACGCCGTAAAACGCCAGCGTCCGAGTATTTCGCAAGATGACATTGACCGCCTGTTGTTTCACCTAGAGGATGCACGGGCCTTTGCAATCAAATACAGCAGCGCCCAGGATTTTCATTCAGACAAGAAAGCTACAGCCGAGCGCTTGGTCTATGCCGTCGATGAGTTGGCTTTGCAGATCACGGGCAGCAACAGGTATTATTGGTCGTCTCATGTTTCCGCGACTGGCAATGAACAGGAAGCTCAAAGGGTCAATGAGAAGCTAGTCAAACGTAGACGGCTCATGGGTGTGACCATTCCCGTGAGAGCGGTCAAACTTGTTGGCTAGGTTTTGGCGTCAATGTTTGCTGACACAAGGCCAAGGCGTCCATGGGGTTAAAGTTTGATGTATGGCTTAGCTGAGCGCAGGCGCAGGAGGATTTGGTAACTTGGTGGGCCGCTGCCAGGTTGTGGGTCACTGCCGTTTCGTTTTAAAGTGACCTAGTGGAACTTCGGCATTCTTGGCGCGATAGCGGGTCTGCTTCTGCGCATCCAGGAACTTCAAAATCTTGTAGATTCATTGGGTTCATGCCAGAAACTGGATCACGGCAGTCGGGGACAGAATTCAAATGAGACGTATGCTAGTTGGAATGGCCTGCATGGCCGTTGTTTTAATGTTGAGCGGATGCTCCGATTCGTTTTGGGATTCCGCCGGTAGGATCCCAAGCAGTGCTTCTGCCCCCATTCCGCATCAGGATACCTATCAGCCGCCCCAACCTACCCGTGAGGTTGATAGCAATGGAAACTGTGTCAACCAATCGACCTGTTAATTTGATTGGTTGTTAAAGCAAGGACCAAGCAGATTTGGAGGGCTCAGTGAGCATCATTGGTTCAGCGCTACGTTGGGGCATCCTGCTCGGGCTCATTGGCTTTTGCGGCGGTTTCTTTGGTCCAATGATCTTCATGCCCGACGCCAATCAAGCGCCGTTAGTTGGCATCCTAATTTCGGGGCCTTTGGGCTTCCTGATTGGACTGGTGTTTGGTGCAATCAGGGCAATTCTTGGAAGCAACTGGTAAGTCACCGCGACGAAACACCTTATTACAACGATTTCAATCCCGGCTGTCTGGAGTGGATGAGCTCGCCGGGCCAGGCTGGTCCCCGAATGGCGGCGGCGGACCGCCCTACCGTAATGCGACTATGCCAGCCAGCCCTTCTTTAATCCGTCTTTCCAGAGCGCGATTGCGTAATTTTCAGCTGATAGTCCTGTGGTGTTGTTTCTGCGTTCAACAATGCCATCTCTCTCCGCTTGCGAGTAGGAGGCGCATACCAACTTTTGATTATGCCCAAGTTGCTTCACAAGACCGCGCATGAATTCGCGTTGGCCGTACTTTTTGCGACCGCACCCACCAAACAGTTCTTGGTACCATGCCTCAACGAGATAGCCAGAAATGCCCGCAGTTTTGCAATGTTCTGTGAACTTCTCGAATGGCATAGAATCTTGTGTGAACGTCAAGAATAGCTTGGTGACATCTCCGAAAGCCTCGTAGCCCATATAGTGGCGAATATCTTCCACTGCTTTCCTATGTCGATCGGGATGCCCAACGGGCAGGTGTTGGTAGAAAACGTGCATAAATCCTGATACCACCTTTTACGCACTTTGCCGAGGTGCCATTAGCCCGGCCGTAATTTTCAAGACTTGCGGGTGAGTTCTTTCAGAAGGCAATGATATCAAAGCAACATTATTATAAGAACAAGCGAACTTGGAAGAAGTGGAAATAGGCCACTGGTTGCTATCTGGTTGCTATCAAAAAATCTAAAACCCGTTATACGAAACTAACTTATTGATTTAATTGGTGGAGCCAGGCGGGATCGAACCGCCGACCTCTTGCATGCCATGCAAGCGCTCTCCCAGCTGAGCTATGACCCCATTGTTTCGAGGGTGGGATTTGGGCAGAAGCTGCCGCCCAAATGCGAAGGGTGCTTTAGGTGGCCTTCGCGCCAGAGGCAAGTGAAAACTTGCCCCCGGCCAAAGCGCTCAATGTTCTTCTTCTTCCTTGTCGCCGCCGCCTTCAACAAGGTCGCCCATGTTGCCGTCGTCTTCTTCTTCAACAAGGAAGGTATCATCTTCATCTTCAGCAGCATCGGGCGCATCTTCGCCCAGATCCACATCCTCAATGCCTGCGGTCTCGTCGTCGGCCTTTTCCTCGGCTTCGACGTCTTCGAGGCTTACGAGCTCAACCTCGCCGGTTTCAACATCATCAGCGGCCTCGACTTCACGGGGCTTTGGTGCGGGCTGCTGAACCATGCCGGGGAGATCGGTCTTGGACGGCAGGACCGACATTGCCACAAATTTGGTGGCGCATTTCGGGCAGGTGATCGGGTCTTTCAACAGGTCGTAAAAGCGGGTTGCGCAATTGGGGCAGGTCCGCTTGGTGCCGAGTTCGGGCTTTACCACGGTTTAGTCCTTTCAAATCGGGAATTTCGGTTTGGCGGGCTCATGCCATGTCAAGACCGGAATGTCAAAACCTTGCTGCAGGAGGTGACAGGGCCAAGCCTTGACTGTATGAAGCCGCCCATGAGCCAGACCCCGCATATAAGCACCCCACTCCTGTCGCGCAAGGCTTCGAGCCTCAAGGGCCGCATCCGCGTTCCCGGCGATAAATCCATGTCGCATCGTGCCCTGATGTTCGGGGCTGTCGCCACCGGCCAGACCCGGATCAGCGGCCTTTTGGAAGCAGAGGACGTGGTTAATACCGCCAAAGCCATGGCGGCGTTGGGGGCCAGAACCGAGAAGCTGGTCTCAGGCGAATGGCTGGTCGACGGGGTAGGCGTAGGGGGCCTTAAATCTCCAAAGGGCGATCTTGATTTTGGCAATTCCGGCACTGGTGTGCGTCTGGCCATGGGATTGATGTCGTCGACGCCCTTAACGGCGCGCTGCATCGGCGATGCCTCGCTGTCCAAGCGCCCCATGGGCCGTGTGACGGTGCCACTTTCGGAATTTGGGGCGAGATTTGAAGCCACGGACGGAAACCGCCTGCCGCTGACCTTACATGGTGCGGCCCATGCCAAGGCCATCACTTACACGTTGCCGGTGGCCTCGGCCCAGGTGAAATCTGCGGTCCTTTTGGCCGGGCTCAACACCCGCGGCATCACCACGGTGATTGAGCCTGTGGCGACGCGCGACCACACCGAAAAAATGTTGCAAGGTTTTGGCGCCAATCTCATCGTCGAGGTCAAAGACGGTATTCGCCATATTTCGATTGAAGGCGGGCATGAGCTCCAGGCGCAGGTTCTCGCGGTGCCGGGTGATCCATCCTCGGCGGCGTTTCCCATGGTGGCGGCTCTCATCACGCCCGACTCCGACATTGTGATTGAGAGCATCATGCTCAATCCCACACGCACCGGGCTCATCGACACCTTGATTGAGATGGGCGGCGCCATCACCATTGAAAACCGCCGCAGCGCTGGCGGCGAAGAGGTGGGCGACATTCGTGTGAAGTCATCCCGCCTGAAGGGTGTCCGCGTGCCGCCCTCGCGTGCGCCGTCTATGATCGATGAATATCCGATCCTGTCGGTGGCGGCGTCATTTGCCGAAGGCACTACCCGCATGGAGGGGTTGGAAGAATTGCGCGTGAAGGAAAGCGATCTTCTCGCTGCTGTTGAGGCGGGGCTGCAGGCCAATGGCGTGGCCACCAATTCCGGACGCGACTGGCTTGAGGTTCATGGCGGAGGTGCGCCCGGCGGAGGTCGCGTCACTACACATATGGACCATCGCATCGCGATGTCATTTCTCGTCATGGGGCTGGCCTCGCGCGTGATGACCATGATTGATGATTCCGCTTTCATCGCCACCTCGTTTCCGGGCTTTACCGATCTGATTAATGGCCTGGGCGGGCGCATTTCCGCCGATGAGCCCGCGTGATCATCGCCATTGATGGCCCTTCCGCCTCGGGCAAGGGCACCATTGGCCGGGCCGTGGCGAAACGCCTGGGCTATCACTATCTCGACACGGGTGCGCTTTATCGCATGGTGGGGCTTGAGGTGATGCGGGCCGGGCTTAATCCGCAGGATGAAGCCGCCAGTGCGAATATCGCGGCCGCCTTGCAGCCCTCCAAATACAACGATGAAGAGTTGCGCGGCGAGCTTGTGGGTGGATATGCCTCGAAAGTTGCAGTGTTGCCGGGGGTGCGTAAGGCGCTGCTCAAACTCCAGCGAGACTTTGCAGCACAGAAACCGGGAGCGGTTCTCGATGGCCGCGACATCGGCACGGTGATCTGCCCCGAGGCTGATTTCAAATTCTATATCACGGCTTCGGTCGAAGCGCGCAGCCAACGGCGGCATCTTGAAACCCCCGAGGTTCCTTTGGCCACCATCAAGGCCGATATCGAAGCCCGCGATCTGCGCGACTCGAGCCGCGCCACAGCGCCCTTGAAACCCGCCGCTGATGCGGTGGTGATTGATACGAGTGACATGGGTGTTGATGAGGCGGTGGAGAAGGTGATGGCAATCTTGGTAGGGGCTTAAGGGTCTTGGCCGGACGCCCGATGATGCCCTTGCCCCACCTCACCGATTGGGCTATAGGCCCGGACCTTGAGGACGGGGCATGGCCCCGGATGAACGGGGTGCTGGCAGGCTATGGCCTGAGAGTGCCCTGAATTGTTTTGAAGCCCGTTAGAGTTTCCTCAAAGCTTTGGCCCCGGCCCAAAACGCTCCAACCCGACTGTCACAGTGCTGGCAGCAGGTGTATCGGCCTTGAGACCCTGCGGGGCCAAGCCCATCACCTTTGAAGGATATAGACCATATGGCAAAATCTGCCGTTTCGATGACCCCCACACTTTCTGATTTTGAATCGCTCCTTGAAGAGAGCTACGCCGACCGCCCCGTTTCCGAAGGCAGTGTGGTCAAGGGCAAAGTGCTCGCGATTGAAAATGATCTCGTCATTGTTGACGTTGGCCTCAAGACTGAAGGCCGCATTCCGCTGAAGGACTTTGATGTCCCCGGCAAGCCCGCTGACCTCAAGGTCGGCTCCATTGTTGAAGTTTATCTCGAACGCATTGAAAATGCTTTGGGCGAGGCTGTGCTCAGCCGCGAAAAAGCCAAGCGCGAAGAAGCCTGGACACGTCTCGAAGAAATGTCCGGCAAGAATGAGCGCGTTGATGGCGTGATCTTCGGCCGCGTCAAGGGCGGCTTCACGGTTGACCTCGGCGGAGCCGTGGCCTTCCTTCCCGGCTCACAGGTTGACGTTCGCCCGATCCGCGATGTGGGTCCGTTGATGCATGTGTCACAGCCATTCCAGATTTTGAAGATGGACCGCCGCCGTGGCAACATTGTTGTCTCGCGTCGCGCCATCATGGAAGAAACCCGCGCTGAACAGCGCTCCGAACTTGTCCAGAACCTGGCTGAAGGCCAAGTGGCTGACGGCTTGGTCAAGAACATCACTGACTATGGTGCGTTTGTTGATCTGGGTGGCATCGACGGCCTGCTCCATGTCACCGACATTGCGTGGAAGCGTGTGAACCATCCTTCGGATGTCCTGCATGTCGGCCAGAACGTCAAGGTGCAGATCATCCGCATTAACCCTGAAACCCAGCGTATTTCGCTCGGCATGAAGCAGCTCGACAAGGATCCATGGGAGATCGTGGCCGAGAAGTTCCAGGTTGGCTCGCGCGTCAAGGGCAAGGTCACCAACATCACTGATTACGGTGCCTTTGTTGAACTTGAAGATGGCATTGAAGGCCTCGTTCACGTCTCAGAAATGAGCTGGACCAAGAAGAACGTCCATCCGGGCAAGATTCTCTCGACCTCTGAAATGGTTGAAGTTCAGGTTCTGGAAATCGATTCCTCGAAGCGTCGTATTTCGCTCGGCTTGAAGCAGGTTCAGTCCAATCCATGGGAAGCCTTCTCGGCGAAATATCCCAAGGGCACCGTGCTTGACGGCGAAGTAAAGAACATGACCGAGTTTGGTCTGTTCATCGGTCTTGATGGCGATGTCGATGGCATGGTCCATCTTTCGGATCTCGACTGGAAGCGTCCGGGCGAAGAAGCCATCAAGGACTACAAGAAGGGCGATATGGTCAAGGCCGTCGTTCTCGATGTGGATCAGGAAAAGGAACGGATTTCACTGGGTATCAAGCAGCTCACTGAGTCGGGTGGTGCAGGCGCCAGTGCTCCACGCGCGTCGTCTTCATCGGCCAGTGCCAATGATGGCGCACCACGCAAGGGTTCGCGAGTCACGTGCGAAGTGTTGAAAGTGGAAGATGGTGGTCTGGAAGTTCGGATTTCCGGCACCGACATCACCGCTTACATCAAGCGCGGCGATCTCGCCCGTGACCGTGCCGAGCAACGCCCGGAACGTTTTGCCGTTGGCGAAAAGTTCGATGCCATTATTACGATGATGGATGCCAAGGCGCGCAAGGTGAATGTCTCGATCAAGCAGCTTGAAATTGCTGATGACCGTGATGCTGTGGCCCAATATGGCTCGTCTGATTCAGGCGCCTCGCTGGGAGACATTCTCCAGGCGGCCCTGAAGAAGAAAGATACCAGCGCTGAATAAGCGTTAACGATACTGCTTTAAAGGCCGGCTTCACGCCGGCCTTTTCATTTGAAGCGAAGGCTTGACGCTGGCACAGAGCTTTGGCACCCTGTCTCAAATCATCAGAAGTGGCATTTGAACATGATCAAATCGGAACTTGTCCAAAAAATCGCCGACAAAAATCCCCATCTTTATCACCGCGACGTCGAGCGCATCGTCAACAAGGTGCTTGATGAAATCATCGTGGCGATGAAAGGTGGTGCGCGTGTAGAGCTCAGAGGCTTTGGCGCTTTCTCGGTCAAAGAGCGCGATGGCCGCACCGGCCGCAATCCCCGCACGGGTGAATCCGTTGATGTCACCTCAAAACGCGTACCGTTTTTCAAGACCGGCAAAGAGCTCCGCATCCGCCTCAATGGCGGGGATGAGAGCAAGGCCTAAGCTTGCTCAGGATTTTTCGCTGGGCTGTGGGTCTGCCCGTGCTGATACTGGTTGCTGCCTTTGCGGTCGCCAACCGCCAGTCGGTGGTGCTCTCGCTTGATCCCTTTCATGAAACTGATCCGGTCCTCTCGTTACAACTGCCTCTGTGGCTGCTGTTCTTCTTTGGCGCATTTGTCGGCTTGCTGATTGGTTATGCCGCTGCCTGGTGGGCACAGGGCAAGCACCGCAAATTGGCGCGCGAACGCCACAAGGAAATTGGAAGACTGTCCACGGCTCTGGAACAAGCCCAAAAGGTTGAGCCGCAAGAATCCAAGGAATCGATGTTGATGCCCCTTCCTGGCATGATGCCATGATTGTTTATTCTGCCGCCGATGTTGCACGACTGCTGCCCTATGGCGATCTCATCGAAGCTTTACGCAAGGGTTTTGCCGACGGTGCTGAGACACCGGTGCGTCATCACCATGAAACCGCGCCCGCAACCACTTTGCTGTTGATGCCATCGTGGAATGCCAAGTTCACCGGGCTTAAAACCGTGACCGTCAAAAGTGACAATGGCGCGCTGGGCTTTCCCACCAATCAGGCGTCCTATCTGCTGATCGACAATGCATCGGGCACACCTGTCGCCGTGATGGACGGAACTGAACTCACACGGCGGAGAACTGCTGCCGCGTCGGCTCTGGCCTCGGATTATTTGTCTCGCAAGGACTCCGCTAAATTGCTTTTGGTGGGTGCGGGTGCACTGGCCGCACATTTTGCCCACGCCCATGCCGCAGTTCGGCCCATCAGCCAAATCCGGATTTTCAACCGTGATCGAGACAAGGCGCGCGCGTTGGCGGCAGAGCTGGTCGCACAGGGGCTTCAAGCACAGGCTGTCACCAATATTGAGGCGGCGTGCCGGGATGCCGATATTATATCCTGCATGACGGCATCGACGACAGCGATCGTCAAGGGTGAATGGCTGAAAGCCGGAACCCATGTCGATCTTGCGGGCGCTTTCCGCCCGACCATGCGTGAGACTGATTCACAGGTGGTAGCGCGGGCAAGGGTGTTTGTAGACACGCGCGACGGCGCTCTGGCCGAGGCCGGGGACCTGATCCAGGCCAAGAATGAGGGCTTCTTTGAGTTTGAGAATGTGCAGGGCGATTTGTTCGACCTGTGCCGGGACAAGGTTCATGGTCGGCAGACTGATGCCGAAATCACCCTGTTCAAATCCTGCGGAACCGGGTTGGAAGACCTTGCTGCGGCCGAATTCGCCTATTTGCGCCAAGGCTGAATTCGCGCTAGGGCAGCGTCATGAATTTGCAAAATCCTATTTGTGTGGCTTTGGACACGCCGGACGTGGCTTGGGCGGAGGAGCTGGCGCGTCTGCTTAAAGGCCATGTCGGCATGATCAAGCTGGGCATGGAATTTTTTTATGCCCATGGTCCACAAGGCTATGAGGCTGTGGCGAATTTGGGCATTCCGGTGTTTCTGGATTTGAAGCTCCACGACATTCCCAACACGGTGGCCTCGGCGCTGAAATCCCTGCTCAGGCTTTCGCCTGCGCCTGCCATCATCAATATTCATGCGGCGGGTGGAACTGACATGATGAAGGCAGCGCGCGATGCCGTGGGTGGACGATGCAAGTTGATTGCCGTCACCATCCTGACCAGCCTGTCCAATGCGGATATTGCGGCCATCGGTTTTTCACGCAGCACGGAAGAAGAAGCTTTGGACCTGGCGCGGCTGACGCATCAAGCGGGGCTCGATGGTATTGTGTGCAGCGCACTTGATTTGCCAAAGGTCAGGGCCGAGCTCCCACGAAAGTTTCTGACAGTTGTGCCAGGCATCCGGCCTGCGGATGCTTCGGTTCAAGACCAAAAACGCGTGGTAACGCCCAAGCAGGGCATCGCCGCGGGCGCTGATATTCTGGTGATTGGTCGGCCCATTACCGGGGCCGCTGACCCGGTCAAGGCTGCGCATGATATTGTGATGAGCCTCGCTTGATGGCAAAAATCAAAATCTGTGGGCTTTCCACGCCAGAGACCATGGAAGCCGCGCTTAATGCTGGAGCCGACATGGTGGGTCTGGTGTTTTATGAGCGATCGCCCCGCAATGTCAGCATTGAGCAAGCCACTTTGCTGGCTGCCCCTGCGCGCGGGCGGGCCAAGATCGTGGCACTGGTGGTTGATGCCGACGATCAAAGACTGACCGACATTGCCCGAGAGGTGAAGCCCGATTTCTTTCAGGCCCATGGGGCCGAGACGCCGGACCGCGTCCAGGAGATGACCCGCCTCACCGGCATTCCGGTGATCAAGGCCATCAAGGTCAAGGACATGAGTGACGTTGCCAGCGCCAATGCGTATACGGATGTTGCGGCCATGATCCTTTATGATGCCAAAGCGCCCGAAACTTTGCTGCCCGGAGGCAATGGCTTGAGCTTTGACTGGGCCTTGCTCAAGGGGGCAAGCCAGCCTGCTTTCATGTTGTCCGGTGGGCTCACTCCTGAAAATGTCGCCAAGGCCATCGCCTTGACCAAGGCCCCCATCGTCGATGTCTCATCCGGCGTTGAAACTGCGCCCGGTGCCAAGGACGTGAGGCTTATCCGGAAATTCATTGAGGTCGCCAAGGCCGCCCGCTAGAACAGTTTCAGATCAAGGATTGCATGATGACGTCTGCTCCAAATTCCTATCGTACCGGGCCTGATGAAAAGGGGCTCTTTGGCATTTATGGCGGCCGCTTCGTGGCCGAAACCCTGATGCCGCTCATCCTTGAGCTGGAGGCGGCTTACAAGGCGGCCAAGGCGGACCCGAGCTTTCAGGCCGAACTCGACTATTTGCTGGAACATTATGTCGGTCGGCCCTCGCCGCTCTATTATGCCAAGCGCCTGACCGAGCATCTGGGCGGAGCGAAAGTTTACTTCAAGCGCGATGAACTGAATCATACTGGCGCGCACAAGATCAACAATGTTCTTGGTCAAATTCTTCTCGCTCGCCGCATGGGCAAGCAGCGCATCATTGCCGAGACCGGTGCCGGGCAACATGGTGTTGCCACAGCAACCGTGTGCGCTTTGTTTGGCCTCAAATGCGTTGTCTATATGGGTGAAGTGGATATTGAGCGACAGAAACCCAATGTCTTTCGCATGAAACTGCTGGGCGCTGAAGTCGTGCCTGCGAAGTCTGGCTCACGCACTTTGAAGGATGCTCTCAACGAGGCCTTGCGCGACTGGGTCGCCAATGTTGAAGACACGTTCTATTGCATCGGCACTGTGGCCGGTCCACATCCATACCCCGAAATGGTGCGAGATTTTCAGTGCGTCATCGGCAACGAAACCAGACATCAGATGATGCGGCAGGAAGGACGTCTGCCCGATTCACTGGTGGCAGCCATTGGTGGTGGTTCCAACGCGATGGGGCTTTTTCATCCCTTCCTTGATGACAAGAGTGTCGAGATTTTTGGTGTCGAAGCCGCAGGTCATGGCCTGAAAAAGAAACATGCCGCGTCGATCACCGGCGGCAGGCCCGGTGTGCTCCACGGCAATCGCACGTATTTGTTGATGGATGATGACGGCCAGATCACTGAAGGCCATTCCATCTCAGCCGGTTTGGATTATCCCGGTATCGGCCCAGAACATGCCTGGCTCCACGATATGAAGCGTGTGAAATATGTTTCAGCCACTGACAAGGAAGCGCTGGAGGCTTTTCAGCTATGCTGCAAGCTTGAAGGTATCATCCCCGCACTTGAGCCCGCACATGCCTTGGCGCATGTGATGAAACTTGCACCCACGCTGCCCAAAGAACATTTGATGGTGATGAACATGTGTGGCCGCGGCGATAAGGATATTTTCACAGTGGCTGATATTCTGGGAGTAAAGCTGTGAGCACGCGCATCGCAGAAAAATTCGAAGCCTTGAAAGACGAGGGACGCGCGGCACTCGTGACTTTCGTGACGGCGGGCGATCCGGATTTTGATACGTCTC
The DNA here is from genome assembly GCA_038231475.1 of Hyphomicrobiales bacterium. GTDB lineage: Bacteria > Pseudomonadota > Alphaproteobacteria > Rhizobiales > Aestuariivirgaceae > Aestuariivirga. The sequence continues at coordinate 202,728 of JBBRLH010000004.1, read as the reverse complement.
TCAAGATCATGCAAGGCTTGCCCAAGGCTGGGGCCGACATCATTGAAATGGGCATGCCTTTTACTGATCCGATGGCCGATGGACCAGCCATTCAGGCCGCAGGGCTTCGTGCACTAGGTGCTGGCCAAACCATGAAAAAAACCTTGAAACTGCTCAAGGCTTTTCGCGTTGCTGACAAGACCACGCCCGTTGTTCTTATGGGTTATTTCAATCCGATTTATGTTTATGGGGTTGAGAAGTTTCTGGTCGATGCCAAGGCCGCAGGGGCCGATGGTTTGATTGTTGTTGATCTGCCGCCTGAAGAAGATGATGAACTTTGTATTCCCGCCATGAAGGCCGGATTGAATTTCATTCGCCTGGCCACGCCAACAACCGATGATGCGCGAGCCCCTGCCGTGTTCAAGAATACATCAGGGTTTGTTTATTATGTCTCGGTGCTCGGCATTACCGGAACCAAGGCCCCCGACCTTAAATCCGTCAAGGCCAATGTGGTGCGCTTGAAGACCCATACTGATCTTCCCATCTGTGTGGGGTTCGGCGTTAAAACTGCTGAACAGGCGCGTATCATCGCAAAGAATGCCGATGGTGTTGTGGTGGGCTCGGCGCTGGTTTCGGCGATCGAAAAATCGCTCGACAAAAAGGGCAAGGCCACCGCAAAGACGCCCAAGGCTGTGCACAATCTGGTGGCAGAAATTGCCCAAGGCTTGAGGAGTTAAGCGCCATGAACTGGATCAAGAATTTCGTTCGTCCGAGAATCCGCAGCATCCTGGGCACCGCCAAGCGCGACGTCCCCGAGAATATGTGGATCAAGGATCCGGAATCGGGCCAGATGGTTTTCTACAAGGACCTCGAAGCTAATCAGTTCGTGTTCCCGGGCTCCAACCATCATCACCGCATGCCTGCAGCCTTGCGCCTGTCTTCGATGTTTGACGGCAGTGAGTTTGAGTTGCTCACTCCCCCAGTGGTCGGCGCTGATCCGCTGAAATTCAAGGATGAGCGGCGTTATGTCGACCGTTTGAAAGAAGCCAAGACGAAAACCGGCGTCGAAGATTCAATTCAGGCTGGCTACGGCAAGGTCAACGAGCAGTTCATGGTGGTGGCTGTGCAAGACATGGGCTTCATCGGAGGCTCGCTCGGCATGGCGGCTGGTGATGCGATCATTGCGGCCATGCGCTGGGCCGTGACCAAGAAATGCCCCTTTGTGATTTTCGTGGCCTCAGGTGGTGCTCGCATGCAGGAAGGCATCTTGTCCCTGATGCAATTGCCGCGCACCACGATAGCCGTGCAGGAATTGCGCGCTGCAAAACTTCCTTATGTGGTGGTTCTTACCAACCCGACGACGGGTGGTGTTACCGCGTCTTATGCGATGTTGGGGGATGTGCACCTTGCTGAACCCAATGCCATTATTGGTTTTGCAGGACAGCGCGTGATCGAACAAACCATTCGCGAAAAACTTCCCGCTGGTTTTCAGCGGTCAGAATATTTGAAAGATCACGGCATGGTTGATGCCGTGGTGCATCGTCATGACATGAAGGCCACGGTGAGCCGGATCACAAGACTCCTGACGCGGTCTGATGCGCGCGAAGCCCCGTCGGGCGCATTGGTTCCCGTTTCGGGCTGATCATGGCGCGCAGCGACGCCATTTTGATGCGGCTCTTGGCGCTGCATCCCAAAATCATCGACTTGAGTTTAGTGCGCATGGAGAAAATCCTCGCGAAGCTCGGCAATCCAGAAAATACTTTGCCGCCGGTCATTCATATTGCAGGCACCAATGGCAAGGGCTCCACGCTGGCGATGAGCCGGGCCATTCTGGATGCGGCAGGCCTCGAGGTTCACACTTATACATCGCCCCATCTCGTGCGTTTTCATGAACGTATCAGGGTTGCGGGCGAGTTGATTTCGGAAGAGCAGCTTTCAGCCCTGCTTGAGGAATGCGAGGCGGTGAATGGATCTGAACCGATCACATTTTTTGAAATCACGACTGCTGCAGCCTTCCTGGCTTTCAGCCGGACTCCTGCGGATTATCTTGTGCTCGAAGTTGGACTTGGCGGCAGGCTCGATGCCACCAATGTGATTGCGCGTCCTGCCGTCAGCGTCATTACGTCCATTGGCCTTGATCACCAGCAATATCTTGGCGAGACGCTTGTTGAAATCGCGCGCGAGAAAGCCGGGATTTTGAAACGGGGTGTGACTGGCATTGTGGGTGCGCAGGAGCCTGAGGTCCGAGAGGCGATTGAGATCGTGGCCGCGAAGATTGGCGCGCCCTTGGAAATTGCCAATCAGGAGTGGCAGAGCTTTACCCAAAATGGCCGGCTGGTGTTTCAGGATGAAAGCGGATTATTGGATTTGCCCTTGCCCGCATTGCCCGGGCCGCACCAGATTGATAATGCCGGAAATGCCATTGCAGCCCTTCGCAGTCTAAAAGATCCGCGCATTACCGATGACGCCTTCGCACGAGGCCTCACCACTGTCTCATGGCCGGCGCGATTGCAGAAATTGGGACCAGGGCATCTCTGGGACCATGCGAGCAAGGAGTGCGAGCTGTGGCTGGATGGAGGGCATAATGGTCCGGCCGGTGTTGTGCTGGCTCAGGCCTTGCGCGAGATGCAAGCCCGCGCCCCAAGCCCACTGATCATTATCTGGGGCATGATCAACACCAAGGACCCCGGCGCCTTCATTGCAAATTTCAAGGGACTGGCGGCCCATGTCATCACCCTCACCATTCCCGATGAAGCCAATGCCATTCCGGCGGAGCAGCTCGTAAACATTGCCACAGACAAGGGTCTTTCAGCCCGATCGGCAACAGACATTCAAAAAGCTTTGGGGCAGGCTGCGATGCTCGCCCCTGCCCCAAGAATCCTGATTTGTGGTTCGCTTTACCTCGCGGGCCATGTTCTGGCCCTGCACAGCGGAGAAACACCCTCTTCTGTCAGCGGTGCGGCCAAGCGTTAGATCGAGCTTTCAATCCAGCTTTGCAGCTGATTCTTTGGCGCCGCACCGACTTTAGTGGCGGCCAGTTTGCCGTCCTTGAACACCATTAGGGTCGGAATACCGCGAACGCCGTATTTCGAAGGCGCATCTGGATTCTCATCAATGTTGATCTTGACGATCTTGGCGCGGGGGCCAAGTTCCTTGGCAATTTCTTCGAGGGACGGGCCAATGATCTTGCAGGGGCCGCACCACTCCGCCCAGAAATCTACAACCACGGGAGTGGATGACTTCAGAACATCGGCGTCAAAACTGGAATCGGTGACTTTATGGGTGGACATGATCTGCTCCTTCAAACGTTACATAACAGGTAGGAGTGGCGGGGAGCATCGTCAAGATGCGTCGCTCACATTCAGGGTTGCAGCCCGATCAAGGCTTTGTGAGAGTTGAGCGTCTGAAAACCACTCCAAACTGCCCGTTTCAAGCCAAAGCAGTGCAGACTGCACTGGTTTTTCCGGAACTGCGGCTTTCACAGCCTCAGCATAACACGCCAGCTGCTGCACGTAAGGATGATCGGCAGCAAGGGGCTGGCCGGGCGGGATGCCTGATTTATAGTCCAATATCAGGGTCGCCTTTGCTCCCATGACCAGACGGTCAATCCGGTAGGTTTGGGTTTCTGTCTTTGCCTCAGGAGACCAGATTTCGACCTCCGAACCCCCCCCGTCCGACCAAAACTCTACCAGATCAGCGCGATCAAACAGTGCGAGGATTTTCTCTACATCTCCTGAACTCAACTCCAAACCCTGGGCCATTTGGAAGGCCGCCTCGCGACGTGCGATTGGCTCCATTTCAACCAAGATCTGCATCAATCGGTGAAGCGCTGTGCCGTGGCGAACCGGCTCACTCTTCACCGCCTCGATCTTGGGCTTTGTCTTCCTGGGTTGAGGGGCAGACGTCACGACAGGCTTAAATATCCAGACCGGCAACGATGGTGCTGCAGACAAAGCCGTGTCGTTTGAGAGAATACTCTCGGTTTCAACCAGGTCCGGTTCCTTTGTAAATTTTTCACCCAGGCTCATCTCAAGCCTCTTCCACCAACAGTGTTCAGGCACAGACCTGCCACTGGAAGAACCAGTGATATACAGTTCGTTTCGAGCCCTGGTCATGGCAACATAGAGCAGCCGGTTACGTTCTTCCTGGGTCAGCTCTTTTTCTGCATCAATCCAGGCATCAAGTCCCTCGTTTTTTGCCAAGCCTCCCAAATTCCATAATGGAAGGTAAGGGTGTTCCGAGCCTGCAGGAGTTTTGAGAAGCCTTGCCTGTTGGTCACCGCTCGCCACATAGGTTGCATCTGGCAGGATCACGATATTGGCTTCCAGACCTTTTGCCGCGTGAACAGACATCACCCTGATCTGGTCAGACGCCTGCTCCATTTCGCGCTTCAAGGTCGTCTCGTTTTTTTCGAACCAACTGAGAAAGGCCGAAAGCCCGCCGCCCTGTTTGGCGTCAAAGTCATAGGCCAGATCAAGCAATGCATCGGTTGCCTCCAAGGCTTCACTGCCTAACCGCCCTACAATTCTCTTGCGCGAACGATTCAAAATCTGATGCAGAAAGTTCGAAGTCGTTGCGGAACTTGCTTTGCCTTGATATTCGGCCAGCAGGGGAATGTTGGGTGAAACCGTTTGGCACAGTGAAGACCAAAGACTTTTGTCGCCGCGATCATGCGCCAATGCAAACAGCTCGTCTTCAGTGACGGGAACAGGCACGAGCGGGCTTTTTAAAATGCATGCCAAGGCATAATCATCGTCAGGCAGCAGGCACCATTGGATAAAGATCATCAAATCCTGCACGGCCAAGCTCTTTTGCAGTGTGAGGCGATCAGCGCCGGCAACCGGCAAACCAACGCGGCGCATCTCGGCCAGCAACAGGGGAAAAAGCCCGGTGCGGCTTTGCAGGAGAATAAGAATGTCGCCTGCCGCTACGGGCCTTGCCTCACCAGACAGATTTCGCCTGCCGATCCAGTTTTTCAGCGTGGCGGCAATCTTGTTTGCCAACAGGCGGCGGTGGTGGGTCTCGGCCAATTGATCAACCGGTGCCTCCCAGGCCTCGCTATCTTCTTTCTCCCGCTTTTCGCCAACGACAAGCGGCCAGAGCTCGACGATCCCTTTGACCCCTGGCCTTGCCGAACTGTGCGGGCTCTCTTCGAGCGCATCCCCTGCAATGCCCATATGGGTGAGATCTCTGACGGGGAACACCAAATCCACAGCATCGAGAATCTCTTGGGCTGACCTGAAGGACAGTCCCAGTCTTTCCTCGGTGAATTTTTTTCCGGCCTCATCCAACCTCGCAGTCAGATAAGCGCGAGTTTGGCTGTAAGTGTTGAGATCAGCTCCCTGAAAAGAATAGATCGATTGTTTTCGATCACCGACCACAAACATGGTCCGCAAGAGTTTTTTCTCGCGCCCCGCGCCTGAAAAGAACTCGTCTGCCAAAGATCGGATGATCTGCCATTGCGCCGGACTGGTATCTTGGGCCTCATCGACCAAAATGTGGTTCAACCCTTGATCCAACTTACTGAGGACCCAATACGTTGCATCCTTCCCGGTCAAAAGTGCGGCGGTCTTTTCAATCAAGTCGTCAAAGTCACAAAGTCCCAATCGTTGTTTTTGTGTTTCGATGTCATGCTGAATAACGTTTGAGATTTCGAAAATTGCGCCCGTCGCCTCAATCCGCTGCAATGTTCCGTATTTGCAAAAAAGCTTATAAAAGCGATCCTGCTGCTCCACCAGAAATGAAAGTGCCTCGGGATACTTTTCGCCTGCCTCCTTGCTGATCATCTTTTTGAAAGGAGCAAGGCCACCCGTCAGGAATAATTGTTGGAGGTCATCAAAACAGTCTTGCTTAGAACTCGCCGACTTCAACAACTCCGGAGTTTTCTGTTTGCCGTAATTCCCGAAAGGTTCGAGCAGCACGCCAAAATTGGCAAATTGCGCCTTGTCGATCGCTGTAGCTTGGTTTCGTGTATTTTGTGCAGACTCAGATCTATCGAGATTCAGGAGATCTTTAAGCGTTCCCTCAAATTCCTCTCGCGAGAGCTGACCCTCAAGGAACGCCGCATTCTTCGAAATGATTTTCAGAAACCGTACGGTCAGTTCTGAAAAGCCTTCAATGTCGCCAATCATGGCTTTGGCTTCAGCGAGAGCCTGGGCCACGTGCGGTTGCGGTTGTGGATCAAGCAGGAGCCTGGCAATCGCAACATCCCTGATGTTCTGGGCCTGAAACTCCTCAATCACTGAAAATCCCGGTGCTAGGCCAGCCTCCACCGGAAACAGGTGGAGCAATCTTTCGCAAAACCCATGTATTGTTTGAATCTTCAATCCACCCGGCGTTTCCAGCGCCAAGGTGAAAAGTCGACGCGCCCGCGTCAGAACCTCTTTGTCGCTCGGCATGCCCAGTTCGGCTAGCGTGGACTTTAATGCGGGCTCATCCAAAGACGTCCAGGACGACAGTCTACGGAACAGTCGCAACGACATTTCTGCGGCAGCAGCCTTGGTAAAAGTGATGCAGAGAATGGTTGAAGGCTCCGCGCCAGCCAGCAACAGTTTAATGACGCGGTCGACGAGAACTTGAGTCTTACCAGAGCCGGCATTGGCGGACACCCACACGGAATTATCTGGCGAGCTTGCGCGCAGCTGTTCTCTTGTCGGTTTGGATCGAGTTTCAATCATCATTCTTCAGCCAGAATCCACTCAGCGAAACGGGAAAGATGATCGTAGGTCATGACATCCATTTCCTTCTCTGGCGCACGACGCGGCATATAGATTGTTTCAAGAAGCTGGTAGGTTGCCAGATGATTTTGGAGACTCTTCAGTTCCTGAGTTGACCTTTCTCCAACTGAACCCCGCCCAAATGATACAGGCTTTAGTTCGCTCTCGGCCCGGCTACCCGACAATTTGATGTACAACAGCTCAGCGGTGTCTCTTGAACCCAGTTCTCTAAAGCCGCCGGATTTGAGGATCGCTGCTTCGAGTAACAATTGTGGACTGAACCCAGAACTGACCTGGGTGGAGGTGGGCGGCTTTCCCGTCTTGTAATCGATGATGCGAGCCATGCCGTTTGCCATCACGTCAATGCGATCTGCTCGCGCAGTCAAGGTATGTGGCGTGGACCCAACATCAAGTGTGATTTTCCCTGTAACTTCTGAGACGACGCGCTGCACACCCTCGCGCAATTTGGCATCACTTTCAGCGAGCCAGATCGCAATGCGCTCAAAAGCCGACGTCCAGAATGCGGCGACCTCCGGATCGTTCATCAGTGGACGCATTACCTTGCGCCCTGCCTCCAGCAGAATCTCCAAGCTGGTATCGCTCGGGCCTTGGGGTTGCTGGCCAGTCCACTCCGCAATGGCCGCATGAAACAAAGTGCCCCTCAGTCTGGGATCGGACTTGTTGGCCATTGCTTCGAGAGGCTGCAAATTGAGAACTTTCTTGGCGTAGATGCCATAAGGATCGCGGAGGAGGGCCTCGACCTCAGTGACGCTAAAGCGTATGGGCCTCGCCGTAACGGCTGGTTTTGGTCGTGGTTTGCGCATTGGCACCATCGCCGCATCATCCATCGCTTCGGCAAACTTGCACCACGTGCCATCGTCACATTCACATTGAGTCTCTGGGAGGCCTGCGGCCTTAAACAGATTTTTCAACCTTAAAATCCAACGCGATGGATTTTTCGGCGTTCCTGAAACTCGCTTTGACCAGGTAAGGTAGACCTTGGGATAGGCAATACCCTGTGCAAAATCATGTGCAGACTGTCCAATTTCGCGTTCTGGCTGTGCCAGCTTTAAAATATCTCTCATCGGGCGATTGAGCCATGGTCCGGAATCGGGCTCGGTCGGCCAAAGGCCTTCATTCAAGCCACCCAGAATGAGGACATCTGCGGGCAACAATCTGGCTTCCAGCGTGCCGAGAATTGACAATCGTGGATTCGTATTCGCTGTAGACCTGAAAGGCGTAGTTTCCAGAATATAAGCAAGATTGACGAGGAAGCTGTGATTGTCAAAATCTGAGGCGAACTGCGCATCGGCCTGCAGCTGCTTCAGAATTTCGGCAAAGGCCAGATTTTCTGGTGCGGTTTCGTCAACTCCAGGAGCCAGATTTTTCAATACCGTAATGAATTTCGACAGAAGTTCACCGAACGGCAATATTGCTTTGTCCCGCAATGGCGCGAGGGTCTCTCGGACCAGATGGATGAAGTTTTCCATATTCGCCCATTGGTTTTCATCAAGTGACGCGACCAATGGATGAGACCGCTCTCCTTTATCCTTTGCTTGTCTCGCCCTTAAATAAGCTTGAGCCAGTCCATCTAAGCCGTCTGCAACGCTAGAATTCCTGAGAATGGCGACTTCAATATTTTTCAGAACAACGGATTTTTCAAAATCGTCATAGCCAATTGAAATTTCGAGGTGCCGCAAGAAGTCAAACAGGATTGTGGCTTCAAAATTATGGAGCACAGTTTGGATCAGCGCATAGCAGGCAGCAGCTAGTCCAAATCTCGACAAGGGCTGCCCAGCCGAGTCATCGATCGAAATATGCCAGCGCTGCAACTCATTTCTCACCCGAGCCGCGAGGTCACGATCGGGCGTGACCAAAGCCGCAGTGGTGTGATCTGAAGTCTCGAGCGTATGACGAAGAATGAGAGCGATGGCACGGGCCTCAATGTGGCGGTCACGTGCTTCAATGAGGTCAACGCCTTGTGTTGCGGCTTGCAAGATTTCCGCGCTGGCTGGCAGAGCCGTACTCCAGATTTCTGCTGTTCGTGTGGGTCGAAGCAATTCGGCCAGTAGAAATGCTTTCGAAGAATTTGAAGAACCCAGCGTTTGAACGTCACCTCGGCCGATGCCCAATTCCTCAACCAAATGTTTCATTGCAAATTGTGCATGCTCCGGCGGGAGATTTTGCCAGCTCACATCGTCAATGTTCTGATCAAGACCGGGGAGGACGACGGCTCCCATAGGATGTTGTGAAATGGCGCGGAGCAAGGCGCGTGTCGCTGGAATTGTGCCCGTGGAACCGGCGGCAATAATTGGTTTGTCAATTCGCTGATGCTGCACGCGAGAGGCCTCGCGTCTGAGCATGGTATTCCGCCACGCCGCAAAGGTCGTCAGGCGTAATTCACCGAGCTTTTGCGGAAGCACGCGGTGAACCAGTGCCAAAAGTCCGAGAATGGCTTGCCGGTGTTCTGAAAGCTCCAAATCATAAGCGAGAGGCAGGTTGTTCAAATCAATTTCCTGCGTGCCGAGCTGATGGAGCAGTGTTGCCAGGCTTTTGGCCAAGCCGAGGCGTTGGGAAGCCGAGACATTGATGCTCTGCGCCAAGGCCAATTCGGGATTTTGTTTTGCCCATTCGGAGATGAGACCTTGCAGGAGAAAGAGCAATCCGTTTTGGGAGATGGGTTCCAGAATTTCTCCGGCATCCGCATTATCAAACTCAAATTCCTCGTCGAGATCGCCGATAGCTCTGACCTTGGGAAGCAGAATCGCTTTTTTGCCTGCAAGTCGGACAAAGATCAGAATGAATTCGCGGGCAGCGCGGCGGGTTGGCAAAAGTACCGTCCAGTCCGTGAACCTGGGTGCCGCAACTTTCCCATCCAACGGAAAACCGTCTAGGATCTTCTGCGCCAAAACCTCCAGAAATGGAGCAGCTGGAGAAATTGTAAAAATTCGAGGCGACCTTGGGCTCATGCCCCGTAGTTTGCCAGTACTTCTTCTGCCTTAGCAATGGCTTCAGGAGTTCCAACGTGAAGCCAGCGTCCTTCTTGTTCCAAACCGAAGAGACGCCCGCCTGCAATTGCCTTGTCCCATAATACATTCATTGAGAATGCCGAGCGCGGCGAATCGTCAAAGAGTCTTGGATGAACCAGATAGCCGCCAATATAGGCCAATGCTGTCGTGGAACTCGGCGATTTTCGTTTAAGCCTGCCATCCACAGCCATTTCGAAATCGCCCGTGCCATCATAACCCGTCGTCATTTCCGGATTCATCAACAGCAGGAGGCAGTCCATCCGATCCGGATCCCATGCCGCCTTCAACCTTGCCAATGCAGGTGTGCTGCGATCAATCCAGAAACTGTCACTGTTCATCACAAAAAATGCTTCATGACCAAGAATAGGCAAAGCCCTCGCAATGCCACCGCCGGTGTCCAATATGGTGTCAGTCTCATCGGAAATGGTGATGAGAGGATCAGAGACCGACCTACTCCAGTCAATCAGGTGTTGAGGCAAATAATGGACATTCACGACCGCACGTTTGACGTCTGCCTTGCGGAGATGGTCAAACACGTAATCGATGATTGGGCGGCCCGAGATTTTGATCAACGGCTTTGGCATCGTGTCGGTCAACGGGCGCATGCGCTTGCCAAATCCGGCAGCAAGAACCATGGCGTGAGTACCGATTTCCGATGCGGTCGTGTTGGTCAATTTTTGACCTCAATCGCTTCGGGAAGATTGCTCTCAAACCAGTTTCGCAAATCACTGAGGACGGGATGCTGAAGGTTTCTATTCAAATAACGTGACACACGAGGGATGTGCTTGAGATAAGCGAGCTTGCCGTCACGCTTGGCCAATCTCGCAAAAATTCCCAGAATCTTCGTTGCACGTTGAGCGCCCAGAATGGCGTAGGCACGAGTAAATTCATCAATGTCGAAACCAGCCGAGCTTTGACGTAACTCAGCATAGCTCGAAAATAACTGCCATTCTTTATCAGGGGAAATGTCGATTCGTGCATCTTGCAACAGAGACACAAGATCATAGGCCGGATGACCGAGCAAAGCGTCCTGAGTATCAATAATACCAACTCTCTTTATTCCTGTTTGGCTAGGACGCCAGATCAGATTAGGGGAGTGAAAATCGCGCAACACCCAGACGGGATTTTCTATCTGTGTGAATGTCAGAACGCTCGCCCACAGATGATGAAATTGGGCGACCTGACTTTCACTGGGACGTTTCCCTTTCATATGCGGGAAAAACCACGATGTGATAAGGTCGACCTCAATCGATTGAGCCTCGCTGTCATAGGCGGACATGGTGTAGATGGATTGATCACGCATTTGAAATTGTTTCGGCCAAGTTTGTCCGGCTATCTGAGCCAGAACTTCTATGGCCGCCACCATTGGCAAATGCATTGGTTGACCAGCCGTTCGCAAACGACCGTAAACTGCATCGCCAAAATCTTCTATCAAGGCCAGACCTGATTTTATATCGCAAGCTAGAATTTGCGGCGCACCGTAACCTCGATCGACCAAGAAATCATTGACAGCCACGACCGATCGCAGCCCCTCAGCGAGATGCGCGATTGCGCTGTAAGGCTTACCATTCTTCACGGGTGGCCCGTCTGGGCGACTTGGCATATCCATGAGGATCGCCTCGGATTGACCGAGTTGAAGCCTCTCATAACGGCGCGATGAGGCATCGCCATCAAGAAACTTTCTAGCTGCCTCGCTCCATCCTTGTTGAGTCAAGAACGTTTCAATCGCGAGAACTCTGGTCAGGAGTTCCGCGCAAGCGCCATGTGCCGAAATGTCCAAGTCCCGCGAATTTCCTGTACCCGTGAATTCAAGCATTAACTTTGCTTCGCCAAGGTTTTCGATACTTGCGTGCGGCCACTCGATGATGAGCAAATGGCTTTTGATAAGATCATCCAACCCAAGTTCATGAACCTCCGCTTCAGTTGAAGTGCGATAAAGATCAATGTGAGCGACCGGAATTCTTGTGTTTTCGTAAGTTTGGATCAGAGCAAAAGTCGGACTCGGAATGTCAAACTCGTCATCCGAATTTCGCAACGCTCGGATCAGGGCACGGCCGAAGGTCGATTTGCCTGCGCCCAAGTCACCTTTCAATATCACGACCATTCCCGGCCGAAGGAACAACGATAATTCCTCGGCCAGGGCCTGCGTTTCTGCTTCCGTTGCGAGGTAGCGGTGATGAGACGTTATGAGGTTCATGCGACTGCGGCGGAGATGTTTTTTGATCCAGAAGCCAAGTTTTTACGTGGTCCATTGACCGGAAGAGAGCATACCACGGTGGTACCTTGCTCTAGTTTTGAAATCAAAGAAACCTTGCCACCATGGAGTTCGGTGAAAGCCTTGACGATGGCAAGGCCCAAGCCGGGGCCGCGATGGCTGCCGGATGATGGCTTGGACTGAAAGCGATCGAACACCAGTGGCTGCAATTCCGGTGGAATGCCGCGCCCGTTGTCGGCCACCCAGATCTGGACTTCCTGGGCTGCACGCCTTGCTCCCATGCGAATGGTCGATCCTGGAACCGAGAAACCCGACGCGTTTGACAAAAGTTGGGCGATGACTTTTTCGAGGCGCTCAGGATCGGCGACGATCGTTCCCACGTTGCTGGCAATTTCCACGGTTAGATTTTGTTTCCGCTTTTCGAGCTGGCCGGAGAATGTCTCGGCACATTGCTCCAGGAGATGTGAGACGTTGACGGTCGAAAATGTGAGTTCCATCTGGCCTGCATCGATGGCAGACAAATCAATAATCGAATCGATGATCGCCTTCAAATCGTCAGAAGAAGTTCTGATATTGCCAACATATTGTTTCTGCTTCTCGGTGAGAGGGCCGGCGAGACCAAACTCAAGGCCTTCGGCAAAACCCACAATCGACGTGAGCGGTGTTCTGATTTCATAGGAAACGTTACTGAGAAGACGGTTTTTCAGCCTGTCGGCGGCTTCAAGAGCCTCGGTCCTGTCACGCAATGCGCGTTCGGCTTTTGCGGCATCGGACACGTCCGTGAAGGTCAGCAGAGCGTTACCATCGGGCAAGGGTACGGCGCGATATTGGAGGAAACGACCATCCTGCTCCACAATGCCTTCATGATCCTTTCTCTTGGCGTCGATTCCCGTAATGCCGAATTTGATGTCCTGCCAAGCCGCACGTGCTTCAGGAGACAGGCTTTCGAGCTGAGCCAACTCCTCGACATGGGGCCTTTCAGCCAGGAATGATGCAGTCAACGACCAGAAGCGCATGAAGGCAGGATTGAAAAGTTTCAACCTGCCATCAGGACCAGAAAGTGCTACGGCCTCGGCCAGATTGTCCAAGGTTTCACGCTGAACTTCAAAGAGCTCATTGTAACGGCTTTCCAGTTGATGCTCTTTGGTCAAATTCTCATAGAGATAAATGATGCCGCCCAATGGATGCTGCTCGGCGATGACGCGCAGTGAACGTCCATCTGGCAAATACCAGAAAGCCTCGCGAGACTCGATTTTTGAATAGGTGCCGAGTTGCTGGTTTCGCCATTCTTTGTAGTTGGCTTCTTCGGGCAATTTTCTTTCGGATCGCAAGCGATCGAGAATTTGGCCATCGGCCGGGTTTTCACGGAGCCACCGCTCGTCAAATTGCCAGAGGTCAATATAGGCCTGATTGAAGAAGCGGAGTTTCTGATCCGCACCGAAGACCGCAATTGCAGTGGAGAGTTTGTCGAGTGTCGATGCATGTGCCTTGATGTGTCGATCAAGTTCGCGCTCGGCAATTTCAAGTGCAGTCACGTCAACGGCATAAAAAGCCTTGTACAATTCCAAATCAACTTCATGGACGTTGACCGCTTTCACCTGTCCGGCCTGATTGGCATGGGCCCGACCAATTAAATGGATTGCGGGATCGGCCTTGGTCCGGTCAATTGTCTCGGCTCTGAACAAAGCCGTATTGGCATTCAGTACAGACTCTAAATCGCCAGCTTCGGTTGCAGTGACATAGGCGCGATTGACCCAGATGAGTTTTGAATTGAGATCGGAGAGCCAGGCAGGAAACGGCGCACCATCCAATATAGCGCTCAATCGTTCAACTTGTCTGGCCAGCTTGTGGGCATCATATTGTGTTTCGCTCTGCTCGCGGCGATGTCCTGAGAGTGGCCTGAATCTCAGAGTAGCAATCGCACCTGCGGTTCGGCCGTCGGCTTCCAGGAGCTCACCATAAGTTGTCTTTATTGCGACATTGAAGGGCTGCCCAGTTTTTCTGAGCTCGGACAAACTTGACGTCAGGATATTTGACGAGTCGCGTTCAAGCCAAGCCGCGAAATTCATCAGCTCAAAAATCGTGGCCGGCATTTTTACACTGCCATGCATATTTCCGATCAGACGATCTGGTTGTTCCTCGCGGCCCCGCCAGGTCAATAAAAGCTGGGTTTCAGATTGCAGTGCTGATTCAGCTTCATTGAGCTGAGTTTCAACTTCGCCGAGCCGTGCTCGCATCAGCTTCAGGCTGTGGCGAAGCCTTCTGAACCAGACCCAAGAAATCAGCATAATGAGGCTGCCAAAAAGCAGGCCCGATGCCCCGATCAATGCAGAGGTTTGGCCGTCCAGAGCTTGCGCGTTGGCCTCCCCCGGACCCATTGACGAGGCGGCCAATGCAAGCGCCATTGACTTCAGCGCGGACCCAACGCCCGTCCCCGATTTGCCTTCCAACGCCCGCAATCAAATCTCCGCCAGTCGCGCCCCGAATCAGTGCGGCGCATGGCTCAACATATAGACGCAAAGGACGTGTTTCGGGAATTGCAATCAGTAGCGGTAATAGTCTGGTTTATAGGGGCCTTTGGGCGTTACACCAATATAATCAGCCTGTTCCTTACTCAGCTTGGTCAATTTGACGCCCAGCTTTTCAAGATGGAGCGCTGCGACTTTTTCATCGAGATGCTTCGGGAGAACATAGACTTCGTTCTTGTATTTGCCAGTTTTTGCATTGGTGAAAAGTTCGATTTGGGCCAGCGTCTGATTGGTGAAAGAAGCCGACATCACAAAGCTCGGATGGCCGGTGGCATTGCCCAGATTAACCAAGCGTCCCTCGGACAGAAGAATGATGCGGTTGCCCGCAGGGAAATTTACCAGGTCAACCTGTGGCTTGATGTTGGTCCACTTGAAATTCTTCAATTCGGCAACCTGAATTTCATTGTCAAAATGGCCAATGTTGCAAACAATCGCCATGTCTTTCATCAGCTTCATGTCGTCAATGGTGATAACGTCCTTGTTGCCCGTGGCTGTCACGAAGATATCGGCATGTGCCACGACGTCCTGCAAGGTTTGCACCGAATAGCCATCCATGGCGGCCTGCAGGGCGCAGATTGGATCGACTTCAGTGACCACCACGCGGGCACCCGCACCGCGCAGGGACAGAGCAGAGCCCTTGCCCACGTCACCATAACCCAGAACCACAGCGACCTTGCCCGCCATCATCACGTCAGTGCCGCGGCGAATGGCGTCCACCAGCGATTCACGGCAGCCATATTTATTGTCAAACTTGGATTTGGTGACGCTGTCATTCACATTGATGGCGGGGAATGGCAGTTCGCCCTTCTTTTGCATTTCATAGAGGCGATGGACGCCTGTGGTTGTTTCTTCGGAAACACCAATGATCGAAGCCTTTACCTTGTCGAACCAGCCCGGGCTTTGAGCAATGCGCTTCTTGATTTCGGCATAAAGGCATTCTTCTTCTTCGCTCTTGGGATGGGCAATGAGGGATAGATCCTTCTCGGCTCTGGCGCCTAAGAGGATATAAAGTGTTGCATCGCCACCATCATCGAGGATCATGTTGGTCACCTGATCCTTGGGCCATTCGAAAATCTTGGCGGTAAAGGCCCAGTATTCCTTCAGGTTTTCGCCCTTAAAGGCAAACACGGGAATGCCAGCCGCAGCAATAGCCGCTGCCGCATGATCTTGAGTCGAATAGATATTGCAGGAGGCCCAGCGAATATCAGCGCCCAAGGCTTTCAATGTTTCGATCAATACTGCCGTCTGGATTGTCATGTGGAGCGAACCTGAAATGCGCGCGCCTTTCAAAGGCTGGGCGGCTGCGTATTCGCGGCGCGTGGCCATCAGGCCAGGCATTTCAATCTCGGCCATATCGAGTTCCTTGCGGCCCCATTCGGCCAACTTGATATCTGCGACAAAGTAATCGGTGAAATTCGACATGGCGGGCTCCTGAAAAATGATTGGGCTCCGATAGCATGTGCGATGCCAAGGTGCAACAACTACATAAAGATATCTTTATATTGATTTTCCGATGGCGGATTTCAGCGACTTCAACATGGCCTGAATATCAGCTTCGTTCAATTTGCCGATATTGAGAGCAAGTTGGTTCGCTAGTTCGGTTGCTTCTGGCGTCAGGCCAGAGGTGTCGATGGTGATTTTGGGATGTGACAACCTCGACAAACGAACCAACTCTTCAGCATCATCCCAAATAATATTGAGATAGGCGATCACCGATTGAATGACCCGCCAAGAGGGCCTGCCTCTTTTGCCATGCTCAAGGGCTGACAAATAGGCGCTGGATACATTCACAGCCTTTGCCATCGCGGCCAAGGTCAAGCCTCGCTCCTTGCGGAGCTGTCTGAGTTTCAGTCCGAAAGGGGTCATCCCTGATCCGTCCCGGATTTTCTGAGCCTTACATAAAAGGCACCACCGCCGCCATGGCGCGGATGGGCTGGTTGGAATCCCACAATATGAATGCGGAACTGCGCCTCATGAAACCACAAGGGAACTTCACGGCGCAATTTTCCCTCGCGTTCGGGTGTGTGAAAATGGGTGAGGCCATGAAGCGTGTGGCGGGTCAACGGTGATGCTCCTTTGCCAGTGATCACCAGAACAATTCTCTCTCCCCGCTGACGACGCTGGGCAAGAAAGTGCAAGAGTTGATGGCGGGCCGTCTCCAAAGTCTCACCGTGGAGATCAATGCGGCTTTCAGGCTCCAATTGACCACGTCCCAGTCTTTGCGCCGTCCTGCGCTCGAGTGCCACTATAGGAGGCGCTTGGTCTGATGCCTTCTTCAGCTTTGGCGCGATGGACACAATTTGGGGTTTAGCGCCGGTTTCTTGACTAACTTTGGGCCGCACAACGGGTTTGGCAGTTTTACGCTGAGTTAAGGCGTGAACTGAGCGTTTTACTTCGTCCCAGAGATCATGATCCGGCACCTCGTAGGGTTTGCGTGCCATGGCTCAGTATCCCAACCTCCGGGCTACTTGCAGGGGCAACAAGACCGCCATGCGCCCGGGGCTTTTCATATGGCCCGCATTTGTGATGGCCTCATCCCCCCACCCCCAATAGACATCTCCGCGCAGCGATCCACGAATAGCGGTTCCGGTGTCCTGACCAATCATCAAGTGGCGAAACGGCTTTGATCCGTCCTCGGCTTCGGGCGGGGTCGTTGTCTCAAGCCAAAACGGAGTCCCGAATGCCCAGTATTTTCGATCAATGGCCAAACTGCATTGCGGGGTCAAATTTACTTGCGCTGCGCCTAAGCCTCCGAGTGCAGGATCAGCAACCGAAATTTCCCGGAAAAAGATAAAAGAATTATTCTGCCACATCAGGTCCCGGCCCTCTTGTGGATTGTGTTCAATCCAATCGCGGAGGAACTGCATCGACATGGTTTCCCGTGTGCCCACGCCCTTGGCCAGCAGCGCCGCACCAATACTGGAATAGGGCTGGCCGTTCTTGGCCGCAAAGGCCACGCGAACCGTCCCGCCGTCGGGCAACTCTATGCGGCCCTGCCCCTGAATATGGATGAAGAACGCGTCTACCCAGTTGGCAAGCCAGCAGATTTCAAGGCCAAGTCCTTGGAGCGCTCCATTTTCAATTTCGCGCCGCGAGAAGAATGGTGCGGGCTCGTTGTTGACGAGATGCCCATACTTAAAGCCGTAAACAGCCTCTATCTCGGCAGAAAATGAAATCAGGTCTGGTGGTCGGCGATAGATTGGCACCTGGAATCTTTTTGTCCTGACGCGACTCCCCAAGGCCAGAGGCTCATAATAGCCCGTGAAAAGTCCATCGGGCCTGTTCTTGTCGATGATCTTGAAGGGTAGAAAAAAACTCTCGAAGAATTTTCTGGCGTCGGGTGCTCGTAATGCTTCCTCGCATGCGGGCAACCAGTCATCACGCGTGCCGGAATAGACAGATGTTCTTTTGAAACCATGACCGTTTGATATTATCTCTTCAGCGGATCTTTTGAACGCTGCCAGAGCCGGTGCAAGGTCCGTAGTGTCCCAACCGTTGAGGTCAGCAAATTTGGTCTGCTCAATCTCGCCTCTGCTCTCGATCATGTGCTGTCTTCGTCGGCATCCGTTTCGGCGAGCCGCCAATTGGGATCGCGCGATGTGAGATCCCGCTCAAAGGTCCAATAGTCGACGTGACTTTCGGTCTTGTTTGGATTTCCAACTACGGGTTTTCCGGCGGCGTTGCTGGTCCAGCTGATGAGTCTGGTCTCAAACCGTGTCTTTAACGCAGCAATATTTCCGTTGAGTGTGGCGGATACGATCCTTACGCTGTCATAACCCACGAGCTTATAGTTCAGCGTTTCTGACTTTTTTTCCCGTGCTTTCACTTCGGCGCGCAAGGTTTCGAGAACCGGCGGGCTGATTAACTGTTCAACTTCTGTCAATTTCCCGGCGCTGAAGGCTTCCAATACCTTGGCATGGACAATTTTTGCTCCGGCCAGGAAATCAGACGGACTGAGCCCTGGATCAAGTTTGGCCATTTCAATCAGAGTTTTTGCGAGGGGTGAGCCTTCCTTGGCATGGTCCTGCCAGATAGGAGGCAGGTCCTCATGGCTCAGTGGTGTGGTCTTGGCTTGCTCAATGGGAGCAGCTGAATCATGGGCTTTTTCAAAGCCGGTCCTGGTGCCGAGGACACGCCAAAGTCGCCAGCCGACAATTGCAATGACGGCAAGAAGAACAAGGTCGAGAACTGAGTTTGATGGATCCATGAGTCAAGTATATCAGATCATTTTCGGTCCTGTGTAGCAGTTTTGAATCGTGGATATTTGGTTTGGCTTGCGGCTCCTTTGCCTTTCTGATAGGCCGAGCGACACAAGTTTTGGCTGACAGGCGACAATCGGCCTGTGTGGATGATGAGGCGGCAATGGCAAAGACGATAAAACCTGCAAAGGCAGCACCACGAAAAGTGGCTGCTAAGTCCAATAACGGAGCTTCGACGAAGATTGAGGCCGCCGCCACGCAGCCCGTGCGTTTGTCAGCACCTGAGCCACAGCCGGGACAGCAGCCAACATTCAAGATTCTCGGGCAATATTTGAAGGATTTTTCCTTTGAAAACCCTAACGCACCGCTGTCATTGGCAGCGCAAAGCAAGCAGCCTGATATCAATATCTCGGTCAACGTGAACGCGCGAAATCTCGGACCAAATGATTTTGAAGTTGAGCTCCACCTTGAGGCCAAAGCGAGCTCCGAAGGCAAAACCATGTTCGCTGCAGATTTGCTCTATGCCGGAATGTTCAAGCTTGAAAATTTCCCCGCCAATCTCTTGCATCCCGCCGTCTTGATTGAATGCCCGCGCATGCTGTTTCCGTTTGCGCGGCAAATTCTTGCTGATGCCACCCGTAACGGTGGCTTCCCGCCTTTGATGCTGGACCCCATTGATTTTGGCGCGATGTATCAGAAGCGCATCCAGGCCCAAACCACAGGACAGGCCTAGTTCGTTCCTATTACTTCCACAACGACGTCTGGCCAAGAGCCGCTATTGCTTTGGCATGCGCCTCGAGTTCACTACTCGTGAGGCGCGGGGCCAGATCACGCGGACGCTGCGCTGGTATGTTTTCGCGCACGGTCACAAAGTTTTTTTGTTTCGCCGCGGAATCCTGCAAGCCTAAAACCGTTTGTCGCCCACCAATCAGATGAAGATAGACATCGGCCAAGAGTTCAGCGTCAAGCAGTGCGCCATGCTTGGTGCGTTTGGAATTATCAATGCCATATCGCCGGCAGAGTGCATCCAAACTGTTAGGACCCATGGGGTGAGACTTACGGGCCATCATCAAGGTATCTATAACGCGGTCGGGTGCTATGGCTGTGACATCGCAGTAAGCCAATTCCGAGTTCAGAAATCCCATATCGAATGACGCGTTGTGAATAATCAAGACGTCATCTGCGATAAATTCAAGAAAATCCTTCATCTTTTCCTTGAATTTTGACTTGTCGCGCAAGAATGCGCTAGACAGGCCGTGAATGGCTTCTGCTTCCTTGGGCATGTCTCTTTCTGGATTGAGATAGATATGAAAGGTTTTGCCCGTCGGCAAATGATTCAATAATTCGATGGCACCAATTTCAACGATGCGATGCCCTTCAAGCGGCGACAGGCCCGTGGTTTCAGTATCCAAGATGATTTCGCGTTTGGTCATTTAGATATATTCCACTCGTGTCTTTTCAATTGATCGATGACTGACAATACAGATTTTTGTAGGTCATTTATGCTGCCATTGTTTTCTATGATAAAATCGGCGCGCTCACGCTTTTCCGCATCGGGCATTTGTCGAGCCATGATCATCGTCAGTTTCTCTAGCGTCATGCCGGGTCGGGCCAACGCTCTAGATAGTTGGGTCTCGGGCTTGGAAGAAACGACGAGGACCACATCGGCTTGATTGTCAGAACCCGTTTCAAATAGCAGGGGAATATCCAGGGCGGCAAAGGCATGGCCAAGTTCTTTTTGATCTGCCAGGAAACGGTCGCGCCGTTTCCTTATTTCCAGATGCACCTTTTTTTCGAGATCGGATAGCAGGTCTGGGTTGCCAAGAACTCGAGCCGAAAGGATTTGGCGATCGACACGCTCATTGACGATGGCTTCCAGTATCAGTTTCCTAAGGAGGTTAGCGCCCTCTTTGCTGTCATATAGCTTGTGGACTTCTGCGTCGGAATCAAACACTGGAATGCCTTCTGATCTGAGGATCCGCGCCACTTCGGACTTCCCCATGGCAATCGATCCCGTGAGGCCAATCGTCTTCAACGCCGATACCCGGGGTCAATGTCTCGTGCAACCAGGCCATAAAGTTCTTCGGTCACTTCGGGTTTCACCCCGAACCAGAGTTCGAATCCTCCAACAGCCTGATGCAATAGCATTCCGAGGCCTGGCACCGTGCGCAGACCCATTTTCTCGGCCGCATCAATAAGGTCTGTTTTCAGGGGAGCGTACACGATGTCAGCTACTACGGCCGATTTGGGCAAGAGACTTAACTCGACGTTCAATGGATCATGCCCGTTCATTCCAAGTGATGTCGCGTTCACCAGGAGATCAGTCTGTGGCAGAAATTTGGGCAGGCTTTCGAGCGTGATAGACTTAACAACAGGCCCAAAGTCTTCTTCAATCTGCTTGCCGCGATCTGGTGTCCGATTAGCGATGTAGATCGTGGTGGGAGCCTCTTCCAACAACCTGTCCACGATGGCGCGTGCTGCCCCGCCTGCGCCCAAAATCGTGATGGTCTTATCTTTCGGGGTGATGCCAGGAACATGTGATGCAAGATTCTGCATGAACCCGTCGCCATCTGTGGAGGTCGCGCTGGATTTTCCGTCGCGGTGGAATACCGTGTTTAAGGCTCCAATTCGCTTTACACGGTCGTCTGGTTGATCGATTGATTGGATTGAGGCTTCCTTGTGCGGAATTGTAACATTGCACCCGATATAGCCTTGCTCTCTCATGTTGGTCAGGAATGCTGCCAAGTCTTGGGGTGCCACGGGGCGTTTTTCGTAGAGTGCGTCAATGCCGTACGTCTTGATCCAGTGATTATGAATCAAGGGTGAGCGCGAGTGATTTATAGGCCAGCCGACGACGCAGACTTTAATCAAGGTAAGGGTTTTTCCTGCTCATGACTTGGGGATAAGTTTGAATAATATGGTACTGTTGGTGCTGGGCCGTGGGTTCTTAATAATTTATTAACAATTGAAGTGATGGCCAAAATGCCATCTGGTCTGTCTGTGTACAAGTATGTATTGAATTTGATCTCCCTAACAGTCTGATTACCAACAGGACTTTCAATTTATTTTGGAAATAATAATTGTCTTCCACAGCTTGTCACGGTGATGAAGAAGTCTTTTTGGTTATCACCGCAATCTGCCGTCCAACAGTTACATCAATATAGATATTATATTTAGTGTTAGAATTGGAGTGACTTCGTGAAGCCCTTGATTGACGTTCTATCTCAGAAGACACCCAGTCGTCGTCCGGTTTGGATTATGAGACAGGCTGGCCGTTATTTACCAGAGTATCGCCAGGTCCGAGCCAAGGCGGGTTCTTTTCTAGGCTTGTGTTATGATCCTCTTGCCGCAGCCGAAGTGACCTTGCAGCCGTTGCGGCGATTTGATCTGGATGCGGCAATTGTGTTTTCAGATATTTTAGTTGTGCCACATGCCATGGGCCTCACTTTGGATTTTCAGGAAGGCGAAGGTCCTATATTGTCGACCGTGAGCGATGATGCTGGGGTGGCTGGTTTGCAGGACGTGTCAAAGTCTTGGCAAGTCGCGCGGGTGTGCGAGACGCTTTCTCGTGTGAAAGCTGAGTTGGACGGGTCGAAAGCATTGATTGGTTTTTGTGGTGCTCCTTGGACGGTCGCCAGTTACATGATTGAGGGACGAAGCTCCAATCGGGCTACAGCGTTGAGTGTTTCGGCAGCACGACCACAATGGTTCCTTAATTTGATTGATCGATTGGTTGAAGCCTCAATCTCGTTCCTGTGCTTGCAGATTGAAGCTGGGGCTGAGGTTGTTCAGATTTTCGATAGCTGGGCGGGTGATATTGCTGTGCCCAACCGCCAGGAATTTGTAACAGGCCCCATCAAACGGATTGTTGACGGCATCCGCAAGAGATATCCGAATTTTCCGGTCATCGTTTTCGCCCGCGGTGTCGGCGGGTATCATGCTGAGGTGGCTTTAAACACGGGCGCGTCTGCCGTCGGCGTTGAAGAAGGCGTTCGTCTCTCTGATGTTCTTGAGAGTTTGCCTCCGCGCGTTGCCGTACAGGGTAATCTTTCGCCGCAAGTCCTTTTGGGTGACCGGGAAGGAATTGAAGTGGGCGTCAGGTCGGTTTTGGAGGGTGTCCCTGCAAGCAGGCATATTTTTAATTTGGGGCATGGGATTTTGCCGCAGGTTGATCCGCAGAATTTGAGTCTGCTGATTGACTGTGTCAGAGCTTACGATCGGATTGGATGATGCTATTTTTGTGGATCAAGGCATTGCACATCGTTGCTGTGGTGGCTTGGATGGCGGGTCTTTTTTATCTTCCGCGGTTGTTTGTCTATCATGTGAAATCAGGCGTGGGGTCGGAGACTGATCTGTTGTTTCAGGTGATGGAGCGTCGATTAATCAAGGCCATCATGCGGCCGGCGGCGATTGTGGCTTTGGTGGCTGGTGCGGTCCTCGTCCATGTTGGGGAATTCAGTTTGGCAAGTCCTTGGCTGGTGGCCAAACTCCTTGGGGTCTTGTGTCTGTTTGGCTATCACGGGCTGTTAGAACGCTATCAGAGACTATTTGCCCGAGGCTGGCGTGGGCGGTCGGAACGATACTTTCGTGTCCTCAATGAGGTTCCGACCCTATTGTTGATCTGGATCGTCATTTGGGTGGTGGTGAAACCGTTTTCTTGACCAAGAGATTCTGCTTTTGTGTTGGGCGGAATGGTGATATTGGAATTTTCGCAGGCCGTTCTGGCCGTGCTCCACGGATTGAGCGTTCTGTTCGTCCTTTTTCCAAAGTGAAGTTATGACCGATTTTAGTGAACTTAAGGAGACAAAGCTCTCCGATTTGAAGCGCAAGTCTGCGGCCGAACTGGTCGTACTCGCTGAAGAGCTGGAAGTTGAAGCCTCCAGCACCCTGCGTCGGCAGGAGCTGTTGTTTGGCATTCTGAAGAATATGGCCGCCAAGAATGTCGAGATTATCGGCGAAGGCGTTATTGAAGTTCTGCAAGATGGGTTTGGATTCTTGCGCTCGGCCGAGGCCAATTACCTGGCCGGACCCGATGATATTTATGTAAGCCCCAATCTTATCCGGAAATTTTCGCTGCGCACCGGCGACACCGTCGAGGGGCAAATCCGTGGGCCCAAGGATGGCGAGCGTTATTTTGCTCTGATCAAGGCGAATACAGTCAATTTTGAAGATCCTGACAAAGCCAAGCACAAGGTCAATTTCGACAATCTGACGCCGCTTTATCCTGACCAGCGCCTTGAAATGGAAATTGCTGACCCGACCCGGAAAGATTTTTCAGCCCGGGTGATTGATATTGTGGCTCCCATCGGCAAAGGCCAACGCAGTTTGATTGTGGCCCCGCCCCGTACGGGTAAGACCGTGCTGTTGCAGAACATTGCTCATTCGATCACGACTAATCATCCCGAGTGCTATCTCATCGTCCTGTTGATTGATGAGCGCCCCGAGGAAGTGACCGACATGCAACGCTCGGTCAAGGGCGAGGTCATCAGTTCTACCTTTGACGAACCGGCATCCCGCCATGTGCAGGTTGCCGAGATGGTGATCGACAAGGCCAAGAGACTGGTCGAGCATGGGCGTGACGTGGTCATACTTCTCGATTCGATCACGCGTCTGGGTCGGGCCTACAATACGGTCGTACCATCATCCGGTAAGGTTCTGACCGGTGGTGTTGACGCCAATGCCCTGCAGCGGCCAAAGCGCTTCTTTGGTGCCGCGCGTAACATTGAAAACGGCGGATCCTTGACGATTATTGCCACTGCCCTGGTTGATACCGGCAGCCGCATGGACGAAGTCATTTTCGAAGAGTTCAAGGGAACCGGCAACTCCGAAATTATTCTGGACCGGAAAGTCGCCGACAAGCGGGTCTTCCCTTCTATTGACATTTTGCGCTCCGGTACGCGTAAAGAAGAACTTCTAGTGAAACCTGATGTCTTGAAGAAAACTTATGTCTTGCGCCGCATCCTCAATCCCATGGGAACGGTGGATGCTATCGAATTCCTGCTCGACAAGCTGCGTCAGACCAAGGGCAACAGCGACTTCTTTGACTCAATGAACGCCTAATACAGGCCTGGTCTTTGGTTTCGATTCGAATCCGAAATGAAACTGCCAACGACGATATATGCGGTATCTTCCGGGCTCGGTAGGGCCGGTATTGCTGTGGTTCGTCTTTCGGGACCCTCCGCAAGACTCGTGCTTTTTTCCCTTGTGTCGGTGTTTCCTAAACCTCGTCTGGCAAGCCTGAGAAAGCTTGTTTCGGATGGTGAGTTGATTGATGAAGCCTTGGTGCTGTGGTTTCCGGGCCCCGCGTCAGTAACCGGAGAAGACTTGGCTGAGTTTCACGTGCATGGCAGCCCGGCTGTGCTGTCGCGCTTGTTTTTGGCCTTTAGCCAATTTGAAGATGTCGTTCCTGCCGTGGCCGGGGAGTTTACAAGGCGGGCCTTTGACAATGGCCGACTTGATCTCGTTGAGGTCGAAGGTTTGGCTGATCTTCTTGCAGCGGACAGCGAAGGCCAAAGAAAATTGGCAATTCGGCAATTTGCAGGCGAGAGTTCTGGACTGGTGGAGTCTTGGCGGGACCGCGTCATTGAGGCTTTGGCCTTGAGTGAAGCGGCCATCGATTTTTCTGAGGAAGATGCAGATATCGCCGCTGTGGGGGAGATTGTGACCTCGCGCGCAATGGCGTTGGTTCAGGAGCTACAGGGCGTGCTCGATCAGTCCGTCGCCGGGATCAGTGTGCGGCATGGTTTGCGGGTGGTTTTTGCTGGCGCTCCGAATGTGGGCAAGTCGTCACTGTTCAATTGGCTGTTGGACCGCGAAGCAGCAATTGTTTCGGCCCAGGCAGGAACGACACGCGACGTCGTGGCCTCTGGCGCTAGCCTTGGTGGGTTGCCTTTGTTGTTGGCCGATACGGCTGGCTTGCGTGATGATACGCATGACGAAATTGAAAAGATGGGCATGCTGCGAAGCCTCTCTGAGATTGGCGATGCTGACGTTCTGATCTGGGTGCGGGCGCCGGGGATTGATGAAACAGTAGGGCCAGCCCGCACTCCGGATTTGATTGTTCATAACAAGTCAGACTTGGGTGAACCACGTTTGATTCATGTACGGAACGATTCAACTATTATTGTTTCCGTGAAAACCGGTGAGGGGCTTGACCGGCTCCGGTCTGCAATTCAATTGGTCATCGCTGAACGCTATGCGGGGGCCGAAAATGCGATTCTGGTGCGTGGGCGGCACCGCGAGAGTGTTGAGAAATCGATTCGGCACCTCAACAACTTTCTCGAGGGGACCAAAAAGTCAGCGGAATTACGGGCAGAAGACTTGCGGTGGGCGGCACGGGAGCTTGCTGCCATCACGGGCCGTGTTGATGTTGAAGATCTCTTGGGCAAGATTTTTTCGGAATTCTGCATCGGCAAGTGATGTTTCACGTGAAACCGTTACGGCTTTGACGTTTCTCCGTGGACGGATTATGTGAGGCCCTTCGTAATGTGCCTGAAATGAAAGTCCGTTGTTATGAAGTTTGATGTGATCGTCGTGGGGGGTGGACATGCCGGCTGTGAAGCGGCTGCTGCTTCCGCACGGATGGGTGCGAAGACCGCGCTGCTCACTCATCGCTTTTCAAGCATTGGCGAAATGTCGTGTAATCCCGCCATTGGTGGCTTGGGCAAGGGTCATCTAGTCAGGGAGATTGATGCGCTGGACGGATTGATGGGGCGCGTGGCCGACAAGGCTGGCATCCAGTTTCGTTTGCTCAATCGGTCAAAGGGCCCGGCGGTCCGTGGTCCACGAGCACAGGCTGATCGGAAACTTTACCGGCAGGCCATGCAGGCTGAAATTTCAAGCCAAGCGAATCTAGAAGTTGTCGAAGGTGCTGCCTTCGCGCTGACCATTGAATCGGGTCAAATTGCTGGTGTTGAAACCGAAGATGGGCGGAGCTTGCGGGCGGGTGTTGTCGTGTTGACCACAGGCACGTTCTTGAACGGGCTCATCCATATTGGTGAGCAGAAAACTCAAGCGGGACGGGCGGGTGAACCACCGGCACGTGGATTATCCGAGCAAATGACGGCCTTGGGTTTGCAGTTGGGACGGTTGAAGACTGGCACACCTGCCAGGCTCGACGGAAAGTCAATCCGATGGGAGCTTCTCGAAGAGCAGAAAGGCGACGATCCTGCTGTGCCGTTCTCGTTTTTGACTGAGCAGATTACCACGCCACAGATTTCTTGCTTCATCACCCACACCAATGCCGCCACGCATGAAATGATTGCCAGCAATCTTCATCGCTCGGCGATGTATTCGGGCCAGATTTCCGGGACTGGTCCGCGCTATTGCCCGTCCATTGAAGACAAGATTCACCGCTTCAAGGACAAGTCCTCCCACCAGATCTTCCTGGAGCCTGAGGGTTTGGATGACGACACGGTCTATCCCAACGGGATTTCGACCTCCCTGCCCGAAGATGTGCAGACGGCGTTCATTCGCACCATGGTTGGACTTGAGCAGGTTCGTATTCTGCGTCCAGGCTATGCCATTGAGTATGACTATGTAGACCCGCGTGAATTGGGCCATGATCTTAGCGTGAAGAAGCTCCCGGGGCTGTTTCTGGCGGGCCAGATCAACGGTACGACCGGCTATGAAGAAGCGGCGGCCCAAGGGCTGCTG
This sequence comes from Hyphomicrobiales bacterium, assembly GCA_038231475.1. Taxonomy (GTDB): domain Bacteria; phylum Pseudomonadota; class Alphaproteobacteria; order Rhizobiales; family Aestuariivirgaceae; genus Aestuariivirga. The sequence continues at coordinate 175,407 of JBBRLH010000004.1, read as the reverse complement.
GCGGGCCTCAATGCTGCCCAGCGGGCCTCTGGGGGGCCGGCCATCACGTTTGACCGCGCTTCAAGCTATCTCGGGGTCATGATTGATGACCTCGTCATGAAAGGCGTGGCGGAACCCTACCGCATGTTTACATCACGTGCGGAGTATCGATTGAGCCTTCGCGCCGACAATGCCGATCAAAGACTGACCCCCAAAGGCATGGAACTGGGACTTGTGGGCACCCATCGCGGGGATGCGTTCCAGAAGAAGCTTTCCGTGCTCAAACATACCAGGGACTTGGCACAACGGCTGTCTGTCACCTCCTCGCAAGCCCTGAAGCTTGGTCTCAGGGTCAATCAGGATGGGCAGAGACGAACGGCACTTGATCTCATCGGGATGGTCGAAGTTGGTCTGGAGAAAGTGGCGCAGATTTGGCCCGAAATTGCCCAACTCCCTCATTTTGCCAAAGAGGCTCTCGAAGCCGATGCGCTATATGCTGGCTACATGGATCGGCAAACTACTGAAATTGCCAGCCTACGGCGAGAAGAAGAATCCCTCCTCCCAGCCGATTTGGACTATTTTATTGTGCCAAGCCTCTCTATCGAGCTCCGGCAGAAGCTGAACAAAACCCGCCCGCTGACACTGGCTCAAGCCTCGCGTATCGAGGGCATGACGCCTGCGGGTTTGGCTTGCCTTTTGGCCTATGTGCAACGACCCAAACGCCATGTCGCCTGAGTTGTCAGCCGACCTCCAACCTTGGTTCCAACGTCTCAATGTTTCACGTGAATCCATCATAAGGCTGGAACTGCTTCATGAACTTCTCCTAAAATGGCAGAGCCACATCAATCTGATCGGACCTTCAACCGCTCAAGAGGTGTGGACCCGGCATATTTTGGATGGCTTACAACTCCTGCCATTGTTGCCCGCCGGAACACAGGCAATCGCCGATCTCGGTTCTGGCGGTGGATTTCCAGGGCTCGTGCTAGCGGCCACGCAACCCGCCACCGTTCACATGTTCGAAAGCAACGGAAAGAAGATTGCCTTTCTTCAGGAGGCCCTCCGCCAAATGAAAGTGGTCGGTCAGGCCCACAGGCTGCGGCTCGACCCGACCCTTCTGCGCGAGACGCTACCAAGAGTTCAAGTTGTGACGGCGCGCGCTTTTGCGCCTCTCACGAATTTGTTAGGTATGGCCCAGCCCTTCTTCGGAGCCGAAACGATCGGTCTTTTCCACAAGGGACAAGATGTTGATGCGGAATTGACCGAAGCTGCTAAAGCTTGGAGAATTAGATTCAAGAAACACCCCAGCCTGACTGATTCGAAGTCAAATATTCTGGAGGTGGAGGAGTTTTCCCATGTCTGAAGCCTTTGCGCCAAAGTCCCATGTTAGGATTCTTGCCGTCGCCAATCAGAAGGGCGGGGTGGGCAAGACAACCACTGCCATTAATCTTGGAACGGCACTTGCCGCTGTTGGCGAGAATGTTCTGGTGATTGATCTAGACCCGCAAGGCAATGCCTCAACCGGACTTGGCATCACGCGCCGGCCCCATCAGAGATCTTCCTATCAAGTTCTAATTGGTGAGGCGGAACTTTCGGACGTCATTATCGCGTCGTCAATTCCAAGGCTTCATTGTGCGCCTGCCACGATTGACCTTTTGGGTGCTGAACTTGAGCTCGCTGGACTTGACCGGAAAACCCATCGTTTGTCCGATGCTATTTCCAGAATGCTCACTAAAACAGATAGAAACTACAGCTATATTTTGATTGATTGTCCGCCCTCGCTCAATCTTCTCACTATTAATTCGCTCACTGCAGCCGATGCTATTCTTGTCCCGCTGCAATGCGAGTTCTTTGCCTTGGAAGGGTTGAGCCAGCTGATGAAAACAGTCGAGCGGGTGCGCACCACTCTGAATCCACGCCTCATCATTCAGGGCGTTGTGCTGACCATGTTTGACAAACGAAACTCTCTCTCGGATCAGGTCGCCTCCGACGTTCGCCAGGTCTTGGGTGACAAGGTCTACCAGACGGTCATACCGAGAAATGTGCGGATTTCCGAAGCGCCATCCTATGGAAAGCCTGTCTTGCTTTATGACAATGCCTGCGTTGGTTCGCAGGCTTACATCAAGCTTGCGTCTGAAGTTATCCGTCGCGAACGTGATCTTCGGGCTGCCTGAATTGATTCGTACCCGAAATAACCTCCAAGGACTATATTCATGACACAGGTACAAAAGCGCAGACTTGGACGAGGGCTCGCGGCATTGATTGGCGATGACACAACCGAAGACGCCGTCATTCAGGATATTCGCTCCCTGCGCCACGTTCCCATCGAACTCCTTCATCCCAATCCGAATAACCCGCGCAAGCATTTTGCCGAGGACGAATTGGAAAGCCTCGCCAAATCGCTGAAAGACAAGGGCCTGCTTCAGCCTTTGGTGGTCCGTCCGCGCAATGATGGAAGCTTCGAAATTGTTGCCGGCGAACGCCGCTGGCGCGCCAGTCAACGCGCCGGGCTTCACGAAATTCCGGTTCTGATTCGCGAACTGGGTGACCGCGAAACACTTGAAATTGCGCTGATTGAAAATGTCCAACGCAGTGATCTTAATCCGCTGGAGGAAGCACGCGCGTATCGTCAGCTCATTGAACAGTATCAATATACCCAACTGCAATTGGCCGATGGCATTGGCAAAAGCCGAAGCCACATCGCGAACACCATGCGTCTTTTGACTTTGCCCGAATCAATCCTAAGGCAGATCGAAGATGGCAGCCTTACGGCTGGTCACGCCCGCTCGCTGATCGCCACGGAATCACCTGAGGAACTTGCTGACAAGATCATCGCGCTCAAATTATCAGTGCGGCAGACTGAAGACCTGGCGAGGAAGAATCCGTCGTCTTCAACGTCTAATCCAAAACCCGAAAAAGATCCTGACACGCGTGCGCTTGAAAAAGACCTCAGTCAGGCTTTGGGACTCACTGTGAGCCTCAAGCACAAGGGCAAGACGGGTGGGACAGTGGTGATTTCATACAAGACACTGGATCAACTTGATGAGATTTCTCGGCGTATTTCTCGCGGTTGATCGCCCTATCTCGTATTCTGTTTTAGATTGCGCGCCAGTGAAAGCAGCGCGCGTGCGGTGGCAGAATCTGAGATGTCACCAAGCTGGCGCGATTTCAAAACGAGCGCCTGAACGGAAATCTGCAAATTCACTATGTCTTCCAGTTTCAGACGGTTCAGCTGATTAACGATCGCCCCGCGACGTTTGAAAAAAACCGGAGGCCTGGCCGTGCGCACGGCACTGTCAGCATTTTGCCCTTCAGCGATTGCAGAATTCAAGTTGACCAATCGCGAAAGATGCATCGACAACAACGGCAAAACGCTCTTGGCCTCCCGTCCAGTGGCAGCACCCAGACCGTGATCTATATTTTGGAGATCGCCTGAGAGAATAGCATCAATCGCGTCATCAAGGGTATTTTCAGCGAGGTCACCACACACGGCAACCACATCCGCACTTTGTATCGCTTTCGCTCCAAGGCAATAGAGGGCCAGCTTCCCCAGTTCCTGCGACACAATTGAACGATCCAAACCTACAAGATCAAAGAATGTTTCTTCGGCACCATCGCCCCATGCCAATTCATTCGCTTGAAGGAAATTTCTGGCCCGGACGCTCGCGGCTTTCCCATCATCCGGGAAAACTGCCACGGTGGCCGCGTAGGCACCGCCTTCGAAAGCAGCGCGCAAACTGGAATCACGCTTCAATGCACGGGCCTTCAGCACCACAAAATTTCCGCCAGGAGGTTGTTCCAGAGATGGCGAAAGAAATCCTATAGAAGCATCATCAATGTTGTCTAGAATCAGGAGACGTTTGTCCCCCAAAAGCGACATGGCATTTAATGCATCAAAAAAAAGGCCCGGAGATTTCTTGCAAGCTGCTGAGTCCAATTCGTCGGTTAGCAAGGACGCCCCCCCATCACCCACCAAGGCCGCGATGGCTTGAGCACCCATTGCTGAAATGACTGCTTCATCATCGCCATGGAGAAGTAGTGCTGAAAAATTTGAAAGGCGTCGTTTCAGAAAGCCTTCAAACTCGTCCTCTTTCAAGACCGCCATTGATCTATTTTGCGATGAATAACGTCGCAGCGATGCGCTGTCTCAAATCCTGTGCCACTTCATGGGCCGCACGATCTATGGCGTTGTTCATCGCTGCAAGACTAGAGACAGGCTGCTGCGCAATATTGTCGTACGAAACATTCGAGAAGCTTTTGCCAGAAGTGATGGTTTTGCCTGTGGCTAGATTGACGAGACTATAGGCCACAACCACATTGTAGCGGTAACGGCTTGGCAACTCGTTGGAAAATGATGATATCGGAATGATCTTTTCCACGGGTGTGAGGCGCAAAGAATACCGCGCTGTTGGATTGGCTCCCAGTCCGGACAGGAGATCATTGCGCACAACCTGCCCAACCCTGGTTGTCTGCTCTTCCACCGCAATGCCGGCCAAATCAACGGAGACCGAATGCCCAGTATCGTTTTGGCCGTAAAGCGGGCGATAATCAGCGCAGCCAAGAAGGCCAGACAAGGCAAAGGCCAACAGAAGAAGACGTAAAATCATCTTAGTCTCCAACCACGATATTGACGACACGATCAGGAACGATCACCAGCTTCTTCACTTGCTTGCCTTCCAAGGCGCGCTTGATGTTTTCAAGCTGCATAACCTTGCCCTCCAGAATGGCACGATCAATGCCTTTTGGCACTAAAATTTCGTCGCGGCGCTTCCCGTTGACTTGAATGGCCACCGTCACTTCGTCGACCGTCACAAAACGATCCAGAGCTTGAGGCCAGGGCGTATCCACCACAGCAGAGAAATTGCCGAGCAAACCCCAGCATTCCTCCGCCAGATGAGGCATCATGGGTGCCATCAGTAGAACGAGGAACTGGGTCGCTTCCGTAACCGCCCCTTGGAGCGTATCAGATTTCAGCAAGCTGTCTTTGTCTGCCAAGGCGGATGTTATTGCGTTTGAGAGCTCATAAATCCGGGCAATGGCGCGGTTAAAGCGCAGATTGTTCAGATCATCGGCAATGGCCGCAACAGAGCGGTGGGACTGGCGGCGAAGTGCCAGACCATCTGCAGCATCCGAGAGCACGCCCATGGGAAGCGCCGCAACATCATTCACAATGCGCCAGATTCTCTGCGTGAAACGCCACGACCCTTCAGCGCCGGCCTCGGTCCACTCAATGTCACGCTCGGGGGGCGTGTCAGACAACATGAACCAACGCGCTGTGTCGGCACCATAGGCTGCAATGATTGCATCGGGGTCGACGACGTTGCGCTTTGACTTTGACATTTTTTCAACGCCGCCCACGATCAGCGCTTCACCTGTCTTGGCATGTTGCCACGCGCCGTTGACCTGCACGGCATCGCTGGGCAAAACCCAATCACCGTCTTTGGTCTTGAAGGTTTCATGGATCACCATGCCTTGCGTGAACAGGCTGGCGAAGGGCTCGTCGGCATTCAAGTGGCCAGTCTTGTGCATGGCGCGCGCATAAAAGCGCGAATAGAGAAGATGCAAAATCGCATGTTCAACACCACCGATATATTGGTCGACCGGCAACCAATATTTCGCTGCCGCAGCGTTCACCGGTTCCTTGTCAGCAGGTGAGGTAAATCGCGCGAAGTACCAAGACGAGTCGATGAACGTGTCAAAGGTGTCTGTCTCTCGTTCGGCTTTACCGCCGCAGCTCGGACAATTGACATTTTTCCACGTTGGATGATGGCTCAATGGATTTCCGGGCTTGTCGAATTTCACATCGTCGGGCAATTGAACAGGGAGTTCGGATTTCGGAACAGGAACAATTCCACAAGTCTTGCAGTGAACCACCGGAATGGGACAGCCCCAATAGCGCTGGCGTGACACGCCCCAGTCACGCAGGCGGAAATTAATGGTGCGCTTGCCAATGCCCGCAGCTTCAAAGCGCTTGGCAACTTCGGCTTTTGCGTCAGTCACCGACATGCCATTGAGGAACTCGGAATTAATCAGAACGGACTGATCATCATCCTTCTCGACGTAGGGCTCGGTCGTGATTTCAAATGTTGCCGGATCAACACCACGTGGTGCGACCACCGGAATAATCGGCAGGCTGTATTTGATGGCAAATTCGATATCGCGTTGATCATGCGCCGGGCAACCAAACAGCGCACCCTCACCATATCCCATCAACACAAAGTTTGCGGCGTAAACAGGAAGCCTGACACCCTTGCTGAACGGATGGCGGGCATAGATACCAAGCGCACAGCCGCGCTTTTCAGCACGCTCAATGTTTTCTTCGCTCGTGCCGAGCGCTGCGACTTCCTTGCGGAAATCGGCCAAAGCCTGATTGCTTTCAGCCAATCGCTTAGACAACGGATGATCGGCCGAGACTGCGCAAAAGCTCGCGCCAAAAATTGTATCGTGTCGCGTGGTATAAACCGTGAGACCCTCATTAAGTTTCTTGCCGCTTTCATCTTCCAATTCGAAGGTGAAGGTCATGCCCTCGGATCGACCGATCCAGTTCTTCTGCATCAGCCGCACTTTTTCGGGCCAATCGGGAAGATGGTCCAATGCTGAGAGAAGATCATCGGCATAGGCCGTGATCTTAAGGAACCACTGGGCCAGCTCACGCTTTTCAACGGCGGCACCCGAACGCCAGCCCTTGCCGTCAATCACCTGTTCATTGGCCAACACGGTCTGATCGACAGGGTCCCAATTCACCAGCGAGACCCGACGTTCCACCAGGCCTGCCTTCATGAAGTCAATGAACATCGCTTGTTCATGCATGTAGTAGGAGGGATCGCAGGTCGCAAATTCACGAGACCAGTCGAGAGAAAGTCCCATCGACTTTAACTGACCGCGCATGGTCGCTATGTTTTCATAGGTCCAAGATTTTGGATGTACGCCGCGTTCGATGGCGGCATTTTCAGCGGGCATGCCGAAGGCATCCCAGCCCATGGGATGCAAGACATTGTAGCCACAGGCGCGACGGAAACGTGCGATGACGTCGCCCATGGTGTAGTTTCTGACATGGCCCATGTGAATGCGTCCCGATGGATAGGGAAACATCTCCAGCACGTAGTATTTCGGACGGGTGCTATCCTCTTTGGATTCGAAGGATTTCGCCTTGTTCCAAAAAGCCTGCCATTTGGGTTCGGTTTCGCGGTGATTGTAGCGTTCGGTGGCCAAGAGAATACCTGTGTTGGAGAAAATGCCTGAATGAAGGTTTTCCGTACCAGTCCTTGCCAAGCCCCGCAAGCATGGGCATGAAATGCCACCTATGAGCCAAGATGCCCTTTCCCGCCTCAATGAGGTCAAGCGCCACATCGCCACCGCGTTAAAAAGTTCGGGGCGGGGTGAATCTGATGCCGAGTTAATTGTTGTCTCAAAGACGTTCGCAGCCGAAGACATTCGCCCTCTGCTGGTGATGGGGCATCGGAAATTCGGTGAAAATCGTGTCCAGGAGGCGCAATCCAAATGGCCGGCCTTACGAGAAGAATTTCCGGATCTTGAACTCCACCTCATCGGGCCTTTGCAGAGCAACAAGGTCGAAGAAGCTGTTACGCTCTTTGACGTCATCCAAACTGTTGATCGCCCCAAGATTGCTGCAGCCATTGCAAAGGCAACGAAACTGGCCGGACGGGAAATCCGTTGCCTGGTTCAGGTCAATATTGGCCTTGAAGCACAGAAGGCAGGGATTGAGCCTGATTTGGTTGATGGATTCATTCACTCATGCTTGGAGGAGCATGGCCTTAAAATCATCGGCGTGATGTGTATTCCGCCTGTTGGCGAAGACCCGGCTCCGTTCTTCAAAAAATTGAAGGACATAGCTACGCGCAACAAGCTCACGGAAATCTCTATGGGGATGAGCGGCGACTATCAATCAGCCTTGGTTCATGGAGCAACCATGGTCCGCGTGGGTTCGGCCATTTTTGGAAGCCGCCCGAAGCCCTAGATGTTTAACATTAGCGAGCCGCTACAGCGACTTAGAATATTTCTCAGATCCCTTTCGGAGAGTGCAATACAGCCCTCTGTTCCCGTCTGGCCTTCGCGGATCAAATGCAGAAATATAGCGCTTCCAGCACCTCTGACGCGGGGACGTTGATTATGGCTGGTTGGAGCAACGATATCATAAGACACATCCTTCCGCCAAAGCTCTTCATGGCCTTTGGCAAAAGGCAATCTGACCGGCTTGTTGTAAAGGCCGCTTGCAACATCATCACACCAACCCTCATTTGATCGCAGTGGTCTTGAACCTAAACGAGTTATTGGCCGGCGAACACGATCACTCCTGAAGGCCAGCGTCCCGACCTTGAATGCGCCTTTGGGACTTTTCCCATCGCCCTCACGCTTCATGTGAGTTCTGCCATTCTTTCCAAGCAAACACGGGTAGCTCGACGTTCCAAACCGCAATATCCCCCGGCACGATGAATCACTGATCGCGAAAATGTGAAAACATGTTATGGTTTTGCTCACGGCCAAGTGTGTTGCCTCGCGCTCCAGAGTAGTGAAAAAGCAGCTCATATCTTGCGAAAGTCAAAGAACAATGTCTACCACCAAGAAAATCCTGCTTGTCGATGATGATGATGCCCTCAGGGAGGTTCTGAAAGATCAGTTTTTGCTGCATGACGAATTTTCCGTCAGCGACGTTGCAACGGCAACTGCGGGGGTGAAGGCTCTCAAGCAAGATCACGCAGATCTCGTTGTGCTCGATGTCAACCTCCCCGACATGGATGGGCGCGAGGCCTGCAAAATTATGCGCCGTAATGGCTATAAAGGCCCCATCGTCATGCTGACGGCCCAGGCTTCAGATTCTGACACAATTTTGGGCCTTGATTCGGGTGCCAACGACTATGTGGCCAAGCCGTTCCGCTTTGCGGTGTTGTTGGCCCGTATCAGGTCCCATCTTCGCCAACATGAAAATTCCGAAGATGCTGTTTTCCAAATTGGGCCCTACACCTTCAAGCCCGCTGCCAAAGTGCTGTTGCGTGATGACAACAAGAAGATAAGGCTGACCGAAAAAGAGACCTCGATCATCAAATTTCTTTACCGGGCCAGCGAGCAGAGCATTAGCCGTGAAACCCTGCTTCATGATGTCTGGGGTTATAATGCTGGCGTCTCGACCCACACGTTGGAAACCCATATTTACAGGCTACGCCAAAAGATCGAGCGGGACCCGGCCCATGCTGAAATTCTAGTCACCGAGGGTGGTGGCTATAAGCTGATCCCTTGATTTTACCAGCCATTCGCGTTCAAAGGGTCGAATGGACGGGACTGATTTGCCTCGATTTGCCAAAAGTCTGGAACTGATGCCATGAGCGTTCGGGCAGACGCGGAAACTTTGCGCGCTATTCCCGTCTTCAAGGATTGCGATTCGGTCCCCCTGCAGATCATGGCATTCACGTCGGACCGACAAGAATTTTCGGTGGGCGAGGAAGTTTTCAGCCAGGGCAAAAAATCAAGAGCCGCTTTTTTACTGCTCAGCGGCCAAGTCAGGCTCATGGCCTCGGGCGAGGAAATTGGAATTGCCGAACCAGGCGCCTTTTTGGGTGAAGTCGCCATGATCGGGGCGGGTGTCTATTCGCTTTCAGCCATAGCACTAGATGTTGTTTCCACCGCTCGCATCAGTCGTGAACTCTTTTTGAAAGTTGCCCGTGAATATCCGCAATTCGGGGCGACGGTTATCCGCAATCTCGGCGACAGGCTGGATGCCTCGGTGCGCCAGTTAGATTCAGTGCGCGTCATGCTCAATCGAGCCAGAAATTTTTCCGACCTTTAGATACTCAGCCAAAGTGGGCGATGACCGGCACATGGTCAGAGGGCTGTGTCCAACTTCTCGCCTCTTTGAGAATTTCTATTCGCGAGCATTTGTCCGCCAGCTTCTCTGTCGCCAAAACATGGTCAAGGCGACGTCCGCGGTTTGACGCTTCCCAATCTTTGGCTCGATAGCTCCACCACGTATAAAGCTTTTCAGAGGGCGCTACGTGATTGCGCATGACATCCACCCAAGCCCCGGCTTTCTGCATCCGGCCGAAGCCTTCAGTTTCAATCGGCGTGTGGCTGACAATCTTCAGTAATTCCTTGTGTGACCACACATCATGTTCCAGCGGTGCTACGTTGAGATCACCGACGATAATTGCCTCATAGCCCTTGGGCTTTGCATCGCCGCTCGACCAATCTTCCATCTCCGCAATGAAGCGCAGCTTGTGATCAAATTTCTCGTTGATCTTAGGGTCTGGTTCGTCGCCACCCGCGGGTACATAAAGATTGTGCAACACGAAGGGCATGGGGCCGTCAAATCTCACGCCGACGTGGCGACTGTCACCCTTGTCACAAAAATTCCGGCTATGCTGGCTGTGAAATGGCAGCCGCGAAACAATGGCAACGCCATGATAGCCCTTCTGGCCAAACTCGGCGATGTGCGTGTAGCCAAGTTCTTTCAAAGGTGCCGATGGAAATTGCCCCTGCGGGCATTTGGTTTCCTGCAGGCATAAAATATCTGGTGCGTGTTCGCGCAGAAGTTTTTCAACGAGACCGATCCGCAAGCGGACCGAATTGATATTCCAAGTAGCCAAAGAAAATTTCATGGAGAAGTTCTGACACCCGAATGAAGGATGGGCAAGTGGGAATTAGCCTTAAGGTGTTCCTCTGTCGATCTTGCTGACAAAGAGTTTTGGGTCGAAACTGCCGCCCAAGACTATGTTGGTCAATTGCACAGTGGTGTGCCGTCCCTTGCCGTCAACAACGACCCATTGGATCAACTGGTTGCGCTGTTCATCATAAACCAGCGTAATATATCCGCCCAATGAACCCTTGCGATCCACAAACGACACGCTGGTCAGGCCTTCGGTCGAGTCAAAACCAATGACATCGGTCTCAGCCAGCAGATCAATCTGTGGAGCGACCACCAAGCGCAAGGGCGTTGAGGACAGCGGAAACTGGTCGCCCTTTTCTTTGACCTTATCTTTGATTGTCAGCCACCGACCATCCGACACGATCAGGAGGGGATTGGGTGGGGCATATTCAAACCGGAGCTTACCGGGCTTCGAGATCAGCATCTGGCCCTGGGCCATGTTGCCCTTGGAGCTGACCTGAACGAAATCAGCCTTCAAGGTCTGAAATGAATTCAGATAGTTATTCAGTTTCATGATCGATTGCTGTTGATCGGGTGTGAGAGCCAAAGGTGCTTGTTTTGCCAAGGCTGCGCTCACGCCAGAAAGGGCGATCGTGAAGGTCAGCAAAATCATTGCCAGAAAATTACGAAAATTCATCAGCTTTAGCCTCGAATCAAAGATTGGTTATTTTCTCAATACTTACGCAACGCCCATATACCATTGCAAGCGGGCGGCAATAGGGCAGAAGAATGATCAAAGCCTCGCACTATCTCCGGGAACGAGGATTTCCCGTTTCCCAGTTCCATTTGCAGCCGAGATCAGCCCTTCCTTTTCCATCCGTTCAATAAGGCTTGCGGCCTTGTTGTACCCGACCTGAAGACGGCGCTGAACGTAAGAGGTCGAAACCTTCTTGTCCCGCAAGACAACAGCGACCGCTTGATCATAGAGTTCATCACCGGAACCACCACCCTCGGCCCCGGGGTAGCCTGCTTCCGCGCCGTCAGCCTCGTCATCAACGTCTTCTGTGACAGCTTCAACATATTCAGGAGCGCCCTGGGCTTTGAGATGATTGACGATCGCCTCAACTTCTCCATCTGTCACGAACGGAGCATGAAGGCGCGAAATACGCCCGCCGCCCGCCATGTAGAGCATGTCGCCCTGTCCCAGCAGCTGTTCGGCACCTTGCTCGCCCAGAATAGTCCGGCTGTCGATTTTGGACGTAACCTGGAATGAAATTCTCGTCGGGAAGTTGGCTTTGATCGTGCCTGTGATCACGTCTACTGAGGGTCGCTGGGTTGCCATGACAACGTGAATGCCTGCGGCACGAGCCATTTGCGCCAAACGCTGAACTGCACCTTCAATATCCTTGCCAGCTACCATCATCAGATCAGCCATTTCGTCGATGATAACGACGATATAGGGCATGGGTGCCGTATCCATGTCTTCCTGCTCAAATATGGGCTGACCAGTTTCCGAGTTAAAACCTGTCTGCACAGTGCGCGAGAGTTTTTCGCCCTTAGCCAGAATCTGGGCGAGCTTGGCGTTATAGCCATCAATGTTGCGGACACCGGTTTTTGACATTTTCCGGTAGCGATCTTCCATTTCCCGCACCGCCCATTTCAACGCCACAACGGCTTTGCGTGGATCGGTCACAACGGGTGCCAAAAGATGCGGGATACCCTCATAAACGGACAATTCCAGCATCTTGGGATCGATCATGATCAATTTGCATTTGTCGGGCGGCAGTCGGTAGAGCAGTGACAGGATCATCGTGTTGATGCCCACGGACTTTCCTGAACCCGTTGTACCGGCGATCAGCAAATGCGGCATGCGGGCCAAATCGGCAGTCACAGGTTCGCCACCGATATTCTTGCCCAGAGCCAGAATGAGGTTGGTGCTGTTCTTGACGAACCCATCATGTGTCAACAGCTCGCGCAAATAGACGGTCTCACGTTTGGGATTGGGAAGTTCAATGCCAATGGCGTTACGACCTGAGACAACCGCGACACGGGCCGACACTGCACTCATCGAACGGGCAATATCGTCCGCGAGACTGATCACCCGTGACGACTTGATTCCGGGTGCTGGTTCTAGCTCATACAAGGTGACAACAGGACCCGGCCTGACATTGATGATCTGACCGCGAACGCCGAAATCTTCGAGCACGCCTTCAAGCCTGCGGGCATTTTCGGCCAAGACTTCCGGAGAAAATTCTGGCAAACGGCCCTGCTTCTTTGGCTCGCTCAGAAGTTCAAGCGGCGGAAGTTCAAACCGAGACTTGACCTTTGGCCTTCCGGCCTTGGGAAGCGATTTTGCGCTGGTGCGGCTCGCTGGAACCGATACGGGCTCATCTTCCATGTCTTCGTAAGCAGAATACTCGGCTTCACTGCGCTCATTTTCGGCTTGACCAGCGACGGGATAAAACTGTTCTTCTTCCCCCGAATAAGGAACGGGGCCCGCTCCATGTCCTGACAGGAATTGCGGCTCTCTTCGCGCCGGTGATTTGGCTTTCAAGCTGAGGGGTGCAAAGCGACTGATCGAATCTTGCGGAGGATTCAAATCTTCAAAGTCATCGTCTGATCCATGACTGTGAATCTTGGAACGGGGCAAGAGCCTGGAGAGCTTCACACTGATCCAAGAAAATAGACCTTTCCAGGCATATCCGGCGGCAGGTTTTTTCACCTTGCTCTTGATCTTTCTACCGGTTGGAGCAGGAGCTGCTCGCTTGCGCCACAAGAACATCGACATTGCATCGGTCCATGTTTTCCCGATGGCCTTGGGGAATGTCCAATACAATGCCCAGATCGCGGCAGCTGCAGTCAATCCTTGTGCGACGAAAAGCTTCATGCCCACAGTGAGCGTCGAAAGAACGGCACCGGAGATGACGTCACCTACGTTGCCACCATAGCCACCTGCCAGTGGCCAGCCCGCATGCGCTGGCAGTTGCGACAGGGCAAATGAGGCGGCGACCGAACATCCTACCCAGCCCAGCAGCATGGTTTTGACGTTCGCCGGCTTTTGGTGGCGCAGGAACCGGGCGGCCCAAGTCAGCGGAACGAGCAGGAGCGGCAAGACACCAAGTCCAAGAAATTGGATCAATTGGTCAGCCAGTATTGCGCCCCAGCTCCCCATCCAATTGTGAACTTTTCCACCGGTTGCATGATTGAATGATGGATCAGAGGAGGTCCAGCTTGCCAGAGCCACGCCAAGCCCCAAGATCGCGGCGATCATGGCCATTCCGATGGCCTCCAACATCCTCCTGCTCAAGAATCTTCTCAATGCCGCAGGAATGGTGTTCTCGTCGGTCTCAAGTGTGTCGTGGATGGCCATGCCATGCTCCAGATTCCCGCGCCCTCGAGGGAGCGGTCTAACAAAGGGTTAATGGCAATTTGGAGGCATAGGGTTAAGGCTGGGTAAAAAGCTTGCAACTCAAAAGAAAAAGGCGCGCCGAAGCACGCCTTTTTTAGATTGTAACAAGTTGGGTTTATTGAACGGTTTCGCCGTGAAGGTTGATATCGAGACCCTCGACTTCAACTTCCTTGGAGACCCGCAGACCCATCGTGATGTCGATCAGCTTGAGGATGATGAAAGTTACCACACCGCTCCAGACCAAGGTGCCCAAAACGTCATAGACCTGGATCAGCATTTGGCCCGAATTTCCGTCAATCAGCCAGCCTTTTGCAGCTGGATTGATGGCGTTTGAGGCAAATGCACCGGTGAGGATCGCACCCAAGGCACCGCCAACACCATGAACGCCCCAGGCGTCCAAAGCATCATCGTAACCGAAGAAGCGCTTTATGTAGACTGCAGAGAGGAAGCAGACGACACCAGCGATGAGGCCGATCACCAAGGCTGAGCCGGGGTTTACAAAGCCCGAAGCCGGGGTGATGGCGACAAGACCAGCCACAGCGCCCGAGATCATGCCAAGAACGCTCGGCTTTTTGTGGATGAACCATTCCATGGTCATCCAGCCCATTGCAGCGGCAGCCGTTGCAATTTGCGTGGCAGCCATTGCCATACCGGCGTTGACGTTGGATGAGACAGCTGAACCGGCGTTAAAGCCGAACCAACCGACCCACAGGAGGGAAGCGCCGATGACGCTGAGAACCAAATTGTGTGGAGCCATGTTGTCGGTGCCGTAACCTTGGCGCTTACCCAAGACGAGGCAGGTGACGAGACCGGCCACACCAGCGTTCAAGTGAACGACGGTACCGCCAGCATAGTCAAGCGCACCCATCGTGCCCAACCAGCCGCCGCCCCAGACCCAATGTGCAATCGGGCTGTAAACGAAGATCAGCCAGAGCGACATGAACACCATGAATGAGGAGAACTTCATGCGATCAGCCAAGGCGCCTGCGATCAAGGCCGGGGTGATGATGGCGAAGGTCATTTGGTAGCACATATAGACGGATTCAGGAATCGTCGGTGCCAAGGCGCTTGCCGAGTTGAGCCCCATGGGAATCAACAGGAAATAGCTGAAACCGCCGAAGAACTGGTTCATGTTGGCGTCAGCATTGGATGTGAAAGCGATGGAATAACCGATCACCATCCACAAGACGGTGATGATGCAGGTTGCGCCAAAGCTTTGGGCGATTGTGGCGAGAACGTTCTTCTTGCGAACCATACCGCCGTAAAACAAAGCAAGACCAGGAATGGTCATCATCAGCACAAGTGCTGTCGAGGTCAGCATCCAGGCGGTGTCACCGGTATCGATCTTTGGCGCATCAGCCAAAGCTTGGGTCGCAGGCAAAATTGCCGCCAAGGCGAGCCCGCTTGCCAAAGCACCGAAACTCTTTCGGTTGATTAAGTTGCTCAACATTTCATTTCCTTTCTGAATTTCAAACTAAAGGGCGGCCTGGCCGGTTTCGCCGGTGCGTACGCGCACAGCGGAATCAAGCGGCAGAACAAAAACCTTGCCGTCGCCGATTTGGCCGGTCTTGGCCGAGTTTTGGATGGTTTCCACAACCTTGGCGCAAAGATCCTTCTCGACCGCAATCTCGATCTTGAGCTTGGGAACGAAACTTACGGCATATTCTGCACCACGATAAAACTCGGTGTGGCCGCGCTGACGGCCATGGCCCTTGACCTCAGTCACGGTGATGCCTTGGACGCCAATGGCTCCCAAAGCCTCTCGAACTTCCTCAAGCTTGAAGGGTTTGATGATCGCTATGATATAATTCATGTTTGAAGCCTTTCTCCTTTTCACGGAGTGGCCTAACAAGTTGTGTGCCAGATGAAATTGGCAAAGCAACACACTGATTCTGCGTGTTTATTCTTTTTTAACCAATTTCAACTCGGGATCAATATGCCTATTTAATGGGCATTTTTTGCATTTTGCATAATTTTCAGGCAGTGACTTCAGGGACGCTTCACCGATTGTGAGATTAGCGACTTTGGCCAGCCGCGCGCAGCTTTTCCTCATAGGTCGCCCACATTTCAGCGCCCTCTCGGCCCAGTTTTTCCAGATAAGGCCATGTAAAAATTCCGGTTGTGTGGCCATCGCTGAATTTCAAGCGGACTGCGTAATTGCCGATGGGCTCGACGCCAAGAATGAAGACGTCCCTTTTGCCGAAAACCAACTGTTCCTGGCCGGGCCCGTGTCCCTTGACCTCGGCACTGGGGCTTTCCACGCGCAAGAGTTCAGCTGCGATCAGATATTTGTGCCCCGAATCGAAACTCACCTCAAGAATACGGCCCTGCTCAGCAATATGAAGGCTGGTTGGCCATGAGGAAGCTTCACTCATTACTGAGGTCCCGGGCCTCACCGGGCAACATGATCGGAATACCGTCGCGGATCGGATAAGCGAGTTTGGCAGACTTTGACACCAGCTCGTGGCGTTCACGGTCATACTCCAAGACTTGGCGGGTTACCGGACACACCAACAGAGACAAAAGCTGGGGATCAGGCGTGCGATCAGTCTCGCTCATTGCATGCGCTGTCTGGAACTGCTTCCGCTGCGCGACAACTGCAACTCCGTTAGGGCCACCAAAACCTCGGCGCGTGATTTCAGATCAGGTGCCTCCAGCAAGGCTTGCTTGTCGCGAGGCGGGTAGGGTGCCAGAAGTGACAAGGTGTTGACCAGAATCTCGGTGGACACTGCTTCAACCTCGCGCCAATTGGCGGTCATGCTGTTTGCCTCAAGGTAATTTCTAAATGCCGTGACGAGTTCGCCGCGATTGACACTGGCAGCGCCAGTCTCTGATACGAGATCACCTTCAAACTTTTGATAGTCCATGGTCGCTTCACGGTAGGGCTTGGTGGTTCGCAATTCCTTTTTCAAGGTGAAGCGGCACGCGCCTGTCACCGTAATCAACAAACGGCCATCCTCAGCCTCGGAATATGCGGTAATGCGACCGGCACAGCCAATGGCCTGCAGCTTCGGCTTCTTTACCCCCTCACCATCGAGGGGCTGAATGAGGCCGATCATGCGGTGGGTGGACATGGCATCCTCCACCATTGCCAAATAACGCGGCTCAAAGACATTCAACGGCAAATCCACCCGTGGCAACAACAGTGCTCCTGCCAAAGGGAACAGCGGCAATTGTTGCGGCAAGTCTGAAACTTCTTGATAGCGCTGAATTTGGGTCATGGACGGACTATAGCAACTCCTTCTCAGGAGAACAGAACTGATGACAATTTGCGGCGCCCTGCCAATGTGGCCTCATCCTTGGGGCCCCAGGCCTCAAAGAATGACACGAGGTGCTTTCTTGCTCCGTCATCATTCCAAGTCCGATCCTTCTTGATCACATAGACCAGTTGGTCAATGGCATCGATGCGACGACCAGACGCATTGAGCAAATCGGCCAATTCAAGCCGGGCAGGAAAATCGTTTGGATTGTCAGATACTTTCTTTTCAAGCAGCCCCAAATTGGATGTATCAACCGGATGAAGTGCCAGTTCGAGGGCGGCCTTGGCTGATATGACATTGGCATCAGAAGCCTTGTCGGCTGGAATTGCAGCTTCAGTTTCCACTGCGGCCACCAGGTCTCCCAATTCAATTTCGGCCCTGATCTTCAAGACATAGGCTTCGGCTGTCGAGGGTTCGGCCTGAATGATCTGGCTCGAAATATCTATGACGCCTGGATAATCTTTTTGTGCGAAACTTTCGCGCGCCATAACCAGAGCTTCCTCGATCTGTTCCGCACGGCTTCCCAATTTACCGAGGCGACCGACAAATTGGCGGATTTGCGATTCGGGAACGGCACCCATAAAGCCATCCACGGGGCGGCCATCGACAAAAGCGAATACGGCTGGAATTGATTGGACACGCATTTGCGCGGCAATTTCGGGATTTTGGTCAATGTCAATCTTGACCAGTTTCATCTTGCCAGCTTGTTCCCCCACTACTTTCTCAAGCATGGGTCCCAACGTCTTGCAGGGGCCGCACCAGGGCGCCCAAAAATCAACGAGAACCGGAACAGTCTTTGAGGCTTCAATAACGTCAGCCACAAAATTCTTGGTGTCCGAATCCTTGATATTGGCTTTTGGACCTGCCGCCAAATTTCCGATGTTCATGGTGTTCATGTGTTTTCCTCTTCAAGAGATGGTGCTGCAGCGCTGCCTGTTCAAGTCGGATCACTCACCGCGACAATGCGCGGATGATGTCCAGTTGCCTTGATGAACTTGACCAAATCTGCACTTGAAATGGTGGTTGTCGCGTCGTTGCTCAAGGGATGATAGTTCAGCAGTTCATTCTTCATCATGGCCTCATCGAGGATGACGTTGGTCAGGTGCTTGTCGTCATTGATCAGACCAAAGGGTGTCACCGAGCCAGGCGTCACTCCCAGGATCTCCAAAAGAAGTTCCGGTTTGCCGAATGTCAAGCGCTTGGAGCCAATTTTGTCCTTGGCTGCCTTGAGGTCAATGCCGGCATCCTCCAATGCCACAATGAGCCAGAGAATGCCTTTTTCGTCTTTGCAGAACAGGTTCTTGCAATGGCCGCCGGGAATTTGGCCGTGGATTTTCCTGGCCTCTTCTACGGTAAAAACGGGCACGTGCTGAATAGTCGACGTGCTGATTCCAAGTGTCTCGAAGAAAGCAAAAAGTTGGTCGCGATTTTTCGGCATGGGCGGCATTTCACAAGGTTTGATCGGGTTGGAAACACGCTATTGCATTTCAGCGACAGTTCGGCAATAAGGCCACCGTTGTGGTTTTAATTCCGACCGCAGCCGCTCAGCGGGCGTAGCTCAGGGGTAGAGCACAACCTTGCCAAGGTTGGGGTCGAGGGTTCGAATCCCTTCGCCCGCTCCAATTTCCGACCTTAGAGATTCTCAAGATGGGGGGTAAATTCCAAACCCTCCACCAAAGGTTTCTTGGGCAAGGTGGATTGGTCCTCATCCGAGGTATAAATTGTGTCGTGCGATTCAATTGTCTTGCCGTCTGCTCCGACGAGGGCGACGGTGACCTTATAATTTCCACCTTTGGTAAATCCCAATAGCGGGTCTGTCTGCAGCTTGTAGGTCAGTTTGCCGTCCATGACTGGAAGCTGGACGATGGCCCGATTGGGAGAATCTGGCACATCGAACAGGGCCTGGACAAAAGCACCCTGCGGCAGCGGGCGGCGCTGTTCGGCAATCACCACCATGAAGGCCTGGCTATAGCGATAGTTAAAGCTGATGCCCCCGCCGGCAATCTTGACGTAGTCACCGGTGCCACACGCTCCGAGGAGCATGGTCGTCAGAATGAGCGAAACAAACCGGATTTTCATAATACCTCACTTTCGCGCGTTGTGCTCAGTCCTGCAAGTCCCTCGGGCCGGAACAGCAACATCACAATCATGACACCAAAGACGCCAATGTCACGCCAGGTTGATGAGTAAAGCCCGGACCAGACCACTTCGAGAACGCCCAGCAGAAGTGCGCCCAAGGCGGCGCCGCGCACCGAGCCGAAGCCACCGATGGCTGCGGCAAACATCGCCTTGAAGCCCAGCATCGCGCCTGAGGAAAAACTGGTTCCGCCATAAGTGATGGCGGCAATCCAACCCGACACGGCGGACAATCCAGCGCCCAAGGTAAAGGTGAGAGTCACGACCTGGCTGGCATTGACGCCACACAGCGATGCCAAGCGAATGTCTTGCGCACAGGCCACCCAGTTTCGACCAAAGCTGGTAAATCTCATAATGGCATAGACCAACACCACCGTCGTTCCCGACAGGACCAACGCCGCCGCATTTGAAATCGTCAAATTGACCACATTGGCTCCCGACAACAGCGAAAAACTTTCACCGTCAAATAATCTTGGAATCCAGATGTCTCGTCCTTCCGATTGAATCCGCATCACCTCTTCGATGACGATTGAAAAGCCTACGGCACCGATCATGTAACTTTGCACCGAGCGTTGCAGCAAGGGTTGAAACATCAATCTCGACGACGCAAAGCCAAGCGCTCCTGCACAGGCAATGCCGATGACCAAGGCGAAAAGCCCCGATCCAAAATCGTCAAACCCATTGAGAATGCCAAAAAAACAACTGTAAACGGCACCGAAGCTGCCGAACATGGCCATTTCGCCAAAGGACAGAAACACGCGACGTGTGACGGCCTGGATCAATGCAAAGGCCACGGCCAGCGGCATATAGAAACCCGCCAGTTGCAAGGCATTCAGGCTCTGCTGGAGTGCGTAGGCAAATTCCCGTTCCATGGCCCAACTTGGCGCAACGGGTGAACATCGTCAAACAGATCGTCAGTGGCGGAAATGGCGAAATCCGGTGAAGACCATGGCGAGGCCGGCCTTGTCGGCGGCCGCGATGACTTCGGCATCTTTGAGAGCCCCACCGGGCTGGATTACCGCTGTGGCTCCGGCTTCGGCAGCAGCCTCAACGCCATCGGGGAAGGGGAAGAATGCGTCGGAGGCCAGAACTGACCCTTTGATGAGTGAGGCTTCTAGGCCTAAGACATCTTTGGCGTCCTCGCCTTTACGCACAGCAATTCGCGTGGAATCGATGCGAGACATTTGGCCAGCTCCGATTCCCACGGTCGCGCCATTCTTGGCAAAGACGATGGCATTTGATTTCACATGCTTGGCAACTCGGAATGCAAAGCGCAGATCCAGCATTTCTTCTTCAGTCGGTTGACGCTTGGTCACAATTTTCAGCATCATGTCATCGACATGGGCCTGGTCACTCGTCTGCACCAGAAAACCACCCGCGATGGTTTTGACAGAAAGGCTGTGTGCGCTGGCTTGTGCGAGATTTGGCAGAATCAGCAGCCGCAAATTTTTCTTGGCGGACAGAATTACACGAGCTTCCTCATCGGCGTCGGGTACAAGAATAACTTCGGTAAAAATCTTGGAAATTTCTTCTGCGGTCTTGGCGTCGAGCTTTTGATTGAGCGCAATGATGCCACCAAAGGCCGAGGTCTGATCGCAGGCAAAGGCCAGCAGGTAGGCCTCAAGCAAAGTACCTCCGGTGGCCACACCGCTGGGATTGGCGTGTTTTACGATCACGCAGGTCGGCGTCGTGTTAGAAAACTCTCGGATGGCGGCCAAGGCTGCATCTGTATCGTTGATGTTGTTATAGGAGAGTTCCTTGCCCTGAATCTGTTGGGCGCTCCCAACCCCAGACTCACGCCCGGCTGTCCGATACAGTGCTGCGGACTGGTGTGGATTTTCGCCGTAGCGTAAAGCCTGTTGCCTTATCCCCCCGAGGGCGAAGAAGTCAGGCGTGGCATTGCCAATGTCCGTATTAAACCAGAGCGAAATCGCCGCATCATAAGACGCTGTGCGCGAGAAGGCTTTTGCCGCCAGCTGCTGGCGAGTTTTCAAATGGGTCGAGGTTCGGTTTTCGCGCAACTCATTCAACACCATGTCATAATCTCGCGGATCGACAATGACCGTGACGCTGTCACGATTCTTAGCTGCCGCCCTGATCATGGCGGGACCGCCGACATCAATGTTTTCAATGATCTCGTCGTGACTGGCCCCGCGTGCCAAGGTTTCCTCGAAGGGATAGAGATTGACCACCAGCAGATCGATATTTTCGATGTTGTTTTTTTCACGCGCCGTCTCATGGGCGGGATTGCCGCGAATGGACAACAATCCGCCATGGACTTTAGGATGAAGGGTTTTGACCCGTCCATCCATGATTTCGGGAAAGCCGGTGAGGTCTGACACATCCTGAACGGCAAGGCCTGCGGCTTTGAGGGTCGCAGACGTGCCCCCCGTCGAAATCAGTTCAATGCCCAGCTTGGTGAGACCTTGGGCAAAATCCACAAGACCGCTCTTGTCGGAAACCGAAAGCAATGCACGCTTGATCATGGCCGCTCCTTTAACGCCCATTGGGTAGCAAAACCCGGTTTGAGATAAAATGAGAGATTTTGTTTTCCTGTGGTAAAATCACGTCATGACTGAGAAAGACCAAAAGCCAATGGCTGCGGCTGCACGTCGCGCCCTCAAAGAAGCCGAAGACCGGCGGAAGGCAGAGTTGGCGCACCCTCAGCCTGTTGAGAGTGGCGGACCCAAGGGACCTGAGCCCACGCGTTATGGCGATTGGGAGCGCAAGGGCATCGTTTCAGATTTTTGATGACGGCTAAAATCAAATCAAAGCCAGAGGTCGGCTCGAGCCCCAGGGAATTGCCGAGCGGCAAGATTGCAACTCTGGCTGATCTGGAAGATTGCACGCGACGCCTCGTTGAACTTGATCCACGTTTTGAAAACATCTGGGCGACGCATGGTCTTCCATCCTTGCGGACCAGCAGCGCCTCGCTGGAAACCTTGCTGCAAATTGTGACCGAGCAATTTCTGTCGCTGAAGGCTGCGGCCAGCATTTGGAAAAGACTTGAACTTCATTTGGCGCCATTCGGCCCCAGCGAGGTTCTTGCTTTGGAGGAAGACGCTCTGATGTCGCTTGGTCTTTCTCGCGCAAAAGCTCGCAGTTTTCATGGTCTGGCGCACGCTATCGAAAGCGGCGCGCTGGAATTTGTATCATTGGCAAAATTGCCGGGCGATGAGGCCGACAAAGTGCTGTGCAAATTACCTGGAATTGGACCGTGGAGTGCGGCGGTGTTCCGGCTTGGGTCGCTGGGTGATGGTGACGCATGGCCGGCGGGCGACGTGGCCTTGCAAGTGGCCGTCCAAAACCTGTTCGGTCTGACGGAACGGCCAAATGTGAAACAAATGATCACGATAGCTGAAAGCTGGAAGCCTTACCGTGCCATTGCTGCACGCCTTCTTTGGGCCCATTATCGCGGACTTAAGGGCTTGGGACAGGCCGCAGATTCCCCTTCACAGAACTGATACAGTCCCTATATTAGACTGCAGGTTATTGGTTTTGCATGAGGTCTTGAGTGTACCACGCGCCAATCGCGCCAGAGGCCTGCCCGGCACTTGTCTTGAATGCCGATTACAGGCCGTTGAGTTACTATCCCCTGTCGCTGTGGAGCTGGCAGGATACGCTGAAGGCTGTGTTTCTTGATCGTGTGAACATCGTCTCGGAATATGACCGGGTGGTTCATAGTCCCAGTGCCGAATTCAAGCTTCCCTCTGTTGTTTCATTGAAGACTTATGTGAAGCCGTCGCGTAATCCGGCCTTCACGCGGTTCAACGTGTTCCTGCGCGACCGGTTCAGTTGCCAGTATTGTGGGGCAGATAACGACCTGACATTTGATCATGTCATTCCGCGCTCGAAAGGCGGGCAAACCACGTGGGACAATGTGGTGGCGGCTTGCTCACCATGTAATTTGCGTAAAGGCGGGTCGTTGCCCAAGGAAGCCAAGATGTTTCCGTTCCACTGGCCGATCATGCCAAGTGTCAACCAGCTGCATCAGAACGGGCGGCTATTTCCACCCAACTATCTCCATGAAAGCTGGATGGATTATCTTTATTGGGATGCGGAGCTTGATCCATAAGCCTTGGCGAGGCTGAACCAGCTGACACAGGCCGAGACAATGGCGTTCCAGCCCGCCAGCGACAAACCGAGAATACGGATTGCAGGTTGGTCGCACATCACAGCCTGCTTTGTGAGATCGGGAAGTCCCCCACCAAATCCGCCTCCGGTGCAAGTTTGCGGGCCTTCCCAGAATTTCCATTCCACGCCAGAATGGTAAATGCCGAAAATGCAGGAGGCCAGCATGATAAGGCCAAGCACAACCAGACCCTGCTTCAAAAGGGCGGGGCTTTTTCCGGCAATCAACCAGATCACCAAACTGAGCGGGACTGCCACGTAATACGCGATGCGTTGTTTGAGACACAATTCACACGGCAGGTAGCCAGCATATTCAAAGCCCCAGGCACCTAGGATTGTCACCAGCGTGACCGCAAAAACGACCAAGACTGCTTGGCGCTGTGAAATTGAATTCAGCATGAAAATGTTCCCGATCCGCCCATGAATTTCAACGCCAGGTAAAGAGCGATCAAAATGGCGGCAATAAGGCCAGCCACAAGTGCCAGACGATGTTCAATGAAATGACGAATGTTGTCGCCATAATTTCGCAAGGCCCAAGCCAGCGCAAAGAACCTGGCACCGCGCGCAATGACGCAGGACAGCAAAAAGAATACAAAACTGATTTGGGCTACGCCGGCCAGAATCGTAACAATTTTGATAGGTGGCAAATGGGCCAGGCCCGAGGTGGTGAGCAATACTAGCAGCGTCCCCTCCGACGCGCAGGATTTCATGTGTTCGAATTCCGCGAGCTTGCCATAAAAAACCAGAACGGGTTTGGCGATGGCCTCATAGGCATAATAGCCAAGCGCATAACCGGCGATGCCGCCCAAGGTTGAAGCTATGGTGGCCACGGCAGCATAGCGATAGGCGCGATTGGGCTTGGCCAGTGCCATGGGTAGAAACAACACATCTGCGGGAACGAGAAACACCGAGCTTTCAACAAAGGCAATGACGGCAAGCCAAGTTTCGGCCGATTTGCGTTCGGCCAGCGCCATGGTCCAGTCGTAAAGTTTTTTCAGCATCTGTCTTTCAATCGTGGTCGGGTTTAGAGCGGCGCAAGGCTTTGGTTTTGGAGCGGATGGTCTTGCCTTCCAGGCGGCGCAAGGTTGAAGAATAAGTGGGTTTGGTTTTACGTCTGGTTTTTGGCCGCACCAAAGACTTGCGCAAGAGAACGACAAGCTTTTCGAGTGCTGCGGCCCGGTTTCTGTCTTGTGATCTGAAGGCCTGGGCCTCGATCACCAGAACATCCTCCAAAGTCAAAAGCCTGCCCGCCAAAATGCGCAACCGGTCCATGGCATCCTCAGGAAGGCCCGCCTTGGCCGCCGGATAACGCAGCTCAACGGCAGTTGAAACTTTGTTCACGTTCTGACCACCAGGACCCGAAGACCTGACAAAGGTCTCGGTGATGTCTTTGGGGTCAATGACCAAAGATTCGGTAATTCTAATCATCTTCGGTTTAAAGCGCCTTTCGGGTTGACGGCGCAAGGCCTGCCGCATTAGAGGAGTTGCCGAACAGCACCTTGCCCGTGTGGTGGAATGGTAGACGCGGCGGACTCAAAATCCGCTTCTGAAAGGAGTGGGGGTTCAAGTCCCTCCACGGGCACCAAGGCGCTGGACGTCGGTCGATCCGGCAAGACGACGATGACCGGTGTTTAAGTAGCAATTGCCCCTGAATGGAATTAAGGTTCGTCCTGTGAGTTTCATGTCTCGCATTTTTCTGGCTCTGTTGGCGGCAGTTCTGCTGTCCCAGTCGGCGCGCGCCGAATCGGGCACGGGTCCCTCTCTGCTTTTTGATGCCTTCACCGGCGAAGTCATCAGCCAGGATCGGGCTGGTGAACCATGGTATCCGGCCTCCCTCACCAAGTTGATGACAAGCTATGTGATCTTCCGCAAGCTACGCGCTGGAACCATGAAGCTAGACCAGCAATTGACTGTCTCGGAACTTGCCCATTCCCAACCGCCCAGCAAACTTGGACTTCCCGTCGGCAAGACCATCAGCGTAGATTTGGCGTTGCAAGCCTTGCTCGTCTATTCGGCCAATGACATGGCTTATGTGCTGGCTGAAGGTGCTTCCGGGTCAATCGAGAATTTTGCTGGCGAGATGAATCAAGTCGCCCATGATATGGGGCTCACGGCGACCCACTATGAAAATCCCAATGGATTGTGGGACCCCCGACAAATTACATCGGCGCGGGATATCGGCATTATTGCCGCCTTAATCATCAATCAGTTTCCGGAATACCAACACTATTTCGCCCAGGATTCAGTGGTGGTGGGGAAACGCCATCTGCCCAATCATAACAGCCTCATCCGCCTGATGCCGGAAGCTGTGGGAATGAAGACTGGTTTCATTTGTGACTCGGGCTACAATCTTGTGGGTTCGGCCGTCAAGGATGGGCGACAACTGATTTCAGTGGTTTTGGGTGCCCGTTCAGGAAAGACTCGCAACCAGGTTTCACAGCTGCTGCTTGAATCGGGTTTTGATCGGCCCTCCTCGCCGGAGCGTGGCAAAGTGGCAGACATTGTGGACCAAGCTTACGGCATGGTGGTTCCCGCCAACATGACGCGCGCGGTTTGCAAATCAAAGGCATTGCCTGGTGCTGTTTCGGCGCGGAGAATGTCAGGCTGGGCGGTATCCTTTGGCAATTATGATGAGGCTGTGAAGGCCGATATGGCCTTGCGCGGGCGGCTGATTGCGCCAGCCGGGATCAACGCCGGAGGGATTGGCGGGGTTGTTAAGATGTCTGCAGATGGAACCTTCACGCCGGTGCTTTGGGGACTTGATGAAGCGCGCAGTCGCGACCTGTGCCGGCAGTATCAGGCGGATGGTGCACCGTGCAATGTCATGGCTGATACTTATGTGGCCCAAATGGCGGCTGCAGCACCGCCTGATCCTGCTGACACAACTGTCGACACAAAACAGACCGACCAAGGGTCTGATGATGATCCGGCGAAACCCGACATGGCCAAGGCTCCGGCAAAAGATGTCTCAAACGCAGCGAAGCCGAGTACTCCAGAAACCGGTGATGCATCCACGCAGTCCAAGGCCCTTGCGAATTGACGGTCATCACACCGATTCCTGTTGCAGTTCTGACGGGTTTTCTAGGCTCGGGTAAAACTTCGCTGCTGAATTCGCTTTTGAAAGATCCGCTGCTGGCCAACGCCTGCGTCATCATCAATGAATTTGGCGAGATTGGCATTGACCATTTGCTGGTCGAAAAATCCGATGACAACATTGTTGAGCTTGCTGCGGGTTGCCTGTGCTGCACAATCAGGGGCGATCTGATCACGACAATCGCTGATCTTCTAGCGCGACGTGATGCGGGTTCGATCAAGGCCTTTGATCGGATTGTGATTGAGACAACCGGACTTGCTGATCCCGCTCCTGTTCTTCACGCCTTGATGCGCGATCCATTGTTGCTGCAGCGCTTGCGCCTTGAAGGCGTGATCACCGTGGTCGACGGGTTCAACGGCTGGGCCACGCTTGACGCCCATCCCGAAGCCGTAAAACAAGTGGCGGTGGCCGACCGCATTGTTCTCACCAAGCTTGATCTGCTGAATGGTGTTGAAGGCGAGGATAAAATGTTCGCCATCATCGGTCGCTTACGCAAACTCAATCCGTCGGCGCGTCTGCTCACGACCCATCGCGGGGAGGCCACGGCTCCGCGCCTGTTCAATATGGGGCTGTTTGATCCGGCCAAGAAGGGTGCCAATGTTCAAGGTTGGCTCGCTGATGAGCAGGTCGCACGCCATGAACATCACGGCCATCACCACCATGATGTGTCGCGCCATGACAAGCACATTCGCTCGTTTGCCTTGCGTGAGAGCAATGCGATTTCACCACAAGGTCTGGAACTGTTTTTTGAATTACTGTCGTCTTATCATGGGGCGAACATGCTGCGCATGAAAGGTTTGATCAAGGTCAGTGATGATCCAATGCGGCCGTTGGCCGTACATGGGGTGCAGCATGTGTTTCATCCTCCGGTCAGGCTCGAGTCATGGCCTGACGGGAATCCAGAAACTCGTCTGGTCTTTATTGTAAAGGACATCGAAAAGCCTGAGATCGAAAATCTGTTTCGCGCCTTTACGGATCAAATCACGGGTGGCGCCGCAGCCTTCACCGACAAGACACTTTCATTGAACAGGTAATACATGGCAAAGAAAATCA
Source organism: Hyphomicrobiales bacterium (assembly GCA_038231475.1). Classification (GTDB taxonomy): domain Bacteria; phylum Pseudomonadota; class Alphaproteobacteria; order Rhizobiales; family Aestuariivirgaceae; genus Aestuariivirga. The sequence goes on along the minus strand of JBBRLH010000004.1, from coordinate 147,751 downwards.
AGGCCTGGGGTTTAAAGAAATGCTCAACCACGCAGGCCGCGTTGAAATATCTGGCCGAGAAGAAAGTTGGTGTGGAGTTCACGGACTACTCAGTTGAACCCTTGTCGAAAGAACAAGTCTCGCGCTGGGCTGAAGCTGTTGGCGGCTGGGAAAAACTGATCAACCGCTCAGGCTATACGTGGCGTGGTCTTGACCCATCGCAAATCGAAAACCTGACGACGGCCAAAGCCGTGGCATTGGCGGTCAAGCACACGTCGCTCATCCGCAGGCCGTTGATTGAGCATGAAGACGGTAGCGTCACCGCAGGCTTTCCGCCCAAAGTCAAAGACTTGTTTTAACCACGCACGAGTGGCCTTGTCATGCAGGTTGGCCCGCCTTCGCCCTTGCGGCTGATTTCACTGCCCTCATAGACGTCCACCCTCACACCGGCCGCCTCCATGCGGCGTTTGGTTTCAGGGTTGCCATCGACCATCAGAGCATGGCGTGGGCCCAAGGCCAGAACATTGCAGCCCATGGATTCAAATTCATTTTCTGGCACTTCAATAAATTTGATGCCACGATTTTCCAGGAACTCAACTTGGCGTGCCGCCATCAGGGGCAAATAGACCACAGCCAAATCCTTATCGAGCGGACTGAGGCACGACATCAAATGGAACACATCTGACTTGCCTTTATAATGTGGCATGTCGAAAGCCATGATCTCCACGCTGTCGCCCATCAGTTTTGAGAGTTGGGCCAGACCTTCTTGATTGGTGCGATAGCCCACACCGGCCATCAACGTGTTGCGATCAATCCAGACAAGATCACCGCCTTCAAGTTTTCCTTCGCCGCCAATCATGCCGCCATTGGGGAACCCGACGGCAGCCAGTGCGCGCCCGTTTACATCGGCTTCCTTGCGGCGCTGGGGCTTGCCCATGCGTGGTTGCACCAGTCCATTGGGCGTCACCACCAGCGCGTCATGGGCGTATATGGCGTCCAGTGTTAGAGAAGGATCGCTGGGAAGCTTGATGACTTCAGCGCCAGAGTTTTTCAGCATCTGCTCGAAGGCTGCATATTGCTTGCGGGCCAGGTTCAAGTCTGGCCTCGAATGGTAATTGAGATCGCGCCATTCAGCGTCGATCTTGGCATCGCTGACAAAGGATGCATCAATGTCGCGGATGGCGACGCGCTTCAGTTGGTCCCAATTGTTAAATGCACCAAAGTCAAAATTCATTTTTTTCTAATCCTGAATGTGAGGGTGCCCGCACCCTCCGATTTGCTTTCCAACATATGGCCTTGTTCGGTGCAGAAATGCGGGATGTCAATGGCGGCCATAGGGTCGGTGGCAATGACAACCAGCACCTCGCCCGCGGCCATGGCATTCAGCCTCTTTCGTGCCTTCAGCACCGGCAAAGGGCAGAGCAGGCCGCTGAGATCGAGGGTGATTTCCGGGTGGTCAATATGCATGGTGAGCCTGTATAGATGAGCCCGCAAATGGAGGCCAGAGATGGCACAAATGACAAAAGCGAGTTTCCAGGGAACGGTGGAGGAACTTTACTCCAAGCCCTCCCGCGATGATGGTTTTGAAAAGCCAAAACGCGAGAGCCTTAAACTTTTGTTTTCGGGGCCAGAGGGCGATTGCCATGCAGGTCTCACGCGTGCCTCCGACGTCCGCACACTTCCGGTTTATCGGCGCGGCACGGAAATTCGCAATGTCCGGCAAATGACCCTGATTTCGACAGAGGAAATGGAAGACGTGGCCCGCGCCATTAAGCTTGATAAAATTGATCCAACCTGGCTTGGTGCCAATCTTCTGGCGCGCGGCATTCCTGATCTCACGCTTCTGCCGCCGTCGACGCGGCTGCAGTTTCCATCCGGGGCCACAGTGGTAGTTGATATGGAAAATCTGCCTTGCACCCAGGTTGCCAAAGTCATCGCCAAGGTACATCCCGCTGAAGGATTGGAATTTGTGAAGGCCGCGAAGAACAAACGGGGCGTTACAGTCTGGGTTGAGCGTGAAGGTGAAATTGCGTGTGGCGATGCCATCACTGTCTGGCTGCCGCAACAACGGCTTTATACCTACAGCTGATGAAGATTCTGGGTGCCATCATTGCCGGGGGCAAGTCGGCGCGCATGGGCGGAACCGAAAAGGCTTTGATTGATTTGGCGGGACGTCCCGTGGTGTCCCATATAGCCGCGTGCCTTCAACGGCAAACGGATCATGTCATTATCAATGCCAATGGTGACCCGCTGCGGTTTCGGGACTTGGGTTTTGAGGTTGTCGCGGATGTGCCGGGCGCCGTTGACACGCCACTGAGCGGACTTGAGACTGTATTGGTCTATGCAGCCAGCCAGGGTTTTGATGCTGTGGTCAGCACGCCGTCCGATACTCCATTTCTGCCGCACGATCTCTCTTCACGCCTTTCGGGTTTAGAGGCAGCGATCGCGGGTTCGGGCGGTCAGGACCATTATTTGACGGGATTTTGGCCCGTGCCACTGGCCGCCATTTTAAAAGAGGCTCTGGCAAATCGAGGTCTGCGGCGCATGCAGGATTGGGTGGCCCTGTGTGAGGCGCGAACAGTCAAATGGAGCGCAGTGCCGCTTGATCCATTTTTTAACATCAACACGCCCGAAGATCTTGAACAGGCTCGATCATGGCTGGCGGAGCGCAAGTGATGCACAAGGTCATCGGGGTGTGTGGCTTCAAGAATTCAGGCAAGACGACGCTGGTTGAACGATTGGTTCGGCATTTGACCGGGCTTGGCTACCGGATTTCCACCGTCAAACATGCCCATCACGATTTCGACATTGACCAAGAGGGGCGCGATTCCTTTCGTCACCGCAAGGCGGGTGCCTCAGAAGTGGCGGTGGTGTCACAAAAGCGTTTGGCTGTATTATCTGAATTTGGCGACCAGCGTGAACCGCCACTGGCAGACGTGCTCGAACGGCTCAAACCTTGCGATCTGGTGATCATCGAGGGTTACAAGCGCGATGCCCACGACAAAATTGAAGTGCGTAATCTTGATCTTGCTCATCCTGAGCTGGCGCGGGGTGATCCGACCATTGTTGCCATTGCCGCAAGCGGGACCGTCGAAAATGCGCCAGTTCCAGCTTTTGGCCGCGATGACGTGGCGGAACTTGCCTTGTTCATCATTCGACACATGAAACTGGAGCCAATCCGCTAAACTGTCGGAAACGGCAAAGTGCTGGTCGCTCCATTCCGAGGGTGGGTGAATTAATGTCACTAAGCTTGCTGAAAATTGACCAGATCTCAGGGTGGACACATGAAGACGACAGCGCGGGCAGTGGTGATTGGTGGCGGCGTAGTGGGTGTTTCAACCCTCTATCATTTGGCCAAAAAGGGCTGGAGCAACGTTGTGCTGATCGAGCGCAAGGAATTGACCTCCGGATCCACATGGCACGCCGCTGGTCTTTTGCCGCTGTTCAATCTTTCCTATTCGGTTGGCCAAATCCACAAATATTCGGTGAAGCTCTATGGCGAGCTTGAAGCTGAAACCGGCCAGAATGTCGGCTTCAAAAAGGTCTCCAACATTCGTCTGGCGCGCACCAAGGACCGCTGGGACGAGTTCATGTATTATGCAGGCGTTGCTGAAACGATCGGCATCAAAGTCAATCTGCTCACACCTGCCCAGCTCAAGGAAATTTGGCCGCTTTGTGAAACTGAGGGTCTTCTGGGTGCCATTCAACATCCTGATGACGGCTATATCCAGCCCGCCGATTTGACCCAGGCTCTGGCCAAAGGTGCCCGCACACGGGGCGCTGAAATCTATCGCAACACGGCGGTAACAGCGATCGAGCAATTGGCTGATGGCAAGTGGCTGGTGAAAACCGACAAGGGCGATATCACGGCCGAGCATGTAATTTCGTGTTCGGGCAATTTTGCGCGCAAGACTGGTGCCATGGTGGGGCTTGATATTCCGGTCATTCCAGTTGAGCACCAGTACATCGTCACCGAACCCCATCCCCTGATCAAGGAACGCCAGGCGAAGGGCTTGCCCGAAATGGGTGTTTTACGTGAGGCTGATTCAAGCTGGTACATGCGCGAGGAAAACGGTGGGCTTCTGCTCGGGCCTTATGAAAAAGGCGCTCCGGTTTGCTATGTCGACGGACCTTCGGACCAAAGCGAATATGAATTGTTTCAGGAAGACCTTGACCGGTTGGCACCCTATATCGAAACCGCGATCACACGCGTTCCTGCTTTTGGCGAAGTTGGCATCAAAAAAGTTTATAATGGCGCCATTGCCTACACGCCTGATGGCTCGCCAATCATTGGCCCAGCCTGGGACAAGAAGAATTTCTGGTTGAATGAAGGCCACTCCTTTGGTGTCACGGCTGCTGGCGGTGCGGGCTGGCAATTGGCTGAGTGGATTGTGGATGGCGAGCCCACCATCGACATGATGGGCGTGGATCCACGGCGCTTTGGTCCCTACGCTACGCAAGGCTATCTCATCACCAAAAATGAAGAAGCCTATTCCAATGTGTTCACGCCGCACTATCCCGATGAAGAACGCTCAGCGGCGCGGCCTCTGAAGCGCACAGCTGTTTATGATCGCATGAAAGATTTGGGTGCGGTGTTTGGCAGTGTTTATGGCTGGGAACGTCCGGGTTGGTTTGCGCCCAAGGGCTATGGCCTGTCGAAAGATGAACTGAATTCTGACGACACACTCACCAATCACAATCATGCGCCGGTCGACAGTGACGGCAAGATCAAAGAAAAATGGTCGTTCCGGCGGTCCAATTATTTTAAACATGTCGGCGATGAATGTCTCAACGTCATGAATGGGGTTGGCATTCAGGATATGTCGGCATTTGCCAAAATGGAAGTTTCGGGGCCGGGCGCTCGAGACTGGCTTGAATCAATTCTTGCCAACAAGATTCCAAAGAAGCGCGGCCGCATTGCGCTCTGTCATCTTTTGTCACCACGCGGAGGTGTGCGCGCCGAGTTCACGGTTTATGAGTGGGCACCGGGGCGCTTTTATATGGTTTCGGCTGGTGCGTATGAACGTCATGACCATGACTATCTGCGCAAGCTTGCACCGGTGGATGGTTCGGTTCGTCTGAACGCGATTACCAGCCGCCTGGGTGTTATGGTTCTGGCCGGACCGATGGCGCGCAAGCTTCTTTCAAAATTGACTCGTGCGGATCTCTCCAATGAAGCGTTCCCTTGGCTCTCTGGCAAGGAGCTTTCGGTGGGCACGGCGACGGCACATGTGCTCCGCGTGAACTTTGTGGGCGAACTTGGCTATGAGTTCCATGTACCGGTTGAGCAGCAGATTGCCTTGTTTGATTCACTGATGGAGGCCGGCAAGGAATTTGGCATCAGGCCTTATGGCATCAAGGCGATGTCGTCGTTGTCGATTGAAAAATCCTATCGCTTGATCCCGCGCGAACTTTCCATTGAGTATTCGGCCTATGAATCAGGGCTTGACCGGTTTGTTCATCCGAACAAGGGTCAGTTCATTGGGCGTGACGCCTTGGTGGCGGGACGTGAAAAAGGTCTCAGCTGGAACTTTGTTACAACTGAAGTTCATGGCGTGACGGACAAAGATTCCGATGCGCGCGGGTCGGAGCCCATTTATTCCAAAGGCAAACTCGTGGGGCGGGCCACCAATGGTGGCTATGGCTGGCGCTGCAAGAAATCATTGGCTCTGGCTATGGTGAAACCAGAATATGCCAAACTAGGCACAAGCCTGGAAATCAAGATTCTGGGCAAGATACATGAGGTGACGGTTGGTGTGGAAAGCCCCTATGATCCGGACAACGAAAAACTAAGAGCATAAAAATCAACTCAAAATTGTAGTTGGCTTCATTTGGTCATTTGCGCCGGGTCGACGCTTTGATAGATTGATCTCGAATCACGGACATGGCTGGGGGATGTTTGACGGCTTCAACTCGAAATATGTCGACGGGGGTCGGCTATGTGTTGCTGGCAACTGTAGGTTGGAGTCTCTCCGGCCTTTTTGTCAGGCTTATGCCCACGCTTGATGGATGGCAGATCAATTGCTGGCGCGGATTCTGGATGTCTTGCGCATTGGCCATTTATCTCATTTTACGCCATGGTCATAATTTGTGGGCTGTCATTTCTGCCGTACCTCTCTTTGCGACACTCGCCTCTGCCTTGTTCTTTGCGACAGGAACCACGGTTTATGTGACGTCGTTGACCATGACCTCCACAGCCACTGTATCAGTTATTGGCGCCACCTCCCCTTTGGTCACAGGCTTGCTAAGTCCCTGGATCACGCAAGAGCGACCTGGGGTTTGGGCGTGGTTGGCCGCAGTCGTTGCGCTTTGCGGAATGAGCGTCATTGCGTGGAATGGATTTGGCCAGGGGACCATCATGGGGATCGTGCTGAGTTTTGGCGTTCCACTCACCTTTGCCGGACAGACGCTAATGTTGAGGCGCTATCGTGCCTTCGACATGATGCCATCAATTTGTCTGGGCGGCATAATATCATTCGTTATCGCAGGTGGTGCGGGCTTCCTTTTCGGGCATCAGCAAAGTGCCTTGAACGTCAACCCCCACGATTTTGGGTTGCTGATGTTGATGGGCCCCTTGCAACTCGCGGCCCCTCTCGTGCTCTATGGCATGGGTGCCAGACTTGTTCCGGCCTTCACCTTGGCCCTCATCGCCATGTTTGACGCCGTGATCAATCCCTTTTGGCCATGGTTCTTTCTTGGCGAAGTTCCAGGCGGGTTTGAAATCATCGGTGGCCTTGTCATTCTTGCTGCTGTCTTGATCTATCTGGCCGGATCGCAGTTTCAAAAGCCAGCCCTGGCGTGACCAAGACTGCGGCTACGATGATTGGGGCCAGTGCCATTTTGATGTGGTCTGGACTGGCGGCACTGACGCGATATGCCGGAGATGTGCCGCCGCTTGAGCTCACGGGATTGAGCTTTCTGATTGGTGGAAGTTTAGGGGCGGCATTTTGTATTCTCCAAGGCCGTTCGCCGTTTCTGCCGTTGTGGAATTGGCAGGCGTGGGTGGTCGGCGTTGGAGGCTTGTTTCTTTATCACGTCACTTATTTTGCTGCCATAAACTTGGCACCTGCGATGGAGGTGAGCCTAATTGCCTATCTGTGGCCCCTTCTCATTGTTGTTTTGTCGTCCCTGCTGCCAGGCGAAAAATTGAAACTCCATCATGTGCTTGGCGTGCTGCTCGGCTTTGCCGGTGCCGCGCTCGTGATATCAAAAGGGAACTTCAATGAAATCGGACAGAGCTTGAGCCTCGGTCACGGTCTGGCTTTTCTCTGCGCATTGATCTGGGGTGCTTATTCCGTGTTGTCACGCAGGCTGAGCCAAGTTCCAACTGAGGCCGTAGCGGGATTTTGTCTTGTCACCGGCGGTCTTGCCCTGATGGGGCATTTCACTATCGAACCTACGACATTTCCTCACGAGTGGGGTCCGTGGTTCGCTATTCTTCTGCTGGGCTTATTTCCAGTTGGCTTGGCTTTTTTCACGTGGGATTATGGCGTCAAGCACGGTGACATCATGATCCTCGGCGCCGCCTCCTATTTTTCGCCGATGCTGTCAGCACTTGTTCTGGTGGCCACCGGCATTTCGCAATTCAGCACGAGCCTCGCTTTGGCTTGCCTGTTCATCATGTGTGGTGCTGTGATTGCGGCCATGGACATGGTATTTAAGAAATCTATTTAAAATTATTCTTCCGTGTGCGGATCTCCGTAAAGACTTCGAGATCGGTCGCTTCCTCCAAGCCCAAGACTTCGCGAATCTCTGCACTGTTGCAACGCAGATAGGGATTGGTTTTCAACTCGTCGCCCAAGGTCACAGGGCAAGTCATTTCCCCGCGCTTGCGCAAGGCCGCGACTTCGTTGCTGCGCGCCTGCAGAGCCTTGTTGTTCGGTTCAATCGTCAAAGCGAAGCGACAGTTGGCCTCGGTATATTCATGGCCACAATAGATGAAGGTTGATGGCGGCAATGAGCGGAACTGATTCACCGAATGGAACATCTGCTCCATCGTTCCTTCGATCACGCGACCACACCCCACCGAAAAAACGGTATCAGCAGCAAAGAGCGAAAATTCGGTAGGGATATGATAGGAGATGTGACCCAGCGTGTGACCGGGGCAATCAAAGACATTGACCTCGCGTCCGGCAAAATCGAACGACTGGCCACCACTGATCGCAATATCGAGCCCGGGAATTTTTTCTGCTTCGGCTTTTGGTCCGATTACTATGCAGCCATAGGCATTCTTCAATTCCAAAATTCCCTGAACATGATCGGCATGGTGGTGGGTGACGAAAATATGGGTGAGTTGACGGCCAAATTTCCGCAAATGGGCATCAATTGCGGCAGCGTCTGGGGCGTCAATGGCAGCGGTCGCGCCGGTCTTTGAATCATGAACAACAACGCCATAGTTGTCTTCCAGACAGATGAACTGGCGCATATCGAGATGGGACATTTTTTTCCTTTGTTTGCTGAGGTGACGCGGCAACACTGATCCGCTAGTCTTTACCCATGAACATTGTTGACATGTTTGAGTTCTATTCCAGCTCGCTTGGAAAAGCCACAGCACGGATCATATCTCGTGCCTTAAGACTAAAGCCATCCAATCCAAATTCTAACATCGTTCTGGGCCTTGGCTATGCTCTGCCCTGGCTGACGGGCGAGCATGCTTATGCTTTCATGCTCGCAAAACAGGGGGTTCTACAATGGCCGCAGACAACTCAGCACACGCGAAGCGTATTGGTCCATGATGATAGCCTGCCTCTGGCCGATCACTCTGTCGACATGGCTGTCGTTGTTCATGGTCTTGAATTTGCCGATGACCCGCAAGCCATGCTGGATGAAATCTGGCGGGTATTATCGCCACAAGGGACGCTTCATCTCATCGTTGCCAATCGCCGCGGTCTTTGGGCGGTGACTGATGCCACACCTTTTGGTCATGGCGAGCCCTTCTCGCGCTCGCAAATTCTTAAATTGCTGCGCGAAGCACAGTTCTCAGTGGACCGGGTGACGCCGATTCTCCACATGCCGCCGTTGAAGCCGCTGTCCGGCTGGAAGCTGCCGGAATTGTTTGAGCGCATGGGATCAGCCTTGCCGGTGCATCTCTCGGGGGCCATTCTGGTTGAAGCCCAAAAGCAGGTTCATGCCTTTGCTGTCCACAAGCGCATCCGGCACCGGTCGCCCCTTTTCCGGCCGGCCTTCCTGCCTAGCCACAAGCGGCCCAGCCCATAGTCGAAAAGATTTTATTTCGAGCAGAACAAGGCTAGAAGCAGGATGGATGGCTTTGACAGTGCAAAATGACAATGAATGAAGAAACAACACAGGCCTTAGAAACCCTGGCTCAACTCAGATCTGAAATGGATGCCATTGATGATGGCCTGCTCGAACTTTTGGTGCAACGCCTCGAGGTGACGGGGCGGGTCAAGGCCAATAAGCAGGCTTCGCCCCAAAGCTGGCCTCTGCCTATTCGTCCGGGTCGCGAAGCTCAGATTCTGCGACGCCTTTTGACCAAGGCTGAAGGCACTGGCATTTCGCCTGAATTTCTGGTGCGGCTTTGGCGCGGGATTTTGAGTGATTCCAGCAACCGGCAACGCAAAATCACACTCCATGTCAGTCGTCATCTCAACGCGAATGTGGGCTTTCGCTTGCGCCTGCGCGATCATTTCGGGCCTCTACATGTTGAGGAGTGGCGCGATGACGCCCAAGCCCTCATGCAAATCAACGCGGAGCCCAAGGACATTTGCGTGGTTGAGACCGAGCAAAACTGGGTTGATGCTTTTGTCGAGGGGATGGCAGGGCAGGCGCGCGTGATTGCGGCCTTGCCGGTTCTGGCGGAAGATATGGTGCCGAAGATGTTGATCTTCGGGCAGGCTCCGTCTGAACCTACGGGTGAAGATCAAACCCTTATCATCAGCAACGGGAAATTGCCGCGCGATTTTGCGCCCGAGCCGCTGTGGCAGGCCAAGGTTGGACAATACAGGCTTTCCGCCCTGCCCGGATTTCTTGATGAGCATGAAAGCCCGCTGGTGTCGCTGTTAAGGCAAAATGCGGCTCTTGGCTTGCGGGTTGCGGGGCGCTATGCGGCTGCCATCAGGATTTGAAAGTGATGACAGACAAAAATTTCTCAGGGCCCAAGCCCAATGCAGGTATTCTGGATATCGCAGCCTATGTGCCTGGAAAGTCGGGGCCAAAGTCGGCCAAGACCTTCAAGCTCTCGTCTAATGAGCAGCCTCTGGGGGCTAGCCCTGCTGCTGTTGCCGCTTATCAAACGGCGGGTGCTGCAAGCTTGGCGATTTATCCCAATGGCAGTGCCATGGCGCTTCGGCAAGCTCTGGGCACTTTGCATGGGCTTGATCCCGCGCGCATCATTTGCGGCGCTGGGTCAGATGAACTTTTGCAACTCCTCGCCCATGCTTATTTAGGGCCGGGCGACGAAGCGATTTACAGCCAATATGGTTTTCTGGTGTACCCGATCGTGATTGCCAGCAATGGTGCGACGGTGGTGGTCGCGCCAGAACAAAACCATGTGGCCGATGTTGATGCCATTTTGGCGCGCGTGACGCCCAAGACCAAAATGGTATTTCTGGCAAATCCCAATAATCCGACTGGTACTTATTTACCCGATGCGGAGGTTCGTCGCCTGCATCAGGGACTGCCGTCGCATGTCATGCTGGTGCTTGATGGGGCCTATGCCGAGTTTGTGACGGCCAATGATTATGAGGCTGGTATCGCCTTGGTGAATGACAATTCCAATGTGGTGATGACGCGGACGTTTTCGAAAATCTACGGGCTGGCGGGGTTACGTCTGGGTTGGGCCTATTGTCCGCAAGCCGTCGCTGATGTTCTCAATCGCATTCGAGGTCCATTCAACGTGAGTGGGCCCGGTATTGCGGCAGGTGTTGCTGCCGTGGAAGATACCGCCTTCATGGCGCGCGCCATTGCGCATAATTCGAAATGGCTGGCGTGGCTATCTACAGAGTTTCGCAGCTTGGGACTTGCTGTGACGCCGAGCGTTGCAAATTTCATTCTGGTGGATTTCGGTAGCGCAGAGCGGGCCGCGGCAGCGGACCTTCATTTGCAATCGCGTGGTGTCATCGTGCGGGCCGTGGGTGCTTACGGGCTGCCCTCATGTTTGCGAATTTCGGTGGGGAGCGAAGAGGGAAATCACGCTGCTGTTGCAGCCTTGAAGGAATTTTGCCGTGGCTGAGAAGTTTGAAAAAGTGGCGCTTTTGGGTCTGGGCCTGATTGCGTCTTCTCTTGCGCACGTCATTCGCCAGAAAGGTTTGGCGAAACGCATCTCGGGTCACGCACGAACCGAAGAGACACGGAAAATTGCCCTCGAAATCGGTCTGGTCGATGAGGTCCATGCCCATGCCAAGGATGCGGTTGTGGGTGCTGATCTTGTCATCCTCTGCGTGCCTATTGGCGCGTGTGGGGCTTTGACTGAAGAAATCGGGCCTTTTTTGAAGCCGGGCGCAATTCTCACCGATGTGAGTTCAGTGAAGGGTGCGATTGTCCGCGATTGTGGTCCGCATGTTCCCAAGGGTGTTCATTTTATTCCGGGTCATCCCATTGCTGGCACGGAACAATCGGGACCACGTTCAGGCTTTGCCCAATTGTTTCAGGGGCGCTGGTGCATTTTAACGCCACCTCCCGGGACTGATCCCGTTGCTTTGGCAAAGCTGCAGGACTTCTGGCAGGCTTGTGGGTCAAATGTCGATATCATGGATTGTGAGCACCATGATCTGGTCCTCGCCATTACCAGTCATTTGCCGCATCTGATTGCCTATAACACGGTGGCGACGGCGGCCGATCTGGAAGAGGTGACGAATTCGGAAGTCGTTAAATATTCGGCCTCGGGCTTCAGGGATTTCACGCGCATCGCGGCCTCCGATCCCACCATGTGGCGCGATGTGTTTTTGAATAACAAGGACGCGGTTCTTGAGATGCTGGGGCGATTTACAGAGGAACTTGCGGTGTTGCAGCGGGCTGTGCGCTGGGGCGATGGCGAAACACTGTTCAATCTTTTTACGCGAGCCCGGGAAGTGAGGCGCGGGATCGTTGCTGCGGGGCAGGATACGGCAGCGCCGGATTTCGGGCGCACTCCAATCAAGAAGTGACATGGGCCAAGATTTCCATCCTGATGCGATACTTGCCGAAGATGCAGAAAGTTGTCGCCATATTTTTGCCTATGGGTCGCTGATCTGGAATCCGGGTTTTGAGTTTGTTGAGAAATCGATGGCGCAACTGCCGGGCTATCACCGTTCGCTCTGTGTCTATTCAAAGCACTATCGCGGCACACCTGAAAAACCTGGCCTGGTTTTGGGACTTGATCGCGGCGGAACCTGTAATGGGGTCGTCTATCACATCGCCGATTCGCGCTGGAGCGATGTTCTGGCCTATGTCAGAAAACGCGAATTGATTTCTGGAGTCTATCGAGAAGTCATCCGCCATGTTCGTATCCGAGATACGGATGAGACAGTTCCGGCCTTGACCTATGCGGTCAATAAACCCCATCAGCAATATGCTGGCAAACTTGAAGTTGACGACATCGCCAAATTTGTGGCGCAAGGCCACGGCCTAAGTGGCACGAGCAAGAACTATGTTGAGAACACGCTTCTCGCATTGAGAAACCTGGGCATAGAAGAAAAGAAACTGCAATCCGTTCTGAGCAAGCTCAGCTCTCAAGCGTAGTGGCGTGCGACAGATTGTGCCGTCTCGCGAAAGCCCGGATCAAGCTCAAAATCCGCAACTTCACCCAAGGCGAGACTAAGGTCAGCCCGCACCTGTTCGGCCTCACCAGACGCACTGGCCAGCAAATGCACATGCAACTCATCAAAGCCTGAAAATTTCGCATTAATGGCCTTGTGTGCGTCCCACAGCGGTAAAAACCGGCCGACACAGACAGCAATACGCATTGAGCCCTGTCGCTTAACCCCGACATAGACGGCACCCGGCAGCGGCGGGCAATTCTCGGGCTCATAGACCGAATGAATATATTTTCGGCCCGAGGCCCCCTGCCAATACCAGAAGCGTTCGGAAAGCTCCGGCATGTCAGCCGTGGCGGCGGAAAGTCTGAATGGTGAACCTTGAATCTGCATGGAACATATATAGAACATGTTCTTGTAATGTTCAAGTTCTTTTTTCAGTTTCGATCAATAATCGCTGAGAAATATTTTCGACACTGGCCTGAAGCACTGTCTGGAATTCCTTACGCGTCAGGTTTGAGGGGATGGCTGGGCCAAATTCAATGACGATTGTGCCCGGGTAACGGAGGAAACTGTGCCGGGGCCAGAACACGCCGGAATTCAGACCAAATGGAACACATGGAACTCCAAGGCCCGTATAGAGTGCAGCAACGCCGGGCTTATAATCGGGTGGGGCATGGGGATCGCGCCTCGTTCCCTCCGGCATGATCACGATGTCGCGGCCCCGGGCGATTTCTTCCTTTCCCCGGACCAAAAGCTGGCGCAGGGCCTGACTTCCGGCTGAACGTTCGACGGCAATCATTTTGAACTTCAGGCAAAACCAGCCGAAGAAGGGAATGAAAGTCAGTTCGCGCTTCAAGACCATACAGGGATCATTGAGAAGCGGCAAAATGGCGAAGGTTTCCCAGAACGACTGATGTTTGCCCGCGACCAAACTCCGCCCCTGTGGGATGTGTTCCCGGCCCCTCACCTCCATCCTGGTTCCGCACACGACGCGCAGCAGCCAGATGGAAATCGATCCCCAAAGTTGCAGAGCCCTAATCGCCCAAATCCTCGGGCACAGCAAAAGCCATGAGCCGAGCACCAACATGAGCGCCAAGATCAGGTAGAAAAGAACATTAAAAACTGCAGAGCGAAGCAAAAGCATCAGGAACTTTCCAACAAACGCATCAAAGTCACACGCGCGGCGCCTGCCACAAAAATCGCCGACAAGAGTGGCACCAAAAGTAAATAAGCCAGTGTCTGCCATCCGAAGTTAGAAACGGAATAGAGCATCGTCGTAGTGCCATTGGTCAAAGGACCTGTCGAAATTTGTCCCGACCATCCCAAGACCAAAAGACACAAGACAGCAATTATGCATCCCAAAGAACCTGCCACAAGGCCCAGTGCCAGGAACCGCCGATTGATCTCACCTGCGATGAAACGATTTTCGGCACCCACCAACCGCAGCACCTCGACGACTTCGCGATTGGTTTCCAAGGCGGCCCGCGCGCCAAACGCGGCCAAGGTCATAGATGCCACGGAAATCAGCACGAGAATGGCAATCGCCAAGGCTGACATTTTAGCCCCGGCCCGTGCCAGTTCATCGCGCCAGCGGCCATGCGTATCGAGAGCCACGCCCTTTACTTTGGACTCGAGCTCTCCCTGCAAGGCCTGATAATCAGGAGGTGCTGCCTCATCAATGGTTACTCGGATGAGGCGCGGGATCGGCAAATCCTCAAGGCCCGATTTTCCAAGCCACGGTTCGAGTAGTCTCAGGCCCTGGGCGCGGTCCAGAACTTCCACCTTCAAAACCCCACTTGTCTGCTGAAGAATTGCTGTCGCCTTCTTCAATTCATCCTCGATATCAATCGCACTCAGCTGCTGAACTTGAACAGTGACCTCCCGGGAGAGGCCCTTGTCCCAATTTTCAACTGCCCGGTTGATCAACAAGAGCCCGGCCACAGCAAGACAGGCCAAATAGCACATCACGGTCATGGTCACCCCAAGGCTGAGCAAAGACGCGGAGCGGGGACTGATGATCGGGGCGCGCTGCTCTCTCATGGATCTACCCTGAGGACGCCTGAATCAAGGCGAAAGACAGGGAGCCTCGCCCGAGCAATCAGCTTTTCGTCATGGGTGGCCAGCAGGATCGTCGTGCCCAGCTTGTTCAGCTCTTCAAACAGACGTATCAAGCGCTTGGCCATCTGAGTGTCCACGCTTCCCGTCGGCTCATCAGCCAGCAGCAGTTGGGGCTTTGCCACGACAGCCCTTGCAATCGCGACACGCTGCTTTTCTCCACCCGACAGCGTGTCCGGGTAGTCCGCCAACCTGGATTTCAACCCGACCCAGTCAAGCAACTCCTCAACATCCAAACGATATTTCGATTCAGAATGCCCGGCGACCCGCATGGGCAAAGCCACATTGTCAAAAACCGTCAGATGGGAGAGCAAGCGGAAATCCTGGAACACCACACCCATCTTGCGTCGCAAGCCCGGCACGGCCCGCTCAGTCAACTTTCCAGTATCACTCCCGAAAAGCCTGAAATGGCCAGCGGTGGGCCGCAAGGCCAAAAAAAGAATGCGCAAAAGCGAAGACTTTCCTGCCCCCGACGGGCCTGTGAGAAAGCGCATCTCCCCCTGACCTATCGTGCAAGTCACATCCTTCAACACCTCCGGCCCATGGCCGTAGAAAAGTTTAACAGCATCAAGCTCGATCACGATCCAAATCCTACTCCACCCTTTAAACCGCTTTGCCCTTAACCGCACCTTAACCGTGAATGGCGTTAGGCTTTGACATGATCGTTTCCTGCCCATCCTGCGCCAAGCGCTATGATATGGACCCCGTGAGGTCAGACAGACCCTTGCAGATCAGCTGCAGCGCCTGTGGCCATCGCTGGAAAGAACTGCCAGCCATGGAAATCGTTGACATCGAATATAATACGTTGCCGCAGGTCATCGATCATGCCCGCGAGCCTGAACTTGATGTGCAAAGACTGGTAGAAGCGGCAAAAATCGCCAAGGAAAAGTTCGCCGCCAGAAAATTGGCCCGCTTCAAGAAACTCTCGGCCTGGGCCAGTCTCGGATTCCTGTGCCTCGTCCCGCTCGCAACGGCAGCCTTCATGCCTGAGACAGTAGTTGGCGTGGCCCCCATCACCATCAAGGCTTATGACAAGCTTGGCGTGGTGGTTAATCTCTATGGGCTCGATATTCGCCGTATCGCTCAGGAAAACAAGATCATTGATGGTGCTCATGTTCTGATGATCAAGGGCGAGGTCAGCAATCCCACCAATTCCGTACGGAAAATTCCGTGGTTGCGCTTTGCACTGCTGGGAGATGCCTCCCAGGAGCTCTATTCTTGGACACTGGACACGGCGGCACGGCCCCTGCGGCCTGGTGAAACAACGAGCTTCGTGACCCGCGTTTCTGCCCCGCCAGAACTTGCCAAAAACCTGCAGATTCGCTTTGCACATGCAGATGAAATCGGCTCAAATCCCACCCCATGAGCTCAATCAAAATTGATGGACATCGCATTGATGTCCTTTTTACCGAAGATCAAATCGCCGAACGCAATAAGAGCCTGGCTGCAGAAATTGCTGTCACCAAGCCAGAACAGTTGCTTGTGGTGCCCGTTCTCAAGGGCAGCTTCATTTTCGCCGCTGATCTCATTCGCGCCATGCATCATGCCGGCTTGTCGCCGGAGGTTGATTTCATGATTCTGGCGTCCTACCGACAGGCCAAGGTTTCATCGGGTGTAGTCGACGTCCTTCGTGACATTGAATCTCAGGTCAAAGGTCGCGATGTCTTGCTGGTCGATGATATCCTCGAATCTGGCCGCACCCTTGCTTATGCCAAAGACCTGCTGACCGCGCGTGGAGCAAAATCGGTGCGCTCGGTTGTACTTCTGTTCAAACCTGGCCATTTGGCAGCCAGCATCAAGGCTGATTTCTGTGGCTTTGATTGTCCTGATCTTTTCGTCGTGGGCTATGGCATGGACATGGCGCACCAATTCCGCGAGTTACCCTTTGTGGGCCATGTCGTCAAAGACTGAGGTCAGTAAAGTCCTTTGAGCAGTCTTTCGATATAGGCCCGGTCTTCGGCACTCAAAGCCTGGTCTCCGGCGCGGTTGCGTAATTCTTCCAGAATCTCACGGGCCCGCTGCATGGCCAATTCAGACGGAATGAGATTCTTGTCGGGCGCGTCACCGGGGTGGCGGGTCGCTGTGGGCCGCCCCAAGGGATCATCCTGATCACCACTGGCCTGGCCGTCGTGGCTTTGCTGACCAGTTTGCCCCTGCCCTTGTTCGGCCAGCTTTTTGCTGAGCTTAGCCGCACCCTCACGCAACTGTCGCATGGCGTCGCCCTGCTGCTTCAGGGCTTGGCCTTTGTCGCCTTCCTTCAGTGAATTTTGAGCATCTCCCATGCTCTTTCCGGCGTCACCCAAATTGCCCTCAGCATCCTTGTCCATCTGCTGTTGCAAGCTGTCGAGCAGGTCCTTCAATGCTCCCTGCCGTTCGCCCAGTTTGGACCCGCCGCCGCTGTTACCTTCGTCACCGGGAGAGGTTGATTGATCGCCGGGCTCCTTGCCGCCATCGCCCAGGCGTTGCGTCTCATCCATCAGCTGCTGTTGCTTCTTCATCAAGCCCGACAAAGCATCAAGTTGGTCCTGGGCTTCACTGCCACCATCGGCCTGCTGGCCGCTGCCCGGTTGGAGATTCTGCAACAATTTGTCCAGTTGCGACAGAAGTTCTTCAGCCTTGTCCTTGGCTCCGCCCTTCGACAATTGCTCAATGGCATCCAGCATTTTTTGCAGATCTTTGGGTGAAATGCTTTTGCCTTGCGGGAGCTTGCCGCCCTCAGCCGCACGCTTTTGGGCCTCCTTGCTCAACTGCTTCACCAGCTTGTCCATGGCCCGGCGCATGCGCTCGGTGAGCTGGCTGATACGATTTTGATCAGCACCCTCTCGCAAAGCCTGTTCAAGTTGTTTCTTGAGGTCCCGCAATTCAGCGCGCGCATCAGCAGCTTCGCCATCTTCGACTGCCACTATCATCGGCCACAAATTGGCAACTTGGGCCACCACATCATCAGGCGAGGATGCATTGGCAAGTGCAGCGCGGGCGGTCGTGAGATTGAGCAGAAGGCCGCTTCTACCAAATAGACTGGACGGATAAGTGAGCAGGGCGTCCATCATTGTCGATACGTCTGGAGCATTATCGGGCGTTGCCACAAGTTTCTTGCGCTGTTCCACCAAGGCTTGGGCCAAAGGCTTGAAGAAGGCGCGCTCAGGAAGCTTGAACCTACGGGGCGCTGTCAGACTCTTGTGCCCGGCCGCGTCTTCAGCCGTCAAAACCATCTCCACATAGAGACCAGCCCAAGGATGACTGGTCAAATCTTGCGCAGTCGTTTCATCAATAGTGGTGCCGCCCGGATGTTTCATAGAAATGCTGAAATTTGGCGGGTCATAGAGAAACACACCATTGTCTGCAAAACCTATCGCGCCCTCTTGCTGGTCGGCCAGGGATATTTCAGCCGTAACTGATTTCACACCGTAGTCATCCGACGCCTTCCATTGAACCTTGAGTGCGCCACGATCATCGCCTGCGGGATCAGTGACAAAATCAATCACTGGCGGCTGATCTGGAACAACCGCCAACGTGAATGACGAGAGTGTCTTGTCGCCATCCATCACCTGCACGACCATCGGACGATCAAGCGTCACATTGCTCGACACGCCATCGGCAGACTTAACCGCTACGGACTTGTCGGCCTCAATTGCTTCAGCAGCGGTTCCCTCACTGTTGAGCGCAAACAACTTCACTTGGGGCTTTGACGCTCCAGACAATCTGATGTTCAGCACTGAGTTTTCGGGTGCCAGAATTTCCGGATCATGCTCAAGCTTCTGGGCCACGGCTTTCGAGGTGAGGAGCACGGGCGACTTTCGTGTGTAGGCAGGTGGCTTCAACCATGCGTCAAGAACCAATGATGGAGGAGACGCAGTCGCTGCCAGACTTGTGGCATTACGAAAATTTGACAGAATATCACCACGACCGAGCAAAAGACTGGCCACAAGTGCTAAAGCCACGGGTACGCGCAGCGCCAGCGGATCAAGTTCACGCCAGTTCGATTTTGGAGATGCGAGGCCAAGGCCTGGGAGGCTACCCAACAGCCTTGCCTGATGGATCTGCCAAAGATCTGAGCCTTGCGGATCATTCTGTTCGGTAACTAGATCGTCCTGCAGGCCGGAAACTTCGCGGTTCAACAGACCATTGGCTTGCTCGAGATGGCGCGACGCAAGTGCAGCGGAAGGCCAGCGGAATTTCAAAACACCACGCAGCGACCATATAAACACCAGGCTGAACAGTCCGAAGGCAGCAGCGTTGAAGGGCAAGGGCAGAAGCTGGAAGAGGTCGAGGGCCAGTGCGGTCACGCCAAGGGCCAGAACCACCAATGCAGGTTGCAAGGCCGTCCAAAACCCGGCACCGGCCAGCACAAGGCGTTGCCAGAAGATCTTCCGTTTCAGGCTGCTTGAATCAAGTTCAGACATTGCCCCAGCCTATCACAAACAACGGCGAAAGTTAGTCCGCATCTAGGATTGCCAGGGCGCCAGGCTATCGAGCCCGATCAATTCTTCGTAAGTCTGGCGGGCGCGAATGATCGCCCATTGACGGCCATTCACCAAAACCTCAGGGACCAGAGGCCTGGTATTGTAGGTGCCTGACTGCACGGCACCATAGGCCCCGGCGGTCATCACTGCCATCAGGTCTCCGGGCTCCAATGCAGCCATGCGACGCGACTTGGCAAAATAATCACCTGATTCACAGACCGGGCCTACCACATCGACGTCAGTCAACTTTGCCTTGCGCTGCTCATCGACTGGTATGATTTCGTGATAGGCATCATAGAGGGTCGGACGGATCAGGTCATTCATCGCGCCGTCCTGAATGACAAAGGTCTTGTCCTTGGCTTCCTTGATATAGACAACGCGCGTCACCAATATGCCAGCGTTGCCGACAATCATGCGGCCGGGCTCCATGACATATTTCAGATTGAGGTGTCCCAAAGTGCGCTTCACCATCGCGGCATATTCATCAGGGTGCGGTGGCACGTCATTGTCGCCGCGGTAAGGCACGCCGAGGCCGCCGCCCAAATCCAAATGACGAATGTTGTGGCCTTCGGCTTTCAGCTTGGTGACAAGCTCGGCCATCAATTTGAAAGCCTGTTCAAAGGGTGCCAACTCAGTGATCTGGCTGCCGATATGCATATCAACACCGGCGACATCAATATGGGGTAGGGCTGCGGCGCGGGCATAGACTTCAGACGCCCGCAAATAACTCACACCAAATTTATTATCAGCCTTGCCCGTGGTGATCTTGGCATGGGTCTTGGCATCAACATCGGGATTGACGCGGATCGAGACTTGAGCGCGCTGGCCCACGCGTGCAGCCACGTCCGAGAGAAGTTCAAGTTCCGGTTCGGATTCGACGTTGAAACAGGCGATACCTTCGCGCAATGCAAAGGCCATTTCTTTGGCGGTTTTACCGACTCCTGAAAAAACCACCTTGCGGGCTGGTACACCAGCGGCGAGTGCGCGGCGCAATTCGCCTTCCGAGACCACATCCATGCCCGCGCCCAAGGCCGCAATGGTCTTCAGCACGGCCTGGTTGGAATTGGCCTTCATGGCATAGCACAAAAGATGGTCGATGCCTTTGAAGGCCTCACCAATCACTCTGACATGACGTTCCAGTGTAGCTGTCGAATAGCAATAGAAGGGGGTTCCCACCTCGTCGGCAAGCTCAGCCAGATTCACGTCTTCGGCATGAAGCGTGCCGTTCTTGTAGTCGAAGTGATGCATGGGATTCGTGGACCTTTAATTCTGCGTGGTCGATTGCTTCTTGGCCACCGAGGGTGCAACCGGGTCGCCGCGCACGCCGCAGGCTGACAAGGCCGAGAGCACAAGCGCTGCGGCGAGAAACCGAGTGAGGTGATGCATCATAATTTTCACTTTCCTAAAGTCTTCAACCATCTCTTTGCCTCGCGCTTCACATTGGCGGGTGCTGTCCCACCTAGACTTTTACGCGCCGCAACGGACGCTTCAACCGTCAACACTTTGAACAGGTCGGAGGTTATGGCCTTATGGACAGATTGCATATCAGCCAATGACAGGTCTTGCAGCAGAACATTGTTTTTTTCCGCCAATGCCACAATACGCCCCGTCACATGATGGGCGTCGCGGAACGGCAAGCCCAATTTCTGTACCAGCCAATCGGCGAGATCGGTCGCGGTGGAGTAATCGGCATTTGCAGCGGCTTTCAGGGTTTTGACTTGCGGCTCCATATCGCGGACCATCCCCGCCATGGCGGCAATAACCAAAGCAAAACTATCAAGGGCATCAAAGGTCAGTTCCTTGTCTTCCTGCATGTCCTTGGCATAGGCCATGGGCAGGCCTTTCATGACCATGGCGAGTGCCGTGAAGGCCCCGAGGATTCTGCCGGGTTTGGCGCGGATCAGTTCGGCCGCGTCGGGATTACGCTTTTGTGGCATGATCGAAGAGCCGGTGGTGAATTTGTCGCTGAGTTTCACAAAGCGAAACTGCGAGGAACACCAAATGACGATTTCTTCGGCCAACCTTGAAAGATGGATCGATGAAATGGTGCAGGCAGATAGCACCTCGAGAATATAGTCGCGGGCCGATACTGCATCCATGGAGTTACGCATCGGACCAGAGAATCCCAGAGCCTTCGACGTCATGTTCCGGTCGATCGGATAGGATGTGCCAGCCAGAGCTGCTGCGCCTAAGGCATTTTGGTTCACGCGGGCCCTGGCATCGGCCAACCGCCCGCGGTCACGCGCCAACATCTCGACATAGGCCAGCATGTGATGGCCGAAAGTGACAGGCTGGGCCGATTGCAAATGGGTGAAGCCCGGCATCAAGGTTGCGGCATGGGCATCGGCCTTTTGCGCCAGGGCCAGTTGCAGATCGGCTAAGGCCAAATCCAGCGCATCGATACAATCCCTGACATAGAGACGCATGTCTGTCACGGCCTGGTCATTGCGCGAGCGTCCGGTGTGAAGCCTACCCGCCGCATCGCCGATCAATTCCTTTAGACGGCTTTCGACATTGAGATGAATGTCTTCGAGTGCTGCTGAGAACTTGAACTTCCCCGTTTCAATTTCAAGCTTGATCTGATCGAGACCCTTGGCAATGGCAGCAGCGTCGGATTTGGAGATAATGCCTTGCTTGGCCAGCATGGTGGCATGGGCCTTCGATCCTGCAATGTCCTGCGCGAACAACCTGCGATCAAAATCAATTGATGCATTTATTTCAGCCATTATGGCATCAGGGCCTTGCGCAAACCGCCCGCCCCACATCTTATTGGTCATCAAAAATCCTTCTTCCGACCCGAAAGTGAACTCATGAAACTGAAACCCCTTGCTTCTGCTCTGGTCGTTCTCGTGGCCGGTTTTGGCATTTACTGGTTTATGAATGGCATGCGCAAGGTGCCTGATCAACCCGTCGCCGCAAATGCGGCCACCATGGCAGCATTTATCAAGCATCCCGCACCCAAAGATATTGCTGCTTTCTCCTTTGCAGATGGTTCAGGCGCCACTCTTGATCTCTCCCATTGGAAGGGGAAAGTTGTCCTTTTGAACCTGTGGGCCACCTGGTGTGCGCCGTGCCGCAAGGAAATGCCGGAACTTGCCCAATTGCAGAAGGAGTTGGGTTCTGCTGATTTCGAGGTTGTTGCCCTCAGCGAGGATTTGAAGGGGGCGGACGCTTCGGCCGCGTTTTTGAAGGATGCGAAGGCTGATGCCTTGGCGCTTTATGTTGATCCCAAGGCAACGGCTTTGGAGGCGGTTCAGTCTGTGGGTCTACCTACAACCTTGCTAATCGACCGCAACGGAAAGGAAATAGGGCGGCTGTTGGGCCCTGCACCGTGGGATTCAGATGAGTCCAAAGCTATCATTAAGTCGGCTCTAGAGGCCAAATAGCTAACGCGTGGGAATAGGCTTTTCGCCGCGGTAATCATAAAAGCCGCGTTTCACTTTTCGCCCAAGCCAACCAGCTTCCACATATTTGACTAGTAGCGGGCAGGGGCGATATTTCGAATCCGACAGGCCTTCGTGCAGCACCTGCATGATCGAGAGGCAGGTGTCGAGGCCGATGAAGTCGGCCAATTCCAGTGGCCCCATGGGGTGATGGGCGCCGAGCTTCATGGCCGTGTCGATGGCCTCAACGCCGCCAACACCTTCGTACAGCGTGTAGATTGACTCATTGATCATCGGCAGCAAAATGCGGTTGACGATGAAGGCCGGGAAATCTTCGGAGACAGCGACTGTCTTACCCAGCGTGCCGGCAAATTCCTTGATGGTCTTGAACACGGTCTCGTCGGTGGCGATGCCGCGGATCAATTCGACCAGCTCCATCACCGGAACAGGGTTCATGAAATGAACACCCATGAAACGTTCGGGCTTTCCCGTGGTGGCGGCAAGCCTTGTGATGGAAATTGACGAGGTGTTGGTGCTGACGATGCAGTCTGGTTTCAGATATGGTGCCACAGCCTCGAAAATCTGGCGTTTTACGCCTTCTTTTTCCGTAGCTGATTCAATCACAAGATCGCAGATCGCGAACTGCGCCAAATCCGGTGCGGCTTTGATGCGGGCGAAAGTTTCGGCCTTGGCTGCTTCCGTGGTCTTACAGGATTTCACGCGACGCCCAAGATTAGCTTCAATGGTGGCAAGGCCGGTCGTGACGCGCTCTGGCGTCATGTCGTTGAGCAGCACGTTATAGCCAGCCGCGGCGCAGACTTGCGCAATGCCGCAGCCCATTTGCCCGGCACCGATCACGCCAACAGTAGAAATCTTCATGTCCGAATGTCGCCTTGAGAAAGTCCAAGCCTAATACGCATGTTGTGGCGCGGCAAGAACATTTCGCAAGTGCGAGATCGGGGTTTAACGCCCGATTTTGCCCAATTCGGCCTCAAGTTCCGGGACGGCTGTGAAGAGATCAGCGACCAAGCCATAGTCTGCCACCTGGAAGATTGGAGCCTCTTCGTCCTTGTTGATGGCCACGATGGTCTTGGAATCCTTCATGCCCGCCAGATGCTGGATGGCACCGGAAATGCCTACCGCAATATAAAGATCAGGGGCGACGACCTTGCCGGTCT
Source organism: Hyphomicrobiales bacterium (assembly GCA_038231475.1). Lineage (GTDB taxonomy): Bacteria > Pseudomonadota > Alphaproteobacteria > Rhizobiales > Aestuariivirgaceae > Aestuariivirga. The sequence goes on along the minus strand of JBBRLH010000004.1, from coordinate 123,938 downwards.
GGCCCACCTGATAGTCGTTGGGGACATAGCCTGCATCGACAGCGGCACGCGAGGCCCCGACTGCGGCGTTGAGTTTCTTCGCCACTTTTTCCAGCATGGCAAAATTCTCGCCGGACTGCATGCCGCGACCGCCTGAGACAATGATCTTGGCCGAGGTCAATTCTGGACGATCCGACTGGGTGAGATTTTCGCTGACGTAAGACGAGAGCGCAGGGTCTGCAGCGGCATTGGCTTTTTCAACAGTTGCGGAACCTGTTTCGCCAGCTGCCTCAAAGGATGCCGTGCGCACGGTGATGATCTTCTTGGCGTCGGTTGACTGTACGGTCTGCACAGCATTGCCTGCGTAGATAAGGCGGACAAATGTATCAGCGGATTTCACTTCGGAAATATCCGAGATCTGCATGACATCCAGAAGCGCTGCCACGCGCGGCATGTAGTTCTTGCCGTTGGTGGTTGCTGCTGCAACGATGTGCTCATAGGCACCGGCCAGCGCCACGATGGTGGCGGCCATGGGTTCAGCGAGCGGGCGTTCCAGCGCTGGTGATTCCACATGCAAAACTTTTTTAACGCCGGTGAGCTTTGCAGCTTGGGCTGCGGTAGCTCCGGCATTGTTTCCCGCCACCAGAACATGAATGTCAGCACCAATTTGGGCTGCAGCGGTCAGGGCCTTGTGGGTTGCGTCCTTCAAGGATTTGTTGTCGTGTTCGGCAATGAGAAGAACAGCCATGGTCAGATCACTCCTGCTGTTTTGAGGGCGCCGACAAGTTCAGCGACGGATTTCACTTTGATGCCAGCCAAGCGCTTGGGTGGCTCTTCAGTCTTGATGAGCTTGAGGCGCGGTTTCACATCTGCGCCATAATCAGCCGGAGTCTTTTCATCCAAAGGCTTCTTCTTGGCCTTCATGATGTTGGGCAATGACGCATAGCGCGGTTGATTAAGGCGCAAGTCCGTCGTGATGACGAGCGGCATCTTCACTTTGAGTGTCTGCAGGCCACCATCGATTTCGCGGGTGATGGTGGCTTCGCTGCCTGCAGGTTCAAACTTCGAACAGGCCGTGGCTTGGGCCCAGCCCAGGAGGGCTGAAAGCATTTGGCCAGTCTGGTTGCAATCATCATCAATGGCCTGTTTGCCAAGAATTACCAGATCAGGCTTTTCTGCCTCAACAATGCCTTTGAGAATCTTTGCCACACCCAGCGGTTCAACATACTCATCATTCTTGACGAGGATGGCGCGGTCGGCACCCATGGCCAAGGCAGTCCGCAAGGTTTCCTGAGCTTGAGCTGGACCAATCGACACCACCACGATCTCGGTGGCCAGGCCTTTTTCCTTGAGGCGAATGGCTTCTTCGACACCGATTTCGTCAAATGGGTTCATCGACATCTTGACGTTGGCAAGCTCAACGCCTGACCCATCCGCCTTGACGCGGATTTTCACGTTATAGTCCACCACGCGCTTGACCGCGACAATGACCTTCATTTCGACCTCATTCTTAAAATTTGGCCGGACCCTAGTGATGGGAGCTTTTCAAGTCAATTCCGGTTCCGGCACCCTTAGGTCAAATGCGACGAGCTGTCCGGCCGCGGAGTTTGTCTTGCAAAAAAAAGGTCAAAATCAATCCGAAGGCAAAACCGCCAATATGGTCCCACCAGGCGATGTCCTGGCCCGGTTGGCTGGCGGCCAGATTGAAGACCTGCAGCAGAAACCAGCCGCCCAGCACCCAGATCGCGGGCAGTGGCACAGGAATACGCATGAACAGCAAAATCCAAACTCGCGCCTTGGGAAACAGAACCACATAGGCGGCCAATACTCCGGACACGGCCCCTGAGGCGCCAATGAGGGGCTGGACAGAGTGGGGCATCATTATCACGTGAAGGAGGCCGCCGGAGATGCCTGCGAGCAGATAAAATATTGCAAATCCGAGATAGCCATAAACATCTTCGATATTGTCGGCAAAGACCCACAGAAACAGCATATTGCCAATGAGATGAATCCAGCTTGCATGGATGAACATGGAGGTAATCAGCGTTGCGGGGGCAATGACCGCACCTCCTTCAGGAGCCGCATGGACAAAGGACAGAAAACTCGTTGGCGTGAGGCCAAAGCCAGAACTGACATTGGCGAGAAACGCCTCGCTGGTGAAAGCGCCGGTCCATAGAAACACCGCGATATTCAAAACGATGATGGCCAGCGTCACAAACTGGAAGCGGATCAGGCGAAGCGGCGTGTCGTCATGCAGCGGGATAAACATAGCCAAGCACCAGTTTGACTGCGAGCCAGAACATCACAATTGCGATTGTCGCATCAATTGCCCGCCAGACGATAGGCTTTGACAGGGGCCTACGCAACGCCTTGGCGCCATAGCCGATGGCAAAAAACCAGATGAAAGAAGCCAGTGTTGCGCCCAAGGCAAAGGGGGCCTGTTCTCCCAAAGCCCTGGCATTGGCGATGGAGCCGACCAGAATAACAGTATCAAGATAGACGTGGGGGTTGGCCCAGGTGAATGCCGCACAGGTGGCCAGTGCGACGGTGAGGCTTGTTGTGGTGTTGCTGTCTTCGCTGAGGACTATGGGGGTGAGCGCTCGTCCGAAAGCCTTGACGGCATACCAGAGCAGAAAAGCGGCCCCGCCAAAGGTCATCACGGGCACCAGCCAGGGCAAGCTGTGCAGCATGACACCGAGGCCATAAGTACCGCCCCAAATCAGGATGGCATCGCTAGCGGCACAAAACAGACAGATCCAGAAGACATGGGAATTCAAGACGCCTTGCCGAATCACAAAGGCATTTTGCGCGCCAATGGCCACGATGAGGCTGCCGCCCAAGGCGAGGCCCGCCAGCAAAGCGGCAAGCATCTAGCGGGTTTTCCCTGGCACCCAGAGAATGTCGCCTTTGCTTGAGACATGGTTTGCCCAGCGGCTGGCGACGAAGAAGAAATCTGAAAGGCGATTGATATAGGCGATGGCACCTTCGCTCACCCGCTCATCGGCGAGAGCGGCGAGTTCAACAATCAGGCGTTCCGCGCGACGGCACACAGTTCGGGCGATGTGAAGATGAGCGGCGGCAGCATGACCTCCCGGAAGCACGAAGGAGCGCAAGGGCTGAAGCTCGCCATTCAATTCATCTATTTCTGATTCGAGTCGCTCATATTGTTTGGGCAGGATGCGCAAAGGCTCAAACTCAAGCTTCTGGCCGCGGTCGGGCACGCAGAGATCGGCACCGAGATCAAATAGTTCATTCTGGATGCGGGCCAGCATGGCATCGAGCTTGGCCAATGACGCGTCGGTGGTGTGAAGGCGGGTGACGCCCAGAACGGCATTGGTTTCATCGACGGTGCCATAGGCGGCAATGCGTAGGTGGGCCTTGGACAGGCGCTCGCCCGTGCCTAATGCGGTTTCGCCCTTGTCGCCGGTTCTTGTGTAAATACGATTGAGAATGACCATGAGGCCCTTTTAGCCATTTCTTAGATAGAAGGAAGGCTTGGCTGAAAGCGCTGTCCAGGTGACTGTGAGGCCCGCCAGAATGGTCAACACCATGGCGGCAGCAGCGGTTGAAAAAGCCAGTACAAACGAAAACTGGAAAGGCATTTCCAAAACAAAGCGCGCCAACCCCCAGGCGGCTGCCGTGCCGGTGATGATACCAAAGCCTGCGGCCAGAAGTCCGAGCAAGCCATATTCCAGAACAAAGCCCCACAGCAGCTGGGCGCGACTTGCGCCATAGGTTTTGAGCACGACCACCTCATAGCTCCGCGTCGAAAGACCCGCGGCCAATGCTCCAGCCAGAACCAGAACGCCCGTCAGCAGCGAGACGACATTGGCGCCGCGCACCGCGACCAGCATTTTGCCGAGCAGCGTGCTCACAGTATCGAGAGCATCTTTCACCCGAATTCCCGTGATTGAGGGAAAGGTCTTTGCAATATTCTTCAAGACAGCGCCTTCATCGCCGCCCGACATGCCCGCTGTGACAATATGGGCGTGAGGCGCATTGACCAAAGTGTTGGGTGTGAAGACCAACACAAAATTAATGCCGAGACTTTTCCAGTTCACTTTTCGCGTCGAGGCGATCTCTGCCTCAACTTCGCGGCCCAACACATTGACGGTGATATGATCTCCCAATTTCAAATCGAGGCCCTTGGCAATGTCTTCGGTCATCGACACCAAGGCTGGCCCTGCATAATCCTTGGACCACCATTGGCCTTCGACCAATGTTGAACCCTTGGGCAGTTCATCAGAATAGGTGATACCGCGATCACCCTTCAGTACCCAGGCCGTATCGGCCGTGGTTTTATAGGCTTCCGCAGCAACACCTTTGATCTTGGTGATCCGGCCACGCAGCATCGGGGAATTCGACATGTCGACAATCCCGGTCTGAGCTTTCAGTACTGTTTCGAAATTTTGCAGATCGGGGTTTTGCACATCGAGAAAAAAGAAGGCCGGGGCTTTTTCGGGAAGGCCCGAGCGCAATTCGGTTGAAATGATTTTGTCGGTCAGGGCCAAGGTCACAAACAAGGCCAAGCCCAATCCCAACGCCATTATGACTGAAATCGCCGTACTGCCCGGGCGCGCGAGATTGGCCAAGGCATGGCGCAGCAACATGTTTTTCGGGCGGGGCAGGCGGCGTACCAGCATGACAACACCACGAGCCAAGCCCGAAAGCACAGCAAAGCTTAAAATAAGCCCCGCCAGATAAGAGGCAGTGACGTAAGGGTCATCAAAGGCCAACATCACGATTCCTGCCGCAATGACCAGAAGGCCGAGGCTCACCAGCATGATGCCGCGCGCGGGCAAGCCGCTCTCGTCGAGACCTTGCGAACGAAACAGGCTTGCCCCTTTGATTTTTGAAATGCTGCCCAAGGGCCAGAGCGCAAAGGCTGCGGTGATGAGCAGCCCCAAGACAGCAGCCAAGCCTAAAGGTTTCACATCAAGGCCTGTCACCAGTGGCAAGGGCAACAAAGTCCCGAACAGTGATTTCACAATCCAGGGCGAGGCCGCGCCGATGCAAAGCGCAATCACCACGCCAAGCAGGCTCACCAGCATAATTTCAATCAGGCTAATGGCAATCACATGTCTTGATTCAATACCGAGGCAATTCAAAGTAGCGATCTGTTCGCGGCGACGCTCAACAAAGGCTCGTGTTGCATTGGCAATGCCCGTGCCAGCGACTACGAGAGCCGCGACAGACACGAGCGTCATGAAATAACCAAGCCTCGAGATGAATTCATCAGCGCCTTGGGCAGCCTTGTCCGTCGTGCGCACGCGCCATCCGGCATCGGGAAATTTTTCGCTTGCACGTTTTTCGAGGTCTTGCCCGTTAGCCAGTGTTGCAGGTTGGGGCAGCTTGGCGCGGTATGCATAGGTGATGAGGCTTCCCGGCTGCACCAGTCCGGTTGTGGCGAGTGCTTCTGGTGACAGCATCACGCGCGGCCCGAAAGAAATGCCACCCGCAATCTTGTCGGGCTCGGTTGCGATGGTCGCCCTGATCTCGATGGAAGCCGTGCCGAGTTTGATCGAGTCGCCCAGTTTTATACCAAGCCGCGACAAGAGGGCTTCATCGACTGCGGCACCGAAGATTCCGTTGATGTTTTTGAATGTGTCAGGAGTTTGCGGCGCGGTTTGCAGAGTGCCGTAGAGCGGATAGTTGCCATCAACCGCCTTGATTTCAACAAGGGCTGTGTCAGTCACACTTTGCGCCATGGCGCGCAGTGTTGTGGTTTGTGAAAGTGTGCCCTGCTTGGCCAGCCATTCTTTTTCAATGGGTGTTGCCTCGCGCTGCACCAAGGCAAATTCAATGTCGCCGCCCAGAAGTTGCTGGCCTTGTTCATCAAGGCCGCGGCGCAGGCCTGAAGAGAGTGAACCGATGATAGCGAGTGCCGCCACGCCTAGCGTGAGACAGGAGAGGAGAATCCAGAATCCCTTGAGGCCCGATCTCAAGTTTCGGACTGCAAACGTGAACCACAATCTCATGCGGTTGTGGCCTGCTCGAGGATCAGACCATCACGCACATTGAGAATGCGGTCGCAGCGCGAGGCCAGGGTTTTGTCATGGGTGACAAGAAGTAAGGTCGCACCTTCCTTGGCTTTGAGTTCAAAGAGGAGGTCGATGATCTTGGTGCCGGTTTCCTGGTCAAGATTCCCAGTGGGTTCATCCGCGAGCAAAATCTTAGCCCCCGCCGCCACGGCTCGGGCGATGGCCACACGCTGTTGTTCACCGCCCGAGAGCTGGCCCGGATAATGGTCAAAGCGGTGGGCGAGGCCGACGCGGGCCAGTGCAGCTTCAGCACGTGGAAAAGCATCTTTCACACCGCGAAACTCGAGGGGTACGGCTACATTTTCACGTGCGGTCAAAGTGGGGATCAAATGGAAGGATTGAAAAATGATCCCGATATTGTCGCGCCGGAAACGCGACAGGGCAGTTTCGTTCATGCCCCCCAGATCCTGTTGGGCGATCCGCACCTCTCCCGATGTTGCAGGCTCCAAGCCGGCCACTACCATCAATAGCGACGTCTTGCCGGATCCTGAAGGGCCGATGATGGCAATGGCTTCGCCTGATTTTCCTTCAAGGGAAACACCGCGCAGAATGTTCACCGGGCCGCCTTGGGCTTTGAGCGTGAGGTGAACATCGTTCAGGACAATGTCGCTGGGGGAGGATTTTAGCATTGAGGCTTTCGGGCTTGTTTTGACGGAATATCCCCCTGATATAGGAGCAATGCGCGTTGTTTCCACATTTACCGTGATGATTTTGCTGTTGGCCGGGCCGGTGCAGGCTGCGCCAAAGGTGATTTTGGCACTGGGTGACAGCCTGACCGCAGGCTACGGCCTGCCGCCGGGGCAAAGCCTGCCTGACAAATTGCAGGAAGCACTCAAGGCAAAAGGGCAGGATGTCTCGATCATCAATGCCGGGGTTTCCGGCGACATTGCGACGCAGGCAGCAGCCCGCCTCGATTGGGCGCTCACCGATGATGTCAAAGGCGTCATCCTTGAGCTGGGGGCCAATGATGCTCTGCGCGGGCTTGACCCGGCACAGGCCGATCAGGCGCTGCGGCAGATCATGGATAAGCTCAAAGCTAAAAACCTTCCAGTTCTCATTCTGGGCATGAAAGCGCCACCTAATCTGGGGCCTGATTATGTGGCGAAGTTCGATGCCATCTATCCAAAACTCAGTGCCGATTATGGCGCGTTGCTTTATCCCTTCTATCTCGACGGCGTGGCCGCCCAGACCGATCTCAATCAGGAAGATGGCATCCATCCCAATGAAAAGGGGCTGGCGGTGATCGTTGCCAAGCTCTTGCCAGACGTCGAGGCGCTCTTATCCAAGTTGCCATAATTCACGGCTTCTATAGACTACCGAATCACGACACGAAGGAGGGCTGCCATGCTGCGCTTGTTCACAGGAATTGAACTTCCCCCTGATGTGTCCTTTGATCTCAACTTCATGCAGGGCGGAATTATGGGGGCCAGGTGGATTGACCGGGAGTCGTTCCATATCACCCTCAGATTCATTGGCGACATCGACCACGCGCTGGGGCGGGATCTGGCTCTGGTTCTGGACCGGATGGAAATGCGGCCTTTCACGCTGTCGCTTCGCGGCATCGGCGTTTTTGGCGGCAACAAGCCCCATGCCATCATTGCCCATGTCAGCGAAAGTGCCGAACTCAGGCGCCTGCAACAGGCCCAGGAGCGGATTTGCCAGGAGGTGGGGCTTGAGGCCGAGGGACGGAAATTCGTGCCCCATGTGACATTGGCCAGGTTGCGCGATCCTGATCCTGTGGCGCTCCGCAATTTCATTGAATCCCACGCGCTTTATCGTTCTCAAACCTTTCAGGTTGACCGGTTTGTCTTGTTCTCGTCGCGGCCCATGCGGGGCGGCGGGCCTTATGCCGTCGAAGAAGCCTATGATTTGGTGGGCGCGTGAGGGAAAAGCTAAACAAGGCTGAAATTCTGACCAAGCTTGAAGATGTTCCCGGCTGGGGTTTCTCGCCGGATGGACATTCGATCTTCAGGAACTTCGTTTTTTCGGGCTTTGCTGAAGCCTTTGGTTTCATGGCGGAGGCGGCACTTGTGGCTGAAAAGTTGGACCATCATCCGGAATGGACCAATGTGTGGCGCAAAGTGTCGGTCACGTTAACCACTCATTCCGCCAAGGGTTTGACGGAGCTAGATTTTGTTCTGGCTAAAGCGATGAACGAGATCGCCAAAAAACGGCTGCTATTGCCTTGACGAGAGCAGGTGCCCACCCCATATTCCGGAGGTAAAGTCCAAGGAGGACAGAATGTCTGATTATCGTAATTTCCCCCAAAGCACGACCGGTGCTGGCGTTGGCATCGATCAGGGTCTCAGGGCCTATATGCTGCGGGTCTATAATTATATGGCGGGCGGCCTCGCTCTGACGGCTGGTGTTGCCTATGCGACCTATAACGCTGCAGTCGGTCCTGAAGGCCTGACCAGTTTTGGTGCGACCTTGTATCATGGTCCGCTGATGCTGGTTTTGATGCTGGTGACCGTCGGCATGGTGTTTGCCATGTCCTTTGCTTTGGAACGCATGAGTGTCGCCATGGCACAATTGCTGTTCTGGGCCTATGCCGCGCTGAACGGCGTAACCTTCTCGGCCATTGGTTTGAGCTATGCCCATAGCAGCATCACGCATGTATTCTTGATTACCGCCGCGACCTTCGGCGCGATGAGCCTTTATGGCTATACCACGCGCCGCGATCTCACGGGTCTTGGCTCATTCCTGTTCATGGGCCTGATTGGCCTGATCATTGCCTCGATCGCTGGCATCTTCTTCCAGAGCACGGCTTTCCAGATGGCTCTGTCGGTTCTTGGTGTTTTGATCTTCACAGGCTTTACCGCCTATGACACGCAAGCCATCAAGGCCATGTATTATGCCGGTGGTTCAGGCCTGATGGAACATGCGGCCATTCGTGGCGCATTGAGACTCTACCTCGACTTCATCAACCTGTTCTTGTCATTCCTGCGCTTGTTTGGCGATCGCCGCTGAGCCCAATCAAATCAGTCTACACGCAGCCGCCGGGGTCAAACCCGGCGGTTTTGTTTAGAGCGCTTCGAATTTCGGCTTCTTGGCCAAAACCTTCAAAACCTGTTCAAGCTCATTGCCGCGACGCAGGATGAGGCCACCGGGGGCGATCACCGCAAAAAGCCCGCCCTTGGGCGCAAGCGCCGGAGTCTTAACGATTGAATACAAGGGCTGTTCGCTGGCCCGGCGGTGGATGTCGAAACGGGCTGATTCCTTGCCGAAATCCATGGCATAGTCACGCCATTCGCCTTCGGCGACATAGCGCCCGTAAAGCCCTAGAATGAGGCCCAATTCCTTGCGATCAAAGGCCACTGGCATTTGCGTTTTCTTCGGAAAACGCAGGACTTGTGCTTCATCCATGGTCAATCGGGATGGCCTGTCATTGTGGTGTAATAATGAGCGCGCAGACATGTGATTGCAAGCGGTGAAATTTCCGCAGTTTCGCCGCAATTGCACCAAGTCTTGGTCAAATTGGAATCGGATAGTGCTGTTGTTGCCTCGACAGCCCGGCCGGGAGTTTCGCCCCAAACCCCAGCCCCTCGATGCTCCGAAACGGCCGGGCCTTTTTTGAGTTGTTTGTCAGTGGCTTTGTCAAAGGCGGTTGCAGTTGCAACCGCCATTTTTTTGTCTTGACGTTAGGCCGTCCTTTCCCAATATCCCCGCGCAAACAGGGATACGGCAATGGCGAAGACGGCAGGCAAGACATCCGCAAACACCCAGGAATTCCAGGCGGAGGTGGGCAAACTCCTGAAGTTGATGGTGCATTCGGTCTATTCTGACCGGGATGTTTTCTTGCGCGAGCTGGTCTCGAACGCCTCTGACGCGCTCGACAAGTTGCGTTATCAGGCCATTGCCAAGCCGGAGCTTCTGGAAAATGAAGCCGTGCTCGACATCACCATCACGCCCGACAAGGCGGCTAAGACGCTGACCGTTGCCGATTCAGGCATCGGCATGAGCGCCAAGGAGTTGACCGAAAATCTTGGCACCATCGCTAAATCAGGCACCCAAAGCTTTGTTGAAAAGATCAAGGATGCACCACAACTGATCGGGCAATTTGGCGTTGGTTTTTATGCGGCATTCATGGTGGCCCATGAGGTTGAAGTTTTCTCGCGTAAGGCTGGTGCCAAGGCGTGCAATGTTTGGTCTTCGGATGGCGAGGGCACATTCAGCGTTGATGAGGCGCCTTCCGGCCCGCGTGGCACCAGAATTGTCCTGCACTTGCGTGATGATGCCTTGGATTATCTGGAAGAGTGGAAGATCGAAGAGGTGGTCAAGTCCTATTCTGACCATATAGCCCACCCGATTATGCTGAAAGGCGAGGGCGAGCCCCGCCAGATCAATTCCGGGAGCGCCTTGTGGATCAGGTCTAAAAATGAAGTGACGGCTGAACAGCATAAGGAATTCTATGGCCTGCTCAGCCATTCCACCGAAGCGCCAGCCCTTACCATCCATTACCGTGCCGAAGGCCGGCAGGAATATAACGTGTTGCTCTATGTGCCGGGTGAGCGGCCTTTTGATCTTTATGATCCGTCGCGCAAAGGCCAGCAGAAGCTTTATGTGAAGCGCGTGTTTATTGCTGATGATGTGGCGTTGTTGCCTCCTTACTTGCGCTTTGTGCGCGGTGTCATTGATAGTGCCGACATGCCCCTCAATCTCAGCCGCGAAATGCTGCAGAATAATCCTGATGTGAATGTCATCCGGAAGGCTGTCGGCAACAAGGTTCTGCAGGAACTGAAGAAGCTTGGTGAAACTGACCAGGCCGCGTTCGCCAAAATTTGGGATCTGTTTGGTCCGGTGATCAAGGAAGGTCTTTATGAGGATTTCGAACGGCGCGACATGCTGTTTGAACTGGTGCGTTTTGATACGACCACGCGCAAGGCCATTACCCTGAAAGATTACATCGCTGGTCTGAAAGAAAACCAGACCGCGATCTATTATCTGACAGCAGAAGACGCGGCCAAAGCGGCTACAAGCCCACAGCTTGAGGGTTACAAAGCGCGTGACGTTGAAGTTTTGCTGCTCACCGATCCGGTGGATAGTTTCTGGGTGCGGACTGCGATGGGCTTTGACGGCAAACCATTCAAATCCGTGGCGCAGGGCTCGGCTGATCTTGATCTCATCAAGAAGAAAGATGAAGCCAAGGACGAGGCAAAAGCCGATGAGCCTCACGTAATGGCGTTGATTTCCGGGTTCAAGCAGGTTCTGGGTGACAGAGTTTCAGATGTGCGAAGTTCCAAGCGCCTGACCGAGAGTGCCTGCTGCATCGTCAATGACGGGCAGATGGAGCGCACGCTGGAAAAACTCCTCGCGCGGCAAAAAGACTCTGGCGTTTCGATTTCAGCGCCGGTCTTGGAAATCAATCCTTCAAATGGCCTGATCAAGGCATTGGCGAATTCCTTCAAAGACAAGGGCACAACAGCCATTGAAGATGCAGCGTTCCTGTTGCTCGATCAGGCCGTCATGCTGGAAGGCGAAATTGTTGCGGACCCTGCGGCCTTTGCCAAACGTCTGGACGCGATGATGCAGAAGGCGTTTTCCTGACGTTCGTTAGAAGATGTTCTTCTCAAACAGCGGCTTGTTGTCGAGGATGCGCTGATAGCTCAGAGCTTTCAAATCAATGGTGCGGTATTCGCCAAAGCAGATGAGTTCGGACAAGGCATTGCCGGTGGCCGGGCCTTGCTGGATGCCGTGGCCTGAAAACCCGTTGCCGAGATAGAGATTGCTGATTGACGGGTGGCGGCCAATGATGCCGTTGTGGTCAAACCAGTTGTAGTCATAATGACCAACCCATGAGCCAACGAGCTTCACGGTTTCAAAGGCTGGAATGCGCGCGGCGGCGAGTGGCCACAGCTTCTCTTCAAAATATGAGAAATCCATTTCCCAGTCGGCGACTTCGGGCTCTTCATCCTCCGTGGGCGTGAAGCCCCAGATGAAGTTGCGACCTTCGGGGCGGAAATAAATTCCGTTCACGTCAAAGGTCAGCGGGCCCTTGCGATGGGCATCCGAGGCGCCCGGGCAATCCACGACATAGACATAACGTTTGGCAGGCGAGACCGGATAGTCAAAGCCGATCATTTTGGCGAGAGCACCCGCACCTGCACCGGCCGCATTGACCATCGAACCCAAGGTGATTTTTTCGCCGCTCTTCAAGGTCGCCGATTTGATGGTGTCGCCTGCCTCAACACTCACCACTTCGTCTGAAATGAATGTCACATCGCGGGCAATCGCAGCCTTGCGAATGAGGTTCATGAATTGATAGGGGTCAAACCAACCTTCGCCTGTTTGCCCGAATGAGGCCTTGGCAATGCCATCAAAATCCATGAAGGGAAAGCGCTTGGCCAAGGCATCGCCGCTCAAAAGAACAGTGTCGGCGCCCATCGAGATTTGCAGCCTGGCATTTTCTTCCAAAACAGGAACCGAGGATTCGCTGGCCATCACCAGATAGCCCTGTTCCTTGAAGCCGATGTCAGCATCAGCGCCGAATTCGGTTTTCAGATTGCGGATGAGTTTCAGACCAAATTCCGACAGCCTGATATTTTCAGCTGTTGAGAATTGCCGCCTGATACCACCCCAGGACAAGGCCGTGCAGGATTGCTTGTAGCTTGGATCTTTCTCAATGATGGCAATCGAGCCCTTGAAGCCGTTTTTCCGCAAATAGTAGGCGGTAGAGCTTCCAACGATCGCGCCGCCCACGATCACAACATCAAAATGCTGACTCACCTTAAATAACTCCCGCGTCCATGAGATAAAGAAGCACAGTGGAGGTCAAAGCCGCAAGCCCGGTTCCGGCTGCGACTGCGCCAGAAACGGCGGCGGTTGCTTCTTCGCTGCGCTGTGAAAACAAAAATGCATTGGCGCCTGTCGGCATTGCGGCAAAGAGAACCGCGATCTGGGCCCAAAGCGGCGGCAGCGACAAGACATAGTGGCTCAAGACGAAGACCAGAAACGGCATCAAAATCATTTTCAATCCGATCAGGGCAAACATCGCATCCCACGAGCCTTTGAGGGAGTAGCCTGCAAGCGAGAGGCCGAGAGCAAAGAGTGCAGTTGGCACGGACGCATCAGCCAGCATGCTGAGCATTTTGTCGGGGACGGGGTGCAGACCCAGACCCGTAATCCGCCACAGTGATCCTGCGATCAAGGCAATGACAATGGCGTTGCGGGCGAGGTTCATCGCCAATTCAGTGCCGATGCGGGCGATCGAAAAGCTGCGCTCGTGATGAAAGAGTTCGCGGTGGAGCGTTGCTGAAAACCACAGGATCGGCGCGTGAATGGAGAGAATGAGCCCCAAGGGAACGGCGACGGCGGGGCCGAAATGCGCCAGCGCCAATGGCGTTCCAAGGAGTGCCAGATTGCCAAAACCCGCAGCCATGGAGGCTACGGCGCCGCCTGAATAATTCAGGGCTTCGACGCGGCGTGATACGAGAGCTGCGGCAAGCCATGTGAGGGCAAGGCCACCGAAATAAGCCAGCCACAGGCCCCAGGGTGCTGTGTCTCTGGTGTCCATGGTGGCCATGGTTTTGAACAGCAGGGCCGGAATGGCGACGTCAAAGACAAAGAGCGACAGGCCCTTGCTCGCCACCGCGTCGATGATGCCGGCTTTGCCGAAGCCATAGCCAAGCACGATCATGCCGAAAACCGGCAGGACCGTGATGAGGATGGCATTCACGAATTAGAGCCAGGGATGGCTTGCGGCGTTGGTCTTTTCAAAGGCTGTAATTGAATCGGCCTTTTCCATGGTGAGGCCAATGTCATCCAGACCATTGAGCAGGCAATGCTTGCGGAAAGGATCAATCTCGAACTTCACCGTGCCGCCATCAGGACCGCGGATTACCTGGTTCGGCAGGTCAATGGTGAGCGTGGCGTTGGAGCCGCGCGAGGCATCATCAAGCAATTTCTTCTGGTCTTCTGCACTGACGACAATCGGCAGAATGCCATTCTTGAAACAGTTGTTGTAGAAAATGTCGGCAAAGCTTGTGGAGATCACGCAGCGAATGCCGAAATCGAGCAATGCCCAGGGCGCATGCTCGCGGCTTGAGCCGCAGCCGAAGTTATCGCCAGCTACCAGAATTTCAGCCTTGCGATAGGCGGGCTTGTTCAAAACGAAATCGGGCTGTTCCTTGCCATCCTGGGTGAAACGCATTTCATAGAACAGGGATTTGCCGAGACCCGTGCGCTGAATGGTTTTCAGGAACTGCTTGGGGATGATCATGTCGGTGTCGATGTTCACGATGTTGAGCGGGGCGGCCACACCGTTCAAGGTCTCAAATTTTTTCATCACATGTTCTCCTCAGGCAGCAAGATCAACCGAGATTGCTTCATCAACCCCGATCATCAGATTCAGATTCTGGACGGCAGCGCCCGAAGCGCCCTTGCCGAGATTGTCATAGACACTCATCAAAACGACTTGGCCGCGGGCCTCATTGGCAAAAACATGAAGGCGCATCATGTTGGTGTTGTTCAAAACCTCTGGCGTAATTTCCACCGAACGCTCGATGGGAGCCAAGGGCGCTACGTCAACAAAGCGGGCCCTTTCAAAATAACGCGCCAACAATCCATGGATTTCGGCCGCAGATGTTTTGCGCGCCAGGAGATCAAGATGCAGCGGCACTGAGGTTTGCATGCCTTGGGCGAAGCGGCCAACGGCAGGTTCAAACAGGCAGTCATGTTGCAGGCCCGTATAGTGCTTCATCTCAGGCAGGTGCTTGTGGGCAAAGGTTAGAGCGTAGGGAATGTAGACGGGTGCCGCATCGCCCTTGGCCTCGTAATCGTCGACCATCTTGCGACCACCGCCGGAATAACCCGAAATGCCGTGGTAGCTTGCAGGATATGATTTAGGCATCAGGCCCGCCTCAATCAGCGGTTTGGTCAAGGCGATAAAACCTTGCGGCCAGCAGCCGGGGTTGGCCACAAATTTGGCTTCGGCAATGCGCGTCGCCTGATGGGCATCAAGTTCCGCAAAGCCATAGGCCCAGTCTGGATTGACGCGAAATGCGGTCGAGGCATCGATCACGCGGGTTTTGGACGCAGGACTGATCAGCGCCACGGCTTCTATTGCTGCTTCGTCGGGCAGGCAAAGAATGGCAACGTCCACACCATTCAAGAGATCAGCGCGGGCCTTGGGATCTTTTCTCTTTTCAGGCGCAATCGACACCAGCTCAACATCGGTCCGACCTTTCAACCGGTCACGAATTTGCAGGCCGGTGGTGCCAGCTTCGCCATCAATGAAAATGGTGGGTTTAGAGCTCATCTTTAGTCCTTGGCCCGGGCTTCTACAGGGCGCGGGGCGGCTTTTCAACATGAACGACAGATAAATGCCAGCCTCAGAAAGGGTTCAGCCATGCGATTCTATAAGGGTGACATCAACGGTGATGAACACCGCAAAACAGTGAAACGAACAGAAGGACGAAAATCATGAACCGCAAGTTGCTTATTGCCCTCGCCGCCGCTGCTACCTTGAGCGTTGGCTTTGCCTCAGCTGCCAAGGCTGACCCCAGCATTTCGATCGGCTTTGGCTTTGGTGGCTTTGGCCCTGGCTATGGTTACGGCTACCCCCACCACTTCTACAACACCGGCTACGATGATGGCTGTGGCTTTCAGTGGGTTCCCTCCAAGCATTGGAACTGGAACCACACTCACAAGGTTGTAACGATGAAGAAGCAGTGGGTTTGCTACTAAGCCCAGGCTTCTCCCAAGGCCGGTCCCCTGCAAAGTGATCACAAGCCTTCCTCAGACCAGTCCTGGCTCCCCAGGGCTGGTTTGAGCGTTTTGGGGACAGATTTTGAGTTATTCGTTGGTTGTTTGGACAACACCGTCGGGCGTTGTCATGGCTTGCACGGTGGTGAAGCCGGCCACGGCAGCAGTGGCCAAAGTCAGGCCAACAAGGGCCAAAAACACGCGACGCAGGAACTTGGCATCGGCCGAAACGCTAACAGAATTCATATTTATCTCCCCCAGTCTCACACTGGTCTGATTCGAGCCTACCCCAACGAAGGTTCTCATAGCGTAAACGCTCTATGAAACAACCTTAATAAATTTGAATCAGCCCTGTTGGCGAATGTCCACGAAATGCCCGGCGATGGCTGCAGCAGCCGCCATTTGGGGCGAAACCAAATGGGTTCTGCCCTTATAACCCTGTCGGCCCTCAAAATTGCGATTGGACGTGGAAGCGGCGCGCTGGCCGGGCTTCAATTGGTCTGGATTCATGGCGAGACACATCGAACAACCGGGTTCGCGCCATTCAAAGCCCGCAGCCTTGAAAATCTTATCCAGACCTTCAGCTTCGGCCTGTTCCTTCACCAGACCAGAACCCGGGACGATCATGGCATAGGCCAAGCTCGGTGAAACCTTCTTGCCATTGACCACCTGAGCCACGGCGCGCATGTCTTCGATGCGGCCATTGGTGCAGGAGCCGATCCAGATCACGTCCAAGGCAATGTCGGTGATCTTCTGGCCGGCTTTCAGGCCCATATATTCCAGGGCGCGGATTTTCGACTGGCGCTTGCCTTCATCGGCAATCAAGGCCGGATCAGGCACGGCACCGGCAACCGAGACAACATCTTCGGGGCTCGTTCCCCATGAGACGATGGGTGGCAGATTGGCGGCATCGATCTTGACGATGCGATCGAAGTGAGCGCCCTCATCTGATTTCAAGGTGTCCCAATATTTGAGCGCTGCATCCCAATCCGCACCCTTCGGAGCCTTGGGTTTGCCCTTTAAAAATGCATAAGCTTTTTCGTCGGGAGCAATCATGCCGGCGCGAGCACCACCTTCAATGGTCATGTTGCAGACCGTCATGCGGCCTTCCATCGAAAGATCGCGAATGGCTTCACCGGTGAATTCGATCACATGGCCCGTGCCACCAGCCGTGCCGATCTCGCCGATGATGGCGAGGATGATGTCTTTGGCAGTGGAATGCTTAGCGAGCTTGCCGTTCACTTCCACTTTCATGTTCTTGGCTTTTTTCTGGATCAAGGTCTGCGTGGCGAGAACATGCTCAACTTCGGACGTGCCGATGCCATGGGCCAAGGCCCCAAAGGCACCATGGGTTGAGGTGTGGCTGTCACCACAGACGATTGTAGTGCCGGGCAGGGTGAAGCCCTGCTCTGGGCCGATCACGTGAACGATGCCCTGGCGCTTGTCGAGTTCATTGAAATATTCAATGCCGAATTCCTTGGCGTTATTGGCCAAGGCTTCAACCTGAATGCGGCTTTCTTCCTCGACAATGCCCTTGGAGCGATCTGTCGTTGCAACATTATGGTCTACAACGGCCAGCGTCTTTTCGGGATGGCGCACTTTGCGGCCCGTCATGCGCAGACCTTCAAAAGCCTGGGGGCTCGTCACTTCATGGATCAGGTGGCGATCAATATAAAGAAGGCAGGTGCCGTCTTCGGCCTGATGGGCCACATGGTCGTCCCAGATCTTGTCATAAAGTGTGCGGGCTTTTGTCATGGTCAAATTCCGATTGCTGTGATTGCTTTTTTAGCGGGCCGTTGAACGGTGTCAAAGAAACAAAAGGGCCGGTCCAACAGACCAGCCCCTTGAATTTCGAATGCCTGGGCTACGAACCCCGATTATTCTTGGGTGGCTGGTACTTCTTGTTGCTTGTCCTGCTGCTTTCCTGCAGCGGCATAGCCCGTGCGCTTCTCGGTAATTCGAGCAGCCTTGCCGGTGAGACCCTTGAGGTAATAAAGCTTGGCGCGACGAACCTTGCCGCGGCGCACGAGCTTCACTGAATCAATCATCGGTGAATACATCGGGAAAATACGCTCGACACCTTCGCCATACGACATCTTGCGAACCGTGAAGCTTTCATTGATGCCACCGCCGGAACGCGAAATGCACAGGCCTTCATAGGCCTGAACGCGGCTGCGGTCGCCTTCGACCACCTTAACGTTGACGATCACCGTGTCGCCCGGGGCAAAATCGGGGAGCTGGCGCTTGGCGGCAACAATGGCCATTTGCTCTTTTTCGAGCTGCGCGATAATATTCATGGGTATTTCCTATCTTCGGAGTTGGGCGGCTTTAAGTGCAAAGTCTGGCAAAAGTCAACCTTTGGGCTTGACATATTTCGCCCATAAGTCTGGCCGCCTTGATTTCGTTAATTCTTCACGTTTTTCAAGCTTCCAGCGCGCCATGGCCTTGTGATCACCCGATTGCAGGATTTCGGGGGTTTCAAGCCCCTCCCAGACGCGTGGCTTAGTATAATGCGGGTGTTCCAAAAGCCCGTCTTCAAAGCTTTCCTCTGCATGACTTTCATCATGGCCCATCACACCGGGAAGCAGCCTTATGACGGCATCCAGAAGCACCAGAGCCGCAGGCTCGCCGCCAGAGAGAATATAGTCGCCAATCGAGACCTCTTGGAGGCCTCGGGCATCAATCACCCTCTGGTCAATGCCCTCAAATCGCCCGCAAATGATCATGCAGCCTTCGCCGGAGGCCAATTCGCGCGCCATTTTCTGGGAAAAGGGAGTTCCGCGCGGGCTCATCAGCAGGCGGGGCCCTTTGTGGGGTGTTGCATCAATAGCACTGGCCAGAATGTCAGGTTTCAGCACCATGCCCGCCCCGCCGCCTGCCGGGTGGTCATCGACAGTGCGGTGGCGATCTTTGGCGAAGCTTCTGATGTCATGGACATCATAGGACCACTTGCGATCTTCCAGAGCCTTGCCCGCGAGCGACTGGCCCAATGTTCCAGGGAACATGTCGGGAAAAAGTGTGAGGATCGACGCATGAAAGCTCATGGCGCTTCAGCCTCATCAAGATAGCCTTCCGGCAGGTCTACTAAAACCTTTTCAGCAACTCTGGTGATGAAACTCACGGGGACGAGTTCGCCTGACTGAAGCTCCATCAAATCGCCCGCACCGTAATTCTGAAACCCGACAATATGGCCAAGGGAGTTTCCACCGGCCTCAAGCTCTTTGCCGTTGAGGTCGGAGAGATAGAATTCGCCCTCGGGCAGTTTTGGCAACTTCTCGCGCGCCACTAAAAGCTCGGTGCCTTTCAAGGCCTCGGACTGGTTGCGGTCTGTTACACCTTTCAGTGTGCAGATGAAGTGATCCGTTGCTGCCTTTGATTTGGTGATTTCAAAGATGCGGCCATCACTTGCGGCAAGCGGGCCATAGCTGGAAAAGGCAGATGGATCAGCGGTGAAGCTTTTGATCTTCACATCACCGCGAATGCCATGTGCCCCAAGGATGACGCCGACGGGAATCAAATCACGCGGCGTCATCTTTTATCAACTCAAGCTGCTGGTGTTTCGGCAGGCGCTTCAGCAGGTGCCGGAGCGGCAGCGGCTGCAGCGGCAGCTTCGACCTTGGCGGCTTCAGCAGCAGCGACTTTAGCAGCAGCATCAGAGGCCAGCTTTTCACGTTCCAGGCGCTTCTTGCCGGGGAGAGCCTTGTTCGGATTGTTGCGGGCGTCACGCTTGGCAACGCCAGCCTTGTCGAGGAAGCGGAGAACACGATCTGTCGGCTGCGCACCCTTCTTCATCCATTCGGCGGCCTTGGCACCATCGAGCTTCACGCGATCAGCCGAATCCTTTGGCAACATCGGATTGAAGGCGCCGATCACGTCGATGAACTTGCCATCGCGTGGCGAGGTCGCAGCAGCAACCACGATGTGATAGTAAGGGCGCTTCTTGGAGCCTGCACGGGACAGACGAATTTTAACTGACATTTTTAGTTCTCCTGTGGATTGATGTTATTTCTTCTTCCCCATGCCGGGGAAACCTTTGAAGGGATTGCCACCCAGACCGGGCAGGCCACCAAGGCCTCCCAATCCGGGAAGTTTCGGGGTGCCGAGGCCGGGAAGGCCAGGGCTTGATTGCGGTGCATTGAGTAATTGCTTCATGTCTTCAGGGAGTGCATTGGGATCAAGGCTCGCAAGCTCGGCCTGCATTTTTTCCATCTCGGCTGCATCGGGAGCGGCCTTGCCGCCCATCAATTTGCCGAGCATGCCCTTGCCCTGGCCCATCTGCTTCATCATGTCGGCCATCTGCACATGCATCTTGAGGAGCTTGTTGATTTCCTCAACCTTGGTGCCTGAGCCTGCGGCCACTCGCTTCTTGCGCTTGCCATCCATGATCTTCGGATTGCGGCGCTCGGCCTTGGTCATTGAACCGATAATCGCGAGCTGGTGGTTGAAGACTTTTTTCTGAAGGTCCATGCCTTCGATCTGCTTCTTCATCTTGCCCATGCCGGGCAGCATGTTCATCACGCCGCCCATGCCGCCGAGCTTCTCAATCTGGCGCAGCTGGTCGGCCAAGTCATTCAAATCGAATGAACCTTTGCGCATCCGGTCGGCAATTTTCTGGGCCTTGTCCTGATCGATTTCGAGGGCGGCTTTTTCGACCAGCGAAACCACGTCGCCCATGCCGAGAATACGACCTGCAATACGATCCGGGTGGAAGTCTTCCAGACCGTCCAATTTTTCGCCGGTCCCTAAAAGCTTGATCGGCTTTCCGGTGACGGCGCGCATCGAGAGTGCTGCACCGCCACGGCCATCGCCATCGATGCGGGTCAAGACAATGCCGGTAATGCCGATCTTCTGGTCAAAGCTGCGGGCGAGATTGACGGCATCCTGACCGGTGAGTGAATCTGCGACCAGCAGGGTTTCCTTGGGCTTTGCGATATCGCGAACAGCGGCGGCTTCGGCCAGCAGGGCTTCATCAATATGAAGGCGACCTGCGGTATCGAGCATGACCACATCATAAGCGCCTTTGCGGGCCTCCGACATGGCGCGCTTGGCGATTTGAATCGGGGTCTCGCCCTTGACGATGGCGAGCGTGTCGACTTTCACCTGCTGACCCAGAATGGCCAGCTGTTCTTGTGCGGCGGGGCGCTGGGTATCAAGCGAGGCCATCAAGACCTTGCGCTTCTCGCGCTCCGACAGGCGCTTGGCGATTTTGGCAGTCGTTGTGGTTTTGCCGGAGCCTTGCAGGCCGACCATCAGAATGGCGACAGGTGGCGAGGCGCGGAGATTCAGTGCCGATTGGTCGGAACCCAGCGTTTCCACAAGCGTGTCATGGACGATCTTGATGACCATCTGGCCGGGCTTGATCGACTTTACAACTTCTTGACCGACGGCGCGTTCACGTACTTTTTCGGTGAAGGTTTTGACAACCTCAAGGGCAACGTCAGCTTCAAGCAGTGCGCGGCGCACTTCGCGCATGGCCTCATCGACATCAGCCTCCGACAGGGCGCCGCGCCCCGTGAGCTTGTCGAATATACCAGACAGACGATCGCTTAAAGTTTCAAACATTCTTCTTCATCTTCATCCCTCCCCTTTCACGGGGAGGGTGTCACGCGTGAGCGTGACGGGTGGGGACTATAGTTTCAAACAACCCCTCCGCCCTTTTTTGAGGGCACCTCCCCGGCAAGCGGGGAGGATCGAGGGAGCAACCCAAACGAAAAACCACCCGGGGGCAAAACTTGCTGCCGGGTGTTGGCCTTACCGCCTCCCGGGAATGAAAACCCCATGTGCGAAAAAGCCGTTTGACGAATGAACCGTCTTGAATGACGGGGGACATAGGGGAAAGGCGGGGGGAAGTCAAATTGGGGGATTTACTAAGCTTAGAAACGGTAGCTAAAATGCGTTTTGATTTGGGAGGTCGGTTTGAACGTCGTTTCGGACCATAGCGTTTTCGGGATCGGCTCATATTCGATTTCCGAAGCGGCGCGGTTACTGCATATGCCCAGTGTCAATATTAGACGCTGGGTGGGAGGCTATGACTACCCGAGGTATGGTGAACGCAATCCCAAGCACATGCCTCCGCTTTGGCGCTTGCAACACCCGAAATATGAAAATCACCTTGAACTTGGTTTCAAGGACCTCATTGAGCTCAAGTTTATCAAGGAATTCATGAACGCTGGTCTGAAGATTCAGACAATCCGCGCATGTTTAGAAGAAGCGCGAAAAGTAATAGACGACTCGCATCCATTCGGTACGCGACGATTTGAATCTGACGGAAAGACAATCTTTTTTAAATTTCTTAGTGCGCACGGTGGTGACCAACTGCTTGATCTCAAAAAAAAGCAGTTTGTGCTTGAGAAGATAATTGAACAGAGTTTCAAAGACTTAGATATCAAGGATCGAGAAGTTGCCAGCTGGCGGCCATACAAAGGCAAAAAATCGATAATCATTGATCCATCTCGATCTTTTGGACAACCTATTGCCGCTGAGTTTGGTGTGCCGACAATTACAATTGCGCAGGCTGTTGAAGCCGAAGGGTCACGCGTAAGAGTTGCTCACCTTTTTGAGCTGCCAGTAAACGTGGTGAATGATGCAGTTGCCTTTGAGAGGGGCCTAGCTTCCTCTTGAAGGTGATGTTTGACCATAATATTTCACCTTTCGTCGCACGAGCACTTGCCGAATTATTCCGAGGGACACATGAAGTGTTCGCGTTACGGGATAAGTTTGATATCCGTACCCCTGACATCGACTGGATTGAACAATTGAGTCGTGAGGACAGGTGGGTCGTGATTTCTGGGGACCGCCGAATTACGCGCAATCGAGCCGAATTTGAAGCATTTCGTCAATCGAGGCTAGTAGGATTTTTTCTTGCGCCTGCGCTGCAAAAAGCAAGAGTTGTAAAACAAATGGAACGAATTCTCGCGCAATGGGAAAGCATTGAAAAACAATTTGACTTGGTTCGAGGAAGTGCAATTTTCGAACTGCAGATAAAGGGCACGCACCTTAGACAAATTAAGGGCCGTTAGTAAAATGCCCCCACCCCTTCGCGTTGAAACCACAAAGCCTCTCATCCTCGCAGGGCGCAACGCGACCTACAAGATAGGCCCCAATCCCGGCATGAAAGAGCAGTGGGCGTTGTTCATGGAGGATTTTGGCAAGATTGCGGGGCAGGTCGGGTATCTCGCCTATGGCGTGTGCCATAATTTCGATGGGCAGGGTCACATGGATTATTTGTGTACAGTCGAGGTGAAGGATGAGGGCGAGGTTCCCGGCTATCTGTTCACGCTCGCAATCCCGGCGCGCAAGACGGCGGTGTTTGTGCATGAGGGGCCGCTCTCTAAAATTTCTGAAACTTGGATGAAGATTTTTGACGAAGATCTGCCTGGGGCCAAGCTCGAAGTGGCGCCGGGGCCGCAGTTTGAAGTCTATGGTGCCGATTTTGATGCGGCGGACGAAAACAGCAGAATTGAGATTTTCATTCCGGTGAAATAATGTCGATCTCTCCCTCCCCAAGTTTTGGGGAGGGCGGGTTGGGGCAGCAATTTCGATGGTTATGACCGCAATCCCCACCCGTCATGCTCCGCATGCCACCCTCCCCACTTCGTGAGGAGGGAGAAAGGAAGCGCCGAGGATGGCGTTGGCCCAGAGAGGAGGCAGGGGTAGCATTTCCTCCCCATTTTCCCATATAAGCCCCTCATGTCCCTCGCATTTCGGAAAATGAACGGTCTTGGCAATGATTTTGTGGTTTTGGATGCCCGCAAAACGCCCCTTGCCGTGTCTGAAGCGCAGGCCCGCGCCATTGCGGACCGCACCACTGGCATTGGCTGTGACCAGCTGATTGTTCTGGAAAACTCGACGCGGGCTGAAGTTCGCATGAGAATCTGGAATGCAGAAGGTGGTGAGGTTGAATCCTGCGGCAATGCCTCGCGCTGCATTGCTGATCTGTTGTTTGATGAACAGCACACGACGACAGCCAGCATTGAAACCAAGGGCGGCATGTTGGTGGCGAAGAAGGCCGGGCCATTGCTCGTCACCATTGACCAGGGCAAGCCCAAGTTTGACTGGAAGGATATTCCGCTGTCGGAACCTTTTGCCGATACACGCCACATTGAGCTGCAATATGGCCCGATCGACAGGCCGCTCATTCATTCGCCGTCGGTTGTGAATGTGGGCAACCCGCATTGCATCTTCTGGGTTGATGATCTGGATGTGGTGGATTTAGGCCGCGCCGGGCCGATGCTGGAAAACCATCCGATGTTTCCCGAACGCGCCAATGTTTCTTTTGCCAAGGTTGTGGCGCGCGATCATGTGATCCTCAAAGTCTGGGAGCGCGGTGCTGGCCTCACCAAAGCATGCGGCACGGCGGCCTGCGCCACCATGGCCACCGGGTTTCGGTTGAAGCTCATCGATGCAAAATGTCGTGTGACACTTCCGGGCGGGGACCTGTTCATGGCCGTCAATGAAGAGAATGGCCATGTCATCATGACAGGTCCTGTTGAATATGAATTCGACGGTGTTTTGCCGGAAGGCATGCTTTCGTGACGGTGCCTGAGATTCAAACCTTTGGATGCAGGCTCAATACATTTGAGTCAGAGATCATGCGTGGTCATGCCGAAAAGGCTGGGTTGAAAGACGCCATTATTTTCAACACCTGTGCGGTGACGGCGGAAGCCACCCGGCAGGCCAGGCAGGCCATCCGCAAGGCGCACCGCGAAAATCCGGATGCGCAGATCATTGTGACAGGCTGTGCAGCACAAACTGACCCGGACATGTTTGCTGCAATGCCCGAGGTTTCGCGCATTCTGGGCAATGAGGAAAAGCTGCAAGCCTCAGCCTGGCATTCGGGCAGCAACCGCCCGCGCGTGGATGTCTCCGACATCATGCTGGTCAAAGAAACCCGCCCGCCGATGATTGACCGTTTGACGGCGAGGACGCGCGCTTTTGTGCAGGTGCAGAATGGTTGTGACCATCGCTGCACATTTTGCATCATTCCATTCGGGCGCGGCAATTCGCGTTCCGTGCCGATTGCTGATGCGGTGGAGCAGGTGCGCCGCCTCGTAGCGGAAGGTCATAACGAGATCGTGCTTTCCGGCGTTGATCTTACAAGCTGGGGCGCTGACCTTGAGGGTGCGCCGAAGCTTGGAGCGTTGCTGTCGCGCATTCTGAAAGACGTGCGCAACCTGAAGCGGCTTCGCCTTTCATCGATTGATTCCATCGAGGCCGATGATGAATTGATTGACGTGATCTCGGGAGATGCACGTGTGATGCCGCATCTTCACCTGTCGCTGCAGTCGGGTGACAACATGATTTTAAAACGCATGAAGCGCCGTCATTCGCGAGAGCATACGATTGAATTTTGTGAAACGTTGCGTGCCAAGCGGCCCGATATGGTTTTCGGCGCTGATATTATTGCGGGCTTTCCCACCGAGACGGATGCCATGTTCGAGAATTCTCTTGATATCGTCGACGCCTGTGGCCTCACTTTTCTCCATGTGTTTCCTTATTCAGCAAGGCCCGGAACGCCAGCCGCTAAAATGCCGATGGTTGATCAGGGAGTCATTAAGCGCCGTGCGGCACTCTTGCGGGCCAAAGGGAATACGCGCTTGCAGAATTTTCTGGCCGGCGAAATTGGAACGTCCCGTCAAGTGTTGGTCGAAACGCCATCTACTGGTCGGACCGAACATTTTGCCTTGGCGAAATTTGAGACGATGATGGTGCCCGGTGCCGTCATCACGGCGCAGGTGAAATCGGCCTCGCCCACACATCTCCATATGGGCGTTTAATGGCCGGATTTTTCAAGAAGCTATTCAACCGCATCACGGGCAAGCCTGCTGATGAGGCAGCGCCTTCGCCTGAAAGGGTCGCATTGCCGCCACCTGATGTTCCGGTGATGGAAGCGCCGTTGCCCTTGCCCCCGCCTTTGCCAGTGGAGGTGGAAACACCTCCGCCGCTTGACGAGGAACCCGAGGACGTTCCATTCGAGCCTGGGGCAAAGCTGGATTCCCGCCTGCGCGGGAATGACCCCGTTGGGGGGAAGGTGGAGCCTAAAAAGGCGCCGTCAAAAAAGATCGCGGAAAAAAAAGAGCCTCCCAAGAAAGAACCTCCCAAAAAAGAAGTTCCAAAAAAAGCAGAGGCGAAGAAGGCTGCTCCCAAGAAGGTAGAGCCTCCAAAGCCTGAACCCAAAAAAGTTGACGCCAAGAAATCTGTTCCTGCGAAGCCTGAGAAGGCCAAGCCTGTTCCCGCGCCAAAGCCCGTTGTGGAAGCGTCCGCTCCAGCGGTCAAAGTGGTTGAGCCTTTGGTTCCGGACCCGACGCCTGTTCCACCTCCGCCTGAGCCAAGAATCGAAACCCCTGTCGTTCAAAAGCCGCAGTCTGTTGTTGAACCTCAGGCCGAAGGGCCTTCCCGCGGCGGCTGGTTCTCGCGACTCAGAGACGGCCTGTCGAAATCATCGCAGAGCATCACCGGCTCGATCACCTCGATTTTCACTAAGCGCAAGCTTGACCGCGAGACGCTGCAGGAACTTGAAGACACTCTGATTCAGGCTGATCTGGGCCTAGCCGTGTCCGAACGTATCATCGCTGCTGTATCGCAGGGGCGCTATGACAAGGAGATTGATCCTGAAGAGGTTAAAAGTATTTTAGCTGCGGAAGTGACCAAGGTTTTAAAACCGGTCGAAGTGCCATTCAACTTCGGGTCCGAGAAGCCTTTCGTTATCATGGTGGTAGGTGTCAATGGTTCGGGCAAGACCACAACCATCGGCAAGCTTGGCTCGATTGCTGCGGCCGAGGGCTTCAAGGTGATGTTTGCGGCTTGTGACACGTTTCGCGCCGCGGCCATTGAACAGTTGACCGTCTGGGGAAATCGGATTGGGGCCACAACAATGAGTGCGCCTCAAGGGGCCGATGCAGCGGGCCTTGCCTTTGACGCCATCAAGGCCGCGCAGGGCAACGGCACTGATATTCTGTTCATCGACACGGCTGGGCGTTTGCAGAACAAGGCCTATCTGATGGATGAGTTGGATAAGGTGGTGCGGGTGATCAAGAAGCTTGATCCCGCAGCACCACACGCCGTGTTGCTGGTCCTTGATGCAACGACAGGCCAGAATGCGCTGGCGCAGGCCGATATTTTTACCAAGGTCGCCGGAGTCACGGGTCTCATCATGACCAAGCTTGATGGCACGGCGCGCGGCGGCATTCTCGTCGCCATTGCCGAGAAATTCAAATTGCCGATCCACGCCATTGGTGTAGGAGAGAGCATCGCTGATTTACAGCCCTTCGACGCGCAAGGATTTGCGCGCGCCATAGCAGGATTTGACGAGGAATGAGCCAAGGCCGGAAACTGTTGCTTGATCTTGGGCCGTTGCTGGCCTTTTTTGTTGCCAACTGGAAGTTTGGAATTTTTTGGGCCACGGGCGTTTTCATGGCGGCCACGTTCCTGTCGCTCATCATTTCCTATGCAGTTACAAAACACCTGAACAAATTTCTTCTGGTGAGTGCCATCTTTGTTGGCGTGTTTGGCGGTCTCACACTTTATTTTCAGGACGCGACTTTCATCAAGGTCAAGGTGACCTTGGCCAATCTCTGCTTTGCGGGCGCACTGCTCGGCGGGCTTTACTATAAACGTATCTTTCTTCGTGACATTATGGGTGAGGCCATGGAACTGCCAGACGCGGCCTGGAAAACCTTAACTCTGCGATGGGCCATATTTTTCATCGCGATGGCGGGTTTGAATATTTTGGTGTGGCAGTTTTTTTCAGAATCAACCTGGGTCACCTTCAAATCATTTGGCTTGCTGGGTTGCACCATGCTGTTTGCACTTGCGAATGCGCCATTCATGGCCACGCATATGAAGGATGAAGACGCGGACAAGACTTCCTCCGCCGACTGATCATCCGTGTACTGCCGAACCCTTTTCTCAAGAGTCAAGTCTTGCATTGCATAAAGAATTGCCTCTAGCTGCATTGTTGCTTGTTCAGGAATTTTACTTGCCGGGCGAATGATGTGCCGCTAGGAGTCACGCGCTTTGGCAAGCCGCGAACAATCAATCGGGTTTTCGTTTTTGCGGGAATAAAGCGGAAGCAATTTCAGGGGTCGTGATGTCGGGCACTAAAGAATCAAAACAGTTTGCGCGATCGTTCTCGCATCTGCTCAAAAGGGCGGTGCAGTATTCCGTGCAACTTTACATGGAAGACGTTGGCAAGAGCGGCCTGACCCATCGGCAGTTCACGGTTCTCGCGGCTGTTGACGCCCATGATGGCAAGAGCCAGACCGAGCTTGTAAAGATCACCGGCATTGATCGCTCGACGCTTGCGGATCTCGTGGCCCGATTGATGGCGCAAGGTCATTTGCAGCGCCGCCGCAGCAAAGAAGATGCGCGCACCAATGCTGTGCGCCTGACACCTGTGGGCAAGAAGGCCTTGCGCACAGCTCAAGACGGTGCGGATGATATTGACAAGCGTCTACTTGCAACATTACCAGCCTCTGATCGGCGCGTCGTCGTTGATTGCCTGGCGATGCTTGCTGTCGAGATGGACAAGGTTGATGCCAAGGAAACCGTGCCGGTGCCACAAAAAGTGAAATTGAAGCGCAAGGCTTGAAACACCTATTTCAGAGGGAGCTTGGCTTTCTCGATTTCTGCCGTGAAGCCCTTGTTCAGAAAATCGGCCGTCAGGCCACCAATCAGCTTGTAACGGATGATGCCTTGGCCATCGACGATGAAGGTCTCGGGCACCCCATAAGTTCCCCAATCAATCG
Organism: Hyphomicrobiales bacterium; assembly: GCA_038231475.1. Classification (GTDB taxonomy): domain Bacteria; phylum Pseudomonadota; class Alphaproteobacteria; order Rhizobiales; family Aestuariivirgaceae; genus Aestuariivirga. Next base: position 95,470 of record JBBRLH010000004.1, on the reverse strand, counting down.
TGGCGCGGCCATCGACATCCGCACCGATGGCGGCATAGGGATTGCCGAGGGTGCCTAGAAATCGCCTGGCATTTTCGGGGTCGTCCTTGTTGTCGATGCCGACAAGTTGAATGTCTGTCCGCTTGGACAATTCGAGAAGGACGGGATGTTCGGTGCGGCATGGCGCACACCATGAAGCCCAGACATTCACGACGGTCACTTTGCCACCGCCCAAATCGCTACGGCTGAGGCCTGGTAGGTTCAGGCCTTCGATTGACGGAAGTTTGAACTCGGGTGCGAGCTTGCCGATCAATGCGGAGGGCACAAGGCTCGGATCACCAAAGAGGCCGCGCCAGAAGATCAAGGCGAGTACAAAAAAAACCAAGGCCGGTATGAAGGCCAGACGGAATGACACCCTACCCAATATGATCTTCCTGCTTGCGGGCACTGATGTCGCGACGCACCAGCCAGATGATGAGGCCAAGAATGCCAATCGCCGAAGCCGCATAGGCCGCGGCAACAAAGCCTGCGTGAGGTGCTGACCAATCCATTATTTGCTCCTCACTTCGGCCAAGCGTTTGCTGCGGAGTTTGCGCAATGCGATTTCACCGCGCAGAGCCACGAGAAGAAGTGCGACAAAGAGCATGGTGTAGGCCAAGGCCATGACAAGCAGGGGCCAGAGCATGGACTTATCAATGGTCGAGCCCGACATTCTGAACACGCTGGCCGGTTGATGGAGCGTATTCCACCAATCCACTGAATATTTCACAATTGGCACATTGATGGCGCCGACCAGGGCCACGATGGCCGCAATCGAGGCTGCACGATGGGGATCGTCAATAGCGCGCCAGATTGCCATGTAGCCAAGATACAAAAGCATTAGCACGAACATCGAGGTCAACCTCGCGTCCCAGACCCACCAGGTGCCCCACATGGGCTTTCCCCAGACTGAACCGGTGAACAGCGCCAGAAAACAAAATACGGCACCAATGGGGGCTGCGGATTTCGCGGCGGCATCGGCCAGCGGATGACGAAAAATCAGCGCTATGGCGGAGAATACCGCCATCAGGGAATATATCATCAAAGCGAGCCAGCTTGCCGGCACATGCACATACATTATGCGCACGGTCTCGCCTTGCTGATAGTCAGGGGGGCTCGTGACCAACGCGCCATAGAGACCAATGGCAAAGAGGATGGCTGTTAAGGCCCAGACGTAAGGCAGGACAACGCTGGCCAGCTTCACGAAAACATGGGGGTTGGCATATTTCTGCATGGTTGCGTGTTTAACGCCTCCCTTTTACCGAAGATAGGCTTTGAGTGCCGCAGCCGAAGCCAAGGGCGAGATCACCAGTGTGACCAGTGTGATGGCCAGCAGGACCAAAAATGAAGGCAGGGCGGTTTCCGGCGCAAGGCCCGAGGTCGAGGCGGCAATGCCGAAAATGAGAACGGGGACATAAAGCGGCAGGATCACAAGAGAGACCAAAAGGCTGCCTCGTCTTAGTCCAGCAGTGACGGCACCCCCTATGGCAGCCAGCATGGACAATGCGAAGGAGCCCAGGATCATGGCGACCCAGATCATCGGCACTTGTGCGATGTTGATGTTGAGCATCAGGCCCAGCGGCGGTGCCAGGACGGCGAGCGGCAGGCTTACGGTAATCCAGTGGGAAAAAGCCTTGGCCAACACAATGAGTTCAAAGGGCGTTGCAGTCATAGTCATGAGGTCGAGGGAGCCGTCTTCGAAATCCTGCTGGAAGATTTGTTCAGAGGTCAGAAGAACGGCCAGCAAAAGCCCCAGCCACATGATGCCGGGCGCAATGCGCGATAACAGGGCAAGGTCAGGCCCAAGGCTCAAAGGCACTAAGACAATGAGGGCCAACAGAAAGCCAATGGCCGTGCCGAGGCCGCCCTGTCTGGCCCCTAAACGAAGGTCGCGGGCGATGATGGCGCGGACTGCACTCATGCACGCGCCTTTAATGTGAGGTGTTTTTTTGCTTTAATGCCGAGATCGGTGTGTGTTGCCACAATGGCCATGCCACCATTGTCCATATGGCTTTTCAGCAGGTCATTCAGTTTGCCGGTTGAGTTTTGATCAAGACCAACAGTTGGTTCATCAAGCAGCCAAAGCGTTCGTTCTATCGTTGCAAGCCTTGCCAATGAAAGTCTGTGCTTCTGGCCAGACGACAGCAGTCGAGCCTGATCATCTGCGATGTCAGTCAAATCAAAAGCTGCAAGGCCTCGTTCGACATTGCCCGTACCGAGAAATGCCGCCCAGAAAGAAAGATTCTGGCGCAGGGTGAGAGCCGACTTGTTGGCCTCTGCATGGCCAATGTAGTGACTGTTTTCGTTTACAGAAATTTCTGAAGGAGTATCCTGGAAGGACAGCGAGCCGGAACTTGTTTCATTGAGACCCGCTATCAAGCGCAGAAGGCTCGACTTTCCTGCCCCATTGGCCCCACGCAATTCGAGCAACTCGCCCTGCTCAACAGTGAAATTCAGGCTTTCAAAAATAAGCCGGCCGCCGCGCTCACAGCATATGTCTTTGGCGACAAGGCGCAAATTATGTCATCAACTGACCGCCATTGGCGCTCAAGGTCGAGCCGGTGATGAATGAGGCATCATCAGCGGCAAGGAAAGCAACACAACGGGCGATTTCTTCAGGCTCTCCCAAACGTCCAACCGGAATGAGGGGGAGAATGCGTTTGGCCAAAACATCTTCTGGAATGGCGCGCACCATTTCAGTTCCAATATAGCCAGGGCAAATGGCATTGACGGTGATGCCCTTGGCTGCACCTTCTTGCGCCAGTGATTTCACAAAGCCAATTTCGCCAGCTTTGGCGGCGGCATAATTCACCTGGCCCATCTGGCCCTTCTGGCCGTTGATGGACGAGATGCAGATGATGCGGCCAAAGCCACGATCGCGCATGCCACCCCAGATTGGTTGGGTCATGTTGAACAAGGAATTGAGATTGGTGCTGATGACATCATTCCATTGCTGGGGGGTCATCTTATGGAACATGGCATCGCGTGTGATGCCGGCATTGTTGACCAGAATTTCCACCGGACCGATTTCGGCTTCAATGGTCTTCAGCGTGGCGGCGCTGGTGTCGTAGGATGAAACGTCACATTTATAGACTGCGATTCCGGTTTCAGCCTTGAAGGCTTGGGCAGCAGCGTCATTTCCGGCATAGATCGCGGCCACTGTACAGCCATCGGCTTTCAATTTTTTTGAAATGGCAGCACCGATTCCTCGGGTGCCTCCGGTTACAACAGCAACTCTACCCATAAATCCTCCCACAGCGTTTTTTTCAATCATGCAACAGGAGGTAAGTTGCGGCAACTGGTTTCAGTGATGACCAATTGCCGCCATTTGGTGAGGAGATTAACGTTCGAGGCGCTTATCGCTCAAGACACATGGCAACGCCCATGCCGCCGCCGATGCAAAGGGTGGCCAGGCCTTTTTTGGCGTTGGAACGCTTCATTTCAAAGAGCAACGTGTTGAGAACGCGCGCACCCGAAGCGCCAATCGGATGGCCAATGGCAATGGCACCGCCATTGACGTTCACTTTCGATGTGTCCCAACCCATGTCCTTGTTTACGGCACAAGCTTGAGCGGCAAAAGCTTCATTTGCTTCGATCAAGTCCAGATCGGCGGCATTCCAGCCCGCCTTCTTCAAGGCAGCGCGTGACGCGGGGATGGGGCCCGAGCCCATGATGGCGGGATCGACACCGACACTGGCCCAAGAGGCAATGCGGGCCAAAGGTTCAAGGCCACGCTTGGTCGCTTCAGCGGCGGTCATCAAGATCACCACGGCTGCGCCATCATTGATGCCTGAGGCGTTTGCGGCGGTCACTGTGCCGTCTTTCTGGAAGGCGGGCTTCAGTTTGGTGACGGAATCCAGTGTTACGCCCTTCTTGATATATTCATCATCGGCCACGACCACATCGCCTTTGCGCGTGGTGATGGTGACGGGTGTGATTTCATCCCTGAATTTGCCAGCGGTCTGGGCGGCTTCAGCTTTGTTCTGCGATGCCACGGCGAAGGCATCCTGCTGTTCGCGGGTGATCTGCCATTGCTTGGCGACGTTTTCAGCCGTGGTTCCCATGTGATAGCCGTTAAAGGCATCCCACAAGCCATCGCGGATCATGGTGTCGATCATCTGGTAATCACCCATTTTCACGCCATCGCGCAAATGCTGGGCATGGGGAGCCTTGCTCATCGATTCCATGCCGCCTGCCGCCACAATGGTGGCATCGCCAGAGGCGATCTGCTGGAGGCCCAGGGCCACGGCACGAAGGCCCGAGCCGCAGAGCTGGTTAATACCCCAGGCTGGGGTGGTGATTGGAAGGCCAGCATGGATGGAAGCCTGGCGCGCCGGGTTCTGGCCTTGGGCTGCGGTCAAGACTTGGCCGAGGATAACCTCATCAATCTGGCCTGGTTCGAGCTTGGCGCGCTCAATGGCGGCTTTCAGCGCCACAGTCCCCAGTTGGGCGGCTGTCAGGCTGGCCAGAGCGCCATTAAATGAGCCCACAGGGGTGCGCGCAGCTGAGACGATTACGATATCGGTTGGGGAAGACGTCATTTCATACTCCGGGTTTTGCCCTTTCTAGCGCCGATCAGGGTGCGGTTGCGAGAATTTTTTGCACTTGCAATTGTGCGATGCACGGCGCAAGTTTTTTGAATAGTTTTGGTTCATGGGAGAATGTTCGTGAGTGATGCGCCTGGGCAAAGCAAGACAGCAACCGTAATCAAGAAATATGCCAATCGCCGCCTCTATAACACCGCGACCAGCGCTTATGTGACGCTGGATGATTTGTCGGTGATGGTCAAGGAAGGCACGGAATTTCAGGTCTTTGATGCCAAGACGGGCGAAGACATTACGCGCTCGGTTCTCACCCAGATTATCTTTGAAGAAGAAAACAAGGGTGGGGCCCAGACGCTTTTGCCGGTCAATTTCCTACGCCAGCTGATCCGCTTTTATGGTGACAGCATGCAGGGCCTGGTGCCTGGCTACCTTGAATTCTCGATGGATAATCTGATGAAAGATCAGGACAAGTTCCGCAAGCAGATGCTCGATACAGTGGGCATGGGTGATGCGTTCAAAGGCATGGAAGACCATGCCAAGCGCAACATGGCGTTGTTCAATGATGCCATGAAGATGTTCAATCCCTTTGCCACCATGATGGCCGCTAATGCTGGCGGAGCCGCCAAGCCAGATGCCCCTCAAAGTGCGGGTGCCAGTAAAGATGATCTGCAAACGCTGAAAGAGCAGATGGCTGCGATGCAGCATAAGCTCGATACCATGTCGCGCTGATCAGGCCGCCGAGCGGTTTTCTTCTTTTTCAGTTTCTGGTTGGGAACTGCTGCCCGAGAACTGCGCCATGGTTGCTTTCAACGTGGCAATAGAGGCTTCAATATCGGAAAATTCCAGGTCATTTTCTGGCGCAACTTTATCCTGAGCCTGTGGCCAGACGGGCTGTTCATCTGACTGCGATTGGCGAGTTTGGAATTCTGGCACAGGCGCCACTATAAATTCGACAGCCGGTTGGGTTTCAGGCTTTGCTTCGATTGTAACCTTGTCATCACTTGCCAAATCAAATGTCACAGCCGTCGTCTTTTCCCAAGGGTGGTCGATTGAGGCCTCAGCGATGTAATGACCCTGCAAATAGTCAACGCCCCAGCTTTGCAGCAGCTTTGCATCCTCTTCAGTTTCAATCCATTCTGCAACGGTGGTGAGGTTGAAGTTGCGGCCAAGTTCTATGAGGTTGCGGACAATGAAGGCGTTTTCCTTGTTGGCCGCCAAGTTCCGGCAATAGGACCCATCGATTTTCACCATGGTAATGGGAAGCTCGCGCAAATTCTTGAACGAGGTGAAGCCAGCACCAAAATCATCAATGGCAACGCCGCAGCCGGCCTCGCGCAGGCGCTCGACAAACCGCCTTGTCGAGACCAGATCGTTGATGGCAACAGTTTCGGTAATTTCAACGATCAGGCGGTTCTCAGCGAGTTTGCTGGCGCTGATGGTTTCAAGCAATTGATTGTGCCAGCGCGGGTCCATGGCTGTGGTGCCTGAAATATTCATGCTCAGCCGGGCTGATGGATATTGGTGCAGCGTTTGCAGGATGAGTTGGGTGACGGACCGATCAACCAAACGAATGAGGCCCAATTGTTCCGCGATGGGGACCAAGTGCGATGCCGCAATCAGATCAGGGCCATTCCCTTCCGCCATGCGGAGGAGTGCCTCATGCAAGACAACCTCTCCGGTCTGGACCGAAACGATGGGCTGGAAGGCGAGCTTGAAGCGTTCTTCTTTGAGGCAGGTGACGATTTCTGCGGCACAACGTGCATTGAGTTTGCGACGGCTTTGGCGGCGCTCTGATGGTTGGTGGATGATATAGCCGTCCGATGGCAATTTGCAGGCCTCGCTCAGGGCTTCTTCGGCCAGGCTTGTCGCAGCATTGGCGTTAACAGCTGATTCCGGGAGGCAAACGGCACCGATCGACAGCATGGCCCAGACCGGGCCGTGGTCTGTTTCAATAACGCTATCGCGGACGGTCTCGAGGAGGCGTTCCAGCGCAATCTTGAGATCAGGTTCGGCACAATTGTTGAGGATGAAGCCAAACTTGCTGCCAGAATAGCGTGCTATGCCATCACCGGCGCGCATGACCTGGCGCAGTTTTCGGCCCAAAGCGGTGATCACTTCGTCGGCCACGTCAAAGCCATAGGCCTCATTGACCACGTCGAGGTTATTGACTGACGCAATGGCAAAAGCGCAGTGGCCATTTTCGCGCGCGGCCACAGCAATGGCATCGCTCAAGGCTTCGGTGAGCCGGCCGCGGTTCATCATGCCGGTCAGCGGATCGCAATTGCCCAGAAAATTCAGGCGCTGGTCGCGCTTGTGGCGCTCGTCGATGCGCCGAACCGTGCCATAAACTTCCTTTGGCTTGCCATGGGCGCCAACAAACCAGCGGCCCTGATCTTCAATCCAAATGGTCTTGGGCCGAGAGCGGCCTTCGCTTCGAAACACATATTCAATCTGGAAGGGAACACCTGAACCGTCATCGGTGTCCATGGCGTTCATGACTGTGTCGTAGCGGGTTGAGAAATTGTCGAGGTCGAGAAGTTGGGCAAAGCGCTTGCCGGTGGATATGTAAGTTGCAGGACAGCCGAGAACTTCAGCGGCATTGCCGGTCCAGCTGATTTCATCGGTCGCAATGTTCCAATAATAGGCGGCATCGCCCGCCGCAGTCAGGGCTTTGTGCAATTGTTCAGCGTTGGGGCTTGAGGATTCAACAGTCGGCAAGGACTGGTTTGGGTTATTTTCGCTCATTTCAAACGAAAAGAGCTGGTTGGAATCACTATCCGACAAAATAACCCCTTGGATTAGCCCTGGGACGGTTTGGGCCTGCTCCCAGACGCGCCTGATCGTCAAACTAGTTGGAAGTGGTAAACTTTCATCGAAAAATCATGGCTAATGAAAATTAACCATGTTGGCGGGCTTTTGGGCACATTCAACCGCTCAAAACTGGAAACGCCTACAAATTGTGATCTGGATTGGTCAATTTTGCGGCAGTGCGGCGTAAATAATTGCACAGTTTATAAATTGTAAACCATTGATTTTATTTTTGTATTAGTAGCCATGCAAAATTTGCACTTCTCTTTTTGCTGCACTGCACCTAATTAGTGTGCGTAAGCGAAGAGTAATTGATTCCATGGAAAGGAATTAAAAAATGTTTGAAGTTCTGAAAACCCGTATTGCCACCTGGAAGCGTTACAGCCGGACCGTGTCTGAGCTGCAGTCCCTGTCGAACCGTGAATTGGCCGATCTTGGCATCATGCGGACAGATATCCAGCGCGTTGCCAAAGACGCCGTCCGCTAAATGATTATGAACGGTCTTTTGAAGCGCCGTCGCCAGCTCAAGACCTCTTTACAGGCAAAAAAGCGATTTTTGCACCTGTCTGAGGCCGATCTGGCCGACATGGGAATCAAGCGTTACCAGCTTGAACAAATTGCCCAGGGCTAGCCCCTGAAATTCGAAGAGCCCGGGAGAAATTCCGGCCTTTTTGCTGTTTGACGATAGAATTCTGGCCAAGTTGTAAGAATTGCGTCAATCCGTCGCCCAAGACTGGTTGCGAGTCTCATTTCACTGTGATAGCGAACGCCCGCGGCTCTCTCTTGCCGCATCATGGGCGCATGCCCTGAGAAACCCAACGTGAAGGTCTACTTGTGGCGGGACAACAGATAGTCAGCGGTGTGGCGGGGCGTTATGCAAATGCGCTCTTTGATTTGGCGGTGGAGCAAGATTCTGTTGCAGCCACAGCGGCATCACTTGCTGCTTTGCAGGGAATGATTGCCGAATCGGCAGATCTGCAACGTGTGCTGAGTTCGCCTGTTTTCAAATCTGATGACCAAATGGCAGCCCTTGATGCGCTGGCCGCAAAAGGTGGTGTCACTGGTCTTGCCGTCAATTTCGCCAAGCTGATGTGCGAAAATCGTCGCTTGGCCGTGCTGTCGCAAGCCATTGCAGGATTTCAGGCACTGGTTGCTGATGCCAAGGGCGAAATGGTGGCCGAAGTTACCTCTGCCGAAAAGCTGACGGCCGGACAGCTCAAAGATCTCTCTGCAGCCTTGAAGGCGCGTGTGGGCAAAGATGTAAAGCTCTCGACCAAAATCGATTCTTCGATCCTCGGTGGGTTGGTCGTCAAGATCGGCTCGACGATGATTGACAATTCACTCAAAACCAAACTCCAAAACCTCAAAGTTTCAATGAAGGGAACCGGCTGACATGGATATTCGCGCCGCCGAAATTTCGTCCATCCTCAAAAAGCAGATCAAGGACTTCGGCAAGGATGCCGATGTTGCTGAAATCGGCCAGGTTCTTTCCGTCGGCGACGGTATTGCCCGCGTCTATGGCCTTGATAATGTTCAGGCTGGCGAAATGGTCGAATTCCCCGGCGGCATTCGCGGCATGGCGCTCAACCTTGAAACCGACAATGTTGGTGTGGTTATTTTCGGTAACGACCGTGACATCAAGGAAGGCGATACGGTCAAGCGCACCGGCGCCATTGTTGAAGTTCCCGTCGGCAAGGAATTGCTCGGCCGCGTAGTTGACGCTCTCGGTAATCCCATCGATGGCAAGGGCCCAATCAAGTCGAAGACGCGCATGCGCGTTGACGTTAAGGCTCCCGGCATTATTCCGCGCAAGTCGGTGCATGAGCCCATGTCGACAGGCCTCAAGGCTGTTGACGCTTTGATCCCGGTTGGCCGTGGCCAGCGCGAACTCGTGATCGGCGATCGCCAAACCGGCAAGACCGCCATTATTCTCGATACGATCCTCAACCAGAAGCCCATTCACATTTCTGGCCCTGAAAAGGAAAAGCTTTATTGCGTTTATGTGGCCTGCGGCCAGAAGCGCTCGACGGTTGCCCAGTTCGTGAAGATTCTGGAAGATGCCGGTGCGATGGAATATTCCATTGTGGTTGCGGCAACTGCTTCTGAATCAGCGCCAATGCAATACCTCGCACCCTTCACAGGCTGCACCATGGGCGAATATTTCCGCGACAATGGCATGCATGCTTTGATTGCCTATGACGATTTGTCGAAGCAGGCCGTGGCTTATCGCCAGATGTCGCTGTTGCTGCGCCGCCCACCAGGCCGCGAAGCCTATCCGGGTGACGTGTTTTATCTCCATTCCCGTTTGCTCGAACGCTCGGCCAAGTTGTCGGATGCCAATGGCGCAGGTTCACTGACGGCTCTCCCTGTCATCGAAACACAGGCCAATGACGTCTCGGCCTATATTCCAACGAACGTGATCTCGATCACCGATGGTCAGATCTTCTTGGAAACCGATTTGTTCTATCAGGGCATTCGCCCTGCCGTGAACGTTGGTCTTTCAGTGTCGCGCGTGGGTTCTGCTGCCCAGATCAAGGCGATGAAGCAGGTTGCCGGCAAGATCAAGGGCGAGTTGGCCCAGTATCGTGAAATGGCCGCCTTCGCCCAGTTCGGTTCTGATCTTGATGCCTCAACGCAGAAGCTTCTCAACCGTGGTGCGCGTCTTACGGAACTTTTGAAGCAGGCGCAGTTCTCGCCGCTCAAGACTGAAGAGCAGGTGGTTTCGATTTATGCAGGTGTGAACGGTTATCTTGATGTGATTGCTGTCAACAAGGTGCGTGACTTTGAGGATGGATTGCTGCGGTTGTTCCGCGACAAGCACAAGGATATCCTTGAAGCGATCCGCAGCGAAAAGCAGATTTCAGACGTGACCATGCCAAAGCTCAAAGCTGCGGTTGATGCCTATGCCAAGAGCTTTGCGTAAAGAGTAGCCAATGGCCAGTCTCAAAGACCTTCGCAATCGTATCGCCTCGGTCAAGGCGACACGCAAAATCACCAAGGCCATGCAAATGGTGGCTGCGGCGAAATTGCGCCGTGCCCAAGAGGCCGCTGTTGCTGCGCGCCCCTATTCGGAACGCATGGCGGTGGTTCTGGCCAATCTCTCGAGTGCTGTTGCTGGCCGCGATGGCGCCCCAAAGCTCCTTGCTGGAACCGGCAAGGACCAAGTGCATTTGCTGGTTGTGTGCACGGCAGAACGCGGGCTGTGCGGCGGCTTCAATTCATCGATTGCACGTCTGGCGCGTGAACATGCTGACAAGCTTCTCGCCCAAGGCAAGACGGTGAAAATTTTCACCGTCGGCAAAAAGGGCAATGACGCTTTGCGCCGCGTCTATGGCAAATATATTGTCGAGGCTGTCGATTTCCGCGGCCAGAAGCAGGTGACTTACGAGAACGCTGTCAGTGTTGCTGCCAAGATCATCAGCCTTTTCAATGAAGGCCAGTTTGACGTGGCGACATTGTTCTTTGCTGAATTCAAATCTGTCATCGCGCAAAAGCCAACGGCGTTGCAGCTTATTCCCGCCGCTGTGACCGGGGCCAAAGCTCCTGAACTTGGTGGCGCCATTTATGACGTAGAACCTGAAGAAGAAGCCATTCTTACCGAGCTTCTGCCGCGCAATATTTTCGTTCAGGTGTTCCGCGGGCTTCTTGAAAATGCAGCATCGGAACAAGGTGCCCGCATGAGCGCCATGGACAATGCCACGCGCAACGCCGGTGACATGATCAACAAGCTGTCGATCAAATACAATCGCCAGCGCCAAGCCCAGATTACCAAAGAACTTATTGAAATCATTTCCGGCGCAGAAGCGCTGTAAGAACTGAAGAGGACCAGACCATGGCAAAGAAAGCTGCTTCCAAATCATCGGGCCTCGTTGGCCGCATCACGCAAGTCACAGGCGCTGTCGTCGACGTGCAGTTTGATGGCGACCTGCCACAAATTCTGAACGCTCTGGAAACCACCAATGGCGGCAACCGCCTGGTTCTGGAAGTGGCCCAGCATCTGGGCGAAAGCACGGTTCGCACCATTGCCATGGACGCCACCGAGGGTTTGGTGCGTGGCCAGGAAGTGACCGATACAGGCACCCCCATCATGATGCCCGTCGGCCCAGAAACTTTGGGCCGCATCATGAACGTGATCGGCGAGCCTGTTGATGAAGCAGGCCCGATGAAGACCAAACTCACCCGCGGCATTCACCAGGCCGCTCCAGAATTTGTTGAGCAATCAACCGAAGCTGAAATTCTTGTGACCGGCATCAAGGTTGTTGATCTTCTCGCACCTTACGCCAAGGGCGGCAAGATCGGCCTCTTTGGTGGTGCTGGCGTGGGTAAGACCGTTCTTATCATGGAACTCATCAACAACGTGGCCAAGGCCCATGGCGGCTATTCGGTGTTTGCCGGTGTGGGTGAGCGCACCCGCGAAGGCAACGATCTTTATCACGAAATGATCGAATCTGGTGTGAACAAGAAGGGCGGCGGCGAAGGCTCCAAAGCTGCTCTGGTTTATGGCCAGATGAATGAACCACCGGGTGCGCGTATGCGCGTCGCCTTGTCAGGCCTCACGGTTGCCGAGCATTTCCGCGACGAAGGCCAAGACGTGTTGTTCTTCGTTGATAATATTTTCCGCTTCACGCAGGCAGGCTCTGAAGTGTCAGCCCTTCTGGGTCGTATTCCATCGGCTGTGGGTTATCAACCAACACTGGCCACTGACATGGGCTCGATGCAAGAGCGCATCACGACGACGCAAAAAGGCTCCATCACATCAGTGCAGGCCATTTATGTCCCAGCCGACGATTTGACCGATCCTGCGCCTGCAACATCCTTCGCGCATTTGGACGCCACAACAACGCTGTCACGCTCGATTGCTGAAAAAGGTATTTATCCCGCGGTGGATCCGCTGGATTCAACCTCGCGCATGATGGACGCTCGCATTCTCGGTGACGAGCATTATCAAACAGCGCGCCGCGTTCAACAGATCCTGCAACGCTACAAGGCCCTCCAAGACATCATCGCCATTCTCGGCATGGACGAACTTTCAGAAGACGACAAGACGGCGGTGGCCCGCGCCCGCAAGATTGAGCGCTTCATGTCACAACCGTTCTTTGTGGCCGAAGTGTTCACCGGTTCGCCCGGCAAGCTCGTGCCATTGGCCGACACGATCAAGGGCTTCAAAGGCCTGTGCGATGGTGCCTATGACCATCTGCCAGAAGCCGCCTTCTACATGGTCGGCACCATTGAAGAAGCCGTTGAGAAGGCCAAGAAGATGGCTGCGGAAGCGGCATAATCATGGCGCTCCATTTCGAACTGGTCTCACCCACCAAGCTCCTGTTCTCAGGGGACGTGGAGAGTGTTGTGTTGCCGGGGACCGAGGGCGAGATGACCATTCTGCCGCAACACGCCCCATTGCTCACCGCATTGCGGCCCGGCATTGTCGTGGTGGCATCGGCTTCTGGTGCACAAAAGATTTTCGTGCGCGGAGGATTTGCCGAAGTGAACCCGCAAGGCCTGACAGTCTTGGCCGAACGCGCCATTCCAACGTCCGAGCTCGATGCCAACGCTATGGCGCAACAGATCAAGGATTCAGAGGCTGAACTTGCTGCCGCCAAGGATGATGAATCCCGCCGCGTGGCGCAGGAAAATCTCGACAACGTGAGGGCGCTGCAGGGCGCGTTCTAACTATTCTCTAACCGTGAAATTGAAAAGCCCGCGAGATGATCGCGGGCTTTGTTGTTTGTTGTGACTAATCTCAGAAGCCGGGCAATACCTTCGTACCTTCGGATTTCACGGCCTGCAGGGCCAACGGATCAAGGCCGAGAGCAGCGAGGATTGTCGGGGCCACCTGCATGTTTGTGACTGGATCTTTCACTTCAGTGGCCGCAAGTGCAGGATTTGAAAGCAGCAGGGCCACATGGGTATCATCTTCGCCCATGCCACCATGTTCAGCGGTTTTCGTGGCGGTGGTCTTGGTATAGATCACACCATTCACCGGCTGCACGATGATATCAGGAACGCGGCTGTCTTTGGTGGCATCGGCAAACATCGGCGTGAGCTTGGTTGCATCATCAATCTCGCTGATATTGGCCTGGGTCTTGATAGCACCAAGCGCCTTTACGGCATCAGCGGTTTTCGACTGGTCGGCGAGCCAGATCAGAGCCACTGAATCCATTGTGACTTGCGCGCCAAGATCCTTGGCCACGCTATCAAGTGCTGCGGGGATCAGCTTCTTGTCAGTGATCTTCCGGGCGGCAGGATCAATGGGTGATTGGCCATGCTTGGCTGAAATAATCACCAGCGTGTCCTTGTCGAGGCCCTTGGCGGCAAGCTCAGCCACCATCTTGCCGATTGAGTCGTCGGTGTGCTTGAGCGCTTCAGCGAGATCAGGCGAAGGTGTGCCTTTGGCATCGGTATAGCCTGTGGTCTTCTGGCCGACGCTCACGGCCTGAAAGTTCATACCGAAAATGGCAGGAACGCCAGCGCCGTCTTTGCCATCGTGGGACTTGCCATCAATCTCGTTGAGAATAGCGGCAACCTTGGTGTCGTCATAGGCTGCGGTGTTTGAAGCCTTGGCGGTGATGTCGTCATTGGAGTTGATTTCTGGAACGAAAAGATCATCAACGCCCTTGCCTGATGGGCCATTCACCAACTCATAGGCTGGGTGCTTGTCCGACCAAGCGGTCTTCATGCCGGCTGCCTTGATTACTTCAAAAATGGTGTTCACGCGCAGGAACTGGTGAGGATAAACGGGCTTGCAGCCGTTGGCGCCATCGCGCGGCAGCTTTGCCTCGTCAAGACCACCACCGCCATCCATGGCATCGGGCTTCAGGTCGATTGATTCATCATAGACAACTTCTGTGCCTTTGGTCTTGCAGTCAGAGCCTGGGGCGGAAAGGGTGCGGTCGTAGCTGTCGTCATAGTAGACGCCGGTTGATTTGGGTGAGCCGCCGGTAATCAAAGCGAGCAGGCCTGGGAAAGAGTCTGAGGGCTTGGCCGAGGAAGCTGCAGAGAAATGCGTGCCATGGGCGGCCAGTGTAGCAAGCGCTGATTTTGGGTTGGCCTTGATGAATGTGGCCAAGTCTGTTTCATGCATGCCATCTACGCTGAGCAAGAGAACATGCTTCATTTTCAGGGGCTCGGAATAAGCCTGAAGAGTTGCGCCGAGGCACAAGGCTGCAGCACAGGCCGCGCCGAGGAGTGATTTTGTGAGAGTCATTGAGGTCCTCAGAAAGCCGCACTAGCGCGGTTTCGGAAAAATGAGGGGCTGATGCAACGTTTCTGCGACGGCCAGATTAAAACAAATTAAGCCCGCGATCTCTCGCGGGCTTTTGCACTTAAAGTGTTGTGAGGCTTATGCCTCGGCGCGGTCTGGGCGCTTGAAGTTGCCACCGGTTGGCTTGGCAAAGCCGCCGGGCTTGGCACCCCCAAACTTGGCCTTGGGCTTGCCGGCAAAACCGGGTTTATGATCGCCGCGGGCCTTGCGGTCCATGTTCTTTGACTCGGCGTTCTTGCCGTTGCGGTTGAACCAGGGCTTGTTGTCCTGAACAGGCCTTGTTTCGGTGCGCTCCTGCTTCTTCTGGTACATGACGGTGGGCTCGCCCTTCATCGGCGTCCAATCGGTGCGCGCTGAAGGGGCAGAAGCCTTTTCCTCATGGACATGACGCGGAGCTTCGCTTGCAGCTTCTACTCTTGGCTTCGGTGTGAAGCCTGGCTGGCCACGATGGAATTTTCCACCTTGGGGACGATCACCACGTGGAGCAAAGCTGCGCTCACCCTGGGGACGGTCGCCTTGGGGACGATCACCGCGCGGAGCAAAACTGCGTTCACCCTGTGGGCGGTCACCTTGAGGATGATCACCACGCGGAGCGAAACTACGCTCACCACGAGGCTTGCCGCTTTGTGGCTTGGTCGAACGGCCATTGGGCCTACGGGCTTCCTTGCCTTCAGGCGAGAGAACAGCGCGGCCCAAGGCATGGGTTACGACTGGAATGGGCATTCTGATGGTGCGTTCAATATCACGCAGCAGCGAACGCTCATCACCAGCACACAGCGCAATGGCCATGCCTTCGGCACCAGCGCGCGCTGTGCGGCCAATGCGGTGGACATAGGATTCAGGCACATGCGGCAGATCAAAGTTGATGACATGCGACACGCCATCAACGTCAATGCCACGGGCTGCGATGTCAGTGGCCACAAGAACCAGAATCTTGCCGCTCTTGAAACCGGCCAGAGCCTTTTCGCGATTGGCCTGTGACTTGTTGCCATGGATGGCCGATGCTGTGTAATTGGCTTGGGCCAGACCTTTTACAACCTTGTCGGCGCCATGCTTGGTGCGGGTGAACACCAGGGTGCGGGTCATATTGTTGTCTTTGAGAAGTTCATTGAGAAGGGCGAGCTTGGCGCCCTGATCAACATGGATGACGCTCTGGTTGATGCGCTCAACGGTTGTTGCAACAGGAGTGATTTCAATTCGCACAGGGTCACGCAGCAGACCTGAGGCAAGGCCCGCAATTTCCTTCGGCATGGTGGCCGAGAAGAACAGGTTCTGGCGCTGCTTTGGCAACATGCCGGTGATCTGGCGGATGGCGTGGATGAAGCCCAGGTCGAGCATCTGGTCAACTTCGTCGAGGACAAGAATTTCAACCTTGCCCAGCGAAATGGCGCGGCGTTCGATGAGGTCAACGAGGCGGCCTGGGGTGGCCACAAGAATGTCGACACCGCCACGGCAGATTTCAACCTGCTTGCCGATTGATGTGCCGCCGAACACGATGGCGCGCGACAGCTTCATGTATTTGCCATAGGTCTTGAAGCTTTCGCCGATTTGGGCGGCAAGCTCACGGGTTGGCGACAGGATCAATGCACGGCATGTGCCCTTGGCCACGCGCTCAGTGTGGCGCGACAGGAGTTCAAGAATTGGAAGAGCGAAGGCGGCGGTCTTGCCAGTGCCGGTCTGGGCAATGCCCAGCAGATCCTTGCCTTCGAGCAATGGCGGAATTGCCTTGGCTTGAATGGGGGTTGGGGTTTCATAACCCTCTTGCTTGAGTGCATCGAGCAGCTTCTGCGAGAGGCCGAGGTCAGTAAATTGAGTCAAAATAATCTTTCATTCGGAACAGGGATATCAACGCCAATCTGTCCGAACGACAACGCACGCGAGAATCCGCGTTCGCCGCCTGGATTGGCGCTGAACTTTCCCACGTGAAAGGAATGTTTTAGGGGTTTGGCTTGTCTGGAACGGTCGCGACTGGCGCGCCTCACGTATTCATCTGTGGATGACAAGCGATGGGCTGCACTTAGGCATGTTGCAGCGCAATGTCAACCCTCATGAACGAAAGTTGCTACCAGTGCGGGTAAATCCATCATTTTCGAAAACAGCGCCTCGGCTCCGAGTTCACGAAGCTTCAACCCATGGGCATGGCCTTCATCGTGTGTACCGGTGAAGCCCAAAGTCCAACAGCCAGCATCAACAGCGGCTTTGACGCCTGTAATTGAATCTTCAACTGCCAGGCAGTCTTCTGCAGTCGAGCCACTGCGTTTGGCCGCAAGAAGATAGATGTCTGGCTCTGGTTTGCCGTTGGGCACGTCTTCATAGGTCGTGATCTGATCCCGGAAGAACGGCAGAAGCCCTGTGACTTGGAGTGCAAGCTTGACCAGTTCCCTTGGACTGTTCGACGCCACCGACATTGAAAGGCCCAGACCCTTGATCGTTTCGAGGGCATCGCGCACGCCGCGCACGAGCTGCAATTCAGATCGATAGAGCTCGGTCAGTTTTTGGTTTTTAAGAGCGACGATATTTTCAGGAAACGCAGCGCCACGCGTGGCCGTGAGCTCCTCGACCATGGCCTCAAAAGTTCTGCCCATGAAATGACGCCGAAATTCGGTCTCATCCATTCGGACACCAAACTGCGCGAAGAGTTCAGAATCAGCACGGGCCGACAGCGGCTCGGAGTTCACCAACACGCCATCACAATCAAAAATGATATGCGAGATACTCACGTCGTCAAATGGCCAAAGGCTGCAATCACCTCAACATAGACCGCGCGCTTGAAGGGAATAATCAGATCCAACATGTCTTCCATCCTTACCCAGCGCCATTCATCAAATTCCTGCTTGTGGCCTGGGGGTTTCAAATTGATTTCCGAGTCCGCGCCCAAAAACTGCATGGCGAACCATTTTTGGGTTTGGCCGCGATATTTTCCGTTCCAACTCTTGCCAATCAAATGTGACGGAAGATCGTAGTTGTACCAGCCTGGACTCTGCGTGATGATTTCAGCAGACGTAACAGAGGTCTCTTCGGCCAGTTCGCGGATGGCAGCTTTGGTCGGATCTTCGCCCGTATCAATGCCACCTTGGGGCATTTGCCACCATTTGCCCTCGCCATCATCGTTTTGTTTTTCAAATCGACGACCCACCCAGACCATGCGGTTGCGGTTGAGCAGCATGACACCGACGCAGGGACGATAGGCGGTGATGTCGGGTCTCGCAATTTCGCTCATCCAAGGCGCCCCTTGAAGGCGGCCGTTGCTGGCACGAGAATAATGCCGCGGTCCGCGGCAGCTCTGGCCCAATCGCGCACGGTGTCGACGGTGACGGCCAGGCCCGAGCCTGTTCCCATGGCAAAGCCCTGAGAACGGGCCTGATCTTCAAGTTTGCTCAAGGCATCATTGATCGACTGGGCATCAGGGCTGGCATCAATGACAATATCGGCATGGCGCACGGGCTGATGCAGAACTTGCGCCACATCATCGGTTGAGGACAATGGCAGGGAACCATCTTCAACGAAATAAAGACCGCGCTTTTTGAGTTCGGCCAGCATGGGCTTTACAGCTTCAGGAGCCGCCATGAAGCGACCGCCCATGTAATTGACGACTCCCGCATAACCGGTGAAGCGCGACATGTGCCATTGCAGGTTTTGCACATTGGTGGGTTCATCAGCATCAGCAAGAAGGGTTTTGGGGCCGGGATTGCTGGCGGGAAAGCCAACAGGCTCCAAAGGCAGTTGCAGCAGAATTTCATGACCCTGTTCGCGGGCCTTGTTCACCTGGTCCTGCAAATTGGGACCGTAGGGCGCAAAGGCAAAAGTGATATCGCCGGGAAGATCGCGGTCGGCGCGCGTCGTCAATTTTTCATTGAGGCCCATGCCGCCCAGAACAATGGCAATCTTTGGCGCATCAGAATGGATGGCATTGGCTGAAACAGTCCTGGCATAGGCATCAGCTGGCTTTTTACCGCCCAGCCCGATTTTGGGCAGGGGGCCTTGGTCGCTCGCCTCAACAAGTCCAACGATTGGCGCCTTGGCCAGTGATTGGTGGGGATTGGTGAAAACCTCCGAGCCTTGGCTCATGGCAATTTCAATATCGGGGGCAGCTGCCTTTGATTGAACTGGTTCAGGATCAACCTGCACGATTTCCAGCGGAGGGGCCTTGTCGATACTCGCGGTTTTTTCTTCTTCGACTGGAGGCACAGCGGCCACCACAATGGGTTCACCGGCAAAGGGCAAAGGCTGTTTTGCCAACCACACGGAGCCACTAGCAAGACTGGTCAGCACCAGGCCATAGGCCAGCGGCAGGAGACCAGGCCTCCTTGCCCATAGCCGTTGGTTGAAGCTGCGTTTGTGCAGGGGTGTTGAAAGCTCGTCCCGACGCATGGTGCCTTTATCGATTCGTTCCTGCCCGCATTTCAGCGGGCAGGTGTTAAGGGCTCATTAACCGTCACGAATTTCAGCAGATTAGTTGCTGGTTTTTGGCGGGTCTGCGGGTTTGGTCTCGTCGGGCTTGGCATCGGCAGGTGCGGTGGCATCAGCCGGCTTTGCGTCCGTCGCAGGCTTGTCGGGAACGACATTGGTCACGACCTTTTCGCCATGCAGGAAATCAATGGCTGCCTTCAACTGCAAGTCCTTGCTCTTGTCTTCGGGAACAAAAGCCGAGGAACCGCCACCTTCATTGCCGCCGGCCGGATTTGCGAGATGGCCCTTGAGTCCGGCTTCACCTTCGGTCGAGACGTTCTTGCCCTGAAGCTCGGGGGGCAGTGGTTCTTCGATCACGATGTCAGCGTCAATGCCCTTGGCCTGAATCGAACGGCCAGATGGCGTGTAATAGCGCTGGGTGGTCAAGCGGATGGCGCCGTCAGATCCCATCGGGATGATGGTCTGCACGGAACCCTTGCCGAAAGAGCGCGTGCCAATGATGGTGGCGCGCTTTTGATCCTGCAAGGCGCCCGCAACGATTTCCGAGGCTGAGGCCGAGCCGCCATTGATCAGAACCACAAGGGGCTTGCCGTTGGTGAGGTCGCCCTTTTGGGCGGTGTAACGCTCAACCTGGTCGGGGTTGCGGCCGCGGGTTGAAACCACCTCACCTTTTTCCATGAACACGTCACTGACGGCGATGGCCTGTTGTAACAGGCCGCCTGGATTGTTGCGCAGATCAAGAATGAAGCCTTTTTCCTTGCCGTCCATTTTCTTGTCGAGATCGGTGATGGCTTTTTGCAAACCTGAATCGGCCTGCTCATTGAAGGTCGAGATGCGGATGTAACCCACGTCGTCGCCCTGCTGCTCAGACTTTACCGATTCAATCTTGATGGTGTCGCGCGTCATCTTGACGTCGAAGGGATCTTTTTTGTCACGGACCAATGTCAGAGTGATCGGTGTTCCAACGGCACCGCGCATCTTGTCGACGGCCTCATTGAGGGTGATGCCCTGAACGTCCTGGCCATCTATCTTGATGATCAAATCATTGGTCATGATGCCGGCTTTTGCAGCGGGTGTTCCATCATAGGGCGAGACCACTTTGACCACGCCGTTTTCCATGGTGACTTCGATGCCAAGGCCGCCAAATTCGCCGCGGGTTTTCACATTCATATCGGCAAATTCTTGGGCGTTCATATAGCTTGAATGCGGATCAAGCGAGGTCAACATGCCGTTGATCGCCGCTTCCATCATCTTTTTTTCATCAGGCTTTTCGACATAGTCCGAGCGCACGCGATCATAGACATCGCCAAACAGATTGAGGAGCTTATAGGTCTCCGCATTGGTGGCAGCGCCTGCGGAGTTCATGACTTGCAAAAGTGCAATGCCAGAGACGGCACCCGCCAGTACCAAACCCATCGATTGCAGGGATTTCTTAAATTTCATTTCATTGCCTCTTTTCTGTCAGCGGCCCACCAAGGGGCGGGGTCTATTGCGGTGTTGTCTTTGCGAAATTCAATATAAAGTTCAGGCGTTTTGGCTGTCTCACCGAGCACCGCAAGGTTCGATGGGCCATCGCCCATCTGTCCTAAAGGTTCGCCAGCCTTGATCGTTTGTCCCAGTTCAACGGAAATCTGCTTCATCCCTGCCAAGAGAACGAGATAGCCTTCTCCGGCGTTCAAGATCAAGAGTTCTCCATAGGAACGAAAGGGGCCCGCGAACTCAACTTTTGCCGCAACAGGTGAAATAACGTTCATGTTGGCATCAGCGCTAATGGCCATGCCCTGTAAGGTGGTGCCCAGCCCGGTTTCATCGCCAAAATGCATGGTGACCTGTCCATTGACTGGCAGAAGAAGTTTTCCGCGTGCGGCAGACAAAGGCAAGGCTGATCGCATGGTCAGTTCGTCGGCGCGGCGCTTGGCGTCGTCGGCCGCTTGTTCAGCGGCCTTGGCCTCGGCCACCTGTCTTGCCGCATCATCGCGTTTCTTTTTGTCGATCGCAGCGAGCAAGTCTTCCAGTGACTTGGCCTTGCTGGCCAATTCAGCGGCACGAGACTTCTCATTTTGAAGATCGCTTGCGGCTTGTGCCGCTTGCGCTTTCTTTTCGGACTGGAGTTCGAGCAATTCAGCCTGTGACTGGTTCAATGCGGCAATCGCATCACTGCGTGCAGCGCGTTCCGTCTCGCTCTCATCATGAATGGCGGCCAGATCATCAAGGTTGGTCTGTACGACTTTCGCCTTGTCGCGCAATTGCGGTACGACTGCACCAAACATCATGGCGCCGCGCAAGGCGCCCAGCACATTGGCGGGCTCGACGATGAGGGCCGGTGGAGGATCAAGATCAAGGCGCTGCAGGCCGGCCAGAAGTGCTGAGAGCTCATCCTGGCGCGCCGCCAGATCTGAATTGAGAACAACGGATTTCGCCTCAAGAATGGCGAGCTTCTGGTCGGCGGCTTCAAAGGCCAGACGATTTTCTTCAACCTTGCTGGCCTGATCCACGAGCTTATCGGAAATTGCATCGGCGGCTTTTTGCGCTTCGATGATGGACCGTGTGAGTTCGTCCTGACGGGCTTTCGAGCCATCAAGATTTTCATGAATCTGGCTCAGCTCATCTTGGGCATTGTTTGCGTCAGGTGTTTCGGCAAGCGTCAGCCTCGACAAGACAGTCAGTCCCGCACACAGAAATGCCACGCGTTGCAAGCCTTGGGTTTTCAAAAATTCCATCCGGATTCAGGCTTTCAACACTCCTTTGTCGAAAATGAGGCTCGACTCAGGGCTCGTCTCACGGCCTGTGGTAGGGATGATTAACGAGAATGGTGACTGATCGGTAAATTTGTTCGAGCAGCATAATCCGCACCAGTCTGTGAGGCCAGGTCATGGCTCCGAAACTCATGAGTTCATTGGCTTTTTCGCGAGTTTTTGGGCCATGTCCATCAGCACCACCAATCAGGAAAGCAAGGTCGGAAGTTCCCTGTTCGGCCAGCTTGGCTATCCGCGCGGCAAAGACCTCACTGGAATGTGATGGCCCGCGTTCATCGAGCGCAATGACATGGGCAGATTGGGGCAGAGCCGCCCACAAAATTCCCGCTTCTTCAGCCATGCGCTGGATTGGGCTTTGGGTCTGGGATTCAGAAAAGTCGCTGATCTTGAGACTGTTTATTCCGGCCTTGCGGCCCATGGTTTCGATGCGGGAGGCGTAGTCATGGGCCAGCATTTTCTCTGGCCCAGACTTCAACTTTCCAATCGCCGCCACATGGAGGCGCAAGTTTAATCCTCGCGCTTTTCAAGCGGCGCGTGTTCAGACCAAAGCTTCTCAAGATTGTAAAAGGCGCGAACCTCGGGCCGGAAGATATGCACAATGACATTGCCGGCATCGACCAGAACCCAATCACCCTGTTCCAGGCCCTCGACGCGAACGTCGCGCTGGCCATGGGCTTTTAATTTTTCGACAAGCTGGTCGGCGATGGCTGCCACGTGGCGGTTGACGCGACCCGTCGCAATCACCATGCCATCGGCCACAGATGAGCGCCCTTCAACATTGATGGCCAGAACAGATTCTGCCTTGGCGTCATCAAGGGCCGCAAGAATTGTTTCCATCAAAGGCCAGGGCGGACCGTCATAAGGCTTTGGTGGTGCAACAACTATTTTTTGCGCGATTGGCTTGGCTGCGATCTTCTTCGGGGCTTTCTTGGCAACCGGCTTTTTGGCTACAGGTTTTTTGACTGGAGCCTTCTTTGCAACTGTCTTGGCAGGCTTTTTGGCAGCGAGCTTCTGAGGCGCGCGCGCAATCGAGGCCTTCTTGATTGGTTTCTTTACGGCTGTCTTTTTGACTAGAACCTTGGCGGGTTTTTTCGTGGCCTTTTTGATAGCTGGCTTTGCGAGCTTCTTCACAGGTTTTTTGACAAGCTTCTTGGCTGCCACCTTGACGATTTTCTTCGCAGGTTTCTCGGGCGCTGGCTTGGCAATTTTCTTTACGGTTGCCTTAGAGGCCTTGGCCGCCACCTTCTTTACAGGCTTCTTGGCTGGCTTCTTGGCGGCCTTTTTGGCCTTCACGGGTTTCTTGGTCAGGGGTCAAGTCCTTCTTCTGAATGGGTGTGCATAGCAAATCGTCGCTTCAAAGTGAAACGGCTTTGATATGATGCCTAATGGCAGTGGAACTTTCAGCCCGGAGCGGCATCGAAATGAATGTCCAGGCCGGGGCTTTTCGCATCGCCAATGTCTTTGCATCCTGGGCCGGAACCCGCGCATGTTCATAGCGCAGGGCCGTCTTTGATCGCAGAGCACGGATGGAATAACCGGGCCTTGCCAGAATGGCCAAGGGCAGGGTTTGGGCAATCACGGTCCAATCATGCCAGCGGTGGAAATCTTTCAAACTGTCAGCGCCCATGATCCAGACGAAATGGGCCTGCTTCATGGCGGGCTTGAGCAATTTCAGGGTCTCAGCCGTATTGTGGCAGTGGCCCTGCTTTTCAATGTCGGTCACCACAAAGCGAGGATCAGACGCGATGGCGCGGGTCTCGGCCAACCTTGTGGCGTATTCGCCAGTCTCGCTGGTATCCTTCAGAGGATTTTGTGGAGAGACCAACCACCAGACCTGGTCAAGCTGCAACCGCTTCAAGGCAAAAAGCGCTACCATCACATGACCGTGGTGGGCTGGATTGAAGGAGCCGCCGAAGAGGCCGATGCGCTGGCCTTGGGCGATGGGCGGCAATTTCACCATTGCCCTATGGCCTTGTCTGGCCAGATCCGCGGATCTGGTATTTGAAAGTGGTAAGTTGGGCCACGCCGACAGGTCCCCTCGCGTGCATCTTTCCGGTGGCGATGCCGATTTCGGCACCAAAGCCAAATTCTGCACCGTCGGCAAATTGCGTCGAGGCGTTGTGCAGCACAATGGCGCTATCGACTTCACGCAAGAAACGCTCGGCAGCTTTTTGATTTGAGGTGACGATTGAGTCAGTGTGTTGCGAGCTGTATTTGGCAATATGGGCCATGGCCTCGGTCACACCATCCACGACGGCCATGGCGACGATGGCATCGAGATACTCGGTGGACCAGTCGGCTTCAGTGGCGGGTTTTACGGCGGGATCAGCGGCCATGGTTGCCATGTCGCCGCGCACTTCGCAACCGGCATCAATCAGTATACGGATGATCGGCTTCAAATGGGTTGCTGCGCAAGTCTTGTCGATCAAAATAGTTTCGGCTGATCCACACACGCCGGTTCGGCGCATCTTGGCATTAAGGACGATGGATTTTGCCATCTCGAGATCTGCGTCCTTGTCGACATAAACGTGGCACAGCCCTTCCAGATGACTGAACACGGGAACGCGCGCTTCAGATTGCACGCGGGCCACCAGGTTCTTGCCGCCGCGTGGAACAATCAAGTCAATTGCGCCTCCCAAACCCTGCAACATTTCACCGACAGCGGTGCGGTCGGTGCTGGCCACCATCTGGATGCAATTGGGATCAAATTTGGCTTCGGCTAATCCGCCACGCAGGGCGGCCATGATGGCGGACGAAGAATGAAAACCATCGGAGCCACCGCGCAAGATTGCGGCGTTACCCGATTTGAGGCACAATGCGCCGGCATCAGCAGTCACATTGGGACGGCTTTCAAAGATGATACCAATGACTCCAATCGGCACGCTGATCCGTGAGATCTCCATGCCGTTTGGCCTCGTCCATTTTTCTGAAACCTTGCCGACGGGATCGTCAAGCTCGGCGATGTCTTCAAGGCCTACGGCCATCGCCTCGACGCGCGCCGGATTGAGCGTCAGGCGATCGACAAAAGACGCTTTCAAATCTTTGGAGCGCGCGAGATCAAGGTCAAGGGCATTAGCGGTCAGAATTTCGCTGCTGTGCTGGCGGATCAATCGCGCCATCGCCCGCAAGGCCAGATTCTTCTGCTCGGTTGAGGCGAGCGCGATGGTTTTTGCCGCACTTCGCGCGAGCTTTCCCAATTCTAACATTTCACTGGTCATGATTTGTCCTGCCCCATCATCACCAGATCATCGCGGTGGATAATCTCGTCGTCACATTCCGCGCCCAAGAGTTTTTGGACGTCAGCTGACTTCAAACCAACGATGCGCTTGGCATCGGCTGAATCATGGGCCACGAGCCCACGGGCAAATTCTGCACCATCTGGGGTGACGATGCTCACCGTGTCGCCGCGTGAAAAGGTGCCGCTTACATCTTTGACACCGGCCGGAAGCAGGCTCTTGCCCTTGACCAAGGCGGCCTTGGCTCCATCATCCACAATCAGCCTGCCGCCGGGTTGCAGGGTTCCTGCAATCCAGCGCTTGCGTGATTGGAGGGCCGAGGCTTGCGCCAGAAACCAGGTGCAGCGCGCGCCGGCTTTGATGCGCTTCAAGGGAAAGAGTTCATGGCCCGAAGCGATCACCATGTTGCAGCCGGCAGAGAGTGCAATTTTTCCGGCCTCGATCTTGGTGATCATGCCGCCCGAGCCTAAGCCCGAAATCGGCTTTCCGGCCATGGCTTCAACTTCAGGCGTGATTTCGCGAAGTTCAGGAATGAATTTGGCACCCTTCTGGTTGGGCGGAGCCGAATAGAGTCCATCAATGTCCGACAGCAGGACCAGTACATCGGCTGACATCATCGAAGCGACGCGCGCGGCCAGCCGGTCATTGTCGCCATAGCGGATTTCAGTTGTGGCCACGGTGTCGTTCTCGTTGATGACGGGGACGGCTCCCTGGGCCAGCAAAGTTGAAAGTGTTGCCCTGGCATTCAAATAGCGGCGGCGCTCTTCGGGGTCGGTCAAGGTTACGAGTACTTGCGCTGCTACAATGTTTTTCAGGCGGAGAGCTTCCGACCAGGCTTGCGCCAAGGAAATCTGGCCCACGGCAGCTGCGGCCTGACTCTGTTCAAGTTTCAACTTGCCCTTGGCAAAACCCAAGGCGCGGCGGCCCAAGGCAATCGCGCCCGACGAGACCAAAATGACGTCAGCGCCGTTGACTCGAAGATCAGCGACGTCATCGACAAGCGAGGAGAGCCAGGAGGCTTTGACAGCCCCGGTTTTCTGGTCAACCAGCAAGGCCGAGCCCACCTTGATGACCACGCGCTTTGATTTGGCCAGCGGAGACATCAGGGCCGCCAGCCTAGCGTGGTCACCCCTTCTGGATCGACCAGTGTCGAACTCGTTCGGTTCTTGGTGATGAATTTCAGCAGCTCGCGCATGGTCTGGCCCACATGCTTGTTGGTGGCAGCTGATATCAGCAGCGGCGTCTTCTTTGTCTTCTTTTCAAAATCAGCGACCAGCTTTTCAAGCGCCTTGGGCTCAACCGCATCAATCTTGTTGAAGGCGATGATCTCAGGCTTGCGCGCCAGGATCGGGCTATAGGCCTTGAGCTCAGCGCGAATGGTTTTATAGGCGCCTGGCAAATCCTCGCCTGTCGCATCAATCATGTGAAGCAACACAGCACAGCGTTCAATATGGCCGAGGAATCTCGTGCCCAGCCCTGCGCCTTCTGATGCGCCTTCAATCAGGCCCGGAATATCGGCCAAAACAAAACTCTTTTCATCCTGCTCGACAACGCCAAGCTGGGGATGAAGCGTGGTGAAGGGATAATCGGCAATTTTGGGGCGTGCTGCAGAGACAACCGAGAGAAGGGTGGATTTTCCGGCATTGGGCAGGCCCACAAGACCGGCATCGGCAATCAATTTCAGATGCAGCCAGATCCAACGTTCTTCGCCGGGAAGGCCTTGATTGGCATTATAGGGGCTGCGGTTGGTGGCCGATTTGAAATAGTGATTGCCAAAGCCGCCATTGCCTCCACGCGCAATGCACACACGGTCGCCCACTTTGGCGAGATCGGCAATCAGCGTCACCTTGTCTTCTTCATAGATTTCAGTGCCGGCTGGAACTTTCAACACGATGTCGGGCGTGGCGCCGCCCGCCCGCAAGCGGCCCATGCCGTGGCCTGCGGTCCTGATCTTGAAATGCTGCTGGTAGCGATAATCAATCAGGGTGTTGAGGTCGTTGGCGGCCTCAACCCAGACGTCCCCACCCTTGCCGCCGTCACCGCCATCGGGTCCGCCGAACTCAATGAACTTCTCGCGCCGAAACGACACAGAACCTGCACCGCCGTCGCCAGCCTTCACATAGATTTTTGCTTCATCGAGAAATTTCATGTTTCGCTTCTAGAGAGTTTTGTTGTGCAGTTGAAATGATTTCGTCCGGGTGAGTGTTATGCGAAATTAGATAGGATATTAATGCCGTACGTTGAGAATTAAATTCCTGTCCTTGCCTCCAAAAACAGCTGCAATATGGCCTTATTTGCTAACACAGTTCTGCCATAATTAGTTGTTTTACGAGGATTATCCCCTGACATCGGCGGTCTTGTGGTCGGCGTGTTTTTAACATTCATGTTGAAAGCTTCGTTGGAATATTTCCAATGTGAAAGGAATAAATATGTTGTTCAAATTGCGTAACGCGGCTGTGGCTGCGACTGTTTTTGCAGGTCTCTCGGTTCTTTCGGTTTCGTCGAGCCAAGCTGCAACCCATCACCATTCCCGTCATCATAAGGGCCATCATGCGCGCAGCCATAGTCCCGCTGTGAGCCAGGCCACGCGCAACAGCGTTCAAGCCATGATCAAGGCGAGTGCTCCGCGTTATGGCGTGCCGACCTGGTTCGCGATGAGAATTGCCAAGGTTGAATCGAATTATAATCCTCTGGTCACTGGCGGTGAGGGCGAGATCGGTGTGTTCCAGCTGAAGTGCCAGACGGCGCGCGGTATCGGCTATTCGGGTTCCTGCTCGGGTCTCTATAATCCCGCGACCAATGTTCAATATGGTCTCAAATATCTCTCGATGGCGGTCAAGTCCTCGCACGGCAATCTGAAATTGGCGGCCTCCAAGCACAATGGGGGATTGGGCCGCAAGAGCCTCGTTCCGCGCTATGTGGCGATGGTGTTCTAAGCCAGACTTTCCAAGATTTATGGGCCGCGCCGTCATGCTGCGCGGCCTTTTTGTTGGTCCATCCACATCGCTGCGGTGAGTTCCAGCCGGGTGGACAAAACGGATTTCCCCAGCGCCAGCGAGAAACTGGGGCTCGCATGGGTTTCGACAAAGCCCAAGCTACGCAGCAATCGGCCCGATACGGGATTCCAATAACCCGCCGTCAAGACATTCGCAGTGCCTGAGGAAAAAGCATGGCAAACCATGGCTTCTGTCGCTTCCGACATGATGCGCATGCCCCAGCAAGCCTCGCTCAGCCAATAGCCAAATTCAAAGGTGCCATCCTTGGCATTCCGTTCAAACGCCACGAGTCCCAGCAATTCATCCGGCGCGCATTTGAATGTAATGGCGCGAACCATTGAACGCGGATCAAAACTCCGCTGACGTTCAATGAAAGCCCTGGCGTCGTTCAGACTGTAGGGAGAGGCAACTCGCGTCAAATACCGCGATACCTCATAATTATTCAAAGCGTGGGCCATGGCTGGCGCATCATCGTTGCGCAATGGCCTTAGCAATAATCTTTTGGTTTCGATTTCCATGTGAGTAATCCAAAAAAAACGGAGAGGTGGTTTCCCATCTCTCCGTTCAATCTGAACTGCCGAACCCGAGACGGGGCGGCAGATATTTCACTGCCTGTTATTCTGCGGCCTTCATCGGGACGACCGAGACGGTTTGCTTGTTGCCTTTGGTGGCGCGGAACGTGACCGTGCCTTCAACTTTTGCAAAAATCGTGTGGTCGCGGCCAATGCCAACACCGGTGCCCGGATGGACTTGCGTGCCGCGCTGGCGGATGATGATGTTGCCAGCAATGACGGCTTCGCCGCCAAATGCCTTCACGCCCAGACGGCGACCAGCTGAGTCGCGGCCGTTGCGGGATGAACCACCTGCTTTTTTATGTGCCATGGGTTTTCTCCTCTGTCTCTCTTACGTACGGGCTTTGTCGGTTTTAGCGCGGGGTGGTTTGCCGGCCAGCAATTCCTTGGCCTGTTCAATCCACTCTTCACGGGCCACGCGGCCCTTCTGCTTCAAGTCGGCTTCAATACGCTCGACGTCAGCAGGGGTCCATGCAGCAACCTGCGCCAAGGTCGTGATGCCCATGTCATTCAGGGCCTTCAGGATCTTGGGGCCAATGCCGCCAATCAGCGAAATGTCGTCAGCCTTGGTTGCAGCAGCAGCCTTTGGCGCAGCAGCAGCCTTTGGGGCGGCGGCGGGCGCGTCGGCAACGGCTGGCTTTTCGGCCTTGGCTTTAGCGGCTGGCTTGGCACCACCGGTCAGGATTTCGGTGATGGTCACTGAGGTCAGGTCCTGACGATGGCCATTGCGCCGGCGATAGTGCTTGCGGCGGCGCTTCTTGAAAATGATGAGGTGCGGCCCGCGGGCCTGCTTCTCGATTTCGCCCACAACCGTGGCACCAACCACGAGCGGAGCGCCAATAGCGACATCGCCGCCGTTGCCAACCATGAGAACGTCGGTGAACTGGATTTGATCGCCAGCTTCGCCTTCGAGCTTTTCGATCAGAATTTTATCATTGGCGGCAACGCGATATTGCTTTCCGCCAGTCTTGACGACTGCGTACATCTTCTTCCATTCTTTCCCGCGCCCTTTGGCGCCTTTTCCAAACCCTTGAAGGAAAAGGACTTTTTGCAACTAAGCCGAAGCTCTGTGGGTTGCCTGGGGCAGCGCATTTAATCCGCTCGAGCTCCAAGCTCAGCAGAATGACGCGCTTTAAGGGGCAAAGAGGCCAAAAGTCAAGCGCGCGAATTCCTGATCTCGATCAAAACGCGATTGAACTCGCCACCGAAGATCAAAACCAGAGCCGCCAGGTAGAGAAAGAACATGGCCGCGAAAATGCCGGACAGGGAGGCATAGGTCGATGCGAAGGAATTAAAGCTGACCAGCCAGTAGGAAAAGATGGTCGACAGGATCACCCAGACGACGAGAGTCAGTACAATACCGGGCAATAAGCGCAAGACGGGCGTGGTCCTGGCGGGCAGGAACTGGTGGGCAAGCATCAGGGCCGTGGCAAGCAATAAAATCGCCAACGGATAACGCAGGGGGTCAAGGCTGGTGAAGTGGACGAGCTGGTCTGGGGCAAATTGCGTTAAGGCCGAGACGACGAGCGGAAACACTACCAGTAGGATTGCCACGGCCAAAAGCACGATGGCTGCTCCGATCACAAAAACAACATTTTGCGCATTGAGAAACCAGATCGAGCGATGCTCCTTGATGTCATAGGCGCGGTTCAAGGCCACCCTTATTGAGTCGACACCGCCCATGGCGCTCCAAATTGTCAAAGCGGCTGACAGGCTGAGAAGGCCCCCGTGTTGCACTGTCAAAATGGCAGTTATCTCGCCCGAAAGTGGGTGCACCAGCTGTTCCGGCGCCACGCTTAGGAGAAAGGTGATAATTCGTTGTGCCAGATCGGCACTGCCAAAAAACCCGGCGAGACTGGTGACAAAGATCAAAAATGGGAAAATCGAAAACATCGTCCGGAAGGCAATGTTGCCGGCCAGAGGCACAGCCTCATCAGCAAAGAGCCGCTTGAGTGCCTCAATAAACAATGCCAAGACCGATTCTGCGGATTGATTCATGCCCGCACTCAATCACATCCAGGTGCAATTGCCCATGATTTCCGCAAAGACGAAAACGGCATTTATTGCCGCAACGCCGCTGGTCTTTGTGGTGTTTTGGGCCACGGGCTTTGTGGTGGCAAGGCTCTCGGCGGGCCATGTCGCGCCTTTATGGTTTTTGAGCTTACGCTTTCCGCTGGCTTTGGTTTTTATGCTGGTTGTGGCGCTGGTGCAAAAGTCTCGTTGGCCAGCACCTCTGCAAGCCTTTCATGCCATGGTGGCGGGAGCATTTCTGCATGGATTTTATCTTGCCACAAACTATTGGGCCATCGCACACGGGCTTCCGGGCGGTGTTGCGGCGCTGATTATTGGTTTACAGCCCCTCATTACCGCTTTTATGGCGTCAGCCATTTTGGGTGAGAGGGTGTCGCTGCGCCATTGGCTGGGGTTGGCGGTGGGTCTTGTGGGCATTGCTCTGGTCTTGTCACCAAAACTCGACCTTGCCCATAGTGACGGCATTACACCGGTGACCGCTGGGATTACATTTTTAGGGGCCGTGGCCATCGCATTTGGTACGGTTTACCAGAAGCGCTTTGCCACGGGGATCGATCTCGCCACGGGCGGTGTTTACCAATATGTGGGAGCCACGGTTGTGGTTCTGGTGCTGGCCAGCCTCACCGAACCGTTCTACTTCGACGGCAGCGTTCAGGCCTGGGCGGCACTTGGATGGTCGGTTGTGGTCTTATCGATCATAGCCATCAGTCTGTTGATGGTAATGATCCGCGAAGGCGCAGTCTCACGGGTGTCGAGCCTTATCTTTCTGGTCCCCGGCGTTGCTGCTCTGATGACTTATGTGCTTTTTGGGGAGAACCTGAACTGGGTTCAAATTCTGGGCATGGTGGTCTGTGCGGGTGCGGTGCTTACCGTCACCCGCAAAGCCTGACCCGGCTTATTGGCCATAGGTTGCCGTGATCGTCGCTTCACCAAGCTTGTTGGCGTTGGTCATAAAGCCCACGAGTGCAGGCGAAGCCGTGGCATCAAGTCCGAGTTTGTCCACCTTCAGGGCCTTGAGGGTGATCACGTAATGATGCGGAGCGCCGGGCGGCGGGCAGGCGCCCAGATAGCCGGTCGTGCCAGCATCATTGCGCACCTGAATGGTGCCTGCCGGCAAATTCTTGCCGTCGGCTGTGGCAACGCCTGCCGCAAGGGAATTTGTAGCGACGGGAATATCAAACGCGACCCAATGCCAAAAGCCCGAACCGGTTGGGGCGTCTGGATCATACATCGAAACGGCAAAGCTCTTGGTGCCTTGCGGTGCATCTTTCCAGCTCAGGCTCGGCGAAACATTTCCACCCGTGCAACCGAATGCGTTGGAAATCTGCTGAGCCTTCAGTGTTCCCCCATTGACCACTTCAGAGCTGGTGAGATCAAAGGCGTGGGCTGCTGCTGCAACGGTGGTTACGGCAAAAAAAACTGCAAGGCCAAGGGTTTTCATGGTGTTCTCCTTCATGTTGAGAACCTCATTTTGCACCGGTGCTGGCCGCTCATCTAACTCGCCCCGATCAATTGCAGTGCCAGATTGCGCAGTCTGGTCAGCCGCGCCGGAAATCAGAGGGTGAGACGCCGAAGCGGTCGCGGAAGCGCAACGCAAAGCGCGAGGGTGAATCATAGCCGACCGCCATGGCAATGCTGGTGATCGTATCTTCGCTGGTTTGCAGCATGGCCAAGGCCGACGTCATGCGGACATCGATGGTGATGTCGGTGAGCGTGGTTCCGAGCTTGGCCAATTTGCGCCGCAGGGTGGCTTCGCTCATGGCCAACTCGCTCGCCAACTGTGTGGTGGTCCATTTGGCGGAGGGGTCGGTGGCCAAAAGCTTGCGCAGGTCTTGAAGCAGGCTCTGGGTCCGGGGCCGCACCATCGACAGGCCTTGCGCTTGAATCCACAGCAGCAGCTCTCTCATGCGATGAGCGGCGATGTCGACCGGCAAGGCATCATCGGCGAGAGCGGCTGCAGCCACATCCATGGCCTGTGCGAGCCCCGACTTTGAACGGCCAAGTTCAGTCACTGTTGTGATCGCCTTGGTCTGTGGCAGCACTGTTGCGGGCAGAATTGCCTGATCAAAATAGATCGCGAGTGCTCGATATTGCCCGTTGGCCTGCACTTCATTGGTAATGTCAAACTCCCAGCCGGTCGGCAACGCCACGGCCGAACCCGCCTCAACAATGACTGGTGCTGCGTTCTTTAAATGAACGATCTTGCGGCCCGCCGTGATGAGAACCAGACTCGGATCGGTGGCCGAAAGCCTGCGGCAGGTGGTGGTCTTGTCCTGGGTCATGCGCATGAAACCGCCCACACCTGGCCTTGAGACTTGGGTTCTGGCGGGCGCGCGCTTTAAGGGTTGTAAGGCTGTGACCGTCATGTGCCTACACGCTGTCTGTCAACGCCGGGTCCACCACACCGCAACGACCATGATAACTATGGCTACAAATTGCAGGCCGACGCGCCAGCGCATGAGCATTTGACTGCGGTTGGAGTTGCCGCCGCGCATCATGTTGAACAGGCCCAAGAGCAGCACCATGAAAACCGCCGCCAAAGCGATTGCGATTATAATATTCATTGATCAGACATCCGGCTTACAAATCGATCCATCAAACCCTGCGGCAGAATTCTGCGCGCCAGCCCCATCACGTGGGTGGGAATTGTGACATAGTAATGGGCCTTTGGGCTTTTGCTTTCAAGGGCATGGATGAGCCTTTCAAGGACGGCCTCTGGCGGCAATTTGAAGCGGCCCGAACCACCCTTGCCTAATCTTGCACGTTGGGCGTCGTAGGCCTTTTCATAATGTGACCCTTCGACCTTGATGTTGCGGTTGAAGGCGGCCAGCGCATTGTCCACAAATCTGGACGCGATGGGGCCGGGCTCAATTGTTGACACAAAAATTCCACTGCCACGCAGTTCAAGCCGCATCGTATCGCTCAAGCCTTCAGTGGCAAATTTGCTGGCATTATAGGCGCCGCGCCATTTCATGGCGACAATGCCCAAAACCGAAGAGCATTGCACAATACGGCCTTCGCCATATCTCCGCATCATGGGCAGGCACAGGCGCGTCAGCTCATGCCAGCCAAAGAAATTAGCGGCGAATTGTTCCTCGAGAACTTCACGGCTCAAATCTTCCACAGCGCCAGGCTGGCCATAGGCGCCATTGTTAAAAAGGCCATAGAGCGTGCCGCCTGTAGCTTGTGAAACAGCTGCGGCGCAGGCCTTGATCGAATCCGAATGGCGGTAATCCATGATCAGGGTTTCGAGGCCCAAGGCGTTCAGGCGCTGCTGGTCTTCCAGGTTGCGGACAGTTGCAAAAACCCGCCACCCTTTGGCCTTCAATCCCACAGCGCAGGCATAGCCGATTCCCGTTGAACACCCTGTAATGAGAATGGATTTTTGTGTCATGGTGCCTCGTGCCGTAATTGAGCCCAGAAGTTAGGCTCTATCGGCTTTGATTGATTTGGCAAGTTGTTAAGTTTTCAGGCATAATTGTTTACCATGATGCGCATGAAACCAGCATTGATTTTGGCGGCCTGTTTAACAGGCTTCTTGGCAGGCCCGGCTCGGGCTGATGATCCTGTCCCACTCGGCACGTTTGATGACTGGGAAGCCTTCACCTACAAGGCTGATGGTGCGCCCGTTTGCTATGTCTATTCGGTGCCCAAGAAAAGCGAGTCCGACAAGAAATTCTCGCAGCGCGATCCGGTCTATTTTCTGGTGACCAATTGGCCCGGACGCAAGATCAAGGGACAGATTTCAACCATCATTGGCTATCCGTTCAAGGAATCTGCCCCCGTATCGGCCCTGGTCGACGAGACGGGTTTTGACCTTTACAGCAATGGCGATACCGCCTGGGCCGCTGCTCCTGAAACAGAAGCCGAGATCATCAAGACCATGAAAGCTGGCAAATCCTTGAGTGTGGTGGGCACCTCGTGGAAAGGCACTGTCACCACCGACACCTATTCGCTGGCTGGCTTTCCCCAAGCGCTTGCCAAAATCGACACGTCTTGCAAATAAGCTAGGTCATGCGTTTTGTTCTGGCACTTTTGGTGTTGCTGAGTGGGGCCGCAAATTCCTGGGCGGCCTGTACCGCTACGGAATTTCAGGGGCAACATTTCACCACTTGCACATTTGACCTCGCCAAGGACCGCGTTGACCTGTTCAATCTTGATGGCAATGGCCAGCCTTACGGGTTTTTTACGACGCTTAATGACGACCTGTCACGGCAAGGAAAAGCCCTGAAATTTGCCATGAATGGCGGCATGTATGATGAGGGCTTGAAACCCATTGGCCTGTACGTCGAAGGCGGCAAAGTGCTGCACAAGCTCAACCGGCGGAACGGGGCTGGAAATTTCCATCTGAAGCCCAATGGTGTATTCTATGTGAAGGGTGCAACCGGCGGGGTCATGGACACCGACACCTATGCCAGATCGGGGATCAAGCCCGATTATGCCACCCAATCTGGCCCAATGCTGGTGATTGACGGGCAGCTTCATCCGAAATTCTCGGAAAATGGCACCAGCGCCAAATATCGCAACGGGGTGGGGGCGATTGATGGCAGCCATATGGTTTTTGCGATTTCGGATCAACCTGTGGGTTTTTACGACTTTGCCGTGTTTTTCCGCGATGGCCTTAAATGCCGCAATGCGCTGTTTCTGGATGGCTCTATTTCCAGCCTCTATGCACCGGAACTCGGCCGCAACGACCAGTTTCGTGCGTTGGGGCCGATCATTGGTGTCACCCAAAATCAGTGACTTTAATTCCGGTCGATCATGGCCTAAATGACCGTGATGACAACTCTTTTGAAAACCGCCGAGCCACGCGCTGCCTCCTATATTGCCAATGACACACGCCGCAATCTTGTGGGGCTTTCGCGCATTGCTTTGACCGATGTGTTGGGGGATGTCGGAATTCCTGAAAAGCAGCGCCGCATGCGCATGCGCCAGCTCTGGCACTGGATGTATAATCGCGGTGTCATGGACTTTTCGGTGATGACCGACATTTCCAAAGACTTGCAGCGCAGGCTCGATGAGACTTTTGTAATTGCCAGGCCAGAAGTCGTGACCGAGCAGATTTCGTCAGATGGCACGCGCAAATGGCTGCTGCGTTTGGCACCAGATGAACGTGGCGCGCGTCAAGAGATTGAAACGGTTTATATTCCGGAAGAAGATCGCGGCACGTTGTGCATTTCCAGCCAGGTGGGTTGCACGCTGACCTGCACGTTTTGTCACACGGGCACACAGAAACTGGTCCGCAATTTGACTGCGGGCGAAATTGCTGGCCAGATCATGCTGGCGCGCGACAAGATCAAGGATTGGCCTTCTGATCTCGAAGTCAATCCACAGCCTCCGTCATCGGGGCGTTATGTGACCAATGTGGTTCTCATGGGCATGGGCGAACCCTTGTATAATTTCGACAATGTGAAGGATGCGATCGATATTGCATCTGATGGCGAGGGACTATCGTTGTCCAAACGGCGGATCACATTGAGCACCTCTGGCGTTGTTCCAGAGATTGTGCGGGCGGGTGCCGAGATCGGCTCGTCGCTGGCGATCAGTCTGCATGGCACGACGGATGAAATTCGCAACAAGCTGGTGCCGCTCAACAAGAAATATCCGATTGCCGAACTGCTGGAAGCCTGCCGCAATTATCCCGGCTCATCCAACGCGCGGCGCATCACGTTTGAATATGTGATGCTGAAAGGCGTGAACGACACCAAGGAAGATGCCAAGCGCCTGGTGCAGTTGCTGAAGGGCATTCCCGCGAAAGTGAATTTGATTCCGTTCAATCCCTGGCCCGGCACGGCCTATGAATGTTCGGAGTGGGACGTGATTGAGGCCTTTGCTGAGATTTTGAATAATGCGGGCTACGCGAGCCCAGTGCGAACGCCACGCGGACGAGACATCATGGCGGCCTGTGGGCAGCTCAAGAGCGAGAGCATGAAGGTCAAGGCGAGTGAGAGAGCCAAGCTGGAAGCCACGCCCTAAGCGGGGTTGCCGCTTGCCGTGAAGGCTGGTAACGAGCCCTGAAATTCAGCAGGTTCAGCGCATGTCCAAAAAAATCAAAAAAGTCGTTCTCGCCTATTCGGGCGGGCTTGATACGTCCATCATCCTCAAATGGCTGCAGACCGAATATGGTGCCGAGGTTGTGACATTCACCGCTGATCTTGGCCAGGGCGGAGAGCTGGAACCGGCGCGCAAGAAGGCCGAGATGATGGGCATCAAGCAGATCTATGTGGAAGACGTGCGCGAGGAATTTATCCGCGATTTCGTTTTCCCGATGTTCCGTGCCAATGCTTTGTACGAGGGTGTCTATCTGCTGGGTACATCAATCGCGCGGCCTTTGATTGCCAAGCGCCTGATCGAAATTGCCGCCGAGACGGGAGCTGACGCGATTGCCCATGGTGCAACAGGCAAGGGCAATGACCAGGTGCGCTTTGAGCTTACCGCTTATGCTTTGAACCCAGACATCAAGGTGATTGCGCCATGGCGCGAATGGCAGTTCAAGAGCCGGACGGATTTGATCGAGTTTGCCGAGGCGCATCAAATTCCGGTTGCTATGGACAAGCGTGGCGAAGCACCATTTTCGGTGGATGCGAATTTGCTGCATTCCTCGTCCGAAGGCAAGGTTCTGGAAGACCCGTTTGTGGAGCCCCCGCCCTACGTTTATCAGCGCACGATTGCGCCCGAAGATGCGCCCGACAGGCCTGAATATATCGAGATCGAATTCCTGAAGGGCGATCCCATTGCCATCAATGGCAAGGCAATGAGCCCCGCCACGTTGTTTACCGAGCTTAATCGCTTGGGGCACGACAATGGCATTGGGCGGCTTGATCTGGTTGAGAACCGGTTCGTCGGCATGAAGTCTCGCGGAGTTTATGAAACGCCGGGCGGCACGATTCTGTCAGTGGCGCATCGTGCGATGGAGGCGCTCACGCTGGATCGTGAAGCCGCACATCTCAAAGACTCGCTCATGCCGAAATATGCCGAGCTCATCTATTACGGCTTCTGGTTTGCGCCCGAGCGCGAGATGCTGCAGGCGATGATCGACAAAAGCCAGGAGCATGTGGAAGGCGTTGTCCGCCTCAAGCTTTACAAGGGCAATGTCATTGTGGTGGGCCGCAAGTCGGTGAAGTCACTCTACAAGAATGATCTCGTCACCTTTGAAGATGATCGTGGCGCTTATGACCAGAAAGATGCGGCGGGCTTCATTCGCTTGAATGCGCTGCGCTTGCGGACTCTGGCGGCGCGCGAACGCTCTCAGAAAAAGTAAGGCCAGAACGTCAAGGCCAGCAGGCTAATCGAGCCCATGTTGGCCACAAGAACGGCACCGGCGGCCACGTCCTTTGATTTTCCGATCAAGGGATGATGGTCGAGGCTTACCGCATCGCAGACAATTTCCACGGCCGTATTGATTGTCTCAGCCCCCCAGACCAGCGTGATGGCCAGAACAAGCCAGCGCCAATCGCTGGCCGAAACATGGAAATAGAGGCCGAGCAACACCACGAGAGTTGCGGTCAGGCAGTGAAACCACATGGCATGTTGGGTCTTGAAGACATAAGCAAAACCAGAAATGGCATAGCGAAAGGCCTTCATGCGGTTCTTGACGCTGAAGTCCTTGATGTCGCTCATGTCAGCGCCTGAAGCTCTTTGAGGATGGCCTCACCCATCTGACTGGTATTGGTGTTGGCGGCGACGTCACCAGCGATATCTTTGGTGCGCAGGCCCTTGGCCAGAACAGCCGAAATGGCCTTGTCGAGATGATCCGCCCACTCGCCCATGCCGAAGGAATAGCGCAGCGCCATGCCGAAGCTTGCGATCATGGCGATGGGGTTTGCGGCACCTGTTCCCGCAATGTCGGGGGCTGAGCCATGCACGGGTTCATAGAGCGCCTTGCGGCGCTTGGTTTTGGGATCGGGGGCACCCAGAGACGCGGAGGGCAACATGCCGAGCGAACCTGTGAGCATGGCGGCGACATCGGACAGCACATCGCCAAACAGGTTATCGGTGACGATCACATCATATTGTTTGGGCCAGCGCACCAGCTGCATGGCGCAATTATCG
Source organism: Hyphomicrobiales bacterium (assembly GCA_038231475.1). Taxonomy (GTDB): domain Bacteria; phylum Pseudomonadota; class Alphaproteobacteria; order Rhizobiales; family Aestuariivirgaceae; genus Aestuariivirga. The sequence goes on along the minus strand of JBBRLH010000004.1, from coordinate 56,786 downwards.
GCCAGCACATGTTCAAGCTGGGCTTGTGGATATTCAGTGGCGTGGATGCGGGTGACGATCTCATGCCAGAGAACGCCGGTCTTCATCACGTTGCGCTTTTCAGCGGAAGACACTTTGTTTTTGCGGGTCTTGGCGAGATCAAAGGCGACGCGGGCAATGCGCTCGATTTCAAACGTGTCATAGACTTGCGTGTCGATGCCGCGCTTCTGGCCGTTGCCGAGGTCAGTGATGGTCTTCGGCTCGCCGAAATAAACGCCACCAGTCAATTCGCGCACGATGAGAATATCGAGGCCTTCGACCACGTTGCGTTTGAGCGATGAGGCATCGGCCAAAGCGGGATAGCAAATGGCGGGGCGAAGATTGGCAAAGAGGCCAAGATCCTTGCGAAGGCGCAGAAGGCCTGCCTCAGGCCTCACATCATAAGCCACCTTGTCCCATTTAGGTCCGCCTACAGCCCCGAACAACACGGCATCAGCGTTTTGCGCCTTGGTCATGTCGCTCTCGGAAATAGCCTTGCCGTGAGCCTCATAGGCTGAGCCTCCGACAAGGCCCCGATCCGTCTCAAATTTGGCAATGCCCTGTTTGGTAAACCAGGCGAGCAGCTTTTCAACTTCAGCCATGACTTCAGGGCCAATGCCATCACCGGGGAGAAGGAACAGATTGTAAGAGGCCATGAAAACTCACTTGCTGCTGTTTTCTGGCTGACTAGCCGCTTGGGCTTTGGGATGCAAGTGGGCCGGAAGCCGGTGGGGCCGCCCCCCGCTCAATGAGACATAAGAACCGGGATATCCTGATTTTTCAGCACATGGCGCGTGGCACCCCCGAAGACCATCTCGGCAAAACGGCCGTGGCCATAGGCGCCGAGAACCAAGAGTCCGGCATTTTCGTCCTTGGCAGCGCGCAGCAGGACTTCGCCAATGGGCGCGCCATCGGACGAGATCGTAGCAATTTCCGCTTTGACGCCGTGGCGATCAAGAGACTCGGCAATTGTTGCACCATCCAAACCGCCGCGCACTTTCGAGTCCACCGACATCAGGCGCACATGCTTTGCTTTTTGTAAGAAGGGCAGAGCATCAAATATCGCTCTTGCCGATTCACGACCGTCATTCCAAGCCACAACAATGCGCGATAGATCAAGCTTCACGTCGCCTTTGGCAGGCAGCACCAAAACCGGCCTCCCGGCAGACAGAACGAGCCGTTCGATGAAGTCACCATCGACATTGTCTGTCTCGTCACGCGGAAGGTTCGAGGCCAAGATCAGATCGGTATCATAGCCATTGTTCAAAACATCGTTGATGATGTTGGGTTGGGATGAATCGATCAGTTGAAAATCAAAAGCAATGCCGTCGGCCTTCATCGCGGCTTCAAAATCGCTGCGGGTTTTTTCCAGCTTGTCCTGGAACCAGACGCGGTTGCCGTCATAAATATCAGGGCCCGCGCCATAGCCAGCAGATGGATAAATTGTAACGCCGGGAATAACGTAAAGCCCCCTGATATGCGCGTTGAACTTGACGCCCAGATATCGTGCCGCACTCAGCAGCTGCGGCAGGCGACCGGTTTCATTGAGGCACAGAAGGATGGTTTTGTTGGCCATGATGGTTCTCCATGGAAAGATGCTATCCCATATAACGCAGATGGCCTTGATCTTGATCAAGGTCGGGGGAGAATTTAGGGCAGGTCTGCTATGCTATTCTGCGGCCTTCACCGACATCGGGTTGTTGGGGTGCTGGGTCCAGTTGGCATAGGCCGGATTGATCTTGCGGCCGGTGCGGGGATCCGTGCCTTCGGTCATGCGCTCCATGGTGATGCAATTTTCAACGGGGCACACTTCAACGCAGAGATTGCAGGCCACGCATTCATTGTCCATCACCTCGAAGTGGCGCTTGCCATCTTTCTCTTTCATGATGGCTTGGTGCGAGGTGTCTTCGCAGGCGGCGTAACAGCGACCACATTTAATGCAGGCGTCCTGGTCGATCTTGGCCTTGGCAATGTAATTGAGGTTTAGATATTGCCAATCGGTGACATTGGGAACGGCGCGGCCCCGGAAGTCATCAACGGTGGCAAAGCCCTTCTTGTCCATCCATTCCGCCAGGCCTGATTTCATTTCTTCCACAATGCGGAAGCCGTAGGTCATGGCCGCCGTGCACACTTGGACATTGCCAGCCGACATGGAGATGAATTCGGCCGCATCGCGCCAGGTTGTAATGCCGCCAATCGCCGAGATGGGAAGGCCTCTGGTTTCCTTGTCACGGGCGATCTCTGCCACCATGTTGAGGGCGATGGGTTTCACCGCCGGGCCGCAATAGCCGCCATGGCTGCCCTTGCCGTCAATTGAAGGTTCGGGTGCAAAGTCATCAAGGTTGACCGACGTGATTGAGGAGATGGTGTTGATGAGCGAGACTGCGTCAGCCCCACCGCGCAGGGCAGCCCGCGCTGGATGTCGAATGTCAGTGATGTTGGGTGTGAGCTTCACAATGACCGGCATGCGCGAATGCTGCTTGCACCAGCGTGCCACCATTTCAATATATTCAGGAACCTGACCTACGGCTGCACCCATGCCGCGTTCCGACATGCCATGCGGGCAACCGAAGTTCAGCTCAACGCCATCAGCCTCGGTTTCCTCAACGCGCTTGAGAATCTTCTTCCACGGTTCTTCTTCGCACGGGACCATCAAGGACACGACAACAGCGCGATCTTTCCACTCGCGCTTAACCTTCTTGATTTCCTGCAAGTTCACTTCGAGCGGGCGGTCGGTGATGAGTTCGATGTTATTGAGGCCCAGCAGCCTGCGGTCAGCACCGTGAATGGCGCCATAGCGCGGACCGTTGACGTTGACGATGGGCGGGCCCTCTTCGCCAAGCGTTTTCCAAACCACGCCACCCCAGCCCGCCTTGAAGGCGCGTACCACATTGTATTCCTTGTCGGTGGGAGGTGCGGACGCCAACCAGAATGGATTGGGTGATTTGATACCGATAAAACTGGAACGAAGGTCAGCCATGATTTTAGCCCTTCAGGAAAATGTTGATTGATTCAGCAGCACGGCGTCCGTCATCAACGCCGGCCACGGTCAGCGCTTTGTTGCCGCTCACGCAATCTCCGCCGGCCCAGACTTTGGCGCGCGACGTCTTCTTTTCAGCGTCAACCTTGATCCTGCCGTCTTCAAGTTCCAAGGCCCCACCGGTCATATCGACATAAGTTTGGCCAATGGCTTTGAAGATAACATCGGCGTCCAGTTTAAACGTCTTGCCGGTTGCGACGAGTTTCTTGTTTTTGATTTCGGTTTCTTCGCATTTCAAACCCACGACATGTTTGCCGTCGACGATGAGTTTCTTGGGTGCTGTCCAGGGCATGATATTCACACCCTTGGTTTGCGCCAGCTCCTGCTCAAACCGCGACGCCTTCATGTGGTGCTGTCCACGGCGATAGAGGATGGTAACTTCTTCAGCTCCCAAAAGCTTGGACTGTACGGCAATATCAATGGCTGTCATGCCGCCGCCGATTACAAGAACGCGCGCGCCAACTTTCAGTTTCGAGAGGTCCTTGGCCTGGCGCAGATCGGCAATATAGCTTACCGCGTCTTCAATGCCTTTTGCTTCGGCCTCATGCTTCACGCCCAGCGCGTTGACACCACCCAACCCGAGCCCCAGAAACACCGCATCATATTTATCTTCGAGGGTCTTGAGGCTCAGGCCCTTGCCCAGTGCTTTGCCAAGTTCAATCTTGATGCCGCCGATTGACAGCACAAACTCCACTTCCTTCTGGGCGAAATCATCGACTGTCTTATAGGCGGCGATACCATATTCATTGAGGCCGCCCGATTTCTTGCGGGCTTCAAAAATCGTTACGTCATGGCCATGGACCGCCAAACGATGGGCACAAGCAAGACCTGCCGGGCCACCACCCACCACTGCTACTTTTTTGCCAGATGATTTGGCGCGGGTGAACGGGTGCTTGTCACCCATTGCCTGGTCGGTGGCATAGCGTTGGAGCAAGCCGATCTTGACGGGCTTTCCTTCGGCAATTTCGCGCACACAGACTTCTTCGCACAGCGTTTCGGTCGGGCACACCCTGGCGCACATGCCGCCCAGAATGTTCTGGTCAAAAATAGTCTTGGCGGCAGATTTCGCATGGCCCGATTGGATTTCGCGGATGAACATCGGGATATCGATGGAGGTGGGGCAGGCCTGCATGCAGGGGGCGTCATAACAAAAATAGCAGCGGTCACTTTCGACCAGGGCTTCATGATGATCCAGTGGCGGATGTAGATCCGTGAAGTTCGCGGCATAGTCGGCCTTGGGCAGGCGCTTTGCTGCAATGTCTGGAGGTTTTGCGGATGTCATGTGCCATTCTCCCCACTCAAACTTTAATGATGTCTGAATTTGTTCAAACGGTCAAATTTTATTGCGACGGTGGACGGCATCATTCTTTGGAGCTAATATGTATGACAAATACACTTAATGGGAAAGCCTGACTGATGAGCAAAGCACCAAAGCAGCCTCTGAAACTGCGTTCACAAAACTGGTTCGACAATCCAGACAACGCGGACATGACGGCCCTCTATCTCGAGCGATATCTCAATTACGGCTTGACCCAGGGCGAGCTTCAAGGCGGCAAACCGATCATTGGCATTGCCCAGACGGGCTCTGATCTTTCACCTTGCAACCGCGTGCATGTAGAACTCGTAAAGCGCGTGCGCGACGGCATCATTGCTGCAGGTGGCGTGCCTTTTGAATTTCCTATCCATCCCATTCAGGAAACCGGCAAGCGGCCTACAGCCAATCTTGATCGCAACCTGGCTTATCTCTCGCTCGTCGAAGTGCTCTACGGTTACCCGCTTGACGGCGTGGTGCTGACGGTCGGTTGCGACAAGACCACACCTGCTTGTTTGATGGGTGCGGCCACGGTTGATATTCCAGCCATCGCACTTTCGTCCGGCCCGATGCTGAACGGCGATTACAAAGGCCAGCGCACGGGCTCCGGCACCATCGTCTGGCTGGCGCGCGAAAAACTGGCCACGGGTGAGCTTGACTATAAGGGCTTTGTCGATCTCGTGGCCTCTTCTGCGCCATCGACGGGCTTCTGTAATACCATGGGTACGGCCAACACCATGAACTCGCTGGCTGAGGCTCTGGGCATGTGCTTGCCGTTCAATGCGGCAATCCCAGCACCTTATCGTGAGCGTGGCCAGATGGCTTATGAAACCGGCCGACGCATTGTCGAGATGGTGCATGAGGATTTGACACCGTCCAAGATCATGACGCGCGAAGCTTTCGAGAATGCCATCGTCGTCAACACCGCCATTGGCGGTTCCACCAACGCCCCCAACCATTTGAACGGCATTGCGGCTCACCTCGGCATCGAGCTTGAGGTGAAGGACTGGGAAACTCACGGCTATGACCTGCCATTGCTGGTGAACTTGCAGCCCGCTGGCGAATATCTCGGTGAAGATTATCACCGTGCCGGTGGTGTGCCCGCCGTGATGGCCGAGTTGATTCAGGCCGGAAAGATCCATGAGAATTGCATGACCGCCAATGGCAAGACCATCGGCGAGAACAACAAGGGCAAGTTCTCGTGGAACCGTAAAGTGATCCGCGAATACAATGATCCGCTGAAGAAGCATGCGGGCTTCAAGATGCTGCATGGCAATCTGTTCGATAGTGCCATCATGAAGACTTCCGTGATCTCGGAAGAATTCCGCCAGCGCTATCTCTCCAATCCGAAGGACCTCAATGCCTTCGAGGCCAAGGCCATCGTGTTTGATGGACCGGAAGATTATCACGCCAATATCGACAACCCGGCTTTGGGTGTGGATGAAAACACCATTCTCTTCATCCGTGGTGTGGGCCCGCTGGGTTATCCAGGTGCCGCTGAAGTGGTGAATATGCGTGCGCCAAATTACCTGCTCGAAAAAGGTATCCGCGCACTTCCTTGCGTGGGCGATGGCCGCCAGTCCGGCACATCAGGTTCGCCCTCCATTCTTAATGCCTCGCCAGAAGCCGCCGCTGGTGGCGGTCTTGCGATTTTGAAGAATGGCGACAAGGTGCGGATTGATTTGAACACCGGCGATTGCAACATGCTCATCTCGAAAGAGGAGATTGCCAAGCGCCGTGCCGAGCTTGAAGCCAATGGTGGCTTCAAGGTGCCACCATCGCAGACGCCGTGGCAGGAAATCTTCCGCAACACCACTGAGCAACTTGCCCAAGGCATGGTGATCAAGGGTGCAACCAAGTTCCAGCGCGTGGCCAAGACCATGGGCATTCCAAGGGATAATCACTGATGCTGACGATCAAGTCCCCCGGCCTCAAGGCCACTTTCGCTGAATATGGTGCGCGTCTCGTGGCGTTGGACGTTGATGGGGTTGACGTGGTGTTCGGCACCCCATGGGATTCAGACCATTCCAAATGGGACAATTCCGCCGGTGTTACCTGTGGTCGCCATGCGGGTCGTATTTCCAAAGGTGGCTACGACCTTGATGGAGAACACGTAAAGCTCGTGAATAATAGGGACGGCTTCCAACTGCATGGCGGGCCGATGGGATTTGGAAGTCTTGATTGGGCTGCCAAGAAGAAGGGGAGCGAGCTTCACTTCTCGCTGACCAGCCCCGATGGCGACCAGGGCTTTCCCGGTGAGCTCAAGGCCAGCGCGGTCTATGGGCTTTCCGGCAATACGATGTGGGCCGAACTGACGGCAACCACCACCAAGCCCACGGTGATCAACCTCACCAATCACGCCTATTGGAACTTGGCTGGTCCAACTGCTGGTAAGGATGGTGCGTTCCCGCTGGAAATCCAGATGAATGCCTCGCGCTACTTGCCGGTGGACAAGGACCTGCTGCCGCTCGGTGAGATCACCACGGTCAAAGACACCAAATATGATTTCCGCAAACTGCGCGTCGTAGGCCAGCCCTATGATGATTGCTTCGTGCTTGATGGCAAGCGCGGTGAATTGCATCAGGGTCTCACCATGCGCGATCCGAAATCAGGGCGTCGCATGGAAGTGTGGACTACGGAATGCGCCATTCAGTTTTATACGGCGTTGCATTGGAGCGAGAAGCTTCCGGGCAAGAACCAGCCGCTGCACCAGCATCAGGCCATTGCCATTGAGCCGCAGAACGTGCCGGATGCGCCGAACAATCCAAACTTCCCATCTTCGGTTCTGCGTCCGGGCCGGACCTATCGCAACCGGATTGAGTGGCGCTTCTCTTGATGATGTTGGACGGCGCCTAGAAGAACAGCGCGCCACCCACACCGACAAGAGCCATAATTATGGCAGTCATGTAAAGCCTGAAGGTCAGGATATAGACCTTCTCAAGCTTTTCGGGTTGGTGGCGAATGTCAAGAATGCGGTAGAGAACAATGACCATCAGGATGAGACTGGGCAGCAGCGTGCACGCCACGATCCAGTCGGCAGTCGATTTCATTTCTGAAACATTGTCTTCCTTGGTGGCCCAGCTGGCCAGAAAATTAAGCAAAAAGCCAAGGATAAGGCCCAGCGATGTCACCATCGGTTGGCGGTAGGCGGCGAGGTCTTTGACTTTCAATTCTGGCATCGGGGTTCTCACCATTGTTTCACAGAAAGTTATAGGGATCGACATCAAGCTGCAAGCTGAGCGAGCCTTTGGGCTTGATGTCCTTCAACCAGGTACCAAGAAAAGCCTGCAAATTCACCTCACGGGTCGCTTTGACCAACAGGCGAAAACGGTGCCGTCCGCGCACCATGGCGATGGGGGCAGGCGCTGGTCCCAGAACTTGCACACCTTCTGCCACTGGCGCCTGATTGGCGAGCATGCGGGCAAAGCGTTCGGTCTCACTTACGTCTTTTCCTGAAATCACCAGACCTGCAAGGCGACCATGGGGCGGCAGGCCTGCGACCTCGCGGATCTTCTTTTCTCCTTCCAGATAGGCATCGCGGTCAGCGCGCTGTAGAGCCTTCATCAAAGGATGTTGCGGCAGATAGGTTTGAACCAGGGCCCGACCGGGCTTGGTGCCGCGCCCGGAACGCCCGGCCACTTGCGCCAAAAGTGCCCAAGTTCGTTCGCCCGCGCGCGGATCAGACGATTCAAGGGCCAGATCGGCGTCAACCACGCCCACGAGTGTGAGATGGGGAAAGTGATGGCCCTTGGCCACAAGCTGGGTGCCGATCACCAGATTATAGGTGCCGTCTTCCACACCCTTTAAAGTGTCACGCAAGGATTGCCCGCGCGAAAGATCACTGGACAGAATGGCTATGTTGGCGTCGGGAAAGAGTTTAGCGGTTTCCTCAGCGAGCCGTTCAATTCCGGGTCCCACGGGCACCAGCTTTCCCTCCTCATGGCAGGAGGGGCAGGCCTTGGGTGTGGGTTCCATGTGGCCACAATGATGGCAGACGAGCTGCTTTCTGAAGCGGTGCTCGACCATGGCAGCAGAACAATCCGGGCAGTTCAGGCGATGCCCGCAGGCGCGACATAGGGTGAGTGGTGCGAAGCCTCTGCGATTCAAGAATAACAAGGCTTGATCGCCCGATTGCAGAGTGGCGGCTGTTTCAGTGATCAAGCGCTGCGACAACCATTCGCCCTGTTCCAGCTTTTCGCCTGTCATGTCGATCAGTGTAGTTTCGGGAAGTTCGGGCCGCCCGTGCCGATCACGTAATTTCACGATGCCGTAACGGCCGCGATCAACATTGACCAGGCTTTCAAGGGACGGCGTGGCGGATGATAAGATCACAGGAAACTTCCCGAGCGTGCCATAGAGCACGGCCATGTCGCGGGCGTGATAGGGAACGCCCTCGTCCTGCTTATAAGCGTTCTCATGTTCCTCATCGACCACGATGAGGCCGAGCTTGGCCCAAGGTAAAAATAGTGCTGACCGTGCTCCGACAACAATGCGGGCCTCGCCCGAGGCCACGGCCCGCCAGGTGCGTTCGCGTTCGCGTGGTTTCAGATCAGAATGCCATTGGGCTGGCTCGCAGCCAAAGCGGCGTTCAACGCGCGCGAGAAATTGCGCGGTCAAGGCGATTTCCGGCAGGAGCAGCAGTACCTGTTTGCCGCTAGCCAGGCTGGCTGCCATGGCTTCGAAATAGACTTCGGTTTTGCCGGAGCCCGTGACACCATCGAGCAGCATCACCTTGTGGGAACGGGTTGCCACCATCTGGCGCAGCAAGCTGGCCGCTTGTTGCTGATCAGCATTCAGCGCAAAGGCCCCGGCATTGAGATCAGGTTCGGCAAAACGCCGATGCGGTGGCAGGGCCACTTCCTTCAATGCGCCGAGGGTGCCTAAGGCTTTGACCACGCTGGCACCGACGCTGGCGGCTTCGGCGAGTTCAGATGTTTTCAGGGCAAAGCCTTGGGCGGCGACATCGAGAACGCGGGCGCGCTGGCCGGTGAGCTTGGTAGGCTTTACATCCCCCAGGACCCAGGCCATTTGTGATTTCGGATCATCAAGAGCTGCAGGAACCCGCATCACCATGCGCAGCACATTGCCCGGTGGTTCGAGATAATAGGCGGCCAGCCAATCGACAAATTTGCGGTGGGTTTCGCTCAAAGGCGGCGCGTCACATTTCCTTGTGAGGCTGCGCAGTTTACGGCCCTCTGGAGCTGCGTTGCCCAAAGCCCAGACACAGCCCAACATACTGCGCGTTCCCAGCGGCACTTCGACAAAATCACCCGGTTCAAGGACGAGACCGTCGGGAATGAGGTAGGAATAGGCTTGGCCCAAAGCCAGCGGCAAAAGCACGTCGGCAGTTGTGGCGGAATCGGCTGTCATTTCGTCTGGATTAGACTTTGAAGCTCGCGTGTTCCAGCCCTATATGTTTTTGATGCTCGGACAGCCTCACCAGACGCCGCTTGCCCAGGAGATTGCCTATCTCGAGCCCGCGCTTTATGCGGCGCGTTTGCGCGGGCAGGGCCATGTCACCTTGCTGGAAAGCGTCATGCGGCATGAGCATCTGGGGCGCTATTCTTTTCTGGCCTGCAATCCTTCACAGGTCTTGCGGGTGGAGAATGGCAAGAGTTTCATCGATGGCGAGGTGGTTGAACGGGACGCGCTGGAGTTTCTGGATGAGGCTTTGGCCCAAAATCAAAGAGCGTCCGTGCCGGGCCTGCCGCCGTTTCAGGGCGGATTTATGGGCTATGTATCCTATGATTTCGGCTGGACGCTTTTGAAGGCAAAGGCTCAGCCCGAGTTTTCACCACTCTGTCCCGACATGGTTTTCAATCGCTACGACACAGTTGTAAGTTTTGACCATATGCAGGAACGCGCGTGGATCGTCGGTCGAACGATTGAGGAAATTGGTGAGATTGAGCGGTTGATGCGATTGAGTGTTGCACCGACAGGACGCCACGACATTCAAGATTGGACGTCTAATTTCACCAAGCCAGCCTATGAACAGACTGTGCAGAAGACCATCGACTATATTCTGGCGGGGGACATTTTTCAGGCCAATATCACGCAGTGTTTTTCTGCTGCCCTTCCTGAAAAGTTTGACGCGTTTGCCTTCTACTCTGCGCTGCGGGCGAAGAACCCGGCGACCTTTGCCAGCTATCTCGACTATGGGGATGTAAAGATTGTTTCGAGCTCGCCTGAGCGTTTGGTGAGCAGCGATGGCTCCAAGGTTCAGGCGCGACCGATCAAGGGCACGCGCCGCCGTGATCCCGATCCGGCCCTTGATGCAGCTCTTGTCGGACAGTTGATGGCGAGCCGAAAGGACCGCGCTGAAAATGTGATGATTGTTGATTTGCTGCGCAATGACTTATCTCGCATCGCAAAGCTTGGCTCAGTGAAGGTTCCGGTTCTCTGCGGACTCGAATCCTATGCCAATGTTCATCATCTGGTCTCAGTGGTTGAGGCCGAACTTCGTGACGACCGCACCCACATTGATCTCCTGAAGGCTCTATTTCCCGGCGGGTCCATCACAGGCGCTCCCAAAATTCGCGCCATGGAAATCATTGCCGAGCTTGAGGGCCAGGCGCGTGGGGTTTATTGCGGTTCGATTGGCTATCTCGGATTCAACGCGGCCAGTGATTTCAACATTGCCATTCGCACGGCGCTATTTTGCAATGGCAAAGCCTATGTGCAAGGCGGCGGCGGGATCACTGCGCGCTCGGAACCTGCCGCCGAATATGAGGAGAGCCTCACCAAGATCGCGCGCCTCATGGAGGCGTTTGCGCCATGATTCTGATTGTCGACAACTATGACAGCTTCGTTTTCAACATCGCTCGCTATTTTGAAGAGTTGGGAGCTCGCACGAAGGTTGTTCGCAATGATGCGGTGACGGAAGATGATTTGAAGGCGAAGGCCATTGTGATTTCGCCCGGGCCCTGCACGCCACGCGAGGCTGGGGGCTCCATCGACATTGTCCGCGACTTTTCCGGCAAGCTCCCAATTCTGGGGGTTTGCCTTGGCCATCAGGTCATGGGCGAAGTGTTCGGGGGAAAGGTGACCAGGGCCAAGCGGCCGCTGCATGGTGAGGCTTCCGAGATCACCCACACAGGTTCCGGGATTTTTGCGGGCCTGCCACAAGGATTTTCGGCGGGGCGCTACCATTCGCTGATTGTTGAAGACGTGGCTGAGACAGATTTGGACGTCACGGCCAGAAGCGCTGATGGTGAAATCATGGGGCTGCAACACAAGCACCACCCGACATTCGGAGTTCAGTTCCACCCTGAGTCCATTCTCACCGAGCATGGCTATGACATGATTTCCAATTTTCTGAAGGTGGTGGGATGAGCGTCGTGTGGTTCAACGGGGAATTTGTCCCGGGCAAGATTTCGCTTAATGCGGCTGATCGCGGATTGACCTTGGGCGATGGCGTATTCGAAACCGTCGCGGTGGTGAAGTCGAAACCTGTGTGGCTCAGTGAGCATCTCACGCGCATGGCGAAAGCCGCCGCCGAACTGGGCCTAGGGTTTGATGAAGCCAAATTGCGGTCTGGTGTTTCTGTGGTCCTCGCAAAATCTGAGCATCCCCAAGAGGTGTTGCGCCTGACCCTGACGCGAGGCGTCGTGCCGGGCCGGGCCCTGTCTGGAACAGGCCCAACCCCCAGCCTTCTCATCACCCTGGCGAAATTCGAAGCCCCGGCGGCTGACACCATCACACTGGCCACAGCGACTATCAGGCGCAATGAGACGGCACCCTCCTCGCGCCTCAAGACCTTGTCCTATATCGATGCCATCGCGGCGGCTCGGGAGGTCGCCGGGCGGGCGGATGATGCGCTGATGCTGAACATGGATGGCCATGTGGCCTCGACCACGATTGGCAACCTGTTTGTGCTGAAAGGCAAGGACTTGCTGACGCCCGCGACGGACCATGGAATTTTGCCTGGCATTGTACGGGCCAAGCTCCTGCAACACGCAAAGTCCATGGGGCTCCAAGCCCGGGAAGCCATGTTGACAGTGGATGACGTCCATGCGGCCGATGCTGTCTTTCGCACCAATAGTTTGCGACTTGTCACACAGGCGACTATGCTGGATGGCAAGTCCTTGGGACAAGGTTCGATCCAATTCATCAGAGACAAGCTTGTCTCGCTACGGGAGGAATGATCCATGAAATTTTTTGCCGATACCGGCGATGTCGCCGAAATCCGTGAACTCCAGGCTTTGGGCCTGGTTGATGGTGTGACCACCAACCCTTCGCTGATTGCCAAGACGGGGCGTAAATTCCAAGAGGTAATCGCTGAAATTTGCACGGTGGTGGATGGGCCGGTGTCGGCCGAAGTCGCTGCGCTTGATTTTGAGGGCATGATGCGCGAGGCCAATATTCTTCGCAAGATTGCCAAGAATGTCACGGTCAAAGTTCCATTGACGCTTGAGGGTTTGAGGGCATGCAAGTCGTTAAGTTCAGAAGGGACCATGGTCAATGTGACCCTGTGCTTCTCACCCAATCAAGCCTTGCTGGCGGCCCGTGCCGGGGCGACCTTCATCTCGCCCTTTGTGGGCCGCCTCGATGATATTCATTTGGACGGAATGGAGCTCATTTCGGAAATCCGCCAGATCTATGATAATTATGATTATGACACGAATATCCTGGTGGCCTCGGTCCGTAACCCCAATCATGTCAAGCAAGCAGCCTTGATCGGGGCAGACTATGCAACAGCTCCAGCAGCTGTGCTCAAATCGCTGGTCAAGCATCCGCTGACCGATAAGGGCATCGAGATGTTCCTCGCTGACTGGAAGAAGACCGGCCAGACCATCGTATGATCGTTGAGCACGCTCTGCTGAATGTTATTCCAGCCAAAACCACGGAATTTGAAGTGGCTATCCAGAAGGCTTTGCCGTTGATTTCGCAAAGCACTGGTTTTCACGGATTGGAAATCAGGCGCAATGCGAACGCGCCTGCCCAATATTTGCTGTTGGTACATTGGGACTGATCACACCGAGGGCTTTAGAAAGTCCAGCCGATATCAGCTTTGGAAAGATTTGCTGCACAAGTATTATGATCCTTTTCCCACGGTTAGCCATTTTGATGAGGTCGTTGTCGCAATCTGAGACCTTAACCACTCAGAATTGTTTGCCACTTAGTCTGATCTGATGGCTGACGACATCTTGCAGTTTGGGTTTGCCCCTGACGTTGCCCCAGTGGCGGGGGCTTGGCTTTCCATGTTGAAGGCTGAGCGCCGCATGGCTGCGAAAACTCTTGAGGCCTATATTCGCGACCTCACACAGTTTGGTCGGTTTCTGGCTGATCATCTGGGGGAACCTGCAGGCCAAACTGCATTGGCCGGCCTGACAGCCTCTGACTTTCGGGCCTTCATGGCCATGCGTCGGAGCTCTGGTGTTGAAAGTCGATCCCTGACGCGACAGCTTTCAGCCATTCGCTCGTTTTTTCGCCATGCCGAAAGATCGGGGGCTTTTGCCTGTGCTGCCCTATCGTCAGTGCGCTCACCCAAGATTGCCCATTCCGTGCCGAGGCCCTTGGGCGAAGATCAGGCCCGCAAAGTTTCCGAGGCGGATGATTTTGGCTCCGATGATGAAAAGCCGTGGATCAAGGCCCGCAACGCAGCTGTGCTGACCCTGCTTTATGGGTGTGGGCTTCGTATTTCAGAGGCCTTGGCGCTGACACCGGTACAAGTTTCATCCAATCCCATGGTGATCACGGGAAAGGGTGGCAAGCAGCGCCTGGTGCCAATGGTGGCGGTGGCTGAAGAGGCCATTCTGGATTATCAAAAACTGTGCCCGTTTCCCTTGGTACGAAATGAGACGCTGTTTCGCGGTGCCAAGGGTGGACCTCTGTCAGCCCGCATCATTCAATTGTTGATGGAGCGCATGCGCGGCGCTCTCAACCTGCCGGATACGGCAACGCCCCATGCGTTGAGGCATTCATTTGCGTCTCATCTGCTGGGCAATGGCGCTGATTTGCGTGTCATTCAGGACCTGCTGGGCCATGCGTCACTTTCATCCACACAAATTTATACCGAGGTGAACCGGAAACATTTGCTGGAACAATATGCAAAGGCCTTTGGTTCGCGCTAAACTGCTCAGATGATGAAAATTGACTTGGTTGTGCCCAATGAGGGTTTGCCCAAAACTGCCGATGTGGTGGTGATTGGCGCAGGGATCGCCGGAATTGCAACGGCCCTCGAATTGGCCGAGCGCGGCCTCAAGGTCGTGGTGGTTGAAAAGGGCGAAGTTGCTGCCGAACAATCCAGTCGCAATTGGGGCTGGGTACGCCAGATGGGCCGCGACGTTCGAGAAATTCCGTTGATGCAAGAATCGCTGAAGCTGTGGCGCGGCATGAATGAGCGCTTAGGGTCAGAGACCGGCTTTCACGTCTGCGGCATTGCCTATCTAGGGCAGACTCAAAAAGAAATGGCCGACAATGAGGCGTGGCTTACACGCCATGCCCGGCCCGCCGGAATCGATAGTCGCATGGTCTCGGGGGCTGAACTTGACGCGCTCATTCCCAATGCCTCGCGTTCTTTCACTTCAGGACTTTACACGCCCAGTGATGCGCGGGCCGAGCCTTTCATTGCGGTTCCCGCTATGGCGCAGGCTTTACAGAAAAAGGGTGGCTTGGTTTTCAAGCCTTGCGCGGCGCGCGGGGTGGAAACGTCGGCTGGCCGTGTCTCGTCTGTCGTAACCGAGCGTGGCGCTATTTCATGTCGTGCTGCAGTTTTGGCGGGCGGATATTGGTCCCGGCACTTTCTGGCCAATCACGGGATCGCTTTTCCGCAGCTTGGGGTTCTGGGCTCAGTGCAGCGGACCACAGCTTTGGACAACGGCTACACCACGACATTTTCGGGCGACAAGTTTGCGGTGCGTAAGCGCGCGGATGGCGGATTTACGGTCACGCATAATGTCACCTCACTTATTGATATTGTCCCGGCGAGTTTCAAATATCTCGCGGCGTTCCTGCCAGCGCTAGCGTTGAACTGGCGCGGATTTCGTTTTCGCGTCGGCAAACAATTTATCACTGAGGCAAAATTGAAGCGGCGCTGGGCCTTGGATGAGATCTCGCCGTTCGAACTTATTCGCGTGCTTGATCCGGAACCGTCGCACAAGATTTTGGATGAGGCCTTGGCCAGATTGAAGGAAGTTCTCCCGGCTTTTGCACCAGCGCAAGTGGCCGAACGCTGGGGCGGCATGATTGATGCCACACCCGATGCAGTTCCGGTTATTTCGTCATTGGAAAAATTGCCGGGGCTTTACATGGCCTCGGGGTTTTCAGGCCACGGTTTTGGAATTGGACCGGGGGCTGGAAAGTTGATGGCCCAGCTGGTGACGGGAGAGACACCCTGCGTTGATCCTACACCGTTCCGCTTCGAGAGGTTTTCAGATGGCACCAAGTCCAGGCCGATCGGCGGATTTTAAGTCTGCCAATCTGGTCAATAAAGGCATCTAAAGCGAGAATGACTTTTCAGGAAAAGTCATCCCGCCTAAGCGGCCAGTTTTTCCTGGAATTCCATGGCGCGCGTTACCGTATCCAGCAATTCCTGCGGCTGCACGGGCTTTCTCATGAATTCAAAAACCTTCAAGCTGGCGGCGCGCAACTGGGTTGAACGCTCAACATCGGCTGTGACCATCACATAAGAGGCCTTCGAGCCCATGACCTGCAAAGTTTCCACGACATCGAGGCCATTCTTGAGGCTGCCCAAGCGGAAATCAAACAGACCCACTGAGAAGGTTTGATCCACAGCGAATTCGACGGCACTTTCAGGATCAGCAAAGCCCTTCACCTTATAGCCGCAGTCGACCAGAAGCTCAGCAACGCTGGTCAGCAAGTCCACGTCATCGTCCAAAATCAGAATATCAATGTCATTTTTCGACATAGCCCAACCCTTTTGTATATTTACCATTTAGGCTGGAGGAAGTTTGCAATTCGTTTACAGCTTGAAATCAATTTGAAAAAAGCGAGGAAGGTTTCCTAGGCGTGGATGGCGCGACCAGCCACGGCCATGGCTGCTTCCTTCACAGCTTCAGCCAGCGTCGGGTGGGCATGGCAGGTGCGGGCCAGATCTTCGGCAGAACCGCCAAACTCCATTAAAACAGCTACTTCATGGATTAATTCACCCGCCTGTTGGCCGATGATATGGCAACCCAGAACCTTGTCGGTTTTGGCGTCGGCCAAGATCTTCACAAAGCCATCGGTCTGCTGGTTGGCCTTGGCGCGGCCATTGGCAATAAAAAGAAACTTACCCGCCTTATAGTTAATTCCTGCCGCCTTGAGTTCATCCTCGGTCTTGCCGACGGAGGCAACTTCCGGCGACGTGTAAACCACGCCGGGGATGACATCATAATTTACATGGCCCGCCTGTCCGGCCAGCAATTCGGCAATGGCAATGCCTTCATCCTCCGCCTTGTGGGCGAGCATGGGGCCTTTGATCACGTCGCCAATGGCATAAATGCCCGCGACACTGGTGTTATAATGGTCACCGACTTCGATACGTCCGCGGGAATCGCGCTTGATGCCCGCTTCGTCACATCCCAGACTTTCCGTGTAGGGGACACGCCCCACGGAAACCAGAAGAACATCAGCTTCTAAATTTTCAGCGGTGCCGCCAGCGGCAGGTTCAACTGTAAACGACACGGACTTGGGCGATGCCTTGGCGCTGGTGACTTTGCTCGCCAGCTTGAAAGTGAAACCCTGCTTTTCCAGCAAGCGCTGGAAGGCCTTGGCCACATCACTGTCCATGCCGGGGAGAATGCGGTCCAGGAATTCGATGACAGTCACTTTAGAGCCCAGCCGCGCATAGACCGAGCCCAGTTCAAGACCAATGACGCCTGCGCCAATGATGGCAAGGGATTTTGGAATTTCCGCAAGTTCAAGAGCACCCGTCGAAGACACGATGCGCTTTTCATCAATCTCAATGCCCTTCAGGCGGGCAGCGTCAGAGCCTGTTGCGATAACAATATTCTTGGTTTCGTGAACTGTCTCGCCCACTTGCACTTTTCCAACGCCTAGAATTTTTCCGGTGCCGCGGATCACGTCGATCTTGTTTTTCTTGAACAGGAAATCGATGCCCTTGGTGTTGCCGTCAATGGCTTCCTGCTTGAAGGTCATCAGCTTCGGAAAGTCGATGCTGGTTTCGGCAACAATGCCCATCTTGGCGAAACTGTGCTGGCTCTCGGCATAAAGTTCCGAGGCGTGCAACAGTGCCTTTGAGGGAATGCACCCGATGTTGAGGCAGGTGCCGCCATGGGTGGCGCGCTTTTCAATAACAGCAACTTTCAAACCCAATTGGGCGGCACGAATGGCGCAGACGTAACCGCCGGGGCCGGTGCCGATAACGATGAGGTCATACGCCATGATCAAAGATCCAAAATAGAACGTTGGGGATCTTCAAGGCCTTCCTTGACACGCACCAGGAATGTCACGGCTTCCTTGCCGTCCACAATGCGGTGGTCATAGGACAGAGCGAGATACATCATCGGGCGGATGACGACTTGGCCATTGACCGCAATCGGGCGTTCCTGAATTTTGTGCATGCCGAGAATGCCCGACTGTGGCGCATTCAAAATTGGCGTGGACATCAGCGAGCCATAGATGCCGCCATTTGAAATCGTAAATGTGCCGCCCTGCATGTCGGCGATTTGCAACTGGCCGTCGCGGGCCTTCTTGCCATAGGCGGCGATGGTTTTTTCAATGCCTGCGAAGGAGAGATTGTCAGCATCGCGAAGAACCGGAACTACAAGACCCTTATCGGTGCCAACGGCCACGCCGATGTGATAGTAATTCTTGTAGACGATCTCTTCGCCATCAATTTCGGCGTTAACAGCCGGCACATCGCGCAAGCCTTGAATGCAGGCTTTGACGAAAAAGCTCATGAATCCCAGCTTCACGCCATGCTTCTTCTCGAAGACATCTTTGTACTGATTGCGGAGCGCCATCACGGCTGACATGTCCACCTCATTAAAGGTGGTGAGCATGGCGGCGGTGTTCTGGGCATCCTTGAGACGGCGCGCGATGGTCAGGCGCAGCCTCGACATCTTCACGCGTTCTTCTGTGCCCGTGGCACCAGCGGAGGCGGGCAGCGACACAGGTTGGACGGGAGCGGGGCTTGCGGGTTTTTCCAGTGTGGCGATCACATCACCCTTGGTGATGCGGCCATCCTTGCCGGTGCCTGAAATATCAGCGGGGTTCAGATTGTTTTCAACCACAGCCTTGCGCACGGCGGGAGACAGCGTGGCGTCGGTGGGCTTTGCCGCTGCAGCGGCCAGAGCTGGTGCTGACACGGTGGTGGCAGCTGGCGCAGCGATCGGTGCCGGTTTTGCCGGGGCAAGAACTGCTGCACCCGCCGCACCTTCGGCGATTGAGCCAAGAAGTGCTCCCACAGCAATGGTGGCGCCTTGCGCTGCATTGATTTTTTCGAGCTTGCCGGAGACGGGCGAAGGCACTTCGACTGTCACCTTATCGGTTTCAAGCTCGACCAGCGGCTCGTCAATCTTGACGGCATCGCCTTCCTTCTTGAACCATTTGCCAATCGTGGCTTCGGTTACGCTTTCGCCCAATGCTGGCACGCGGATTTCTTTTGTCATTTTCGTCCCTTAGGCAAATGCTTCTTCGAGGAAGGCTTTGAGTTCTTTGAGGTGGCGGCTCATCAGGCCGGTCGCCGTCGAGGCTGACGCAGCGCGACCCACATAACGCAGCCGTGGATTTTTTGCCTTGATGAAATCGAGCACGCGCTCAAGATTGGGCTGGGCGAAAGACCATGCTCCCATATTCAGGGGTTCTTCCTGGCACCAGACAAATTCGGCTTTGGTAAAGCGTGCGAGTTCCTGGGCCAAGGCTTTGTGAGGCCAGGGATAGAGCTGTTCGACACGCAGCAGGTAGATGTCGTTGACCCCACGCTTTTCGCGTTCATCATAAAGGTCGTAATAGACCTTGCCGGTGCATAGAACCACGCGGCGGATCTTCTCATCCTTGGCGAGCTTGATTTTTTCGCTCTTCAAGAACTCGGCATCATCCCACAAGATCCGGTGGAAGGTGGTTTGCTCGCCCATGTCATCGAGGCTGGACACGGCCCGCTTGTGGCGCAGCAGGGATTTTGGCGTCATCAAGATCAACGGTTTGCGGATGTCGCGCTTCAGTTGGCGCCTGAGGATGTGGAAATAATTGGCGGGTGTGGTGCAGTTGGCCACCTGCATATTGTCTTCGGCACACATTTGCAGGAAGCGTTCAAGGCGAGCAGATGAATGTTCCGGCCCCTGGCCTTCATAGCCATGGGGCAGCAGGCAGACGAGGCCCGACATGCGCAGCCATTTGCGTTCGGCTGAGGATATGAACTGGTCAAAGATCACCTGCGCGCCATTGGCGAAATCGCCAAACTGCGCTTCCCATAACGTCAACGCATTGGGTTCGGCCAGCGAGTAGCCATATTCAAAACCTAATACGGCCTCTTCCGAGAGCATGGAGTTGATGACTTCGATTTTGGTCGCTTGGTCCTTCACCAGATGATTCAAGGGCGTGAAGCGCTTTTCAGTGTCTTGATCGACCAAGACAGCATGGCGTTGCGAGAAGGTGCCGCGTTGCACGTCTTGGCCCGAAAGCCTGATCTTGAAGCCATCGGCCAACAACGTTCCAAAGGCCAGATGTTCGGCCATGGACCAGTCAATGCCGGTTCCTTCTTCAATCATCTTGTGGCGCGCATCCAGCACGCGCTGCATGGTCTTGTGGACCTTGAAGGTCTTTGGAACCTTGGTGAGTTTCAGCCCCATGTCGTGAAGCTTCTGGACGTCAACGCCGGTCTGGCCGCGGCGCGCATCATCAGGATCAGCGGCCACTTTCATGCCGGCCCAACGGCCATCCAGCCAATCGGCTTTGTTGGCTTTATAGGCCGAGGCTGACCCCATGGCGTCGTCGAGACGCTTGCGATAGTCGGCTTCCATCTCGGCGAATTCGGCCTCGGTGATGGTGCCTTCGGCGATCAAGCGCTTGGAATAAAGTGTTACCACCGTTTGGTGCGCGCCGATTTTCTTGTACATCAGCGGCTGGGTGAAGCTTGGCTCGTCGGTTTCATTGTGGCCAAAGCGGCGATAGCAGAACATGTCGATGACGACGGGCTTCTTGAAGGTCTGGCGGAATTCCATTGCCACCTTGGCCGCAAAGACCACGGCTTCGGGATCATCACCATTGGCATGGAAGATCGGCGCTTCGATCATCTTGGCAATGTCAGAGGGATAGGGCGAAGACCTTGACCACAAAGGCGAGGTGGTAAAGCCGATCTGGTTGTTGACGATGAAATGGATGGAGCCGCCGGAGCGGTGACCTTTAAGGCCGGACAGTCCAAAACATTCAGCGATAACGCCTTGGCCTGCAAAGGCGGCATCCCCGTGAATGAGCAGCGGCAGAACCGAAATGCGTTCGCGGTCGCCGCGCTGGTCTTGCTTGGCGCGGGCCTTGCCCAGAACCACGGGATCGACAATTTCAAGATGAGACGGGTTGGCCGTGAGTGAAAGATGAACCGTGTTGCCGTCAAACACACGATCAGACGACGAGCCCAAATGATATTTCACATCGCCTGAACCTTCGACGTCATCAGGAGTGGACGAACCGCCCTGGAATTCATGGAAGATGGCCGAGAAAGGCTTGTTCATGACGTTGGCCAGAACATTCAAGCGGCCGCGATGGGCCATCCCTAAAATGATTTCGGCTACACCCATCTGGCCGCCGCGCTTGATGATCTGTTCCAGGGCCGGAATCATGCTTTCGCCGCCGTCTAGGCCAAAGCGCTTGGTACCGGTGTATTTCACATTGAGGAAGTGCTCAAAGCCCTCGCCCTCAATGAGCTTGTTGAGAATGGCCTTCTTGCCTTGGGGCGTGAAGGTGATTTCCTTGTCAGGGCCTTCAATGCGCTGCTGCAGCCAGGCTTTCTGCTGCGGATCGGAAATGTGCATGAACTCCACGCCCAGAGTGCCGCAATAGGTTTTACGCAAGATGTCGGTGATCTGGCGGATGGTTGCCTTTTCAAGTCCCAGCACATTGTCGAGGAACACGGGGCGGTCCATGTCAGCTTCGGTGAAACCGTAAGTTACAGGATCAAGCTCGGGGAGGTGGGCAGGCTCCTTCAGGCGCAAGGGATCAAGATCAGCCGCCAGATGGCCGCGCATGCGGTAAGCGCGGATCATCATCAGGGCGCGCACCGAGTCGAGGGTGGCCTTTTTCACATCATCGGCAGAAACTTCAGGTGCAGGGGCCGGGGCTGCTGCAACAGGGGCCTTGGCGATTTCGGCCTTGGCGCGGGCTTCGATCTTGGGTGCCAGTGTTTTTTCGTAAGCGGCCCAGTTACCATCAAGGGCTGCGGTCAGCTCATCGGCGGGTTTGGCTGGCCAATTTGGATTTTCCCATGAGGGCCGGGCCGGGGCCATGCCATCTTCCAGGCTGGCAAAAAATTGCCGCCATTGGACATCCACGGCGGCGGGGTCAGCTTTGAATTTGGCGTAAAGTTCTTCAACGAATTTGGCGTTGGTTCCATAAAGAAAAGACGATTGCTCGAAAGCAGCCGTCACGTCGGTCTTATTCATGTCCGTCCATCCATCTGGTCTGCTCCGGCCTTTGGCACAATCGCCAACTTGCCGGCGGGCGCAATCGCCCCTTTAAACCCTATGCTTAGTGGTAGCTCTATAGCGCAAATAAGACTGAATTGTTACTTTTTCAACTTCTTCAACAAAGTTTCACCCAACATTGCTGGCGAATTTGAAACGGCAATTCCGGCGCGCTTCATAGCATCGACCTTGGAGCCTGCGTCACCCTTACCGCCTGAAATGATGGCACCGGCATGGCCCATGCGACGGCCCGGAGGAGCGGTGCGGCCGGCGATAAAGCCCGCCATCGGCTTTTTAACCTTGTTCTTGCGCAGGAACTCGGCGGCTTCTTCTTCAGCCGAACCGCCAATTTCGCCAATCATGATGATGGATTTGGTCTTGGGGTCAGCGAGGAACATCTCGAGGATGTCGATGAATTCAGTACCTTTGACGGGGTCGCCGCCAATGCCCACAGCCGTGGTTTGGCCCAGACCTGCGTTGGTGGTCTGGAATACCGCTTCATAGGTCAGGGTGCCGGAGCGCGAGACAATGCCGACCGAGCCCTTTTTGAAGATGTTGCCGGGCATGATGCCGATCTTGCATTCACCGGGGGTCAAGACGCCCGGGCAATTGGGGCCGAGCAGGCGCGATTTCGAACCGGACAAAGCGCGCTTTACACGCACCATGTCGAGCACCGGAATGCCTTCGGTGATCGCCACGATCAAAGGGATTTCAGCATCAATGGCTTCGAGGATGGCGTCAGCGGCGAAAGGAGGCGGCACGTAAATGACCGAGGCGTCAGCGCCCGTCTGTTCGCGGGCGGCAGCGACCGTATCAAACACGGGGAGGCCCAGATGCTTGGTGCCGCCTTTGCCGGGTGTCACGCCACCCACCATCTGCGTGCCGTAAGCGATCGCTGATTGCGAATGGAATGTACCTGCTTCACCGGTGAAGCCTTGGCAGATGACTTTGGTTTTCTTGGTGACGAGAATGGACATCAGGCAGCGTCCTTAACAGCTTTGACAATTTTCTTGGCGGCGTCGTTCAGATCATCGGCGGGGAGAACATTGAGACCCGAAGTGCGGATGATGTCCTTGCCGAGTTCGACATTGGTGCCTTCAAGGCGCACCACCAGCGGAACCTTGAGGCCCACTTCTTTCACCGCGGCGACAACGCCCGCAGCGATGATATCGCATTTCATGATGCCGCCAAAGATGTTGACGAGGATGCCTTTGACGCGCGGATCAGCGGTGATGATCTTGAAGGCCGCCGTCACTTTTTCCTTGGTGGCGCCGCCGCCGACATCGAGGAAGTTCGCTGGCTCAGCGCCATAGAGCTTGATGATGTCCATGGTTGCCATGGCAAGGCCAGCGCCATTCACCATGCAGCCGATTGAGCCATCCAAAGCCACGTAAGAGAGATCATATTTCGAGGCTTCTATTTCCTTGGGGTCTTCCTCGGTCAAATCGCGCAAGGCGACGATTTCCGGATGGCGCATCAAAGCGTTGGAATCGAAGTTCACCTTGGCATCAAGGCAGACCAGTTGATTGTCCTTGGTGACAACTAGAGGATTGATTTCAAGAAGGCTCATATCCTTTTCGGTGAAGGCCTTGTAGAGCCCGGCAATCATCTTGTTGGCCTGCTTGGCCACATCGCCTTCAAGTTTCAGAGCGGCTGAAATGCGCCGACCGATATAGGGCTGATAGCCAGCGGCAGGATCAACATAAATTGTCGAAATTTTTTCAGGCGTGGAATGGGCCACTTCTTCGATGTCCATGCCGCCTTCGGTCGAGACAATAAAAGCGATGCGGGATTTGGCGCGATCGACCAGCATCGAGAGGTAAAGCTCGCGGGCGATGGCTGTGCCTTCTTCAATATAAAGACGCTGGACAGTTTTGCCTTGCGGTCCCGTTTGATGGGTGATGAGGGTCATGCCCAGCATGCGCGTGGCTTCGGCTTTCACATCGGCCACGGATTTCACAACTTTGACACCACCACCCTTGCCGCGTCCCCCGGCATGGATCTGGGCCTTGACGACCCAGACCGGGCCTGGCTGGGCTTCGGCGGCTTTCACCGCTTCATCAACCGTGAAGGCAGGCGTGCCCTTGCCTGTCGCCACGCCAAACTGGCGCAGAAGTTCCTTGGCTTGATATTCGTGAATGTTCATTTCTACCTCATTTAATCATCAACCCTCTCCCCTTGCGGGAGAGGGTGCTGAGCGAGAGCGAAGCGGGAGAGGGGTTTTTGGAGGCAGACCCCTCTCCCGATTTGCTCGTTGGCACTCGCAAACCACCCTCTCCCGCAAGGGGAGAGGGTTAGAGAGAAAAGTTACGCGAGTTCCGGCGCCAGCGTCTTTGCCGCCGCCATCAAACCATGCACGGCTTCAATCGATTTCTGGAAGCCTGATTTTTCTTCGGCGTTGAGTTCGATCTCGACAATGCGCTCCACACCATTTTCACCAATGACCACAGGCACACCAACATAAGTGCCTTTGACGCCATATTGGCCCGTGAGATGAGCGGCACAGGGGAGCACCCGGCGATAATCCTTGAGATAGCTTTCAGCCATGGCAATGGCTGACGAGGCTGGCGCATAATAGGCCGAGCCGGTCTTGAGGAGGCCCACGATTTCAGCGCCGCCATCGCGGGTGCGCTGTACGATCTTGTCGATTTTTTCCTGCGTGCTCCAGCCCATCTTGATGAGATCAGGAACCGGAATGCCAGCCACTGTGGAATAGCGCGTCAGCGGCACCATGGTATCGCCATGGCCACCCATCACGAAGGCATTCACATCTTTTACGGAGACGTTGAATTCTTCAGCGAGGAAATGCTGGAAGCGAGCTGAGTCCAAAA
Source organism: Hyphomicrobiales bacterium (assembly GCA_038231475.1). Lineage (GTDB taxonomy): Bacteria > Pseudomonadota > Alphaproteobacteria > Rhizobiales > Aestuariivirgaceae > Aestuariivirga. The sequence goes on along the minus strand of JBBRLH010000004.1, from coordinate 32,003 downwards.
CGCCGGCCATGCCAATGAGCTTGTTGGTAGGCAGGCCAGAGAATTTCTGCAAGGCCCAGACCATTACGTCTAAGGGATTGGTGATGCAGATCACAAAAGCATTCGGCGCATGGGCTTTGAGGCCTTCGCCGACCGACTTCATGACTTTGAGATTGATGCCGACGAGATCATCGCGGCTCATGCCGGGCTTTCTTGGCACGCCAGCAGTGACGATGCACACATCAGCGCCTTTGATAGCTTCATAGGAATTGGCGCCCGAGAGCTTGGCGTCAAAGCCTTCAACGCCGCTTGATTGCGAAAGATCAAGAGATTTGCCCTGGGGCAGGCCTTCGGCAATGTCGAAAACAACAATGTCGCCCAGTTCCCTCAAGGCCGCAAGGTGGGCCAGAGTGCCCCCGATCATGCCGCCGCCGATGAGAGCAATCTTCTTTCGTGCCATTCCAACTGTCCTTTGTTGCAGTGCAAACTTTGCGGTTTGATAGACCTGTTATCTAACGGCTTCAATAGCAAAACCCTGATGGACGCCCCTCAATTGGGCATGGTCCACCAGCTTTTGGATTGCATTTCGCGAAGCCTTGAGGCCGTTCTCAGGAATTCGGTCTTATGGGAACCCGTGGTGACAAGTTTTTCCGGCGCCGCCTCGGCTGAGATGACGAGCCTGGTTCCGGCGTCATAAAACGTGTCGATGGCGAGGATCAAACGTTTAGCCTCATTGCGCTCAGAGGCTTTCAGCACTCTTATATGATCGACAAAGACGGTACGGAACTTTTGGGCAATGGTGAGATAGTCTGCGGCCCCCAAGGGCTGTTCACAGAGTTCGGAAAAGCTGAAGCGGGCGCAGGCGTGGGCCACCCTTGGCACGAGCAGTTTGCGGCCCAGCACGTCGAGCTCTTGCGGTTTTCCGGCCTTGCCGTCGGTAAGCTCGGCCCAGATCCTGTCCATGGTTTGATCAGTGGTCTTGCTGAGCGGAGTTAAATATGTGTCATGTTCAGCAATGCGGCCCAGGCGGTAGTCTGTGCCATCAGCCAGGTGGACCACATCAAACTCGGCATTCAGCTTGGCGATGAAGGGCAAGAAGAGCTGGCGGTTCAGTCCATCCTTATAAAGTTCATCCGGCGGGGAATTGGAGGTTGTAACGATCACCACGCCGCGCGCTTGCAAGGCCTCAAACAACCGCCCCAATATCATCGCGTCGGCAATGTCGCTGACCTGCATTTCATCGAGGCAAATAAGTGTCGCGAAGGCGGCCAGGCCATCGGCGATGGTACCGATCACATTATCAGAATTGATCTTGGCGCGTGCGCCATGGACCTCCTGCATGAAAGCGTGAAAGTGAATGCGGCGTTTCTTGATATTTTCAATGCTGTTGAAAAATCTGTCCATCAGCATGGTTTTGCCGCGTCCCACGGTGCCCCAGACGTAAAGACCTTTGGGAGGCGTTGCGGATTTTCCACGAAACAACGCGCGCAGGAAGCCGGGGCGCTGGCTTGGCGCAGACAAGGCTTTGGCCAGCGCGTCAAAATGCCGGGCCACTTCTGCCTGAGCGTCATCAAGTGCCACGGGTTTGGAATTGTCCGACATTACCGGGGCGCTGTAGCTTGCGAGCGCTTAACTGTGCAAGGCGAAAATCGCCTCGCCGAAAAACCGCAAGAAACTGATATGGGCTGCCGCGATGGCCACATAGCTGAAGGCTGAAATGCTCAAACCCAGTGTGGTGAGCGGGGCCAGACCGTCATCAATCTTGCGGGATTTGAGATTGGCCAGAATGGCAAGGCCACCAAAAATGAGCAGGACCAATTGGTTCATCAGAAGGCCCAACACGCAAATCACGACACCCACAGCCATCAGCCCATAATTGGCGCGCGATCCGATGATCCGCGTCAGAACCGAGCGCAGCGCAATGCCACCATCCAGTGGTTCGGCGGGAAGCATATTGAAAATGTTGAGGCCTGCGGTCACCAAACCCATCAAGGCAAGGATCGGGTGTTGCGTGTCGCCCAAGGCAAATGGCACAGCACAGGCCAAGGCCAGCAAGGCCGAAAAGCCCGGTCCCATCAACGCTGCAAAAACACTCTGCGCCTGGCTTTCAAGGGGAAGCCTTGGCATGGCGATGGCGCCGAGAAACGGCAGAAACATCATGCGACCCCAGGGCTGGCCCATCAGACGGTAAGCCAGGAGATGGCCAAATTCATGAACGAAGAGGGCAAATACCAAGAGCAAGGCAAAGGCCAGGCCGAACATCAATTCGAAGGCCGCCACGGAAATCAGCCCAGTCAACAGTCCGACACCGATTGACATCATAACGTAAGCCCGTCCTGATGGCTTTCCGGTTTCGGCATAGGCTTTCATGCGGAATGCCCCGCCCCAGAGGTCGGTTCTGGCCAAAAGCTGGGCCAGCAGAGTTCGACGACCCCAATAGTAGGTGGTTTTCAAACGGGTGCCGCCATTTTCAGGCAGCAGTTCATAGGTTAGCTTCAACAGCTCGTTGTTTTCGCTTTTGCCTTGAAGGTCAGCGCGGGTGAGTTCCAGAAATGTCTCGAATTTTTCGGCCGAAACCCTGAACAGGGCCTGGCTTTGGCGGGTGGCACCATTGCCGCCAATGACAGAAAAGATTTTGCGGTAGGTCTTGGTTGCGGGATCGATCAACTCCGAGCGGATCGTGAAGCCGCCCCAGTTTTCAAACTTGCCGTCATAGACGCGCAAGATGTCCCATATTTTTTCAGGAGACTGCCTGATCCACAGGCTGGTTCTGGGTGTGACCCTGGCGCGCAGGCCGAGCAGAGCCAACAGCAGAAGCGTCAACGGCAGTTGCGGGCCGATATGATCCAGAATTGAAAGCATCGAATTTTGCCGCCCGTTGTTTGGCGGTATTTAGGGGCAGAAAACTTAACAAGAGACAAAGCTATTTGAGCAAAGCCACATGAGGGCTGGCGGTCTCAGGCATGAGTCCTGAAAGCCTTGGATCATCATGAACTTCGACCATCAGGGCATAGGGCACGAAGCCCGCGGATTTGTAAAAGCCCAAGGCACGCGGATGGTCGTAATGGCAGGTGTGAACCCAGAAGCGGTTGATGGGCTTGGCCCAGGCGCGGGCGATGGCATCATCCATCAAAATCCGCCCCAGTCCCTTGCCGATGGTCTGCGAGATCAGACCGAAGAACGAGAGTTCGCAATTGGGCAGGTCTTCAAAGTTCAGTTCCAAAAGTCCAATCGCGGTGCCATTTTCCATCAACGCATAGGACTCAATGGCCGGATTGGAGAGAATGCCCGCCAATTTTTCGTCCGTCATGATGACCCGCGAAAACCACATGAGGTTCTCGCCGATATCGCGAAACAGGTTGCGAAAGAGCGCCATATCCTTGGCCTTAAGGCGCTTGAGACTGTGGCCTTCCGGCCAGCTTGGGGCCGCGCTTTGCGGCTTTTCAAACATTTCCAGACAAGTGACCACATTGGCCAGTTTGCCCTTGGGCAATTCATAATAGCCATTGGGGAGATCGAGAGTTTTGGTCATTTTTCGAGGTCGGTCACCAGGCTGTCGAGGGCCGCCAGCACCAGAGGCAAATTGGCCTGATAATAGATCTCACGGCCCATGCGGCGCTGGGACACAAGGCTGCGCAAAGCCATGTCTTTCAGGTGAAACGAAAGGCTGGCCGGGGCGGTGTTGAGGGCCTTGGCGATTTGTCCGGCGGGCAGGCCCAGCCCGCGATTGGGTTTTGAGAGCGGGGCCAGCAACTTGATGATCTCAAGGCGCGTGGATTGGCCCAGCGATCCAAAAATGGTGGCAAGTTCCAAAGTGTCCATCATTTGATATTTATGCATTTGTTGAAGCATTGAATGAATATCTGATTCGTTCAACTTTTCAAATGAATAGACGGAAGCCAGGCATAACCATCAGAATCCAGAATGATGCATTCGCGAAGCCCATGCGGCTTGTCGAGACTTCCGCCCAGGACGGTATAGCCATGTTGGCGCGCCTTGGCTTCAGCCGCATCGGGATCAATCCCATAGCAGCGCAGCTCAACTCCGACGCCGCGACCTGCTCCGTTGGCCAAAAAGCCAGAAAGCGGATTGTTGCGATAGGTATCATCATGATGGAGCATGAAATCTGACCCTAAGAATTTCATGGCGGCAAATTTGTCGGTCATGAAGAAGGTTGTGGCGCCCAGAACTGTAGTGGCAAAATTTACGCTGGCCGCAACATCGGTGACCAGCAAGCTGAAGCCCAGACCTTTGAGACTTTTCCCATAGGCATCCGGGGAGGGCGGCTCGAATTTGCTCAAGATGCAACAACCGGGCGGCGTGTCGTGGCTTCATCTCCTGACCAATGCAGTTCGCAAGCTTCAAGGGCTTTGGGTTTGGACAGGCCCTTGCAGCGCAGGGCGAACAGGAAGAACGCTGTCGTGTCGGCGGCGAGTTCTGGCGTTGCCTCTGAAATATCGTCGTCAAGAGCGGCCTGAATACGCGCCGCAGTCGTGGCGACCAGAACGTCCAAGCGACGCTGGCCGAGATGAATAGTTTCGCGCCAGCCCGCGGAAAATTCGCGCGGCGAAAGCTCAATCACGAAGTCATTTTCCAGAACGATGGGAATGTTGCCGCGCGAACGGATTTCAGAGACTGGCGAGGCCTGTTCGGACGCGGCAGGGCAGCTCACGGTGAACCCGCTTTGAATCGATACTTGGGATGACATGACACACTCCACCACTGACTAACTCAGGGAGTGTGCGCTCCGCTTCTTGCTTTTTGGTTAAATTGGAGAGTCAGCGCTGACCCAAAACGGGAAAATGCCTACTTTTTGATCAACCACTCATGCGCGGGCTCATTGTGGAATTTCCAGATGCGCTTGGGGCCTGCCATGACATTGAGATAATAAAGGTCATAGCCGTGAATGGCGGCGCAGGGGTGATAGCCCTTGGGCACGATGACCACATTGCCATCTTCTACCGCCATGGCCTCATCGAGCTTCCTGTCGTCTGTATAGACGCGCTGGAAGGCAAAGCCCTGCGGCGGGTTCAGGCGGTGATAGTAAGTCTCTTCGAGCAGGCTCTCATGGGGCAGATTGTCCTTGTCGTGCTTGTGCGACGGATAAGAAGAGGTGTTGCCATTGGGGGTGATCACTTCAACCACAAGCAGGCTTTCGGCTGAAGGATCATTTTCCGGCAGGATGTTGCAAACGTAGCGGGTGTTGGAGCCTTGTCCGCGCGTGATAACCTCAAGCTCTTCGGGTGCAATAATGCGCACCGGATTTTTGCCCTTGGCGGGTGCTGTGCAGACGCTGATCACGCAGTCATTCTCTGCTGTGACCTGCCATTTCATGCCCGGCGGAATATAGACCGACCAGGGCTTGCCTTCAAAAACTGAATTGCGCTCGCCCAGTGTGCCGTGGTCCTGGCCACCGATCTTTACAGTGGCCTTGCCGGTCTGGAAGACGATGCAGGTTTCGCGCTTGGCCTCAAAGCCCTTGGCCGATTTTCCGGGCTTGAGCTTCCACACATCGTGGCCCACATATTTCCATTTGGCAGATTTGGGCGTGACCGAGATGATTTTGCCGTGGCCCTTTTTGGGTTTCACAAGAAGTTTTGGCATCATTTTACTTTCTCAATTTCAAACGCCGAAAGCATCGTATGTCGTGAGTACCGGCGGCCCGTCGAACAGATGCCGCACTTTGCCAACAACTCGCAACGCTGCTCCACTTGCATCATAGGCTTCCGGACTGGCGCGCGAACGCCAAAGCGTGATTGCTAGAAATGCGTCATCGCCTTGATGTTGCCGCAGCAGCACGGCGCTAACGTTGCCTTCAGAGGCGCGGATCTCAGGAATCGCTTCTTGTTCATAAATTCGGCATAGTTCGGCAACGCCATCAGACTTGGCTTTGAAATGGCCGATCCTTACATAAGTCATAGATCATGCTCCTTGTGTATTGAGGCGATCAACCTTGTTTAGCAGCTGAGCGTGCATCATTCCAAATCTTGACCAGTGATGCAAACTTTGTGGCCATTGCATCAACTGCGGCCTCATCACCAATCTTGCCCGATAGCCATTGTTCGGCGGGGCCAGCAAAAATCGTGCGGCCCACCGCAAAGCCTTTGACATGTTTCTGATGAGCCACGGCCTTGAAGCCCTTGGCCAGTTCTTCTTCCGGCGCTTCAAGGCCCAAGAGAACAATGCCGCGGCAATGGGGATCATTTTTATCAATCACCTTGCCGATCTGATCCCATGCGGCTTCATCGGCCTGCGGTTCAAGCTTCCACCAGTCGGGCTTGATGCCTAAGGCATAGAACTCGGTCATGGCGCGGGCGATGGTGGTCTTGTCCATCGGGCCATTTTTGGAGGCGATAATTTCGATGAGCAATTCGCGGCCGACTTTGGTGGCGGCCTCATAGAGCGTGCGGAGCTTCTGGGCCTGCTCGTCTTTCAACGCTTGCGGATCATCGGGATGATAGAAGGCGAGGCATTTGATCGTATGGGTGACGGGCCATTCCACCAATCTTGCGCCCACGTCTTGCGTGAATTCAAAACGCAAAGGCCGTGATCCCGGTTCTTCCAGCGGGCGGCCAATCCACAGGCCGAGCTTTGCTGCATCAAACATCGCCTCGCGGCCATAGGTATCATCGAGCAGTGTGCCAAAGCCAGGCTTTCCGCCGGAAACGACGCCAATGGCCTTGATGGCAAGGCGCTTGAAGGGCGCAATCTTTTCGCGAGAGACGCCAAGCTTATCGGCCATGTCTTCCAATTGCTTCCGGTGATCAATGGCGAAAGACAGAATTTGCTCGGGCTCGGCACGGCGCGTTGTCGCCCAATGCAGATGGTTGATCGCTTCATCTTTCCGGATGGCACGGTGGGGGGAGCCATGTTTCAGGAAATATTGCAGCTCTTCCCAAGTCACATACTCGGGCGAGCATAAAAGCCGCGACACGGCAAAGGCGCCGCAGGCATTGGCCCAGGTCGCCGAAGTTTCGTGGGGCTCGTCCTTCAGCCAACCGCGCAGGAAGCCCGACATAAAGGCATCACCCGCACCCAGCACATTATAGACTTCGATGGGAAAGCCCTTGCCGACAATTCCATCATCAAGGGTCGCAGGGATTGCGGCTGGATAGACCACGCAGCCCATGGGGCCGCGTTTCAAAACAATCACGCCTTTGGAAATGGCGCGAATGCGGCGCAGTGCTTCGAGCGTGTCTTCGGTGCCGCCTGCGATATGGACTTCTTCCTCCGTGCCAACGATCAGATCACAATCGGCCAAGATCGACTGGATGTGTGCCGTCACCTTGTCGGACTTGATATAGCGCTCTTCTCCGGCGGCGTGTCCCGCCAGACCCCAGAGGTTCGGGCGGTAATCAATGTCGATAATAATCTTGCGGCCATTTTTCTTGGCAATGGCCATGGCCTTGCGCTGGGCGGCATCGGTGTTGGCTTTGGCAAAATGCGTGCCGGTCACCAGAAGTGCCTTGGCTGAGAGCACATAATCTTCATTCACGTCATCGACATTCAAAGCGCTGTCGGCGCAATTGTCGCGATAGAAGATCAGCGGAAAGGCCTTGTCGGATTCAACGGCCAACAGAACAAGGGCCGTCAAGCGCGTCGGGTCGGTGACAATGCCTGCAGTTGAGACACCTTCGCGGGCGAATTGTTCTTTGACGAAGCGGCCCATCTGTTCATCGCCCACACGGGTGATGAGGCCTGACTTCAGGCCGAGGCGCGCCGTGCCGATGGCAATGTTGCTGGGTGAGCCGCCGACCGATTTGGCAAAGGAGGTGACATCTTCAAGGCGCGAGCCAATCTGCTGGCCGTAAAGGTCAACGGAACACCGGCCCATGGTGATGACATCGAGAACGGGTGTGGCGGGCATGAGGCAGGTCCTTGGTTTATCGCGTTGCCCTCTAAAGCACAGGTTTCGTCAGCCGCCAAGGAAGTGCATAGATTTTCATCTTTGGCTGCAAAGGTCCGATCAGAAATATTTGAGGCGCAAGCGCTTCAGGCCTCCGACGGTGGCCCAGCTTGAGCCCATGAAATGATGGCCCTTGCGTCCGATCACGTAGCTCACGGTTCCTTCAAAGCGACCTGTTTGCTTCACTGATTTCACGATGGGTTTTGGCAGGCTGAGAAGGGCTGGCGTGGAACACATCCAGTCCATTGAATTGAATGTCACTTCAGTCCAGCGGTTGCCCGGGACAACAATGGTGTTGCCGCTGCCATCTTCAGTGAAATTGGGGCCGGTGGGCGCTGTGACAGAGGTTGTGGCCGTCACGGGTGATTTCACATAGAAATCGACAAACTCCCAAGGCCCAAGCTTGGTCGTCAAGATTTTCACCAGCGAATTGGGAGCGGTGCAGTTTGCGGCATGGGCTGTCGTGAGGGACAAGCCCGTCATGGCGCACACCAGAAGACCAAAGCTCAAATGTTTGAACATCAACACACCCTTATTTCTGCGCTTCTTCCAAAAACAGCTCGCGCAATTTTCGCACGACTGGCCCCGGCTGGCCGCCACCAATCCTTTTCCCGTCAATTTCAACAATCGGCATGACGAATTGTGAGGCTGAGGAGAGAAAAGCCTCATCGGCCTCATAGGCTTCCTCTGGCGTGAACAGGCGTTCTTCGATTTTTACGCCATGCTCTGCGGCCAAGCGAAACAGCGCCTTGCGCGTGCAGCCTCCCAGAATGTGGTTTGAAAGCGGGCGGGTAATGATGGTGTTGTTCTTGACGATATAGGCGTTCGATGACGTGCCTTCCGTCACCTTGCCGTCTTCAATCATCCATGCTTCGGCGGCACCTTTTTCATAGGCTTCCTGCTTGCCCAGAACCGGGGCCAGCAGCATGATGGTTTTGATGTCGCGGCGCGCCCAGCGCAGATCAGGCGTGGTCACGATTTTAACCCCGGTGCGGGCATTGGGATTATCAACGAGCGCCATGAATTGCGGAAAAGCCACCAGCGAAGATTTGATCTCTTTTGGAAAGTTGAACATGCGGTCGGCGACGCCGCGCGTGACCTGCATATAGATGATGCCTTCTGTCATCTTGTTGCGTGCGACAAGCTCCAGATGCATTTTGCGCATTTCGTCCTTGGTGCAAGGCCAGGCCATCTTGAGCTCGTTCAAGGAACGATCAAGGCGCTCCATGTGGGCGTCGTAATCGACCAGCTTGCCATTGACGATGGGGGTCACTTCATAGACACCGTCGGCGAAGAGAAAACCGCGATCAAAGATTGAAACCTTGGCTTCGGCTTCGGGAACATAGTCGCCATTGACATAGGTGATGCGGTTCATGATTAACTCTCAATTGTTGCAGTGCGAAACGAACTTTCTTTGGGGGTTGGTTTAGTCTTGGGCGCCAGCTAGAACAAGCTATCGTCAATAATTAACAGGTAAATCTTGAAGCCATTCATAGCGGACAGTGCCATAAAGGCCATGTTGGAGCGGGAAGAAAAGCTCTATGTCCAACGCAACCCCAAATCCCAAGCACTTTCGCTTCAGGCTTCAAAGCATTGGCTTTCCGGCGTTCCCATGCATTGGATGACCGATTGGGGCTTGGCCTTTCCGCTCTTTGTCGAAGAGGCCCAAGGTACTCAATTGACGGATGCGGACGGGCATGCGCTTATCGATTTCTGCCTCGGGGACACAGGCGCCATGTTTGGCCATTCGCCCAAGGCCGTGGCCGATTGTTTAGCGCGCGAAGGTGCCCGCGGCCTGACCACCATGCTGCCGTCGTCTGATGCCGTTGAGGTTGGCGCTCTGTTGAAAGACCGGTTTGGTCTCGAGTTCTGGCAGATTACGGCAACGGCGTCTGATGCCAACCGCGCGGTTTTGCGGTGGGCGCGCGCTGTGACAGGTCGGTCGAAAATTCTGGTTTTCAATCATTGCTATCATGGCTGCGTTGATGACACGTTCGTTACGGCTGTTCACGGCAAGATTGAAATGGTTCAGGGTCTCGTGGGCGAAGTGCGTGATCTCACGCAGTTTACCAAGGTTGTTGAGTTCAACGATGGTGCAGCGCTTGAGTCAGCGCTGGCGGACCTTGATGTGGCGTGTGTCCTCGCCGAACCGGTGATGACCAATGTCGGGATGGTGTTGCCGGAACCAGGCTTTTTGGAAAAGCTCCGTGAACTGACGAAATCAAGCGGCACGCTGTTGATCTTTGATGAGACCCACACGCTGACCTCGAGCCCTGGCGGCTATGCCAAAAGCGTTGGCGTCAAGCCTGATGGGTTGGTGTTCGGCAAACCCATTGCTGGGGGCATCCCGGCTGCAGTCTACGGATTCTCAACCGAGGTTGAGACGCGCATTGCCGATTATATGAAACAACGCGGTGAGGGGCGTTCTGGCATTGGAACAACGCTCTCTGGTTCGCGCATTCAGATGGCCTTGATCAAGACCATGTTGCAGGAATTTTTTACAGACAAGGTTTTTGAAGCCTTGATCGTTTTGGCCAAGCGTCTTGAACGCGGCATTGCTGATGTGATCATCAAACATTCAGCGCCGTGGCAGGTCTTACGCGTGGGCGCACGCGTTGAGTTCATCTGCCGCAAGGTGCCGCCACGAAGTGGTTTTGAGGCGGCCCAGGTCATCCACCAACCGATTGATGCAGCGATCCATCGTTATCTTCTCAATCGTGGTGTCGTGATTACCCCATTTCATAATATGATGCTCATTTGCCCGGCGACGACGCCTGGACATGTTGAGCGCTTGATAGAAACATTTGACGCCGCATTGTCTGAACTGAAATCGGCGCACTGAAACACTGATTGGAGACTAACCATGGCGATCGTAACCCCAAGACTCGGGGCTGAAGCGCAGGCCTTTTTGAACAAGAACCCCGATGTGACCAGCGTTCACGTGATCTGGACAGACATGTGCGGCGTCATACGCGGCAAGATTTTGCGGCGTGATGAAGTTGTTCCCGCCTGGAATGACGGGCGTTTCATGCCGATCTCGGCATTGGTGCTCGATGTGACGGGCCAAGATGTTCCTGAAACTGGATTGGTGTTTGATGAAGGCGACCGCGACCTTCTGATGTGGCCCATCCCCGGCACCTTTGTTCGCGTGCCGTGGATTGAAGAGCCCACGGCGCAATATACAGCAAGGCTTTGCGACCTTGATGGTGTTCCCCATTATGCCGATCCGCGTAATGCGCTGGAAAAGATCGTCAAGCGCTTCAAGGAAGAGTTGGGCATGAACCCGATTGGCGCTGTTGAGCTTGAGTTTTTCCTGATGGACCGGAAGTCGGCCTATGAAGGCATCCCGATGGCACCAAAGTCATTGGTCAATGAATCGCGTCCGAAGCATTACCAAGCCTATCACTTGGCTGATCTTGATGACTTTGCTCCTTTCTTCAAGGATCTCTATGCCTATTGCGAAGTGCAGGATTTGCCCGCCAAGACTCTGATTTCGGAATATGCGCCGGGACAGATGGAAATTGTTCTCAGGCACCGGGTTGATATTCTCGATGCCTGCGATGAAGGCATCATGCTCAAACGCCTGATTAAGGCCACGGCCGAAAAGCACGGGCTGTGCGCCACATTCATGGCCAAGCCCTATGCCGAATGGACAGGTTCTGGCATGCACATCCATGTGAGCCTTGGTGATGAGAACAACAAGAACCTCTTTGCTGCTGATGATCCGATGACCAATGAGCTTCTGCTCAATGCCATCGGCGGCCTCAAAGCCACCATGGCTGAATCGATGCTGATCTTTGCGCCCAATGCCAACTCCTATCGGCGCTTCCGGCGTTCGTCTTATGCACCAGTTGCAGCAACTTGGGGCATCAACAACCGCACGGTGGCTTTGCGTGTGCCTGCCGGTGCTGCGGAAGCCTGTCACATCGAGCACAGGCCGTCAGGCGCTGATGCCAATCCCTATCTGGTGATGGGCGCCATTCTGGCTGGCATGCATCATGGCATTGTTGAGAAGCTTGATCCCGGAGCGCCCATTACCGGCAATGGCTATGAGCGTCGTGCGAAACATATTCCGGGTAACTGGTTTGAAGCGATTGATGCGTTTTATCGCGCCTCAATTCTCAAAGAATATTTCGGCAAGGAATTTGTCGATACATTCTGCACCTTGAAAGAGGTGGAGGCAGATCGCTTCTTCGCCGAGCCGACGTTGCGCGATTTTGAATGGTATTTGCGGACGGTGTAAATCCGCAACACTTCTTTCTGGTTTTGCCTTCACAAGCAGAGGGAAGTGTTGCAAAACACTTTCATGGATACGAACAAGATTGACAGAATGCCATGGATCCTTCTCGGAGCCTTGGCGCTCTCGTGTGTTTTTCTGGCGCTGAAATTCCTGCATCTCTTGCCGGAGCAGAATGCCGGACTGATCGCCGTCGAGGCCATTCTGTTGGGTGCGGCCGTCTTTACAGCCGTGCATTATGCCGAGGTTCTGGCCCTCAAAGTGGGAGAGCCCTTCGGCTCTATCGTTCTTGCGCTGGCTGTAACCGTTATTGAAACAGCACTCATTCTTTCGCAAATGTCCTCGGGCTCTGCAGGAGCGGAATTCATTGGCCGCAATACGGTTTATTCTGGTGTGATGATTGTGCTTAACGGGGTTGTCGGCATGTGCCTGTTGGTGGGTGGTGCGCGGCATGGCAAGCAGATGTTTCGTCTCGACGGTGCCACATCGGCCTTGAGCGTTCTGGCGACATTGGCATGCCTCACGCTCATTTTGCCCAATTATACCTTGGCAGAGGCCGGCCCCTATTTCGCGCTGTCGCAATTGACCTTTGTGGGGTTGGTCAGCCTTATCCTCTATTGCGTCTTTGTCTTTGTTCAAACGGTTTTGCATCGCGACTACTTTGTTCTTGCTGATGCGCCCGGGGACACGCTCGCCCATGCCAAGCCTGCCACATTCACCGTTGTGATCAGTTGTCTGCTCTTGCCCTTGTCCTTGCTTGTCGTGGTGCTTCTGGCCAAGACGCTGACCGGGCCAATTGACGCCTTGATCACGGCGGCTGGCCTGCCTGCTGGTTTTGTGGGCGTGATCATCGCTCTTCTGGTGATCCTGCCTGAGGGCACGGCCGCTGTTCGGGCCGCACGTCTCAATCAATTGCAGACCAGCCTCAATCTGGCGCTTGGATCGGCCATTGCTACGATTGGCCTCACGATTCCCACTTTAGCTGCCTATTCGATCTGGACTGATACCAAGCTTGCCTTGGGCCTCAGCCCGGCCTCGACCACGCTTTTGATCCTGACGATTTTTGTGAGTTCAGTCACTTTGGCAACGGGCCGCACCACAATCTTGCAAGGGGCCGTGCATCTGGTGATTTTCGGGGTTTTCATGTTTATTTCTGCTTTCCCTTGAGGTTCCAGCCAGGCTTCAGAAATTTTTGGCCACAGAGGTTGGCGCGCGGCTTGTGATTGGCTAGAAGCCTTCTCATGCACACAACCCCCGTCACCTGCCTGCTCGATGCCAAGAACAAGCTTGGCGAAGGATGTCTTTGGGATGTGGAGGGCCAATGCCTGTGGTGGCTTGATATCGCACCGGTCTCAAAACTTCATATTCTTGATCCTGCAACGGGTGCCACGCGGCATTGGACATTCCCGATGATCCTCACTTGTTTTTCTTTGGCAGGACCTGACCGATTGATCATGGGCGGGGAAGACGGACTGTTCTTTTTTAACCCCTCGACGGGAGCGCTCTCGCCCTTCTGCCAGCCCGAAACGGGGCGCACGGGTAATCGCGGCAATGATGGATCATGTGATGCTGCGGGCCGGTTCTGGTTTGGCACCATGCAACAGAATATTGCGCCTGATGGTAGCGACCATGATATCACGCGAAGCTCTGGCGCCTTGTATCGTGTGGCCGCTGATGGCCGGACCGCCTTGATGTTTGACAATGTTGGCGTGTCCAATGGTCCCTGCTGGTCGCCCGACAACAAGACATTTTATTTCAGTGATACGCTGGCCCAAATCATTTGGGCTTTTGATTTTGATGTGGAACACGGGTTGCTCTCGAACCAGCGTGTGTTCAATGACTCAAAAGAGCATGGCCATCCCGATGGGGCCACGGTGGATGCCGAAGGGTTTTTGTGGAGTGCGCGCTGGGAGGGATCATGCATTGTGCGAATTGATCCATCGGGGCGGATTGACCGCATTGTCGACATGCCGGTGACCAGGCCCACATGCGTGGTGTTTGGCGGGCCTAAACTTGATACAATCTATGTGACATCATCATGTGCAAATCTCAGTCCTGATGTTTTGGGAAAGCATCCACTGCAGGGTGGTGTGTTCTGTTTTGATCCTGGTGTTGTGGGAATTCCCAAGTTTCAGTTCGCGAGCTTGCCATGAGCAAGCCTTTCATTGCGCTGGACTGGGGCACCAGTTCCTTTCGAGCCTATGCAGTTGATGGTGATGGCAAAGTTGTAAATCAGGTTTCAGCACCTGAAGGCATATTGGCGGTCAAAGAGCAGAAATTTGAAGAGACGCTGGAAAGCCATATCGGCAATTGGGACAAGAAATTACCGGTCATTGCTTCGGGCATGATCACCTCGCGCCAAGGCTGGGTGGAATGTGCTTATGCCGAATGCCCGGCGGGGGCTACCCAACTTGCCAAGTCGCTGCATGTTCATAAAACCACCAGCGGACGCCAGGTTCATTTCATCACAGGGATGCATTTCAAGAGCCCGTCGATCCACCATGACGTCATTCGCGGTGAGGAAACGCAAGTTGTGGGATCACTCGCATCTGGTGCTAGACATTTTGTAACGCCTGGCACCCATTCGAAATGGATCGAAGTCGAGGGCAAAAGTGTTGTGAGTTTTGCCACTTATATGACGGGCGAGAGCTTTGCGCTTTACCGTCAGCAATCTATTTTGGGTCGGTTGATGACGGGTGACGTTGCTGATGCTGCCGCCTTCAAGCGTGGCGTCGAGCAGGCCTTTGCCGATCCCGCCGGATTGCTTCATGCACTGTTTTCTGTACGGACCCTGGGTCTGTTTAAAGACGTTGCCGCAGAATCTCTCAGTTCCTATTTGTCAGGGCTTCTCATCGGAACGGAAGTGGCCCATGCCACGATGGGTCATGACCGCAGCGCTGATTATCAGATTCTGGGATCGGCCAGTCTGGCTGAGGCCTATGTGACAGCAATGAAGCTGGCTGGATTGAAAGTGACTACAGGCGATCCGCTCTGCGTGATTTCGGGCCAGCGCGAAATTGCCCATGCGGCGGGAGTGATCTGATGAATTTTGATTCTGCGGCGCGTGAATGTGGCATCATCGCGATTTTGCGCGGCGTGACGCCCACTGAAGTTCTCGATGTCACATCGGCACTTTACGACGCGGGCATTCGCATTGTCGAAGTGCCGCTCAATTCACCAGAGCCCTTCGCGTCGATTGAAATGCTGGCAAAAAAATATGAAGGTAAAATGATTGTGGGTGCTGGCACAGTGCTCTCGGTGCAAGATGTGCAGATGCTGAAAAACCATGGTGGGCAGATTTCGGTTTCGCCTGACTGTAATGTGGAGGTTATCGCGCGCGCTGTGGCTTTAGGGCTGGAGCCCCTGCCTGGTGTGTTCACGCCGACCGAAGCTTTTGCCGCCATCCGCGCAGGTGCCAAAAATCTCAAATTGTTTCCCGCTGAATGCGCCAGCCCGGCCACGATCAAGGCTTGGAAAGCGGTTTTGCCCAAACATGTGCAGGTTCATGCCGTGGGCGGTGTGACGCCTGAGAATATGGCGCAATGGATTGCCGCAGGGGCGGGCGGCTTTGGCATCGGCTCCAGTCTTTATAAGCCCGGTGCGACGCTCGCTGCGGTTTCGGATTCTGCGCAAAAGCTCGTAGCAGCTTGGAAGAAGGCAAAACACACATGACAAAAGTTGCATTGGTTACGGGCGCTGGCTCAGGCATTGGCAGGGCGTGCGCCATTGCGCTTGGCAAAGCTGGCTATTCGGTGGTGCTGGCGGGCCGGCGGCTTGAGGCGTTGCAAGACACTTCGAAACTGATGGTGGCAGAGACGCTTTGTGTTTCAGCCGATGTCAGCGATCCCAAATCCGTCGCTGCACTTTTTGCGGCAACCAAAGAAAAATTTGGCCGACTTGATGTCTTGTTCAACAATGCCGGAACCGGTGCTCCGGGCACCGTGTTGCTGGAAGACCTGACCTTCGAGCAATGGCAAAATGTTGTGAACGTCAATCTCACCGGGCCATTTTTGTGCACGCAGGAAGCCTTCAAGATCATGAAGGCGCAAAACCCGCGCGGTGGGCGCATCATCAACAATGGTTCAATTTCTGCACAAGCCCCGCGGCCTAATTCGTCGCCTTATACAGCGACCAAACATTCAATCACGGGGCTGACCAAAGCCTCGGCCTTGGATGGTCGCAAATATGATATCGCCTGCGGGCAGATTGACATTGGCAATGCGGCCTCGGCCATGACTGCGCGCATGGCAACGGGCGTTCCACAGGCTGATGGCAGCATGAAGCCCGAACCCACCATGGATGTCGAAGACGTGGCGCGCTCGGTGGTATTCATGGCGTCACTGCCACTTGATTCGAATGTTTTGCACATGACAGTCATGGCTACCAAGATGCCCTTGGTTGGCCGGGGATAATGAGACTTACGCCGCGACTGACGGTTACAATTGTTTTTATCGCATTCGGTTTTATTGTTGGCGCGAACATTGGGGCCATTCCGGTTCTGGTGAAGCAGTCAGGCGTATCGCCTTTCGTTTTTGGCATCATGGCCGCGCTCGGCATGGTTTCAAATATTACGGCCTTGTCGCTGGGCGGCTGGATCAATCGGCATTTTGACCATCGCAGCGTGTTGCTGGTCATTCTGCCGCTGGCCTATTTGGCCATGGTCTATACGCTTACGGTTCAATCGGTTTGGAGCTTTGCACTCTCATTCATCGTTTTCAATTTTGCTCTCGGCACCATGGATCTTTTCATGAATGCCGAAGGGGCGGTTGTAGAACATGATCTGGCCAAGCCAATCTTTGGAACATTTCATGGTGCGGTCATGTATGCCATGGGAGCATTCAGCATTCTGGCGAGCGTGATTGCGAGCTGGTATGGGGCCTTGTGGTGCGCTTTGCCGCCTTTGCCCTTTGTACTCTATGCCATGTATGCCGTTCACAAGACCATTCTGCCGCATGTCGTTTTAGAAGAGCATGAAAATCGCAATCCCGCGAAGCTGCCAAAGAAAATTCTGGTGCTCATCGGCGTGGCACTGGGGCTCAATGTGGCGTGTGAGCTCACCTGCATTCAATGGGCCGGCCAGTTGCTGGCTGAACTGCAGCCTGATCTTGCCGCTTATTCCGGCCTTGGTGCGGCGTTTTATTGCGCCTGCTCGGGCACCATGCGCGTCAATGGTGACAGGTTGCGGGCAAGGCTGGGGGATTTCACTTTGGTTGCAGCATCACTTGTCGTTGCCATAAGTGGCATGATTATTTTGTGGCTGACGCGTGATTTTGCGATCTCGGTTTTTGCTTTTGCCATCACCGGCTTTGGCTTGGCCGTGGTATTCCCGACGCTGTTTTCAATGGCGGCCAGATTGGCGCCGGATGCGCGCGCTGCTGCACTGGGATTTGTGTCGGGCGTGGGGGGCCTGCCGCGTATGGTTCTGCCCTTGATCCTGGGCACATTGGCGCAAGCCTATGGCCTCCGCATGATCTATGCGGCGGCAGCTGTTGTTGCTCTGGCGGCTTTGCTTCTCAGCATGGCAGCGGGACGCGAGATGGCAAAAAGAAGGGCGCTGGGTTAAACCCAGCACCCTCCCATCAATTCCCAATCAGGTTGATCAGGCGGCTTTGCTATCGATGGCCTTGAGCTTTGGCGACGTGCCAACCGGAATCTGGCGTGGCTTCAGGGCTTCGGGCAGCTGGCGCTTCAGAACAATGTGCAACAGGCCATTGTCCATGTCAGCACCGGTCACTTCGACATGATCGGCAAGCTGGAAGCGGCGTTCAAAACCACGCGCAGCAATGCCCTGATGGAGCATCTCGCCATTGAGGGCGGGCTTATCGGCCTTTTTGCCGGTGACGGTCAGGGTGTTGCCTTTGGCTTCAATGGCCACATCGGAGGGGCCAAAGCCGGCGATCGCCATGGTGATGCGGTAGTCATCATCGCCGAGGCGCTCAATATTATAGGGGGGATAAGATTGGGTCTCGACGGCTGAAGCCTCATCCAACAGGCGGAACAGGCGGTCAAAACCAACGGACGAACGATAGAGGGGGGTATAGTCAAACATGTCATATTCTCCTTGAAGCAATCTGACTTTGATTTGTGGACCCTTATGGCATCCACAAAGAGTCAGATAGGAAGGCGCGGAAGGGTTTCAAGGGGTTTTCCAGGGAGATGAACGGCAGATGAACGAAGCCTTGGGATTCCGTTCAACTTGGCGGCCCTAAACCTCGGAACATGATGGTTGGTGGGTGGCATCAACCAAGTAAATTTAGGAGTTTCAAATGTTTATCAAGTCTCTCGTGGCCGCTGCCGCAATTTCAAGTGCTGTTGCCTTTGGGTCTGTCGGAGCCGCCCATGCTGATCCGCATGTCTCAGTTGGCATCGGTTTTGATGTGGGTGCCCCAGAATATGTCGGCTGGAATGGCGGCAATGATGATGGCTATTACGGCGGTTATGATGGTGACTCCGATTGGCGCCGTCGCCACCGTCACCACTGGGAAGATCAGGCGCCGATCATGTCCTATGGCATTTCCTGCACGGATGGCCGCAACATTGTGGCGAGCTCAGGCTTTCGTGGGGTTGCCATCCGGAGCTGCTCCGCGCCAGTCTATCGCTATACGGCCTGGAAGCGCGGCGAGCAGTTCCGCATTGCTGTGAGCATGCGCGGTCGTATTGTGGCTGTGAGCCCGATCTACTGATATCAAATTTGCGATTTGAGAAGCTGCAAGCTCTGTTCCATCAGGCTTGCAGCTTTTTCGTCTGTCGCTGCCTCGACGTAGCAGCGAAATTCTGGCGCATTGCCGGAGGGTCGCAGGTGGATGATCGAACCATCGTCCAGAGTGGCGCGCAAGCCGTCGGTTGCATTGAGCGATTTAAGCTTGCCGAGCGGGCTCAGGAATTCTGCCAAATGGCCTTGCGACTTTGACAACCGGGCCATCAGGGCCTTGGATTTTTCGGTGGGGAAGTTTTCAATCCGGTCAGAGAGCGCTGCGGCCATGGGGAACGCTCGCTGCAGGTCTGAGAGCGGCTGGCCTAATGTCTTGGCGGTATAGAGCACGGCCAAAATCGGCAGGAAACAATCGCGGGTGGGCAGGGCCTTCAGCCTGCCGAAATCGGACCAGGTGAGAAACCCGCCATTGGCTTCAAAACCTACAATGGCTTTGCTTCCATCGTCGCTGGCCTTCTCCATGGCGGCAATGACAAAGGGCGAACCCACGCGTGTGCGCTCAACCGTTGCTTTTGAAAGTGTTTCGATAGCGGAGTTCGAGGTCACTGGTGTAACGATGGTCTTGGCTTTCAGGAAATGAGCGCCAAGAAACCCCACGAGATCGCCGCGCAGCACCTCGCCCATCTCATCAGCCACCAAGGGTCTGTCGCCGTCCCCGTCGGCTGAGACAATGGCATCGAGATTTTCTGATTTCGCCCAGCCCTTGAGCAACGTCCGGGTGGTTTCGCTCACGGCTTCGGTGTCGACGGGGATGAAGTGTTCGGAACGCCCCAAGGCAACAACTTCAGCACCATGGGCTTTCAGCATGGTGACCAATAGATCACGAGCCACTGTTGAATGTTGATAGACGCCGATTTTCATACCGGCCAAGCCTTGGGCAGGCAGGAGTTTGGCATAACGCTTAAGAAACTCAGCTACGGTCTTGGCAAAAACATCCTGTGCGGGTGTTGCCCCGGATGTTACGGCCTGCGGTACAATCATCGCGGCAAGGCGAGCAATGGCAAGTTCATCGGCCTTGTCGATCTCACCATCGGGGCGATAAAATTTGATGCCGTTGCGGTCACCGGGAATATGCGAACCTGTCACCATGATGGCGGCGGCTCCCTCCGCCATGGCGGCAAAGGCTAGCGCAGGTGTTGGCACGGCACCTGCAATTTTAACAATGAGGCCCTGGGCGCCCAGACTCGCCATCACATCATGGACAATATCGGGACTGGAGTTTCGGAAATCCTGGCCCACAAAAACCGTGCCACCCAGATCGAGCCTGCCTGTGGCCAGCAGGTGACGGGCAAAGGCGCTGACATGGCGGCGCGTTGTCTCGCCGATCAATTCTTCGGCCAAGCCCCGGAGACCACTTGTTCCAAATTTTGCTGACAATTTTTTCAGTATTTCGTCACGTTGATCCGCCGGTAAATGGCGGATGGAAGATTTGAAAAATCATCGGTCCATTTGTCCACGCCCGGCAAGGTTGTCAAGGGAGCGATGTTTCCCTGCTGGTCGAGCTTGGACAAGAGCTCTTTGTTCTTTGACATGATGATGACGATGGAATGCATGGCGTTGACGTCATACCCATTGCTCGGAATGAAATCCACGACGCGACCTTCGATGTCTGGAGCGATAGCTTTGAGATTCGCAGCGACGACCGGAACGAGATCCATGTAGCGGTTGGTGACATGGATGACGAGGACACCATCATCCTTGGTGTGATCAAGATAAAGCTGCATCGCTTCAGTCGTGATCAGGTGGATTGGAATTGAATCTGACGAGAAAGCATCAACCAGGAAATAGTCGGCCTTCTCGGGAGCTCCGTGAGCAAGCGTGATACGAGCGTCGCCCTCTATCATTTTCATGTCTGGTGCGCAGGTCGACAAGAACGTGAATTGCTGAGGGTCTCGCGCAATCTTGATCACATCGCGATCGATTTCATAATAGGCCCAGTCTTCGCCGGGCATTGAATAGCAGGCCAGGGACCCCGTGCCTAAACCCACCACTCTATAAGTTCCCTGTTTGCCTGCGGCGGTGAGATTGCTCTGAACTGCTAAAAGTGCGCGGGCCATTCCGCCTTGCGGACTATAATAGGTGAGCGCGTGAGGCTTGTCTTTGTAGTCCGGCGTCAGTTCATCAAGTCTCTCTGCGCCATGCATGGTGGTGCCATGGGTCAGGACACGGAAAGGGCCGTCAGGCCCATTGTCGGTCACGCTCAAGACACCGAAATAGCTGCGCAAGGACACGCGGTCCAAAGGTTGGCCGCTGAGGTTCACAAAAAAAGTCATCAGCATGGCGAGCACTGCGAGGCCGGGCCTGGCACTTCGCAAGAAGATCAAGGCGCTGGTTGCCAGGAAGGCGATTTCCAAGGTCCGCGTGGCAAACAAAGTTGGTACAAAATCAGTCTTTGCGGAAAATGCCACCAAAGCCAGAAGTCCTACAAAAAGCAGTACGGGAATGAGCGGCACTCGCAAGGCGGCTCTCACTTTTTTGTCGGTCAAAAGACCTTGGGCCGCCGCGACGCCGATGAGCAGGAGAATGGGATATTCGGCAACAGATTTGAAAACGAGTGGTGCCAGAAGCGAAACGAAAAGCCCGCCCAAAACGCCGCCCAGTGACATCAACATATAAAATTCGGTGAGGTGATGGGCATTGGGCCGCGCTTCATAAAGCTGCCGGTGGCAGATGATAGCGGTGGCAAAGAACGATATTGCACCGATCGCCATCACCGGGGCCGCAAGCCAGAGGGGCAGCGCAAATTGTACAAGGAATGAAACGGGCAAGGCGGCAAGCTGAAGTACCCTTGCCACCCGCAAGGACACCAGGGACTTCTCCCGGAACACCAACACAAATGTGAGGAGATAGAGAACCAAAGGCGGGAGCCAGAGGAATGGCGCTGATGCGATGTCGGTGGTGATATGGTTGGTCCATGCCACGAGCAGCGCAGACGGCACGAAGGACATGAACACCCACCACAGGCGCTGGCGCAGCGTAATGGATGGTCCAGTGTCGCGTGATGTTGTTGTCTCGTGGTGGGGCGCTTGCAGCATCAGCCAACCGCTTGCAGCAATGCCCGCGATCAAGGCGCCATAGCCGATGCTCCAGAGTTGCGATTGGATGCCCAAACCCAGGAGAGGCTCAACAATGAATGGATAGGCAATCAGGCTGCCGAGAGAACCGATATTGCTGGCGCTGTAGAGAAAATAGGGGTTCCCGGCATCCTTGTGCGTGGTGCGAGCAAACCAACTTTGCAAGAGTGGGGCGGTGGCCGAGAGAAAGAAAAACGGATAGCCAATGGCTTTGGCCATCAAGCCAATCAGCCAAATGCCTGCCGTGGCACCGCCTGCAGGAACCTCGGCGGCAGGAAGACTAACTGGCAAGCTAAATATAGCCCCCGCCATCAGAACCACATGCAGGGGAACGGCGAAAAGTGGGGGCACATATTTTTTCAGAAGGTAGGCATAGGCGTAGCCGCCGAGCAGTAAGCCCTGGAAAAAGACCATTGCGATTGCCCAGACTGCAGGTGTTCCACCCAACAGGGGAAGCGCCATGCGGGCAAACATGGGTTGGACAAGAAACATTAATCCGGCGCTGAACAGCATGGTTACAACGTAAGCCGGGACCAGAATTCTGGTTGTTCTCACATCAGCGTCCTGTCCGATTATTGTCATTTGCGCATCCTATCTGGCGCTTTCTCTTAGAGTTTTGAAGTTGCCCGAAGATTAACGCTATGATCTGCGTTCAACCTATTGAAAAGCCTGGCAGTCCGCGTTCTCCGAAATCATGCGTGTGGGCCAGCAAAACCAGTTGAAGATTTTGTTGACCGTGCCAAGCTGGCCGAAATGGAAATGGGACATAAAAATGGCGAATGCTGAAATTGGTCTGATCGGCCTTGGTGTCATGGGTGGCAATCTGGCTTTGAATATTGCGGAGAAAGGTTTTCCGATTGCGGTGTTCAACCGAACAGTTGCAACCACGCATGACTATTATGCCAAGGCAGGTGCGCTGGCCAAGATGATCACCCCTTGCGACACCATGGAAGATTTAATTGCAGCCATTCGTCCACCCCGCCCGATCATTATCATGGTGAAGGCGGGCGATCCCGTTGACCAGCAGATTGCGATCTTGCGAAAGTTGATGGGCAAGGGCGACATCATCATCGATGCTGGCAATGCCAATTTCCGCGACACGATGCGGAGATTCTCGGAGCTCGAAAGTTCAGGCCTCACTTTTATCGGCATGGGTGTCTCAGGGGGCGAAGAGGGTGCGCGCCATGGCCCCTCGATCATGGTGGGTGGCACGCCGGAATCTTATGCGCGTGTTGAGAAAGTACTCACTGCCATTTCTGCTAAACACCGCAAGGAGCCATGTTGCGCCTGGCTTGGGCCCAATGGTGCGGGTCACTTCACCAAGACCATTCACAACGGCATTGAATATGCCGACATGCAGATGATTTCCGAAATCTATGGCCTGATGCGCGATGGGCTTGGATTGAAACCTGCAGAGATGGCTCATATTTTCCACACATGGAACAAGGGTCGGCTTAACTCTTATCTCATCGAGATCACCGCCAAGGTTCTCTCCACCATCGACAAACAGGCCAAGAAGCCTTTGGTGGATGTGATCCTCGACAAGGCCGGTCAAAAGGGCACGGGCAAATGGAGCGTCATTGAAGCCCAGACCATGGGCATTCCAGCGACAACCATTGAAGCTGCTGTTGCAGCCCGCATTCTGTCCTCGATGAAGGATGAACGCGTGAAGGCCGAGAAGGTCTATAAAATTGCAGCCAAGAAGATCAAGCCGAAATCCCGCGCGGCATTTTTGAAAGCGCTCGAAGGGGCTCTCTATGCTGGAAAGATTGCGGCCTATGCACAGGGCTTTGCAGTTCTGGAAGAAGCATCAAAACAGAATTCTTGGAACTTGCCGCTTGGCACCATCGCATCGATCTGGCGCGAAGGCTGCATCATTCGTTCGCAGTTTTTGGGGGTCATCACGCAAGCCTTCAACAAGTCTGGCGGCGAGGGCAACCTGTTGATGGCGCCCGCTTTCATTAAAATGATGAAAGACAGCCATGGGGCCTTGCGCTCGGTTGTGGCCGAGGCCGCCAAGGCCGGTGCTCCAGTTCCTGCGCTCTCATCGGCGCTCAGCTATTTTGACTCCTACCGTCAAGCGCGAGGGACCGCCAATCTCATTCAGGGCCAGCGTGATTTCTTTGGTGCTCATGGTTTTGAACGCATCGGCGAGAAAGGCGATTTCCACGGACCTTGGCACAAGGGATAAGCGATGGTGGACTATCCCCGTGACATGAAGGGCTATGGCCGGGCCATTCCGGATGCGAAGTGGCCGGGTGGCGCACATGTCGCCGTGCAGTTTGTCTTGAACTATGAAGAGGGCGGCGAGAATAATATTCTCCATGGCGACGCCGCTTCGGAAGCGTTTTTATCCGAGATTGTCGGTGCTGCGCCTTGGGTGGGCATGCGACACTGGAACATGGAATCGATTTATGAATATGGCGCGCGCGCGGGCTTCTGGCGGATGTGGCGCATGTTCACCGACAGAAAATTGCCGGTGACGATCTATGGCGTGGCGACAGCGATGCAGCGCTCGCCCGATCAGGTCAAAGCCATGATGGAGGCGGGCTGGGAAATTGCTTCGCATGGTTTGAAATGGGTGGAACACAAGGACATGCCGGAAGAGGTGGAGCGGGCGTCGATTGCCGAGGCGATCCGCATCCACAAGGAGATCACTGGCGAGCGGCCTTATGGCTGGTACACGGGGCGGTGTTCGATCAACACCACAAAGCTTGTGATGGAAGAGGGCGGATTTCTCTATTCATCGGATGACTATTCCGATGATCTCCCCTATTTTTTGAACAAACATGATGGCAAAAAACATCTCATCATCCCCTATACTCTGGATGCCAATGACATGCGTTTTGCCACGCCTCAAGGGTTCAACACCGGCGAGCATTTTTTCCAATATTTGAAAGACTCGTTTGATTGTCTCTATGAAGAAGGCCGTCGCGGTTCACCTAAAATGATGAGTGTTGGACTGCATTGTCGCTTGATTGGCAGACCGGGCCGCGCCGTGGGATTGGCGAAGTTCATCGACTATATCCAGTCGAAAGACAAAGTGTGGATTCCAACTCGGATCGACATTGCCAAGCATTGGTGGAAAGAGTTTGGCTGAACTAAGGCTTCAGCCCACGCAGCAGAATATCCAGCACCGCCTGTTTGGTGCGGCCAGGCTTTTGTTCGCTGCCCAGAATGGCTGAGACCTGGACTGAGAAATCGGCATAATGCTGGGTCACGGCCCAGATTGCGAATATCAGATGTTCCGGATCAACAGGGCGGATTTTTCCTTCCGCCATCCAGCGCCTGATCACCGCGGATTTTTCTGCGACCAATTCTTTCAACGGGCCTTTGAGAAATTTGGAAATATGGGGTGCCCCATGAAGGATCTCATTGGCAAAAAGCCTGGACGCTGCCGGATTGGCATCAGACAACTCCAGCTTCTCTGCGATATAGCGCGTGAGCTCGGTGATCGGGTCGCCATTGCCATCAAGCATGCGCAAGGGCTTCAGCCATTCGGCCAGCGTGTGCTCAAGGACCGCTACGTATATGTCTTCCTTGCGCCGGAAATAATAAAGCAGATTGGGTTTTGACAGGCCGCATTTCTCGGCAATCTGGTCCACTGTCGCACCGCGAAACCCATAGGCTGAAAAAACGTCCAAGGCGGCCTTCAAGATCAATTCCTGATTCTGATGCTGAATGCGTGTTTTTGCAGCAGGCTTTGCCTTGGTCTTGAGCATGGGATCATGTTCTATATTCTTGATCAAATGGTCAAGAGCGGTTAGCCTTTGTGACACAACAAAGTCTGGAGAGGCTAAGGCTTGGCGCAAGATGTTATATCGGCGAAAGGATTGGGACTGGTTTTCCCCACCGCTGATGGCATGGTCGAGGCCTTGTCCGGGATTAATTTCAACGTGAGCGAGGGCGAGTTTGTCTCGCTCATCGGGCCCTCCGGTTGTGGTAAAACCACGTTGCTGCGGGCCATTGCCAATCTTGAAGTTCCAACCTCGGGCGAGCTTCTGGTCAATGGCCTGACGGCTGAGGCGGCGCGATTGGCGCGGGCCTATGGTTATGTATTTCAGGCGCCGGCACTTTATCCCTGGCGCAATGTCGAGCGCAATGTGGCGCTCCCTTTGGAAATCATGGGGCTTGATGATCAGCAAGGTCGCGTGGCGCGCAATCTTGATCTCGTCAATCTCTCAGGATTTGCGAAAAAATTTCCCTGGCAGCTTTCGGGCGGCATGCAACAGCGCGTGTCGATTGCGCGGGCGCTGGCGTTTGATCCCAAGCTCTTGTTGATGGATGAGCCCTTTGGGGCGCTTGATGAAATTGTGCGCGACAAGCTGAACCAGCAATTGCTGGAACTTTGGGCGCGCACCAAAAAAACCATCGTGTTTGTCACCCACTCCATCCCTGAGGCGGTGTTTCTCTCCACCAAGATTGTGGTGATGAGCCCTCGTCCCGGCCGCATCATTGATGTGATCGAAACAAAGCTACCGGCCAAACGCAGTCTCGACATTCGTGAAACGCCAGAGTTTCTTAAAATCGCTCATCGTGTACGCGAAGGTTTGAAGGCGGGCCACTCCTATGAGGATTGACCGTGGCTGACGGCAGCACACTCAAAATCGTAACGCGGCGCGAGAGTCATGCGCTGCCCATTGCCACGATTTGCCTCGCCCTGCTCATCATCTGGTATATTGCGGCAATCCCGATGAATTCGGTGATTGCACAGCCCCGGATCGACGCGGCGGGCGGCGGGCTTTGGAATATTCTCAATATCTCGCTCAACCTCGAACGGCCGATTTTGCCAGCTCCCCATCAACTGGTCCTGGAGTTGTGGAATACTATTTTTCTGGTGGCCCCGTGGTCGGTGAAATCGCTGCTGTTCCACTGCTGGATCACGCTGTCTTCGACATTGCTCGGCTTTGTGCTGGGAGTCATTTTGGGCGTGGTACTGGCCATTGGCATTGTCCATTCAAAGCTCCTGAACAAGGCCCTGATGCCGTGGATCATTGCCTCGCAGACCATTCCCATTCTCGCCATCGCACCGATGATCATTGTGGTGCTGGGAGCGATTGGTCTGACGGGGCTTCTGCCAAAATCTTTGATCTCGATGTATCTCTGCTTTTTTCCCGTCACCATCGGCATGGTGAAGGGCTTGATGTCGCCTGATGTCATGCACCGCGATTTGATGCGCACCTATAACGCTAACGCGTCGCAGATTCTCTGGAAGCTTCGCCTGCCTGCTTCCGTCCCATTTCTCTTTACATCGCTTAAAGTTGCCATCGCTGTCGCACTGACGGGAGCGATCGTCGGCGAATTGCCAACGGGTGCTCAGGGCGGACTTGGTTCTCGGATGCTGGTGGGATTCAATTTTGGCCAAACCATGCATGTCTGGTCGGCGCTGGTTGCGGGTTCGATCCTGGCAGCCTTGCTTGTCTTCTTGATTGAACGCGCCGAAAAAATCGTCAATCATCGAATGGGCGCTCGGCCATGACGAGGAGTGCCACATCTAAACTCAATGACATGCTGCCCGCCATTCTGTTTGGCGTTGCAGTACTGGTTGTTTGGGAAGCCGTGGTGCGGGCCTTTCACATTGCGCCCCTGCTGTTGCCGCCGCCCAGCGCCATTGCCGCTAGATTTGTCCATTCCATTCCCACCCTCGCTGGAGATTTCTGGGAAACACTGGTGAAAGCCGTGCTTCCAGGTTGGGCTCTGGGCTCGTTGGCTGGGTTGCTCGTGGCACTGCTCTGCGACCGCATCCCCTTTTTGCGCCGCGGGCTTTTGCCGCTTGGCAATTTCATGTCGGTGCTGCCGCTGGTGGGGATCGCTCCCATCATGGTTATGTGGTTTGGAACGGGTGTGGCCCCCAATATCGCTGTCATCATCATCATGACGTTTTTTCCCATGCTGGTGAACGCCACGGCGGGTTTGCAGGCTTCTGGCCACTTGGACCGCGATCTCATGCGGTCCTACGGGGCCTCGTGGGGACAGGCGCTGATCAAATTGCGGTTGCCGGCCGCCATGCCGTTTATCTTCAACGCGCTCAAAATCAATTCAACCCTTGCCATGATCGGGGCCATTGTCGCAGAATTCTTCGGGACCCGGATTGTTGGCATGGGTTTTCGCATCCAGACGGGCTCTGGCGCGCAGGCGCTTGATCTTGTGTGGTCGGAAATTACCGTGGCCGCCGTCACGGGATCGTTGTTTTACGCACTGCTCGTTCTGACCGAGCGGCATGTGACGTTCTGGCATCCGTCCTACAGAACGTAGGCGGTGAATTTAACCAAGGGAGTACAAACGATGAAGAAACTATTGATGACAGCCGCAGCAGCAGGTGCGCTGATGCTGGGTGCAGGTGGTGCATCTGCTGAAGCCGTCAAGCTGCAGTTGAAGTGGGTGACGCAAGCCCAGTTCGCAGGTTATTATGTGGCTCAGGAAAAAGGCTACTACAAAGCGGCCGGCCTTGATGTCACCATCATGCCGGGTGGCCCCGACATCAATCCCGAGCAGGTTCTCGCCGGTGGTGGTGCTGACGTGATCGTGGACTGGATGCCATCAGCCCTTGCATCGCGCGAGAAGGGCTCGCCTGTGGTCAACATTGCACAGCCTTTCAAGCACTCTGGCTTGATGCTCACCTGCCGCAAGGAAACCGGCATTGCCTCACCTGCAGACTTCAAGAACAAGACGCTTGGCGTGTGGTTCTTTGGCAATGAATATCCCTTCATGGCCTGGATGGCGAAGCTTGGCCTCAAGACCGATGGCTCGGATGGTGGTGTCAAAGTGTTGAAGCAGAACTTCAACGTTGATCCGTTGCTGCAAAAGCAGGCCGACTGCATCTCGACCATGACCTACAACGAGTATCACCAGATTCTCGAAGCTGGTGTTAAAGCCGATGATCTTGTGACCTTCAAATATGAAGACCAGGGTGTCGCCACACTCGAAGATGGCCTTTATGTCCTGCAGGACAAGTTGAAGGACCCGAAGTTCGTGGACACCATGGCGAAGTTCGTCAAAGCGTCGATGAAGGGCTGGAATGATATGGCTACGGATCCGAAAGCTGCTGTTGCTGCCGTGTTGAAGAATGATGCCTCAGGCTCACAGACCGAAGCGCACCAGACCACCATGGTCGATGAAGTGAGCAAGCTGGTCGATGGGTCTGACGGCACGCTTGATCCTACTGCTGCAGAGCGCACGGTGACAACGTTGCTTTCTGCTGGCGGTGAAGCCCCCGTCATCACCAAGAAGCCAGACGGTGCCTGGACCGATGTTGTGACCAAGGCCGCCATGGCGATGAAGTAACGAAGAATGCCCTCTCCCGCGCTGGCGTGGGAGAGGGTTTCTGATGTTCTATTTATTCCTTCACGACGTGCCAGATGCCCTTCATGCCGTCGCCCTTGGCATCGCCCTTGGCGGCATCATCCTTGAAGAAATAGAGCGGGTGGCCATCATAGGCCCACTGCATCGCGCCATCCTTGCGCTTCACCATGGTCCAATCCTTTTCCATGGCAGTGCCGGCTTCGGCGATATAGGGCGGCCAGTTCACGGCGCAGGCGTCATAGCAGGTCGAGTCCGTGCCCGTGTCGTTGTCAAACGTATAGAGCGTCATGCCATTCTTGGCGGTCAGCATGTCATCAGCCATGGCGATGCCGCTGGTCAGGGCAAGGCTGGTCAGCCCCGCAACCACGAGGGTGGTGAATTTCGACATTTTATTACTCCTTGAGTTACCAGGTGGGCCCACGGACCTTATGGTCCTGCGGCACACTCACACCAGTTACGCATGAGATGCGGGCCCTATTCCCTTTGCTTTGTCCTTGTCATAGGATTTCATCAGAACTCCAATTGAACACAGGGAAAATCGATGTCCACCATCCTCATCAAGAACGGAACCGTCGTCAACGCCGACTTCTCTGAAAAGGCCGATGTGCTGATCGAGGACGGCAAGATCATTGGCGTGGGTGCGAATCTCAAAGGCGACAAGACCATCGACGCCACAGGCTGTTATGTGATGCCCGGCGGCATTGATCCCCACACCCATATGGACATGCCGTTCATGGGCACGAATACGGCCGATGATTTTGAATCGGGCACCATGGCGGCCCTTGCAGGCGGCACGACGATGACGGTTGATTTCTGCTTGCCTGCACCAGGCGAAAGCCTGCTCGCCGCCTATCAGACGTGGCGCCACAAAGGTGAACTCGCCGCTGCCGATTATAGCCTGCACATGGCCATCACCAAATGGTCGCCCCAGATTCACGACGAGATGGAAACTGTCGTCAAGACTTACGGCATCAACACCTTCAAGCATTTCATGGCCTACAAGGGTGCGTTGATGGTGAATGACGATGAGATGTATAATTCATTCCGTCGCTGCGCTGAGCTTGGCGCGTTGCCCTTGGTTCATGCCGAGAACGGCGATGTGGTGGCGCGCATGCAGGCTGATCTTCTGGCGCGCGGTGTGACAGGGCCTGAGGGGCACAGCTATTCGCGCCCACCCGAAGTTGAAGGCGAAGCCGCCAACCGCGCCATCATGATTGCCGACATGGCGGGCTGCCCTCTCTATATCGTGCATGTGTCTTGCGAGGAAACTCACGAAGCCATCAGGCGGGCCAAGCAGGCGGGCAAGCGGGTTTATGGCGAGCCGCTGGTGCAATATCTTGTGTTGGATGATTCAGAATATCAAAACAAGGATTGGAACCATGCGGCCAGCCGCGTGATGAGTCCGCCGTTCCGCAACAAGAAGCATCAGGATTCTTTGTGGGCCGGTTTGCAGTCTGGCACATTGTCGGTGGTGGCCACTGATCACTGTGCCTTCACGTTGAAGCAAAAGCAGACGGGTCTAAAAAACTTCACGCAGATTCCCAACGGCACGGGTGGCTTGCAAGACCGCTTGCCAGTGCTGTGGACGGCGGGTGTGAACACGGGCCGCCTGACGAAAGAGGAATTCGTGGCGGCCACGTCGGCCAACATCGCAAAAATTCTCAACGTCTATCCGCGCAAAGGTTGCATCCGTGTGGGCGCTGATGCTGATGTTGTGGTGTGGGACCCCAAGGCCAAAAAGACCATCACATACAAAACCCAAGTCAGTCGCATCGATTATAACGTGTTTGAAGGCTTTGAATGTGTGGGCTTGCCACGCGTCGTGATCTCGCGCGGCAAGATCGCCGCCGAAGAGGGCAAGGTTCTGGCCAAGGCGGGAGATGGTGTCTACATCGAACGCCCCGCCAACGCGCCGGTGCACCAGGCCAATGCGATCTGGAAGGGCTTGAAGCAGCCGAAGGGTGTGCAGAGGATTGAAGTGACGCCGTGAGGGCGGCAGGGAGATGTCAAAGAAGGCCGTCAAAAGTAAAGTAGAGACGTCCAGGCATTTCTGCTGCCGCACAGTACAATGTTGCAAAAAAGTTGGTTGGTTGTCTCTCCAAGACGACGGCTCTGTTTCATTTGGGTTAAGTGATAAAACCTTTGTGTCACCCCGACAAAAATTCGTTTCAGGGATATGGAATGCCTACAATAGAATTGGAATTGATTTTCTAGTTGAATCCAAACTCCTAGACGGAGTCAGGAATCCGCACTTTACTTTCCACCCACCGCTAAAGTTCCATCTAAAAGATCAATATAGCGAAAAGGGAGCTGCAACCACAATTTTCTCTGGAATAGCTGACGTCGGCATTGTGCTTGGGCAGCAAAATCAACTTCCTTGGATTCGTGCAATTTCAAATCCGATCCCAAAAATGAGTGAACACAAGTTACGTTCAGGAAATTTAGGTGTTGAGTTGTTCAGCATAGATTCTGAAGGTGAATCTGCTTCCGTAAAAATTGAAATCGATATTTTGGATAGCAATGCAACTTTGAAAAACGGAGAGCGAGACTGTTGGCTCGTGAAATGGGGACAATTTTCCTACAGATGCAAGATGAGTTTGTGTGCGCCTCAAATTTCGACCCTAGCATGGTATTATGAATACTGATTCCAATATTAGAGCATCAGGCGGTCGATTTGAATCGAAAGTGATTCACAAATCAGTTTGAAAGTGATTCAAGGTGTGTGGAGGTGATTTACCATGCCGCATGCTTTGTCGAACGACCTGCGTAAACGTGTTGTTGCTTTCGTTGAGG
>JBBRLH010000003.1:0-314411 GCA_038231475.1 Hyphomicrobiales bacterium | reverse complement strand
TGGATGCGCAACATCCAGCCCTGGTGCATCTCGCGCCAGCTCTGGTGGGGCCATCAGATTCCGGCGTGGTATGGTTCCGACGGCAAAATCTATGTCGAGGAAACCGAAGAAGCCGCAATCAAAGCGGCTGGTCCTTCCGTCACGCTGACGCGCGACGAAGACGTCCTCGACACCTGGTTCTCCTCCGCACTCTGGCCATTCTCGACCTTGGGCTGGCCCGACCAGACGCCGGAACTGAAGCGCCATTATCAGACCGACGTTCTGGTCACCGGCTTTGACATCATCTTCTTCTGGGTTGCCCGCATGATGATGATGGGCCTTCACTTCATGAAGGACGTGCCGTTCCACACGGTTTACATCCACGCTTTGGTCCGCGACGAGAAGGGCCAGAAAATGTCGAAGTCGAAGGGCAACGTGATTGATCCCCTCGAACTCATCGATGAATATGGCGCTGATGCTTTGCGCTTCACCTTGACGGCGATGGCCGCACAGGGCCGCGACATCAAGCTCGCAAAATCACGCGTTGAAGGTTA
The DNA here is from genome assembly GCA_038231475.1 of Hyphomicrobiales bacterium. GTDB lineage: Bacteria > Pseudomonadota > Alphaproteobacteria > Rhizobiales > Aestuariivirgaceae > Aestuariivirga. Next base: position 313,878 of record JBBRLH010000003.1, on the reverse strand, counting down.
TCGCAACTTTGCCACCAAGTTGTGGAACGCCGCGCGCTTCGGCGAAATGAATGGTGTTAAGCGCGATGAGAATTTCGATCCCGTCGCCGCGCGCGTCACCGTCAACCGCTGGATTGCGGGCGAGGCGGCGCGTACGCGCGATGCTGTGACCAAGGCGATTGAAGACCACAAATATAATGAAGCGGCCGCAGCGCTCTATCAGTTTGCGTGGAATGTCTATTGCGACTGGTATGTGGAATTGATCAAGCCGATTTTGACCGGCACGGACGAGATCGCCAAGGCCGAAACCCGCGCCTGTGCGGCCTGGGCCTTCGAGCAGATCTTGCTGCTGTGCCATCCCATCATGCCCTTCATCACCGAAGAGCTTTGGCAGAAGACGGCAACACGCGATCATCTGCTGATCGCGGCGCAATGGCCGAGCTACGAGGGTCTCGGCGATGCCAAGGCCGATGCTGAAATGAATTGGGTCATCCGCCTGATTTCGGAAGTGCGCTCGGTGCGTTCCGAAATGAATGTCAATGCCGGTGCGAAAATTCCGTGCGTGATCGTCGGCGCTGGCACCGAAGCCCGCCGTCGTGCTGGCGCATGGGAGACTGAGATCATGCGGCTGGCGCGCCTGTCGGCGCTGACGTTTGAAGATGCGGTGCCGAAAGCGTCCGCACAAATTGCTTTGGATGAGGCCACTGTCGCGCTGCCGCTTGAAGGCATGATCGACTTTGCCGCCGAGCGCACGCGCCTGAACAAGGAACTAGAGAAGGTCGCCAAAGACATGGGCGTCATCGACGGGCGTCTGAATAACCCCAACTTCGTCGCCAAAGCCCCACCGGAAGCGTTTGAAGAATCCCGCGAGTTGAAGGTGACGCTTGAGGCGCGAAAGGCTAAGGTTCTGGAGGCGTTGAAAAGGCTGGGGTAGTCAATAAGTTCAAGTGGGGTAATGGTTCGCAAACTGCTGCCGGGTTTCTTGAACAACCTGAAATTGTTATGACAGGCGTTACAGTTGTTAGAACTATCAAACTTCCAATAGTGAGGATCGCTTCGTGACGCTCATCTATGCAGAAAGGTGTGATGATCTAATATTCGTGATATCTGACACATTTTGGGAACGGCCGCTCTTAGGAAAAAGCAAAGAGTGGCGGATGGAACCCTCTGCCAAGATAATCAATTTTGAACGCATGACAGTTGGCTTTGCGGGCAACATCGAAATTGCCATCGCAGGTCTAAAAGCTATACAGGGAAAGGAGCCTGCCGAAAGTTGGAAATTGCTTTTGGCAATTCATCAAAGTTCCAACCAAGCCACAGATTTCGTGTTTGTCGATCATAAGGCTTTTATTTTATCTCTGATTAGTGGCGGACGAATAAAAGAAGTTCAAAACTGTCACATCGGGTCCTCGACCGGGTTTGCGGAGTTTCAAAGGCTAAGAATCGTTGGCGATACACCGAGCGAGCATCCTGTGACAACTTTGGGTGTGGTACGCATGCCTGATAACATTTCTGAAACCGCGGCAACTAGATATTCAATGTCGCTCAATAGATTTCACGAATGTTTGAATTCCGGAATGGTGGCAGAGCCGGACTGGGGCGGCTTCGCTGTTCCATGGTATTTGACAACAGGTGAAAATCGATATGGTGACTATCTCAGCGTTGCACGATCGCCAATTGATTCCGTTGAGATATCACCACAAGGCGTGAGCAATATTCCGCTGAACGATAGAATATTTGGTGGTCACCAACTAGGATTTACCGGATCTTCGGGAGGTTTTGCTGCTCACTTCATCAGAGGTGGGTTTGGGTTCATTTATCGTGGTTTTGAACAAAGTGGCGTCGAATTAGAAAAACATATTGGGATCAATCCATATGATTTTGCTCTGCTGGCGGACGGCATTGACTGCTTTTCTTTCGGCATTTGGAGAAATGTGACTAACGATACGATTCAGCTCTACAACTTTGTTGGTGTGAAAAATTCTGACGGGATAGCATTTCTGCTGAAATTTCGAGAAGATGAACTTCTCGGAAGAATCAGAAATGCGGGCGGTGAAGCCGTCGATTTCTCGCAAGGCATACTTCCAGGGCTAGAGCGAGCAGGTAAATTCGTCTCCAATCTTGAGACAATCGACTGGATCACATTTGTTATCCAGGCGCGCCTTGAACTTGCAAAGTTATCGGGCGATAGCAAAAAGGAAGCCGTAGCATTCAGTGAAATGGTTATTTGGCGTTCGTCGATCGGCGAAATTAAGTTGGAAATAGAGTTTTCATTTCCTAAGCGTGAGTCTTAGCATAGCCTTTCGATGCCCTCAAAACGGCTAGTTTTCATTTTTGATAGGTGAACAAACATTTTAGTCATGCACTGTTTCCTCACCGAACGCCTTGAAACACCCGTTGGCACCATGGTTCTTGTGGCTAGGGACGGCGTTGTGTTGCTGTTTGAATTTGAGGAGACGGCAGGGCGCGTCGAGCGGCCGATGCGTTCACGCTTTGGCGATGTGGAATTGCAGCCTGCCACCAATCCCTTCGGCATCAGTGATCGCATCCGCGACTATTTCGCAGGGGACAATCACGCTCTGGATGATCTCCTCACCGATGGCGGCGGGACTGAATTTGAGGGCCAGGTGTGGGCTGAACTTCGCAAGATTCCGGCGGGCACCACGGTTTCCTATGGTCATATCGCGCGCAAGCTGGGCAGCGTTCAACATTCGCGCGCCGTGGGCACCGCCAATGGCCGCAACCCCATCGCCATCATCGTGCCGTGCCACCGGGTGATTGGCGCGGACGGGTCGATGACCGGCTATGGCGGCGGCATCGCGCGCAAGGAATGGCTGCTGCGCCACGAAGGCGCTTTGCTGATTTAACCTCTCAGCAGAGGTGGACTTCACAATGTCAAACAGCCGGATCATCCAAGCTGGAAACGTCTTTCCAACCTCAGCGATCTAAACTGTATATATTCCTATTGTAGGAAAATGTCAAGTTTTCTTTTTGGCGGCCTTCGCGGCGGTCTTGCGATTGCGCAATACGTGTTCGTGATCTGCATCATACAAGGCGGAATCGTGGAAGTTGGTGTGGCCCAGAACCGGGCCGACCAGCACGAGTGCTGTGCGCGTGAGCTTTGCGGCTTTCACCTTGGCGGCGATGGTGGACAGCGTGCCGTGGATGAATTTTTCATCGGGCCAGGTGACGCGGTAGGCGACGACGACCGGGCAGTCCGCGCCATAATGCGGCGTGAGCGAGCGTTCGATGTGGCCGAGATTACGGATCGAGAGATGAATGGCGAGGGTTGCCTTGGACGCGCCGAGTTTTTCCAACTCTTCGCCCGGTGGCATGGCCGAGGCCTGCATGGTGGTGCGCGTGAGGATTACCGTCTGGGCGATTTCGGGAAGGGTGAATTCGGTTTTGAGCGCGGCTGCAGCGGCGGCAAAGGCGGGAACGCCGGGGGTGACATCGTAGTCGATGCCGAGCGTATCAAGCTTTCGCATCTGTTCGGCGATTGCTCCGTACAAGGACGGATCGCCGGAATGCACGCGCGCGACGTTCTGACCCTTGGCATGGGCCGCTTTGATTTCGTCGATGATCTGGTCGAGGTGAAGCGGGGCTGTATCAATCACGCGCGCACCCTCGGGTGCGGCCTTGACGATTTCCTCAGGCACCAGTGATCCCGCATAGAGGCAGACGGGGCAAGATTGGATCAGGCGAAGCCCGCGCAGGGTGATGAGGTCGGCAGCGCCGGGGCCGGCGCCGATGAAGTGTACGGTCATTGTTTATCCATCTTCCTAGCGTAGCCGCGTGGCGTATAGGCATAGGTCTTGCCATCGCCGCGCCGAATTGATTTTGATTGCGAGGAACCGACCATCACAAGGGTCAGCATGTCGACGTCGTCCGGGTTGAAGTCTGCGAACTTCACGATGCGGACGTTTTCCTGCGGCCGCCCGAGATTGGAGGCGATGACCACGGGTGTATCCGCGGGTCGATGATTTTTGAGGATGGCAAGCGCGCGTTCCAACTGGTCGCGGCGTTTCAACGAGCGCGGATTGTAGAAGGAAATCACAAAGTCTCCCTCGGCAGCGGCGGTGATGCGCTTCTCGATGGCTTCCCATGGTGTCAGCAAATCAGAAAGCGAGATGCAGCAGAAGTCATGGCCGATCATGGCACCCGCCGCAGCGCTTGCCGCCTGGAAGGCCGAGATGCCGGGGTGGACTTCGATGGCGATGCGACAGGGTTCGCGGTCGATCAATTCATAAACAAGGGCGGCCATGGCATAGATGGCTGCATCGCCAGAGCAGACCAGCGCCACGTGTTTTCCTTCTTTAGCCAATTCGATGGCGGCGCGGCAGCGGGCCTCTTCGTCGCCCAAGGGGAATCGGTGCTCGATCTGTGAGTGATGGAGATCGGCAGCGAGATCAAGATAAAGACCGTAGCCGACCCAATCCGTGGCGTTTGAAAGCTCGCGGGTGACATCGGGGCTGCGCGTATTTCTGTCGCCGGGCCCAATGCCGACCACCGAGAGCTTCCCGCGCACACGACCGGGGATTTTGAGAATGGGTGAAGCGCTGCGGGCAATCGCAATCGTGGCGCGCTTGCTTTTCGTCTTTGCCACGATGAGTTCGGAGTCAGGACCTGCGGCGGCTAGGGCAGACGCTTCTGCCACGCTGGGGGTGCCCACTTCCGATTTTACAAAGTCGGAAGGACTTTTAAGCTTGTGAGCATATTCATTCAACTCGTTAGCGGTGAAATAGGTTACTGGATGAAGTGCGTTTAATGCTGGTTCGTCTTCCTTGAGATCAATTGATGCAAAGGTCGCAATCGAAGCTTCAGCGAGGTTGTTTGCGGCCAAGGTCTCATTGATCAGTGTACGGACTTCCTCTGGGTCCGTGCCACGCTCGCAGCCGATGCCGATGGCAAGCGCTTTTGGATGATAGACAAGATGTTTCGGGCCGCCCGTTGCCACTTGTTCCATCACCTCAAGCGTCACCCCGTCGAAAGACGGGGTCCATTCGACTGTTGAAATGTTCTGCAGGTCTACCGGGTTTTGTGGATTCCGGCTTTCGCCGGAATGACGGATGGAGAGCAAAGAGCCAGACAGAAGGGCCGCAACGGCGGATTTCATGTCTTCCGGATTGGCAAGCGTGTAGCCCGGCTTCGGCTCATCTAGGCTGGCGCCGAAACGAACCTCACTTGCTGTGGTTAGGGCTGCATGACCTTTGGTGATCGTCGCAATTGTTTTGGCCAATTCATTGGCGCCGTGATGGCCCCCGAGGAGAGGAACAACGCTGCTGCCATCTTCGGCGATGGCGATGACGGGGGGCTCAGCGCGTTTGTCTCCCAGATGTGGGGCCAGGGCGCGAATAAGAATGCCGCTGGCGCAGAGGCCGATGATGGTGCGGCCGTCCTGAAACAGCTTGCCGAGATGGGATTTGGCCTTTTCATAGGCGATGTCCCCGCCTGCGACACAGTGGGGCGTGTGGATTTCGCCTTGCAAAGAGGTTTTCAGATTATTTGCCAGCGGCAAGGCTGATGCGCCGAGAACAAAGATGACGGGCTTCATCCGCGATTGGCCTTCACTATTATGGTGGTGAAATAGGGCAGGGTGTCGCTGTCGATATCCGTCAGTAGACGGATGATCTGGCTTTGGTGCGTGGCGTTTTCGACGGCGGTGGCCTTTTCCAAAAGACTAAGTTCCGAAAGAGTAGCTTTTACTTTTCCGAAGTGGCGACCGACCTTGATGATGGCGGCAGAACTTGCGGTTTTGAGTTCCTCACGGAGTTTTTCCGCATCAAGCGTTGCCGGCAAAACTTTCAGAACTTCGTCGCGTTCAACCAACGGCTTGCCCATCATTGCGGCTGCGGCGGTGATGGAGGTTACACCCGGCACGACAATGGTTTCAAATTTGGCGGAGAGGCGCTCAAACATGTACATGAAGCTGCCATAGAAGAACGGATCACCTTCGCAGAGCATGACCACGTCGCGGCCCTGCTGCAGATGAGTTGCAATTTCGGCGGCGCCTTTGTCATATGCGGCTTGTGCGGGTTCACGTTCAACGCGCATGGGCATGTCGATGGCGATTTCCGTGATGCCCTCTGCAATGAACGGCTTGGCAATGTCGCGCGCCGTTGAGTCTTTGCCATTGGCGCAGAGATAGGCAATCGTGTTCGCCGTCGAGATCAGGCGCCAGGCTTTCACCGTCATCAACTCGGGATCGCCGGGGCCGACGCCAACCCCATAGAGCTTGCCCTTCACCATGGCTTGGTTGCCCGCCATTGCAACACGCTCATGCGCGGCTTCAAAGCGCGATAGGGGCCGACATGCGTGAGGTGTGAGATGTCGATCTTCACCAACTCGCCGCCGAATTTTTCCTGCAGGTCATAAAGGTGCATTTCGCCTTCGATGGTGACGACATTGGCGACCATGCGGCCACGCGGCTTGAGCGCGGCCCAGGCCGTCTCAAAGACACCTTTGCCGGAAATTCCGCCGCCGATGAAAATCGCATGGGGCGCTGGAAGATTGCTCAGGCCGTCGGGGGCGGACGCCGCAACGACCTTGAGGCGCGGCGTTCCCAACTGGTCGGCATTGACGGCCATCATGTCGCGGCGCTCGGCGTGGGGTTCGATAGCAATCGACGTGCAGCCTCGTGTGGAACGCATCCATTCGATGGAGACTGAGCCGCAGCCTGCGCCAATATCCCAGAGGAGCTGGTCTGGGGCTGGGGACAGGGCTGCCAACGTAGCGGCGCGCACCTCGCGCTTGGTCAGTTGGCCATCATGTTCAAAAGCTTCGTCGGGCAGGCCTGCAACACGCGACCAAATTTTGGCGTGGGGAGACGCGATACAGTGAATGCCCACCGTATTGAGCGGGGACCACTTCTTGTCAGGATTGGTTCGCGCCGTGAAGGTCGTGAGAGCCTCATGCGGGCCGCCGAGATTTTCGAGCACGGTGATTAGGCTGTTTTCAAAGCCACGATCGGTCAAGCGTTTGCAGATGATTGCGATGGAGGATTGATCTTCGGTCAGAACGAGTAACTTCGCATCCGGTTGGATGAAGGCTTCAAGGTTCGCTGCCGGGCGACCATGGATGGTGAGGCAGTCGCAATCGGGCAGCGACCAGCCGAGCTTGGCGGCAGACAATGAAAACGCCGACAGATGCGGGATGATGGTGGTTTCGTTGATGGGAACGAGTTCAAGCAATTTGCGGGCCGCACCAAAATTCAGGGGATCGCCAGTTGCCAGCACAACTGTATGACGGCCTTTCAAAGGCTTGATGCGATCGACAACGGCGGAAAAAGGCTGTGGCCATTCGTGAAGTTCTGCATTGAGTTTTGGCAGGAAGGCCAGAAGGCGCTTGGCGCCGATCACCACTGCGGCTTGTTCAATTGCCAGAGTAGCTGACGCGGAAAGACCGGCCATGCCGTCTTCGCCCATGCCGATGATGGTGAGCCATTTGGTCATGCGGCAACATCCGTCAGCGCATTGATGACGGAGGAGGCCATGGCCGAACCGCCTTTTCGGCCCTTGATGGTGGCGAAGGCAATGCCTCTCGGGTTGGAGGCGAGCTCGGATTTGCTCTCTGCGGCACCTACAAAGCCAACGGGCATGCCAACGATGGACGCGGGCTTTGGGGCACCAGCGTCAATCATCTCCAGCAGCGCAAAAAGTGCCGTCGGCGCGTTGCCGATGACAACCACCGCACCTTCAAGATGATCACGCCACAGCGCTGTTGCCGCGCCAGTGCGGGTGATGGCGTTGGCAAGGCCCAGTTCGCGCGCACGTGGATCATTCAGTGTACAGATGACTTTGCAGTTCTCTGGCAGGAAGCGGGCGATGATGCCATGGCGGACCATTTCGACATCAACGAGAATGGGCCTTCCTGCAGCGAGGGCAGCCTTTGTGACATCAGCGAAATCGGGCGTGATAACGAGGTCAGACGTGATCTCCGGCATGCCGCAGGAATGGATCACCCGTGTGGCAATGTTGCGGGCCGAAACCGGCAGCATTGAAAAATCGGCCTCGGCGGCGATCATTTCAAATGAACGCCGATAGATCTCTTGCGGATTTTTCAGATAATCAATCACGGCCGCTTCAGTGTTCTAGGACCCAGCGGGTGATCAGCATGGGGGTAAGGGGCGTGAGTGTGTGTGTGGCCATGGTCATGCGGGTGGTCATGATCGTGGTGGTGGCCATGGTCATGGGGCACGCTTTCAAGTTTGAAGGGACCTGCCTTGCAGGCGCCCGTGCATTGACCATCGCAATGGTGGCATTCAGCCGATGTGCCGATCCCTTCCACATGGTGGTGATGGCTTTCCTGTACGGCCCCCACTTCGGCTTCAAAGCCCAGAACCTGCGTGCGGTATTTGCACATCTGGCAATTCATCGCGATGTCGCCAGTCAGAATTTGTTGGATGCGCTCAACGAAAGTTTCAATCACTTGTGGATGGTCGTTGAGATAGGGCGCTTTCACAAATTCGATATTGGGATATTTTGCGGCAACTTCATCGGTTGCGTCATAGATGCGCTGCACGAGAATTCCGGTGAACAGGAAATAGGGGAATATAATGATGCGCTTGAAGCCAAGCCGGGTGGCGTGTTCGAGGGCTGGGGCCACCAGTGGAAAGGTGACGCCGGAATAGGCCGTCTCAGCCCAACCAAAGCCGAAGCCTTCCCACAAAATGCGGGTGACTTTCGAGACATTTGAATTGGCATCAGGATCAGACGCACCACGCCCCACCACCAGCAGCAAGGTTTCGTGAATGGCAATGTCTTTGCTGACGCTGTTGAGGGTTTCTTGAATCCGGTCGCCAGCTGCGCGCATCATCTTGGGATCAATGCCGAGCTCCTTGCCATATTCGATCTTGAGGTCGTTTTGTGCGGCATAGGTATTGAGCACAGAGGGGATGTCATTCTTGGCATGGCCCGCGGCAAACAACATGCCGGGAACTGCGAGCACACGGTTCACACCTTGGGCCTTCAATGAGTCGAGTCCGGTGCGGATGATCGGCGTGGCAAATTCAAGATAGCCAAATTCCACAGGATATTGCGGCAGGCGTTCTTTGAGGTGGCGGGCCAGCACGGCAAATTCAGTCACCGCTTCTTTATCACGGCTACCATGGCCACAGAGCATCACGCCGAGCTTTTCAGTCATTTCACGCCTTCCAAATCCGCAGCCCCGGGCAAGCCGGTCGGAAGGCAGCTCCGTCTTGGCCCCTGTTTGGGTTGGCCGCACCGGAATGTCTTTCAGTTCCTGATTGGAACGCTGCTAGAGATTGGTGTTTAGGCGATGGGACGCAAGCTCACAAGATCGAAAGCGGCATGATCTAGGGTTGGCCCGCCAAGGCCAAAACTTCCTCGCGGTTATTATCAGCGGCGAATTTGTTAAAATCGGCTTCAGCGTCGAGTGCCGCCTCGAGAATGGGGCGGTAGTCTTTCTTGGGGATTTTGTAACAGCCAAATTGTTCGAGATGCGAGTTCACAAACTGCGCGTCGAGCAATTTGAAACTGCCGAAATTGAGCCTCGCCACCAGATGGACCAGTGCAACCTTGCTGGCATCAGTTTCGCGCGAGAACATGCTTTCACCGAAGAACACAGCGCCAATGCGTAAGCCATAGAGGCCACCCACAAGCTTGCCGTCTCGCCAGCTTTCAACAGAGTGGCAGCAGCCCATTTTGTGAAGCTGAGTATAGAGTTTGAAAATTCTTTGGTTGATCCATGTGACGTCGCGGTCGGACGTTTTTTCAGCGCAGGCGGCAATGACCTCGTCAAAGGCCGTGTCGATGCGGATTTCAAATCGACCATGGCGCACTGATTTTTTCAGGGAATGCGAAATGTGAAAGCCTTTGAGCGGGATGACGCCGCGCTCGTCTGGTTCGATCCAATAAAGGGCCGGGTCATCGGCACTTTCTGCCATCGGAAAAACCCCCGCCGCATAGGCCTTGAGCAAAAGCTGCGGGGTGATGGTTGTCATGGTTGGATCAGCTCGGGTTTTTAGCCAGGAATTTTTCGAGCCAGTGGATGTCATAGTGGCCGTTGATAATATCATTTTCGGCAAGAAGACGCTGGAACAGGGGAATGGTGGTTTCAACACCATCAACCACAAATTCCGACAATGCGCGTTTCAGGCGCATCATGCATTCGGTGCGCGTTTTACCAAACACGATGAGCTTGCCGATCAGGCTGTCGTAATAGGGCGGAATGCGATAGCCGGAATACAAGGCTGAATCGATACGCACACCAAGTCCGCCGGGGAAATGCACGGCATCCACACGGCCAGGCGAGGGCGTAAAGGTCTGGGCGTTTTCGGCGTTGATGCGGCATTCAATGGCGTGGCCCGAGAACTGGATGTCGCTCTGCTGGTATTGCAAGGTTGCGCCAGAAGCGACGCGGATTTGTTCCTGCACGAGATCAAGGCCGGTGATCATTTCAGTGACTGGATGTTCGACCTGAAGCCTGGTGTTCATTTCAATGAAATAGAACTCGCCATTTTCATACAGAAATTCGATTGTGCCAACGCCTTCATATTTCAGATCGCGCATGGCCTGGGCCACGCGGTTGCCGATGTCTTCGCGCTGATTGACGTTAAGAGCGGGAGAGAGTGCTTCTTCCCAAACTTTCTGGTGGCGGCGTTGCAGCGAGCAATCGCGCTCACCTAGATGCACGGCATTGCCCTTGCCATCGCCCAGCACTTGAACTTCAATATGGCGCGGCTTTTGCAGATATTTTTCGATATAGACTTCGCCATTGCCGAAAGCGGCCTTGGCCTCAGACTGCGCGGTCGACACCGCCAGTTCCAATTCACTTTCGTTGTTGGCCACTTTCATGCCGCGACCGCCACCGCCTGCCGTGGCTTTGATGATGACGGGATAGCCGATGTCTTTGCCAACTTTTTTGGCTTCGCCGAGATCAGACACGCCACCGGAAGAACCTGGAACAACAGGAATGCCCAAAGCCTTCGCCGTGCGCTTGGCTTCGATCTTGTCGCCCATGGTGCGGATATTTTCAGGTGATGGCCCGATGAACTTGATTGCATGCTCGCCAAGGATTTCGGCGAACTTGGCATTCTCTGAAAGAAAGCCGTAGCCTGGATGAACCGCATCAGCACCAGTGATTTCGCAGGCCGAGACGATGGCCGGTATATTGAGATAGCTATCCTTGGCGGCAGGCGGGCCGATGCATACGCTCTCATCGGCGAGCTTCACATGCATGGCGTCGGCATCCGCAGTCGAATGGACAGCAACCGTTGCAATGCCTAATTCGCGGCAGGCGCGTAAGACGCGCAAGGCGATTTCGCCACGATTGGCAATGAGGATTTTATCGAACATGCCTATTCAATCACCATGAGAACTTCGCCGAACTCAACCGGCTGGGCGTTCTCGATGTTGACCTGAACCAGCTTGCCGGATTTAGGCGCTGTGATCTGGTTCATGGTCTTCATGGCTTCGATGATGAGAAGGGTTTGACCTTCCTTCACATTGGAACCCAAGGTCGCAAAGGGCGGCTGACCAGGGGTTGCTGAAAGATAGGCAGTGCCGACCATGGGAGATTTGAGAGGCGTTCCTGCCGCTTCTGCGGGCGCTGAGGCCACGGGTGCTGCAGCAAAGGCAGCAGGTGTCGGAGCCGCAGCATAATGGGCCATGGGGGCAGGGGCAGAGGTTGCCTTGCTGACGCGGACGCGTGCACCCTTGTGGTCCAGTTCAATTTCGGTCAGGCCCGTTTCATTCAGGATTTCTGCCAGCTTGCGGATCATGGCCAGTTCGCTGCTTTCCTGCACAGGCTTGGCGGCAACCGGATTTTTCTTTGCGGGCATTCTTATCCCTTTCGCGTTGGGTTGATGAGATTGGAGGCAGCCTCCAGTGCGAGTTCATAACTTGCCGCGCCAAAACCAGCGATGACGCCATGGGCTGCGGGCGAGATGAAGCTGTGATGCCGGAAGCTCTCGCGTTTGTAAACATTTGAAAGATGGACTTCGATTGCGGGAAGGCCAACGCCTTTCAGGGCATCGTGCAAAGCCACCGAAGTGTGGGTGTAAGCGCCAGCATTGAGGATGATCGCTTCGGCCTTGCCGCGCGCTTCGTGGATCCAGTTGACCAGTTCGCCCTCGACATTGGTTTGGCGAAAGTCAATGGCGAGCCCCAGCGCCTTGGCTTTGGCCAGACACTTCTGTTCGATGGAGGCCAAGGTTTCGGCCCCATAGATTTCAGGCTCGCGGGTGCCCAGCAAATTGAGATTGGGACCGTTGAGGATAAAGATTGTTTTCATGGCCAGCTTATAGCCTCAGGAGACTGCTTTGAAAACCAGCAATTGCTCTTGTGAATATCAGCAGAGCTGGCAGCCGCCATTGGCGCGCACATCAGCCAGGCTCGCCTGAATCTCTGGCAGTTGGATGTAACCGGGATACAGCTTTTTGTCGACGATGAAGGCGGGTGTGCCCGTCAATTGCAGGGTTTGCGCCAGCTGCGTGTTTTTCTGGATTTGGGCTTCAATCACGGGATCGGCCATGTCAGCCTTCATCTTGAGGACGTCGAGTCCCACGTCCTGGGCGATCTGGTCTGTAACTTCGGCTGTGACCTTTCCTTCGCTTGCAAACAGCGCCTGATGGAACTCCCAATATTTGCCCTGCCGGGCTGATGCCAAAGCGGCCTTGGCGGCATATTCGGAGCCTTCGCCGAAAATCGGGAATTCTTTCATGATGACGCGGACATTCGGATCTGATTTCACCAGCGATTGAATTTCCTTGATACCCTTGCGGCACCAACCGCAATTATAGTCCATGAATTCCACAACGGTCACGTCGCCCTTGGGGTTGCCGACAATGCCATCCATGCCGTCGTGGAAAATTTCCTTGGATTGGGACATGAGCGCTTTGCCACGACCATCATCAGCAGCCTTCTTGTCTTGCGCGTCGAGAGCATTGGCCATGTCGCGCAGAATCTCTGGGTGAGCCAGCAAATAGTCTTTCATCATCTTCTCAATTTCAGTCTTTTGCGCGGGCGAAAAATTTTGGGCAAAGGCCGGAATGGACAGGGCAATGAATGTTACTGCAATCAGGGAGAGCAAGCGGCGCATGGATCAATCCTCATTTCTAGTCATATTGCTCCGGATTGCTGGCCCGGCACAATAACATTTTGGTCAGTTTTTGTGGCCGGCGAAGTTCAGCAAGTCATTGGCTCTCAGCCATTCGGGCGAACCTGTGGGGAAACGCGTCTGCAGGGCCTTGGCCTTGTCCATGGCAAGTTTCTTGTCGCCCGTGGCAAAGGCATATTCGGCGCTGGCCAGTTCGGCGCGGGGCACATCCTGTTTCATGGCATAGGCCTGGGCCATGAACTTGTAGATGACGGGCATGTCGGGCTCTTGGCGCTTGGCAATTTGCAACAGTCTGATGGCCGCATCAGCATGGGCGGCGTTTTCGCTGCCGAGCAGAATTTGAGCGTTCAGAACCTGGAGCAGGCCATTGTTAGGGAGAAGCTGGAGGGCCTTCTGAATGGAGGGAAGTCCTTTGTCGGCCTGGCCGTTTTCGAGATAGGCTTGCGCCTTCAGTTCCCAGAAATAGGGGTCTTGCGGCAACTCCGCCGTCAGGCTGTCGATCACAGGCAAAGCGTTTTTCAAATCACCCCGGCGGAACATGGCAATGCCTCTGGCATAGCGGGCGGGCAGAGACATGTCAGATGTGGGGTATTGCTGAAACACCGATTGTGCGGGCAACAGAAAGCCAGCCAATTTCGCCTGGGCCAATTTGTGGCGCAGCATGAGGGCAGGGTCATCCGTTTTATCAAAATATGGAGAGGCCTTGGCCGCCACTTGCAACGCCTCAATACGATCGAGCGGCATGGGGTGGGAATAGGCATATGGATCTGCGCCATGGAGCGATGCGATGGCTTCATGTGAGAGAAGATCAAAAAGATCCAACATGCCTTTGGGGCTTTGGCCAGTGGCATTGAGATATTTCAAAGCGGCCTGGTCTGCGGTTGATTCCATGGCGCGCTGATAGGTGAGAAAGCCTCGTCCCGCCGAGTTTTGCGAGCCCAACATGATGCCCGTCCCGGCGCGGGCGGCGTCGGGATTTCCAGAAGCTGCACCACCCACCATCACAGCAGCGCCCGCCAACATGCCGATGATGGCTTCAACACTGGCGCGCTGGGCAACTGAGTTCATCTTGGCCAAATGGCCGCCTGCAATATGGCCGCTCTCATGGGCGATAACGCCGATCACGGCATTGGGCGTGGGCGAGCGCGTGATGAGGCCAGTATGAATGAAAATGCGTTGGCCACCTGCCACGAAGGCGTTGATCGATGGATCGGCAATCAAATAGACGCGGACTGCTGCTGGATTAATGCCTGCGGCTTTAAAGATGGGTCTCGAATAAAGCCGCATCAGGCCTTCGATCTCGGCATCGCGGATCAGGTTGGGGCCATCGGCTCTGGCATCACCTGCGAGACTGGAAAAAATAACTGACGCGGCCAAAATTGACCGCGCCAGTTTGAATGTCAGGTTGCCTAGAATCCGCCGCATGAACTTGGTTATAAATTCAATTGCGGCGGGTTTGAGGCTTTATTTGCCGCGCTTGCTCCACCAGCCGCCCTTGCGCTCGGTGGGTTCAGCCGCAACGGTTGGTGCAGGTGGCACCCATTTGCGCGGTTCTGGATCAGCGACCACGTCAGGAATATGAACCATGACAGGGGCTGGCCTTGGCGGGGCTGCAACAGTGGTTTCAAAGCTGCCATTGCCGTTGCCATTGGTTTCTTCGCGTGGGGCTCTCTCATGCCGTTCACGGCGAGGAGCATCACCCTCAGGGCGCTCACGGTCACGGCCAAAGCGTCCACGATTGCGGCGGTTACGACCCTGGCCACGCTGTTCGCCATTGCCCTGTTTGCCACCATTGGTGTTTGAACCTTCGGCTTCAGCGGGTGCTTCAGAGTCAGTGGAGGACTCGTCGCCATTGATCTCAGTCACTTCTGAGCTACTATCACCATTGCCGTCATTTTCGGCTGAGGCGTGTTGCTCATTCATGTTGTCTCGCTTGCCACCTCTGCGGCCACGACGGCGACGTTTGCGACCATTGCTGTCGCGGTTTTCACCATCTTCAGCTGCGGCCACTTCGGTGGTTTCAGACGCTTCCTCAACTTGTACGTCTTCAACTTCTTCCTCGATGATTTCCTCTTCGGGTTCATCGGTAAAGGCTGAATCCATCTTTATCGGCGCTGCTGAAATCTTGCGCTGGATTTTTTCACGATCAGGTGCGCGCTCAATGAGAGCTTGCGTGCCACGCACTTCGTCGCCACCGGGCACGAGGAAAATCGAAATGCCGTAGGTCTGTTCGAGGACGAGCAGGCTGTCGCGCTTTTCGTTCAACAGATAGAAGGCCACTTCGCGGGCAGTCTTCACCGTAAGATTGTCGCTGCGGCCTTTTTGCAGATATTCTTCAATGGTGCGCAGAACACCCAGTCCACAAGACGGGACCGAGCGGACAATGCCGCGGCCTTCGCAATGGGCGCAGGGCTTGAATGAGCCTTCGAGCAGACCGGGACGCAAACGCTGGCGCGACATTTCGAGAAGGCCGAAATGCGAGATGCGGCCCACCTGGATGCGGGCGCGGTCATTCTTCAGCGCTTCCTTCATGCGCCGTTCAACCGCACGGTTATTGCGGTTTTCTTCCATGTCGATGAAGTCGATGACGACAAGGCCTGCCAAATCGCGCAGGCGAAGCTGTCTGGCGATTTCATCGCAGGCTTCCAAGTTGGTCTTGGTCGCCGTGTCTTCGATGTTGTGTTCGCGCGTGGCCTTGCCGGAGTTGATGTCAATCGACACCAAGGCTTCGGTCTGGTTGATCACCAGATAGCCGCCCGAGGGCAGGGTGACCGTTGGCGAATAGAGCGCATCAAGATGGGTTTCCACCTGGAAGCGCTGGAACAGTGGCTTTGTGTCTTTGTAGAGCTTCACGTTCTTGGCGTGTGAAGGCATCAGCATTTTCATGAAGTCTTTGGCTTCGCGGTAAGCCGCCTCGCCATCGACCTGAACTTCTTCAACGTCCTTGGTATAAAGATCGCGGATCGAGCGCTTGATCAGATTGCCTTCCTCGTAGACGAGGCAGGGAGCGGTCGATTTCAGCGTGAGCTCGCGCACACTTTCCCAGAGACGCATCAGATAATCAAAGTCGCGCTTGATTTCGGGACGGGTGCGTTGGGCACCGGCGGTCCGGACAATGACGCCCATGCCTTTTGGCACTTCGACGTCCTTGGCCACTTCCTTCAAACGACGGCGATCATTGGCATCGGTAATTTTGCGGGAAATGCCGCCACCGCGCGCGGTGTTGGGCATCAACACGCAATAGCGGCCAGCCAATGACATATAGGTGGTGAGCGCAGCGCCCTTGTTGCCGCGTTCTTCCTTGATCACCTGCACCAGCAGAATCTGGCGGCGCTTGATGACTTCCTGAATTTTGTAATGGCGGCGGCGGGGCTGGCGACGTTGCTGACGCTGGGGAACTTCTTCCAAGGCATCTTCGTCGCCCATGGTTTCCACGTGCTGGCTTTCGGCACCTGAATCGACAACTTCCAACTCGCCGCTGGCGCGGCTTGCGGGGGCCTCATCTGGATTGGCCCGTGGTTCGCCATCGTCATGGGGTTCGGAGCTGATTGAGGGTTCGGCTTCAGAGGCCATGGCCATTTCAGATGGCTCGGCATCGTGCGAATGATCATGATGGGAATGATCGTGGTGTTCATCATCGCTGCCGCCGGCTTCGGCAGGCTCGTTGTGATGACCATTGGATTCAGATTGGTGCTGATCCTCGTTGTCTTGTTCGTCTTCCTCGGCTTCGGCTTCTTCCTCGGCCAGAAGCGCCATGCGGTCTGCAATGGGGATCTGATAGTAATCGGGATGGATTTCGGCGAAGGCCAAGAAACCATGACGGTTGCCACCATATTCCACGAAGGCCGCCTGAAGAGACGGTTCAACGCGGGTTACCTTGGCGAGATAGATGTTACCTTTGAGAGGTTTCTTGGAGGCGCTTTCAAAATCGAATTCTTCAAGCTTGGATCCACGCGCTACGACAACCCGAGTTTCTTCCGGCTGACTGGCGTCGATGAGCATTTTTGTGCCCATGGTTCTTATTCCTTTGGGCGGCGACCCGTCGTGGTGCGTTCAGTGTTCCATCCGGTACCTGGAAACCTGCTGCCCGCACGGGCCTGCCTGCCATTGTGGACGGTACGCTAGACCGAGCAGTGCCCATGCGAAAAACTGCCAGTCCCGTGTCGGGGGCAGCATGCGTGGAACTTGCCAATGTCTGGACCATGTCCTGTTGACCTTGTGCCCGGAGAACCGGACGGTTGAATGTTTGGCCCTCGGGTAACAACCCATAAGACCTGCCACCTTTTTCATCGGGCAGCGGATAAACGCAGATATCAAAGCCGGCTGACTAGCCCGGATGCTTCAACAGTTGCGAAACTGACGCCCAACCAAACTGGAATTCGAGTCTGGTTCGGGACCTTTATGTTGTAGGTGCCCTCGGTGGCTATTGCAAGGATTACGGTTTTGTAAAGTTTTAATGAATGGAAAGGTTGGATTAACCACAGCTCCGTAAGGTGGCGCGACGCCAAGCCTCTCCAATCCACATTAAAGTACAGCAAAACAATGCGTTGCCCTAAATATATCGTGCAATTTGTGATGTCGGTTGGGGCGGCAATGGTGCTGCTTGTCGGCTCGGCATTGGCGAAGCCCGTTGATTTAAATGCGATTTCCTTTCGCGCCATCGATGACAAGACTGTGATTGACGTCGAAATCTCAAAGTCGACAGGGTTTTCAGTGGCCGCTTCAGCCTCGCCTGATCGTGTGATTGTGGATTTTGGCGCTATAAATTTCAACTTCGCCTCGCGTCCGGGACCAAAAACTGCAGGACTGGTCACGGCGTGGCGCGCGGCGACTGTGGATACCGACCATGGCCGATTGATGCTTGAGACCTCTGGCCCCGTTCAGATTTCCAATTCACGCCTCATTCCCGGCTTGGGCAAGAGACCCGCGCACATTAAGATTGAACTTACCAAAGTGATGCCACTGCCCATTCCTGTGGCACCGGACACATTGGTGACTGGCTCGCTTAACGCCGCAGCGCCTTCTGCTGAGCTCAAAACTATCGTGATAGACCCCGGCCATGGCGGCATTGATCCTGGGGCATCAGCCCCTGATGGTGTGGCCGAGAAGGATATCGTATTCGCCTTTGCCAAGACCTTCAAGGCAGCGATGGAGAGAACTGGACATTACAACGTGGTTCTGACCCGCGCGACGGATACATTCGTGCCACTGGAACAGCGCGTTAAAATTGCCAGGGACAATAAGGCTGATCTGTTTCTGGTCATTCACGCTGATACGCTGACAGGGCCTTTGCTGCAGCGTTCTGCGGTGCGCGGCATGACGATCTATACAGTGTCTGACAAGGCCTCCGATGCCGAGGCTGAGGCTTTGGCGCAAAAGGAAAACCGCGCTGACATCATTGCCGGTGTGGACTTGGGGGGCAAGACGCCTGAAATCAGCAGTGTGTTGATCAATCTGGCGCAACGCGAATCCCGCGCCGAGGCCCTGAAATTTGCCGGTCGGGCGATTGCTGAAGCGCGCTCAGAAACGAACATCACCAGCCAGCCCATGCGCTCTGCCGCCTTTGTTGTCTTGAAGGCTCCCGATGTTGCCTCGGTGTTGATCGAACTTGGCTATCTCTCCAATTCTCTTGATGAGGCACAACTAACCTCTGAAGACTGGCGCGGGAAAATGTCGGCGGCCTTTACCCGGGCGGTTGATGCGTTCTTTGGACAGCCTCCTGCTGTGGCCGGAAACTAGCCCGATCTTCGCCATATTCATGCTGCACTTCAGCGCCACTTTTTGAATTTGGCGCGACCCTGAATCGTGCTAACGCCGCAGGCATTCTTGCGCTGGCTGGCGTAACATCATGATTGGGACGTAATGCTGCGGTTTTTCGGATGGTTGTTTGGAATGATGTTTATGGTCGTCCTCGGATTATCCGCGGCTGCCATCTATGTCATCTGGGACGTTTCCAAAGACCTGCCTGACTATAAGCAGCTTGCCGCCTGGGAGCCTGCGGTGATGACCCGCATGCATGCCGCAGATGGTTCATTGCTGGCCGAATATGCCGATGAGCGGCGCTTGTTCATTCCGGTGGGCTTGATCCCCAAGCGGGTAATCCAAGCCTATATTTCAGCTGAGGATAAAAATTTCTACACCCATGCGGGTCTCGACTGGAAGGGCATTGCCGGGGCCGGGTTGCGGTACGCGCAGGTAAAACTCTTCCACCGTGGAACGATTGTTGGTGCGTCGACCATTACCCAGCAAGTGGCGAAGAACTTCCTCCTCTCCAATGAGCGTACAATCACGCGCAAATTGAAAGAGGCGCTGATCGTGCAGCGCATCGAGAGCTCTTTCACCAAAGACCAGATTCTTGAACTTTATCTCAACGACATTTTCCTCGGCTACAATTCTTACGGTATTGCCGCAGCATCACTGAACTATTTTGGCAAATCTCTGGATACGCTTTCTCTTGAGGAGACTGCCTTCCTTGCTGGACTGCCCAAGGGCCCCAACAATTACGATCCTGTGAAGAACTACGCCAAAGCCGTGGCGCGCCGGAATTATGTTCTCGAGCAGATGTACGCCAACAGTTACATCACTGAAGCAGAAATGAATGAGGCCAAAGCCAAGCCGCTGAAAGTCAGCCCGCGGCCTTTTGGAGCGCAGTTGTTTGCAGCTGAATCCTTTGCCGAAGAAGCGCGCCGCGACGTTGTTCAAATGTATGGCAAAGAAGGGCTGGGGCGTGGTGGCTATTCAGTCCGGACTACGCTTGAACCTTCTCTGCAGATTTTTGCCAGACAAGCTGTGGCGCGTGGCCTTATTAATTTTGACCGCAAGCGCGGTTGGCGCGGCCCGGTGAAGCGCGTGATCGTGGATGGCGGCGATTGGTCCAAGGGGCTGCTTGATATTCATGTGCCCACTGATCAGGCGCCATGGCGCGTGGCAGTTGTGACTGAAGTCGCCGATGACAGCGCTACAATCGGGTTGCAACCTGGGTTCAAGCCCAATGGCGGCTTTACGGACGAGCGCGAAGTTGGTGTCATCCCACTCAACTTGATGCAATGGGCCAGGGCCTATGTCGATGGCATGAAACTTGGCCCAGAGGTCAAGAAGGCGGATCAGGTGTTGCACCCTGGTGACGTTGTTTATGTCGCTCCCTCTGTGACCAAAGGCCAATTTCATCTGGTGCAGATTCCAGAAGTTGAGGGCGGCCTGGTTGCCATGGACCCACATACGGGCCGCGTTTTGGCAATGGTCGGTGGCTTCAGCTATGGCAACAGCCAGTTCAACCGCGCGGTTCAGGCGATGCGCCAACCCGGCTCGTCGTTCAAGCCGATCGTTTATGCGGCAGCGCTTGATAACGGCTATTCACCCGCGTCCGTTGTTCTCGATGCGCCCATCGAATTCAAACTGAAGAATGGCGATATCTGGAGCCCGAAGAACTACGAAAAAGATTTCTTCGGTCCGGCAACATTGCGTCGTGGCATTGAACAATCGCGTAACACCATGACCGTGCGTTTGGCCGATGCCTTGGGCATGACAAAAATTGCCGACTTGGCGCAGCGCCTTGGAATTTATGATCACATGCCGTTGCAGCTTTCGATGGCGCTTGGTGCTGGTGAAACAACGCTCCTCAAAATGACCACGGCCTATTCGATGATTGCTAACGGTGGCAAGAAAGTGGACGCCACTCTCATCGATCGTGTGCAGGATCGTTTTGGCCGCACTGTCTATAAACATGACACGCGCGATTGTTCAGCCTGCAAAGTCGACAAGTATGTGCCCGGAATGCCTGAACCTGATCTTGTGGACAACCGCGAGCAAGTGATGAATCCATTCACTGCCTATCAGATCACCTCGATGATGGAGGGCGTGGTTGAGCGCGGCACGGGCAAGAAGATGCAGATTGTGGGCAAGCCTGTGGCTGGCAAGACCGGCACGTCCAATGATGAAAAAGATGCCTGGTTCATCGGCTTCACACCTGACCTTGTGGTCGGCACCTATATTGGTTTTGACAACCCAAAGCCCATGGGCAAGGGCCGCACCGGCGGTGAATTGGCCGCACCCGTAGTCGCAGACTTCATGCGACTGGCACTACGCGACAAAGCGGCTGTTCCGTTCCGCGTGCCGCGTGACATTGAACTTATCCCGATTTATGTGAACTCAGGAAAGCGCGGTGTCTATGGCGCAGACGGGGTGATCCTCGAAGCCTTCAAGCCCGGTGATGAACCGCCGTCCAACACATTGGTGATCGGCAATGCGGGTGATGCCACACTGACCAAGCCTGGGGATGGAACAATTCTGGTGGCACCTGAAAATCCTGATGCCGTGCAAATCAACCCCCCGGCTACCGCTGCTGATACGGGTCAACAGGTCGAACCTGCCCAAGGCGATGGGTTGACGCCACCTGCCAAGGGCCTCTATTGAGCGGCCACAACACACGGATATTACATGCGCGCAGAAATTCAAAAAATCGTCATTGAAATCGAGCAGTCCTTGGGCCTGCTGAGGAGGCATCTTTGACTGGGACAACTCTGTCCGCGAACTTGCCGAACTGAACGCCAAGGCCGAAGACTCTTCGCTCTGGAATGACGCCCAGAAGGCGCAAGAGGTGATGAAGCGCCGGCAAGACCTTGATAACCGCATCAATGGCATCTTGCGTATCGAGCAAACAGTTTCTGACAATATTGAACTGATTGCCATGGGCGATGCCGAGGGCGATCCATCCATAGTAACCGAAGCTGAAAAGTCACTGGCCGCCCTGAAGACCGATGTCGCGGCTGTTGAGCTTGACGCTTTGTTGTCGGGTGAAGCCGATGGCAATGACAGCTATTTGCAGATCAACGCTGGGGCAGGTGGCACGGAGAGCCAGGATTGGGCTTCGATGCTAATGCGAATGTATGTGCGTTGGGCCAATCTCAATAAATATAAAGTCGAAGTTCTTGATCAGCATGATGGCGAAGAAGCGGGCATCAAATCCTGCACGTTGCAGATCAAGGGTCACAATGCTTATGGCAAGCTGAAGACCGAAAGCGGGGTTCATCGCCTGGTTCGGATCTCGCCTTACGATTCCAATGCGCGGCGTCACACGTCTTTCTGCTCGGCTTGGGCCTATCCTGTGATTGATGACAATATCGTCGTCGACATTGTTGAAAGCGATTTGAAGATCGATACCTACCGGGCCTCGGGTGCCGGTGGCCAGCACATCAACACAACCGATTCGGCAGTTCGCATCACCCATATGCCCACAGGGATTATCGTGGCCTGCCAGGCTGAGCGCTCACAGCACAAGAACCGGGCCACCGCGATGAAGATGCTGAAGGCCAGGATCTATGAGATGGAACTGCAGAAGAAGCAGGAAAAGGTCGATGCCGCAAACGCCAAAAAGACCGAGATTGGCTGGGGTCACCAGATCAGGTCATATGTCTTGCAGCCTTATCAGCTGGTGAAGGACTTGCGTACGGGATACACGTCCACGAATCCGACGGCGGTTCTGGGGGGCGAGCTTGATGATTTCATTCAGGCGTCGTTGGCTCAACGCATTCATGGCGGCGCGCCGGATGGCGTGGAAGACATCGACTAGACGGGTGTTATTTCGATTCGTCCGCAGGCGGCACAGGCTTGTTCCAAATCTCTGCCCGCATTTGTTCGAGGTTCAATGATTCCAGTTTATGTGTCGGCTCGTGGTTGACAGCCAGTTGCTGGCTGCGGTGTGAAATGTTGCCCAGCACATAAGCCCCATTTTCGATGCTGATGGATTCATGCGCCACATTGCCTTCGACATGCGCACCCGCTGCAATGTTTACCTGAGTGGCGCTGACAGGGCCTACGACCCGGCCTCTAATGAAGACAATTTCTGCTAAAATTCCACCCTGGACTTCACCATTGGTGTCAACAAGACAGGTCTGGGCCTGGACTGTACCCATGACCAACCCATCAATATGGATTTCTCCGGCCGTGACCAGATTGCCGTCAAATTCGGTGTTGCGGGCGATATAGGATGGCTCCTCGCGAGGCTGGTGGGCACGTTGCGAGTTTGGCTTGGTACGCTTGAACATTTTGCCCCGAAAACATGTGGATAAAAAACAATGCCCCGAATTGCTCGCAGTTGCAACAGTTGCGGCGTGCGTGCCATGGTTTAGCCCGTTTCTGCGACCAAATTCCTTGAAACGCGTTAGCCATTTATGAGACAAGGGTTAAGGAGTGAATCACGGGTGGCATTGAAACCAATAGATAGCTGCGGAACGGCATTGCCTTGAAAATTCTTCGGGTTGCATCTGTTGTTCTTGTCGGCCTGGTGGTTTTCCTGTCATTGGCCGGGGGGCTCGTCTATTGGCGCTTGCTGCACGGGCCAGTGACGCTCGGGTTCTTGAACAGCCGAATCGAAACAGCCATCAATGCCAATCTGGTCGGGATGCATGTGACCTTGGGAGGTGCAGTTCTCGAAATTGACCCCGCCACGCAAGTCCCCTCGGTACATTTCCAAAATCTGACCATGCGCGATGATCAGGGCAATATCATTGCCAATGCTCCGCGCGCCGCTGTGACCCTCGACACATCTTCGTTGTTTGTGGGCAAGGTGGTTCCTCGTAGCCTGTCTTTGATTGGGCCTCGCATCAGTGCGCGGCGCAAGCTTGATGGCAGCGTGGCGTTGGGTGTGGGGGGAGAAGCAGCCCCTGCTGACGCCGAAGTGGTGGTGGACGAGAACTTCGGGAAGGGCGTTGATACGTCGGGCAAGTCCGCGGCTGATCCAGCAGCCTTAACCAATGGATCAAAACTGATCGCCATTCTCGACAGCCATGGCGGCGGTGACGCCTTGTCGACTCTCGAAAGCATCCGCATTACGCGTGCCGCCATTTCATTTTATGATGATGCCAATTCGGTTAATTGGGTGGCTCCACGTGCCGACCTGACATTCAAGAAAACGGATTTTGGATTTGTGGTCTTAGCCAAAGCCGATGTCGCCTCCGCGGGCGATCCTTGGCATGCCGAGGTTTCTGCAACATATCACCATGACAGCCAAGGTTTTGATATCAGCGCCACAGTTGACCAGTTGGTGCCGTCCAATGTGGCCGACAAAATCTACGCACTTTCGCAGTTTGCCAAATTGACGACGCCACTTTCGGGCCACGTCGAGGTTCAGCAAGCTGCAAATGGCACTTTAACGTCAGCGTCGGCGGAAATGACCATGGGGGCGGGTGCGATTAATCTGCCAGATTATTTTTCTGAGCCGCTGGCCATCGACAACGGTACGCTGGAAGTGAAATTCAAACCCGAGACTGGACATTTCAGCCTGGACAATTCCACGCTGACCATTGCGGGCAACAAGACCAATGTTGATGGTGAGCTTGTGCCGATCCGATCTGATGACGGCAAGCTGACGGCCATCGGCATCAACCTCTCTGCAGCCGCGGCCGCCAAGAGCGGCGATGTACTCAACGGGCATGTGGACCGTATTGAGTTTGCTGGTCAGGCGCTGATTGATCAGGCCCGCGTCAACATTGATGACTTGGTGGTCATGTCAGGCAGCACCGGTATTCGGATGCGTGGCAACATCACGGGTGGTGATGAGTCACCCGCCATTCATTTGGCAGGACGCATCAGAGACATTTCAGCGCCACTCCTCAAAAGTATCTGGCCGCCGATCATTGGACCGAAGACCCGGGCGTGGGTTGCCGAAAATGTAGTGGATGGCCACGTGACCGAAGGCACATTCGAAATCAACCTTGAGGAAAATGCGCTGGCGGAGGCCCGCAAGAAACATGTGCTGCCGCCCAATTCAATCGACCTCCAGTTCCATATGTCTGATGTTTCAACGCATGTGTTCAAGTCTTTGCCGTTGATGGAGGGGGCCTCGGGCGATGGGCATCTCAAAGACAATGATTTCGATCTTAAGATTTTGACTGCAACGTCCAAGTTGCCCACGGGTGAATCGCTGAAATTGAACGAGGGCAGTTTCCAAGCCCACAGCATTGCGCTTGAAGAAGTTCCAGGCGGCTTCACTTTTGATATTGAGGGCCCGGTGCAGTCCATGCTGAGCTTTGCGGCCTTGCCAGATTTGAAAATGCTGGAGGCCAATTCGTTGTCGTCTCTGCAGAAACTCAAAGGAACAGCTCATGCCGTGGTGACGATCGCCATGCCTTTGATCAAGGATGTCCCCAAGGAGCGGGTGCAGCTCTCAACCAAAATCAAGCTCACTGGTGTGGAAGTTCCTGACGTGATTGCGGGGCTCGATATTACGGGTGGCGATCTTGACGTTGATTTGGGTGCTGATCTCATTACGATTTCGGGGCCTGCGAAGTTCAATGGCCTTAATGCCAAGCTGACCTGGGTGAAGCCTCGCGGTGAAGGTGCCGCGACCGCAGAAGTATTTGCCACGCTTGACGCCGCGACCCGCGAGAAGATGGGACTTAAAATCAAGGATTATGTCATTGGCGATATCCCTGTTCATGCGGTGCTCACCAAGGATGCCAAAGGCAACAATATAGCCGAGGTTGAGGCTGATCTTTCCTCCACGGTCCTGAAGTTGGTGGCACTGGGGTGGAAGCGACCGCCAACACCCGGCACCAAGGCCAGCTTTATTTTCCGGACGACTGAACAGGGCCGATCCATCGACAATTTTGTCCTCGATGGTGACGGGCTGCATTTGCGTGGAAACATCTTGATGTCGCTGACCGGTAAGTTGCTTGAAGTAGACATGGACCAAATCAAACTCGATGAAGACAATGTGTTTCAGGCCAAGTTGGTGCCGGGGGATGGCTCATTTGATCTTCAAATCACCGGCAACAAGCTTGATGCGCGGCCATCGATCAAGACGCTGGTTGATCCCAATCCTCCAACATCTGACACGGCCACTGCGAATGAAGGTGGCATTGATTTCACCATGCGGGCCCATTTTGACCAAGTCGTTGCTAATCGTGGCGAGAGCATCAATGGCGTGGATGCGACAATCCGGGTGCGGGCCGGCAAGATTGCAGATGCTGATGTGAAAGGCACGTTGTTGTCGGGTCAACCTGTCTCGCTTTCGGTTGTGCCCACGGCTGAAGGCCGCGAGATGCGGATTGTTTCGAGTGATGCGGGATCAATTCTCCGCGCGTCGAATTTTTATTCAAAGGTGGCCGGTGGACAGCTTTCATTTTTTGCGCTGGTGGGCAATGAAGAAGGCTCGCCTGTCCATGTGGGGCGGTTAGAAATCAAAAATTTTGAGGTTCGCAATGAAGCAGCGCTGGCCCAACTCGACCAGCGCGGGCGCCCGACAAAATCGGGCCCCCGTAAGGATGGTCTGAAATTTCAGAGGTTCTGGCTGCCCTTTACGACTGATGGCAAATTCGTAAGGTTGGGCGACAGCATGTTGCGGGGACCAGATTTGTGCGCGACTGCTGATGGTGTGATCCGCAAGGTCGATGGTGCCATTGATATTTCAGGTTCGGTCATCCCGGCCTGCGGTGTGTCTGGAATCTTCAACAATATCCCACTGCTGGGAGACATCTTGAGCGGCGGCAACAGCAATGAAGGATTGTTCGGGGTTACTTACGCTGTGGGCGGCACGCTTGCTGCGCCGAAAGTTCAGGTCAATCCGTTGTCGGCGCTGGCACCCGGCATTTTCCGCAGATTCTTCGACTTCAATGCGCGCAAAGCTCCAGGCCAGACAAGTGGCCAGGACACCAGCACTATCCAGCCCGCGTCACCGACCCAGAACTAGTCAGGACTGTTTCAACAGGACGTGGCGCTTCTTGCCCATGGAAAGTTTGATTGCTCCGTCTGCGTTCAAATCATTTGTGGAAAGTGAAAGCTTGTCGTCTGTCACTGTTGCGTCATTGACCTTGATGCCACCACCCTGAATGGCGCGGCGCGCTTCGCCGTTGGAGCTTGCTAATCCAGCGAGTACTATGGCTTGCAATATGCCAAGACCGGACTTCACATCTGCTTGCACTGTGGGAAGGCCCGAGGAGCTGGACCCTTCTTCAAAGGTCTTGCGCGCGGTTTCAGCAGCTTCAATGGCCAAGGCCTCACCATGGAGCATGGCGGTGGCGGCGTTGGCCAAGACCTTCTTGGCCTCATTGATTTCAGCACCGCCCAAGCTTTCAAGGCGCGTAATTTCTGCGAGCGGCAAGACCGTGAACAATTTCAGGAAACGGCCCACGTCGGCGTCTTCGGTGTTGCGCCAGAATTGCCAATAGTCATAAGGGCTTTTCATGTCGGCGTTGAGCCAGACTGCGCCGGAGGCTGTTTTGCCCATCTTGGCCCCCGAAGACAGAGTGATCAGGGGTGATGTGACGGCGTACAGCTGGTGGGTTCCCATGCGGCGTCCAAGGTCAATACCATTGACAATGTTGCCCCATTGGTCAGACCCACCCATTTGCAAGTTGCAACCATGGCGGCGAGCTAGTTCAACATAGTCATAGGCTTGCAGTACCATGTAGTTGAACTCGATGAATGACAGCTCATGCTCGCGCTCAAGGCGCATCTTCACGGAGTCCATGGTCAACATGCGGTTGACGCTGAAATGGCGGCCGACATCGCGCAGCATTTCGATATAGTTCAATTTGGCCAGCCATCCGGCATTGTCGACCATCATGGCGTCCGTGCCGCTGGTTCCGAATTTGAGAAACTTGTTGAACACCTGGCCGATGCCGCGCTTGTTGGCCTCTATGTCGTCAAGCGAGAGAATTTTTCGGCTTTCGTCGCGGCCCGATGGATCGCCCACGCGGGTGGTGCCGCCCCCCATCAGGACGATGGGTTTGTTGCCCGTGGCTTGAAGCCAGTGCAGCAGCATGATTTGAACCAGTGAACCCACATGAAGGGATGATGCGGTGCAATCAAAGCCAATATAGGCCACGGCTTTATGGGCAGCGGCCAACGCATCCAGCCCATCAAAATCAGAGCATTGATGGATGAAGCCGCGGGTGGATAGTGTGTTAAGAAATTCGGACTTATACTGGGTCATGATCTAGGCCTCATAACACAGGAAATTTCCTTGTCAAAAATGCTGACCGCACTGGGATTGATGTCGGGAACGTCGTTGGACGGAATTGACGTTGCTTTGCTTCGCACGGATGGTGAAAAGAATGTGGAGCGGGGGCCTTCAGAAACATTCGCTTATGATGGCGGCCAGCAGGATTTACTGCGACAGGGGTTGCGTGATGCTGTGGCTTTGTCTGACCGCAAGGCGCGATCCGGTGTTCTGGCCGAGTTGGAGCGCAAGCTTACTGATTGGCATATCATTGCGGTGCAAAAGTTTCTGGCGAAGAATGGCCTGTCGGCGAGCGAAATTGATGTCGTAGGGTTTCATGGCCAGACTATTTTGCATCGACCTCAACAAAAACTGACAGTTCAGCTCGGCGACGGGGCTGCGCTCGCCAAAGCGGTTGGGATTCAAGTTGTCTATGACATGCGCGCTGCAGATATGGCCGCAGGCGGGCAGGGTGCTCCCTTGGTTCCGGCCTATCATCGGGCTTTGGCAAAAGTTTTTCCGACGGTCTTTGTGAATATCGGTGGCGTTGCCAATGTGACTTATGTGGGTGCGGACGGGGAGCTGTTGGCTTTCGATACGGGCCCCGGCAATGCGCTGATCAATGACTGGATGATGACGCATCGTGGCTTGGAATTGGATGAAGGCGGTGCTGCAGCACTTAAAGGCCAAATTTCGTTGGCCCACCTCAAACGCGCGGTGGCTCACCCATTCTTCAAACAGAAGCCGCCCAAGTCGCTCGATCGCAACAGTTTTGCAGCACTGGATTTCACGGAGCTCAGTTTTGAAGATGGCGCAGCCACCTTGGCGAGATTTTCAGCGGACGCTATTGCCGTCTCACAAAGCTGGTTTCCTGCAGAGCCCCTTCAATGGGTGATTTGCGGTGGCGGGCGGCACAATCAGGCAATCATGCAAGGTTTGCGCGAGCAACTGACTGCAGTGGTTTCTGCGGAGGATATCAAACTGAATGGCGATGCCATGGAGGCTGAGGCCTGGGCCTATCTTGCGGTGCGATCGCTCAGAGGTTTGGACATTACTTATCCGGGTACAACCGGTGTGGCCCAGCCGATGACCGGCGGCGTTATCGCCAGGCCTTGAACACCGGTACTAGGCCAAGTTGAAGCCGAGTTTTTTCAAAGCTCGGCCATCAATGATGACCAGCGCCCCCAGAATAACTGCGGCGCCGACAATCTCGTGAAGACTCAATGTTTCGCCCAGCACGAAAAAGCCCAGCAGTATAGCTGAGAGTGGCACGAGCATTGTCACCAAGATCACGAAGGACGCTCCCGCGCGTTGGATGATGCGGAAGAAGATCAGATAGGCGATTGAAGTCGAAAGGGCCGCCAAGGTCAATAAGGCTGCCCAGGTGTTGAACGATGCTGTGGCATAGAGTTTCACATCCGAAAATGCCAAGACGAGAACGGCCATGATGGTCGATGAAGTCATTAATTGGCAGGTCGCCGTGGTCATGGGGGGAATGCCGATCAGGTATTTCTTGGACCACACACTCGAGAGGCCATAACAGGCCGAGGCGAACACCACCGCGAGGATGCCGAGACTTTGAGGGCCCAAATCGCCGAAATTGCCGCCTTTCAGAATGATCACACCACCAAGGCCAATGGCAAGGGCAATCGCTTTGCGCAGGGTGATGGCTTCGAGCGCAAAGAGCGCCATCAGAATTGCACCGAACATCGGCGTGGTGGCATTGATGACCGAGGCCAGGCCTCCTGAAATTGCGTGTTGGCCCCAGGCAATGGCCGTGAAAGGCAACACATTGTTGAGGATCGACATGCCGCCACAGGCGAACCACGTCTTGAAATCACGCGGCAATGGCCCTTGTAAAGCCAAATGGACTGGAATGAGGATCAGGGCTGCGATGCCGACACGGGCCAAGACGATCAGCAATGCGGGAAGTTCTTTCACCGCCACGGCCACAAACATGAACGAGCCACCCCAGATCATGGCGAGGACGAATAAAAGCACCCAGGATTGCGTGTCGATTTTTTGCTCGGCCATGATGATGTCTCCCCTTGTTTTCGGGAGCATTAGGCCTGATCGGGCGGCCGGGCCACCCGATTCACGCGTGTCTTACGGTTCGAGCGTGAGCCGTTTGTCGAGATAGTCGGCGCAGATCTTGGTCAGGTCTTCGAGGTGATTCTGGAAGAAGTGGTTGGCATCGGGGATCACCTTGTGCTCGATGGCGATGCCCTTTTGAGTTTTAAGCTTGGAGACTAAAGTGTGTATGGCTTCGGGCGATGACACTGTGTCCTTGCCGCCATTCACAAAGAGACCTGAAGCCGGGCAGGGGGCCAGAAACGAAAAGTCATAATGCTTGGCCAGCGGGGCCACGGAGATGAAGCCTGAAATTTCTGGCCTGCGCATCAGGAGCTGCATTGAAATCCAGGCGCCGAACGAGACACCTGCAATCCAGCAGACTTTGGCCTCGCGGTTCAGGGCCTGCATCCAGTCAAGGGCAGATGCTGCATCGGCCAGTTCGCCAGCGCCATTGTCAAACAGGCCCTGGCTTCTGCCAACGCCACGAAAATTGAAGCGCAGAACTGAAAAGCCACGGCTCTGGAAAAGCTGGTAAAGCGAATGGACAATCGGGTTGTTCATCGTTCCCCCGAAGGTCGGGTGGGGATGAAGCAGGATGGCTACGGGTGCGCCTGGCGCCTTGGCATGGTGGTAGCGCGCCTCAATACGTCCGGCGGGTCCGTTAAAAATGACTTCTGGCATTGCAATTCCTAGTTGCCGATCTACAGCGAGAATAGTTGACTCCCGTAGTCGGATTCATTATTTGTAATTGGAAAGTTTCTGGTTGGAACTTTCGGCCTCCAAAACTCCCTCGGGCTTTAGCACGGGGCGGGGGGCAAAAAGCAAGCTTTTCGTGAATGGAAACAGGCCGAACCCATGAAGATGAGTACAAAAGGGCGTTATGCCGTGATGGCGTTGATCGACATTGGTGGCCAGGACTCCGATCGACCTGTGTCTTTGGCCGAAATTGCCGAGCGGCAGGACATCAGCCAGGAATATCTGGAGCAGCTTTTTGGTAAATTGCGCCGCGCTGGTCTGGTGACAAGTTCAAGGGGGCCGGGCGGCGGCTATGTTCTGGCCAGACCTCCTGCCGACATTCAGGTTTCTGAAATCGTGCTGGCCGTTGATGAAGAATTGCGCGTCACGCGCTGCGAGGGTGATGCTGTCCAAGGCTGTGTCAAAGGCCAACAATGTGTGGCCCATGATTTGTGGTCGTCACTGGGGCGGCAGATGATGTATTTCCTCGAAAGCGTTTCGCTGGAAGATGTTGTCGAAAAGCGCAATCTGGCGCTGGCGGCCTCAATCAAACAGGCCAAGGAAAGACACGTCACAAGGTGAGAACCTATCTCGACCATAATGCGACCAGTCCACTGCGCCCGTCGGTTAAGTCCGCGATGATTGCGGCGATGGAGCTGTGCGGCAATCCATCTTCGGTTCATGCCGAAGGACGGCTGGCGCGCAAACTGATTGATGATGCGCGCGAGGCCCTTGCCTTCAAGATTGGATGCTTGCCGCAGATGATCACCTTCACCAGCGGTGGCACGGAAGCCAATAACATGGCGCTCAAGGGCATTGCTGCGAGCCGTGTTCTGGTTTCGGCGATTGAACATCCCTCAGTTCTGGAAGCCGCGCGGGTTTCTGGCAAGCCGGTTGAGATTATTCCGGTCGATGGCCAGGGCCTTGTTGACATGGCCGCATTGGAGAAAATGCTGGCGGGGCCGAAAGCTTTGGTTTCGATCATGCTGGCCAACAATGAGACCGGCGTCATTCAAGACATTCCTGCGATCTCCGGCTTGGTGAGCAAGGCTGGCCATGTGCTGCATGTTGATGCTGTGCAGGGTTTTGGCAAAATTCCTGTGAATTTTGGATTGCTGGGTTGTGACGCGCTGACGATTGCGGCCCACAAGGTGGGTGGCCCCAAGGGCGTTGGCGCTTTGGTGATCCGTGACCGTTTGGTTATTGAACCATTGTTGGTGGGTGGTGGCCAGGAACTGCGCCGCCGCTCGGGCACGGAGAATACCATGGCCATTGCCGGATTTGGGGCCGTGGCGCGCGAGGCAGACCTTCAAATTTCTCCGT
Organism: Hyphomicrobiales bacterium; assembly: GCA_038231475.1. Lineage (GTDB taxonomy): Bacteria > Pseudomonadota > Alphaproteobacteria > Rhizobiales > Aestuariivirgaceae > Aestuariivirga. The sequence goes on along the minus strand of JBBRLH010000003.1, from coordinate 281,753 downwards.
TGGCGGATGAATTGAAGATGGCTTTGGACGGCTGTGTAATATTTTCGGACGCCGCGCCCAAGCTTGAAAATACATTTTGTTTCGCCGTTGCGGGTTTCAGCGCTGAGACATTGCTGATGAAGCTTGATCTTGAAGGTCTTGCACTCTCCTCAGGTTCGGCCTGTTCATCAGGCAAGGTGGCGCGCAGCCATGTGCTCGATGCAATGGGTATTGCAAGTGAACTTTCGCAAGGCGCGCTTCGTATCTCGTTAGGGTGGAACACAACTGCCCAAGACATTCAACATTTCAGCGCCGTCTGGCGCAAAATCATGGCGCGGGCATCCGCCAAAGCTGCATAGGAAAATTATGGCCGATCAAGACACCATTGACCTCGTTAAAACCATTGAGGTCGACAAATACAAATATGGGTTTGAAACCGATATTGAGAGCGAGCTTGCGCCCAAGGGACTGGATGAGAGCACGGTGCGCTATATTTCGGCCAAGAAGAACGAGCCTGCATGGATGCTGGAGTGGCGGCTTGAGGCGTTTCGCGTCTGGAAGGAAATGATCGAGCCGACCTGGGCCAAGGTTCATTATCCCAAGATCGATTTTCAGGACATTCACTATTACGCGGCACCCAAATCGCAAGCTGCGCCCAAATCATTGGATGAAATTGATCCGAAGCTTTTGGAAACCTATGCCAAACTTGGCATTCCGCTCAAAGAGCAGGAAATTCTCGCTGGTGTGCGTAAGCAAGGCGAGAAGAGCCAGCTTGATGAAGATGGCAATGAGATCGGCCAGAGCCGTGTGGCCGTTGATGCTGTGTTTGACTCAGTTTCTGTTGTCACCACATTCAAGGATGAGTTGGCCAAGGCCGGCGTGATTTTCTGCTCGATTTCGGAAGCACTGCAGAAACATCCGGAATTGGTGAAGCAATATCTTGGTTCGGTTGTGCCGCAGGGCGACAATTTTTATGCCGCTTTGAATGCGGCCGTGTTCTCCGATGGTTCATTTGTTTATGTGCCGCCGGGGGTTCGCTGTCCGATGGAGCTTTCGACTTATTTCCGTATGAACGCCAAAAACACCGGCCAGTTTGAGCGCACGCTGATCATTGCGGAGAAGGGCACGTATGTGTCTTATCTCGAAGGCTGCACCGCACCCATGCGCGAAGAAAATCAGCTTCATGCGGCGGTGGTCGAATTGATCGCCTTGGATGATGCCGAGATTAAGTATTCCACAGTGCAAAACTGGTTTCCTGGTGATGCTGAAGGCAAGGGCGGGATTTATAATTTCGTGACCAAGCGCGGCGATTGCCGTGGCGACCGCGCCAAGATTTCATGGACACAGGTTGAAACCGGTTCGGCCATCACCTGGAAATATCCCAGTGTCATCTTGCGTGGCGAAAGCTCGCGCGGCGAGTTCTATTCGATTGCCATTTCCAATGGCCGTCAACAGGTGGACAGTGGCACCAAGATGATTCATCTGGGGAAGAATTCTTCCAGCCGGATTATTTCGAAGGGCATTGCCGCAGGACGCTCGGACAACACTTACCGCGGTCTTGTTTCGGCGCACCGCAAAGCCACCAATGCGCGCAATTTCACACAGTGTGACTCGCTGCTGATTGGCGACAAGTGCGGGGCACACACCGTGCCTTATATCGAGAGCAAGACGTCAACCGCGCAGTTTGAACATGAGGCCACGACGTCGAAGATCTCTGACGATCAAATGTTTTACTGCATGTCGCGCGGGCTGTCGCAGGAAGAGGCCGTGGCGCTGATCGTCAATGGCTTTGTGCGCGATGTGTTGCAGCAACTGCCGATGGAATTCATGGCGGAGACGCAGAAATTGATTGGGATTAGTTTGGAAGGGTCTGTGGGTTAAATGCTAAAAATTGAAAACCTCCACGTCAAGTTGGAGGATGAAAATCGCGAAATTCTGAAAGGTCTTTCACTCACCGTGAAGCCTGGTGAAGTTCATGCCATCATGGGACCGAATGGCTCTGGCAAGTCCACGCTGTCTTATGTGCTGGCGGGTCGTGAGGGTTATGAGGTGACCGAAGGCTCCGTGACCTATAATGGCGAGGACATGCTGGCGTTGGAGCCCCACCAGCGCGCGGCCAAGGGCCTGTTTCTGGCGTTCCAATACCCCATCGAAATTCCCGGCGTGCAGACCATGCAATTCCTGAAGGTGGCCATCAACGCCCAGCGCAAGGCGCGTGGAGAGAAGGAACTTTCGATCCCTGAGTTCATGCGCTTTGTGAAAGAGCGGGCCGCGAAACTCAACATCAGCCAGGACATGTTGAAGCGTCCGGTCAATGTAGGCTTTTCAGGCGGTGAGAAAAAACGCGCCGAGATTTTGCAAATGGCTGTGTTGGAGCCGTCGCTCTGTGTGCTTGATGAGACTGATTCAGGTCTTGATATTGATGCGCTGAAAGTCGTGTCTGATGGTGTTAATGCGTTGCGTTCACCCGAGCGCGCCATGATTGTCATCACTCATTATCAGCGCCTGCTTGAACATATTGTGCCAGACTTTGTGCATGTGCTCTCTGGTGGCCGGATTGTGAAATCGGGCGGCAAGGAATTGGCGCTGGAACTTGAGGCCAATGGCTATGCTGACTATGCGGAGAAGGCGGCGTGACCACGGCACTTGCCAAAACCAGCGCTGAAGAGGCGCTTGGTATTTCGCTTCCCCATCGCCGTATGGAAGAGTGGCGTTGGACGGATTTGCGCGCGCGCCTGGCCAAGCCTTATGCTCCGATAGAGTCTGCCGCGAAAGCTTCAGACATTGATCGGCTTTTGTCCACTTCGCCTTTTGCAAAACTTGTCCGACATCGTGTGGTGTTTGTGAATGGCAAGTTTGATGCTGGCCGTTCGAAACTGGTTGGCCCGGATTTTTCTGCCACTGTTGCTTCGCGTCACACGGTTGAAGACCCTTTGATTGCGATGAACACATCTCTCAAGCCCGATGGCGTTACCCTGCGCTTTGCCGGACAAACTGCGGAGCTGGTTGAAATTGTGCATGTGGCTGTGGCCACGGTGCAGGCCATGGCCATCCGCAACCGCATTGAAGTTGCAGACGGCGCTTCGGCTTCTGTCATTGAAACCTTTGTGGGCGAGGGCGACTATGTGGTGAATGCCGTCACCGAAATTTCGGTGGGTAAGGGCGCGAAGCTTGACCGTTTGAAGATTGAGCGCGAAGCTGCTGTGGCCACGCATCTTTCACATGTGATCTATGATCTTGGCGAGAACGCGAAGCTCAATGACATAACCTTGACCAATGGTTCCACACTCAACCGCCAGAATGGTACCTGCAATTTTCATGGCCAATATGCCGAGGCCAAGATTTCCGGCGCTTATTTGTTGAAGGGTAAGCAACACGCCGATACGGCTTTGGTCATCAACCACGCGGTGCCGCACTGTGTTAGCCGCGAATTGTTCAAGATTGTTCTTGATGAAAATGCGCGCGGTATTTTCCAGGGCAAGGTGGTTGTGGCGCGCGATGCGCAGAAGACTGATGGCAAACAGTCAAGCCACGCTTTGCTGCTTTCAGAATATGCCGAGTTTGATGCCAAGCCTGAACTTGAGATCTATGCCGATGATGTGGTCTGCGGCCATGGGGCGACGGCGGGCGACATCAACCATGATCATATGTTCTATTTGAAGTCGCGCGGCATTCCTGAGGCGGAAGCGAAGTCGCTTTTGATTGCGGCCTTTGTGGGCGAGGTGTTTGATCTTGTCGCGGATGAAGCTGCACAAGCTGCATTGGTTGAAATCGCAGCGGAATGGCTGGTGAAGACGTGATGTTGGACGTTGCCAAAATTCGCGCTGACTTTCCCATCCTCACTCGCGAGGTCTATGGAAAGCCGCTGGTTTATTTGGACAACGCTGCTTCGGCGCAGAAGCCCAAGGCTGTCATCGATGCGATGACAAAGTCGATGACGCAAGAATATGCCAATGTGCATCGGGGGCTTCATTTTCTGTCGAACGCGGCCACTGATGCCTTTGAGGCTGCGCGCGAGAGTGTGCGGCGTTTCATCAATGCGCCGTCCAAAGACCAGATCATCTTCACGCGCAATGCCACCGAGGCGATCAATCTTGTGGCGCAGAGTTTTGGTGGCATGGTGATCGGGGAGGGCGACGAGATTGTCCTTTCCATGTTGGAACATCATTCCAACATTGTACCGTGGCATTTTCACCGCGAGCGGCGGGGCGCCGTTCTGAAATGGGCGCCGATTGATGATGAAGGCAATTTCCTGATTGAGGAGTTTGCCAAGCTTCTGACCACCCGCACCAAGATGGTGGCGATCACCATGATGTCGAATGCCTTGGGCAGCGAAGTGCCTGTGGCGGAGGTCATTAAACTCGCCCATGCCAAGGGCATTCCGGTTCTGGTGGATGCCAGCCAGGGCGCTGTTCATGGCCATCTTGATGTTCAGGCTTTGGATGCCGACTTTGTGGTGTTCACCGGACATAAAACCTACGGACCGACGGGCATTGGTGTTCTTTATGGCAAGGCCGAACATTTGAAGGCTATGCCGCCTTATCAGGGCGGGGGGGAGATGATCTCGGAAGTCTCCTTTGACACCGTGACCTATAATGATCCGCCGCATCGCTTTGAGGCGGGCACGCCCGCCATTGTGGAAGCCATCGGGCTTGGCGCTGCGCTCGATTACATGACTGCGGTCGGTCTGGACAAGATCGCGGCCCATGAAAAGTCTCTGCACGACCATGCCATGGCGCGGCTGTCGGAGATTAATTCGTTGCGGATTTTTGGGCGGGCCAAGCGCAAAGGGCCTATTATCTCTTTCAACATGCAAGGGGCTCACGCCCATGATGTGGCTACTGTGATCGACCGCCATGGCGTGGCTGTCCGAGCGGGAACCCATTGCACCCAGCCTTTGCTGCAGCGCCTCGGCGTTTCGGCCACTTGCCGGGCGTCCTTTGCCATGTACAATACTTTGGAAGAGGTTGATAAATTGGCCGAAGCCCTTATCTCTGCCCAGAGGATATTCACGTGACCGACGCCCAGACGCTTGAAACTGCTAATGCCCCCAATCCTTCGGCCATTCCGGCTGATGAGTTGGCGCGAATGACTGATGACATCGTGGCGGCGCTCAAAACCGTGTATGATCCTGAAATTCCAGTCGATATTTACGAATTGGGCTTGGTCTACAAGGTTGATATTGACGATGATCGCAATGTGGCGATCGACATGACCCTGACGGCGCCTGGTTGCCCGGTGGCTGGCGACATGCCGGGCTGGGTTGAAAATGCGGTGTCTACAGTGGCGGGTGTAGGCAGCGTCAAGGCGCGCATCACCTTTGATCCACCTTGGGATCAGAGCCGCATGTCAGAAGAGGCCCGCATGGCCATGAATATGTGGTAGGAGATGGATATGGCATCAGTAACAGCGCGACCCAGACCGCAAGTAATGAAGATCACCGAAGCCGCCGCCGCGCGGGTGCGCGACCTGATGGCCAAGGGCGAAGGCCTTGCTTTACGCGTTGGCGTCAAGAATGGCGGCTGCGCCGGCATGGAATATACTTTGGAATGGGCCCAGGAATTGGGCAAGTTTGATGAAGTCGTCGAAGACCAAGGTGCCAAGATCCTGATTGACCCAAAAGCCATCATGTTTTTGATCGGCACGGAGATGGATTTCCAGACGACGACTTTGAAGTCGGGATTTGTTTTCAACAACCCCAACCAGGTTTCAGCCTGTGGCTGTGGGGAAAGCGTGCAGTTGAAGGCCGCTGAGGTTTCAGCCGTTTAGCGACGGCTTGCCTAAAGTTTCCGCGCCGGAGCTCTGGTCTTTTCCGAGGTGAAAACAATGCCCAGCAGGTCTTCGCGCCGCCAGACAACCTTGGCGGTGCAGATGGTATTCTCGGATGGAATCATAAACCGGAATTCGTTTGGAACGGCAGCCTGATCACCGCAGATGATGCGGGCACCCGTGGTCGAAAGATCGCGGATCGTGCAATCGACGACACTCCATTTGTCCATGCTGATAATCTTCGCGCCCTTGAGGACACGGGACCGAACAGCTTTTCGCTTGCTCTCTTCGACCATTGTTAATCCAGTATCAGACACCGATAAATAACTGGGTATAAAATTCGGAACCACCGACTCCGTGCGGCAGATTGACCGTTTTTATTTGCGCATCAGGAAGGCGGGCATGTTGCCTTCGTGAAAACCACCATCATCGGGGGCGGTGTCATTGTCATTGTTGTGAGATTTGCGCCTTGGCTTTTCGGCGCGGGGCGGCCTTGCCACTGGCTCCGGCATTTCTGGAGCGGGTGCTTCAGCGATAACTGCAGCCGGCGCAGAAAATTCCTTCTTCTGGCGCGGTGGGCGCTTGTCGCCTCTTGGAGGGCGGGACGACGAGCGTTCCCGCGTGGGTTCTGGCGTCTGGTCAGCTGATGCACCTGGCACGGGGAACCATTCGAGTTCTTTTTTGATGAGGCCCTGAATGGCCGTGAGATATTTGCCTTCCTCTGGAGTGACCATGGTGAAAGCCTGGCCTTCGCGTCCGGCACGACCCGTGCGGCCGATGCGATGGACATAATCTTCTGCATGGATAGGCACGTCAAAATTGATGACGTGGCTCACTTCTGGAATATCCAAGCCACGAGCTGCAACGTCGGAAGCGATCAGGAAGGTCACTTCATTGTTGCGGAACGCGGTGAGCATTTTCAGGCGTGCGGATTGATCCATGTCACCGTGGAGTGCACCGGCGTTGAAGCCATGGCGTTGCAGGGATTTCTCCAGCAGGGCGACAGTGGTTTTGCGATTGGCAAAGACAATGCCGTTTTTCACATTGTCTTGGCTGCGCAGGAGATTGCGCAAAGTGTCACGCTTGGCCTTGGGGTCATGCGGGGCCTTGACCAGCATCTGTGTGATGCTCTCGGCCGTAGACGAACGCGCCGAAGTTTCAACGCGCACCGGATTGTGCAGGAACTGCGCGGTGAGGCGCTGGATTTCCGGCGGCATGGTGGCCGAGAAGAACAGCGTCTGCCGCGTGAAAGGCAGAAGCTTGCAGATCTTTTCGATGTCGGGAATGAAACCCATGTCGAGCATGCGGTCTGCTTCGTCGATCACCAGCATTTCAATGCCGGTCATCAACAGGCGACCGCGTTCGAAATGGTCGAGCAGGCGGCCCGGTGTTGCGATTACAACATCAGCACCACGATCAATTTTCAGGGCTTGTGGATCAAAGGCAACGCCACCGATCAGCAAGGCGACAGTGAGTTTGTGGTTCTTGCCCAGCGTGGCAAATGATTCTTCAACCTGTGCTGCAAGCTCGCGGGTGGGCTCGAGAATCAGGGTGCGCGGCATACGGGCGCGGGCGCGGCCTTTTTCCAGCATGGACAGCATGGGCAGAACAAAAGCCGCTGTCTTGCCGGAGCCGGTCTGTGCCAATCCCAAAACGTCTTTGCGTTGGAGCGCGTGGGGGATGGCCTGGGCCTGAATGGCCGTAGGCGTGGTGTAGCCGGCGGATGTAACCGCTTCCAGTGTTTTAGGGCTTAGACCTAGTTCAGAAAAACTCATGTAAATTGAAAAACCAATCTGGCGATTGTGCGGTTAAGCTTGCGACCGGGGCCAATCCGCCAAATCCGGGGACGCGTTCATTGCGCGGGGATAGGGATTTCCCACACAAAAGTCAATTTTATTGCAATTCATAATGAACCTCAACGTGTTGGTGTGCCCATAGATTAGGCATGGCTAAAATCATCGAGGTTCATCTCGCTCATAAGGGCGCGTGTGCGGAAGAAGACGATTTTAAGAAATCGTTAAGATTGGTGCGGCACTTCTGCTCCGGGCAACACAATCATGGGGAATCGAATGAATAGATATGCTGCTGAATTCTTCGGGACATTTTGGCTGGTGCTGGGCGGTTGCGGCAGTGCTGTTCTGGCCGCGGCGTTTCCGGGCGTCGGCATTGGACTGGCTGGTGTTTCGCTGGCCTTTGGCCTCACAGTCTTGACGATGGCTTATGCTGTGGGTGGCATTTCTGGCGGACATTTCAACCCTGCTGTTTCGATTGGACTGGCAACGGCTGGCCGCTTTTCTTGGCGCGATGTGCCGGGCTATGTGATTTCACAAGTCCTGGGCGGCGTGGCCGGTGCGCTTGTTCTTTACCTCATTGCATCTGGCAAAGCTGATTTTTCCACCGCTGGCGGATTTGCCTCCAACGGCTATGGTGAGCATTCTCCCGGCGGCTATTCACTGCTTGCGGCTCTGATTTGCGAAGTGGTCATGACAGGATTTTTCCTCATCATCATTCTGGGTGCCACGGGCAAGAAAGTGCCAGCTGGTTTTGCTCCACTTGCCATCGGCCTGGGGCTGACCTTGATCCATCTGATTTCAATTCCTGTGACCAACACGTCGGTCAATCCTGCACGCTCCACAGCTGTCGCCTTGTTTGTGGGCGGTTGGGCCTTGCAGCAGCTTTGGCTGTTCTGGGTCGCCCCTATAGTTGGTGCTGTACTCGGTGCGACGGTTCATAAATTTCTGTTCGCTGACGAAGCGTGAGCGCAATAAAAAGGGCGGGACAAATTGTCCCGCCCTTTTTGTCTCTTGAGTTCTTGTCTTAAGCAGCCTTGAAGCGATCCAGATTCATCACTTTGGTCCAAGCCGCCACAAAGTCGTGGATGAACTTCTCCCGAGCGTCAGAGCTGGCATAAACTTCGGCCAGCGCCCGCAACAACGAATGCGACCCAAAGATCAGATCAACGCGGGTGCCAGTCCATTTCAAATCGCCCGTCGTGCGGTCACGGCCCTCAAAAACATCCGCTGCCTCCGAAACAGGCTTCCAGACAGTACCCATATCGAGAAGGTTGACGAAGAAGTCGGTCGTCAGAGTCTCAGGCCGTTTGGTGAACACACCATGTTGGCTGCCGCCGACATTGGTATTCAACACGCGAAGGCCGCCGATCAGCACTGTCAATTCAGGGGCCGTGAGGGTGAGCAATTGGGCCCGATCTATCAACAGTTCTTCGGCAGACACACTGAAGGCTTTCTTCTGATAGTTACGGAACCCATCGGACATAGGCTCGAGCACTGCGAAGCTTTCAACATCGGTCTGCTCTTGCGTTGCATCAGCACGGCCAGGCGTGAAGGGAACAGTGATCTCGTAACCGTCCTTTTTCGCGGCACTCTCAAGGGCAGCGCAACCGCCCAACACGATCATGTCGGCCAGTGAAATCCGCTTCTCACCCGACTGCGAGCCGTTGAATGTTTTTTGAATGTTCTCGAGCTTCTGGAGCACAGCGGCCAATTGGGCGGGTTGGTTGACTTCCCAATCTTTTTGAGGGCTCAGGCGAAGACGCGCGCCATCGGCCCCACCGCGTTTGTCGGAGCCGCGGAAGGTTGAGGCCGAAGCCCAGGCGGCACTGACGAGTTGTGCGATCGAAAGTTGAGATGAAAGAATTTTTGCCTTGAGTGCAGCAATATCCTCTGCACTCACAAGGGGATGATTGACTGCGGGAATGGGGTCCTGCCAGATCAAATCTTCCTTTGGAACTTCCTCGCCCAGGTAACGGATTTTCGGTCCCATGTCGCGGTGGGTGAGCTTGAACCAGGCGCGGGCGAATGCATCGGCAAACTGATCCGGGTTCTTATGGAAACGCCGCGAAATTTTTTCGTAGGCCGGATCGACGAGCAGAGCGAGATCGGATGTCAACATCGAGGGTGCGCGACGCTTGGAAGGATCATGGGCGTCGGGAACTGTATTGGCACCTGCGCCATTCTTCGGCGTCCATTGATGTGCACCAGCAGGGCTTTTGGTCAATTCCCACTCAAAGCCGAACAGGTTATCAAAGAAGTTGTTGGTCCATTGGGTGGGCTGGGCGGACCATGTCACTTCGAGGCCGCTGGTGATGGCGTCACCACCTATGCCGCTTTGGAAAGTCGAAAGCCAACCCAAACCTTGAGCCTCGATGGAGCCACCTTCAGGTTCAGACCCCACATGAGAGGCCGGGCCAGCGCCATGGGTTTTGCCGAAGGTGTGGCCACCGGCAATGAGGGCCACTGTTTCTTCGTCATCCATGGCCATACGAGCAAAGGTCTCACGGATATCGCGAGCAGACGCCAAAGGATCAGGTTTGCCATTTGGGCCTTCGGGATTTACATAGATCAGGCCCATTTGGACGGCGGCCAGCGGATTGGCCAATTCACGGTCGCCGGAATAACGGGCATCCTCCAACCATTTTCCTTCAGCACCCCAGTAAATGTCTTCGTCAGGCTCCCACACATCGGCGCGTCCGCCGCCAAAGCCGAAGGTCTTGAAGCCCATGGATTCAAGCGCGCAATTTCCCGCCAAGATCATCAGATCGGCCCAGGAAATCTTGTTGCCGTATTTCTGCTTCAACGGCCACAGCAAGCGGCGCGCCTTGTCAAGATTGCCATTGTCTGGCCAGCTGTTGAGCGGGGCAAAACGTTGTGTGCCATTGCCTGCACCGCCGCGTCCGTCGCCGGTGCGATAGGTGCCAGCACTGTGCCAGGCCATGCGGATGAAGAAGGGGCCATAATGCCCAAAATCAGCGGGCCACCAACTTTGCGAGTTGGTCATCAGGGCATAAAGGTCTTTCTTCAGGGCCTTGAGGTCGAGCTTCTGGAATTCCTTGGCGTAATTAAAGGTCGATGCCATTGGATTGGACATGGCAGAATGCTGGTGGAGAATGCTCAAGTTCAGCTGATTTGGCCACCAATCCCGATTTGAGCGAACCCCATGGGTCGCATGGCGGCTTGCTCCATGATTCACGGGGCATTTACCTGCGGTTTCGTTGACTGTATCTTCCATATCGCTCTCCGATTCAAAGTCTTAGGCAAGCGGCGCTCATTGAATTGGCGCCGCGTGATTAATTGGGATGGGTCTGATTGTAGGGATAAGATAGCCTCTTGTCAGGTCCTAAGTCTTTCTGCATTTGGTCGCATGGGTCCGCGAATTCACCATTTTCGCGCAAGACAAAACGCGTTAATACTGTAACAATAAGGCAGTACCGCCAGAACCCATCAAGAGTTATGTTGCAATCATGATCAGCCACGCGAATCTGGATATCGTTGAAACGTCCAACCTCATTTTGCGCGAAATCCGCGCCAGTGATGCTGGCGATTTGTCATGCTTCATGACTCAGGCCCGCTACCAGAAGCATATTGTCCATCGTTTGAAAGATGAGGACGCCGTCCATGATTTCGTGCGCCGCCAGATGGCCCATCAGGGCGACAGCAGACGGCGGGTGTTCCATCTTTCGGCTGAAGAGCGCATGTCGGCGGAAGTCATTGGCGATGGTTTTTTGATTTGCCATCCCGATCATTCTGTTGAAATTGGCTGGGGCTTGCATCCCGCTCTGTGGTCCATGGGCTTTGGAACTGAAATTGGTCGGGGCCTGGTCGCCATCGGCGTTGAAAAGCTGAGGGCCAAGCGTGTGTGGTGCAAGATCATGCGACCCAACACAGCGTCGCTGCGTCTGGCGCGCAAAATCGGCATGACCCGCGAAAAAAGCCATGATGATTTCCCGATCGGGCAGGGGATGTTTGAGGCCGTCGATGTCTACAGCGTGAGCGCTGATACCTATTTCGATTTACCCTACTGAACATGACAAAATTTGAAGTGACCGTTGTGGGGGCCGGCCCCGCAGGGTTGATGGCCGCTGAAATTTTAGCTGCGGGCGGCGTCAAGGTGACGGTGATTGACCATATGGCTAGGCCGGCGCGGAAATTTCTGCTGGCTGGTCGCGGCGGACTAAACCTTACGCATTCTGAACCCTTGGAACTGATGTTGCCGCGCTATGGCGAGGCCAAGGAATTTTTGACACCGATCATCAGGGCTTTTCCACCTTCGGCCTTGATTGACTGGTGTCATGGTTTGGGCGTTGAGACTTTTGTTGGTACATCTGGGCGAGTGTTCCCGAAGCAGATGAAAGCTTCGCCTTTGCTGCGCGCATGGCTTCGTCGGCTGAGCGATCTTGGTGTTGAATTCAAGCTCAATACGGAGTGGGCCGGGTTTGACAAGACGACCACAGTTCTCGCCATGGGTGGTGCCAGTTGGCCGCAATTGGGTTCAGACGCAGCCTGGGTTCCGGCCTTTCGCAGCGCCAATTTGCGTGTCACAGGGTTCAAGCCCGCCAACAGTCGCTTTCTGGTGAAATGGTCAAAAGTATTTCGCGATAAATTTGCGGGCGTACCCGTCAAGAATGTTGGCCTGAGTTATGCGGGCAACAAGGTCCGCGGCGAGTTGATGATTTCTGACGAAGGCATAGAGGGTGGACCTATTTATGCGTTGTCTCGCGTCATGCGCGACGCACCGGGCGAGATGTTATTGATTGATTTACGCCCTGATGTCAGCGAAGAGATTTTGCGCGACCGCTTGACCAAGCCACGCGGCAAGATGAGCCAATCAAATTTTCTGCGTAAAGCTGCTGGCCTCACTCCCGTGGGTGCAGGCCTTTTGCGCGAGGCCGGGTTGGAATTTACGGCGGAGAATATCAAAGCTGCTCCAGTCAAAATTTTGCGTCCGGCCAGTTTGGCGCGCGCCATATCTTCGGCAGGCGGTTTGGGGCTTTCAGAACTTGACGAGCATTGCCGGATCAAGCTCTTTCCCAACATCTATGCAGTGGGCGAAATGCTTGACTGGGAGGCTCCAACCGGGGGCTATCTGTTGCAAGCCTGCTTCTCGACGGGCGTTGCTGCAGCGCGGGATATTCTGGCGAAGCTGCCATAGATCAGCCGCGACCCTGCCATAATCGACTCGGATATTCCTGATCGTTTTCAGGAGTTAGTCACATGCGTAAAGTGTTCATTCTGACATTGCTGGCGGGGGCTTCTTTTGGCGGCGCTGCCCATGCCGATCAAGCGGGCTGGTGTGCTGCCTATGCGCGCGATTTTGCGGATTCCCGTGCCACCGACAAAGTCCTTTGGCAGCACAAATATGATATTGCCCAGAAATCCTGTCTTGATAATGAAGTCGCGGCCGCACCTGCTACTGATGTGGCCAAGAAAGTTGAAACGCCACCCGTCGCCGCTGCAAAAAAAGTTGAGCCAGAGCCCGTAAAAGTGGCGGCCATTCCAGCAGCTAACCCTGTAGCGAAAGCTGCAGCACCAGAGCCTGCTATTCCAGCAAAAACCAAGTTAGCCTCAGGCGCACCAGAGACGGGAAGTGCGGAGTGGAACGCCTATTGCGCCAAGAAATATTCTTCGTTTGATGCCAAGACGGGTATGTATCAATCCTTGACCGGTGTGCAGCGGAAGTGCCTCTATACCGGTTAATGCGCGTCGGCCAAAATCAGTTCTGCGCCTTTCCAGCCGATCATCATGGCGGCGGCATTGAGATTGCCGGACAAGATTGACGGGAAGGCTGACGCATCAATGACGCGCAAGCCGTCGAGCCCGTGAAGTTTGAGGGCAGGCGAGACAACAGAAGTTTTCGCGTCGGTCCCCATGCGGCAGGTGCAACTCGGATGATAGACCGTGCCGCTGCGCTTTCTGAAATCGGCAATCATCGCTTCGTCGCTCGCCACCTCTGGCCCTGGACGAAGTTCTTCGGCGATCAAATCGGCCAGTGGTTTTTGTGCTGCAATCTTGCGGAGGAATTTTACGGCTTCCAGCATTTCCTTCACATCATGCTCGGTGGAAAAGACATTGGCGGTGATGCGCGGATGTTCAAACGGGTCAGCAGATTTGATCATGATTTCGCCCGTGCTTGTGGGGCGGCAATTTGAAAGCCCGAGCGACATGCCCGAATAGGGATCAGGCGTGAGGATCGGCCGTTCACCGGCGCGCGGGATCAGGGTTGAAAAAGCCTGCATGTAAAGCTGCATGTTGGCGCGTTTGAGATTGGGATTCGATTTAAAGAAGCCGCCGCCATGATTGATGCTGATTGAAAGCGGCCCACGCCCGGCCAGCAGATATCTCAAGCCATGGCGGAGCTTGCCCCACCACGGCCTAAGCTCGTCGTTAAGAGTCGGCACTTTCATACGGTAGGTGTAGTTGATGCCCTGATGGTCAGAGAGATTGCGCCCGACATTGGCGTTATCCAGAACAACGTCGATGCCGAAACTCTTCAGATGGCTGGCATCACCAATTCCAGAGAGTTGCAGAAGCTGTGGCGAGTTTACCGAACCCCCTGACAAGATCACCTCGCGGCCAGCTTTCACAACATGCGTAGCGCCGTTCCTCTTGAATTCAACGCCGGTGGCACGTTTGCCTTCAAAGACGAGCCTCGTGGCGTGTGCGTTTTGCAGGACATCAAGGTTTGCGCGTTTCATCGCAGGTCGCAAGAAAGCGCGCATGGCGGAGTTGCGCTTGCCGCCCTTGGTGGTGAGTTGATAATGCCCCACACCTTCTTGGGTGGCACCATTGAAATCGGGATTATAGTTGAGGCCCGCCGCAATTGCAGCCTCCTCAAAAGGTTTGCACAGTAGGTGGCGGTCTTTCATGTTAGAGGAGATGAAGAGGGGACCACCGGAACCTCGCCATTCGTTGCCACCGGCCTCATTGTCTTCCATGGCCTTGTACGCAGCGTGAACGTCATCCCAGCCCCAGCCCACATTGCCAGCCGCTTTCCAGTCGTCAAAATCTGAGGCGGCACCGCGCACATAGACCATGGCGTTGATTGAACTTGAGCCGCCGAGCACTTTGCCACGCGGCCAGAAGTCAGACTGCTCATCAAGACCGGGATCAGGCTCTGCGGCATACATCCAATTCACCGATGGGTCATAGAAAGTCTTGCCGTAGCCCAACGGCATCTGGATATAAAAACGGCGGTCACTGCCCCCGGCCTCCAAGACCAAGACAGTGTGGCGACCGTTCGCAGACAGCCTTTCAGCCAGAACGCATCCGGCTGATCCCGCTCCGACGATCACATAATCATAAATCTCGCGCATGGGCGTAATGTGCTGTTCCCACCTTGTTTGGCAAGGGGCAAGACTAGTGAAATAAATTGGCCACAGACCAGAACCGCGGTGCTGTTCAAGTGGTTTGCTTCGGGCTAGCTTTGCTCAAAAAGGTGGGAACATGAAAATCAAGGATCTCAAAGTCTTCATCGTTGGCAATCCGCCGCCGGGTTGGGGCGGGCGCTATTTCACCTTTGTGAAGCTCACAACCGATAACGGCATTTCAGGCATCGGCGAATGCTACTGTGACACGTTTGGCCCCAAGGCCATGACGGCGATGATCGAAGATACATTTGGGCGCTACGTCGAAGGCATGGACCCGTTCCATCTCGAAAGTCTGTGGCGCAAGGTTTATGGCTCTGGCTATACGATGCGGCCTGATGTGTCGTTGATGGGCGTGCTCTCCGGCATCGAAATCGCTTTGTGGGACATTATCGGCAAGTCGGTCAACAAGCCGATTTATGAATTGTTGGGCGGGCGGGTTCACGAGAAGCTGCGCTCCTACACCTATATCTATCCCAACCTGGCCAAAGGGCAGGATGATTCAATTTATTGGAACGCTGAGCAATCAGCCGAGCGCGCGGCTGATTATGTGAAACAGGGATTTACCGCAATCAAGTTTGATCCGGCGGCACCTTATTCGGCTTTTGATCCGCGCCAGCCGTCGCTTGAGTCGATGGAGCTTTGTGTGAAGTTTTGCAAACTCATTCGCGAGGCGGTGGGCACCAAGGCCGATTTGCTGTTTGGCACGCATGGCCAATTCACGACGGCGGGTGCCATTCGTTTTGCCAAGAAGATCGAACCATTTGATCCCCTGTGGTTTGAAGAACCAACGCCGCCGGAGAAGCCTGAAGAAATGGCGCTTGTGGCGCGGGGCACGTCGATCCCAGTAGCAACCGGCGAACGCCTGACGACCAAATATGAATTTGCTCGCGTGCTGGAATGTCGTGCGGCCTCGATCATCCAAATGGCGTTGGGCCGCGTTGGCGGCATCATGGAAGCCAAGAAAATTGCGGCCATGGCGGAAACCTATTACGCTCAGATTGCGCCGCATCTTTACTGTGGTCCGGTTGAAGCTGCGGCCAATATCCAGTTTGCGACCTCGCTGCCAAATTTCCTGGTGCTGGAAAGCATCGAAACCTTTGGTGGGTTCTATTCCAAGCTGCTCAAAAAGCCGATCCGCTGGGAGCAGGGCTATGTCATTCCGCCAACGGAACCTGGCCTTGGCATCGAACTCAATGAAGAGGTAGCGTTGGCGCATCCCTATACCGGCGACAAGTTGCATCTTGAGATGACCAACCGCGTTTTGCGAAAAGAAGAATAGATGCGCTACGGCTATATTGGTTTAGGCAATCTTGGTGGACACTTGGCGATGAGCCTCATCCGCAATGGCTTTGATGTCACTGTTTATGATCTCGATCCATCGCTGGGTGAGCGACACGTCGGGGCGGGTGCAGCATGGGCGAACACGCCCAAGGAACTTGCCGCTCAAGTTGACCATGTGTTCACTTGTGTACCTTCGCCGCTGATTTCGGAAAAGGTTCTGTTGCAGATTTTGGAGGGTTTGAAACCCGGGGGCACGTGGATTGAAAACTCGACCAATGGTCGTGATGAAATGAAGCGCTTGGCCGCGATGGCAGAGGGGCGTGGCATCCGCACTCTCGAATGCCCGGTCACTGGAGGTGTTCATCTGGCGGCGCGCGGCGAAATTACGGTTCTGGTGGGTGGCGACTCAGATCTTTTTCAAATGCACGAAAAAGCTTTGCGGGCGATCGGCAAGCAAATTTTTCACATGGGCCCGTTGGGCTCCGCGGCGGTTATTAAAGTTATTACCAATATGCTGGCCTTCATCCATCTCGTGGCTGATGCCGAGGCCTTGATGCTTGCCAAGCGCGGCGGGCTGGATTTGGGCCAGGCTTGGCGGGCCATTGCCGCCAGTTCCGGCACCAGCTTTGTTCATGAAACTGAGGGGCAACTCATCCTCAATGGCAGCTATGATATTGCTTTTACAATGGATTTGGCGCTGAAAGACCTTGGATTCGCGATGAATTTTGGCAAGGAATTTGGGGTGCCGCTCGATTTGGCCAGTTTGACTAACCAGACTTTCGTTAAGGGCAAGGCCGCGTATGGTGGGCAGGCCCAATCCACCCAAATTGCCAAACTTCTGGAAGATGTGCTGAAAACTGACTTGCGCGCTGAAGGCTTCCCCAAACGATTGGAATAGTTCATCTTCGGTTCATATTCGCTGCCTTAGAAAGGACAGCAAGTTGAGCAAGACTCACCTGTAATCAAGGAGAACGACATGAACCGTACATTTAAAACTATTCTCGCCATTGCACTGGGTGCAGCCACTTTGGTCTCGACCTCAGATTTCAGCTTTGCTCGCAGCAAATCGCAATATTGCCGCTCTGTGGCTCGCCATGAAGCCTACCGCGCTGGCAACAACTCTGTCGGCACGGGCATTGCAGCTGGTGCTGCGACTGGCGGCATATTTGGCGCAATTACCGGCGGTGGCCGCGGCAGCAACATTGTGACCGGGCTTGCGCTCGGCGCTGTTGGTGGCGGCCTGTTGGGTGCAGCGTCAAGCAGCCCGCACCGCGATGCAGTCTATCGCCGGGTTTACGAAGACTGCATGTATAACTGAGATTGACGCCTTAACCGGGCGTTAAGCCAAAAGCCTTTCAATCCGAACGCGGGGAATTTTCCCCGCGTTTTGGTTTTGTGCCCATGCCCTCACTTTCAGATATCGCGAGTTTTGTTCTGTTTCCGCTGTATTATTTGATGCAGCAGGGCTCGCAATATTACCTGCCGACCTATCTGGGGGCGGCGATCACAGCCGTTGTGCTTTTTCAATTGTTGAACAAACGTAAACGCCTCTCGGTGAAGGCGGCCATTCAACTGGTCATGCCCCGCCGACTATTTCGACATGAGTCGACCAAGCTTGATGCAAAGCTGTTTTTTGTTGGCGTCTATTACCTGTTGTTGCAGGTCTTGTTGGTTGGCGGCACGACGATTCTGACCGTCAAGGGAACGGTCTCCGTTTTGGAAACTGCCTTTGGGCCGCAACAGGTCGCTACGGGTCCAAGCTGGCTGGTCACAGGCACCACGATGTTCTTGGCGTTTCTGGCGGTGGAGCTTGGCTATTGGTTTTCGCATTTCCTCATGCACAAAATTCCAGCTCTGTGGGAGTTCCACAAGGTTCATCATTCGGCGGAAGTTTTGACGCCCTTGACTGAATGGCGTCAGCACCCCGTGGAAATCGCGCTGTTTCCCATCCTCATGTTTGGAGCCTCCTGTCTCGTGCAGGGCCCGATGGTCTGGTATTTCGGTGAAGGCGCCCAAGCCGTCAATCCAGTGAGCGCTAATTATATCTCAATGGCGTTCTGGTATACCATTCTGCACTTGCGCCATTCTGAACTGCCATTTTATGCCACGGGGATACTGGGCAAAATCATTCAGGCACCGGCCCATCATCAGGTTCATCATTCCACCAACCCCGCCCATTTCGACAAAAATCTCGGCTACTGCCTGTCGGTCTGGGATTGGGCGTTTGGAACACTGTATGTGCCAAAGCCTGGTGAGAAATTCAACTATGGGCTTGGACATGAAGATGACGCGCTGGAGACGGTTGTAGGGAGTCTTTTGGCCCCCGTCGGTCGCGCGTTTCAGATTATCATTCCCCGCCTAAAGTGGCCAAGGCGCAACGTAATCTGAATTTTAGAGAGGCCGTTACTGGCTCCTGTCTCGGGTCACAAGGCTGCCAGGGTCTGCGCTTACGCCTGGCGTGGATTTCAGCAACTCTGCCAAGAGCGAGAATTCAGAACCGACGATCGGCGTCTTTCGCGTGTTGATGTTGATCACGCGGCCATCCTGCAGTCCATATTGGGCAAGGCCGGAAACTTGGTCCTGCTTATTGAAGCGCACGGCAATGATCTCGCGATCGGTTTCGATGGGCGCCAGGAAGGCGCGGCCCTTGGTGATGCTGGTGATATAGTAATAGCTGTCGCCTTGAAAATTTATCGAAGCAGTAGTTGAAGGTGAGCCCAGGATGCTTTCGACCTCAGTTTTGGACATGCCTTCCGAAACCTGGTTGATGGCACCGGGTTTAGCATAATATCCGCGGTGGTTGATATCGGGTTGGCAAGCGGCCATAAGGCTGGCCAGAGGCAATGCCAAAATTGCCATCCAAACCTTATTGGTGAACCGCGTCCTAAAAGCCATGTTGCAACTCAACTCCGGAATCTCTTTTCAATCGTCCTTTTGCCCCGGCTTCTCGGCAGGAGCAAGGCCATGATCTTCTCGCGTTTTTTTGGCAAGACGCGGCCACAGCCAGAAGCGCTTTATGCAGCGATTGTGGCGGCGGCGCGGCAACCGAAATTCTATGCTGAATGGGCTGTGCCTGACACCGTAGATGGACGTTTTGACATGATCGTCTTGCATCTTTATCTGGTGTTCGACCGCTTGCGGACAGAGCCCTTGGAGTTTCGGCAGTCGTTGAGCGCCTTGTTTTTTGCCGACATGGATCGCTCCATCCGCGAAATGGGTGCGGGAGATTTGTCGGTTGGCAAGAAGGTGCGGCGCATGGCGGAAGCTTTCGGCGGGCGCGTTGAAGCTTATGAACTTGCGAGGGCAGAGGGCGCTTTGGCCATTGAACAGGCACTGACCCGTAACGTTTATGCAGGCCTGCCGGGGAATGTTTCGGCCTTACGTGACTATATGGAAAAGGCATTGGAGGCCTTGCGGCTTCAGCAACCTGAAAAGATTATCGCAGGGCAGGTGGTGTTCTCATGAAGCAACCGCAAAGAATTGTTTTGGAATTCTCCCGCCCCTTGATTGTTGACAGGGTGCCGCGCAAGGGCTCGCATGAGGTTTTTGCTGCAGAAGCCAGAGAACTCGTGGCTTTGGCCAAACGGTTTGATCTGGTTGCCTTGAACAGCTTGAAAGCGAGGCTTCTGGCCGTGCCATGGCGCGGCGGCGGTTTGAAAGTGACGGGCAGCGTTGAGGCCAATATGGATCAGGTTTCTGTGGTGAGTCTTGCGGTGTTCAACGCGATTCAGAAATTTGAAGTGGAACGGTTTTTTCTGCCGCCATCAGCAACCGTTGATCCTGTCCTCGACGAAGCTGATCCAATTGTTGATGGGCTTGTGGATCTGGGCGAGTTGGTCGCGGAGACTTTGGGCCTGGAACTTGATCCCTATCCACGCCAACCGGGCGAAGAGTTTGCTGCTGTTGAAACGCCAGAAAGCCCAAAAATTTAGCAGTTGTTTCGAGCCCATAAGCCACTATTTTGTGGCCGAACTGCCTCACACAGGAATCATAGATTTTCATGCCCCAGAAGATGATCATCGCGCTTGACGCCATGGGCGGTGATGCCGGGCCGGAGGTTGTGATTCCAGGCGCTGCGCTGGCGGCTGAACGTCATCCCGAATTGTCTTTCCTGCTTTTTGGCGATGCCGCGCAAATTACTCCTCTGGTTGAACGCCAGCAACGTCTGAAGGGACGTGTTGAGATTCGTCATGCGGAAATTTCGGTTGCGATGGACGACAAACCCAGTCAAGCGCTGCGCCGTGGCCGCAACAAAAGTGGCATGTGGCTGGCCATTGATGCGGTCTCGAAGGGTGATGCCAAGGCGGTTGTCTCGGCTGGCAATACGGGTGCGTTGATGGCGATGTCGCGTTTCATCTTGCGCACATTGGACGGCATTGAACGGCCAGCGATTGCTGCGGTGTGGCCCACGCAACGCGGCGAAAGCATTGTTCTGGATGTCGGTGCGACGGTTGGCGCTGACGCCCGCCAGTTGCTGGAATTTGCGGTGATGGGTGAAGCGATGGCCTCGTGCCTCTTTGGTATTGAACATCCGACCGTTGGACTTCTCAACATTGGGGTTGAGGAAGTCAAAGGCAATGAGCACGTGAAGGAAGCGGGGCGTTGGTTGCGCGAATTGAAGCTGCCGCTGCGCTATCAAGGCTTTGTGGAAGGTGATGACATTGGCAAGGGCAAGGTCGATGTGGTCGTCACTGAAGGCTTCACAGGCAATGTGGCGCTGAAGACGGCCGAGGGCACGGCCAAACAGATTTCGAGTTTCCTGCGCATCGCACTCCGTTCATCATTCATGTCTCGCCTTGGCGCCATGTTCGCTTCGGGAGCGTTCAATGCGCTGCGCGATCGCATGGACCCGCGCAAACACAATGGCGGGGTGTTTCTGGGCCTCAAGGGTGTTG
This sequence comes from Hyphomicrobiales bacterium, assembly GCA_038231475.1. Classification (GTDB taxonomy): domain Bacteria; phylum Pseudomonadota; class Alphaproteobacteria; order Rhizobiales; family Aestuariivirgaceae; genus Aestuariivirga. Next base: position 260,666 of record JBBRLH010000003.1, on the reverse strand, counting down.
TGGTGAAAAGCCATGGCAGCACTGATGCGCTGGGCTTTGCCACGGCTATTGATGTCGCCGTTGACATGGTACGGAATGGTTTGGTGTCGCGGATCACGGCTGATGTTGCAGAGGTTCAGAAACTGATGGCGCAGCAATCAATGCCGGGCGCGGCGCAGGCAGCGGAGTGAGTGTGTAAATGTTGCGGAGTGTGATCTCGGGCGTGGGTTCCGCGCTTCCCAAGCGCGTGATGACCAACGATGATCTTACACGCCTGGTGGACACCAGCGATGAATGGATTGTCGAGCGCACCGGCATTCGGGCTCGGCACATTGCGGGTGAAGGCGAGACTACGCGCAGTCTTGCCGTTGCAGCTTCCAAGGCCGCCTTGGACCATGCCGGCATAAATGCCAGTGACATTGATCTGATTATTCTGGCGACATCAACCCCTGACAACACATTTCCAGCGACTGCAACTTTGGTCCAGGCAGACCTTGGAATTTTGCAAGGTGCGGCTTTTGATGTTCAGGCGGTTTGTTCGGGATTTATCTATGCGCTGACCACCGCCGATGCGATGATCAAGGCCGGGCAGGCGCACCATGTTCTGGTCATTGGCTCGGAAACATTTTCGCGGATTCTCGATTGGACTGATCGGGCGACGTGTGTGTTGTTTGGCGATGGCGCCGGGGCCTTTGTGCTTTCGGCGAGTGAAACGCAAGACGGGATCATGGCGTCTAAACTTCGTTCTGATGGGCGCTATTGCAACAAGCTCTATGTTGATGGCGGGCCTTCAACCACGCAGACCGTGGGCCATCTTCGCATGGAAGGCCGTGAGGTTTTCAAACATGCGGTCGTGAATATGGCTGAAGTGATGGCGCAGGTGTTGGCCGAAGTTGGCTTGAAAGCTGCCGACATTGACTGGATTGTTCCGCATCAAGCCAACCGGCGGATTCTCGACAGCACAGCAAGGAAATTGGGAATCGCGGAAGAGCGCGTTGTGATCACTCTAGACAGGCATGGCAACACATCGGCGGCTTCAATTCCGCTGGCTTTTGACGTTGCCGTCAAGGACGGGCGCATCAGACGGGGCCAGCTTGTGCTGATGGAAGCCATGGGCGGCGGGTTCACTTGGGGCGCCAGCCTCGCGCGCTATTAAGAATTGTATCTAAGTCTTTGAGAACGCATAGTTTGTATTGACGACTGGGGGCCATCGCAATAGAGTGTTTTGGCAATCACGGGGTTTCACATGAGCGAAAAAACGAGGACCCGCGCCGACCTGACCGAAGTTCTGCATCGTGACATTGGTCTTTCACGAAGCGAATCAGCCGACATGGTCAATTCTGTGCTCGATCTGGTATCAGACGCCTTGGTTGAGGGGCAAAACGTCAAGCTCTCGTCCTTCGGCACATTTATCGTTCGCTCGAAACGCCAGCGCATTGGGCGCAATCCAAAAACCGGTGAAGAAGTTCCAATTACGCCACGACGTGTTCTGGTGTTCCGGCCCAGCCAGATGATGAAGAACATCATCAATGGCGAAGAGCCGGGAACCGAAGACTGACCGGAATTGAATGCCGGGGGACAATAGATGATACTCGAAAAATCAGCGGATGCATTCCGCACGATCAGTGAAGCTGCTGAGGAACTTGATGTTCCGCAACATGTTTTGCGCTTTTGGGAAACGCGGTTTGGCCAAATCAAGCCGATGAAGCGCGCCGGTGGGCGGCGTTATTATCGCCCCGCTGATCTTGAACTGCTCAAAGGCATTCACAAGCTTCTTTACAGCCAAGGCTACACCATTCGCGGTGTGCAGCTGATCCTCAAGGAAGAGGGCGCTGCCTATGTCAGCGGCATTGGGCGTGGCGAAGTCATGCCACGCAAGAGCGATCTGGCGCGAGAAGGTGCGCCTGCTCCTGGGGCTGCCAAATTTGCACCGCGTCCTGGCAAGGCTCCTTTGGCGCGCGACATTGGCGATGGACCCAAAGTCATTCACAAATTATCTTCGACCCAGTCAGATGCACTCAAAGCTGCACTCAGGGATTTGGGCGATGCGCGCAAAATGCTTGATCCGGTCTCACGCTGATTGAGATGAGCCCGACGGGCGATGGGCGGCGAGGATAAGACTTATGACTCTCGCCAAAATGTTTCAGTTGATGCTCGGCACTGTGGGGTTGCGCTTTGGGGGTGCCGCCATCGGGCTTTTGACGCAATTGGCCCTGACGCGAGTGCTTGATCCGCACGAAGTCGGCGTTGTTTTTCTCACCATGTCGGTTGCGGCCATTGCTTCACTTCTGGTGACGGCTGGCTATCCTAATTTGGCTCTGACGCAACTGCCACGGATCAAGGCGCTGGGCGTTCCACGCGCAGCCAAGGCCTTTCACGGCATTTTCCTCAGGGAATTCCTGTTTTTGAATCTGTTGCTTCTTGCGTTGATTATCTGTGTAGTTTTTCTCGTGCCACAGGGATGGGCCTTACAAACAGCAATGATTTTCGGCGCGGCGACAGCCGGGGCCTCGGGGTTGTTGCGCTATAACAGTGCCATTGCCAATGGACTGAAGCAGTTTGCCATGGCGTTTGTCCCTGACTCATTGGTGCGGCCGGGGCTATTTTTTCTCTTTGTGACATGTGCTGCCCTGACGGGTTTTCATTTAAGTCTTCTCGCCGTGCTTGTTGCTTATGTCGCCAGCAATATCCTGGTTGTGATCGGGCAGGCGATTGCCATGGGCCGTGATCGGCTGGCCCTTGCGAACTGGAGTGAAACACGGCCTCGCTTCAGTAAAATCGTTCGGCTGCGCGCGTCGTCAATGATGATTACGGCGGGCGTGGCGACAATGTTTGCTGACATCGTGACACTTGTCGGCGGTTTTGTTTTGATGGCAGGGGATGTGGCAATTCTTGGTGTTTGCGTCAGACTCGCAGGACTTGCAGGCTATGTCTTGCAGACGTCCCAACAATTCATCCTGCCGGACCTCACCACCGCTCTGACGGTACGGGATGAGGTCCAAGTGCGGAAAATTCTTATTCAGGTGAACGCCATGATGTTGGGTGCGTCACTTGTCATCCTCCTAGGTACAGTTTTTCTGGGCCGATATTTTCTGGGCCTTTTTGGATCGAGTTATGAAGTTGGCTATGAGTTGCTGGTGATTTGCATGGGGGCACAAGTCATCCGCGCCATTTCCGGCATGAACCAGTCACTGCTCGCAATTCACGGCTACCAGACGCGATCAGCACTTGCCGCTGTGACGGGCGTCGTCATTCTGATTTCGTCAGCCATTATTCTGGCCAGAAATCTCGGTGTCGTCGGGATCGGCTATGCCGTGATAATAGCGGAAATTGCGGGAGGCCTGATGCTGGCCTCGCAAGCCCAGCGCCTGACGGGAAAGAGAGCTGATCTGCTTTGGTTACTGGTCCAATCTCGCTAGTTTTCGAAAAGCTTGGAGTTTGTGAAAAGGGGTGCTAGATCGCGGGCCAGTCGGAGCGTAGCGCAGCCCGGTAGCGCACTAGTCTGGGGGACTAGGGGTCGCAGGTTCGAATCCTGTCGCTCCGACCATTTGACCAAACCACGCAACGGCCCTTACGGTGTAACGGCTTTTCTTGGCGGCAAAACCAAAGAGAGCAGCGACGGGTCAAGGCCCGCATCTTTCCTGAGAATGTATATCGCCCAAACATTCCACAACACTACGCCAGCGGCCGACGCCACCGCCGCACCGATGCCGCCCCATCGTGGGACCAGGATGAGCTGGGCCGCCAGAACCAGGCCATAGCAAACGGCCATGATCTTCAAATAATGCGTTTCATATTTGGTCATTTGCATCAGATAGGCATTGGGGCCGGAGACCGCGTCGATCATCGTGCCCACGGCGACGATCATCAAAATCGGATAGGCCGAGATAAAGTTGGCATCAAAAAGTCCCAACAAGAATTTTCCAACGAGTGCCAAAAGTGTGAAGCCAATTGCAGTCACCACGACAATGGCGCCCGCCATGGAACGGCACAGTCGCTGAAGCTCCGCCAATTTTCCCGCATGATAAAGCCCCGACATGCTGGGCGCTGCAACGAGGCCGGCGGCGATCAACACGAGGCTCAAGAGGGCCGCAGTCTTTTGGGCAGCGAAATAGGCACCGGCTTCGGCATTGCCCAAGAGCGATCCCACGACGACCACATCGAATTGTTGAATCATCGCGAAAACCACGCTTGAAGCCCAGAGCGGAATGAGGCTTCCCCGGATCTCGGAAAAATTGCTTCGGGTGGGCGAAGGCTGCAGTTGCCTTTGCATGTTTTTGCGGATGTGCGTGAATTGCCAATAGGTGAGAGCCGCCAAGACTAACATGCAGATCAGGAGGGCAATTGGGCCTGTGATCGCATAGCCCGTCGAAAAGACAAGGCCAGCACCTAGTACCGTAAAGATTCGCCACAGCACGTCACGCGGCAACATGGAAACCAATGTGCTTCCCTGAGCGCGCAAAAGATTGGACGAGAAATCACCAAGGCTGATGGCGAGACCGAGAATGCCGATCGCTAGGAACTGCATAATCTGGAAATGTCCAGTGATCGTGCCAACAATGATACTGCCCGCAGATGCAAGAACAAGGAGACCCAAGCCCATCGCTACAGAATAGCGGTAGCCCATGCTGACGACCCCTCGCGCGCCAGCAGAATCTCTGGCGACAATGGACTTTGGCCAATAGCGCAATATGCCCGTGGGAAAGCCCAAACCACCCAGTGTTGCTGCAATGATTGAAAGATTGAGCCCAAAGGCAAAGCGGCCATATTCTTCCGTGGTCATCATGCGGGCCAGCGCCACGATCATGCCATAGGCCAAAACAGCACCTGCCATTTTGATGGCGAGTGCTATGAGGCCCGGGCCCAATATCTGTTTGGGCAAGTTCGCGCCGATTTTTTGAAAAAATCTCAACTGAAGTTTCGCTATCTGGCTGGTTGAAGGGACTGGACGCGTGAGGCTCGGCGGGCAGTTGTTCCTACATATCCGATGTTGGCGGAGAACAAGCCCCATGTCAGACCCATCAACCAGTAGAAGTGGCGCCAGTGATCGGTGTCGATCTGAATTCCTTGGAAAATCGTCGTCAGCAACGGACAGAACACAACGATTGCGAAGCTTTGCCACGGAGTTCTGGTGAAGATGGATTTGAAGCCGACCCACAGAGTCAGAACAATCAACGTGATATAAGAAATTCCGCCAAGCCAGCCATAGGAACTGAAGGCGTTGATATAAACATTGTGAGGGGCAAAACGAAAAATCTCGCCAAATTGCAGCGGGCCAAAGCCCAGCGGACGCACCAGCAACATAGGAATGCTGTTGACTTGATTGGCAAACCGTCCGGTCTCCCCGCCATCATATTCTTTGATCAAAGTGAGGCGATCCAAAAACAGATTACGAACTTGCTCAAACGACAGAAGAACAGCCAACATCCCCAAGCACAGCATGAACCCGATGATAACGAACAGAGAGATTCTCATTCGCATTTTGCCAGCCTGCATTTGGATTGCGCTCGGCGGCGCCAATATATAGGTGAAGCCTGCGAGCAGCACAGCAGAGGCAATGAAACTGATCCAGGCCCCGCGTGAAAAAGCCAGGAAAAGGGCTGCCAAAATTATAAGAAGGCCAATCGCTGAAATAAGTTTGTAGCGTTGTTCACCCAACATAAAACCCTGCACCAACAAAAGTGCCGGGAAAATTACAAAGGTAGAAAAAACATTCGGATCCTTGAACAGGCCAACAGCGCGGTTCTGGGCCGCAATATGGCTTTGAAAATCGGGGGCGCCACCCACAAATCCTCCGATGTTCAGATATCCCGCAAGGGCAAAGATGCTCGCCAGCACCCCGGCAATGATGAAGGCATTGCGGACCAATGCGGCCCGGCGGAGCGTATCCTCTGAGACATAAGTTGAAAAAAATACGGCGGTGACCGCCATGTAAACCGATGTCTCGACAAACAGCTTTGCTTTATCGTCAGAGGCAATTTGCAGGAAACTCATAAAGCCTCCCAAGTTATACAAAATTAGAAACAGCACCATGGGTGCAATTGCTGCGCGAAACGTCAATCCGGACTTCGAAAAAACCAGGAGCACGCCGACAAAAATTGCATCGCTGGGTGCTGGTTCAACAATCACACAAAAGGCCGAAACCAACATCAGCCAGACGACGAGCGATTGCAGGTGTGACAACGGTGTGGCGCTAAAGCTTATGGGGTTTTGCGACAGGGTGTGCTGGACAGTCAAAGTCATTTCCCTATCTCGCGCGCGGTCACTGTGGCCCGACGGATTGGCGCTTACACGTTCACTGGATGCCTTGGCTCAATAGGCGTTGGTGCTGCTGAGCAGGGCGAATGGTGTTCTTGCCAAAATGTAAAGATCGAAGGTTAATGACCAGTTATCGATGTAATAGAGGTCATGCTCGACGCGGCGCTCGATTTTTTCGGCCGTGTCAGTTTCGCCGCGCCAGCCATTGATTTGGGCCCAGCCGGTAATTCCTGGTTTCATCTTGTGGCGGGCAAAATAGCCGTCGACGACATGCTCATAAAGCTGTTCACCTGCCTTTGCCTGTGTGGCATGGGGGCGTGGTCCTACGAGAGACAGATCGCCCTTCAAGACATTCAGAAGCTGGGGCAATTCATCAAGGCTGGTGCGCCTGATAAAACGACCGATTGGGGTGACGCGCGGATCATGTTTGGTGACAAGCTTCATCGCGTTGGCGTCAGTTTGGTCGATAAACATCGAACGGAATTTATAGACCTCAACCAGTTCATTGTTAAAACCGAAACGCTTCTGCTTGAAGAAAATAGGTCCCTTGCTGGTGCGTTTAACGGCCAATGCCACGCCCAGGAAAACCGGTGAGAGCAGAAGCAGAGCGAGGGCTGCGAGTGTCTTGTCAGTTGCCATTTTGAGGAACGGACCCCAATCACCCAGAGGCCTGTCATAGAGATCAAGGCAGGGAAGGTTGCCGATATAGGAATAGGCGCGGGGGCGATAATGGAGCTTCTGGCCTTGGGCGCTGAGCCTGATGTCGACGGGCAAAATCCACAGCCGATTGAGAATCTGCAGAAGACGTTCCTCTGCGGGAACCGGCAAGGTGATGATGAGGGTTTCAATTCTCGTATTGCGGACAAAATCAATCAGGTTGTCGACCGTGCCCAAATGCGTGAGTCCGTGGGTATTTTTGCCGAGACGTTCTGAGCTTCGATCATCGATATAGCCCACCAGGTTGACGCCACTGTCAGGGGATTCGGTCAAGACGGACATGACGCGAGCTGCGGGCTCGCCGCCGCCGACCAATACCGCGCGGCGATTCAGCTGGCCATTGCTGTTCAGTCGTCGCAGCAAAGCCGCAAAAATGAAGCGTCCGCAGAGCATTGCAAAGAAGCCATCGATTGAAAGGCTCACAAGCCAAATGCGCGACACCAAAATGCCGGCTTGTAGGAAGAATACGCCGCCAAACACCAGTGCGAACGCGACCATCCAAGAGGCCAACATGCGCGGCATTTCATAAGCAGGCGTGAGCAAGACGTTGAGGCGGTAGAGATTGGCAAATTCATAGACTGCAACAAGAAGAAGTGCTGCTGTTCCAGCTGTTGCAAAATGGGCCATGCCGACCGTGACTTCGGAGAGTCCAGGATAAAACAGCGCCGTTACGAATGCTGCCACCAGCAACATCACGGGGTCGAGCACGCGCGCTGCGGCGCGTAAGGGCCTTACCGAGATGAAGGGTGCGTTCGACCGGGTCGATGAGTCTGGGACTTGCCAACCCGCAGATTTTTCGTCCGGTTCGGATAGCTTTGCGAGATCAAGGCCCGCTGGTTGGTCGAGGTTCTCGGGTTGGTGTTTCATGGCCTGCTTCAAATCGAGACGCCGTATCGCGTACGGTTAAGAATGAGCAAGCGGGAGGCCAGAGCTAAACTGTCTCAAGGCAGCCTGAAATTATGGTAAACAAATGGTTTATTTCAGCGATGCGTAGAAGTTCGTGATGCTTTGAACCATTGATTCAGCACTGAAATTTTCTGGAGCGTCTGCCCCCAAGGCAGCGGCAATTATCTGATAGCGTTTGCCGTGTTCAGCGACGTCCTGTAGCTTGGCAACGAGGGCACTCACGCTGTCCGGCGCATAGAGTAACTCGTTGGGCAGAACTTCTTTCAATCCGCCAACATCCGCAGAAATGATCTGTCGACCCGCCGCTATCACTTCAAGCACGACATAGGGAAAAGACTCCAGCCTTGAAGGCAACACGAAGAGCTTGCCCAAGGGCAGGGCGTCGGCAATGCCAAGTCGGCCCTTGAAGGATATTTGGGAATCGAGACCAAGTTCTCGCGTCAGCGCCTTGTAGTCGTCGAGTTCTGGCCCGTCTCCGACCATTGCTGCTGTCAAATTCAATCTGGGTCGTAGTGCCGCGATGGCGCGGAGCAGAATATCCACACCCTTGCGGTTGACCATTTCGCCCACAAACAGAATGTCGGCGGCATGGGCCGGTGGTGGTACGCTTCGGAATTCATCTTTCCAGATGCCATTGTGGACGACATTGACGGGAACAGTCGCTGTGCCGATTTTTCGGTCGTAGATTTCGCGCTCATATTCACAGACGAAAGCGAGGCCCGCCGTGTCGTGCCGAAGCCAGGTTTCTGTTGCGAGATAAATGGCACCAAAGGGGCTGTACCAATTGTAGTGAATGCTGCCACCATGGGGGGTATATACAGCGCCACGCTTGGTCGATTTTGCTGCCAATCTGGCGTAAAGCCCGCCTTTTGCACCGTGCCCGTGGATTATATCGATGTTGAGGTCGCGTGCGATTTTCCGCGTTTCGCGGATGCAGGCGAAATCTCCCCAGGAGGGTTTCAACGACATGGGCAGACGCACTACGCCAAGCTTGCAAAGGCGGGCGATCTCAGCGATTGCGGCCTCGGCATTTGACCCGCCAGTGGTCGAATCGCAAATGATGCCGACGTCATGGCCGAGCGCGTTCTGGCCTTTTACAAGGTCACAGACATGGCGAAAAAGGCCGCCGATTGGCGCGCGCAGAACGTGTAGGATTCGCAAGGATTTCTCCAACCAGCTTTTAGAACCAGCGTTCTCGCACGGAAATGATGTCTCCGGGGTAAACTTGCGTGGTGAGGGGAACCTTAAAAGTGATCGTGCCCGTGGCGTTGCGGCGGGTGAGCAGAACCTCGCCCTTGTCGGCGCGGGGGCTATAGCCGGCAGCAATAGCAACGGCGTTTTGCACAGTCATGCCGGGTTGGTAGGGGTATGATCCGGCCAGCGTGACTTCGCCCAGAATGTAGAAGGGCCGGAGGCTGGTGGCTTGAACCGAGACTTGGGGATTGCGCAAATAGTTGCTGCGCAGTTTATCGCCAACCAGTTTTTCGATCTGCGGCGTGGTCATTCCAGCCACGGTGACGGATTGCACGTAAGGCATGGAAATGGCGCCTGAGGCATCAACCGGAAATTCGCCGGTCAAGTCGGGTTCTCCGGCAACGCGAATGGCCAGCTTGTCGCCTGCACCGACACGATAGCCACTGGCAAATTCATAGGCCGATGCGTGTCCGCGCGTTCCGAACGGCGGGAGTGGACCTTGGGCATTGCCTTGGGGGAGTTGCGAGATTGAGGACACAGCGTCTGGCCCCTCGACGAGAGCACCATTTGCGGAAATCCCGGTGCCGCCCGGTGGTGACATGGGCGCATTTGCCTCCCAGGCGCCAACGCAACCGTTGAGGAGAAGTCCGACCATCATCAAAAGCAACACACGCATACGAAACTCTTTCACAACACCCGCAGGTCAACCCTGTGCAAGCCGAAACATATGCAAACATGGTTATTAATATCTTAAGTGGCGAAGTGCCGATTTTAAGCAATTGGTTACCATGTCGGGGTCATATCGACGGTTAAGTTCAATTGGTCAGGTCGAGAAGATGGGCGAGCAAATTGCAGGTGTGAGCCTCGCAGAAATCTTAAAAGGCATCGGGCAGCGAAAGCTGCTCATCGCCGCCACCACGATCATTGGCATCTTGGGGGGACTGGCCGTTCTTGTGGTTTTCAAACCATCCTACCAAAGTGAAGCGCAGGTGATCATCGAGAACCTGCAGACACCTTATGAAAAAGCAAGCTCGCAACAATCAGACCCGCGGCCCGACGTTGTCGATAAAACAGTAGTCCTGAGCCAAGTCTCCGTCCTTAAATCGGCAGATATTGAGGCCCGCGTGGTGGACAAGCTGGACCTCGCTAAAGATCCGGAATTCAATCCTCTGATTCAAGGGTTGAGCTTGCCGAAGAAGATTCTCGTCGCACTCAATTTTTCTGATGATCCCGCATTGTTCACGCCACAGGAATTGGCTTTGAAAAATCTGGATAAGAGTCTGACCGTCTATCAAGTGCCTGACTCAAACGTTATTGGAATCAAGTTCTCTGCCGGTGGAAAGCAGATTGCTTCTGATGTGGCCAATGCCATTGCCGACACTTATGTGCTCTCCACGCGTGAAGCGGGTACGGCGTCCAACAGCCGCGCTCAGGAATGGCTGACCCAGCAGATCGCTGATTTGCGGACCAAAGTTTCGGTATCCGAAAGTGCCGTTGAGAAGTATCGCAGCGAGGCCGGTTTGTTGAAAGGCGAGCGCTCGACATTATCGACCCAGCAGATCTCAGAATTGAACAGCCAGATCATCGTGGCTCAAACTGCGGCTGGTGAGGCACAGGCCCGCGTTGGCGAAATCAAAAGCATGTTGGCCGCCGGTTCTATTGATGCCTCATCTGATGTTTTGAACTCCCCACTCATCCAGAATCTGAAACAGGCCCAGGTGGCGGCCCAGCGCCGACTGTCTGAACTGTCCGCGACTTATCTTCCCGGCCATCCGAAAATGGTGGGGGCAAGGGCCGATCTCGACAATGTGAATAACCAGCTTCGACGCGAGGCCCTGAAGATTGTCGACAGCTTGCAAAGCCAGGCCAAGATTGCGACGGCGCGCGCGGTCTCTCTCAAGAGTGACCTTGATCGCCTGAAGGGCCAAGAGTCGGACAACAACATCAGCGATGTCAAACTGCAGGAGTTGCAGCGCAATGCCGATGCTGATCGCAAGCTGCTCGAGAGTTTGCTCGAACGTTATGCCGATGTGAGTGCGCGCCAAGACATGAATCTACAGCCTGGCATGGCGCGTGCGATCCAGAAGGCGTTACCAGCACCTGCGCCATATTTTCCAAAGACCGGTCCGATCATGATGTTGACGACATTGGCGGGCTTGATGATGGGCGTTGGTTTGGCGTTTTTGGCCGCGGTTATGTCTGTCTCCACCCAGACTGTGGGAAGCGTGGCCGTTTCTGGTCGGAAGCACCCAGCGCACCAGGCTCTGGATCGGGGCAGTGAAATTCCAACCCTGAATCTCGATGCTTTGATGCCTGCCGTATCACAGCCCGCAATGGCGTATGAAGGCTTTCCATCGGCACTCACTTCCGCAGATAGTGTTGCCATGATCGATCAGGCGGCCGCCGATGAGCAAAGCGTGTTAGCCGAGGGTGCCAAGGCGCTCGGTGGCGCAATGATGGATTTAAAAACTCAAAATGGCTTCAAAACATTCTCCGTGATGAGCCTCGGGTCAACGGCGCCCAATGCCGCCATGGCTGTCGTTGCGGTGGCGCGGGCTTTGGCTGGTGCCAAAACCAAGGTGATTGCGATTGATCTTTCACCTTCGAGCCAAAGCGGCTTTGACATGATGTTTGGATTACAGTCTGGTCCGGGACTTTCTGACCTGCTTGGTGGCAAGGCTGATTTTACCAAAGTTGTACTGCGCGATCCTCAATCGCAAGCCCACGCCATGCGCTTTGGATTGGGCTCGGACGTCGAGGCACTGGCAAATGTGCAACAGCGTCTCGGTCAGATCATCGAGGCCCTTTCAAGCATCTATGCCGTCATCATTTTGCATCTTGGGGAAGCCAATCCCGCGTCACCAGCAAGTGCTGCGAACTCCGATGTGGCTATCATGTTGGCGTCTGCTCCAAGGTTGCGGGATGCGGCAGCCGCCATGCAGATTCTCGATAGCAAGGGCGTGAAAGCCACACTCATCAGACGTCTTGAAGTCGAACAAGCAAGTGCCGATTTGCCACGCGCTGCCAGCGTTTAAAACTGGTTAGCTGGGCCATGTTCAATCCCAAGCTCATTGCATTGAGGACCGCGTTGAAAGTGCTGCAAGGCTCTGGTTTGACAGGTTTGCTGCGCGGGCGTCTTCAGGGCATCGGCAGCATTTTTTGTCTCCATCAGGTGTGCCCTGGCGGTGGTTTGGAAGAAGGATTTGCTCCCAACAGCAAGATTGAAGTTACCCCTGAGTTTCTGCGGGAATTGATTGGTCTGGTGCGCGAGCGGGGTTTTGAGACGGTCTCGTTGGCCAGAATGGCTGAGCGGTTGAAAACCGGCCAAGCTTCCGACAAACCCATGGCAGTTTTCACTTTGGACGATGGCTATAAGGATAATTTCATCCATGCCAAGCCTGTGTTTGAGGAGCTAAACTGCCCCTACACGATTTTTGTTGCTCCTGCGATTGCCGATGGCACCTGTAATTTGTGGTGGCGAACATTGGAGCAGATCGTTGGCGCAACAGATCACCTAAGGGTGACGCTCGCAGGGCGGGATTTCGATCTGACTTGCCGTACCGTTCGGCAAAAGGATGAAGCCTTCACCAAATTATTCTTGTTCCTGTATTTTATCGATCAGCACGAACAACGCCGGCTGGTTGATGCTCTGGCGCTGACGCACGGAATCGACCCTATGGCTTATTGCGCGGGTGTGGCGATGGGCTGGGATGAATTGCGTGAGATTGCCAAGAGTCCATTGTGCACGATTGGTGCCCATACGATCAATCATTTTGGCTTGGCCATGCTCAGTCCTGAGGATGCACGGGCGGAGATCAAAGATTCCAAGACGAGACTTGAAAGTGAACTCGGGCAGACTGTTGAGTTTCTGGCTTATCCCTATGGCGATCCGCCCACGGTGGGCTCGCGCGAGTTCGTCATGGCGCAGGAGGCGGGATTTGTCGCTTCAGTTACCACGCGCAAGGGCGTGATCTGGCCTCAGGATGTGAAACACATGCAAAGCCTTCCACGCATCATGATTTCGGGCCGTTATCAAGAGCGTGTGCTGGTGGATGCGTTGATTTCGGGGTTGCCGACCGCGCTTCTCAACAAGTTCAGCCCCATCCATTTGGATTGATCACACTGGATCGGGCTTTGACATCCAGCGGATGATCGGCATGATCAGGGGCAGCCACCCTAGGCCGGCAATGATGTAAAAAGGCAGCTCAAGATATGTGCCGTGGCCCACAATAAATATGGCGCCTACGGCACTGATGATGAGGGCATACAGGGCCATCACGGCTGGGGTGGCGATCATCCCGATAAATTTGCGCTGACGAATTTTCATCAGGAGGTTTTAGCGGTGTGGAGGTGCCGTGCCAAGACTGCGGCGTGGTCGCACTTGCGAGGGGAGGCCTCAAACCTTATTCAGGCGGCATGAGCGAACAGGAATTGATGAAGTTTGATCCGGGCAGAAAGGCCGCCAGCTGGATGCGCTGGTGGTTAGGGCTTGTGGCCGTGATGATTGTGGCCATGGTTGTTGTGGGTGGTGCCACGCGGCTGACGGGCAGCGGACTATCGATTACGGAATGGCAGCCCGTAACGGGGGCCTTGCCGCCATTTAATGATGCAGATTGGCAAGCTCTGTTTGAAAAATATCAGCAATCCTCGCAGTATCGACTTCAGAACAGTGGCATGTTGCTTGGCGACTTCAAATTCATTTTCTGGTGGGAGTGGTCGCACCGGTTTCTGGGTCGCACAATTGGTGTCGTATTTTTTCTGCCATTGGTGGGATTCCTGATTGCTCGCAAAGTCGAACGCAGGCTTCTACCGCAACTCCTCGGGATTTTCGTGCTGGGCGGGATGCAAGGAGCCCTGGGTTGGTACATGGTGGCGTCAGGGTTGGTAGACCGCGTTGAGGTCAGCCAATATCGCTTGTCGGCGCATCTCACACTTGCAACCATTCTGCTTGCCGCTGTCGTTTGGACAATGGGCTCTATTTCCACGCGCCATCAACGGCCACGCAGCCTTGACCAATGGGTGGCACTCGGATTGACCGGACTGATTGTGCTGCAGGTGGCTGCGGGTGCCTTCGTCGCCGGCCTGAACGCGGGGCAGGGCTATAACACCTGGCCGCTTATGGATGGCCATTTGATTCCCCAAGGCCTGTCTGTGATGGAACCTGGCTGGCGCAATTTGTTTGAGAATGCACTGACCGTGCAGTTTGATCATCGGATGTTGGCTTATCTGATTTTTGGCTTAGCGTTGTGGCACGGAATGCGGGTGTTTTCGGTGTCGTCGTTGGCTGTGCTTTACGTGATATTCGGGCAGGTGTGTTTGGGAATTTTCACATTGCTCACCCATGCGCCTTTGGGTTTGGCGTTGGTGCACCAGTTGGGGGCCATGGTGGTTTTGATCACGGCGTTGTGGAACCTGCACCGCCAAACGGCAATGCAGGGTTGATGCTTTATTTGACTAGTGTGGGATCATACGGTTGATCAACCGGTCCTTATCCCAGAACTGGTGCTTCAACGCGGCCAGCACGTGAAGAATGAGCAGGCCGATCGCCACCTTGGTCAGAATTCCATGGAGGCCGCCAAGCGAGGCCAACGGAATTTGCGGAACGGGAAAGAGACCGAAGATCGTGGCACCCGCCTGTTCAGAGTGCCGCACCAGGTGTCGGCCAAAATCGGCCATGCCGCTCAGGGGAATAGCGATCATCAAAGCGTAGAACAGCCAATGCGTGGCGTCGGAAATTTTGGCCTGCCAGCCATGGTCTCCGCCTGGAAGAGGTGGCGGTGGGTTCATCAAGCGCCAAACCAGACGAAACACTGACAGAACGAGAATGGTCACGCCGATTGAGGCATGCATCGAAGGATAGAATGTGCCCTCATCATTGCGGATTAGGTCTTCGCCCCAGAACAACATGTAAATGATGAGGATGGCGATTGTCCAATGCAGCAGGATTGCGATGTTGGTGTAACGCGTTTGGGACTTGATCATTCGGACCTCAATTGTTCCTCTCTGAGACGGGAATCGAACCAAAATCCGTCGCAGTGATAAAGGTTCATTTAGTGTCGCAACTCGATTGCCGGGCAGCGGTTCATGACGACTGTCAGCCCCAAAGATTCTGCCTTTTGGGCCGCCTCATCATTGCGAATGCCAAGCTGCATCCAAATGACTTTCGGCCTATTGGAAAGAGCAAGCGCTTCATCTACCACGCCCGCTACCGCCTCGCTGGCGCGGAAAATATCGACCATGTCGATGGCGACGGGCACATCTGCCAAAGTAGCAAAAACCTTCCGGCCTAGAATTTCTTTTCCCGCCTGGCCGGGATTGATGGGGATCACGTTATAACCCCGCTCGATGAGAAATTTCATAACCCCGTGTGACGGCCGCGCCGCATTGGCGGAGGCCCCAACCACCGCAATGGTCTTGACTGTCTTCAAGACATCGCGCGGATATTCGGCGGGATATAAATCGTGGTTCATTGCGACAAGTTGCAATTATTCTTCAGACGATTCCAGCAACTTGATCTTCTCGCCATAAGTCGCATCCTTGATCAGGTCTTCGGCGATTTTCTTGTTGTTGTCGGAAGGGATCATGGCTTTGAGTGACTTGATCATCCGGTCTTTCATGTCTTGCGCCATGGTGTTGTCGGCGTTGATCTCGTCCATCTGTTGCTTGAGATCGCCGGTCTGGTCGTCAAGAATATTGGTGTAGGCAAAGCTCAACGTGGTAACAGCCAGATTCCAGTCATTGACGTTGTTGAATCCGAAGCTCTTGATGTCAGTCTCGAATTCCTTGCCCTTCGGGTCCTTGTCGACGAACTCCTGGAGGTCCTGATAATCTTCCAGCGGCGAGTCCTGATATTTCACATGGACCATGGCGTAACCATCAAGCGCCTTCTTGGCCAACTCAGGGGTAAGTTCCTCGGTTTGAACATCGGGAATTTCACCGATGCTCATATCGTCTGGTCCCGTTCCACCATCAGTGTCAGCGGCACTCGGATCAACCGGCTTTGTTGTGTCCGTGGCTGCTGCGGGGTCAGCAGGCTTTGTCGCATCTGCAGGTTTTGCTGGATCAGCGGGGGCTACTTGTGCCGCGGACTTTGCCTGATCTGCCGTGGTTGTGGTGGATTGCTGGGCAATCCCTGGGCCGGCAATCAAAAACAAGGCGATTGTCGCGCAGGAGGCAAGTGTGAAACGCAAGTGGGCCATGGCAAAACCTTCCGATGCGCAATTGTAACTCAGGAGGTACGATTCATCCAGTGCTTTCAAGCAATGATTTTGTAATGATGTGGTATTCAGAAACCACACAAGAAAATTGGCCTTTTTTGCCACATTTTCTTGACATGTGCCGGGTGGATTGACTATCAGCTGGCCATTCCGCGTGGGGATTGTTTCTCACGCGTTTTTGTTGAACCCGTTTTAATCAGGATAGCCCATGAAGACCTACTCGGCGAAAGCCAGTGAAATTCAAAAGCAGTGGATGCTGATTGACGCTGAAGGTTTGGTTGTTGGTCGCCTTGCGGCCATTATCGCCAATCGCCTGCGCGGCAAGCATAAACCCACTTTTACGCCCCACATGGATTGTGGTGACAATATCATTGTCATCAATTGCGAGAAGATCCATTTCACCGGCAAGAAGCGCCAGGACAAGCCTTATTACTGGCATACTGGCTTTCCGGGCGGCATCAAGGAACGCAAGGCCCATCAATTCCTTGATGGCAAGCGTCCTGAGCGCGTCCTGGAACTCGCCGTACAGCGCATGCTGCCCGGTGCTTCGTTGAAGCGCCAGCAGATGACCAATTTGCGCATCTACAAAGGCGCTGAGCATCCGCATGAAGCACAAAATCCGGTCAAGCTCGACATTCGAGCGATGAACGTCAAAAACGCAGTGAGGGGCTAATCATGGCTGACGCAACAACACTCGCCGATCTGGGCGCTGCGATGGGCATGGCTGCAACGCCTGCTGCTGCTGCCGCTTCTGCTGCTCCCGTGAAGCCAAAGATCGATGCCAAGGGCCGGGCCTATGCCACTGGCCGCCGCAAGAACGCTGTCGCTCGTGTTTGGATCAAGCGCGGTAAAGGCAAGATCACTGTCAACGGCAAGGCCATCGAAGCCTATTTCGCCCGCCCGGTTTTGCGCATGCTGGTTCAACAGCCGATGATTGCGGTGAACCGCATGTCGGAAATGGACATTGAATGCACCGTTGTCGGTGGTGGTCTTTCAGGCCAAGCTGGTGCCGTGCGTCATGGCATTTCGCGCGCTCTTTGCAGCTTTGAACCTGCGCTTCGTCCAACGCTCAAGAAGGGTGCCTTCCTGACGCGCGACAGCCGCATGGTGGAACGCAAGAAGTATGGCCGCGCAAAAGCACGTCGCCGCTTCCAGTTCTCGAAGCGCTAAGCTTCCAAACAGATCAAATGGAAAAGGCCGCCTTCGGGTGGCCTTTTTGTTTTTCCTGGGACTAATTTTAGGTGCGCGTTCGTGAGGAGCATTGGTCCTGTCGGTCACAGGCCTAAAGAATTTCGAACCAGATTAGCAGGGGTGCAGAACTAATTTCCATTAGTTATAGAAATGATTGCGTCACGTGCCTTCGCCAGTTCGGTTTCATACACAAGGGATAACACGAGGGCTCGACCAGCTTGGCCTATGGCATGAGCCTTGTCGTCATTGGCCTGCAGCCACAATAGTTTTTCGGTCAGATCTGACATGTCTGTTTGCACTGGTACAAAATTTACAAAAGGCTCAAGGCGATCATAGTACCATTGTCGAAAGTGGCTGATGGAAGCCACTTTGAGCACGGGTGATCCTGTCATTAGTTTCGTGAAGAAGCCGCTCCATGCGTTGGAGTGCCCATCTATATCTATGTGGTACTTATATTTGACCCAACGCTCAGCCTTCATGAAGTCGCGCATCAATTTC
The DNA here is from genome assembly GCA_038231475.1 of Hyphomicrobiales bacterium. GTDB lineage: Bacteria > Pseudomonadota > Alphaproteobacteria > Rhizobiales > Aestuariivirgaceae > Aestuariivirga. Next base: position 242,706 of record JBBRLH010000003.1, on the reverse strand, counting down.
TTCGATGCCAATTCCCTTGCCGCTTCGACAGCATTCTCAAGTCTCGTTATGCTTGATATTCCAACATCAAAGAGATCGGGTCGCTGTGAAGCAATTTCGCATAGCTGCACACGTGGCAAGCTGCGCCAGTCTCCTTTTAAAGCATTGCCTGTGGTCGTGCCTCGCCAAATCGCCATCGGTCTGCGGTGCGACCAATCGGGTGCGTGATTTTTGACAATCTGTTCGTGGCCAGAATAGGCGTGCGTCCGCAGGTACTCAAAATCAGGAATCAGTAAGCTGTCGGCGAAGCTTGAGCAAAATGCGACGCTTGGAATTGAATCGCTGTCGTCCAGAGAAACCAAGACCTTTCCATTTGCACCTCCATGACGACAGAGCATGAAAAGTGAGGAAAGCTCGGGAAGCCGATCGGCTATGACTTGTGCTGGATGGACCTCTGTTGCTCCAATGCGGATTGCGATGTGATGAGGTGAAAACTCAACTTCAAACAAGTCCCCTCGAACCAAAGCATTATCAGAGTGGGTAACCCTGAAGGTCTCATGGACTCGTTCTTTTCGATTGAGATAGTTTTCGACTACAGAAAAATTTCTGTTCAAGATTGCTCTGGTTAGCCGACCCTCGATGTATTGCTTGTAAATGCTATCCCAAAACATCAGAAATTCCGTTACCAATAGGCACTGTTTATCTTATCGAGAGCAGGGAATTATTAAAGGCACCACTCTCTGCGACAGGGACTTTTAGCGGCGTGCAACTCGCCAGAAACACTGCGTTACTCGCGGTCTAATTCATTTAACAGCCGTTGTTAAAATCTGAGTTTACGCTTTTGCAGTGCTTAAATCTATTTGCCAGTGGATTCTGGAATGTTTGAAAAGGAATTTCTCACGAGCATCGAAGGTTTCGCCATTGCAGCTTGCGAAGGCACGTCGCTGCTTCCAGTTCTCGAAGCGCTAAACTTTCAGATATTCGAAATGGAAAAGGCCACCTTCGGGTGGCCTTTTTATTGTCTAGGTGTGCAGGTCAGTCAGATACGAAATTCTCCTGCGCCCAATCCCTAGTATTTCCGCAACAACCCTACGAGGCGGCCCTGAACACTCACGCGGTCTGGTCCAAAAATCCGGGTTTCGTAAGCGGGGTTGGCGGCTTCCAAGGCAATCGACACGCCCTTGCGGCGCAGGCGCTTCAAGGTTGCTTCTTCATTGTCGACGAGCGCCACGACGATATCACCATTGCCCGCGGTGTCACCCTTGCGGATCACCACGGTGTCGCCGTCAAAAATGCCGGCTTCAATCATCGAGTCGCCTTTGACCTCAAGAGCGAAATGCTCGCCGCCGCCCAGCATTTCAGGCGGCACCATGATATTGCTGGTGTGGTCTTGAATGGCGGAAATGGGAACACCCGCTGCAATGCGGCCCATCATTGGAATGGCTGTAGCGCGCGGTAAGCCGTCATTGGCGGCCTGCATCGGTTTGACCCGACCCAGAGAGCCTTCAATGACGTTGGGCGTGAAGGGCTTCTTGCCGCTCAGGCTTGGTGAATGCGACTCAGGCAATTTCAGCACTTCAAGCGCGCGGGCCCGATTGGGCATGCGTTTCAGAAAGCCACGTTCCTCCAGCGCCACGATCAGACGGTGAACGCCCGATTTTGACTGCAGGTTCAAGGCGTCCTTCATTTCCTCAAAGGAGGGCGGAACACCTTCTTCCTTCAGCCGCTCATTAATGAACAGCAAAAGTTCGAGTTGTTTTCTGGTGAGCATGGGACCCTCTTGAATCAGAACAAAGACAAAACACCTATACATGTTCTGTCTTGGTTCCGCAAGTGTTTGCGGTCTGATCTTAAAAGTCGAGCAAAAGCAGGGGAACAACATCGCCCGCTTTGGCCGCTGGGGCATGGGGCGGGCGGACAATCAGGGCCTGCGCATCGCGCAAGGTTCGCTGCATTGATGAATCCTGAACAGCGGCGGGTTTCACCATGCGGCGGCCATCGGTCAAAGGCCGCAAGGTGGCGCGCACATAATCCTGGCGCTCGTCATTGGCGGGAAGATCGACATCGAGAATGGCGGTTTCGTTGGGCTGGTCAGCCACGGTTCCGGCCATGACGCAGAGCAAGGGGTAGACGAAAAGCCTCGCGCAGACCATGGCCGCGACGGGATTTCCCGGGAGACCCAGCGCCAAACATTTCCCCTTGGTGCCAAACATCAGGGGCTTGCCGGGGCGCATGGCGATTTTCCAGAAGCCGATTTTGAAGCCACTTTCCTTCAAGGCCTGTTGCACGAAATCATGATCGCCGACCGAGGCCCCGCCCGTGGTGACTAACAGGTCAGCGGATTTGAGCGCTTTGGTGATGGCAGCTTTCGTGGCCTTCAATGAATCCTGGATGATGCCGAGATTGTTGACCTCGGCACCCCAGGCCTTCGCCATGGTTTCCAGCGCGTAGCTGTTTGAGGAATAGATCTGGTCAGGTCGCGGCTTGATACCGGGATCAACCAATTCATCACCCGTGGTGATGATGGCAATGCGGGGTTTCCTCCGTACACTGAGGATTGAATTTCCGGATGCGGCAGCCAGAGCAATATCGCGCGCGTTCAGCCGCGTGGCCTGTGGAACCAGAACATCGCCGGATTTGAAATCAAGCCCGCGTTTGCGGATATGCCGATTTGCCGACGCCGCCACGTTGACCGTGATTTGGTCCGCGCTCAGCGTGGCATTTTCCTGAATGACGATGGCATCAGCGCCTTTCGGCATCGGAGCACCCGTCAAGATACGAATGGCTTGGCCGGGCTTTAGCGTTCCACGGAAGCCATGGCCCGCGGCCGACATGCCGGCAAGCTTCAAGGTGGCGCCCTCGGTGGCGTCCTGCAACCGCGCGGCGTAACCATCCATCGCAGATGTATCAAAGGGCGGCTGGTCGCGTTTCGCTACAATGGCTTTGGCCAGAATGCGACCATAAGCCTCGCGCAGTTTTACAGATTCAGTCGGCAACAGCTTCGCTGTGCCGAGGATCATCGCCATGGCCTCGGCTACGGGCGTCAAGGCCATCTTAATCCGCCTTGAAGTGGCCGGACTTGCCGCCGCTTTTTTCAACGAGTCTGAGATCGGTGATTGTGACGGCGCGGTCGACGGCTTTCACCATGTCGTAAAGCGTGAGGCAGGCCACGGCACAGGCGGTCATGGCCTCCATTTCAACGCCGGTTTTTCCCTCAACCTTGGCGGTGGCTTCAACATCGATGAAGCCTTCGCCTTGAGTGAAATCAACCGACACTTTGGTCAGCGCCAGCGGATGACAGAGGGGTATGAGATCGGAGGTTTTCTTCGCCGCCATAATTCCGGCAATGCGGGCCGTAGCCAGAACGTCACCCTTCTTGGCGGTGCCACTGGCGATGAGCGCCAAGGTTTCAGGCAGCATGATAACGCGGGCGCGGGCCGTGGCGGAGCGGGCCGTTATGTCTTTGTCGGCGACATCAACCATGTGGGCGTTGCCCATGGCATCAAGATGCGTGAGTTTGCTCATGATGCGAGAATAGCACGCGTTGCGGCAGAAACATCAGGCTGACGCATGAGGCTTTCACCGATGAGGAACGTAGATGCCCCCACCTTGGCGAGGCGCGCCAGATCGGCCGGCGTGAACAATCCGCTTTCTGCGATCATCATGCGATCCTTCGGCACCATCGGAGCTAAGGTTTCGGTGGTTTCCAGCTTTGTCTCGAAGGTGTGGAGATCGCGGTTGTTGATGCCGATCATTGGGGATTTGAGTTTGAGCGCGCGCTTGAGTTCCGCATCGTCGTGCACTTCGATCAGCACGCCCATGCCTTGGGCAAAAGCAACCGCCTCGAGCGCTTGGGCCAATGCATCATCGACCATGGCCATGATGATGAGGATGCAATCTGCTCCCCAGGCGCGGGCTTCCAACACCTGATAGGTGTCGAGCATGAAATCCTTGCGCAAGGCGGGCAGGTTGCAGGCATTGCGGGCGGCACTCAGGAATTCTGGTGCGCCCTGAAATGAGGGTGTGTCGGTCAAAACAGAAAGGCAGGTGGCGCCACCGGTTGCATAGGCCTTGGCCAAAGCAGGCGGATCAAAGTCGGCGCGGATGAGGCCCTTTGAAGGACTGGCTTTCTTGATCTCGGCGATCAGCCCGTAGTGTCCGGCATCCTTTCGAGATTTAATCGCTTTGTAGAATCCACGCGGTGGCGCTTGCGCAGCGATCAGATCACGCAATTGGGATTCGGGGACGGCTTTCTTGGCCGCCGCCACTTCGTCGCGTTTGTAGGCGGCGATCTTGTCGAGAATGGTGGCCATCAGGAGTTTGTCACTTCCACGAGCTGCGCCAACGTTTTTTCAGCCGCACCGGAATTCACCGCGTCACGCGCCGCTGCAACACCCGCCTTGATGTCCTTGGCCTTGCCCGCAACCACCAGTGCTGCCGCCGATGTCATCACGGCAGCATCGCTGAAGGCAGACGGTTTTCCCGCCAGCACATGGCGCAGCGCTTCGGCATTATGCGCGGCGTCGCCACCTTTGAGGTCTTCGATTTTGGAGCGTTGCAGTCCTGCTTCTTCGGGAGCCAATTCGAAGCTGTGGATTTCGCCGTTCTTCAATTCTGAAATCCACGTGGTGCCCGTCGGCACGATCTCGTCCATGCCGCCTTCGCCATAGCAAATCCAGCAGGATTCGGTTCCAAGGTTCTTCAGAACTTGCGCCAAGGGTTCAACCCAAGTCTTTGAAAAGACGCCCGTAACCTGTCGCTTCACTGAGGCAGGATTGGACAGGGGCCCAAGCAGGTTATAAATCGTTCGGGTGCCCAATTCGACGCGCGTCGGGCCGACGTGCTTCATCGAAGAGTGATGCGCGGGGGCGAACATGAATCCGAGATTGGTTTCCTTGATGCTCTCAGAGATTTTTTCGGGTGTCACATCGATTTTGACACCGAGCGCCATCAACACATCGGCTGCGCCTGACTTCGATGACAGCGCACGGTTGCCGTGTTTGGCCACGGGCAAGCCCGTGCCCGCCGTGATGAAGGCGGCGCAGGTTGAGATGTTATAGGAGCCTGACGCGTCGCCGCCCGTTCCCACAATGTCGATGGCATCGGCCGGAGCTTTGACGCGTGTCATCTTCTCGTGCATCACTTCAACAGCACCCGTGATTTCGTCCACGGTTTCGCCGCGCACCCGCAAGGCCATCAGGAAGCCCGCTATCTGTGAGGGCGTTGCTTCGCCCGACATCATAATGTTGAAGGCTTCGCGCGCTTCAGCGCGGGTGAGCGGCGTTCCGGCGGCGACCTTGGCGATGAGAGGTTTGAAATCGGCCATTATTTTTTCCCCGTTTTCACATGCGCCAAATCGAGGAAGTTTTTCAGGATCTGATGGCCATGTTCCGAGGCGATGCTTTCGGGGTGAAACTGCACGGCGTGAAGGTTTTTTGATTTGTGCTGCAGGCCCATGATGATGCCATCTGACTCGGCGGTGATGTGAAGATCAGCGGGCAGTGTCGCCCGATCAACAACCAACGAGTGATAGCGTGTGGCTTTAAAGTCTTGCGGAATGCCAGCAAAGACACCTTCATTGGTGTGATGAACGGCGGAGGTCTTGCCGTGCATCTGGGTTGGTGCGCGGATGATTTCGCCGCCAAAGGCTTCGCCAATCGCCTGCAATCCGAGGCACACGCCGAACACCGGAATCTCGCCCGAAGCTTTCTTGACAAGGTCCACGATGATGCCAGCGTCGCCCGGTGAGCCTGGACCCGGCGAAATGACAATGGCTTCAGGTCGTGCCGACATGACCTGGCCCACACTGATCTTGTCATTGCGGTGGACCACCGTGTCAGCGCCAAGCTCACCCAGATAATGATAGAGGTTCCAAGTGAAGCTGTCGTAATTGTCGATCAGAATAATCATTGCGCCCGTCCTGCCCGACCAGCAAAGCGCACGGCTTCTTCAGCGGCGCGAAACAGGGCCTTGGCCTTGTTGATGCATTCCTGGTGTTCGCTTTCAGGCACGGAATCGGCGACAACACCTGCGCCGGCCTGCACATACATCTTGCCGTCTTTCACAATTGCGGTGCGCAGCACGATGCAGGTATCCATTTCACCATCAGCGCCGAAATAGCCAACGCAGCCGCCATAGATGCCGCGCTTGTCGTGTTCGAGATGATTGATGATTTCCATGGCCCGCACTTTTGGCGCACCCGACACCGTGCCTGCCGGAAAGCCTGCAACCATGGCATCAATCACGTCATGATTCTTGTCGAGCTTGCCTTCTACGTTTGAGACGATGTGCATCACCTGGCTGTAATATTCGAGGATGAAACGGTCTGTGACTTTCACCGAACCGATTTCGGCGACACGGCCCACGTCGTTGCGGCCCAGATCTAACAGCATCAAATGTTCAGCCAGTTCCTTGGGGTCGGCCAAAAGTTCTTCGGCGAGCGCCTTGTCTTCGGTCGGCGTGTCGCCACGGCGGCGTGTACCCGCGATGGGACGAATTGAAACTTTGCCATCGCGCACGCGCACCAGAATTTCGGGGCTCGAGCCCACCACCGCGAAGCTGTCGAAGTTCAGATAATAAAGGAACGGCGACGGATTCACGCGACGCAAGGCGCGGTAGAGCGAGAAGGGCGGCAACGTGAATTCGGATTCAAAACGCTGGGACAGCACCACTTGGAAAATATCGCCCGCAGCAATATGTTCCTTCGCCTTCAGCACCATCGCCCTGTAGTCATCGGGCGTGGTGTTGGAGTGCGAAGCCGCCATGGGAGGGGCATCCCACTGGCGCAAGGCCATATCGATGGGGCGATCCAGAGCATCAACAACATCCGAGATGCGTTCGGTGGCCCGGGCATAAGCGGCGCGTGCCGATATGCCTTGATCAGGATAAATGGGCGACGTCACAGTCACTTCATCGCGCACACTGTCGAAGATCGCCATGACTGTGGGGCGGATCATCATGCCATCGGGTAGCCCGAGACCTTGGTTCTTTGGTGCTGGCAAATCTTCCATCAGCCGCACCATGTCATAGCCCAGATAGCCGAACACGCCTGCCGCCATGGGCGGAGACGTTTCGGGGAGTGCGATGCGGCTTTCGGCCAACAGGGAGCGCAGGCTGGTCAGAGGTTCCTGACCTGTTGCTGCAAAAGGTCCATCGGCCTCGTGAAGCGCCTTGCGATTGATCGAGGCCTGATTGCCTTCCACCTTCCAGATCACGTCAGGGTTCATGCCGATGATGGAATAGCGCCCGCGCACGGCTCCGCCTTCAACTGACTCGAGCAGGAAGGAATAGCGCGCCGTGCGGGCAAGCTTGAGCATCGCCGAAACCGGAGTTTCGAGATCGGCGACCAATCTTGTGGAAATAATCTGAGCCTGGCCAGCCTCGTAGGCGCTGGCGAAGCTTTCGTAGTCGGGTTGCACCAGCATTGCCAAATTGCCTTATTGGGGTTGTTGCTGGTTGCCGCCCACGTTGAGCCGCCAGAGGTCTTCGTTGATGACAACCTTCGCACCTTGGCGCAAGGCACCCACCAAACTAGTTTGCAGATCGGTCATCAAGCGGGCCTTGAAATCGGCCTGCAATTTTTTTACCTCGTCAGACGGCGTGGCCATAACCGCAGGCTGGGAATCTTTCACCACCTGCATGATGTGTGCAGATTTTCCATCACCATCAACTGAGTAAGCAAAACCCTGGTCGGGCACTCCAAACATCGCGTTCAGAGCCTGACCATCAAATTCCTGAGTCTGCACGTTGCGCTTCAGACCTGGTGCAATCTTGAGATCGGCCTTGGCTTCTTCGGCGAGGCTGTCAATGGAAGCCCCTGCCTTGGCTCTCTCAACCAAAGCTTTTGCCTTGTCGGCTGCGGCGGTTCTCACGCGCTCGGCAATGACATCCTTAGTGACCTGATCCTTGACGGCCTCTAACGGTTTCAGCGCTGAGGGGATCACCTCGCGCACTTCATACCATACATAGCCATCGCCGATGGTGAGGGCATCGTTCTCGATACCCACGTCTGTAGCAAACAAGGCTTTCAAGACTTCCGGCTTGGCTGGGAGGGCGATATCCTTGCCGTCCTTGTCGAGGCCAGCAGCATCAATCGCAGGCACGATGGAAATTGGAATGTTAGCTTTCTCTGCAATGGCCTCAAATTTCGTCTGCTGGGCTCTGGCGTCTTCCACGGCATTATAGATGGACTGGATTTCGTCCTTGGCCTTTTCCAATTGCATGCGCTGAGACAACTTATCCTTGATCTCATCCAGCGTTGGTTGGGTTTCGGGAGCGACTTTGACGGCCTTCAGCAAGGCCGTAGCGAGGCTTCCCTGAATGGGCGCACTGACTTCGCCTTCTTTCAGTGCAAAGGCGGCTTCACCAATCTTCTTGTCGAGGAAATCTTCTTGGCCCTTGTCGGCCAGCGTGTAGTCAGCTTCTTTCAAGTTCATTTCAGCGGCAATCTTGGCGATGTCTTCGCCGCTTGCGATCCGGTCTTTGGCTTTTTGGGCGGCATCGACCGAAGGGAAGGGGAGCTGAATAATGGTGCGTTTTTCAGGCTGGAAATACTCTGCCTTGTGTTGATCGTAATAGGCGGTGAGTTCTTCTGGTGTGACCTGAATGCGGGCTGCAATATCAGCCGGGTCGACTTTCATTACGACAATCGAGCGATATTCCGGTGCCGTGTAAGCCCGGGGTGCCTTGTCATATTGTGCCTTCAGATCTGCATCTGTTGGTGTTGTCACATCGGCTTCTGAGGCGGTGACGACAAAGTATTTAACATCGCGGGTTTGTTCGCGGTATTGCACCAGCGCCTGGTCCAGGACTTTCGGTGTTGTGAACTGACCGCTTGCAGCATCCGTAATCGCGACGCGCAAAATTGCCTGTTGCTGGCCGGCAACGAAACTTGCCTCTGACAAGTTGTTTTGAGCCAGTGCGCGTTTGAACAAGTCGGGGCTGAACTTGCCCGCAGCGTCCTGGAAGTTCCGATTGGCGGCGAGGTCTTGCAAAATGGCCGAAGTGGACACTGTCAATCCCAGTTTTTTCTGTTCAACGTCAACCGCAGCAGCTTCAATCAGACTGTCGAGAACCTGCTTGTCGATGCCGAGTTTGCGCACATCATCCAGCGTCACATTCTGACCGCTTTGGGCGGAAATGTTCTTGCGGGCGTTTTCCATGGCGGTGGTATATTCGTCAGCGCGAATGACCGTGCTTCCAACATGCACCAGATCTTTCGGGCCCCAGCCGGTGATTGACAGGGCCCAATCAAGAAACGATCCTGAAAAGTCGCGAACGCCCCAGCTGACAAAGCTCAAGGAAAGAATCGCCAGCAAGATCTGAGCCATGCGGCCCTTGGCAAAACTACGCATCGTCTCGAGCATCAAATAGTCCTTTCAGAGAGGCTTGATCAGGCCCAAATCGGCCAAGATTTTCACCATAGAGCAAATCCCCACAATCTTTGTCAAATTTTGGCGAATAGCGTTGATTTGAGAGTTTCCGCTCGCCACTCGCGGGACCCTTTGCTATTGAAGCGAAGTTCAAAATTGAGGGGTCTTAAATGTCGCAGAGTAACGTCCGTTCGCTGGTTGCGGGCAATTGGAAGATGAATGGCACAACCGCGATGCTCAAGGAGCCACGCCTGCTCGCTGCCATGCTGCGGGATGTGAAACTGAAATGTGACGTCATGATTTGCCCCCCGGCCACCATTTTGCGCCGGGTTAAGTCAGTCATGAAAGGTTCGAAGATCAGGCTTGGCGGTCAGGATTGCCATGCCGCAGCTTCTGGTGCCCATACGGGTGATATTTCGGCGCTGATGCTGAAAGATGCGGGGGCAAGCGCTGTGATTGTGGGCCATTCTGAGCGCCGCACAAACCACAAGGAAACTGACGCCATGGTTGCGGCCAAGGCGACGGCTGCCCACAAGGCGGGTCTTGTTGCCATTATCTGCATTGGCGAGACTTTGGATGAGCGCAAGGGCGGCAAGACGCTGGCTGTGATCACTGAGCAGATCAAAGGGTCGGTTCCCGCAGGTTCAACCTCCGCCAACACCGTCATTGCTTATGAGCCCGTCTGGGCGATTGGCACGGGGCTCACGCCAACTGTGGCCGAAATTACCGAGGCCCATGCCCATATTCGTAGTGATCTCTCCAAGGTCATGGGCGAGGAGGGGCCTTCAACCCGCATTCTTTATGGGGGGTCGGTTAAGCCTTCCAATGCTGTCGAACTTATGGGTGTTGCCAATGTCAACGGCGCGCTGGTGGGGGGCGCCAGCCTCAAGGCTTCAGACTTCATTGGAATTATCAAGGCCTACGTCTAAGGTTCTGAAATAAAAGGGAAGAAATGTCCGCCATGGTCGAAATTCCAACCCTCACCAAGCGCAAGTTGCAGGCCCAGGTTCTGGGGCCGCTCCATGCGGAGATGGTCTTGGAACTTGGCAAGGAAAAGGCTGACTCCATTCTGGACCGCGCCATCCGCAAGGCGGCGATTGCCGAAGGGGCGGCTTTTGCCAAGAAGGCTCCGGGCGGGGTCACGTCCATGGCCGATTTCATCAAGTTGTTTGATCTTTGGACCGCCGATGACGCCCTTCAAATTGATGTTCTTGAGGCCACCGATCAGCGCTTTGATTTCAATGTCACACGCTGCCGCTATGCTGAAAGCTACAAGGAGATGGGTCTTGGCGAAATTGGCCCGCTTTTGTCGTGCAACCGCGACGGCACGTTTTGCCAGGGCTATGATCCGCGCATTACGCTCGAGCGCAAGCAGACCATCATGGAAGGGGCGTCCTGCTGCACCTTTCGCTATAGTTTTGACACGGCCAAATAACAGGCCTTGCGGGGCAGTTGCCAAATCCCCATCTAACGGCTAAAGCCGCGTCCGAATTCATTGGAAAGCCCATGCAAACAGTTCTTCTCGTCGTCCACCTCATTGTTGCCGTCGTATTGATTGGCCTTGTCATGTTGCAAAGGTCGGAAGGTGGTGCCTTGGGCATTGGCGGCGGTTCGGGCAATCTGTTTTCATCGCGCGGCGTGGGCAACACCCTGACGCGCGCCACAGCAATTCTGGCGGCCTGTTTCTTTGCAACTTCAGTGGCTTTGACCATGTTGGCCAACAGGCACACGACAAGTTCAATCACCGATCAGATTGGAGCTGGTCAAACCGCACCGGCTGCCGGTGGCACGACCGCTCCAGCTGATGGCGCTGCGCCGTCGGGGGATGCCTTGCTGCCCAAGCTTGATACCGGCAAACCTGCGGTCCCCACCAATTGAGCGGGCTCCGTGAAACATTAGGTTTCACGGCTTTCCACAAAATTCTCAACTTCTGCGAAACGAGTGCTTCGAATCATCGGCACTGCGGGTTAGGGTGATTTCCCATGGCGCGTTACATTTTCATTACCGGCGGCGTGGTTTCATCACTTGGCAAAGGACTGGCCTCAGCCGCACTTGGCGCGCTGCTTCAGGCCCGTGGCTATAAGGTGCGACTGCGGAAACTCGACCCTTATCTGAATGTTGATCCAGGCACGATGAGTCCCTATCAGCATGGCGAAGTTTTTGTGACCGATGACGGCGCCGAGACGGACCTTGATCTAGGCCATTATGAGCGTTTCACCGGGCGGTCTGCCAATAAGCTCGACAACATCACCACCGGCAAGATCTATCAGGACATTATCGCCAAAGAACGGCGTGGCGATTTTCTGGGTGGCACCGTGCAGGTCATTCCGCATGTGACCGACTCGATCAAGGATTTCGTGAAAGCCGAAAGCGAGGGCTTTGATTTTGTGCTGGTGGAAGTGGGTGGCACGGTTGGTGACATTGAAGGCCTGCCGTTCTTTGAAGCGATCCGGCAATTTGGCCAGGAAGCGCCACGCGGATCTTGCATTTACATTCACCTGACCTTGCTGCCTTACATACCAACGGCAGGTGAATTGAAAACCAAGCCGACCCAGCATTCGGTGAAAGAGCTGCGTTCGATCGGCATTCAGCCCGACATTCTGTTGTGTCGGGCAGACCGTGAAATTCCAGCCAGCGAACGCCGCAAGATTGCGCTGTTCTGCAATGTGAGACCATCGGCTGTTATCCAAGCCTTGGATGTCGGCAATATTTATGATGTGCCGCGCGCCTATCATGCCGAAGGTTTGGACGATGAAGTTCTGGACGCGTTCGGCATTGCCAATGCGCCCAAGCCTGAACTTGAAAAATGGGATGAGATCAGCAATCGCATTCGCCATCCTGAAGGCGAGGTAAATATCGCGGTCGTTGGCAAATATACCGGGCTTCTGGACGCCTACAAGTCGCTGAAGGAAGCGCTGGTTCATGGTGGCATCGCTAATAAGGTGAAGGTCAATTTTGAATGGATTGAGTCTGAGATTTTCGAGAAGGAAGACCCCGCACCTTATTTGGAGGGCGTGAATGGCATTTTGGTGCCCGGCGGTTTTGGCGAGCGTGGCTCTGAAGGCAAGATCAAAGCCGCAGCATTTGCGCGCACGCATAACGTTCCCTATTTCGGGATTTGTTTTGGGATGCAGATGGCGTGCATCGAAGCGGCGCGAAATCTTTGTGGAATCGAATTGGCAAGCTCCACGGAGTTTGGCGAGACCAAGGAACCAGTTGTCGGCACGATGAGCGAATGGATGAAGGGCAACGAGCTTGAAATCCGCAAGGCTGGCGGCGATCTTGGCGGCACCATGCGACTTGGCGCTTTTGATGCTGCGTTGAAGTCGGGCAGCCGCATTGCTGCAATTTATGGCGACACGAAAATCTCCGAACGCCACCGCCATCGCTATGAGGTCAATACGGCTTACCGGGCACGGCTCGAAAAGGCCGGATTGATTTTTGCAGGAATGTCACCTGACGGGCTGTTGCCGGAAACCGTGGAATATCCCGATCATCCTTGGTTCATCGGCGTGCAATATCACCCCGAACTAAAGTCGAAGCCATTTGAGCCGCATCCGCTGTTTGCTTCTTTTGTGGCTGCGGCCCTGGTCCAGAGCAGGTTGGTGTGATGATGTGGCGGGGCCTTCTCGCCATTCTGTTTGCGGCTTTTGTGCTGAATGCGGCACCTGCCTTCGCAGTTGATGCAAGTCTTGTTGTCAATGCCGAGCATGAAGCGGCAGCGCTGCGTTCTGATCTTGAACGCGCGCAAGGCGTTTTATCCCAAGACACGGTGACGGACGATCAGCTGGCGGACCAGCGCAATGTTCTGGATAAGTTGCGAGCCGATGCTCAGGCCGAGGCCGCAAAGCTCGCTTCACCGGTCAAGGATGTGCAACAGCAGCTGAACCAGTTGGGCCCCGTTCCGGCCAATGGGCAAACCGAGGCTGACTCGATTGGGCTCCAGCGCAAATTACTGGTTGATACGCTGGCCCGGTTGACCGCGGCCCAAAAGCAGTTTGATCTGGTGACACTTGAGACTGATCAAACCTCGACCAAAGTGTCGGGCCTGCAAAGGGACCAGTTTTTCCAGCGTATTTTCCGCGCCGACAAATCCATTTTTAATCCCCAGCTATGGCGTGATGCGGCCACGGGTGCAGCCTTGTTTGGTGCGCGTGTTGTTGGATTGCTTTCTGTATGGTGGGAGCAACAAGCGCCGCAGGCCAATTTTTTCGGGTTGCTGGTGGTGCCCTTTGCCTTTGTTGCACTTTGGTTTTTCTACCGGGTTCTCAATATTACTTTTTCGGGCTGGTTGCCGGCGCGCGACGATGCACTGGTGCCGCTTTCACCATTTCGCCGGCTGTGGCGGGTTGTTTGGGGCGCGTTTGGCATCGTGGTTGGGTTGTCCATCCTCGCTTTGATTGTGCAAGTTTCTTTGGCACTGTCGGGGCTTGCTACGCAGCGCCTTGATCTTTTGACGCAGGCCCTGTTTGGGGTGGTGGCTCCCACAGCTTTTCAGTTCGGCTTGTCTTGGCTTATTGCCTCACCGGGCAATCCACAAGCGCGGTTGATTGCGGTTGATAATTCTGCCGCGCGCAACATTCCGATCTTTGTGCTGCTGGCGGCACTCATCCAATCTTTCACCGCCCAAGTTACAAACCTCTCAAGCCAACTTTTGCTGCCGCTCAGCATGGTGGCTGGCCAGTCTGCGTTTTCGTCTGCCCTGCTAATTGGGCTCGCCGCACTTCTGTTGGTGTTGCTGCGGCGCCAGGCTTCTGCACCGCCGCCTGACGTTCCGGAGCCGCATTATCTGACTTGGTTCATCAGTCTGATGCCGCTCGTGTGGCTGTTGCTGTTGATTGCTTTGGGTGCGCTGGTTTTTGGTTATGTGGCACTCGCGTGGTTTATCGCAGGTAAGATCCTCGATACGATTCTGGTTATCGTGATGATGATGCTAGTTCATCATCTGGCCGATGCCTTTGCTGACACGCTGACCAATCCTCTGTCTCTGGTGGCGACCAATACACGAAGGATGACAGGCCTTGGCGAACGAGGCTTGTCGCGTCTGGCTTTGATGCTCAGAACATCGGCCGATGTCTTGCTGGTGGTCATTGGCGTGCCATGGTTGATGGCGCTGTGGACGGTAACCTGGGTGGATTTCCGCTCGGTCTTCAACGGCATGGCCAGCGGCTTCAAGTTTGGCAATGTTTCGATAGCACCAGGCACTGTTCTCAGCCTGATCAGCGTGTTCGTTGTGGGAATCCTTGGAACACGCTTCCTGTCGAGCTGGCTTGATCGGCGGGTGCTGTCGCAAACCGAGCTGCACAAGGGTGTCAAAGATTCCATCCATACCGGCACCAATTATCTGGGCTACGCATTGGCCGCTGCTTTTGCGCTCAGCTCGGCTGGTGTTGATTTTTCGTCGATTGCGATTGTCGCTGGTGCCTTGGGCGTTGGTATCGGTTTTGGTCTGCAATCGATCGTCAACAACCTTGTATCCGGCCTCATTCTGTTGGCTGAACGACCGTTGCGGGTGGGCGACTGGATTGTGACGCGCACTGGCGAGGGCATTGTCAGGAAAATTAATGTGAGAGCCACCGAGATTGAGACTTTTGACAATGGCACTTTGATCATTCCGAATTCCAACTTGATTACCGAGCCTTTGAAGAATTGGACACACCGCGACACGTTGGGGCGGTTTTCAGTTCTGGTCGGCGTGAAACACGGCACTGATGTTGACCTCGTAGCCAAGACACTGGACGAGATTGCCAAGGCCCATGCCAAGGTCATGCGTTACCCCCCGCCTGTCATTCATCTTGCGCGCTTTGCTCCGCAATATTTGGAATTTGAATTGGGCGGGCAGGTGGCTGATATTTTTGAGGCCGCAAATATATCATCAGATCTGCGCTTTGCCATTGTTCGAGCTTTCGCGGAAAAGGGAATTGTCATTCCCGATGTGTTCGATCTTTCGGAGAAAAAATGAACCTCACCACTGCACGCGGCATAGCCGAGGATTATCAGCGCCTGAGCGGCATCGAATTCCTTCGAAAGCTGATGCGTGAGGGTACGGAGAGCCCCATGGGTGAACTTCTCAACATGGTTGTGGTGTCGGTGGCTGATGGCGAAGTGGGCATCCGGGGAACGCCCGATGAGCGGTTCTACAACCCGATGATGCGCGTGCATGGCGGCTGGGCCGCCACCTTGATTGATACCGCGCTTGGTTCGGCTGTGGTGACCAAGATTCCCGCCGGCACCGGTGTCGGCACGGTGCAGCTCAACGTGAATTTTGTGCGGAAGATTGAGGTTTCATCCGGACCTCTGTTGGCGGTGGCAAAGGTCCTCCATGCTGGGCGCTCGATGCTGACCGCTGAGGCCAAGGTGATTGATGACAAGGGCGTGCTTTATGCGCACGGCACAGGAACGTTTTTGGTTTATCCAAAATCCTCAGGCTGAGGCCTTGAGATGGCGTTCGCGGAAGAAAATATAAAGACCTGACCCGATGATTAAGGCTGCCCCAATGATCGTCGTGAGCGGTGGCACGTCGGACCAGATGACAAGGCCGAGGACGACCGCCCAAATGAGCGAGGAATAAGCAAAAGGCGCAATGACTGAAGCGGGTGCCAGCCGGTAAGCGCGGATGAGACATAGATGCCCGACACACCCCAGAATGCCCGCACATACCATTAAAAACCATTCCCGACCGTCGGGCATTTGCCAATGCCATGGTAAAATTGCGGTTGAGACGATGGTGCCGGTTGCTGCGGTGTAGATGAGTGTGGTCAGGGGTTTGTCTCCGCGCAGTTTTCGCGTGGAGATCTGGTAGCTGGCATTGCAAATGGCGGCGATGAACAACAACAGGGTTCCTGTGTTGAACATCCCCATGCCATCTTCCCAAATCCGTGCGACGATCATGGCTCCGAGAAACCCCACCGCGACACCCACCCAGCGTCGCCATCCCACATGCTCCTGCAGAACCAGTGCAGACATGACCGTGACCAGGATCGGTGACATGAACATCAACACGGTGGCCGTGGCCAACGGGACTTGCATGACACCTGCATTGAAAAAGCCAGTGGTGAGCATCAAGAGAAGCGAGCGAAACAGTTGCGAGCCCGGAGAGGCGCTGCGCCAGAGGTTCGGTAAATCGCGTCCGCAAATTGCGAGTGCGAGCACGCTCGAAAAGAAAAACCGCGCCCAAGTGACTTCCACGAGCGGAAGAAACTGCAATGTGTATTTCATCGTGGCGTCGAGTGAAATGAAACAGACTATTGTTGCGAGCATCCACAGGATGCCGCGGGTGCGGTTTTCCGGGACGAGACTCACATCATCAGCCGATCAGCGGGAATTCCGGCGCGTCCATTACGGCACCATGGGGCAGTTTCACGTCGCGGAAGGGCGGCGAGGTGATGACACCTTCACGTCTGGCAAAACGTGCATCATCGCCCATCAGTCGCAAGGAGAAGGCGCGGCGTTGAGTGCTGGCACTGTTATTGGCAGGTGCACCGTGCAGTGTTTTGTAGTTGAAGGCTACTGCATCACCAGGCTCAAGCGCCCAGCCGAGAACATTGTATTTGTCGCGATTGCCGTTGATGTCTGGAACGGGTTCCAGCCCATCATTTTCATTGAGCGGCGTTTTGTTGAAGCGTTCCGGCCTGAAATATTTTCCCCAGGTTTGCGAACCGCCGACAAATTCCAAGGTGCGTTCGCGTGAGACTGTATCAAGTGGAATCCACAGGCTCACGGTTTGATCGCCGTCGACGCAATAATATGGCTGGTCCTGATGCCAGGGCGTTGCCACATCGGCACTGGCTTCTTTCACCAACACGTGTTCGTGAAACAGGCGAACATGCTTGCTTGTCATCAATTCCTTGCCAATGTTTGCCGCATCAGAATTGAAAATAAAATCGCGATATTCTGGAATGCGTTGCCAATTGCAATAATCGCCAAAAAACCGTCCGCCACCATTTTGGCCGGTGTAGATTTTTACATCAGCGCTGGGTTCTGCCATGTTGCGGGCAATGCCGGCCCGGAGAGTTTCCACCCAATCCTTGAAGGGGCCGCGCAATACGCAGGCACCATCGCGCTTGAAATCTGCAATTGTTTCTTTATCGAGTTTGTACATGGTGGGGGCTCCGTGGATAGCCAACGAATAAGCGCAGACATGGTGGTCGTCTAGGGCCAAGGCGACGGTTTTCAGGGGGCAATGACCAGCTCAGAGAATCAGAGAATTCAGAATTGTTTTCGTGCTGGTGGGATTGTTCTTAGAAAAACATAACGATATCAATATAATATAGAGCGTTAACCTTCGTTAACTCCCTGTCGCATATTAATTCACAATCGCAAATGGGGACATGTTTGCGTTGGGCAGGCTTTGGGGAAAGGTTTCAATCTTGAGTGAGACGAAGCATCCGGCAGATGAAATGGGCAGAGCGCTTTTGCGAGCGGGCGGCATTTTGTCGTCGCTGACAAATTGCTACGACAAGCATGAAGGCAAGTTTGATCTTGGTCACGACTTTATGTTTGAAGCACTGACCAATGTGGAACGGATGTTGAGCGACGCAGGTGAAAGCCTTCGTGCACTTTATCAGAATTATGATTTGCGCTCCCTGGCGGAAATAGAGGCTGCCGCTCTTAAAGCCGCGGAGATTGCGGCGAGATCGGCTGCTTTGCAGAACCTTGGTGAAACTGGTGGCAAAGCCCAAGTAGATTTTGAAGAAGCCGCAAATTTTGAGCACGCTGACGGACTGATTGATCCGTCGATTTCTTTTGTGGATTTTTTGCAATCCTCAGAGCCCGTCTTGCGACTGTCAGATCGGCTCGACGCCATTCTGGAAAGGTTTCCGCGTGAAGAACCACCTGTAAAAGTCGCAGGGCCTTTCGATAGCCCTTCAAAGTCCTACGCGGAATTCCTCGATAAGTTGACGGCGATGGCTGATGCCGCCGCAGTTGAAGCGCGACGCGCGGGTAAGCAGGACGTTGAACTTGCCCCCGTTCTGGAAAGCCTTCAGGCCGACGTCGCGCGGTTGCGCGCGGTTGCCTGATCAGGTTTTATAGCCTGGGCTTTCCTCATCCAGCAGAAGCTTCACTTCGGCAAAATGTGCGTGGAACTGTTCGCGGTCAGCTTCCCATTCCTGCGCGGTTTTTTCGGCAACCTCGGGCGACATGACGTGGAGCTTCTGGCCGGTTTGATAGGCGAGGATGAGGTTGCGGCAGGATTTTTCTAGATAGTAGGTGATGTCAAACGCCTCTGCCACGGTGGCAGCACAAATCAATACGCCATGATTGCCCATCATCATGATTGATCTGTTGCCAAGCAGACTGGCGAGACGATTTCCCTCTTCGTCACTGTTGGCCATGCCACCATAATTATTGTCAATGGCAATCCGATTGTAGAAGCGCGCCGTATTCTGATCGATGGGCTTGATTTCACAATCAGCCAGCGACGCCAAAACGGTGGCATAGGTTGGATGTAAATGCATGATGCATCGGGCATGGGGCAGGGCCGCATGAAGGCGGCCGTGAATGCTCCAGGCTGTAAGATCGGGTGCATCGGGCCGGTCCATCGTGGAATGGTCGTTGCTATCGAGCAAGAGAAGTTCCGAGGCTTTCATTGTTGAAAAGTGACGCCAGCGCGGGTTCATCAGAAATTTTTTGCCGTCCGGCGAAACTGCGAGAGAAAAATGATTGGCCACAGCTTCATTCCAGCCATTTATGGCGGTCAGCCTGAATGCTGCCGCAAGATCGACACGCATTTGCCATTGCTCGGCGTCAAAAGCCGGGGTGCTCTTTCTGGAATCTACCAACTGCATCTTGTCACTCCCAAATTGTTTTGGGCAATGCTATAGGAGCGGAACGTTGAGGGCAATGTTACAGTTATGCGATGGAAGGTTATGATGATCGACAAGATTTTGAAGTTTGTTTTTGCCGCGGTTGTGCTGTTTGCAGTTGCCATTCCGGCACAGGCCGACCCCACTGGTCCTTATGCCGATTGGGCGTTGGACAATGGCCAACTCATCGTGCGCGCTTCACCTTGTGGCGATAAAAACGTCTGCGCCAATGTGATCTGGTTGCCACAGCCCAACAACGGTGACGGCACACCAAAGCTCGACCTCAAGAATCCCACTCCCGCTTTGAAGAAGCGTCATCTCATCGGCATGCCAGTTCTTGAAGGCATGGTTCCCGCAGGCCCGAACAAGTGGCGTGGCCGCGTTTATTCATCTGATGACGGTGCCTATTATGGTGCAATCGCAACGGTCGATGGCGACAAGCTTCATGTTAAGGGTTGCTGGATCGTGTTTTGCAAAGACCTCTATTTTAATCGCAAAAAATAATGTCAGCGCTGCTGCGTTTATCGATGATTGCCGGGATGCTGGCCCTGATGGGTCTCGCCCCGGCATTTTCAATTGATGAAACGCTGGCCAAACTTCCCTATGCCAAGAAACTGCAATTGGCCAATGCCGGTGACAATGACGCCAAGCTCGCCGTGGGCGAAGCGCTTGAAGCCGGAGTTGATGCAAAGCTTGATCTTGCTCGTGCCGCGCAATGGTATCGCCAGGCCGCATTGGGCGGCAATCTTGAGGCACAGTTTCGTCTGGCGCGGCTGATCGCCAAGGGTGCCAAGGGCGTTCCGGTGGACAAGGAATCGGCCATCAAGCTGCTCCTATCGGCGGCATCCCACGACCATGCAGAATCGGAAAACCTTTTTGGAACCATGCTGCAAAATGGTGATGGCATTGCCAAGGACGAGAAGGCTGCAGTTGGCTGGTATGAAAAAGCCGCCAATCAGGGTTTGGCCGTTGCGCAGAATAATCTCGGTGTGATGTATCTTAAAGGTTCTGGCACTGACCGCGATTTGGCCAAGGCCTTTGAGCTTTTTGACAAAGCTGCCGCGCAGGGCGAAGGCTGGGCCTTCAATAATCTGGGCGGCATGTATGAGATGGGCTGGGGGACTACGCGGGATATTTCCAAAGCCAAAGAACTCTATGCCAAGGCTGCAGAGAAGGGCATCGCCATTGCCAAGAAAAATGTCGAGCGGCTGGGCCTCTCGAACTGACCGTTAGCAATCGCTTAACCATCTCGTTTGACCAGAATTTCATAATGAAGGTTCAAAACTCCAACGGTTAGGTGGAGTTTTTTATGCGCTGTTCCCTCATTGGCAAGTTTGCGACTTTGTTGTGCGCCGTCTTCCTTGCGGGCTGCGGTGCCACCGACAGCGCCTACCACCACGGTTTCAAAAGCGCCAAACTTGACCCTTTTGCTGGAAACGGTAGCCCCTATTATCGCGGCGGGGGCAAAATTCCATTTGGTGGCGGCAAATATTATGTGGGCAATCCCTATCAGGTTGCTGGACGCTGGTTCACACCGCGCGAACAACCAAATTATGATCGCACAGGTTTGGCCTCCTGGTATGGTGAGGCCTTTCATCGCCGGATGACCGCAAATGGCGAATATTTTGACATGAATACGCTGACCGCGGCCCATGCCACGCTGCCCTTGCCGAGCTATGTGCTGGTGACAAATTTGGAAAACAATCGGCATGTTGTTGTCCGTGTCAATGATCGCGGGCCTTTTGTTGATACGCGCGTGATTGATGTTTCCAAGCGTGCGGCCGACGAGCTTGGTTATCGCAATAAAGGCACCGCTCATGTGCGCGTTCAATATCTGGGCCCGGCACCCCTGAAAGATCATGGCGAACATTTAATGGCGATGAATGGTGCTTTGAGCACGGGGGCCAGTAAAGGCGATCTCGTCGCCATGGCCCAGAACCCCAAAATCCGCGGATCAGGCAACGTTCAAGTTGCCGCCGCCCGTTCCTTTAATCCGCAGCCGACTCCCATTGCCGAAGTTCAAATGGCTGATGCCGAGCAAGTTGCAGAACCAAATCAAAATCAGGACGTGGCGCCAGCACCAGCACCCCAGCCTGTTCAAGCGTTTATTGTACGGGTCGCTGTGTTCCACTCCATAGAAAATGCCAACACCGCCTATCAGGAATTGGCGAGCTTCGGGCCCACACAGATTGTCCGTGCGGTAGGTGCCAATGGGCCGCTTTACCGAGTGCAGATAGGACCTTTGGACAACAGTTCCGATGCCCAGTCGGCTTTGGACAGTGCCGTTGCTTCAGGCTATGAAGATGCGCGTATTGTTCAAACCCAATCGACACAGGTATCCTCGAATTGAAATTTAAAATCGGCTGGATTGCGGCTCTGATCTTTGGCTTGAGCTGGCAGCCTGCATGGGCCTCGTCCACTGTCTATCTCGAAGACATGACCTGGACAGAGCTTCGTGACGCCATTGCTGCTGGACGTTCAACGGCCATCATTCCTATTGGAGGCACTGAACAAAGCGGCCCTCACATGGCGCTTGGCAAACACAATGCGCGGGTCAAAGTTATTGCGGGCCTCATCGCTGAAAGACTCGGCGATGCCATTGTGGCACCGGTCATTGCCTATGTGCCCGAAGGTGCAATTGATCCGCCCACGGAGCATATGAAATTTCCAGGCACACTAACGGTGAGCGATGCGGTTTTTGAACAGGTGCTGGAAAGTACTGCGGCCAGTTTGAAACATGCCGGGTTCAAACGCATTGTATTTATCGGCGATCATGGTGGTTATCAAAGTGATCTGAGCACTGTTGCTGACACGTTGAATGCCAAATGGAAAGCTGGCGACACCCGGGTGATGGCCGACCGGGATTATTATCGTCTGGCGCAAGAGCCTTACGCCACCGCACTCGAAGCCCAAGGGATCAGCAAGTCTGAAATCGGGACGCATGCCGCTCTGGCCGATACCTCGCTGGAGCTGGCCACAGTTCCTGACATGGTCCGGCAAGACAAAATGAAAGACGTTGGCCAGACGACATTGACGCTAGGTGTCTATGGCGGCAGCCCGGCGCGTTCCTCTGCCGCACTAGGCCAGCTTGGTATTGACCTCATCGTGTCAGGCACGGTAACCGCTATCAGGAAATTTGAAGCGACCAGATAGTCGTCTGGTGGGAGTCTTTGTGTGCATTTTATCTGGCGTTTTTCAATTGCTTTAGTTGCGATTGTGGCCATGGCCGCTGTGGCAGAGGCTTGCCCACACAGCTGTGATGATACGCCTCAAGTCGCCCAATCTGAGACGCTGCAACCAACGCCTGCGCCTGCTGAGATTAATATATATTCAGAAACATTGCTGGGTAAATCAAACCCGGCGACGGCAGATGCTTTGTACCGTGTCTATGTGCCCAATCATTCCTCCAACACGGTCACGGTGATTGATCCGCTGACCCACAAGGTTGTTGACAAGTTTGCGGTTGGGCGCGGGCCACAGCACATCATTCCGTCTTGGGACATGAAGACCATCTGGGTTGCAAATACTGCAAATCAAACCAAAGATGGGAGCGTTGTTCCGATTGATCCCAAGACCGGCAAGCCTGGCACAAAAATCGCGGTCAATGATCCCTATAACATCTATTTTACGCCCGATGGTTCCTCTGCCATCGTGGTCGCTGAAGCCTTGAAGCAATTGGAATTTCGTGATCCGCATACGTTTGAATTGCAATCCACCATTGCTGTTCCGATTTGCCGGGGCATGAACCATGGCGACTATTCCGCTGACTTTTCGTTTCTGATCCTGACTTGCGAATTCAATGGCATGCCGCGTGGATTGACAGGACGTAAAAACCAGACCTGTGGCGTTGGCATTGGCTTGATCAAGATTGACATGAAGCAGCGCAAGCTGGTGTCGGCTTTGGTGTTGTCCAAACCCGGCATGCCTCAGGACATTCGTCTGTCGCCTGACGGCAAGACTTTTTATGTGACCGACATGTTTAACGCCGGGCTGTTCACCGTGGATGCGGCAACATTCAAGGAGACAGGTTTTATTCCAACTGGCATTGGTGCGCACGGTTTGAATGTCAGCCGCGATGGCAAGTTTCTTTATGTTGCCAACCGCGGTTCCAAATTCATGCCGGACCGACCGCGCGGTCCGGGCAGCGTTTCAGTCATTGAATTTGCGACGAACAAGGTGGTGGCGAATTGGCCGATCCCCGGAGGGGGAAGCCCTGACATGGGAAATGTGACGCCTGATGGCAAAGAGCTTTGGCTCGCTGGCCGCTTTGACGGGCAGGTCTATGCTTTTGACACGACGACGGGGGCAGTCACAAAAATTAATGTTGGAATCGAGCCCCACGGGCTCACGGTCTGGCCACAACCTGGGCGATTTTCCCTTGGCCATACGGGCAACATGCGGTGATCAATCTTGGGAGCAAAATGATTTGCTCTCGACATCAAACAGTCATTTGCAACGGGGTTGATTCTCTGCGATAGTTATTTTGTTCAAAAGTGGTTGTGGGACACTTTGATACAATTTCTGGTTTTCTGGGGGCCACCGATGTCTGATGAAATTGAAATCTCGAATCCCATGTTGGTGCGCGTGGCGCGGTCTATTGCAACGTCTCAGGGTTCGACAGATTGGCGCGCCTATGTGCCAATGGCCATGGCCTCATTGCAGGCCTTGCGCGAACCTTCGTCAGAAATGTTGGAGGCGGCGATGCCGGGAATGCCTGATTGGGGTGACCTGCCCGACGACTGGCGCAAGATGATCGATCATGTTCTTGGTGAAAGTGCGGAGTTCAACGACAATGAGCGCGCCCTTCGTCAACAACAGGCCGTCTGATAGGCCTAACGCGAATCACATTCCCTGACTATTCTGCGGTCAAAATTGATCCTGCACATCCGGGGAAAACATGTCCAAAATCAAATACAAACGGGTCTTGCTAAAAGTCTCAGGCGAAGTGCTGATGGGACAATCGCCCTATGGCATTGATCTTGAAACCGTCGGGCGTGTGGCCGACGAAGTGATCGATTGCGTCAATTCTGGCGTCCAATTGGCGCTGGTCATTGGTGGCGGCAATATTTTCCGGGGTCTGGCTGGGGTGGCCAAGGGGATGAACCGCGTCTCGGCAGATCACATGGGCATCATGGCCACCGTGATGAACGCTTTGGCGATGCAGGGTGTCTTGGCCTCTAAGGGGCTCGATGCGCGCATGCTTTCGGCCATCGCTATGCCTACTGTCTGTGAAACATATTCAGCAGCGCGCGGCGTTCATCATCTCGAAGCGGGCAGGGTGGTGATTTGTGCGGCGGGAACTGGCCTACCGTTTTTTACCACCGATACGGGTGCCGCATTGCGGGCTGCCGAACTTCGCTGCGATGCGCTTTTGAAAGGCACCAGCGTTGACGGGGTTTATTCCGCTGATCCCAAAAAGGTGCCGGGGGCCAAGCGCTTTGAAACCATCACATTTGACGATATTCTGGCCAAGGATCTGCGGATCATGGATCCTGCCGCGATCGCCCTTGCGCGGGACAATGGGATTCCGGTAGTTGTATTTTCCATCCGGGAGCCTGGAAACGTACGTCGTGTATTACAAGGCTCAGGCACCTACACAACTGTTGTACCCAAGGAATAGATATGGCCCAGCCACAAGCTTTTGATGCCCAGGATATCAAGCGCCGGATGACCGGCGCGGTTGATGCCCTGAAACATGATTTTGGCGGGTTGCGGACGGGCCGGGCGTCGGCCAGCCTGCTCGATCCCATTCAAGTTGATGCCTATGGCTCGAAAATGTCGATGTCGCAGGTGGCGTCTGTCACAGTTCCGGAACCTCGCATGTTGCAGATCAACGTGTGGGACCGTGGCCTCGTGATTGCCGTTGAAAAAGCCATTCAGATGTCGAGCCTTGGGCTCAACCCACAAACCGAGGGCCAGGTCATTCGTCTCCGCATGCCCGATCTGACACAAGATCGCCGCAAGGAGCTTGTTAAAGTGGCTCATGGCTATGCCGAAAAAGCCCGGGTGGCCGTGCGCAATGTCCGTCGTGATGGCATGGACCAGTTGAAGGCTTTGGAGAAGGCATCGCTGATGGGCGAAGACGAGCAAAAGACCAAGGCTGATGAGGTCCAGAAACTGACCGATGGCACCATCAAGGACATCGATACGGCCCTCAAGTCCAAAGAAGCTGAAATCATGCAGGTTTGAGGCTATTGATGAGTGTGCCTGCCGAAATGTTCTGCCCCAAGCATGTTGCCATCATCATGGATGGCAATGGACGCTGGGCGCGCGCACGGGGGTTGCCGCGGTCGGCGGGCCACAAGGCTGGCGTTGATGCGCTTCGGCGCGCAGTTCGGGCAGCCTCGGATTTTGGCATTGAAATTCTGACGATCTATTCCTTCTCCACCGAAAACTGGCAGCGGCCGAAGGCCGAAGTATTGTTTTTGCTGGACCTGCTGAAGCGCTTCATTCGACAGGATGTCGCCGAACTTCACGCGGCCGGCGTCAAGATTCGCGTCATCGGCAACCGAGTCGATCTTGATGATAAACTGGTGGCCATGTTGTCCGATGCCGAGAAGCTGACAGCGGCAAACACCAAACTCGAACTGGTCGTGGCCTTCAATTACGGTAGCCGACAGGAATTGGCGCGCGCAGCACAAAGGTTGGCCAGCGCCGTGGCGGAAGGCCGGATGACGGTTGACCAGATTACGCCCAGCAGTTTGGAAGCCGAGCTTGATACGGCGGATTTGCCGGACCCGGATTTATTGATCCGCACCGGCGGAGAAATGCGGGTTTCAAATTTTCTGCTGTGGCAGTGTGCCTATACTGAATTTGTCTTCGTGCCGGAGTTCTGGCCCGATTTTGATGAGAAGATTCTCGCTGCCGCACTTGATGAATTTCGCGGACGTGACCGACGTTTTGGTGGGCTGAAAGCTCAGAGCGCATGAACCCCTTGTGGTCGGGCAAGTTTGCCGATGTCGGCCGGCGCAGCCTGTCGGCCATCGTTCTGGCTCCCTTGGTCATAGCCGTGATCCTGCAGGGCGGTATTTGGTTTCAACTCGGAGTAGGGCTCGTCGGCGTGGTGATGGCGCGCGAATGGGTCAACATTGTCCATGGTGGAAATGACAAGCAATTTGCCATTCATGCCTGCGCCGCTTTGTGTGCGGCATTTCTGCTGCAAGCCCAGGGTCTTGATACAGCCAGTGGCGCCATCCTCGTTTTGTGGATTTTTTCGGCAGTCGCTAGTGTTGTGCAAACGGGTGAAGGGTCAATCTGGTCTTATTTTGGTGTTTTCTATCTGAGCCTGCCTTTGTTGGCGTTGGTTCTGCTGAGGGTGGATGCTGAATTTGGGACGGCAGCAATTTTCTGGTGCGTTTTGCTGGTCTGGGCTGCTGACGTTTGTGCCTATTTTGCTGGACGCCTGATTGGCGGGCGGAAGCTGGCTCCTCGCATTTCGCCAAAGAAGACTTGGGCCGGGCTCGGAGGCGCAGTTTTTGGTGCGGTTGTCGTATCGCTGGTCTTCTCGTTCATCAACGGACTGTCCTATATTCCCTTGGCAATCATCGCTGCCTTGGCGGGCGTGATCGAGCAGAGTGGTGATATTGTGGAAAGTGCCATGAAACGCCGGTTCAACGTCAAGGATTCGGGCAATCTCATTCCTGGTCATGGCGGCATTCTGGACAGGGTGGATGGCTTGATGGCAGTGGTTTTCTTTGCAGCTGTCGTGGGTTACGTGCATTCGGCAGGCCGCGAAAGCTTTGGGCTTCTGGTCTGGTAACCATTCTGCCGAAATATTGACTCAATAGCCGTGCTTTGTGGTTAAGATTCGGTAAATCGGTGGGCGAGGCTTGACCCACTGTGCGGATGGGAGTGAAGCGATGAGTGTGTTGGCACAGGTGCCTTTTGGTGTGATCGGATTTTCTGCCGTGGCCTATATCGCGGCATTGATTGTCATCGTGTTTGTCCACGAGCTTGGGCACTTTCAGGTTGGTCGTTGGTGCGGCGTGAAGATCGAAGCGTTTTCGATTGGCTTTGGTCGTGAATTATTCGGGTTCAATGACCGGTATGGAACGCGCTGGAAGGTTTGTCTGTTGCCACTGGGTGGCTATGTAAAGTTTGCGGGCGATGCCAATGCGGCAAGTTTGCCCTCCGCTGATGCCGTTTTGGTTCCCGGCTCCCTGCAAGCCGCTTCTGTGTGGCGGCGCATGGCAATCGTGCTGGCGGGGCCTATAGCTAATTTCATTCTGGCAATTTTCATATTTGCTGCAGCTTTCATGTTTGTGGGCACGCCCGTTAATGAGCCACGCATTGATTCGGTCACTGAAGATGGCGCTGCCAAAGCTGCTGGCTTGCAAAGCGGTGATTTTATTCGCGCCATTGATGGCAAGGCCATTCGTACTTTTGGTGATATTCAAGACGCAATGATGTTGCAGGATGCTCAACCCTTGCAGTTGCAGGTCGACCGGGCAGGGCAGATGCTCAACATCACCCTTGTACCAAAGATTGTGGAGTTGCCTGACGGGTTTGGCAGCACAAGGCGCCAGAGTCTGATTGGCATTGTGCATGAAGCGGCCAAGGACCCCAACAAAGTTGAGCGACTGGGGCCGGTTGATGCGCTTTCCAAGGGCGTGGAACGCACCTGGTTCGTGGCGCAAACCACGTTGCGCTATATTGGCAAGGTTTTCCTGGGTTCAGAGCGTTCAAACCAGCTGCATGGACCTCTGGGTGTGGCCAAATTTGCAGGTGAGACTGCTTCTATGGGAGTCTGGCCATTTGTATTTTTTATTGGCTTGATCAGCGTCAGTATTGGGCTTGTTAATCTTTTCCCTGTTCCAATGCTTGATGGCGGACATTTGGTGTTTTACCTGATCGAAGCCGTATTCGGAAAGCCGGTGAGTCCGCAGGCTCAGGAGTGGAGCTTTAGAATCGGTTTATCAGCCATTCTGATGTTAATGATTTTTGCAACAACAAATGATATTTCTCGTTACGCAACAATGATTTTCGGGGGATGACAAGATCTCGATCTTTAGCGATTGCAAAGGTGGTGGATTTGGTTAAAACGACCCACGGCGGGACTACTTAACCGGGACGGCTGTTGAGTTTGAGATTGGCGATTTGATGTTTAGAAAATTCGGGCTCGTTGGCCTTGTTGTTCTGGTATTTGCAATGGCTGCTCCCATGGTTGCAGCCTTTGGCGTTGTGCAAGCCGCCAACGCCGCTACCTCAAGTTCAGTTGTGATTGAAGGCGCCCAACGCGTTGAGCGCGAGACGATCCTTTCATATTTGCAGTTTGAGCAAGGCCAGCCGGTCAACAGTGCATCCATCGACGCTTCAATCAAGGCCCTGTTTCAAACCGGACTGTTTTCGGATGTATCCATTACCCAGCGCGGCGGCACCGTTGTTGTCCGGGTTGCTGAGAATCCCTTGATCAATCTGGTGAACTTTGAAGGCAACAGCGAGATTGACGACGAAACCCTCCAGAAGGAAGTCGAAGTCAAGGAACGCATGATTTACACCAAATCGCGCGTGCAAAGCGACACACAGCGGGTGTTGACGCTGTACCAGTCTAAGGGCTTTTACAATGTCCACGTTGTTCCCAAGCTCATCCGCTTGGCCGACAATCGCGTGAACATTGCTTTTGTTATTTCTGAGAATGGCAAGACGGAAGTTCAGCAAATCACCTTTACCGGCAACAAGTCATTCCGCGACGGAACGCTCAAAGGCATTCTGGTTACGAAGGAAAAGTCCTTCTGGAATCCGTTCCTGGTCAACGACACCTATGATGCTGACCGCCTGCAATATGACAAGGAGCTTTTGCGCCGTCATTATTTGAAGAACGGTTTTGCCGACGTACAAATTGTGAGTGCAGACGCTCACCTGACGCCGAATGGTAACGGCTTTGATATCAATTTTGTGATCGACGAAGGTCCGCGCTATACGATTGCTGATGTCGCTATCAATGTGGGCGATGCCAAGCTTGATTCCACGGGCCTGACAAAAGTTGTGAAAACCGGAGTCGGCGACACTTACAATGCGTCCAAGGTCGACAAGTCGGTCGAGAACCTGACGCTTGAAGCTTCCAATCAGGGTTTTGTGTTTGCCAAGGTTGAGCCTAAGGTTGATCGCGACCGCACCAATGACAAGATCAATATTACCTATAATATTTCGGAAGGTACGCGCGCCTATATTGAGCGCATTGACATCACCGGCAACAGCCACACGCGTGACGAAGTCATTCGCCGCGAACTCCGCCTCTATGAGGGCGATGCCTTCAACCGGACTTTGATTGAAAGAGCCCGTCGTCGCCTAACGGCACTCGACTTTTTCAGCAAGATTGACTTCAAGGAAAACCCCGGGTCGTCTCCAGACAAGGTGATCATCGATGTTGATGTGACCGAAAAGTCTACGGGCTCGCTCACCTTCACGGTTGGTTATTCAACCACGGATGCTGTGATCGGCTCGGTCGCGCTTGCCGAGCGCAACTTGTTCGGTAAGGGCTTGCAGGCCAGCATCAACACCAGCCTCAGCTACACCAAGCAACAGGTCAACATGAGCTACACTGACCCCTATTTCTTGGGCATGCCGCTCTCGGCCGGTTTTGATCTTTTTGCCAGCAATATCGACAATACAGCCTATTCTTCCTACAGCACACGTCAAGTCGGCGGTGCGCTCCGCACTGGATTCCGTCTGGATGATTATTCTTCATTGAACTTCAAGTACTCGCTCACTTATCGAGACATTAATGGAGTGAATCCGTCTGTAGCCTCGCCTACTGTTATTGCTTCCGAGGGCACAAGCTTCAAGTCAGCCCTGGGTGCCAATTATCAATATGACGATCTCGACAATCCGATTGATCCTTCTTCAGGATTTCGCGGCCAATTGAATACCGAAGTGGCTGGTTTGGGTGGTTCTGCGCAATATGCCAAGGCTGAGGTTCATGCCTGGTATTTCTTGCCCCTGTTGGATGAGCAGGTTGTTGTGAAAATGGAAGGCAATGCCGGCCATATCGAGGCTCTGGGCAACGAGGTCTCAATTCAGGATCGCTTTTTCAAGGGTGGCGATACATTCCGCGGCTTTAGTTCGTCAGGTGTGGGTCCACATCAGGAAAATAACGCTGGCGGGCAGGATTCAATTGGTGGCAAGACCTATGCCATCGGTACTTTGGAAGCGCAGTTCCCGTTGGGTCTGCCAGAAGCCTTTGGTATTTCCGGTGAATTGTTCACGGATTTCGGTACGGTGTTTGATGCTGGCAATAATCCAATGAACAGCAGTGTGCCTGGGGCCACCGGGTGCAGTATATTAACCCCGCCAAGCGGTTGCTCAATCTCTGACAGCATGGGTCTGCGCGCTGCAGTTGGTGCTGGTGTGATCTGGAAGTCGCCATTTGGTCCGCTGCGCTTTGAATTTGCTTATCCGTTGCTGAAGCAGGCCAATGACGTTACTCAGAACTTCCGGTTCTCGATTGGCACGCGCTTCTAGACCTGAGGTCAAATTCCAACTATTCAATCCAGCGGCGGGCATGACCCGCCGCTTTTTTCTTGAGGACGCATGATGATGGAAACATCCGCACCGAAAAAAACACTCGACATCAACCGCATCATGCAGCTTCTGCCGCATCGCTATCCGTTTTTGCTGATCGACAAAATGACAGAACTGGACGGTGAACAGTCAGGTGTTGCACTCAAGAACGTGACGATGAATGAGCCTTTTTTTCAGGGGCATTTTCCCGGTCGCCCGGTCATGCCTGGCGTGTTGCTGGTGGAAGCCATGGCACAGACTGCAGGTGCCTTGGTGCTTGAACAATATTCGGAGAATGCCGGCAAGCTGGTGTTCTTCATGTCGATCGACAAGGCACGATTCCGCAAACCTGTGGTTCCTGGTGACAGCGTTTATTTCCACGTCAAGCTTTTGCAAAAGCGTCCGCCCGTCTGGAAATATTGGGCGGAAGCCCATGTCGATGGCAAGAAGGTGGCTGAAGCGGAGATCGGTGCCATGCTGATTGATGGCAACAAGGCCTGAGAGCCCCGCCAGAGGGTTAGCTCTAGCGGGATTTAGGGGTCAGACCCGTTTGGCTGTTGGCACGTAGTCGCGACGCGTCGGGCCTACATAGAGTTGGCGCGGACGGCCGATGCGCTGAGACGGGTCCTCAATCATTTCTTTCCATTGCGAGATCCAGCCCACGGTGCGGGCCAGCGCAAACAGCACCGTGAACATGCTGGTTGGGAAACCAAGCGCGCGCAAAATGATACCTGAATAAAAATCGACATTCGGATAAAGCTTGCGCTCAATGAAATAGGGGTCGCTCAGGGCAATGCGTTCTAACTCGCGGGCCACATCGAGCAGCGGATCATCCTTGATGCCCAGGGCTTCGAACACCTCGTGAGCTGATTCCTGCATGATCTTGGCGCGCGGATCATAGTTTTTATAAACGCGATGGCCAAAACCCATCAGCTTGATGTGGGAGGTTTTGTCTTTCACTTTGGAAATGAATTCAGGAATCTTGTCGACGGTGCCGATTTCCTCGAGCATTTTGAGAGCAGCTTCATTGGCGCCGCCATGGGCTGGTCCCCACAGGCAGGCAATGCCAGCAGCAATACATGCAAATGGATTGGCACCTGAGGAGCCTGCGAGCCTCACGGTTGAGGTTGAGGCGTTTTGTTCGTGGTCCGCGTGAAGCGTAAATATGCGGTCCATGGCGCGAGCCAAAACTGGATGCACGACATAATCTTCGCAAGGAACAGCAAAACACATGTGCAGGAAGTTTGCGGCATAGCTCAGATTGTTACGCGGATAAACAAAAGGCTGACCGATATGATATTTGTAAGTCATGGCTGCGATGGTCGGCAGTTTGGCAATCATGCGGTGCGACGCGATCTCGCGCTGGCGCGGATCGTTGATGTCGGTTGAATCGTGATAAAAGGCCGAGAGCGCGCCCACCACAGCCACCATCACCGCCATCGGATGAGCGTCGCGGCGGAAGCCCCGGAAGAACAGAGCCATTTGCTCGTGCACCATCGTGTGGCGCGTGATGGAGGTTTCAAATGTCTTGCGCTGGGCCGCGTTCGGCAACTCGCCGTAATAAAGCAGGTAGCAGGCTTCAATAAAGTCGCCTTGCGTGGCCAACTGATCAATAGGG
The DNA here is from genome assembly GCA_038231475.1 of Hyphomicrobiales bacterium. Classification (GTDB taxonomy): domain Bacteria; phylum Pseudomonadota; class Alphaproteobacteria; order Rhizobiales; family Aestuariivirgaceae; genus Aestuariivirga. The sequence goes on along the minus strand of JBBRLH010000003.1, from coordinate 210,433 downwards.
TAGCCGCGATAAAGCAGAACGCCTTCATCGCCATCAATAAATGTAATGGTCGATTTGCAGGCGGCCGTAGAGTTGAACGCTGGATCAAAGGTAAACGCCCCGGTCTGGGCATAGAGTTTCTGAATGTCGACGACATCCGGCCCCATGGTGCCTGGAATAACCGGAAAATCGTGTGGTTTTCCATCGATGGTGATTTGCACAGTCTTCGTGTCAGACATATTCGGCACTCCCATTTTCGACAATCATATTGCGTTGCAAAAGAAAGGTCAACAATGCTGCCAGATTACATCTGATCAACGATGCGTCCCAGACTCTCATCGCGCCCCAGAACTTCCAGAACATCAAAAATCCCAGGCGAGGTGAAAGTTCCCGTCAAGGCGGCCCGCAGGGGCTGGGCAAATTTGCCAAGCTTGGTGCCGGTGGCATCTGCGTGGTCTTTCACAGCCTGTTCCAAGCTTGCCGCCTGCCACGCGGGGCTGGCTGCCAGCAAGGGATGCAGGGCCTTCAAAGCGGCTTTGCCCTCATCATTGAGGATCGTCTTGGCCCTGTCGTCGAGTTTCAAAGGCCGCTGGGCAAAGAGATAGGCCGCATTGGACTTCAGCTCCACCAACGTCTTGGCGCGCTCCTTGAGGCCTGGCAGGGCTTTGGTGAGCATGGCTTTCATGGGTTCATCAATGCGCGCCAACATTTCGGGTCCACCATCAATATAGGGCAGGAATTCCATGAAATGTTTCAGCAAGTCAGTGTCAGGGGTGTGACGGATATAATGGCCGTTGAGGTTTTCGAGTTTGGCAAAATCAAAGCGCGACGCCGACTTGCCGATGCCGTCCAATTCGAACCAGCGCACCAATTCCTCGGTCGAGAAAATCTCGTCGTCACCATGGCTCCAGCCGAGGCGGGCGAGGTAGTTGCGTAAAGCTTCCGGCAGATAACCCATGGCGCGGTAGGCCTCGACGCCCAATGCGCCATGGCGTTTCGACAGCTTGGCCCCATCGGGACCATGGATCAGTGGCACATGGGTCATTTCTGGAACTGGCCAGCCCATGGCCTGGTAAATCTGGGTTTGGCGGGCGGTGTTGGTGAGGTGGTCCACGCCGCGGATAATATGGGTGACGCCCATGTCATGGTCATCGACGACCACGGAGAGGTTATAGGTGGGGTTGCCATCCGAGCGCAGGATGATGAGATCATCGAGATCTTTGTTCGGGATAACGACGCGGCCCTGGGCATGGTCATTGATGACGGTTTCGCCCTCTTGCGGGGATTTGAAACGGATCACGGGTTTCACACCGGCGGGCGCATCCTTCGGGTCGCGGTTGCGCCAGGTTCCGTCATAACGGATGGGGCGTTTTTCGGCCTCGGCCTTTTCGCGCATCGCCGTCAGTTCTTCGGGGCTGCAATAGCAATAATAGGCCTGGCCCTTTGCCAGAAGCTCACTCGCCACTTCGGCGTGGCGGGCCATGCGGCTGTGTTGGGATACGGCCTCGACATCCCAGGTGAGGCCAAGCCAGGTCAGACCCTCGAGGATCGCTGCGGTTGCAGCATCGGTTGAACGCTCGCGGTCGGTGTCCTCAATGCGCAGCAGCATGGTGCCGCCATGGCCTTTGGCGAAGGCCCAATTGAAAAGGGCGGTGCGGGCACCACCAATGTGGAGATAGCCCGTGGGCGAGGGCGCAAAACGTGTGACTGGAGCAGTGATAGCCGATGGCATTGGCTGGAATTTCCTGTAGTTTGATTTGAGTGGGGAGGGCGGTTGTGACGACCAGCCATGCCGATAGCACGTTCGCTCCTGGCTTCAAAGTCTCTGTGCAAGAGGCTTTGGCGCGGCCACTTGTGCGCCCGCAAGCCCTGGCTCAGCGGGTCTGGGCGGATGTTGAGGCGCAAGGCGAACGGCTGGTGCTGTGGGCGCCGGTGCTGCTTCTGTTGGGCAACTGGGTTTATTTTCAATCGCGGTTTGAGCCCGGTCTATGGCCCGTTCTAGGACTTGGGCTTCTGGCCTTGGCGCTGTTCTGGCTCGGGCGGCGGTTTCGCATTGCGCTCGTTATTGCGTTGCTTATTTCGGGATTTGTGGTGGCCAAGCTCAGGCAGGAATATGTGGCAACGCCGCTCTTGGCCTCATCTGTCTCGCAATCTGACATTACGGGCATTGTGGCGGATGTTGAATCGCGTGATCGGTCACGCCTTGTCATGTTGGTTGAAGTACAGTCGGCCAGCCATGTTCCAGACGACCAAGTGCCACGCCGCCTGCGCGTCACAGCTTTTAGCAAGACCAAGATTTTGATAGGTGACACGGTATCTTTCTCGGCCAGCCTTATGCCGTTGCCGCGCCCGGTGAATCCAGGGGGCTTTGACTATGGCCGCATGCTCTATTTCTGGTCGGTCGGTGGCACGGCACATGTGAAGGGTGAGATTACCACGCATGATGCTCCGGTTTCATGGCGCTATGAATTGCGGCGGCAGTTCCATGCACTGCGCAACGTCATGGGTGAGCGTATTACCAGCGCTATTCCTGGGCCGCTCGGGGCTTTTGCCAATGCGGTGATTACCGGGGAGCGCGCGGCAATCCCCGCCGCCATGAATGTCAGCCTGCAGATTTCCGGCCTGTTCCACATTCTTTCAATCTCGGGCCTTCACATGTCTCTGGTCGCAGGCGGCGTGTTCTGGGCGGTGCGGGCCTTGCTGGCGCTGTTTCCCGGATTTGCACTTCGTCACCCGATCAAGAAATATGCTGCGGCAGCAGCGCTTCTGGTGGGCCTCATCTATATGTTGCTTGCAGATTTCGGGGCGGCCACTGAGCGCAGCTACATCATGATCGCAGTGATGTTCTTTGCCATATTGGTGGACCGGCCGGCGATCTCCTTACGCAACTTGGCGATTTCAGCGATCATCATTTTGGTGCTGACGCCGGAAGAAAGTACGGGTGCGAGTTTTCAGATGTCATTCCTCGCGGTCATGGCATTGGTGGCTTTCTTCCAATGGTGGTCTTCACGCCCAGTTGATGTGAAGTCTTTTGAACAGCCACGTTGGTTGCGGAGTTTGAAATCACTTTGGCATTGGCTTCTCGCGTCAGTGTTGACGACGCTGGTTGCAGGTGGTGCGTCGGGTGTTGCGGCGATTTATCATTTCGGACGGGCCTCGCCTTATGGCGTGGTGGCGAATGGATTGGCCCTGCCGATCACCGAGGTTCTGGTCATGCCAGAGGCCTTGATTGCCTCATTGCTAATGCCCTTTGGATTGGAGGGCTGGTTTTTGAAGATCATGCATTTTGGTCTTTGGCTCACCATGCAAGTCTCAGATACAGTAGCGTCCTGGCCCGGTGCAAACATGATGGTGGCACAGCCGAGCTTGATGGGCACGGCCTTGCTGTCTCTTGGACTTTATGTGGTCTGCATGGCGACGCGGTCTATCAAGCTCGCAGGCGCGGTGATCATGTTGTGCGGCATTGCCGTTTACAGCTGGGGTGACCGTCCGCAGATATTGGTCGATGAGCGGGCGGGGAATGTGGCGATCCGCGATGATGCTGGGGCGCTTGTTCCCGCCAGTGCTACAAGTGGAAAGTTTGCGGCCGCAAAATGGTTGACCACCAATGGCGAAACCATTTCGATGGACGATGCTGCCGCCAAGCCCGGCTGGTCGTGCATTGAGGGTGGGTGCTTTGCCGAAGTGAATGGGCTTCAGGTTGGCTATCTTTACAAGCAAGAGGGACTGAGTGATTGCCCGCCAGTTGATATTGTGATTGCAGATTTTCCGCTGCGGGGCGCATGCCGCGAGGCAAAGCTTGCCATTGATCGTTTTGACGTCTGGCGCAACGGCACTTATGCGATCTATGTGAATGATGGCGCCGTGTCGTTCAAGACCAGCAAGGGCGAGCAGGGCGACCGACCCTGGGTGTTCCAGCCGCACAAGGGGATCAAGATCGCCGTGGTCGATGCAGTCCCCCGGGGCGATCACTAGCCTAAAGTGAAAATCCAGCATAAGGTTGAATTATGACATGGGATTCATATTTTGCATTTGTTCTGGCGGCGGGCGCATTGGCTCTGGTGCCGGGACCCACCGTGACCGTAATCATTGCAAATAGCTTGAAGCACGGACCGCGTGCCGGGCTTGGCAATGTTTTGGGTACGCAGATTGGCCTCGCGATCTGGCTCATCATCGCGGCTATTGGTTTAGGGGCTGCGATCCGGGTGATGGGCGTGTGGTTTGACCTCTTGCGCTATGCGGGTGCGGCCTATCTCGTGTGGATGGGCATCAAGCTGTTCCGTTCCAAGGGTGATCTTGCGGTTGCGACTGATCGTGCCCGGCCCAATGGTAGTTTCATTTTACAGGGGTTGGTCGTGATCTTGTCCAATCCGAAAATGCTGGTGCTGTTTGGCGCTTTGATCCCGCCTTTTATTCCGCATGATGGAGACGTGATGCGCTACACGCTTGTGCTGGGCTTCACCTTTGCAGTCATCGCTGCTGTGGGTGATGTGATTTACGCTTTGCTGGCCGGGCAGGCTGGGGCCTGGCTTTCGCAAAAGAGAATTCGGGCGATTGAAATCATCAGCGGCACGTGCCTCGTGGGCGGTGCGGCCTGGATGGTGTTGAAAGGGCGTTGACGCATGCGGACAGGATTTTATCCGGGCTCTTTTGACCCCATCACCTACGGGCATTTGGACATTATCGCGCGGGCCGCGCGGATTGTTGACAAGCTTGTGGTGGGTGTTGGCATCCATGGTTCAAAGCAGGTGCTGCTATCTGGCGCTGAGCGCGTTGCGCTGATCGAGCAGGTGGTTAAACCCATCTCGGAACATGCGGGCGTCAAGATCAGCGTGGTGACCTTTGACGGATTGACAGTTGAGGCCGCGAAGAAGGCTCATGCCGGGGTTATCATCCGTGGCCTGCGGGATGCTTCCGATTTTGATTATGAAGTGCAGATGGCGCAAATGAATGGTGCGCTGTCGCCCGATGTTGAGACCGTGTTCATGGCGGCTTCTCCCGCCACGCGCATGATTGCCTCATCGCTCGTGAAGCAGATTGCCAAGATGGGAGGCGACACATCACTGTTCCTGCCCAGCGAGGCGCAGGCTGCGGTGAAGGGAAAGATTTAATCCGCACACGGATTCTGGATCTTCTGCCTTCGGTGGTCAGCAGCCGTCGGGGCCGGCGCCGAATTTGTGTTCCTTGAAGGCATAGCTGAAGTCGCACACATAGCCATTGGCATCTTTGCCCTTGATGCAATGCATGCCGCTATCATCGAATTTTTCGACGTCCCCCGTACATTCCTGCATCGCACCTTTGGTTGTCATGCCATCATAGATTTGTTTGGCGGCCTTGCCGGTGATGGAAAGGTCAATCTTGCAATCCGGGCCTGCAACACCCTTGGCGCAGGCTTCCTCATCGAGCGTGGCTGTGCCGCTGAGCTTTATCTCACCGTCGGCCAAGGCAGGTGTACTGATGGCCAAGAATAACATAAGAAATGCCGTGCGGGCTGATTGCATGATTAACTCCCATTTGCGTGGAGAGGCTAACAAAAAAACCCCGGTGTTGCCACCGGGGTTTTGTTTTGGACGACAGCGCCGAATTAGCAGCTGTAATACATGTCGAATTCGATGGGGTGCGGAGCCATGCGGTAACGGTCCTGTTCTTCCTGCTTCAGTTCGAGATAGCTTTCGATCTGGTCAACTGAGAACACACCGCCCTTGGTGAGGAATTCATGGTCAGCTTTGAGGCTGTCGATGGCTTCCTGCAAGGAACCGCAGACGGTTGGAACCTTGGCCAGTTCTGCGGGTGGCAGATCATAGAGGTTCTTGTCCATGGCTGGGCCGGGGTGGAGCTTGTTGTTGATGCCATCAAGGCCTGCCATGAGGATGGCCGAGAAGCACAGGTAGGGGTTTGCCGTTGGATCTGGGAAGCGCACTTCAACGCGCTTGGCCTTGGGGTTCGACGTGAACGGAATGCGGCAGGAGGCCGAGCGGTTGCGCGACGAATAGGCGAGCAACACGGGGGCTTCATAACCTGGGACCAAACGCTTGTAGGAGTTGGTCGAAGGGTTGGTGAAGGCATTCAGTGCCTTGGCATGCTTGATCACGCCGCCGATGAAATACAGGCACATTTCTGAAAGGTCAGCGTATTGATTGCCGGCCATCATGGGCTTGCCGTCTTTCCAGATCGAGAAGTGGCAGTGCATGCCTGAGCCGTTGTCGCCAAACACGGGCTTGGGCATGAAGGTTGCAGTTTTGCCATAAGCGTGGGCCACGTTGTGGATGGCATACTTGTAGATTTGCATGTGGTCAGCGCACATCGTCAAAGGCTGGAACTTGGTGCCGAGCTCATGCTGGGCCGAAGCCACTTCATGGTGATGCTTTTCAACCGACATGCCCATTTCGCCCATCACGGACAGCATTTCAGAACGCATGTCCTGGGCTGAGTCCATTGGGTTCACTGGGAAATAACCGCCCTTGGTCTTCATGCGGTGACCCATGTTGCCGCCTTCATAGTCGCGGTCAGAGTTCACGGGCAATTCGACGGAGTCGAGCTTGTAGCCGGTGTTGTAGGGCGAGTTTGAGAACTTCACATCGTCGAAAATGAAGAATTCAGCTTCGGGGCCAACAAAAATAGTGTCGCCGTGCTTGGTTGATTTCAGGTAGGCTTCAGCGCGCTTGGCGATGGAGCGTGGGTCACGGTTATAGCCTTCGCGTGAGCCGGGTTCGAGAATGTCGCAGAAAACGGCCAGCGTGGCTTGTGCATAGAACGGGTCCATGTGGGCCGAAGTTGCATCAGGCATCAGAACCATGTCTGATTCATTGATGGCTTTCCAGCCAGCGATCGACGAACCGTCGAACATCAGGCCTTCTTCCCAGGCATCTGCACCCATCTGGGAGACGTCCATCGTCAAATGCTGCATCTTGCCACGTGGATCGGTGAAGCGCAGGTCAACGTATTTTACGTCCTTTTCCTTGATCAGTTTCAAGACGGATTCGACTGTTTGTTCTTTAGCCATGGATAGTTCCTCTGTTTGGCGTCTGTTGTAGTTTCTTGTTTAATTAAAGTGCGTCCGTGCCGGATTCACCTGTGCGAATGCGGATAGCTTGTTCAATAGTGGATAGGAAAATCTTGCCGTCGCCAATGCGGCCTGTGCGCGCAGCGTTCTGGATCGCTTCGAGAGCCTTGGCCACAAGAGCGTCGTCAACAACAATTTCAATTTTCACCTTGGGCAGGAAATCCACTACGTATTCAGCGCCACGATAAAGTTCTGTGTGGCCTTTCTGGCGACCAAATCCTTTGGCCTCGGTCACGGTAATGCCCTGGATGCCCACTTCCTGCAGGGCTTCCTTTACTTCATCGAGCTTGAATGGCTTGATGATGGCTTCGATTTTCTTCATGTTTGGACTGCCTCTTTCAGGTTACACGCGAGGTTGCACGGCATATGCCAAGTCAGAGTGTTAATAAATTCAATGGGTTATGGCTCGACTTTACCCCCTGACAATAAAACTATGCTCAAAATTTAATCAGAATGCCATTTTTTTGATATGACAGATTCTATGATGCATACAAAGTGCTATCCCGCAATTTGGGGGTACATGCTATCCAGAGATCTCTGGGCATTCGATTGTGATGAAGGACGAAAATGTATCTCGAAAAATTCAAGTTGGACGGAAAAGTCGCGGTTGTGACGGGGGCTGCAAGGGGAATTGGCTTTGCCACAGCGGATGCTTTGAGCGAAGCGGGCGCACATGTGGTCGTCACCGACATGGATGAGAAAGCCGCCCATGATGCGCGCGATGCTCTGCTGGCGCGGGGGCGCAAGGCGTCTTCTCTCAAGCTTGATGTAACAGATGTCAAAGCGGTTCAGCAGGTGCATGACGCGATTATCAAGGAACATGGGCGTGTTGACATTCTGGTCAACAATGCGGGCATAGCGATTTCTTTTGTGCCGGCGGAAGTCATGGATGATGCGACGTGGCACAAGGTTCTCGACGTCAATCTGAATGGTGTATTTTATTGTTGCCGGGCCTTTGGCAAATCCATGTTGGCACGCGGGCAGGGCGTGATCGTCAATGTGGGTTCGATGTCGGCAGACATTGTGAATTATCCTCAGGAACAGGTGAACTACAACGCCTCCAAGGCGGGTGTTCATCATCTCACGCGATCATTGGCAGCGGAGTGGGCGTCGCGTGGTGTTCGGGTCAACGCCGTGGCACCGACCTACATTGCCACCGACCTTACGGCGAAGGTCGCTACTGTGCCTGAAATCGTCAAACATTGGATTGATGGCACGCCCATGGCCCGATTGGGCAGGCCCGATGAAATTGCATCGGCCATCCTGTTTCTTGCCAGCGATGCTTCGAGCCTCATGACGGGGTCGATTGTGAGTGTGGATGGCGGCTATACCTGTTGGTGAGTGACGCGAATTATTAAGAAAAATGGGACTGAAAATCTTGAGCACGAGTTGGCGGCAAAGCGGGGATCATCAGACATGGCTGAGGGAACAGGCTGAAAACCTGTTTTCGTTTTATCAGGCCAAGTCGATCAATCCCAAGGGTGGGTTTTATGAGTTGGGCAATGATGGTGAGCCTCTCGGCCACACGCGCCAACTTCATGCCACCACACGCATCGTGCATTGTTTTGCCATTAGCCATTTGCTGAAGCGACCGGGTGCTGATAACCTTGTTGATCACGGCATGAACTATATCTGGAAGACACACCGCGACCAGAAATTTGGTGGCTATATTTGGTCACTTAATGATGACGGCATGGTGGATGGTTCCAAGCAAGGTTATGGCCATGCCTTTGTTTTGCTCGCAGCTTCGAGCGCCAAAGTCGTGGAACACCCTCTGGCCGATAAGCTTCTGGCTGATGTCAGCGACGTTCTTGAGAAGCGGTTCTGGGACAAGAGCTTCGGAGCGCAGCGCGAGGAATTTGCACAGGACTGGCAAGAGATCAGTTCCTATCGCGGGCAGAATTCAAACATGCATTTGACTGAAGCCTTGATGGCCGCGTTTGAAGCCACAGGTGAAAGTGTTTATCTCAAAAAGGCTGAAAGCATTGCTGAGCTGATTATCGCCAGACATGCAGCAGCGCTTGGATATCGCGTGGCCGAACATTTTGATGCGCAGTGGAATGTGGACCAGAATTACAAAGGTTCAGACATGTTCCGACCTTCGGGTACAACACCGGGTCATTGGTTGGAATGGTCGCGCCTTTTGTTGCAGCTGTGGGAATTGGGCGGGCGCAAGCTGGACTGGTTGCCCGACGCCTCGGAACAATTGTTCCGGTCCAGTATTGCGTATGGTTGGGATAAGCGGAAGGGCGGGTTTTTCTACACGTTGGATTGGGCCAATAAGCCGGTCTTGCGACAAAAGCTGTGGTGGCCAGCCAGCGAGGGAATTGGAGCTGCCGCGTGGTTGGCCGCACATCGCAAAGACGCTTACTTTGAAGAGTGGTATCAGCAGATTTGGGAGTTCACCGACAAGTACTTCATTGATCACAAGCTGGGTGGATGGCACCTGGCGCTGGGTGAAGATTTAAAACCGACGCAAGGTTTCTCAGACGGCAAGCCCGATATCTATCACGCCCTGCAGGCCTGCCTTATTCCACTTTATCCCGCAAAGGGGAGTTTGACCAAGATGATCAAGGCCTCAAGCTAAAGCATCAAAAACCCTCTTCTGAAAATAGTGAACGCCCTTTTCATGCCGTGATGACAGCGGGCCCGGCGAGTAAACACCTGCTGCATAATTCTTGTGGGTTTCCTCGCAAACCTGAAAATCTTCGCGCACCACTGCGAGATTGCCTTCGATGGTGCGCTGGCGCATCGGTTCTGCTGCGGCCGATGTGTCGGCGAAATAGAAATTGTAAGCTTGCTCGGTGCGGTCAACGCCCAGTGGATTGATGCGCGATGTGTTCATGCCGCCCTGGAACAGGGAGAGCGTCCAGTTGGGCCACATCCACAGCCATTTGCCGCGATAGAACAACCCGTCCTTGGGCGGCGCCGTCATCTTCACCATGCCCTTGTGGGCGGTGGTCTGGAATTCCTCGAAGTTAATGGCCTCGTAGAACGAAGGATGAGTTCCGGGGATGTGATAGCCCTCGACAAAGTTGTCGGTATAGACTTTCCAGTTCGAGGCAAATTCCACCTTTGCCGTGCTGGTGGCGGTGTAGGATTCCACGGGCTCGTCGGCCAATTCGGCAACGAGATCACCCAACTGGTCGATGAGCGCTTCTTGTGGATCGACGGCGGCGAATAATAGGCCGCGCCATGAATCCAGTTTCACTTCTTCCAGGGGCCAATCCTCGGGAATGATTGACGGGTCAGTGCCAAACCACGGCGCATGCACCAGCTTGCCGGTGTCTGAGTATGACCACTTGTGATAAGGGCAGACAATGAGGCCGCATTTGCCTGAGCCGTTTTGCAGGAGCCTTGCACCACGATGACGGCAAACATTCTTGAAGCCGCGCAACACACCATCGCGACCTCTGATGGCGATGACGCCAAGGCCAGCAATATCCACAACGAGATAGCTCCCGGGAGTTGCAACCTCGGCAACCGGCCCCATGAATTGCCAACTGCGCCAGAAAATCTGCTTGCGCTCGGCCTCCAGAATATCGGGCTTGATATAGTAGCTGGGGTCGAGGTTCAGATATTGCTGCATTTCGTTCGTTCCAATTTTTAGGAATGCTATCGAGGTTGATGATAGCTGGCAAGCCGCCCGAACGCGGCTTTATTTTGCGCGTTGATTCCTTTAGGAAGGCCAGAAGCAGAATTTGAGGAGCGCCATTGATGGCCAAAGCAACGTCTAAAAAACACAAGATCGCCATGTTGACCGCTGGTGGATTGGCCCCGTGCCTCTCGGCTGCGGTAGGTGGCCTGATCATGGAATATGCCAAGAAGATGCCCAAGGCCGAGATCATCGGCTACCGCAATGGCTATATGGGCCTGCTGAAAGGCTGGTCTGTGAAGGTCACGCCAAAGGTGCGCAAAGAGGCTCACAGGCTATTGGCCCATGGTGGCTCACCCCTCGGCAATTCGCGCGTCAAGCTCACCAATGTCAAAGATTGCGTGAAGCGCGGGCTGGTCCAAGAGGGCCAGAACCCCTTGCATGTAGCCGCCGAACAACTGGTGAAAGATGGCATCACAATCCTGCACACGATTGGTGGTGATGACACAAATACAACAGCAGCCGACTTGGCGGCCTATCTCGCTTCGAATAATTACAATCTCACGGTTGTTGGTCTGCCCAAGACCATCGACAATGATGTGATCCCGATCAAACAGACGCTGGGTGCTGTGACGGCGGCGGAGCAGGGCGCTATCTTTTTTGAAAATTCGGTCAACGAGCAATCCACCAATCCGCGCATGTTGCTCATCCATGAAGTGATGGGCCGCAACTGTGGTTGGCTGACGGCGGCCACAACTCATGTCTATCGCAAACGTTTGAAGACGCAGAAGTTCGTCGCAGAGTTTAATCTTGGTATCGAGCACAAGGATGTTGATGCGGTTTACCTGCCGGAGCTTGCCATTGATCTTGAGGCCGAAGCCAAGCGCCTGAAAGCCGTGATGGACAAGAATGATTGCGTGAAGATTTTCCTGTCGGAAGGTGCCGGCATTGAAGACATCGTGGCTGAGATGAAAGCGCGCGGCGAAGAACCGGCGCGTGACGCGTTCGGCCATGTGAAGATTGACACGATCAACCCTGGCGCATGGTTCGCCAAACGCTTTGCCGACATGGTGGGTGCAGAAAAAACCCTGGTGCAGAAGTCAGGCTATTTTGCCCGTTCCTCCAAAGCCAACAAGGAAGACCTAGCGCTCATCAAATTGATGGTGGTGGAGGCAGTCAAGAGCGCCATCAAGGGCGTTTCAGGCGTGGTCGGCCATGATGAAGAAAAGAAAGGCGCTCCGCTTCGCGCCATCGAGTTCCCGCGCATCAAAGGCGGCAAAGCTTTTGATACATCTGAGAAGTGGTTTGGTAAAATGCTGAAAGAGATGGGCCAGCCCATGGGCAAGGCGATTGAGGTCAAGCACTGAGACATCAAAGGAACCATCCCGGTTTTGCCGGGATGGTTTTGTTTGATCAATAGGCCTGCACGAACAGCAAGCCGCCGGGGCCTATCATGGCCATCCAGATTTCATCGGGTCCGGCGTCGAATGTGTCCTTGGCGCCGCCCTTCAGAGTGACTTCGATTTTACCCGGGGGCAAATCAAGCGTTGGGCCGTCTGGGGCCTTGGTACCCGCACCGGCGGGAACCTTGATCTTCTTTCCGGCAATCGTCACCTCAGCGGCCTTTTCGGTCAGATTGCCAATCGCAACCTTGATTTGGCCTGGCTTTGGAAACAGCGGAGATTTTGATGCGGCCGCTTGGTCATGGGTGGTCAAACCCACATTAGTCTGGTCGCCTTCACGGGTGATTTTTACCGCGACTGCCCCGTCGGGTGAATCAAACACCATATTCGCTGCATCATCTTTCATGACAGCTTTATCAGCCTGTTCCTTCCAGCCCTTCTTGCCCAGTTCGGTGCGATAAAATTCGACAACGGACTTCACGCTGTTAGAGACCGAGACGGTGATTGTCCTGCGGAACAGCGTATTTTCAGACCCTGAGGAGGAGTGGTCAGTGGGGATCGGAAAGCCATTGCTATCTTCGGCGACCATGGGTGCATCGGCAGGTTGGTCTGCTGAGGATGAAGATGAAGAAGCGCTAGCAGAGGAACTATTATCTGCTGAAGCAGCGGACTTGTCTTCCAGCCCATCGCCCTCACCGGTGAACATGGTGTGGTCACCCATTTTCATCATGGTCAAGTTGAGACTCTTGTCGTCTTTAGTGAATTCCAGATTGACCATGTTGTCCTGGTCAATCGCTGTGGGCTGAACTTTCCAGCCCATCTTCTTCAGAGCGTCGCGATAAAAATCGGCAATTTGTTTTGGTGCAGTGGCAGATTCAAATTCGAGCGATCCTGAAGATGCATCATAGGTCACCGACGTCGCATCATCTGGCACCGGAACCGGAGGCTTTGCGTCAGTTGCCGCATCATCGACGAGGATGATGCCGGGCGTAAGCGCCATGGCAGGTGACATGGGTCCAACGCTAATCAAGGTCATCACTGAAAAAATAGGGAGAAGGGATTTGGCCCCCAGGCGCATTCGAAACATGTGTCGTCTCCTGAATTGCCCCTCGTTGACTTTAGTTCATCTTTGGGAAAAGTCCAGCGATGCCTGCGACTTGTGAAGCTTTGCCTAGAAATTACCGAGTTGGTCTGCGATGCTGGTGGTGATGAATGAATTGATCACCCCGCAAGACATGTATCGCGCCGATGAATTGGCAGTCCAGTCGGGGACGTCGGTTGACCAGTTGATACGGCGCGCTGGCCGCGCGGTGGCCGAGGAAATTCTTCGCCGCTTTGGCGCGCGGAAAACTGTAGTTTTAGCGGGGCCAGGAAATAAGGGTCGGGACGGGAAGGCGGCGGGAGAATTTCTCAAGTCTTGCGGTTGGGATGTGCGCGTGTCGGATGAAATAGGTGACGCAGAACTGATCATCGACGGACTTTATGGCGCGGGGCTGAACAGAGATTTTCCAATGGCGATTGCCGATAAGATCAACGCAGCTGGGGTTCCAGTTGTGACGATCGATGTGCCCTCGGGTGTGGACGGGTTGACCGGGCAGATTCGTGGAAGTGCTGTGAAGGCTGATCTCACGGTCACGTTCTTCCGCAAGAAACCTGCGCATCTATTATTGCCGGGCAAGATGCAATGCGGAGAGGTGGTGTTGGCCGATATTGGCATTGGTGATGCGGTTCTGGAATTGATGTCCATCCGCCAGTGGGAGAATTCCAAGCCAGAATTGCCGCGCTTCGGGGCATCGGCTTACAAGTTCAGCAAGGGTCATGCGGTGGTCGTTTCCGGTGGGAGTCTGGGCACAGGAGCCTCACGACTTGCTGCGTCTTCGGCGCTGAAAATTGGGGCGGGGTTGGTGACTTTGATTGGCAAGTCTCAGGCGCTGAAAGTTCACGCTGCCCATTTAACCGCCATCATGCTGGTCGAAGCGAAAGATGCAAAGTCACTCGCAAGTCACTTGAAAGACAAGAGAATTAATGCGCTTTGTATTGGGCCTGCGGCAGGCGTTGGGACGGGGGCGCGGGCGAATGTGAGGGCTGCCTTGGCCAGTGGAGCCAGTTGCGTTCTGGATGCTGATGCACTGACGTCATTTTCGACAAAGCCTATGGAGTTGTTTGGGCTGATTGCCAAGAAGGCCCATGGAGCCGTGGTGATGACCCCGCACGAAGGTGAGTTTGCCCGGCTTTTTCCGAAGATCGCCAACCCCTCGAAAATTGAACGGGCAAGGCTGGCGGCGAAACTTTCCAATGCGGTTGTACTTCTCAAAGGGGCCGACACGGTGATTGCCCATCCCGATGGCCGCGCTGTGGTCAACAGCAATGCGCCAGCATCACTTGCTACGGCCGGATCAGGGGATGTTCTTGCAGGGATCATCACGGGGTTGCTCGCGCAAGGTATGGATGGCTTCGAGGCGGCCTGTGCCGGGGCTTGGATTCACGGAGAAGCGGGAAACCTAGTGGGTCAGACCAGTCTGACGGCAGAAGATCTTGTTGGCGTTTTAGGACGCATCGGATGAGCAATTTCGCCAATGTAGAATTCGAGCAAAACAGCGCTTCCTAACTTGGAATCCCTCTGCTATAGGCCCCGTCACCGAAAGCCCGGCGCCAGAGGCTGGTCAGCGGGCGTGGTGAAATTGGCAGACACGCAGGATTTAGGTTCCTGTGGGGAAACCCGTGGGGGTTCAAGTCCCTCCGCCCGCACCATGACCAGCTTTTCCGCCTCCGCCACTAGTTGAAAGCAGAGATAAAATGCAGGTTACTGAAACAGTCAATTCCGGCTTGAAGCGCGAATTCAAGGTGGTTGTTCCCGCCGCCCAATTGGGCAAAGAACTTGACGCCAAGTTGCAAGACATGGCTGGCCGCGCCCAGATCAAGGGTTTCCGCCCTGGCAAGGTGCCGGTGGCTCATTTGAAAAATGTCTATGGCAAATCGGCCATGGCAGAGGTCATTCAAAACGCGGTCGATGATCATTCGCGCAAGGTGTTTTCTGACCGCAATCTGAAGCCTGCTTATCAGCCAGAAGTAAAGCTTCCCGAAGATGAGAGCGAAGTGAACGCAATCATCGAAGGCAAGGGTGACCTTTCTTTCACGGTGGCATCCGAAATCGTTCCTGAATTTGAAGTGAAAGACCTCGGTGGTCTGACGCTCGACAAACATATCGTGGCTGTCAATGATAGCCATATCGAAGAAGCGCTTGGCCGTTTGGGCGAGCAGTACAAGAGCTGGGAACCCCGTGCTGAGGGCACCAAGGCCGGGACCGGTGATCGCGTCACGATCAACTTTGTGGGCAAGGTTGATGGCGTTGAATTTGACGGCGGCAAAGGTGATGACATTCCGCTTGAAATTGGCTCTGGCCAGTTCATTCCCGGTTTTGAAGAACAATTGGTTGGCACCAGTGTTGGCGACGATCGAATTGTGAAAGTAACGTTCCCCGAGAATTATGGCGCGGCCCATCTTGCGGGCAAGGCTGCCGAGTTTGCCGTCAAGGTGAACGCCATCGAAACTGCCAAGGCCAATGTTTACGACGACGAGTTCGCCAAGCGCTTGGGTTTTGAAGACCTCGCTAAATTGAAAGACATGGTGAAGTCTGGACTTGATCGTGAGTTCGGCCAGATGACCGCGATGCAGATGAAACGCGCAGTGCTCGACTATATGGACAAGCAGTATTCCTTCGACCTCCCGGAAAAGCTGGTTGAAGCCGAGTTCAATTCGATCTGGCAGGCGCTCTCAACTGAGATGCAGAAAGCTGGCAAGTCTTTCGCGGATGAAGACACCACCGAAGAAAAAGCCCGCGCTGAATATCGCAAGATTGCGGAGCGTCGCGTTCGTCTGGGACTGGTGCTTGGCACCATTGGTGACAAGGAAGGCGTTCAGATCACCGAACAGGAATTGCAGGGTGCATTGATCAGCCGTGCGCGCCAATTCCCCGGCCAGGAAAAGCAGGTCTTTGATTTCTATCGCAAGAACTCCGGCGCCTTGATGGAACTGCGTGGACCGATTTTTGAACAGAAGGTCGTCGATGCAATTATTTCCAAGGCCAAGGTAACGGACAAATCCGTGACCCGCGAAGAATTGAAGGCGATGGTTGAAGACGAAGAAGACAGCGCTGCGGCCTAAGACCGGTTGCGATTTTGAATTTGAGGCGGAGAGGCAACTCTCCGCCTTTTTTATGCGGCGATGAGGCCCTGCATCGGCTTCACGCCATCAGAATCAGGAAAGACATCTTTGCCAAGGGTTGCGGCCCCAAGCCCCAGATGATCGCTCAGCAGGCCTTTGAGCAGGGCACGGAGATCAGTGGTTGGGTTAAGGTCACGGGCTTGATAGAGTTGGGCTTGCTTGAGGCCGGGCCAATCAGCAATGACGCGGCCACCTTTGATGGCTCCGCCTGCGAGGAAGGCCACGGTTCCGGTGCCGTGGTCAGTGCCTTCGGTCCCGTTGATATTGGCGGTGCGGCCAAATTCGGTCATCACAACCACGGCGGTTTGCGACCATGCGGCACCGAGGCCCGATTCCAAATCAGCCAGGGCTCCATCCAATCCCGTGAGCAGGTTGAACAGGCGGCCGGTCGCTCCACCTTCGTTCTGATGGGTGTCCCAGCCCTCAAAGGCCATGGCGGCAATGCGTGGGCCATCGTCGGCTGACATGAGGCGCGCTGCGCCTTGTGCAGCCTGACGCATGCCGGGCGCTGAATCCATGCCGCCCGCAAGTTTGCCGTTCGCCATGCCATCGCCCTTGGCCATGCGGGCAGCATCAAGGCCGCGCGACAGGGCATCGGCAAGCTTCAGGTCAGTATGCTGATAGAGATCAAGCAAGCGGCGGTTCAGATCATCACCAGCCTCTGGCAAAGCCTCCGGAGCCCAGCCGAGAATGGGGGCAGGACCCCTCATGATGAGCGGGGCCGTTGCTCCCACAGCGAGGCTTGATTTTTGTGTCACTTTTTGACCAGCTGGCAGGGCCGCAATAGCGCGGTTGAGCCAGCCTGAGGGTGTTTGGCCAGCGCCTGCATAACCGCTTTCAAGAACGTCTTGGCCGTCAAAGTGTGAGCGGTCACGATAGGCTGTAGCTGTGGCGTGAACCACGGCGGCTTGGCCTGATTTATAAAGGCGCGAAAAATTACTCATGGCGGGATTTAGAGTGAAGAATGAATCAAGTGCCAAGCCGGGATTGGTTCCCGAAAGTTGCAAGGCCAGATCGCCGTGGAGACTGGCGTAATCGGGGTCGCCGGTGGGGGCAACCGCAGACAGCCCGTCCATGGCACCGCGCAGGATAATGGCGATGAAGCGCGGGTCTCGACCATCGGCGGCGCGGGCAAATTTGGGAATGAAAGACGAGGCAATGAGACTGCCACCGAAGGCTAGCATCTGGCGGCGCGAAAGGGAGGGAGTTTCACAATAAAGTTTCATCGTCATCTCCTAGCGGCGTTGGAATTCAGGCGACATGAGAAGAAGCGCCAAGGCTTGTGGTTTTGATTCCGCGCGAGCCACTGCCTGTTTGGTTTCGGCTGACGCGACTGGTCCGATGATTTGCACGACAAGATCATTCGGGTTGGTCTGGGATTTGGTTTTGTGGGCCATCACCGAGGCGACTTCCAACCTGACCTTAATGCCCTCTGGCGAGCCCCAGACATCGCTCGTGTCGCCAAAGCCATTGGGACCGGACGGCCGCCACAGCGGTTCGCCCATATTGTTGAGGGCGTTCAAAAGCGGTTTTGGATCATCGGGTTCAAAATCCAAGGCGCGCAATGAAGACAGCAAGAACTCTTGCGGGTTTTTCAATTTGGCGGGTGGGGCGGCCCAGGCTTCGTCAGAATCAATGAGCGCTTGTGTCACTGCTTTAAGGTCACCAGCTGTCTTCATAAACGTCTGCGTCAAGCGGTCGACCAGGGCAGGGGGTGGGACATCGGAGACAAAATGGCGTGCCAGCTTGAAGGCAATGTGTTTGGCGGTCGCGGGATTGGTGGCGAGGTCATCAAGGGCTGCTTCGCCTTGGGCAACGCCGTTTTGAGGGTAGACCTTGCCGAGAAGCTTATGATCGCCGGGTTCATGAAAATTGGCATTGAAAAAAGACGTTCCAGGTTCACCATCTTTGCCGTTTTGGCCCACGAAGGTCCATCCCGTGATGATGCGCGCCAGCGAAGTGACATCCGCCTGGGTGTAGCCTGAGCCCACACCTAAGGAGTGGAGCTCCATGATTTCGCGGGCCAGGTTTTCATTGAGGCCTTTACCGCGGCGCTGGCCCGCCTTGGAGTTCGGTCCAATCGATTGCTGGTTGTCGAGAAAATACAGCATGGCTGGATGTTGCTCGACGGCTTTGAGCATAGAGCCGAAACTACCCACGATGTGAGGGCGGATCGCTTCGCGCTCGAAGCTGCCAGCGGTCATTTCAATTTCTTGGCCTTTGGCGGTGGAAACGCAAAAGTGATTGGACCAGAACCAGACGAGGCGTTCGGCAAAGCCGGTGGTTGCCGCGTAGGCATGCAGAAAACGCGCCATCGATTCATTGAGATTGGCGTCGCGCTGGACTTTAAGAGGTTTCATATCTTTAGCGGCCATATCGTTTACGGCCATCCCAGGGGCCGGCTGCATGGCATTTTGCCCAGCGTTGATGATGGCTTGCGGTGCCGATGCCATAGAGGCGGCAGGCTGGTCCTTGGTTGCAGGCATTTGATCCCGCATCATTTTTTCAACGCGCTTTTGCTCGAACAGGGCTTGAAGTGCGGATTTGGTGTCCATCAGTCCCGGCTCATTGAGGATCTCTGACTTGCGATCAAGTTCCTGTTTGAGAAAGCCTCGTGGGTCTGAGGCAATGCCGGCAAGGTCAGTCTCGGGCTTGGCGCCAAGGCCAAAGCGATTCAACGCCATAAAAGTCAATGCTTGATCCGGAGAAAGGGCCATCACATATTCCTTGGTTATAAAGCTGAGACGGTAACGACATTTCTTTCCGTCGGACCCACCCCCTTCCCAGCGGGGCTTTCACTCCCTATCTATGGTTGCTGATTGTGACTGATTCACGTTTGACCCGAGGAAGTTTGATGTTTGATCCTAATGATTTTGTAACCAAGGCCTCGTTCTGGCCGTCTGTTATCCAGCAGGAATCGCGCGGCGAGCGCGTCTATGATTTGCCATCACGGCTGCTCCGTGAGCGCATCATTTTTCTGAACAGTGCAGTTGATGACCAAGTGGCAGCATCGATCTGCATGCAGCTTTTGTTTCTTGAGGCGGAAAATCCCAAGAAGGAAATTTCGATGTACATCAATTCGCCCGGTGGTTCAGTGACGGCGGGCATGGCGATTTATGACACGATGCAATTTATCCGCCCGGTGATTTCTACGACTGTGATGGGGCAGGCTGCTTCGATGGGCTCATTGTTGCTCACCGCTGGCCATAAGGACATGCGCTTTGCCTTGCCGCATTCATCAGTGATGGTGCATCAGCCATCGGGTGGTTTTCAGGGTCAGGTAACAGACATTATGATTCATGCGCGCAATGTTGAGCAGATGAAGCGCCGCCTCAACGAGATCTATGTGAAGCACACGGGCCGGACGATTAAAGAGATTGAAGATGCGCTGGAACGTGACAATTTTCTCACAGCTGAAGAGGCTGTGAAGTTCGGGCTGATCGACAAGATCCTCGAAAAACGCCCAGAACTGAGTGATTCCAAGTAGTTGTCCCAGTTTTCCACAGTTCCGAGCCATGTTGCTGACGCAAGGCAAGGAAAGATTAACTTGCTCCTGTGCAAGCTGGATTTGAGTCTAAAGTTCGGTCTAAACTTGACCGCCGGACCTCAAGTGGTTCGAGGAGAAAGGAAATTCCCATGAGCAAAGCCCCCCAGAGCGATTCAAAGAATACGCTCTATTGCTCCTTCTGCGGCAAGAGCCAGCATGAAGTGCGGAAACTGATTGCCGGACCAACAGTATTCATCTGCGATGAGTGTGTTGAGTTGTGCATGGACATCATCCGTGAAGAGAACAAGTCGGCACTGACGAAATCCAAGGATGGCGTTCCAACGCCGCACGAAATTCGCAAAGTGCTTGATGACTATGTCATCGGCCAGGATCACGCCAAGCGCGTGCTCTCGGTTGCTGTTCACAATCACTACAAGCGTTTGAACCATGGCACGGCCAAGAACGGCGATGTGGAATTGGCAAAGTCCAATATCCTGCTCGTGGGCCCAACGGGCTCGGGCAAAACCTTGCTCGCTCAAACACTGGCGCGCATTCTTGATGTGCCCTTCACCATGGCTGACGCCACCACTTTGACCGAAGCCGGTTATGTCGGTGAAGACGTTGAGAACATCATTCTCAAATTGCTGCAGTCTGCCGACTATAATGTTGAGCGGGCGCAGCGCGGCATTGTCTATATCGACGAAATCGACAAGATCAGCCGCAAGTCTGACAATCCTTCGATCACCCGCGACGTGTCGGGCGAAGGCGTGCAGCAGGCTTTGCTGAAGATCATGGAAGGCACAGTGGCTTCGGTTCCGCCGCAGGGTGGCCGTAAGCATCCACAGCAGGAATTCCTCCAGGTGGACACGTCCAACATCCTGTTCATCTGCGGTGGTGCATTTGCCGGACTTGAGCGCATCATTTCGCAACGTTCAAAAGGAACTGGCATTGGCTTTGGTGCCACGGTGCGTGGTCCTGATGACCGGCGCACAGGTGCTGTCTTGCGGGAGCTTGAGCCAGAAGATTTGCTGCGCTTTGGTTTGATCCCGGAATTTGTAGGCCGCTTGCCAGTTGTTGCCACACTGGAAGACCTTGACGAAATCGCATTGGTGGAAATTCTCTCTGCGCCAAAGAACGCCATTGTGAAGCAATATCAGCGCCTGTTCGAGATGGAAGGCGTGAAGCTTACGTTGCCTGAGGAAGCGCTGAAATCGATCGCCCGCAAGGCCATCGAGCGCAAGACCGGTGCGCGTGGTTTGCGCTCGATCATGGAATCAATCCTGCTCGACACCATGTATGATTTGCCAGGCATGGCCGGTGTTGAAGAGGTCGTGATTTCCAAGGAAGTGGTGGATGGCGAAGCCAAGCCGCTGCTGATTTATGCTGACCGCGACAAGCAGGCTTCGGGCAAAATGGCCCCTGCATCTGCCTAAGTTAACGGTCTTGAAAACGTGGCAAGCACTCGCCACATGCTTGTCATAAATGAGTTGCGGGCTCCGGTGCCTCTATCGGGCCGGGCCCCGCAGTTAAGGAATGAAAATGACAAAGACGACTGGCACTGAAACTCTCCCCGTATTGCCGCTGCGCGACATTGTGGTTTTCCCGCACATGATCGTGCCGCTGTTTGTCGGACGTGAAAAATCCATCAAGGCTCTTGAAGAGGTGATGCGTGAATCAAAGCGCATCATGCTTGTGGCCCAGAAAAACCCCGGTGATGATGATCCGGCGGTTGATACCATTTATGAAGTGGGCACACTTGCTCAAGTGCTGCAGCTCTTGAAGCTCCCCGACGGGACCGTGAAGGTTCTGGTCGAGGGTGTTGAGCGCGCGCGCGTTGTGAAGTTCACTGATCGCAGCGAATATTTTGAAGCTGAAGTTTCAGTGATGCCCAATGTGACCTCAGGCGATGTTGATGCCGAAGCCCTGGCGCGCACGGCTGTGACTCAATTTGAGTCCTATGTGAAGCTCAACAAGAAAGTGCCGCAGGAAGTTCTGGCGACGCTTTCACAGATCACCGACAATGCAAAATTGGCTGACACCATTGCCGCTCATCTTGCGATCAAGATTGCCGACAAGCAGATGCTGCTTGAAACGGCTTCTGTTGAGGAGCGGCTCGAGAAGTGCTTTGGCCTGATGGAAGGCGAGATTTCGGTTCTCAATGTCGAGAAGCGTATCCGCAGCCGCGTCAAGCGCCAGATGGAAAAGACCCAGCGCGAGTATTATTTGAATGAGCAGATGAAGGCCATTCAGAAAGAACTCGGCGATGGTGATGGCAGCGAGCGCAACGAGATTGACGAGATCGCCAAGAAGGTTGCTGACACCAAACTCTCCAAGGAAGCCCGCGAACGCGCTGAAGCTGAAGTGAAGAAGCTTCGGCAGATGGGCCCGATGTCGGCTGAAGCCACGGTGGTTCGCAACTATCTGGACTGGATTTTGAGCTTGCCTTGGGGTGTTAACTCCAAGGTGAAGTCTGATCTTGATTTTGCCCAAGGCGTTTTGGATGGCGATCACTTTGGCTTGGAGAAGGTCAAGGAACGCATCGTCGAATATCTCGCTGTGCAAACCCGCACCAAAAAGCTGCGTGGGCCGATCCTGTGCCTTGTCGGGCCTCCAGGCGTTGGTAAGACGTCGCTGGCTAAATCCATTGCTAAAGCCACAGGACGCGAATTCGTTCGCATGAGCCTTGGTGGTGTGCGCGATGAATCTGAAATCCGCGGCCATCGCCGGACCTATATCGGTTCAATGCCCGGCAAGATCATCCAGTCGATGAAGAAGGCCAAAAAGTCCAATCCGCTTTTCCTGCTCGATGAAATCGACAAGATGGGCATGGATTTCCGTGGCGATCCGTCTGCGGCCTTGCTTGAGGTTTTGGATCCTGAACAAAACTCGACCTTCATGGACCACTATCTCGAAGTGGAATATGATTTGTCGAACGTGATGTTCGTCACGACGTCGAACACCTTGAATATTCCGCCAGCTCTTCTCGACCGCATGGAGATCATTCGCCTTGCCGGTTACACCGAAGAGGAGAAGGCTGAAATCGCCAAGCGCCATCTAGTCCCCAAGGCCATGGAACACCATGGTTTGGACAAGAAGGAATTCGAGGTCACAGCCGATGCCATCAAGGTGATGATTGAGAATTACACGCGCGAAGCTGGTGTCCGTAGTCTTGAACGGGAAACCAACACGCTTGCCCGCAAGGCCGTGAAGGATTTGATGACGTCCAAGAAGAAGACGAAGATCAAGGTCGATGGCGAACTTGTGAAGCAATATCTTGGGGTTGCCAAATACAAGCATGGCAGCGCTGAAGGTGAAGACCAGGTTGGTGTTGTGACAGGCCTCGCATGGACAGAAGTGGGCGGCGAATTGCTGACCATTGAAGCCTTGATGATGCCTGGCAAAGGCAAGATGACCGTGACGGGAAACCTCAAGGATGTCATGCGTGAGTCGATCTCGGCTGCTTCATCTTATGTGCGTTCGCGCGCGCCTTCGATTGGTGTGAAGCCACCGGTGTTTGACAAGAAGGACATTCACGTGCACGTGCCGGAAGGTGCAACGCCCAAGGATGGTCCATCAGCGGGTATCGGCATGGTGACCGCCATCGTTTCGGTGATGACGGGCATTGCGGTTCGGAAGGACGTTGCCATGACGGGTGAGATCACCTTGCGCGGCCGTGTTCTGCCCATCGGTGGCCTCAAGGAAAAACTTCTGGCTGCCCTGCGCGGTGGCATCAAGAAGGTGATGATCCCTGAGGAGAATGTGAAGGATCTGGCTGATATTCCGGACTCGGTTAAAAACGGTATGGAACTGATCCCGGTTTCGATGATGGATGATGTGCTGAAACATGCACTGGTCCGCATGCCGGAGCCGATCGTCTGGGACGAGGTTGCCGAAGAAGCTGCCGCTGCTGCACGCGCTGCTGCGGAACGTTCCGGCGAGGGTGCGAGAGCGCACTAAGAGCTTTTGCGGACTGATTAATTCGAAGGGCGGAAGGAAACTTCCGCCCTTTTTCAATGGCGCGCTTGGGTCAGGGCAATCTTAAGCGCAAAGAGCGTGAATATTCCGGCGAAGGTGAAGTCTATTCCGCGCATGACTTTTGGCCGCGATTTCAGCCAGAACACCAATTTTTCTGCGCCCCAGATCATGAGTGCGGAGAGCGGAATGTTGATGACTGCAAAATAAAGGCCAAGGAAAATCAATCGAGCCGTGACGTGCGCGTCGCCAGCATTAACAAACTGGGGCAGGAAGGTGATGAAGAACAACACCACTTTCGGGTTGGTGAGATTGACGGTGAGGCCCATCAGAAAGCTTGATTTCAGCGATACCTGCTTTTTGTTCACATCGCCCACATTGAGCGAAGAGCCATGGCGAATGGCATCGACTGCGAGCCACAGGAGATAGCCAGCGCCGACAACTTTCAGGATCAGGAAGCCGGTATATGAGGCCGCCACCAGGGCTGAAATGCCAAAGGCTACAAGACATGTATGGACCACGATTCCCGCATTGGCGCCCAAGACCGAGGCCACGCCTGCGGCGCGGCCCGAAGACATGGTGCGCGCCAAAAACAGGCTCATGTCGGGCCCCGGCGTGATGAAGAGAATCACCGAGGCGATGGAATAAGCGAGCAGGGTGGCGCTATCGGGCAGGAAATCCATGCCGCGGACTATGACATGGCCACCGCCGAAAAGAAATATTTGGTCTTGCGAATCTGTGTCGATCAACTCCAATCTGCAAATTCAGGGCGGCGTTCGTTGTGTTGGGTGTGACGAGGACAACATGAACAAGAGCGAGCTGATATTGAAAGTGGCCAAAGAGACCAAACTTTCACGCGTTGCTGCCGAAGAGGTGGTTGAGGCCACCATCGAAAACATCATGAAGGCATTGAGGCAGGGCGACGATGTTCGCCTGATGGGTTTTGGCGTGTTCAGCGTGGCGCGGCGCAAGGCCGGCGTTGCGCGAAATCCCAAAACTGGCAAGGCCGTTAAAACTCCGGCCTCCAGGCGGGCCAAATTCAAACCGGGCAAACTATTGAAGGAGGCCGTCAACGTCTAGGGCATAGCGCACTGATCATACAAATCAGCCCCGTGCGCCCTCAGAATCGCATGGGGTTTTTATTTGGGGTTGGGCTTGCTTTGGTCAAAACCAGCCGCTAGGAAGCGGGTTCTTGCGGGATTAGCTCAGTTGGTAGAGCGCTTCGTTTACACCGAAGATGTCGGCGGTTCGAGTCCGTCATCCCGCACCATTTTCTTCAATTTGGGCTTTTGTTGGCGGCGAACTGCATTACAATAATACCAAGCGCGATCAGAAGAAATGCCGAGGCGCGCATCACGTTGATGGGGCGCTCCACCAGGCCGAACAACCCATACTGGTCCATGACTGCCGCCATCACGAGCTGCGCCAAAAGGATGAAGGCAACAAAATTTCCAGCGCCAAAACGGGGTATGATGATGGTTGCGGAAACCGCATAAAAACCAATGAGAAGACCCGGCGAATAGCTGCTCAAGGGAGCCGCTTTGAGTTGATCGAGGGTCGGAAGGCCGAAGATCGATATGGCCAGAGTGGCGGCAATTGCGAAGGCCACGGCGAACATGATGGCCGTCGCGGTGATTGGATTACCTACGCTCCGCGCCATCCCGCCATTCAGCACGCCAACCAACGGGATGCCCAGTCCCGCCAGAACTGTCCACAAGCTCCACAGCAAAAACATTCTGTTCATTGGACTACTCCTTGGTCTAACGGCATTTGAATTTCGAAGTCTTTGAGATTCCACTCAACCATTCCTAGGCTGATTAGGTCTCTTGAATTTGTCAATTCCTGCTGCCTGGACACGTCGCGTAGGGTAAGAAGTCTCGATATTTCAATCCAGTTGAGTGGAAATTTCGTGCTCGATTTCTTGAGTGTTGTTCCAACGAGATTGTATTTGCTTAACTTTGGATTGCGGCATTCCTTTTGGATTAAGATTGCCAAGAAAGGCAGATCGTTTGAATTTTGAAGCGTATGATTTGGTCGTTGTCGGTGCTGGCTTCTACGGCGCAACGATTGCCGAGCAGGTGAGTGAGCAAGGCCAGTTGAAGGTTCTGCTCATTGACAAGCGCAATCATGTCGGAGGCAACGCCTATAGTTCATTGGATTCTGAAACAGGAATTGAGGTTCACAAATATGGACCTCATCTGTTTCACACGTCAAACCAAAAGGTCTGGGACTACCTGAGTCGGTTTGCCAGCTTTAACAATTATCAACACCGGGTTTTCGCGAGCTATCGGGGCCAGGCTTTCTCCATGCCCATCAATCTCGGCACTATATGTCAATTTTTTGGACGGCAATTCACGCCACAAGAGGCCCGCCAATTGATTGCAGGGCAGGCGGACGAACTGGGGGGAAGGACACCAAAAAACCTAGAGGAAAAAGCCATTTCGCTGATTGGGCGTCCTCTCTATGAAGCATTCATCAAAGGGTACACGACCAAGCAATGGCAGGCTGATCCGCGTGAACTTCCAGAAGATATCATCACGCGGCTTCCAGTGCGGTTTGACTTTAACAATCGATATTTTGCTGACACTTATGAGGGGCTGCCGACCGAAGGTTATGCAAAGATATTTGAACGTATGTTGGCCGCGCCGGGCATTGATGTTCGATTGGGCGTTGATTTCTTCGACATCAAATCACAAATTCCTAAAGGCATGCCAATTGTCTATTCCGGACCCATCGATCGTTATTTTGAATATGCAGAAGGCCCGCTCGGATGGCGCACGATTGACTTTCAAAGGCAAACCTTGCCGATTTCTGATTTTCAGGGAACATTTCAAATCAATCACGCCGATCCGGAAATCCCGTTCACACGGACTGTTGAATACAAGCATCTCTATCCAGAGAGGTCCTATTCACCAGACAAAACTATCATCGTGCGAGAGGTTTCGCGTTCGGCAAAGCATTCAGATGAACCATACTATCCCATCGATGCGTCCGCGGACAAAAAGACCTAT
Organism: Hyphomicrobiales bacterium; assembly: GCA_038231475.1. GTDB lineage: Bacteria > Pseudomonadota > Alphaproteobacteria > Rhizobiales > Aestuariivirgaceae > Aestuariivirga. Next base: position 183,699 of record JBBRLH010000003.1, on the reverse strand, counting down.
TTGCGTTACAAGGCGCGCGCGGCGTTGGACCCCGATGTACATTTTGGCGGGCGCCTGGGGACCTACCGCTATTGGGACATGCACCAAGCCATCGGCGCCGCTTTGACCGCGGCAGAAAAAGAAATTCTGCCGCGCGTTGTCAAGTTTCGTGAATCCCGTTCGTCGCTTTTGCTCAGGTGAACTTTGCACCGTAGGCATCATCCTTGGCGATTATTTCGGGGTTGCCCCCCAAGGTCGCTTCGAATGCGCGCAGGCGCTTGTAGATCGACACCAGTGAAATAATGGTCGGCCAGGAGTTAATGAGAAACTGGAAACTTCCGCGCACCTGATCGAATGAGTTTTGAATCTGGTTCATAGGCCCCAATGTAATTTTTTGGGCGACCAGCGTTGGCAGCAAGACTAGTATTGGAAAAATATTGTCGATCTGCAGATAAAAAATGCGTCCGATGTTGAAATAGACATAGTGGAAGTAGGTACGGAAATAATTTTTGCGGACGGACTTGAAAAGCTCCGAAATGGTTGCCGGTTCGGCACGTGTCGGATCGTCCTCGCCGTAGACTAGTTCCTTGCGCAAGGCGGCTTCCACACGTTGGTTGGCGAAGGTCAGGCCCGGAAGTTTGATGCCGATCAATGACAAAAGTCCCGTTCCGAACAAAGACCAGAGTATTGCCACTGTCACCAATGGATAGGGGATTGCTCCCAACAGGGGCACTTCGGAAACATTGGTTTCAAGGCGATGCAGCACGGGGAGGAACGCAATCAGGGTCATGATTGAATCGATGAAGCTGACGCCCAGGTTTTCCATCGTCGTGGAAAATTGCATCGTGTCATCCTGCACACGCTGGGACGCACCCTCGACTTTGCGCAACGCCGGCCAATTCTGCATGAAGAAGTTGTTCATGGCCGCGCGCCACCTGAAATTATAGTGGTTGACGAAGAATCTGGTTATGACGCCCACGGTGACTGCGACGAGCGCAATCTCGAGAAAAATCATCAGCTGTGACAAATATTCGCTCAGGGGTGTTGGCCGCGACTTTGAAGCGGAAGCCTGGATCAGATCATAAAATGGGCCATACCAATCATTGATTGCCACGCTGATTTCAACCTGGAAGTAGGTTACGAAGATGATCAGGATGGAGCCCAGTACGGACCAGGCAAACCAGCGGGTTGGCGCGATCAGCCACCAGACGCCAGCAAAAGACAGAGAAACGACGAGGTAGTAAAGATAAAACCACAGAAATGGTGGCGACCACAATTTTGAAACCCCGATGATGGGTGCCGTTCCATCTGCGGGATTGGGGAGTCCAATATATTGGCCAGCGTCTCTCGCCACAAAAAACCAGAATAACACGGCCGCAAGGGCCCAAATGATAGCTGACGTAAAAAACGGACGGGGATTAGGGAAGAAGGACACAAACATCGGTTCTTGCGCTTTCTGATGAGCGTTGGATTCGCGAAAGAATAGGCGCTAGTTTGATCACATTGCAACATTATCGAGATCAACAAGTTGTCAGCCCGCAGCCTGCCGCAAGATTTGCAAAACGCCGTTGAAACCTTGCTGGCCGGTAATAACGGGGGTTTGCGCGAGGGCACCGCGCAGTTGCGTGCCACTTATGAGCGGGCGGCGAGTTCTGCAGATGTTTCGGTTGCGGCCTATGTGGCGGCCCGCTTGCCTGCGACCTATGCCTCTATTTCACGGGTGTTTGAACTGGTCAGGGAAGTGGCCCCCGATTTTTCACCGCGTTCGCTCCTTGACATTGGGGCAGGGCCTGGCACTGCATCTTGGGTGGCTGCAGAGGCCTGGGCCGACCTCGTCCAGATCACAATGATCGAACGCGATTCGCGCTTTGCTGATCTCGCGCAGAATCTGGCTGCGGCGAGCCAGACCCACGCCCTCAAATCTTCGCGTATTGAGCGGGTCGATTTGGGCCAGTTGAGCGGGCAAGCGGAGCTTGTGGTGGCTGGGTATGTTTTTGCAGAGCAGAAGCTGGATCGCGCTGGCGATGTGGCTTTGAGGCTTTGGGAAGCTTGTACGGATATGTTGGTGATCGTGGAGCCTGGAACGCCTGAGGGATTTGCACGCATTCGCGCCGCAAGGTCAGCGCTGTTAGAGGCTGGAGCCAATCCTGTGGCGCCATGCCCGCACGCTGGTGACTGCCCAATGACAGGAGCGGATTGGTGCCATTTCAAAACCAGGCTTCAGCGCAGTAAGTCTCATATGTTGGCCAAGGGTGCATCGGTTCCCTTCGAAGATGAAAGCTTTTCCTTTGTGGTCGTGTCGCGGAAGGAGCGGCTTTTGGCCGAAGCCAGACTTATTGCACCGCCTGTCACAAACAAAGTTGCCACGACGCTTAAGCTCTGCGCGCAGGGCGGGGTTGAACAGCGCGTGATTGCCTCACGCGACAAGGCGGCTTACAAACTGTCGAAAAAGAAAATCTGGGGTGACAGCTGGGGCTAAGAGCTTGTCGTGTTGAAATTTGGAAAAGAGATATTGGAATGAGAAAGTTGATTTCATCGGGTTCAACATTTGAAACAGACATGGCCTATTCGCGGGCTGTCGTCGATGGTGAGTGGCTCTTTGTGTCGGGCACCACGGGTTTTGACTATGACAAGATGACGATTTCAGAGAGTGTTGCCGAGCAAGCAGAGCAATGTTTCAAGAACATTGCGAAGGCTTGCGCGCAGGCGGATTTCAGCCTGTCCGATGTGGTGCGAGTTCACTACCTTTTGACCAATGCTGAAGACTTCAAGGCCTGCTGGCCTGCTATGAAAAAATATCTCGGTGATGTGCGTCCCGCGGCCACTATGTTCGTGGCTGGACTTGCCGACCCCCGCATGAAGATCGAGATCGAAGTGACCGCGAAGAAGCGGACATGAAGCCACTTCACGTTTTGCTGGCGATTGTCATTGCGGCAGTCTGGGGTTTCAATTTTGTGATTATAAAAGTCGGCGTGGCAGAAGTTCCGCCGTTTTTGCTGACCGGATTGCGATTTTTGATATGCGCCGTGCCCACGATATTTTTTGTGGCCAAGCCCAACGTTTCATGGACCTATGTGGTGAGCTTTGGATTGATGCTGTCCATTGGCCAGTTCGTGTTCCTGTTTCTGGCCGTTTATCTGGGCATGTCAGCAAGCCTCGCCTCGCTGGTGCTGCAGCTCCAAGTTTTCTTCACGATGTTCTTTGCTGTTTTTGCACTGAAGGAATTTCCCAAGCTTGTTCAACTCATCGGCGCTGGGCTGGCTTTTGGAGGCATTGGTTTGATTGCTATCGAACGCTGGTCAGGGCCAGACGCTTTGCCGCTGGTTCTTTGCGTGGTCGCAGCGGCGGGGTGGGGGGCTTCCAATATCATTGCCAAGTGGGCCAAGCCTGAGAACGCCGTGAGCTTTGTTGTATGGTCCAGCCTGGCGGCACCGGTCCCGTTCTTTGCCATGTCCTGGTTTTTTGAAAATCATGACAGGATTGCTAATGTGTTTTTCCACCCGACGCTGATTGGAACGATCGCCATATTTTATCTGGCCTATCTCTCAACGCTGTTTGGCTACAGCGCCTGGAACTATCTGCTCAAACGCTACCCCTCCGGAACGGTTGCTCCATTTACCTTGCTGGTGCCGTTGTTTGGCATTGCCAGCGGGGTCATTGTGTTGGGGGAAAGTTTTGACCGTTTTGAGATTTGTGGTGCCGTGCTTGTCATTTTCGGGCTGATTATTGCCAACATCGATTTTGGCGTTTTCAAGCAAAAAAGGGCGGAACTCTAGGGTTCCGCCCATTGGTCTATCTGTCTAACCTGAAACCTTGTGGGTCTCAGTCGGCGGCAGCTTTGAAGCGCCAGCTCGTTTTTCCTCCCCAGACCCGGGCACAATGTGACCAACGGTCTATGCCCTAAACTAGCCATAGTTGAGGGCGGTTGCCAAGAGGTTTTTTAGCCCTGTTGTTTTGGCCCGTTAAAGCCTTAAAAGAACCGAAAATTACTGCCCAAAAGGATTCTCGATGCGTCTTAGCCAATATTTCATGCCCATTCTGCGCGATGACCCCAAGGAGGCCGAGATTGTCTCGCACCGGCTGATGCTGCGGGCTGGCATGGTGCGCCAAGAGGCGGCAGGAAGCTATTCTTGGCTGCCCATGGGTTTTCGGGTTTTGAAAAAAATTGAGCAGATTGTGCGCGAAGAGCAGGACCGGGCCGGGGCCATTGAGGTTCTGATGCCCACGCTGCAGTCGGCCGACCTGTGGCGCAAATCGGGCCGTTATGATGCCTATGGCAAGGAAATGCTGCGTATCAAGGACAGGCAAGACCGTGACCTTCTTTACGGGCCCACCAATGAGGAAATGATCACCGATATTTTCCGCTCAGGTGTTCAGAGCTACAAGGATGTGCCGCGCAATCTTTATCACATCCAGTGGAAGTTCCGTGATGAGGTGCGCCCGCGCTTTGGTGTGATGCGCGGCCGCGAATTCCTGATGAAAGATGCCTATTCTTTTGATCTGACGCTTGAGGCGGGCCAGCATTCTTACAACAAGATGTTTGTGAGCTATCTCAAGACTTTTGCTCGCATGGGCCTGCAGGCCGTTCCGATGCGCGCCGACACTGGGCCCATTGGCGGCAAGAATAGCCACGAGTTTCTAATTCTGGCGGAGACTGGCGAAAGCGAAGTGTTTTTTGATAAATCCTTCCATGACATGGACTGGACATCCTTCGAGATCGATTTTGACGACGTGGATGCCGTGTCCGGTTTGGTGGAGAAATTCACATCGATCTATGCGGCCACTTCGGAAATGCATGATGGCGCGGATTATGAGGCCCGCGTGCCGGCGGACCGTCGCATGACGGGCCGTGGCATTGAAGTTGGGCATATTTTCTTTTTTGGTGATAAATATTCGCTGCCGATGGGTTGTGAGGTGCAGGGGCCGGATGGCAAGAAGGTCACGCTGCAATCAGGCTCTTATGGCATCGGCGTGTCGCGTCTTGTGGGCGCCATTATTGAGGCGAGCCATGACAAGGACGGCATTGTTTGGCCGGAAGCAGTGGCTCCCTACAAAGTCGGCCTGATCAATATCAAGTCTGGTGACGCCGAAGCCGACGCGGCCTCCGGCAAGATTTACAAGGCGTTGCAGGCCAAGGGCGTTGAGGTTCTATATGATGATCGGGCCCAGCCTGGCGGTGCCAAATTTGCTACCATGGATTTGATTGGCTTGCCGTGGCAGGTGATCATCGGCCCACGCGGCCTGAAAGACGGTATTGCTGAGGTTAAAAACCGCAAGACAGGTGCGCGTGAGAACGTGGCGCTTGATCAGGTTGTTGGGCGATTTTCTGCCTGATGGCCAACAGCTTTTCCAGCACAAGGCCATTTGCCGGATTTGAGTGGATGCTGGCGCTGCGCTATTTGAGGGCGCGGCGTCGCGAGGGTTTCATTTCCGTTATTTCGTTCTTTTCATTTCTCGGCATCATGTTGGGCGTTGCCACGCTGATTGTTGTGATGGCGGTGTTCAACGGTTTTCATGCTGAGTTGCTGAACAAGATCTTGGGCTTTTCCGGACATGCCGCCGTGTTCCGCAATGACCAGGATCCCATTGTCGATTACAAGGCGCTGCAAGAGCGGCTTTCCAAGGTTGATGGCGTCACGCGGGTGATTTCGCTGGTTGAAGGCCAGGCCATGGTGTCGTCGCTGAAAAATGCCACCGGCGCATTGGTGCGGGGTATCAGCGAGGATGATCTGGCGAAATTGCCAGACGTCAACAACAAGGATTTGAGAACTGCCATTGTCACAGCTGGAACACCTGACGTGACTCCAACGCTGAAGGGCTTTGAAAAGGCGGGCGGAGTTGCGGTGGGCGAAGGCATGGCCCAACACCACCAATTGCTCTTGGGTAGCACAATCACGCTCATCGCCCCTAATGGGCCTGACACAGTAATTGGCAACACGCCGCGCATCAGGGATTATCCTGTGGTGGCGATTTTCAAAATGGGCATGTCGGATTATGACGACAGCGTGGTATATTTGCCAATTGAAGAAGCCAAGGATTTTCTGTCCACCAACAATGGTGCCACCAGCCTAGAGATCATGGTGACGGACCCTGATGCCGTGGGTAGCCAAGTGGCGGCCTTGCTGCACGCGGCGGGGCCTGATCTTTCGGTGCAAACCTGGCAGACGCGGAACGTGGCATTTTTCAATGCGCTGGCGGTTGAACGCAATGTGGTGATTATGGTGGTCTCATTGGTGGTTCTGGTGGCGGCCCTCAACATTATTTCGGGCTTGTTCATGCTGGTCAAAGACAAGGGTTCCAACATTGCCATTTTGCGCACCATGGGGGCAACCAAGGGCACCATCATGCGGGTGTTCTTTATCACGGGGGCTGCGATTGGCACTCTGGGCACGTTTGCGGGGTTGGGGATTGGTCTATTGATTTGCGTGAACGCCGACAATATCCGCAAGGGGATACAGTGGATTTCTGGCGTTGATCCGTTCAATCCGGAATTTTATTATTTGGCGTCGCTGCCAGCCAAGATCGACTACACGCAAACTTTCTGGATCGTGTTTTTTGCTTTGGTGATGTCTTACCTTGCAACGCTTTATCCGTCGTGGAAAGCGGCCCGGCTCGATCCCGTAGAGGCCTTGCGATACGAATGAATTTACGCCCGGCTCTAGAATTGAAATCGATTGCCAGAACCTATGGTGCTGGCGAGACCAAGCTTGAGATTTTCAAGAATTTGTCGTTGCGGCTGGTCCCGGGCGAAATCGTTGGGTTGGTTGGACCCTCTGGTGCGGGCAAATCATCGCTTCTGCATATTGCCGGGCTTCTCGAAAGGCCAAGCGCTGGTGAGGTGATGATTGCGGGCCAAGACTGCACGGATATGAATGATCCCGCTCGCACAGCAGTGCGCCGCGTGGGCATTGGCTTTGTCTATCAGTTCCATCATTTGTTGCCGGAATTTTCAGCCCTTGAAAACGTGATGATCCCGCAATTGATTGCAGGCGTCGGCAAGCAGGCAGCGGTAGTTCGAGCCAAAGAATTGCTCGGGCGGATGAAATTGGATCACAGGCTGGAGCACCGGCCGGCCGAACTTTCGGGTGGTGAGCAGCAGCGTGTTGCCATTGCCCGCGCCATCGCCAATCGACCCTTGTTGCTGTTGGCCGATGAGCCCACTGGCAACCTTGACCCGCCGACGGGAGAGATGGTGCATCAGGAATTTGTGCGCCTCATTCAGGAAGAAGGGCTTGCCGCCCTGATTGCCACGCATAATCTCGATTTTGCCGAGCGCATGAGCCGCGTCGTGCGCCTCAGCAATGGCGCGCTTGTGGATGGCTAGGCTTGTTGCTGTTTTTCAGTTCGAATTGAGCTAAAACGAGTCGATGGCCGATCCCAGATTCATCCACTTGCGTGTCCACTCCGCCTATTCTTTGTCGGAAGGTGCGCTTTTGGTGAAACGGCTGGCGGGATTGGCCAAAGACCAGAAGATGCCGGCCCTTGCGGTCACAGATACCGGCAATCTTTTCGGGGCCTTGGAATTTTCATTGGCTGTCGCTGAAAAAGGCATTCAGCCGATCATCGGTTTAACCATCAAGCTCGATATGCAGGAAAAGCCGGAAGGTGGTTCGGCCAAAACCCACCAGTCGGGGCTGCTGCGATTTCCTTCAATCGCGTTGCTGGCCAAGGACGAGCGCGGCTATGGCAACCTTATGGCACTGTCTAGCCACGCCTATCTCCATGTCGCAGACAATGCCGAGGCCCATGTGCACTGGAATTTGTTGTCCCGACATTCGGATGGGTTGATTTGCCTCTCAGGCGGGCCAGACGGGCCCTTGAATGAGGCGTTGGTGGGTGGACAGACCGCGCTGGCTTCGGCCCAGGCTGCGCGCCTCAAGGCTCTGTTTGGCGACCGGTTCTATATCGAGTTGCAGCGGCACGAGACGCCCAATGAAAGACTGGCGGAGGCTGGGCTTGTCGAAATTGCCTACACGCAGGACATTCCTCTTGTGGCCAGCAATGAATGTTATTTCGCCGGGCCAGATGATTATGTCGCCCATGATGCATTGATCTGCATCGCCGAAGGCGAAGTGGTGAGCAACGATGATCGCCGGAGGCTTACGCCTGAGCATTACTTCAAGTCTCAGGTGGAAATGGCGGCTCTGTTTGCTGATATCCCCGAAGCGGTTGCCAATACCGTGGAGATTGCAAAGCGTTGCGCCTTCTGGGTGAAAGACCGAAAGCCCATTCTACCACGGTTTGCTCCGGGCGATGAGGCCGAGATGTTGCGCCGGGATGCCCATGAGGGGCTTCAAAAACGTTTGGCCACAACCGAGCTTGCCCCTGGCTTTAGTCGTGAAGATTATGAGAAGCGGCTGGATTTTGAGCTCAGCGTCATCATCAAGATGAACTATCCGGGCTACTTCCTTATCGTTTCTGATTTCATCAAATGGGCCAAGCTTCAGAACATTCCGGTGGGGCCTGGCCGCGGTTCGGGTGCTGGTTCGCTTGTCGCCTATTCCTTGACGATCACTGATTTGGACCCGTTGCGTTTTGGCTTGTTGTTCGAGCGCTTTTTAAACCCAGACCGTGTGTCGATGCCCGACTTTGACGTCGATTTCTGCCAGGATCGGCGTGATGAGGTGATCAGCTATGTGCAGGGCCGTTATGGCGCTGACAAGGTGGCTCAAATCATTACCTTTGGTAAATTACAGGCCCGCATGGTGACACGCGATGTGGGCCGCGTGCTGCAGATGCCTTACGGGCAGGTTGACCGTCTCTCGAAAATGATCCCGAACAATCCGGCAAATCCGTTGACGCTAGCTCAAGCCATCGACGGCGAACCACGCTTGCAGGAAGAACGAGACCGCGACCCAAATGTAAAAAACCTTTTCGACATTGCTCTCAGGCTTGAAGGCCTGTTCCGCAATGCTTCAACCCATGCTGCGGGTGTGGTGATTGGTGATCGGCCGCTGGTTGAACTCGTGCCCCTCTACCGCGACCCGCGTTCCACGTTGGCTGCCACCCAGTTCAACATGAAATATGTTGAAATGGCGGGGCTGGTGAAGTTCGACTTTCTCGGCCTTAAAACTCTGACGGTGATCGACAAAGCCCAAAAGCTCATCAGGGAGCGCGTGGCGGATTTTGATGCCAGCAAAATTCCGCTCGACGATGCGAAGACCTTTGAGATGCTGGCCCGGGGCGAAACCGTCGGCGTGTTCCAATTGGAAAGCGCCGGCATGCGCGATGCCGTGCGCGCCATGCGGGCCGACAGGCTTGAGGACTTGATTGCCTTGGTGGCGCTCTATCGCCCAGGACCCATGGCGAACATCCCAACCTATTGCGCGCGCAAACTGGGCAAGGAGCCGGTTGAATATCTCCATCCGTTGCTGGAGCCCATTCTAAAGGAAACCTTTGGTGTCATCACCTATCAGGAACAGGTGCAACAGGTTGCGCGCGATATGGCAGGCTACACGCTGGCTCAGGCCGACTTGCTGCGTCGTGCCATGGGCAAGAAGATCAAATCTGAAATGGATGCCCAGCGCGAAAACTTCATGAAAGGTGCCCAGGCGAATGGCGTCGATAAGGACATCGCCACGGCCGCCTTTGATGCCTGCGCCAAATTCGCCGAATATGGATTCAACAAATCCCACTCGGCACCTTATGCCTATATCAGTTATCAGACGGCCTATTTGAAGGCCAATTTCCCGGCAGAATTCCTCGCCGCATCGATGACGCTTGATTTAGGCAACACAGACAAATTGATGCTGTTTCGCCGCGAGGCGGAGCGCCTTGGAATCAAGGTTGTGCCGCCCTCCATCAACGCTTCGGGTGTTGATTTTGCAGTGAAAGAGGGAACCATTCTCTATTCGCTCGCGGCGTTGAAAAACGTGGGCAAGGGCGCCATTGAGCAGATTGTGGTCACACGGCAGTCAGGCCCGTTCAAATCGCTCAGTGATTTTTCACGGCGCGTTGATGCCAAGGCGTTAAATCGTCGGGCCCTTGAAGGCATGGTGCGGGCTGGAGCGTTTGATGCGTTCAACCCCAACCGGGCGCAAGTTCTCGACGGTATTGAGTCCATCATTGGCATTGCCAACCGCACTGCCGCGGAAGAGGCGGCGGGACAGAACGACATGTTCGGCAGCCTGGCCAGTGCCACTGACGAAATTATCTTGCCGAGGCGAGATGCGTGGTTGCCTATGGAAAAGCTTGCGCAGGAGTTTGAGGCCGTTGGTTTCTATTTGTCGGGCCACCCGCTGGATGAATATCAAAAGCCGTTGGCACGGCTGGGCATTGAGTCTTGGTTGGCTTTTCAGGAGAAAGTCCTCACGAAAGGCGCAACGGCAGCCAAGTTGGCAGGGACGATTACCTACAGGCAAGAGCGTCGTTCCAAATCAGGCAACAAATTTGCCTTTGTCGGTTTTTCTGATCCCACAGGCCAATTTGAAGCGATTTGTTTTTCAGACACGCTCAATCAGGTGCGCGAGCTTCTGGAGCCTGGCAAGGCGGTAATTGCGCGGGTTGAGGCAGACCTTGATGGAGAAGAGATCAAGCTGCGGCTGCAGGGACTTGAGATGCTTGACAAGGCAGCTGCCGCTGTTGTTCAGGGTATTCAGATTTTCGTGAGGGACGCAAAGCCTCTGGAATCCATTGCCAAGCGGTTGCAACGCGGCGGACGGGCTCCGGCGCGGCTGACGATGCTGATGAATGGTGGGCGCGAAGTTGAAATTGCCCTTGGAGCAAATTTCGTGATCAGCCCGCAGATCAGGGGTGCGATCAAGGCGATTTCCGGCGTGGAAGACGTGCAGGACCTATAGAGGTGCAGGGCCGTTTGTGGCAGGGAATTCGCTCGCAATCATCTGTTTGATGAACTCAATGCCCACACCGTAATGCATATAGCGCACAACGCGACCGCGCTGGCGACCCAGGGTGACGAATGTTCCAACACTGGGCATGACTTCAGTTTTTATAGCAGCACCGGAAACTGAAATATCGATGACTTCGCAAGGGTAGACGCGGCCATCTGGCAGGGTGATCTGTGATTGTTTTTCCTGGGGCTCATAGCGAACATGTTTGCGGCCATCGGTGGCGCCGCTGGCTTTTTCGTGCAGCCACTGAATGCGCTGTTTGAGGCGTTCAAGACGTGCGCCATTGACGGCGTAATGGACTTGAAATCCACCCGTCACGGAGTCACCCGCTGCAAGTTCAACGCGGCCAAGTTCCTCAAGATATGCGACGATGATTGTTCCGGGTGGCGGCACATCTTGGGTTTGGAAAATTGCACCTTCCATATCGAGGTCGATCACCTGGCAGGTATGCTCGGAGGTATCGGGCAGCATGAAGCGGCCAAACATCACATTGGCCATCTTGGAAGACGGTTGGTAGATTTCCGCTTGCTTCTGAAGTGCGCTCACCACAGCCTCGATTTCCAAATTTCCACGGGCCTATTGGCCAAAATTAGCTTGATGATGCATTAGAAGCTTGGCGGGTAAAGACAGGGTTAATATTGCCAAGGTTTAACGCTGGGACATGCCGCCCTGGATAACCTTGAAAGGACGCGGTGCCGGGTGGCCGGAATGGCTAAGGAATTGCTCGCCCGTGAGGTGCTCCGTCCAGATCATTCGGGTGGCAATGAGCTCAATTCGGGACAGTGTGTTGGACTTTCCATTTATTTGTTCTGCAAAGGAAAATACCCCGCTGAACAGCTGGTGAACTCCCAGCGACCTATTGAACACAGGGAGTGCCAGAAATTCCGCCGTTGTTGCCGTTCCCTCCACGCTTAAAAAGCGCAAGCGGATCAGACAAGGCTGCAGAGTTTTCAAGGAGAGAAGCAAGGTTTCGTCAACCACGCGACGCTCAAAGCGCTCCATGGCCAGCCCCACATCGGCTCCGGTCATCTGGCGCTGGAAAAGATCACAAACGGCAGTTCCGGCCAATTTGAACATGGGAGAGTTGGTGGTTTCGCCGGCTTGGATAATGGCGAGCGCCGGCATGAGTTTCGAAATGGCACGTAGGTCCATATCGCCGCGCTCGGGGCAGGGGCGCTCGGCACGCACCGTCTCCCAATGACGAAACAGGATGCGACTTCCCGGATGCAGCAATTGTGCTCCGGCCTGTGCAACTTCTGGCTTGTCGAGAGGATTCATGCGATTAACTCCGGCATGGGACAAGTGTCCCGAATTGAAATTCGGCCAACACGCTGCACAGGCCATGCCAGATGAGGAAACTTTGCTTCAAAACCCCGGAAAACCGTTAGAGCGGTCGAAAGGTGGCCCAAAAGGCCCGCCGTTAATCAATCTGCCCCCCGTTGTATTAGCTATAATTGCTGTGCTGGTGATTTTGCATGGAGCTCTGGTGCTGGGTGGCGAGCACTGGCAAGCTTGGGCATATCAGGTCTTCAGCTTTAACACTGGAAGAGTCGGCAGCGAGCCGGTTTCTCAAATTCCAGGATCGTTCTGGTGGAGCATGTTGACCTATGGCTTCCTGCATGCCGATTGGATGCATGTGCTGTTCAATTGCCTGTGGCTCGCGGTGTTTTCCAAACCTGTCGCGATGCGGCTTGGAACGGTGCGCTACTTGATATTGCTTGGAGTGTGCGTTGTGGCCGGAGCGCTGGCGGCACTCGCTCTGCATTGGGGCCAGAATTACGCGATGGTCGGAGTTTCTGCTGGTGTGTCGGGGATGTTGGCCGCTGCCATTCCGCTAATGTATGCACGCAATGCGGATATTGGTTTGGGCTCAGAGATCGGGATGGAATATTTGAAACCGTTGCGCCCGCTCGAAATCATTACGAATGGTCGGGCTCTGGCCTTCACTCTGATGTGGCTCGGCCTGACGCTGATTACGGCAACGAGCCAGTATATCACTGGCACTGCTTTTCTCGAGGAACGGCCGATCGCCTGGGAGGCGCATCTTGCTGGCTTTGCCATAGGCTTTATTGCCTTTTATCTGCTTGATCGGCAGAAGGTTCCCCGGGCCATCGTTATGTGATAGTCTGGCCTCCGCTATCAGCAAGGGAGGTTGCTATGAGTGTTTCCCATATTCTGAAAAGCAAAGGGCGCGATGTGATTACTGTTGCGCCAACTGCCAGCGTGGCGGCAGTCGCTGAAATTCTGGCCAAGCGACGAATTGGTGCTGTGATTGTCTCAACTGACGGGGCCAATATCCAAGGCATTGTGTCGGAACGCGATATTGTGCGCTGTCTGGCAGAAAAAGGTGCTGGGAGTTTGGCTCTGGCGGTGGACAGCATTATGTCGCGCCATGTCAAAACCTGTGAAGAAGGTGATTCCGAAATCGAGATCATGGGTTTGATGACAGAAAACCGGATCAGGCATTTGCCAGTTGTTGCCGGAGGCAAGCTCGCCGGCATGATTTCAATCGGCGATGTGGTGAAATCCCGCATTGAAGCGATTGAGCGCGAATCCGCTGAAATGAAAGCCTATATTGCGGGAGCCGCTTAGTCAGGCTTTGACGAAGGCAAGCTTGCCGTTTTCGAGCTTGCGGTAAAAGCAGCTGCGCCGTCCCGTGTGGCAAGCATTGCCTTTGCCTTGCCCGGTGACACGCAGTTGCACGACGTCCTGATCGCAATCGACACGAATTTCATCCACAGCAAAAGTCTCGCCCGATGTCTCACCTTTCAGCCAGAGCTTGCCACGCGAGCGACTGTAGAAATAAGCGAGACCTGAGTTTTGGGTTTTTTCCAAGGCTTCCGCGTTCATCCAGGCGAACATCAGCACTTCGTTGCTGGTGTTGTCGCAGACAATAACGGGAATGAGGCCGGACGCGTCAAACTTTAGCGTCACCTCAAGCGTTTCATCAAGATCAGACTTGCTCATAACTCAATAGGAAGCAGAAGCGCGGCCGCCGCGCAACTGTTCCATGAATCGCGCTTGCATCACGGGATTGGTTTTGAACTCACCGGTGAATTGCGTGGTGATGGTATCGACATTGGATTTCATCACCCCGCGCATCGACATGCAGGTGTGTTGGGCCTCTGCCATGACCGCAACACCGCGCGCACCCAAGTGATCGTGAATGGCTTTGGCGATCTGGGCCGTCATGGTTTCCTGGGTCTGCAGACGCTTAGCAAAAATATCGACAACACGGGCTAGCTTTGAAATGCCGACGATTGAGCCGCTCGGCAGATAAGCCACATGCACGACACCATGGAAAGGCGCGATGTGATGTTCGCAATGGGATGAGAAAGGAATGGCACGCAGCATGACCATGTCATCATAGCCTACTGTCTCGAAGAACGTTTTCGAGAGTACATCGGCTGGATCTTGGCCATAGCCTTGGAAATATTCATTGAAGGCCTTGGCTACGCGGCGCGGTGTATCAAGGAGACCTTCACGGTTCGGATCATCGCCAGCCCAGGCGAGCAATACCCGCACGGCGGCCTCAGCCTCTTCGCGTGTTGGCTTGGCGATAGGAGCGTTGGCAGTTTTTGGATTTACTTTCTGGTCCATGGAGTTCCCTAAAACCTACACTACGCAGCTCTGCAACATTTGGATTAGCCTATGCGCCATGGCAGAGTTGTATTCCGACCTGATTTTCCCATATTATCATGGAACCGGCACTTACCAGCCGCTGGATATGGACATGATAAACGAAATTTACAATGGCAAGATTTTGGCGCTGGCGGCGGATATTCCGCGACTGCAACGTTTGCCGCATCCTGATGCAACGGCCCAAGCCATTTCAAAGCTTTGCGGCTCAAAGGTGACGGTTGATCTGGCGCTTAAGGATGGCATTGTCAGTGACTTTGGCCAGGATGTGAAGGCCTGCGCCTTGGGTCAGGCCACATCCTCAATCATGGGGCGTCATGTGGTGGGTTCGTCACCCGTCGAGCTTCGCGATTTGCGTCTGCAAATGTACAAGATGCTGAAAGAAGAGGGATCTCCACCGTCGGGTAAATGGGCTGAACTTGAAGCGCTTTTGCCGGTGCGGGACTTCAAGGCGCGCCATGCTTCGACGCTCTTGACCTTTGATGCCGTTGTTGATGCTTTGGATCAAATTGAGACCCGACATGAAAAACAAAACGCCCTCAGCCATTAACGCTTCTGATGCTCCCAAGCGGTTGGGCTCTCGTTATCCAAAACCTTTTGATGAGCCTTGTCTCGCGCGCAGCAAAGCCATTCTTGGTGATGTCTTCGGGCTCACGCAGTTTGGCGTTAATCTTGTTACTTTGGAACCCGGCGCTTGGTCGTCGCACCGGCACTGGCATGAAAATGAAGATGAGTTTGTTTTTATTGTCGAAGGTACCATCACGCTCAGTGATGACGCGGGCGATCATGTGTTGACGCCGGGCATGTGTGCGGGCTTCAAGGCCAATAATGGCAATGGTCACTGTCTGAAAAACCTGACGGACAAGCCGGTGGTTTATCTCGAAGTGGGCACGCGCGGCGAGTCTGAAACGGCTTGGTACAGCGATATTGACATGAAGGTTGTGCAGAAGAACCGCGTGGGTGCATATACGAAAAAGGACGGCACACCTTATTGATTTTGGTGGCGCCTTAAAATGAAGAACTCTGCGACAATTCCGGCCAAACCTAAGAGTAGTGGCCAGAACGGTTCAAACCCCGCCCACATAAACAGTGCGGCGATGATGCAGCCGGTTGCTGCACCGGAATCAAACCCATTTTCTCCGGCGATGTTGAATCTGAGAGTGCAGGATGAGGCTTTGCCCACATTATAAAAGGTGGTCATAATTGCCGACAGATAGAGAGGTCCCGCCACTGCGCCCACCATGTTGGCCGCAATGGCGCTCCAGCTCGTGTGATAGCCGAAGGCTTCGGCAAGAATTGTGCAGGACATGACGGCCAGCCCGATCTGGACCGAGCGCTTGTGATGGCCTAGATCGATCATGCGGCCCACGCCCAAGCCCATGATAGCGCCGAACACGCCGGCCACGGCCAGTGCGCCACCATAGGCCTCAAAACTTTCGCCCAGTGTTTGGAACAAGATGATGCGCCAGATCATGTTCACGACCGAGGCGATGAGGCCATCGGAAAAGGCGAGGCCAAAGGCGAAGTTTCTGGTTTTACGGAGCTGATTTGCTTCAGGTTCCACATCCATTCTGGGGACGCCCAGAAGCGGAATAATTCCGGCACAATTGATCATTGCGGTCAGGGCAAACGCATAGAAGGGGCCAAATAGACTAAGCGTCAAGCCGCCTGCAATGGGGCCAATGATTCCGGTTATGGCGAAGATCGCTTCTCGGGCGCTCACCTGAGAGCCGCGATGTTCGTCGTCACCCAGCCTGGCTACGCTAGCGTGGTAGCAGGTCCAATAGAATGTGGTGCCAAGCGACGAGACACAAATGTAGACGAGGAGCATCGGCCCAAGTCCGTTGACGTGTCCGAGCAGAAGATAGCCTATTGCATCGATTGAGGTTCCCAGAATTATCCCGTTGCGTAGGCCAATCAGTTTGATCACCGGCATGACCATAAGTCGCAGTGCCAATCGCAGAGTGAGAACCACTCCCAAAACTGCCAAGGCCAGATAGGGTGCGAAGCCCGCTTTCAGCAAATAAACAAAGATAAAAACGCCACCAGAATTATAGGCGAGGCTCTGCAGGCCTGAATGCAGGTAAACGCGATTGATGGCACTGTTGCTGAAGAATTTCATAGGGTCTCAATAGCGGGCCTCGCGCGCAAGACCAGTGCCAGTCGAGAGGATTTGAAGGTGCCGCAGGATGCTTGACAGGGCAGGGTGGCTCATCTATCCACCGCGTTCAGCAAATAGCGGAAGTAGCTCAGTTGGTTAGAGCGTCGCCCTGTCACGGCGAAGGTCGCGGGTTCGAGCCCCGTCTTTCGCGCCATTTGTGAACGAAAAAAAGCCACTTAGAACATGTCCTTGTCGCAAAATTTGCGATGTGTGACCTGTTCCAAGTGGCTTTTTGTTGCCTATTCGGCCAGTTGCGTGATCACGGTCATCAGGCCCAACTCGCCATTTTCGGCACATTTTTCGCCGATGGCCTTGCCGTTTTCCTCAAAGGCGGCGAGGTCGATCGTGGTGTCACCAGCCTTGCCGCCAAAATAGCCGTGGATCCAGATAAGCACGTAGCTTACTTCCTCCTTGGACATTGTCTCCAAGTCCTTGCATTTGATGGTCGAAATATCGATCACTTCGGCCTTGGCCGAGCCAGCGAATAATACCGCCATTAAAGCGACTGCTGCGAATTTTTTGAACATTTGGTGTTTCCCCTTCGATTCCCTCACGCCCCCGCAATCAGCTTAAACACACAAGCCGGATCGCGCCGCAAAAAACTTGTTAGCTATTTTAGCCTCTGAAGATTACGCCCTGTTTTTTTGTCATTCCAGCCAAGCTGTTATTCGGGTGCCATAAACCTTGCCTCTCTTGTTGCACTGCGCTACCAAGGCGGCACATTGTGAACTCAGGGCTGCGTGAGGTTGCCCGATGCGGGGTTGAATGACCGATCTTTTGCAAAGCTATCTCCCCATTGTTATATTTATGGGTATCGCTGGATTTATTGCACTGGCTTTGATGGTGACTCCCTTGCTTCTGGCCTTTTCAGCGCCGGACCCGGAAAAGCTTTCGGCCTATGAGTGCGGCTTTGATGCCTTTGACGATGCGCGCATGAAGTTCGATGTTCGGTTTTATCTTGTTTCAATTCTCTTTATCATTTTCGATCTGGAAGTTGCCTTTCTGTTTCCCTGGGCGATAAGCCTAGGAAAGATTGGGCTTTTTGGCTTCTGGTCGATGATGGTCTTCCTCGGTGTTCTCACCATTGGCTTTGTCTATGAATGGCGGAAAGGTGCCCTCGAATGGGATTGATCGAAACCGCAACGCCGGAACAACGGGCGTTTTTCAGCGACGTCAACAATGAGTTGGCCGACAAGGGCTTTCTGGTTACGTCAACGGATGACCTGATTAACTGGGCGCGCACGGGCTCGTTGATGTGGATGACTTTTGGCCTGGCCTGCTGCGCCGTTGAAATGATGCACACGTCGATGCCGCGCTATGATGTCGAACGATTCGGATTTGCGCCGCGTGCTTCACCACGCCAATCGGACGTGATGATCGTTGCTGGCACGCTGACCAACAAGATGGCGCCAGCATTACGCAAAGTTTATGATCAGATGCCGGAACCCCGCTATGTTATTTCCATGGGCTCATGTGCCAATGGCGGGGGCTATTATCACTACAGCTATTCAGTGGTGCGCGGCTGTGATCGGATTGTGCCGGTTGATATTTATATTCCGGGATGCCCACCCACCGCGGAAGCGCTGCTTTACGGGATTTTGATGCTGCAGAAAAAAATCCGGCGCACCGGAACGATTGAGCGCTGACATGACTGTTGATCTTCAAGCCTTAAGCGCCAAAATTCAAACTGGCCTTGGTGCCAGTGTGACAGGCAGCACCATAACTTTTGGTGAGTTGACCATTCATGCCGACGCCGCCAAGATCGTTGAAGTGCTGCAGTTTCTTCATGACGATGCAGACTGCCGTTTTGTAAGCTTCATTGATCTTTGCGGTGCGGACTATCCAGAACGCGAGAAGCGCTTTGATGTCGTTTATCATTTGCTGAGCCCTTACAAAAATTCGCGCATTCGCGTGAAGGTGCAAGCCGATGAGGCGACGGATGTGCCAACCGTGATTGGTGTTTTCCCCGCTGCTGATTGGTTTGAGCGTGAAGTCTATGATCTTTATGGCGTGGTGTTCTCAGGCCATCCCGACTTGCGCCGCATCCTCACCGATTATGGTTTTTCTGGCCATCCACTGAGGAAAGATTTCCCGGTCACGGGTCGAGTCGAAGTGCGCTATGATGATGAAAAGAAGCGCGTGGTTTATGAGCCGGTGAAGCTGGTTCAGGAAATGCGCCAGTTTGATTATTTGTCGCCGTGGGAAGGCGCTGAATATGTGCTTCCAGGTGACGAGAAGGCCAAGCAATGACCGAAGCCACAGTTCGCAATTTTACCCTGAACTTCGGACCGCAGCATCCTGCCGCGCATGGCGTGTTGCGTATGGTGCTGGAGCTTGATGGCGAGATCATCACACGGGTTGATCCGCATATCGGGCTTCTTCATCGCGGCACTGAAAAGCTGATTGAAACTAAGACCTATCTGCAAGCTGTGCCCTATTTTGATCGGCTGGATTATGTGGCGCCGATGAATCAGGAGCATGCCTATGCTCTGGCCGTTGAAAAGCTGCTGGGTATAACCGTGCCAAAGCGCGGGCAACTCATTCGCGTGCTTTATTCAGAAATTGGCCGTTTGTTGTCGCATCACATGAATGTGCTGACGCAGGCGATGGACGTGGGTGCGCTCACGCCCATTCTTTGGGGATTTGAAGAGCGCGAAAAGCTGATGGTGTTCTATGAGCGCGCCTCAGGCTCGCGCATGCACGCGGCCTATATACGCCCAGGTGGCGTGCATCAGGACCTGCCGCAGAAGCTGGTCGATGATATTGGTCATTTCTGCGACACCCATCCCAAGGTTCTGGATGATCTTGAAACGCTGCTGACCGAAAACCGCATCTTCAAGCAACGCAATGTCGATATCGGCGTCGTTTCTCTGGAAGAGGCTTTCGCCCACGGATTCTCCGGCGTCATGGTGCGTGGTTCGGGAGCGGCTTGGGACTTGCGCAAATCACAGCCCTATGAATGCTATTCGGAATTTGATTTTGACATTCCGATTGGCAAGAATGGCGACAACTATGATCGTTACCTGATCCGCATGCTTGAAATGCGTGAATCGCTGAAGATCATGAAGCAGTGTGTGGCTATGCTTTCAAGCACAGCCGGGGCAGGGCCCATCTCATCGACCGATGGCAAGATCGTGCCCCCCAAGCGCGATGCGATGAAGCGCTCGATGGAAAGTCTCATTCATCACTTCAAGCTTTATACCGAGGGCTACAAGGTTCCAGCTGGTGAAGTCTATGCTGCGGTTGAAGCGCCCAAGGGCGAATTTGGCGTTTATCTGGTGTCTGATGGCTCCAACAAGCCCTATCGCTGCCGCTTACGCGCGCCGGGCTTTGCCCATTTGCAAGCCATGGATTTCATGTGCCGCGGACACCAGCTGGCGGACGTCACCGCCGTGTTGGGTTCGCTTGATATTGTGTTTGGTGAGGTAGACCGGTGAGCGTTCGTCGTTTAGATCCAGTTCAGCCGCCGAGCTTCTCGTTCACGCCGGATAATTTGTCGTGGGCCAAACGCACGATTGCCAAGTTTCCAGCTGGCAAGCAGGCTTCCGCTGTCATTCAGTTGTTGTGGCGGGCGCAGGAGCAGGATGGCTGGGTTTCTCGTCCCGCCATAGAGTATGTCGGCAAGATGCTCGATATGGCTTTTATTCGTGTCTATGAGGTAGCGACTTTTTACACGATGTTCCATCTGTCGCCTGTCGGGCGAAAAGCTCATATTCAAGTGTGCGGCACCACGCCATGCATGTTGCGCGGGTCGGAAGATTTGATGGAAGTTTGCAAGCGCAAAATCCATAACGAGCCGCATCATGTGAATGCCGATGGCACGTTGTCGTGGGAAGAAGTTGAATGTCTGGGGTCGTGCGTGAATGCGCCGATGGCCCAGGTGTTCAGCGATACCTACGAAGATTTGACGCCAGCTAGCCTTGAACAATTGATCGATGATTTTGCCGCCGGAAAACCTGTGAAGGCTGGACCACAAAACGGTCGGCAGTTCTCGATGGCTTTGGGTGGGGCCTCTACACTCACAGACAATTCACTTTACAATAAGCCACGCAGTTTCACGCGCGTTGAAGCCCCGCCGCCTCCGCCGCCAGCAACACCCGTTGCTGCCGCTGCACCTGCGGCTGCCGCACCGGTTCCGGCACCGGCTGCTCCTGCCGTAACGCCAGCCCCAGTCGCGGCGAAACCTGTTGCTGCTCCAGTACCCGTGACTGCACCGGTCAACGCTCCAGTCATCGCGCGGGTTGCTAAGGTCGAAGCGGCTCCGGCTAAGAAAGCTGTTGCCAAAAAACCTGCTGCGGCAAAAGTTGCCGCCAAAAAACCTGCTGCCAAGAAATCTGCTGCGAAGAAGCCCGCAGCGAAAAAGAAGAAATGAGACTAAACGATGCTCGCTGACAAAGACCGCATTTTCACCAATCTCTACGGCCTGCATGATTGGGGCCTTGAGGGCGCGAAGCAGCGCGGCGCTTGGCTTGATACGAAGGTGTTCATCGACAAGGGCCGCGACTGGATCGTGAATGAGATCAAGGCGAGCGGTTTGCGTGGCCGTGGTGGTGCTGGCTTTCCGACCGGATTGAAATGGAGCTTCATGCCCAAGGTTGTGGGCGAGCGTCCACATTACCTTGTCGTCAATGCCGATGAGTCAGAACCCGGCACCTGCAAGGACCGCGAGATCATGCGGCATGATCCGCATTTGCTGGTCGAGGGTTGTTTGATTGCGGGCATGGGCATGGCCTGCAACGTCGGCTACATTTATGTGCGTGGGGAATATATCCGCGAACGCGAACACCTCCAGGCCGCCATTGATCAGGCCTATGAGGCGCGCCTCATCGGCAAGAACAACATCCATGGCTGGGACTTTGACCTTTATCTTGCCCATGGTGCGGGCGCTTATATCTGCGGTGAAGAAACCGCCATGCTCGAAAGCCTTGAAGGCAAGAAGGGCCAGCCCCGCATGAAGCCGCCATTCCCTGCGAATGTGGGACTCTATGGCGCGCCGACGACGGTTAACAATGTTGAATCGATTGCTGTGGCCGGAACGATTTTGCGGCGCGGTGCCACTTGGTTCAATTCCATCGGGCGGCCCAATAATGTTGGCACCAAGCTCTTCTGCATTTCCGGCCATGTGAACACGCCGTGCAATGTGGAAGAAGAACTGGGCATCACCTTCCGCGAATTGATCGACAAACACGCGGGCGGGATGCGCGGCGGTTGGGACAATCTGCTGGCCGTCATTCCCGGTGGTTCATCGGTGCGCATGGTGCCTGCCGAACAGATCATCGACACGCCGATGGATTTTGACTCGCTGTCGAAACTGCGCTCAGGCTTGGGCACGGCGGCGGTGATCGTCATGGATAAATCCACCGACCTCATCAAGGCCATTCAGCGCCTTGCCAAGTTCTACATGCATGAATCCTGTGGCCAGTGCACGCCGTGCCGGGAAGGCACAGGCTGGATGTGGCGCGTGATGACACGCATGGTTGAAGGCCGTGCCGAAAAGCGCGAAATCGACATGTTGCTCGATGTTTCAAAGCAGATCGAGGGCCACACGATTTGCGCTTTGGGCGATGCTGCGGCCTGGCCGATTCAGGGCCTCATCACCCATTTCCGCCCGGTCATTGAGGCGCGCATTGATGCCTATACCTATCGGTCCACTTCAGATGGCGCTGTGCGCCACGCGGCGGAGTGATTGATGCATCTGGCTGAGCTCAACATTGGCAAGTTCAAATATCCAACTTCGGACCCGCGCATGGCTGAGTTCATGGATAATCTGGACCGCGTGAATGCCTTGGCTGAACGCTCAGCCGGTTTTGTGTGGCGCCTCAAGGGCGACAACAACAATGCCACGGATTTGCGCATTGGCGATGACATGGCTTTGAACATGTCGGTGTGGACCGATGCCAAGAGCCTTGAGAATTATGTTTTCAATACCGTCCACGTGCAGTTTTACCGCAAGAAGGAACAGTGGTTCGATCTGATGGAAAAGCCACATATGGTGTTCTGGCCGGTTGCCGAAGGCCATATTCCCACGGTTGATGAGGCCTGGGACCGCTTGCAGGACTATGAAAAGAATGGCCCCTCCGAACGCGCCTTCGGTTGGGCTGAAGTGATGGATCAAGAGCGCATGCGCAATTTGCGCTGCGCTTGAGGACGAAGACATGCCAAAGATCAAGATAGACGGACTGGAACTCGAAGTTGAAAACGGCATGACGCTGCTGCAGGCCTGCGAGCAGGCGGGCGCTGAGGTGCCGCGTTTCTGCTTCCACGACCGGCTGTCGATTGCTGGCAATTGCCGCATGTGCCTTGTTGAAGTGAAAGGTGGCCCGCCAAAGCCACAAGCCTCGTGCGCGCTTTCAGTTAATGATCTGCGCCCCGGCCCCAATGGCGAGCCGCCAGAGGTTTTCACCAAGAGCCCGATGGTGAAGAAGGCCCGCGAGGGCGTGATGGAATTCCTGCTGATCAATCACCCGCTTGACTGCCCGATCTGCGATCAGGGCGGGGAATGCGATTTGCAAGACCAGGCCATGGCCTACGGCATGGACCACAACCGCTTTGCTGAAAACAAGCGCGCGGTTGAAGACAAATATCTTGGCCCGCTGGTCAAGACCGAGATGAACCGCTGTATTCAATGCACGCGCTGTGTGCGCTTCACCACGGAAGTGGCGGGCATTGAGGAAATGGGTGCCACGGGCCGTGGCGAAGATATGGAAATCACTACCTATCTCGACAAGGCGATTTCATCGGAGCTACAGGGCAACATCATTGATCTTTGCCCAGTCGGCGCTTTGACGTCGAAGCCTTATGAATTCAAAGCGCGGCCTTGGGAGCTTCGGAAAACCGAAACTATTGATGTCATGGATGCTGTCGGCTCAAACATCCGCGTTGATGCGCGCGGGCGTGAAGTGATGCGCATTCTGCCGCGCACCCATGAAGACGTGAATGAGGAATGGATTTCGGACAAGACGCGCTTTGTCTGGGATGGCCTCAAGACGCAACGTCTGGATCAGCCCTATGTGCGTGATCTGGGCAAGCTTCGCCCTGCATCTTGGGATGAGGCGCTGTCGAAAGCCGCTGCCAAGATCAAGTCTGCCAAGCCTGACCGCGTTGGCATTCTGCTCGGTGATCTGGTCTCTGCCGAAGAGGCTTTTGCTTTGAAGGATCTGGCCCTCAAGCTCAATATTTCCAATATCGATTGCCGTCAGGATGGAACTTCGCTCGGTGAGCACGGCGGCCGGGCTGGCTATATTTTCAGCTCCTCGATTGCGGGGATTGAAGAGGCCGATGCCATCATGCTGATTGGCACGAACCCGCGACTTGAAGCTCCCGTTCTGAATGCGCGCATTCGCAAGCGCGTGTCAAAGGGCGGCTGCCTGGTTGGCGTTGTCGGCGAACAGGCTGACCTCACTTATGGATACAACTACCTAGGTGCTGGGACGGAAAGCCTGGCGCAATTCATCAGCCATCCGCCAGCCAACAAACAAAAGCCGATGTTCATTATTGGGCAGGGCGCGTTGGCCCGGCCAGACGGTGCTGCCATTCTCGCCATGGCCCAGCAGGCGGCCGCATCTCTTGGTGTGATAAAAGACGGCTGGAACGGGTTCAACATTTTGCACACGGCTGCGGGCCGCGTGGGTGCTCTTGATGTCTGTGCGCTTCCTGGCGAAGGCGGCAAGAACACTGCTGCCATGCTCGAAGCTGCGGCCAAGGGCGAACTCGATGTTGTGGTGTTGGCTGGAGCTGATGAAATTGACACGTCGAAGCTTGGCAATGCCTTTGTCATCTATATAGGAAGCCATGGGGATGCGGGAGCGTCTCGGGCGGACGTGATTTTACCAGGTGCTGCCTATACGGAAAAGTCGGGCACTTATGTGAACACCGAAGGCCGCGCGCAGATGGCGATGCGGGCCTCATTCCCTCCTGGCGATGCGCGTGAGGACTGGGCCATTTTGCGGACCCTGGCCGACAAGCTTGGTGCTGCGCCTTCGTGGTCCAATCTCGATGAGCTGCGCGCTGCGATGTACAAGATCGCGCCGCAACTGGCGCAGCTGGATCAGGTTCATAAGGCCGATGCAGCGGCACTTTCAGAATTGCAGGAAGGGGCGGGCAAAACTTCGTCCGCGCCATTTGTCTCTCCGGTCAAGGACTTCTATTTCACCAATCCCATCGCGCGGGCTTCGCGCACCATGGCGGAATGCTCGGCGCTGAAGAATGGCCGCAAGTTGGAGGCCGCTGAATAATGCAGGAAATTATCCTCCTCATTGCCTGGATTGCTCTGCAAAGCGTGGCCCTGCTTGTGGCGCTGCTTATCGCTGTCTCGTTTTTGATTTATTTTGACCGGAAGGTATGGGCAGCCGTGCAAATGCGCCGTGGTCCCAATGTGGTTGGGCCTTTTGGCGCGTTTCAATCCTTTGCCGATCTGATTAAGTTTGCGTTGAAGGAAGTCATCATTCCTGACGGTGCTAACAAGGGCGTGTTTGTGATTGCGCCGATTGTCACATCGCTTTTGGCGCTGGCTGCATGGGCCGTTGTTCCGATCAATGACGGCTGGGCCATCGCAAATATCAATGTTGGCATTCTCTATATTTTTGCACTCTCTTCTTTGGGTGTTTATGGCATGATCATGGGTGGCTGGGCATCCAATTCGAAATACCCATTCCTCGCCGCGTTGCGCTCGGCGGCCCAGATGGTGTCCTATGAAGTCTCGATCGGCTTTGTCATCATCACGGTTTTGCTGTGTGCCGGTTCGCTCAATCTCACTGATATTGTTCACGCCCAGCATCATGGGCTTGGCACAAAGCTTGGCTTGCCGAACTCTTTCTTGGATTGGTATTTCATCCCGCTGTTCCCGATGTTCATCATCTTTTTTATCTCAGCACTTGCGGAAACCAATCGTCCTCCGTTCGATCTCGTTGAAGCGGAGTCAGAACTGGTGGCAGGGTTTATGGTGGAATATTCATCCACGCCTTATTTGCTGTTTATGCTTGGAGAATATGTTGCCATCACCATGATGTGCGCTATGACGTCGATCCTGTTCCTCGGGGGTTGGTTGCCGCCCATCGATATTCCGGTGTTGAACTGGATTCCGGGCGTCATCTGGTTCATGATCAAGCTGGTCTTTGTGTTCTTCTGCTTTGCCATGGTGAAGGCCATCGTGCCGCGCTATCGCTATGACCAGCTGATGCGTTTGGGTTGGAAGGTGTTCCTGCCACTGTCGTTGGCTTGGGTGGTCATTACCTCGGCCGTTTTGGTTTATATGGGGTGGTTGCCCACATGAGCCATTTAATGTCCATTTTCGCTTTCGCTATCGCATTCCTGGTCATGGGGCTGATCGAACTGGCTCTCTTCAAGCGCGCCGTCTATCCAACCCTGCGCTGGCGCTATGAGAAAGCCAAAGTGACGATGTCTCAGGGTGTAAGGCCACAACTGATTTTGGATCTCGTGCGTGTGCAATGCATTTTCCTTCTCCCGTTCATTGGCACTCTTTTGGCCATGCGGCTTTTTCCGGTGGTGAACTGACATGTCGATTTCGCTCACAGGCGCTGCCCGCCAATTATTCCTGGCTGAATTTGCCAAAGCCACTTGGTTGGCATTGAAATATTTTGTGGCTCCAAAGGCTACGCTGAATTATCCGCACGAAAAGGGCATGCTGTCGCCACGCTTCCGCGGTGAACATGCGTTGCGCCGTTATCCCAATGGCGAAGAGCGCTGCATTGCCTGTAAGCTGTGTGAAGCCATTTGTCCCGCTCAGGCCATCACGATTGAAGCGGGCCCGCGTCGCAATGACGGCACGCGCCGTACGACGCGTTATGACATCGACATGACCAAGTGCATTTATTGTGGCTTCTGTCAGGAAGCCTGCCCGGTTGATGCGATTGTCGAAGGTCCAAATTTTGAATACGCCACGGAAACCCGTGAAGAGCTGATGTTCAACAAGGACAAGCTTCTGGAAAATGGTGACCGTTGGGAACGCGAGATCGCGCGAAACATTGCGCTCGATGCGCCATATCGGTAAGGGCTCGCACCATGGCACAAGTTTTTTTCTTTTATCTCTTTGCGATCGTGGCGATCGCATCAGCTGTGCTGGTGGTGACTTCGCGCAATCCGGTGCACTCGGTCTTGTTCCTGATCCTGTGCTTCTTCAATGGTGCGGGCCTGTTCATTCTGCTTGGGGCTGAATTCCTCGCGATGATTTTGGTGGTAGTCTATGTCGGCGCAGTCGCGGTGCTGTTCTTGTTCGTGGTGATGATGCTTGATGTTGACTTTGCAGAACTGCGCGAAGGTATGCTCAATTATTTGCCGATTGGCGGGGTTATCGGGTTAGTCCTGCTGGTGGAATTGGTGCTGCTTGGCTCTACAGTTGCCATCTCACCGGACATGATCGCCCATGCTTCAGCGCCCACAGTTGGTGATGTGTCCAATACCAAGGCGCTTGGCGAAATTATCTACACAAAATATGTGTTCTTCTTCCAAACTGCAGGGCTCATTTTGCTTGTCGCCATGGTCGGTGCGATTGTTCTCACCTTGCGCCACCGTGTGGGCATCAAGCGGCAAAATGTTGCAGCACAGGTTGCGCGTGGGCCTGCCACCGCCATTGAAATCGTCAAGGTCGCTTCTGGCACCGCTTTGGTTCCACCGTTCGAGGGCAAGGCCGATGAGTGACATTGGCATCATGACCGATCTGTGGCTCTATGCTGCGGGCCTTATTGCACTGGTGGGCGTGGTTCTTGCCGTTGTAGAAACCTACATGTTGGGATTTCACAGATTGTGGGTCTTGCTGCTGCTCGTCGCGGGGGCCGGATGGCTGATGACCCTCATTGAACCGTTCACCTTTGCCAGCGGTGACAGCTACATGTACGGCAGCGTCATGGCAGCGGGTGGGCTGCTGGTGTTGGTCGGTTATTTGCTTGCTACCTTAAGCGCCGTGGCCATTGGCCGATTGAAGAGGAAAAGCGCCCAATGATCGGTCTTCCACATTATCTCACCGTTGCGGCTATCATCTTCACGATTGGCATTTTCGGGATTTTCCTCAACCGCAAGAATGTCATCATCATCATGATGTCGATCGAGTTGATGCTCCTTGCGGTGAACATCAATCTCGTGGCGTTTTCAAGCTACCTGCACGATCTCGTCGGACAGGTTTTTGCGCTGTTGATCTTGACTGTGGCCGCTGGCGAAGCGGCCATCGGCCTTGCCATTCTGGTTACTTATTATCGCAACCGCGGCACCATTGCGGTTGAAGATATCAACATGATGAAGGGCTAAAGGCAGATGGTTCAGGCAATTCTATTTCTGCCTCTGCTGGGCGCGCTGATTGCGGGGCTTTTCGGCACCAAGGCTTTCAAGCAGCTTGGCACTGATGCCGAAGTTTATGGGGATCATGCTGCCCATGGGCGTGACGAAGCTCATGGCGACGACCATGGCCATGATGATCATGGTGGCCACTATGATGGGCTAGCGTGGCCTATGCTGCTCACCACGGGACTTCTTTGCATCGGGGCGGTTCTGTCCTGGATTATTTTCTTTGGCTTCCTACAGGCCGGGGGCGGGCATGACTCACACGTGGACATTCTGCCGTGGATTCAATCGGGCACGCTCAAGGCGTCTTGGGCAATCAGGCTTGATGCCCTGACGGCGGTGATGTTGGTGGTGGTCAACACCGTGTCGGCGCTCGTTCACATTTATTCGCTGGGCTACATGAGCCATGATGAACATCAGCCGCGCTTCTTTGCTTATCTGTCACTTTTCACCTTCGCCATGTTGGCGCTGGTGACGGCTGATAATCTTGTGCAGATGTTCTTTGGCTGGGAAGGGGTGGGGCTCGCGTCCTATCTTCTCATCGGTTTCTGGTATACGCGCGAAAGCGCCAATGCCGCAGCCATCAAAGCCTTTGTGGTCAACCGCGTCGGTGACTTTGGCTTCGCTCTCGGCATTTTCGGCGTTTACATGGTCTATGGGTCGGTGGAGTTCGACACAATCTTTGCCCACGCACCAGATGCTGTCGGCAAAACCATTCATTTCCTGTGGCGTGACTGGGACACGTTGACGACATTATGTCTCCTCTTGTTCATGGGAGCCATGGGCAAGTCAGCGCAATTCCTGCTGCACACGTGGCTTCCTGACGCCATGGAAGGCCCGACACCTGTGTCGGCCTTGATCCATGCCGCAACCATGGTGACCGCTGGCGTGTTCCTTGTGGCGCGCATGTCGCCGCTGTTCGAGTTGGCGCCTGTCGCGCGCGATGTTGTTGTCATTGTCGGCGGTGTCACGGCGTTCTTTGCGGCATCGGTTGGTTTGGTTCAGAATGATATCAAGCGCGTCATCGCCTATTCAACCTGTTCGCAGCTTGGTTACATGTTTGTTGCCATGGGGGTAGGGGCCTACGGCGTTGGCATATTCCATCTATTCACCCACGCCTTCTTCAAAGCCCTGTTGTTCCTTGGTGCAGGTTCAGTAATCCATGCCATGTCGGGTGAACAAGACATGCGGAAGATGGGTGGCCTTGCGCCTCATATTCGCCTGACTTGGGCTATGATGCTGATCGGCACATTCGCGCTGACAGGCGTTGGTATTCCAGGAATTGGCGGCTTTGCCGGTTTCCATTCCAAGGACGCAATTATTGAGGCTTCATATGCGGCAGCAACATCGCCCAGCATTTTGGCGTTCTGGCTTCTGGTCATCGCTGCGTTCTTCACATCGTTCTATTCTTGGCGTCTGGCTTTCATGACCTTCAATGGTCCGACCAAAGCCGATGCCGAAACGATTTCCCATATTCATGAAAGCCCGCCCGTGATGCTGGTTCCGCTCTATGTTCTAGCGGCTGGTGCGGTTGTTGCAGGCTTTGTGTTTCAGCATTGGTTTATGGGCGAGGGGCAGGCCGAATTCTGGGGCGCTGCGCTTTACCGCGCCCCTGAAAATCATCTGCTGCAAGCGATGGAAGAGGTTCCATTATTGGTCAAGTGGGCGGCCACACTTGCGATGTTGGGCGGGTTGGGGCTGGCGGTCTTATTCTATATCCGCGCCACTTGGTTGCCTAAGAAACTGGCCGAAACCAATTGGCCGCTTTACCAGTTCCTGCTCAACAAATGGTATTTTGATGAGCTTTACGATGTCATTTTCGTTAAGCCCGCGATGTGGCTTGGCCGCGTGTTGTGGAAGCAGGGCGATGGCATGATCATTGACGGGCTAGGTCCCGATGGCGTGGCGCGCGGCGTTGGTGCCATAACGGCTCGCGTTGTGAAGCTGCAAACTGGCTATGTCTATCACTATGCCTTCGCCATGTTGATTGGCGTTGCCGCAATTGTTTCTTGGTTCTCGTTCGGGGGCACACACTGATGGAAAACTGGCCCCTGCTTTCGGTCACAACATTTCTGCCGCTGGTTGGCGTGCTGTTCATTCTTTTTGCGCGCGGCGAAGATGCTGCTGCTGCACGTTTTGCCCGCTACGCAGCTTTGTGGACGACGCTTGGAACATTCCTGGTTTCATTATTCATCGTTGGTGATTTCATTCCGGCCGATCCGGGCTTCCAGTTTGTTGAAAACCACGCATGGCTTGGAGGCATCGCCGGTTATCGTATGGGTGTCGATGGCATCTCAATGCCCTTCGTCATCCTGACCACATTGTTGATGCCGATCTGTATTCTGGCGTCCTGGCATGTGAAGGTGCGGGTGCGCGAATACATGATCGCGTTTCTGGTTCTGGAAACCTTGATGATCGGCGTCTTCTGCTCGCTTGATCTCGTGCTGTTCTATCTGTTCTTTGAAGCAGGTCTAATCCCGATGTTCCTGATCATTGGCATCTGGGGCGGGCCACGGCGGGTCTATGCCAGTTTCAAGTTTTTCCTCTATACGCTGCTGGGTTCGGTTCTGATGCTGCTCGCCATTATTGCCATGTATTGGCAGTCGGGCACCACTGACATTGCCGAATTGCTGGTGCGCAATCCGGGATTTCCAGTGGCCATGCAGACGTGGCTGTTTCTGGCCTTCTTTGCATCCTTTGCCGTCAAAATGCCGATGTGGCCGGTGCACACCTGGCTTCCTGACGCGCATGTCGAAGCGCCAACTGCGGGCTCAGTCATTCTTGCAGCCATTTTGTTGAAGATGGGCGGTTACGGCTTCCTGCGTTTCTCGCTGCCGATGTTTCCAGATGCCAGCCATTATTTCCAGCCTCTGGTTTACACGCTCTCCGTGATCGCGATTATCTACACTTCGCTCGTCGCCTTGATGCAGGAGGACATGAAGAAGTTGATCGCCTATTCGTCCGTCGCCCATATGGGTTTTGTGACCATGGGTATTTTCTCATTCACCCGTCAGGGCATTGATGGCGCATTGTTCCAGATGGTGAGCCATGGCTTTGTTTCTGGTGCATTGTTCCTCTGCGTCGGGGTGGTTTATGACCGGATGCACACGCGTGAGATTTCGGCCTATGGCGGACTTGTGAATCGGATGCCGCTCTATGGTTTTGTGTTCCTGCTGTTCACCATGGCCAATGTTGGCCTGCCGGGGACTTCAGGTTTTGTCGGCGAATTCTTGTCGCTGCTAGGAGCGTTCCAAAGTTCCACTTGGGTTGCGTTTTTTGCTACAACGGGCGTCATTCTGTCGGCCGCCTATGCGCTGTGGCTTTATCGCCGTGTGATGCTGGGGGCGCTCACCAAGCCCGCTTTGGCCCATATGGCTGATATGACGCCGCGCGAATTGCTTACTCTTGCACCACTTGCGGTGCTGGCGATTTTCTTCGGCATTTATCCCACGCCAATTCTCAATCTCTTTGCGCTTCCGGTGGAAGATATTTTGAAAACTCTGCAGGTTGCGGCCAGTTCCGTTGATCTTGCTCACATTGCATTGCGGTGACCCTGATGATCCCGATTTTCCAGCAACTTGGTGCCGCTGCCGCCCTTCCTGAAATCGCCCTGGCGGTCCTCGCCATGATTATTCTGATGGAAGGCGTGTTCTCCAAGTCGGTGACGCCTGGCGCCATTCGCTGGGGCGCTATTGCGGGATTGGTCGCCATTGCCGGTCTGGTCTTGTGGAAGAGTGGTTCTGGCCACGTCACGGCCTTTGGTGGAGCCTTTGTAGCTGACAGTTTTGCCCGCTTCATGAAAGTGCTGACGCTCATAGGCTCAGCCGTCACCATGGCCATGTCGGGGCGTTATCTGGTGCGCAACAAGATGGATTCGAACGAACTTCCGGTTCTCATCATGTTGTCGACATTGGGCATGATGCTGATGATCTCCGCCAATGATCTCATGGCGCTTTATATGGGGCTCGAACTTTCATCACTGGCACTTTATGTCGTGGCCTCGATCAACCGTGACATTGCCAAGTCATCAGAGGCTGGATTGAAATATTTCATTCTGGGCTCGCTTGCTTCGGGCATGCTGCTTTACGGCGCATCGCTGGTTTATGGGTTGACGGGCCACATGGGCTTTGACGCCATCGCAGCTGATCTTGCGGCCCCCGGAGCCAGTGTCGGCATTATCTTTGGCATTGTGTTCATTCTCGCAGGGTTGGCCTTCAAAGTCTCCGCAGTGCCGTTTCACATGTGGACACCCGATGTTTATGAGGGTGCGCCTTCACCGATTACCGCATTCTTTGCTTCAGCCCCGAAGATTGCTGCCATGGCGTTGTTTACGCGTGTGATGGTGGGTCCCTTTGCCCATGTCACCAAGGACTGGCAGCAAGTTGTGGTGTTCATCTCGCTCGCCTCCATGGTGTTTGGCGCATTTGCGGCCATAGGGCAGAGCAACATCAAACGCCTGATGGCTTACTCATCGATCGCCAATGTGGGCTTTGCGCTCGGGGGCTTGGCGGCTGGCACGGTTGAGGGCGTGCAGGGCGTGATCGTTTATATGATGATCTATCTCTTCACCACGCTCGGCACCTTCGCCTGCATTCTCTCGATGCGCCGCAATGGTGTTTATGTCGAAGGCATCAGTGATTTGGCTGGCCTTGGACGACGCAACAAGGGTCATGCCTTTGTGCTGGCGATGCTGATGTTCTCCCTCGCTGGCATTCCACCGTTGGCAGGGTTCTTCGGCAAACTGTTCGTGTTCTTGGCCGCTGTGAAAGCCGGGCTTTATCTGCTCGCGGTCATCGGCGTTGTGGCCTCAGTGGTCGGCGCCTACTATTACTTGCGCATCATTAAGATCATGTATTTTGACGAGCCCGCAGCCGCCTTCGACAAGACCGATGGCGAAGTCAATTGGGTGATTTACGCTGCCGGATTGTTCGCCGTATTGTTTGCTTTGTTTGCCCAGCCCTTGCTGGTTTTGAGCGAAGCGGCCGCCAAGTCCCTGTTCTAAGAGTTTGGCCACGGCTTTTCCGGTTCGACATTTCACGTCCATTGATTCTACCAATGCAGAGGCTCATCGGCTTGTGGCTATCGGTGAGGGCGGTCCATTGTGGATTGTGGCGGACGAGCAATTGGCAGGGCGGGGGCGCCTAGGCCGCACGTGGGTTTCCAAACCAGGCAATCTTTATGCAACGCTGATCCTGCCCTGTGCCGCTCCCATGCCGGTTTTGCCGCAGCTTAGTTTTGTAGCCGCACTCGCCATCCATGAGTGCGCAACGGGTTTTGTAAAAACTGCACCTATCACATTGAAATGGCCTAATGATTGTCTATTGGATGGGGCGAAGTTTTCGGGCATCCTTATTGAAACATTGCGACCCGAATTGATCGCCATGGGCATGGGCATCAATATTTCCCATGCGCCTGAGGGCCTCACTTACAAGGCGGCGGCACTGTCTGAATTTTGCAATTCGCCTGCACCACTCGAGGTCCATGCCTTCCTAGACGTTGCACTTCAGCACTGGCTTTCGATTTGGAAGTTAGGTGTGGGCTTCGTGGAAATTCGCGAGGCTTGGACGAAGGTGTGCGGGCATATGGACAAGCCCATTACGGTCCGATTGCCAGAGGGCGAAGTCAACGGTATTTTTACCGGACTTGCGGACGATGGCGCGATGCTGCTTAAGGTGGAAGGCACGTTGCGCAAGATCCATGCTGGTGATGTTGTAGCGCATTGAGGTTTCATGAACGCGAAGAAGAAGTTCGACCATAGCAATGATCTGGTTCTACTGCCGCTCGGTGGCACGGGCGAGATCGGCATGAATTGTTATTGCTACGGGGCGGGGCCACAGCCCACCCGCGAATGGCTGATGGTGGATCTCGGTGTCAAATTCGGTGATGAAAATGATCCGGGCATCGATGTGATCCTCCCTGACGTCGGGTTTATCACAAAGAATAAGAAAAATTTTGCTGGGCTGGTGATTACCCACGCGCACGAAGATCATATCGGTGCCGTGCCGTGGCTGTGGCCGCAATTGCAATGCGAAGTTCACTGCACGCCTTTTGCCGCTGAACTTATCAAGCTGAAATTGATCGAACACGGACTTGATGAAGATGTGCCTCTGGTCATCCACAAACCAGGCTCCAAGTTCCACATGGGCGGCTTCAAACTTGAGTTTGTGCAGGTCACTCATTCAATACCTGAATCCTGCGCCTTGCTGATCGAGACAGAGCAGGGGCGGGTTCTGCATTCCGGCGACTGGAAGATTGATCGCACGCCGCTCCTCGGCCCCGCGATCAACGAGAAGCGTTTCCGCGAAATTGGCGATATGGGCGTGGATGCGCTGGTCTGTGATTCAACCAACGTGTTGCGCGAAGGACTTTCGCCTTCTGAAAAAGATGTGGCCGCCACGCTGACAGATATTGTCAAACATGCCAAAGGCCGCGTGGCGATCACCACCTTTGCCAGTCATGTCGAGCGCATTTCTTCGGCGGTCAAGGCTGCGCGGTCTGCTGGCCGCGAGGTCGTTATCGCTGGTCGCGCTATGCGTAACACCATCGAAGCGGCGCGCAAGTGTGGCTACCTCAAAGACGCCGGAGCATTTTTGGATGAGGAAGAATTTGGCTATCTGCCACCGGACCGTATCATGCTGCTGTGCACGGGAAGCCAGGGTGAGCCGCGCGCTGCCATTGCCCGCATAGGCGAAGACAGCCATCCACATATTGCCCTAGGCCAAGATGATCTCGTGATTTTTTCGGCGCGGACGATTCCCGGGAATGAAAAGGAAGTCGGTGCTGTCATCAACAATCTGGCGCGGCTCGATGTTGAGGTGATCACCGCTGATGATGCCTTGGTGCATTCATCAGGCCATCCGCGGCAGGGCGAATTGAAGCTCATGTATGAGTGGGTGAGGCCAAAACTTCTGGTTCCCATGCATGGCGAACCGCGGCATTTGCGGGCCCACGCACATTTTGCTCAGGCACAGGGCATCGGCGAAACGCTGATTTTGGAAGATACAAAAATAGCGCGATTGATGCCTGGCCCGGCACAAATTATTGATGAAGCGCCCGGTGGGCGCCTTCATGTGGATGGTCATTTGATTGTGGACTCGGTTGACGGGCCAGCGCGCATGCGGCGCAAGCTGTCTTTTGCGGGGATTGTCTTCATCACGGTGGCGATCAACAGCAAGTTTGATCTGGCGGACGATATAGTCGTCATTGCCGATGGCGTTCCTGAAGCTTTGGCGCGGCAATTGGAGGAAATTGCCGACAAGGCGTTTCAGTCCCTACCACGCGGCAAGCGCCGAGAGAACGGGTCAGTTGAAGACGCTTTGCGGGTTGCCGTTCGGCGGGCGGCTGATGATGTCTGGGGCAAGAAGCCAATCTGCAAAGTGGCAGTTGTCCGCGTTTGATTTACCATTTGAAACAGTCATGGAGCTTAAAATGTCGTTGAAGACGATTGTGTTTGGATTTTCGTTGCTGGCTGCTGCCGCCGTTCCGGCTTTTGCCGATAGCTACAAATGGGGTGCTTTGTCGCTTGATACCGAAAAGGCCGAGAAAGAACCCTATTACGGCGTTGGCGGCGCTGATACTGAAAAGGAAGCAGGTGATATTGCTGTTGATGAATGCACCAAGGCTGGGGGCGCCAAATGCACACTGGCTGTGACTTACGAACAGTGCGGTGCGCTGGCAGTTTCGGGTAAGGGAGAGGCCGGATGGGGCAAGGCGCCGACCAAGAAGGACGCCGAGGCGCAGGCGTTGAGTGGCTGCAAGGGCGACTCTTGTTCAGTTGTAGTGTCCGACTGCAACGACGAATAGACACCAAAGACCCTTAAGACAATCGGGACAATGATTTCCTTGTAAGGGCGTGGCCACTTTGGCAATTTGTGGCCATGAAACTGGAATTTCACACACTTGATGTTTTCACGGGCACCCGCTTTTGCGGCAACCCTCTGGCTGTAGTGATGGGGGCTGACCATCTGACAACTGAACAGATGCAGACGATCACGAAGGAATTCAACCTGTCGGAAACGACATTCGTGATGAAGCCGGAAAATTCCAAACACACAGCCAAGGTGCGAATTTTCTTTCCGGGGGGCGAGATGCCTTTTGCAGGCCACCCTACGCTCGGCACGGCCGTGCTTTTGGCTGAGTTGAAAAACAAGCCCGGTTGCAGCTTTGAAACTGAAATTCTGTTGGAATTGAAAGCTGGCCTGACGCCTGTTCGCATCAGCCGCATCGCCGATCGCATTTCCGGAATTTTCACAGCCCCGATTGTTCCGTTTCATGTCGAGCTTCCGTTGCCGGGTCTCGCTGATGTCGCGCAAGCACTGAATCTCCATGTTGAAGATATAGGTTTCGAGGGGCATGATCTGGCTTTGCTGGAAGGTGGACCGAGGTTTTTCTACGTGCCCGTCAAGACACGCGCAGCGCTCGAGAAGTCAAACGTGCGCGAACCCATGTGGAGCAGTATTCTGCGCCCGCTTAAGAGTATTGACGCCGCATATGTCTATACGAAGGGTGGAGACGCCCCAAAGACGTCATTCCGGGCTCGCATGTATGCGCCCGGCGGTGGAATTCCGGAGGATCCTGCCACCGGCTCAGCCACAGCACTTCTCGCAGCCCAGCTCTTCAAGGTCGAGCAGTTGAAGGACGGCAAACACGTCTGGAATCTTGAGCAGGGCTATGAAATGGGACGTCCGTCAGATCTGAGCCTTGAAGCCGATGTGGCAAATGGCAAGCTTGCAGCAGTCCGAGTTGGCGGGCAGGCAGTTCGGGTCATGAGCGGCGAGATCGAAATTTAACACACAAATCGATCAAAGTGGAATAAGATGAGGTAGGAATAGTTAAATGCCAGTTTTATTGGAGATGAACATGAAATTTTCTTCGTTGATAATTGTCTCGGCGATGGCCCTGGCCGTCATGTCTGGAGGCGCATTTGCAAAGCATAAACATCCTGGGGAGCAACCCGATCCTTGCTCGCAAGTCACTCATTACTCTTCATTTTTTACAACAACTTCCAGGGAATGTCTGGTCGATATGCTGGGTGTCCAATATGTGCGCCACATGTATGGTGAAGGTAATCACAATCATCGAGACGCCCCGTCTAAACCTCCGCAATGACATTCGAATAAGTTCCTGAGAAGAATCTAAGTGAGAGGGAATTTTTTGTGAGTGTCGTCCAAGCCTTACTTATTGTCCATTTGGTGTGCATCGCCATGGCTTTGGGCATCAGCTTCGCCAACATTGTCGGATTCAGGGTGGCCCGGAAATTGGGTGGGGAGAAGGCCGGGGGCATTGCAGCCCTGCGTGAGGCGCTAATTCCCTATGCAGATATTTTTGTGGTGTTGATCTTGGCCTCAGGTCTCGCGATGCTGTGGGCGATCGGCGGCGGGCAGGGCCTTCCTGTCTGGTTCCACATCAAGATGGGTGCCGTAGCAATCTGGCTTCTGGCTTATATTCTGATGCGGCTTCGCATCCGGAAATTTCTGGTCAGCCGTGATATGACGTTGCTGGGACTAATTCGCGCGTATGCCCATGTGGCAATAACTGCTGCGGTTCTAGCGCTGATCTTTGCTGTTATGACATTTGCCGCTTAGCTGGCCTTAGCCAGACGTATTTTAATCAATTCCAAGAATTTGCTTGGCTTGGGCTGTGACATCGAGGCCCTGTTGCTCATTGCCTGCGCCGCAGAGTTGAACGGCCTGTTCGCGCAGATCTGTTACTTCCTGTTTCTGGTCTTGGTCGAGTTTGGCCTTACTGAGTGCCTGATCAATTTTGCCAATGTCGGTCTGGCACTGGCCAGCAAAGGCCGGAACAGGTAGCAAAACCAAGGCGGCAATCAGGGCAGGTGTTAGAACGCGCATGTTGGATTCCCATTGAGTCTGAACCTTTAGTAATTCCCCATTGTGACCATTTTGGGCCGTGGAGCAAGGGCCACACTCGCAGGTATCAGGCGTTACTCAGCGCTCGCCAGCTGGCGCACCCGTTTAGGGTCTAAAACACTTGGTTTTAGGCTGTTTGACGCTGGAGCAACTTCGTCGGGAATGCGAAAGACATTGGCCCTCCACAGCCAGCGGCCAAAATCCACGCGACTGGTGGCCCATGATACTACGGGAGACAGTAGTAGACCTGCCACAATGGGCGTGAACCAAAGGAACGCGTCCCACGAAATGATGAAGGCTACGCTTCCAAATATCAGTCCTGCAACCACATGTTCGGCATGCTGATTCAGAGCGACACTGAACGGCAGATTCTCTTCGCTGCGGTTTTGGGCATTCCAACCGGAGTCGCGGCCAAGAAATATATCCACGACAAAGCGAGTCTGAATCAACATCATGATGGGCGACAGAAGCATGGACAGCGCCGTTTCAGCGATAAAACTTTTCAACAAACCTGTCATGCCGCCACAACCAATTCGTAAAGTGTCATCTCGCATGGCGAGTATTAGTGCGAGGAATTTGGGCAAGTACAAGACTATCGCTGTGGTAATTAACAAGCGCAAAGCGAGCGTCGGGTCAAACACGGGCCAAGCGGGAAATAGCGACATGCCATGGGGAAAATAGTCGGGCGTCGTAAAGCGTGCAACGGTCGAAAGGCCCAAGCCTGCGAGCAAAAGCAGAAACCACAGCGGTGAGGCAAGATAAGACATAATGCCTTGGATGAGGTGAATGCGGCTCAGCCAATGCAGGCCCTTGGCCGTGACGATTTTGGCGTGTTGCAAGTTTCCCTGAGCCCAGCGCCGGTCGCGTGCGGCAACATCGATGAGAGAGGGTGGTGTTTCTTCGTATGACCCCTGCAGATGGGGCAGCATGTAAACCGCCCAGCCTGCACGTCGGATCAATGCGGCCTCGACGAAGTCGTGGCTCAGAACATGACCACCAAAGGGTTTGCGGCCTTTAAGCTCCGGCAGGCCGGCAGCCTGGGCAAATGCCTTGGTGCGGATGATGGCGTTGTGGCCCCAATAGTTACCATCGCGTCCGTGCCACGCCGAAAGTCCAATAGCAACCAACGGCCCATAAACGGCACCCGCAAATTGCGTCATGCGGGCATATGGAGTCCAACGGTTGCGGAGAAGCGGGAGAGTTTGAATGATGCCAGCTTCTTTGTCATGAGCCATCATCCGCACCAAGGTAATCAGCGTTTCTGTGCTCATATCGCTGTCGGCATCAAGCACAACCATATGATCATAAGCAGCGCCCCAACGGGTCACAAAATCGGCGATATTGCCTGCCTTGCGATGATGGTTGTCACTGCGGCGGCGATAGAAGACTGCCATGTTCTTGCCGAGCAGATGGCAGAGCGCATCAAAGAACATGAGCTCAGCTTTTGCGGTCTCCTCTTTTCGCGTATCCGACAGAATGAAAATATCAAAGTTGTGGCCGACCTTGGCGCGAATGAGGCCTTGGGCGATGCGCGCCAAGGTATCGAATACTGTGGCTGGCTCCTCATTATAGAGGGGCATCACGAGCGCCGTGCGGCCCATCAATTCAAGAGGGGCAAGGCGTGGACGTTTTTCTTCGCGGCATAGGATCAGCAGAAAGCCCAAGCAGGCACTGGCGCAGGAAAATGATATCCACGTGAATGTAAGGGCGAAAAGAGATGCAAACAAAAGTTGAAGCCACGTGACATTGACCGGACTGATGACCTTATAAATCATTACCGTGCCGACACTTACCAACAATGCGGTCAAGCTGAATACGAAGATGCGCGCCTGCAAGCGGTGGCCAGGTCGGCGCAGCTTTTTTGCCCCACCTTCCCAGCGGTCAAGGCTTTGCACCGGCATATCCAACCGGCATTCGGGCGGTGTTGAGTTTTTCAGATGCGTGTCCATCGGAACAACCAGGTTTCTGCGACGGCAGTATCGCCGCGTCTCACTACTGCGCGTAGTTCAGCCGAATCTAAGCCCGTGGCATCGTGGCGGAAACTGAGACGCAAGAGGTTGTTCGCGGGGTTAAGGGCAACCGTGGCGTTATCTACTTTTCCAGCACTGGAACTCACGTCGGCGGTGAAAGGCTCATCCGTTGCAGTGCCGCCAAATTCGATCACGTAGAGGCGGATATTCGGATCATATTTTGGGGGCTGTGCGGTATAATCGACGGCAACTCCAGAACCCGAAAACTCAACTTGGCGCAGCGGCACGGTCGTTGGATCAATTGGCCAACGCGGACACCAATGTAGACGGTAAACAAAGGAATATTCGCTGCCCTGTTTCAATGGATCGTGGGGCTGCCAGAATGCTACGATGTTGTCGTTGGTTTCGACAAGACTTGGAATTTCGAAAAGCTGCACTGAGCCAGGTCCCCAATCCCCGATGGGTTCAACCCAAGCGGAAGGCCTGCGGTCATAGCGGGCTTCCACATCCCGATAGGCCGCATAGTCGCGGCCGCGCTGCATAAGACCAAACCCCCTTGGGCTCAAATCTTGGAATGCGGAGACTTGCAAGGTTTTCGGATTGTTGAGGGGCCTCCATATCCACTCGCCATGGCCGCTGTTCATCATCAGACCATCAGAATCGTGAATCGCTTCGCGGAAGTCTTCCACAGGGCGCACTAAGGGATTGGCGACAAACATGCTGGTGAGGGGGGCAATGCCTACATTTGCAATGTCTTTGCGGGGGTAGAGTGTGACCTCCACATCCATCTGCGTATCTTCGCCTGGTTTAATGGCAAAGCGATACGCGCCAGTTACTGAAGGACTGTCGAGAAGAGCGTGAACAACGATTGTTCCGGTGCCAACCTCTGGTTTCTTGATCCAGAAGGAACGGAAGAACGGAAATTCCTCGCCGCTGGGCTGACCCGTGTCGATGGCAAGGCCACGCGCTGATAGACCATAGTTCAAACCTTTTGCCACAGCGCGGAAGTAAGACGCCCCCTGGAACACGGCGATTTCGTCTAATGTGTCTGGCTGATTGATCGGATAGCGCACACGAATACCGGCGTAGTGAAGGTCTTGGGTGCCGTCCGGCGGTGTCACTTTGGCGCCAAATACAAACAGGGACGGATCGTATTTAAGCTTGGCCTGCTTGTCACCCTCAATCACGAAAACATCGACAGGCCTTGTGAACAGAAAGCCGGAGTGGAACATGTCAAAAGTGAAATCGTGGGGTTCGCCTTTCCAGATTGCGCGATCGGCGTTGAAGCGGATATCCCGATATTGGTCGTAGGTCATATTGGCCATAGACGGGGGCATATCGATTTTTTCTTCGACATAAGGCTTCGCCGCAAGCGCCTTCGCTTCCATCTTGACGTGGTCCTCTTTGAACTCCGAGTAGGGCTCATAAAGAACGGGTGTGTCGGCAAAACCGGGCATGGCCCCGCGGCTCATCAAAGAGGCTGTCGCAGCCAAAGCGGCCGTTGATCTTAAGAAGCTACGGCGAGTGACTGACATGTTCAGGAAACTTCGACTCTCAAAAAGTTAATGGTGCGGTGCAAAATTGTATGAGGCCTAGACATTTGTAAAGTCAAAATTGTGCCCAAAGTTCCATCTCTCCATAACTTAATTTAGTCGTAGTTTTCTCACGCAAGATGGAGAATGTGGGCAATTCCAACGTGTTGCAGACCCTTCCGTTGCACCGCAAGAGGGCACGATGCCGCTGGAGGCTTATTCGCCGCAAAATGAGGCAGATTCGTGAATGGTTGCAATTTCTTGGCAATGGCCTTAAGCAAAGTCCATGATTTCGTGTGCAGCCATATTGAATTTTGCGCCTTTGGCGCTTGCACTGCTGCTGCTTAGCGGCCCCTGAGGGCCTGCCGGGTTCTTTGAACCTCGGCCCTGCAGGGGATGACATTGAAATCTCAACCGCTTAAAGCAGAGCTTAAATCATGATGATCAATCCTTCGCATAAATACCGCGCTTTCACGCCTGTCAATTTGCCTGACCGCAGCTGGCCCAATGGCAGCATCACCAAAGCCCCCATTTGGTGCAGTGTTGACCTGCGCGATGGCAATCAGAGCCTCATTGAACCCATGGGCCTGGACCGCAAAATCCGCATGTTCCAGGCGCTGGTGAAAATGGGTTTCAAGGAGATTGAAGTTGGATTTCCCTCAGCCAGCCAGACGGATTTTGATTTCCTCCGTGTACTGATTGATGGCCGACATATCCCAGATGACGTGACCATTCAGGTTCTCACTCAGGCACGTGAGGAATTGATCCGCCGCACATTTGAAAGCCTCAAAGGTGCTAAATCTGCCATCGTGCATTTGTATAATTCCACGTCAGAGTTGCAACGCCGCGTGGTGTTCAAAATGGACAAACCCGCAATCATCAGCATGGCGGTTGAGGGTGCCAAGCTCATCAAAAAGCTCGAAGCCGAAATGGGGATGAGTGGTATTCGCCATGAATATAGCCCTGAAAGCTTCATGGGGACGGAACTCGATTTCTCGAAGGAGATTTGCGAGGCGGTGATGGATGTCTATCAACCCACGCCGCAGAACAAGCTGATCCTCAATTTGCCTTTCACGGTGGAAGCCGCAACGCCCAATATTCACGCCGACCAGATTGAATGGTGCGTGCGCAATTTTAAAGATCGCGACTGCATCACCTATTCGCTCCATGCCCATAATGATCGCGGCTGCGCCGTCGCTGCCACGGAATTTGGCCTGATGGCGGGTGCAGACCGTGTTGAGGGAACACTTTTCGGCAATGGCGAGCGAACTGGCAATGTAGACATCATCACGATTGCGATGAACATGTTCAGCCAGGGTGTTGATCCAAAACTGGACATTTCCAATATCAACGACCTCGTGCGCATGGCGGAATATTGCAACCAGCTGCCGGTGCATCCGCGCCACCCTTACGCCGGCGAGTTGGTGTTCACGGCCTTCTCGGGCTCGCATCAAGACGCCATCAACAAGGGCTTCAAAGCCATGAAGGCGTCAAATCAATCCTTGTGGGAGGTTCCTTATCTCCCCATCGATCCGGTGGATTTGGGCCGGTCTTATGAGGCCGTGGTTCGTATCAACAGCCAGAGCGGCAAGGGTGGCATTGCCTATGTGATGGAAGCTGAACATGGCATTGAGTTGCCACGCCGTTTGCAGATTGAGTTTTCAAAAGTGGTGCAGGCCATTGCAGACGGCGAGGGCGTGGAAGTGGTAGCTGACAGGCTGTGGTCAGCCTTTGAGGGCGAATATCTTGAAGGCAATGGCCGCTATAAATTCATGGAACATCACGCGACGTCAGATCATGGCGTCCAGCCCTTGACCGCCAAGATCATGGATGACGGCAAGCTGAAGACCATCAAGGGGCAGGGCAATGGTCCAGTGGATGGCTTCGTCGATGCGTTGAAAAAGGAATCGGGTATCGAGTTTGATTTCGTAGACTACCGCGAACACGCCATGGGGCACGGCGCCAACGCAGCGGCAGTTGCCTATGTTGAACTGAGGCTCAGCGATGGCACGGCACTGTTTGGCGTGGGTATTGATAAAAACATCGTGGTGGCCAGTTTGAAGGCGGTGGTGAGCGGTGTGAATAGGGCTGGGAAGCGCTGAGATTCTCTGTTACCTTCTCCCGTCGCGGGAGAAGGTGGCGCGCTGCGCCAGAAGACAGGGTTGTCTGGGAACGAATGCACTTTGATTATTCGTGGAGACGCCGGCATTGATTTTGGCTGTATTGCCAAATGCAATTCAATACCTCTCTACCTTCCTGTCTGGAAATTTGTATTCCACCTCGCTCAGGCTGTTCGCCGCGAAGGCGTAGAGGATTTTCATCGTCTCGCTCGCGTCATTTTTAACTGTGTGCAAGGCGTCGCCCGGAACATAGACCGTGGAGCCGGGTTTCACTTTGTGTGGCTTGTGGTCAATCTCCATCACCCCGTGGCCTGAGAGAAAATAATAGAGTTCGGGATGACTGTGCCAGTGGGCGCGAGAGGCATCACCGGGTTTCAGTTCGGCGATGCCGACCGTCAGGCCTTCCGTGGGAGTGATTTTGCTGTCGAGCAGGCTGAACCAAGTGAAATCGCCCCTAAAGGCTGTAACTTCGCCTTCGCGTGGGCGCTCCTCAATCGAGGTGATCACTGGGAGGCGGGGCTTATCCATAGAGTTCTCCTCGTTTGCACCAAGGTTAAAGCTGGGAGGGCACCTCTCGCAAGCCTTTGACATGAACGCCAGATGAACGGGCAGGTCAGGGCGGGTTCAGGGGCGGGATGGCATATTTGGATCATAAATTGAACC
This sequence comes from Hyphomicrobiales bacterium, assembly GCA_038231475.1. Taxonomy (GTDB): domain Bacteria; phylum Pseudomonadota; class Alphaproteobacteria; order Rhizobiales; family Aestuariivirgaceae; genus Aestuariivirga. The sequence continues at coordinate 139,624 of JBBRLH010000003.1, read as the reverse complement.
AAACCCCAACTGGCGCGTTACAACACCATGACACTGAGAACTGAAATCATTTCAAAGACAATCGGCCAAATCCTGGTGGCGGCTGCCATCATTGCCTATTGGGCTCCAGTGGTTGGCTATGTCGGCCATAAAGTTCAAGATTATCTGCCGGTTAGGGAAGCTTCGGCCCAGCCACAAAAGAACACGACTATTGCCTATGAAGTGATCAACCCACCGGTTTCAGCCAGCGCTATTGACTAAGCCGGAACGCTTTTCGTTTCCACCGACATCTCATGCGATTAAGGTGGCCTAAAAGACTGACGCCAAGGGGTTTCGGCGAAATTCCCCTGTTGCAGCGCTTTCCCCCCGTTCCCCCGGGTGTTGCATGACGTCAGAGCACCAAGGCAGGACCCGCTTCCTGCCTTGGTCTTTTTTTGTAGGCGTGGGCTTTTTGATGTACGCCCCTCAAAATTCTTGCAATCGTCATAGAGGTTCATCATAAGCAGCTCCAAATCAGCAAATCGGAGCCTGCCCATGACCGCCATTCTTGATATTAACGCGCGTGAAATTCTCGACAGTCGCGGCAATCCAACCGTTGAAGTAGATGTAACCCTGGAAGATGGCGCGTTTGGCCGTGCGGCAGTGCCGTCAGGGGCTTCAACCGGGGCGCATGAAGCTTCGGAGCTACGCGATGGCGACAAGGCGCGCTATTTGGGCAAAGGGGTTTTGAATGCTGTGGCAGCCGTCAACGGCGAGATTTACGAAGCGCTCGCCGACATGGACGCCGAAGACCAGATCGCCATCGACAAGACAATGATTGCCCTTGATGGCACGCCGAACAAGGCGCGTCTGGGGGCCAATGCCATTCTGGGTGTGTCGCTCGCCGTGGCCAAGGCTGCAGCGGAATCGGCTGGCCTGCCGCTCTATCGTTATGTGGGTGGCGCTTCTTCGCGCATCCTTCCTGTTCCCATGATGAACATCATCAATGGCGGCGTCCATGCCGACAACCCCATCGACTTCCAGGAATTCATGATCATGCCGGTTGGCGCATCATCGTTCCGCGAAGCGCTGCGGGCAGGGGCCGAGATTTTCCACACGCTGAAATCAGCGCTGAAGAAGGCTGGCCATAATACAAACGTCGGTGATGAAGGCGGCTTTGCGCCAAACCTGCCGTCAGCCGAAGCGGCCCTTGATTTCGTGATGAAGTCGATTGATCAGGCCGGTTACAAGGCGGGCAACGACATTTACCTCGCCATGGATTGCGCCGCGACTGAGTTTTTCAAGGACGGCAAATATGTTTACGAAGGCGAAGGCAAGACGCGTTCGATCAAGGAGCAGGCCGAATATCTGGCCAAGCTTGCCAAGGATTATCCGATCATTTCGATTGAAGACGGGTTGTCGGAAGATGATTGGGATGGCTGGAAGCAGCTCACTGATCTGATCGGCAAGAAGACCCAGCTGGTGGGCGATGATCTTTTCGTCACCAACACCAAACGCCTGTCTCGCGGCATCAAGGAACATATCGCCAATTCTATTCTGGTGAAGGTGAACCAGATCGGTTCGCTCTCGGAAACTTTGGAAGCTGTGGAGATGGCGCACAAGGCTGGCTACACCGCCGTCATGTCACATCGCTCGGGCGAGACCGAAGATTCAACCATTGCCGATTTGGCCGTGGCCACCAACTGCGGACAAATCAAGACGGGCTCGCTCGCGCGCTCTGACCGGTTGGCTAAATACAATCAATTGCTGCGTATTGAAGAGGCTCTTGGCGACCAGGCAGTTTATGCTGGCCGATCCATCCTCAAGAGCTAATTTTTGGCGCCACACACACGCTCAGGCCCCCAAGGCTTGAGCGTTTTATTTTGAGGTGAAGGCCATAGGTTTCGCAAAGATCGCGGACGATGCCGAGGCCCAGGCCCGAACCGCTCACATTCTCATCAAGCCGCAGTCCCCGTTTTTGAATGGCTTGCAGTTGTTCCTCCGGAACACCGGGGCCGTCATCGTCGATGGTCAGTGCGCCATCGCTGAAAGATACGTGGATCTGGCTCTCGGCCCATTTGCGGGCGTTATCGAGCAAGTTGCCCACAAGTTCCAAAAAGTCACCGGCCTCCATGGGGAACGCTGAATCATCGGGAATATTAGAGTGCCACAGCAACGCGTTGTTGTCGGTTGTGTGTTTCAGAGCATTCACCATGCGCGCGACCACAGGTGCGACCAACGTCTGTTGAACCGCCTGTCCACTGGCCATGCGCGCGCGGGCCAATTCGCGTTCGACGAGGTTTCGCATCTGCTCTGCACCCTCACGGATCTCTTGGGAGATTTTGGTTTGGCCTTTGGCACGCAATTCGTCAGCCACAGCACTCATCACAGTGAGCGGGGTTTTCAACCCATGGGCCAGATTGCCCGCGCGAAACCGTGCGCGTTCCAATTCGCTTTCTCGTGCTGAAAGAAGCGCATTTAATTCGTGCGCCAAGGGTTCAACTTCGCTGGGATATGGGCCGTCCAACTTTGCCATTTTTCCGGCCATGATGGATTCCACCCCTCGGCGCAATGACTCGAGCGGACCAAGACCGATGATTGTTTGGAGCAATGAGCTTGCCAAGAGGGCCGCAAATAGAACGGCGAGTCCGATTGCCAATTCCAGTCCAAAGTCATCCAGCGTGTGATCAATTTCAGCGCGGTCAATGGCGATCGTCACATCAACTGGGCAGGGGATATTTTTTGTATCCTGAAGGATGATGTGTTTCTCCAATGCAAAGAGATGGCTATTTTCTGGACCATCGATGATGTGGACCGTGCCATCGGGCAGTGAAGATTTGACCAGCGTGTAGTCCCAGAGTGAGCGCGACCTCAGAGGTTGCGCCATCTCCTCGTTGATTTGCCAGTACAGTCCACCATAGGGTTTTTGAAATTGCGGGTCGCTCAATACGGTTCCGGATTGGACCTTGCCTTGCGCGTCGATCGAAACATTGGCGGCCAGCTGAATGAAATGGTTCTGTAACTGCTGTGAGGCAACCTGTTCCACATAGCGCTGAAAAAGCAGATAGAGGCCTGCACCTGCAATCATCAGCGTGATGGCAAGTGCCAGGCTGGCGCCCAGAAGAAGTCTGAGCCGCAGAGAATTTCTAAAGATCACGGCGGGTTGACGGCGATGCGATAGCCAAAGCCCCGCTTGTTTTCGATCACGCCGCTGCCAAGTTTCCTTCGCAGACGGCTGATGATGGCCTCGATGGCATTGGCATCCCGGTCATGGTCATGGTCATAGAGTGCATCCGCAAGTTCGGTCTGACTCACAATGCGATCTTTGCTGTTCACGAGATGGTGCACGAGGCGAAACTCCAGCGGGGTCAGTTGGATCATAGCCCCCGCAACCGACACGATACGCGCCTTGAGGTCGACTTCAACTTGACCCAGTGACAAGACCGATTGTGAGTGGCCACCCGCACGGCGGAGCAGGGCACGCAGACGGGCCACAACTTCCTGCATCTGGTAGGGTTTGGGGAGATAATCATCGGCACCGCTGTCGATCCCATCCACGCGTTCAGCCCATGTACCACGGGCCGATAAGACCAATACTGGTGTTTGAATTCCTTCTGCACGCCAGCGCTTTAAGATGCTGATGCCATCGAGGCTGGGCAAGCCAAGATCCAGGATGATGGCAGCATAAGTTTCAGTTGACCCTCGGAACCATGCCTCTCCACCATCGTGGACAACATCTGTGACGAAGCCCACCGCCTGCAGCGATGAGGCGATGCTGTTTGCGACAAAGGGTTCATCTTCGGCGATCAGAATGCGCATGGTGGGCTCACTCGTCTTCCAATGTCAAAGCGTCGAATGACACGATTTTCACCAAACCCGTCGGATCGATATATTTCACAACAAAATTCAGCTTCGCAGACTTACGGACCAGTGCCACATTCAATATCTGGCCGGGGTAGTGTGCTTTCAGCTTCAGGAGAAGTTGTGTCAGAGGAGCAGCCTTGCCGCTGGCTACGGCTTGCCGGACTTCCTCTTGTTCCTGCTCCGGACTTTCACTCAGTTCGTGTGCGTTTAGAGCCCCGTCGGGCTGGGTCTGATCTTTTAAACCGTTGTCGTGATGGTCGTTGTCCGCCGAGGTTTGGCCTTGGCCCGAGTCGTTATGACCATGGTCGTCGTCGGCCAAGGCCCCGCCGCCGATGGCTACCTGGAGCCAGAGCGCGAGGAACAGTCCTGATGGGCCGAAACACATCTTCATCCGATACCTTTGGTTCGAATACATGAAAAAAATCAAGCCCCGGAGCATGAAGAGCCAGAAGGGGGCAAATCCTAATGTGGCTCAACCTGGTCCAGGGCCCGCAATCCGGAGATCAATCAACAGGGAACATTTGGGCAAATGTCCGCGTGTGGAAGTGAACTTGATCCAAATTGGTTACAGGCGGGCTATTCGCACGTGCTGTTACATCCTTGGTTTGATGGATTGAACCTGACAGACGTCAGTTTGGACTGTCAGCGATTTGTCAGTTTCAGTTGATGGCGAATGCCACTTCGCTCAGCTTGGTCGCGTTGAGCGATGACGTGAGCGCAAGCTCAGCCGATTTCAGCCTTGGTGCCAGGATTTTCCCAAGTTGGGCGGCAAAGGGACAGTCAGCATCAGGGCCGATCTTGTGCATGCGGAACACCGTATCGTCTTCGACAGCTGCGTAAATGTCAGCCAATGTCATGTCGCAGGCTTTTCTGTTGAGCAGGAATCCACCAGCCCGACCCGCAACGGACGTCACCAAATTGGCCTTTTCGAGCTGTGACATCAAACGCCGGATTACCACAGGATTTGTATCGACACTCTGGGCAATGACCGACGAGCACAGGGGCCCAGCGTCAGCTTTGTGGGCCAACATGCTGAGAACGTGGATTGCGACGATGAAACGGCTGCTTGATAACATTTAATTTTTCCTGTGCCTTAGATCGGCTTGATTTGTCGAAAAATCAAGGGGCAGCTTGTAAACGATCACTTAACCCTCGTCGAGGCAAACAGGGCCATGCATTATTTCCGCCCGCGCAGATTCGATTTCCTGGTGAGCATTGGCTGTGTGGCGCTGCTCGGGTATTTTGCATGGTATGCGCTTGAAGGTTCACGCGGGCTGGCCTTTCGGGACAAGCTGACATCCCAGAATGCGAGCCTTGAAACGGAGCTGTCGAAGGTGCGTTCGGCGCGGCAGGCTCTCGAACTGCGCGTGGTCCAGCTTCGTCCTGAGAGTGTTGATGAGGACCTCGCGGACGAGCTTGCCAGACGGACTTTGTCGATGGCCAAGGGCAATGAATTGCTCGTGATGCTCCCCCAATAGGGCTTTAAATCTGAACCTTTTCCGAGTGATAAACCGAATTTCGGTTAATTGCCGTTTTCCCGAGCCATGCCATGTGTTTAGTGCTAAATGGACGGCACCAAACAGAGGGACGAGGACATGGCGGTAAGGTCAGCCTATCTGGCACGCAAGGGCGACAAGCCCGGCAAGAAAGACGATCTGAAGAATAGCGGACTGTCGACCGAAGAAGAGCTTAAAGCCTATCACGATATGCTGCTGATCCGGCGCTTCGAAGAGAAAGCCGGGCAGCTTTATGGCATGGGTGTGATCGGCGGTTTCTGCCATCTCTATATTGGCCAGGAAGCTGTTGTCGTTGGCCTGCAAATGGCGGCGATGGAAGGCGACCAAGTCATCACCTCTTACCGCGATCATGGCCATATGCTGGCCTGCGGCATGGACCCCAAGGGCGTCATGGCCGAATTGACCGGCCGCGTCGGCGGGCTTTCAAAAGGCAAGGGCGGCTCGATGCATATGTTCAGCCGCGAGAAGAATTTTTATGGCGGCCATGGAATCGTTGCAGCCCAGGTGCCGCTGGGAGCAGGGCTGGCATTCGCCAACAAATATCGCGGTAACCAGAATGTCTCCTTCACCTATTTCGGTGACGGTGCAGCCAACCAGGGCCAGGTCTATGAGACCTTCAACATGGCCGCGATCTGGAAGCTGCCGGTCGTGTTTGTGATCGAGAACAACCGTTATGCCATGGGCACGGCTTCAACCCGGTCAACTGCTGCTGCCGAACATCTCGGAGCGCGCGGAGAGGCCTTTGGCATCCCTGCTGAACAAGTGGATGGCATGGATGTGCGTGCGGTGAAGGAAGCGGCTGATCGCGCCGTTGAACATTGCCGTTCGGGCGAAGGCCCCTATATTCTTGAGATGATGACCTATCGCTATCGTGGCCACTCCATGTCTGATCCTGCAAAATATCGCAGCAAGGAAGAAGTGCAGAAAATGCGCGAGGAGCATGATCCGATCGAACAGGTCAAGGCGCGGCTGCTTAAGGCCAAGCTGGCGACAGAAGATGATTTGAAAAAAATGGATGCTGACATTCGCGAGACTGTGACCGCTGCCGCAGATTTTGCCACCAATGATGCCGAGCCCGATCCATCTGAGCTCTATACCGATATTTACAAAGTGGCCTGAGGAGAACACCAATGCCCACCATCCTCATGCCTGCGCTCTCTCCCACGATGGAAGAGGGTAAGCTTTCCAAGTGGCTCAAGAAAGTCGGCGATCAGGTCAAATCCGGCGATGTGCTGGCTGAGATCGAGACAGATAAAGCCACCATGGAAATTGAAGCCATTGATGAAGGCGCGTTGACCGAAATCCTGGTTCCGGAGGGCACCGAAGGTGTGAAGGTCAACAGCCCGATTGCTGTGATTGGTGAAGCTTCTGTGGCGAAGGCCCCCCCATCGGCCGTTCCGGCCACTTCCCCCGCGAGGGGAGAAGAGAAGGCGAGTGCACCGGTTTCATCCTCCCCGCTTGCCGGGGAGGGTGAGCTTGCGAACCATAGCGCCGGAGGGGTTTCCTTGTTGGCCGATCCCGAAATCCCCGCTGGCACCGAAATGGTGCAGATGACAGTGCGTGAGGCCATTCGCGCGGCCATGTCGGAAGAAATGCGCGCCGACAAGGATGTCTTCCTGATGGGTGAAGAAGTGGGCCAATATCAGGGCGCCTACAAGATCAGCCAGGGCATGCTCGATGAATTCGGGCCGCAGCGGGTTATGGACACGCCCATCACCGAACATGGCTTCACCGGCATTGCCGTGGGTGCGGCTTTTGCTGGCCTCAAACCAATCGTCGAATTCATGACGTTTAATTTCGCGATGCAGGCGATTGACCAGATCATCAACTCCGCCGCCAAGACGCTTTATATGTCTGGCGGTCAGATGGGGTGTTCTATTGTGTTCCGTGGGCCCAATGGTGCAGCGGCGCGCGTCGCCGCACAGCACAGCCAGGATTATGCTGCCTGGTACAGCCAAATTCCGGGTCTCAAAGTTGTGATGCCGTATTCGGCAGCTGATGCGAAAGGCTTGATGAAAGCTGCGATCCGGGATCCCAATCCGGTGATCTTCCTTGAGAATGAAATTCTCTATGGCAAGACATTCGATGTGCCCAAGCTTGATGACTGGGTAGTCCCCATCGGCAAGGCGCGGATTGCGCGGACTGGTCATCATGTGACCATCGTGTCGTTTGGCATTGGCATGACTTATGCGCTGGCTGCGGCCGAAAAGCTTGCCGCCGAGGGCATTGAAGCCGAGGTGGTTGACCTTCGCACCATTCGCCCCATGGATATTGAAACCGTGGTGAGGAGTGTGCAGAAAACCAATCGTTGTGTCTGCGTTGAAGAGGGTTATCCGCGCTTCTCGGTGACGTCCGAACTTGCCGCCGAAATTATGACACACGCTTTTGACTATCTCGACGCGCCTGTGGCGCGTGTTGCGGGCAAAGACGTGCCCATGCCCTATGCCTCTAATCTTGAAAAACTGGCGCTGCCCAATGTCGATGAAGTCGTGGCCGCCGCGAAAGGAGTTCTCTATGTCTAAGAAACCACATGAGTCACATGACGATCACGGCCATGAACATCACCACCACGATCATAGCCATGAGACCCATCCACACCAGTTGCAGCCACCGCATGAAGTGTTTCATGATGCCAATGCCGGTGAGATCGCGCGCGCCTGGATCAGCGGTGGCCATTTGAGCCTGTCGCTGCATTCGATGGCGTTTGGCAAGCCTGATGTCTGGGGGCATGTTCTGGCTGGCATGGCTCAGCAGGTTGCAGGCTCCATGGCAGAAATGGGCCATGGCACGGAAGCCGCCAATCTTGACACCATCCGCAAGATTTTGATCGACGACCTGAACAAAGCCGCCGCACAGAATTCGGTTCTCAAGAACAAATAATTCAACAGGGGTTTTACCCATGGCCGTCAACATTCTCATGCCCGCCCTTTCTCCGACGATGGAGAAGGGCAAACTTGCTAAGTGGCTCAAGAAAGAGGGCGACAAGGTGAAATCCGGCGATGTTCTGGCCGAGATTGAAACCGACAAGGCGACAATGGAGATTGAATCCATCGACGATGGCATATTGGGCAAGATTCTGGTCGCCGAAGGTACTGATGATGTTCTGGTCAATGCGCCGATTGCGGTGATTTTGGGCGAGGGTGAGAAGATGGGTGATGTTTCTCCACCTGTCTCCCCACCGGCGCTTCGCGCCACCTCCCCCTCAGGGGAGGACAAGAAACCGGCACCACCAACACCTTCATCCTCCCCGAAGGGGGAGGTGGCTGCGCCAGCAGCCGGAGGGGTTGGTGCCCGCGTCTTCGCTTCGCCTTTGGCGCGGCGCATGGCCAAGGAGAAGGGGATTGATATATCCTCCGTACACGGATCAGGCCCTCATGGGCGCATTGTGATGAAGGATGTCGAAGTTGCCAAGCCTGGTGCGGCATCCACTGCTGCGGCCTCCGGCCATGCCTTTGCGGTTGCGCCTTCGGATGCCAGTATTCTCAAGAACTTTGCCGACGGCTCCTATGATCTGGTGCCGCATGACCAGATGCGCAAAGTCATTGCGCGCCGCTTGACTGAAGCCAAGCAAACCATCCCACATTTCTATGTGACGGTTGATATTGCGCTCGAAAATCTTCTGTCCTTGCGCGAGCGTTTGAATCTGCAGGCGCCGAAGGACAAAGAGGGCAAGCCCGTGTGGAAAGTTTCGGTCAATGATTTCATCATCAAGGCCATGGCCATGGCGTTGGTCAAAGTGCCGGAGGCCAATGTGTCGTGGACGGAAAGCGCCATGGTTCATCACAAGCACGCTGATATTGGCGTGGCCGTGTCGATCCCCGGTGGTTTAATCACGCCGATTGTGCGCGCTGCTGAATCCAAGGGACTGGCACAGATCAGCCAGGAGATGAAGGATTACGCGGCCCGTGCACGTGCACGCAAGTTGAAGCCGGAAGAATATACCGGTGGCTCTGCTTCTGTTTCAAATCTCGGCATGATGGGTGTGAAAAATTTCTCGGCCATCGTCAACCCGCCACAGGCCACGATTTTGGCTGTGGGCGCTGGCGAGCGTCGTCCCGTGGTTCGGGGCAATGACATTGTAATAGAGCAGCAGATGAGTGTGACGCTCTCCACCGATCATCGTTGTGTGGACGGTGCGCTGGGGGCGGAATTCCTCGGCGCGATCAAGATGTATCTGGAAGAGCCGGGGTTGATGTTAGTGTGAAAGTGCTTTCGGAAATTGGTTTTTTTGTCCTAGCTCTTTTGATTTGGACGGTTGTGAATTCCGGTTTCAATCAGATGGGTTTGATGGGTTTTATGATGGTTGCTTTTTTCTGGGGCATTGCTGGAGGCGCTTATTTCATTTTGGCGGTCTTTGCAGCTACGGCTAATTTTGTGAACTATAAGTTTAAGGCACCAGCGTCTGCTGTGTTAGCTTACCTTGTCTCGTGCACAGTTATATATGGCATTTCATATTTGGCTAATCATTCATGGCACTTCTGGACGTCTTCCGAATGGCTCTTTAATGTCAGATTTAGAGTGTCGGTTGCTGTCTTTTTGAGTTTTTACTTGGTGCGGATCCTCGTATTTAAGTTGCAGCGGAACGAGTTTTTGAAATGAAATCCATTCTCGCATTTGGTGACAGTCTTACTTGGGGTTCGGTCGCCGTGAAACGCACTCGGCATCCGTTTGACGTGCGTTGGCCCAATGTTTTGGCGGCGGGCCTCGGGGGTAAAGTTCGTGTGATCGAAGAGGGTCTTAATGGCCGCACCACGGTGTTTCCTGATCCGACCGAAGATGTGGAACGCAATGGTGCTGTGGCGTTGCCCATGTTGCTCAAGACGCATGAGCCTTTAGACCTCGTGATCATCATGCTCGGGACCAATGATATCAAATATGCCAATCGGTGCAGGGCCTTTGATGCCTCAATGGGCATGTCGCGGTTGATTGGTCTGATCCAAAGGTTTCCCTTTAACGAGAATTACGCAAAGCCTAAGATTCTCATTATGAGCCCACCGCATCTTGTGCCGACCAAGGATGAATGGTTCAACGAGCTGTGGGGCCATGCGATTGAGGAATCGAAACTCTTTCCGAAGCACTATGCGCGGGTGGCCAAGGAGGAGGGTGTTCATTTCTTTGATGCTGGTTCCTTAGCCAAAGCTGATGAGGGTGATGGCGGGCATCTTGATGCCGAAAACACTGTGGCTATCGGCAAGGCATTGGTGCCTGTGGTCGCCAAGATTTTGGAGATTTGATATGGCTGATACGGCTTTCGACGTTCTCATCATCGGCTCAGGCCCCGGTGGTTATGTGACTGCCATTCGGGCCGCGCAACTTGGTTTCAAGGTGGCTATTGTGGAACGCGAACACCTAGGGGGTATCTGCCTCAACTGGGGCTGCATTCCGACCAAGGCTTTGCTGCGTTCGGCTGAAATCTATCACTACATGAACCATGCCGATGCTTATGGCCTTGCCGCCAAGGATGTGAGCTTTGATGCGGGCAAGGTGGTGCAACGGTCGCGCGCTGTGTCGGGCCGTCTCAACATGGGCGTGAATGGTCTGCTCAAGAAAAACAAAGTGCAGATCATCTGGGGCGAGGCCAAGCTGTCAAAGCCTGGCGAAGTGGTGGTGGCCGACACCAAGACGACAATCGTGCAGCCGCAAGCGCCAATTCCCAAAGGTACACTTGGCGCTGGCACATATACGGCCAAGCACATCATCATTGCCACGGGTGCGCGTCCGCGCGTGTTGCCGGGCCTTGAGCATGACGGCAAGCTGGTTTGGAGTTATTTTGAAGCGATGATGCCAACAGCCTTCCCGAAGACCTTGCTGGTTGTGGGCTCGGGCGCCATCGGCATTGAGTTTGCCTCGTTCTATAATTCGATGGGGGTCGATGTGACTGTCGTTGAAATCATGGATCAGATCATGCCGGTGGAAGATGTGGAGATCAGCAAGATCGCGCAGAAGCAGCTCGAAAAACTGGGGATCAAGTTCCGCCTGTCAGCCAAGGTCGCCAAGCTCGCCAAGGCCGCAAACAGCGTGACAGCAACGATCGAAGCGGGCGGCAAGTCAGAAACCATCACAGTCGACCGGGTGATCGCGGCCACGGGTGTTGTCGGCAACATCGAGAATCTTGGGCTTGAGACGCTGGGCGTCAAGACGGACAAGGGTTGCATTGTCGCAGACGGGTTTGGCCGCACCAATGTTGCAGGCGTTTATGCCATTGGTGACGTCGCTGGTCCGCCAATGTTGGCCCACAAGGCCGAGCATGAAGGTGTGATCTGCATTGAGAAAATCAAAGGGCTTGATGCCCACCCCATGAAGAAAGAGCAAATTCCGGGTTGCACCTATTGCCATCCGCAAGTGGCTTCGGTCGGCCTCACGGAGGCCAAGGCCAAGGCTGCAGGGCTCGAGATCAAGGTTGGCCGCTTCCCGTTCATCGGCAATGGCAAGGCCATTGCGCTGGGTGAGGATCAAGGCCTGGTCAAGACAATCTTCGATGCCAACACGGGGCGTTTGATCGGGGCGCATTTGGTGGGCGCTGAAGTCACTGAGTTGATCCAGGGCTTTGTGATTGCCATGGGGCTCGAGACCACCGAGGAAGAACTGATCCACGCCGTGTTCCCGCATCCGACCATCTCTGAAACGATGCATGAAAGCGTGCTCGATGCTTACGGGCGCGTCATTCACATGTAGGTAAGATTTGTGGCGCAAGATTGCCGCCATGGACCAGTTTCTCGACCAGTTGGACATGCTCGACACGGTGCTTGCCGTGTTTGGCGCATTAATTTTCGCCATGTGGTTCGGGCGCGGCAAAAGCCTCAAGGGCATCCTCACCGGAGCCTTTATTGGAGGCTTTGTAAAACCGACGTTATTCTTTGTCTTTGGTCTGGGCGCGCTGGGAGCATTAACCGCCAGCGACGACAGCCAAATGCCCAAGCAAACACAAACCCAACAGGACGCCACGATCAATTTCTGGACCAAGTAAATCCCTTGAAACGCTCAATGCGCTGGGCCATATCAGGGTCCCGGAGGGATATTCGATGGATAGCAGGAATCTTGCAATTGCAGTGGTCATAGGATTGGCCGCAGGCTGGCTCGCCTCTTGGGTGGTGGGCGGCTATGGTATCATCCAATATTTGATCAGCGGCATTCTCGGTTCGTTTGTCGGTTCGTTTGTGTTGAACAAGGCAGGCATTAATCTTGGCATTCGCAATGAAATCGGCCGGGACATTGCCACAGCCACCATTGGCGCGATCATCGTGATGATTATCGCGCGCTTGTTGCATTGAGAGGATTTGTTGTGGAAAAAGTAATGCAGCTCGGCGACGTTCACTTCTGGGGAACCGTAGTCATCGGCATCTTGGCCGGCTGGCTGGCCCACACCGTAATGGGTGGACGCGGTGGTTTGATCTGGAATTTGATCATCGGCCTTATTGGGTCATGGATCGGTTTTTTTGTCGCCGAGAAACTCAACATCCATCTGACAGAATTCTTCCATGGCTGGTTCTGGGGCAATCTGCTTGTGTCGGCAGCTGGTGCCATAGTGCTATTGTTTATCTTGCGGATTTTGCGTGGACGTTAAGTGGTCAACCTCCTCGATACGGTGACGAAGCCGCGACATCCGGAAAAGGCCAACCGGCCTGAGACTCCGCTGTTGCGCAAGCCGGATTGGATTCGTGTCAAGGCGCCAGGTTCGGCCATCTATGCCGAGACACAAAAGATTGTTCGCGAAAACCGGCTGGTCACAGTTTGTGAAGAAGCGGGTTGCCCCAATATCGGGGAATGCTGGTCCAAGAAGCACGCGACCTTCATGGTAATGGGCGACACCTGCACAAGGGCTTGCGCCTTCTGCAATGTGAAAACCGGATTGCCTGAAGCCTTGGACAACGATGAGCCTGCGCGCGTCGCTGATGCCGTGGCGCGCATGGGGCTTTCCCATTCGGTCATCACATCTGTTGATCGCGACGATCTCGCTGATGGCGGGGCAGGGCACATTGCCCAAACTGTGTTGGCCATTCGTGCTGCATCGCCCACGACCACCATCGAAGTTCTGACGCCTGACTTTCTCAAGAAGGATGGTGCATTGGAACAGGTGGTGGCGGCAAGGTCTGACGTTTTCAACCACAATCTCGAAACTGTGCCAGCGCTTTATTTGAAGATCAGGCCCGGTGCGCGTTATTTCCATTCGCTGCGCTTGCTGCAGCGGGTGAAGGAACTCGACCCCAACATGTTCACCAAATCGGGGATTATGGTTGGCCTCGGTGAAACACGCGAGCAGGTCATGCAGGTGATGGATGACATGCGCTCGGCCAATATCGATTTCATCACGATTGGCCAATATTTGCAGCCGACACGGAAACATGCGGCCATCGACCGGTTTGTGACACCTGACGAATTCAAATCCTATGAGACCACGGCCTATGCCAAGGGCTTCCTCATGGTGTCATCGTCGCCGCTCACGCGGTCATCGCATCACGCGGGCGAAGATTTCCAGCGCCTTGCCGCAGCACGCCGCGCCAAGGTCTGACCAGTGGCTCATTTCCAGTTGACGCGGCGGGTGAACATCACGGCTGACCAAGCCTACGCCATTGCTGCTGATGTTGGCTCCTACAAGGAGTTCCTGCCATTGGTTGTGCGTTCGACCGTGCGTGGGCCCAAAAAAACTTCCGGCAGCAAAACTCAGTTTGCAGGCGATCTGCAGATCAGGGTCGACAAATTGAATCTGACCGAAAACTTCAGCAGCGCTGTGGAAACTGATTCAGAACTTCGCCTCGTGACCGCGACGTCGAGTGACGGGCCGGTCAAAAGCCTGACCGCCGTTTGGGAGATAGCACCTCAGGGTGGGACTGCTGCGGATGTTACGATCAAGGTCGATTATGTTCTGAAGAGCATGTTGCTGCAATTGGCGGCAGGACGATTGGTTGATTATGCAGCGCTGAAGATTCTCAATGCCTTTGAGGCGCGGGCAGACCAGCTTTATGGTTCGCGCATCAGCTGAGCCAAAACCAATGAGAGCGCATGGGCGGTGGCTTTGGTTCGAATATCCGCGCGCGAGAGGTTTCCAAATTTCTGTACATCATGAATTGTCGGCGCACCTTGTCGGGCCACAGAAAAATGCACAAGCCCGACTGGTTTTTCAGGACTGCCGCCTGCCGGTCCGGCAACACCCGTGATGGAGACTGAAATATCTGCATTGGCATGATCCAAAGCGCCCATGGCCATGGCAATCGCCACCTCGCGGCTCACGGCACCGACGCTGGCAATGAGGCTGGCGGGCACGCCGAGCATTTCGGATTTCGCTTCATTGGAGTACGTGACAAACCCACGCTCGAATACTGCGGAGCAACCTGCAATGTCAGTGATGGCGGCCGCCACCATGCCGCCTGTGCAGCTTTCTGCCGTGGCTAGTTTCAGATTGTTGGCCAGTAAAGTCTTGTAAAGCTTTTCAGCGATGCTCATGCAGGCATCTTAACACTGGCAATGGCCGTGGCCGCCATGCCTTCCTTGCGCCCCAGTGCCCCCATTTTTTCAGTGGTCGTTGCCTTGATGGCGATGCGGTCTGGTGTGATTTTGAGAAGTGAGGAGAGACACGCTTTCATCGCCCCGAGGTGCGGGCTGACTTTAGGCGCTTCAGCGAGGATCGAAATGTCGACATTGTTCAGTTTGCCGCCGCGCTGTTCCAAAAGGGTCAGAGCTTTTTCAACGAATATCTTGCTCGCGGCATTTTTCCATTGGGGATCGGTCGGCGGGAAATGGGTTCCGATATCGCCTTCGCCAATCGCGCCAAGGATTGCATCCGTCAGCGCATGGAGCGCAACATCAGCATCGGAGTGGCCTTTGAGTTTGTGGGTGTGAGGAATTTCGACACCACACAGCCACAGCGATTTTCCCGCAGCAAAAACATGAAAATCGATGCCCTGGCCCATTCGGGTTTCGTAAATATCAGACTGCTTCGATTGGTTCAATCTGCGATTGGCCTGTTCAATGTCTTTGGCGGTCGTGAGCTTCACATTTTCAGTATGTCCGAGAATCATCTGGACTACGACCCCCGCCTGTTCAGCAACACTTGCATCATCTGTAAGCCCAGCCGTTTGCTCGCGCGCGGCCTTGCGATGAGCTTCGAGGATCTTGTCGAAGGTGAAGCCTTGCGGGGTTTGGGCGAGCCAGATGTTTGATCGATCAATGGTTTTGCGGATCGTGCCGTCGGGCGCAAATTTCAGGGTTTCAGCAATGCGCAAGCCCGGGATAACGGCGTCTGTATTATCCAACATGGCGATGACTTCGCTGATCAACTCAGCGGAAATGAACGGCCTTGCGGCATCGTGAATCAAAAGTTTTTTTGGTGCGGCCAGGTTGCAGGCTTCCACGCCGATGCGGCATGAGTCCTGCCTTGTGGCGCCGCCAATCACATGAGGGGGGAGTTCGAGGCCTTCGATGGCTTTGGCAAATTCATCCTGCTGGCCTTCGCCCACGACAACTTGAACATGGGAAATTTCGGGATGATCGGCAAATGCCTTCAAGGTCCACCAAATGACGGGTTTTCCGCCAATAAGTTGGTATTGTTTGGGCGTTTCCCCACCAGCGCGCAAGCCGCTCCCGCCTGCGACGATCACTGCCGCAACTGTCATGTATTTGCCTTAGAACAAAGTTCTCCAGTTGCAAACCGGGTGACGAGGTTTTCCCTTGACCTTGCTGCACTGCAATGTAATCTGCTTAAAAATTAACCTATGGAATTGAATGCCTATTTAATGAGCATCACGATTGGCAAAATCAAAACGAGGAACCGGGTTTTCCTGGCCCCCATGTCCGGGGTCAGTGACGAGCCCTTCCGGAAGGCTGCTCATGCCACAGGTGCTGGTTTAGTCGTTTCCGAAATGGTCGCAAGTGAAGAGTTGGTGCGAGAGCGCCGTGACATGGTCCGACGCGCCAAAAGCTCCGCGAGTGTTTATCCCTTCGTCATGCAACTTGCAGGACGTGAAGCCAAATGGATGAGCGAGGGTGCTCGCGTGGCTCAGGATTTGGGTGCCGATATCATCGACATCAACATGGGTTGCCCCGCGCGGCAGGTGACGGGCGGGTTATCTGGATCGGCACTGATGCGAAATCTTGACTATGCCATCACGTTGGTCGCGGCCACGGTTGCGGCTTCAAAGGTTCCTGTGACCTTGAAGATGAGACTGGGCTGGGACGAGAACATGTTGAACGCCCCCGAATTGGCGCGGCGCGCAGAGGCTGAAGGCATTTCCATGATTACAGTTCATGGTCGCACGCGCTGTCAGTTCTATACGGGCAAGGCGGATTGGAAAGCTATCAAGGCCGTGCGCGAACAGATTAATGTGCCACTGATTGCCAATGGTGACTGTGCCTCAACAGAAGACGCCCGCACGATGATGCGGCTCTCAGGTTGTGATGGCGTGATGATTGGCCGAGCAGCTTATGGACGGCCTTGGCTTGCCGGTGAAGTGGCTCGTGGTCTTGGTGAGGACTCGGGAAGCTTGCATCTGACAGTGGAAGGTCAAATGAAGCTGTTGCTGCAACTGCAAGAAGACACGCTGACACTTTACGGTGAAACGCTTGGCAACAAGACGTTCCGCAAGCATTTGGGTTGGACGATTGGCAGGTTACAGGAACAGGGCTTCATGCCGCCTGACGAGGCCACGCGCTTGCGCGGGCAAGTCTTGCCCTCCAACGACAATGCCGGCGTTCGCGATGCCATAAGAATCATGTTTGAGACACTTTCATCGCCAGCGGAGGCCGCGTGAAGCAGCATCACCATAGCGACGCGCCGGCATTGCCGGGTTTGCGGGTTATTCTTGAAGCAATTCCCAATCCGCTGTTTCTCGTTGACGGGCAGGGGCGGATCGGATTTGCTAATGCAGCCGCTGAAGATTTCTTTCAAGCCAGTGCCACAGTACTACAACGCAATTCATTGGCCGATCTGGTGCCGTTTGCCAGCCCAGCGCTAGAAGCCGTGGCCCAGGTGCGAAAGGATGGCGGTGCTGTCAACGAATATGCCATCAGCGTTGGCACACCGCGATTGGGTGGAGAACGCATTGTTGATCTGCAAGCCGCACCCATAGCGGATGACACAAGATTTGTTCTGGTGATGCTGCTCCGGCGGTCGATGGCGCATAAGTTTGATTTGCAACTCTCTCATCAAGGTTCGGCGCGTTCAGTTTCCGGCATGGCCTCGATGCTGGCTCATGAAATCAAGAACCCGCTATCAGGAATACGGGGTGCGGCACAACTTC
Source organism: Hyphomicrobiales bacterium (assembly GCA_038231475.1). GTDB lineage: Bacteria > Pseudomonadota > Alphaproteobacteria > Rhizobiales > Aestuariivirgaceae > Aestuariivirga. Next base: position 122,052 of record JBBRLH010000003.1, on the reverse strand, counting down.
TCGAACCCGGACTTGCTGATGCTGATCGCGCTTTGGCGCGACTGATCTGCGATGAGACCGATCGCATCCGCGATCTCGTAGACCAGATGGAAGTGTTTACGGATGAGCGTCCGCTTGATCGCCAGCCGCTTAACATTCACGTGGTGCTGGACCGCGTGAAGCAATTGATCGTAGCTGGAAAGCATCCGGGTGTTGTTTTGTCGGAGGACTATGACCCGTCATTGCCTGCGGTGAATGGCAATCATGACCAGTTGGTGCAAGTGTTTTTGAACCTCGCCAAGAATGCCGCAGAAGCCATTGTGGACGGGGGGAGTGACGGCGAGATCACGCTTACGACTGCCTTTCGTCCTGGTATGAAGTTGCAGGTTCCCGGTAGTCCGCAACGTGTGTCGCTGCCTCTGGAAGTTGGTGTTCATGATACTGGTCACGGAATCCCTGAAGATTTGCGACCCCATGTGTTTGACGCCTTCGTCACGTCAAAACCACAAGGCAAGGGTTTGGGTCTTGCCCTCGTTGCCAAAATTATTCGGGACCACGGCGGCGTTGTTGAATGTCTGCCCCGGGAAAAGGGTACGAGCTTTCGCGTGTTGCTGCCGCTGATGCGCGGTCTCAACGCGCCACAATCAAATCCCAAGGATGAAAACTGATGTCTGCCAAAACCGTACTTCTTGCCGATGATGACAGCGCCATTCGCACGGTATTGACGCAAGCATTGAGCCGCGCCGGCTATAGCGTACGCTCTACGGCCACGGCAACGGCCCTTTGGCGCTGGGTCGTGGAGGGGCAGGGCGATATTGTCATCACAGACGTGGTTTTGCCCGACGAAAGTGGATTTGATCTTTTGCCGCGCATCAAAAAGTTGCGCCCGAAATTGCCTGTCATCGTCATGAGCGCACAAAACACCATCATGACCGCAATTCGTGCCACCGAACTTGGCGCCTATGATTATCTGCCGAAACCTTTTGATCTCAATCATTTGGTCCAGGCCGTGGCGCGCGGGATTGATCAGTCAGCCAAACCCACCACGGCACGGCAAGTTGAAAAACCTGAAGAGCTTCCGATTATTGGACGCTCGGCTGCCATGCAGGATATTTATCGGCTTATTGCGCGCCTCACCCAGACCGACCTTACGGTCACCATCATCGGTGAGAGTGGCACCGGCAAGGAGTTAGTTGCCAGGGCCTTGCATGATTATAGCAGGCGCAAGAAGGGTACTTTTGTTGCTGTAAACATGGCAGCCATTCCACGCGAACTGATCGAGTCCGAACTCTTCGGACATGAGAAGGGCGCGTTTACGGGTGCCGCCAGCCGCATGGCCGGGCGCTTTGAGCAAGCGGAAGGCGGAACGCTTTTTCTTGATGAAATCGGCGATATGCCCCTTGAAGCCCAAACGCGTTTGTTACGCGTGCTTCAGCAGGGCGAATACACCACGGTTGGTGGATCTTCCCCGATCAAGACCAATGTTCGTATTATTGCCGCGACGCATCGCGATCTCCGCCAGCTGATTTCGCAGGGGCAGTTCCGCGAAGATTTGTTCTTCAGGCTGAATGTTGTGCCGTTGCGTTTGCCGCCCTTACGTGAGCGCAACGAAGACATTCCAGACTTGATCAATCATTTCCTTGAAACCGCAGTTTCAGAAGGTCTGCCACGCAAGGATATGTCGCCCCAAGCAGTAGATATTTTGAAACAACAGCGCTGGCCCGGCAATGTGCGTGAGCTGGAAAATCTGGTGAAGCGGCTGATCGCCATGGAAATTGATGATGTGATTTCCAGGGACTCGGTGCAGCGTGAGTTGGCGTCGGGGTTACCCCCAGAGAATTTTGCAAATGCCGATAGCCCGACTGCAGATTCCCTGCCTGAGTTTATGGAACAGTATATGAGCCGCTATCTCGCGGGGTTTGGCGATGCTTTGCCGCCTGACGGGCTCTATGATCGGATTTTGGCGGAGATTGAGCCGCCCCTTTTGCGGTCGGTTTTGGCGGCGACAAACGGCAACCAATTACGAGCTGCTGATGTTTTAGGCATCAACCGCAACACATTGCGGAGCAAGATAAGACAACGTAATATCAAGACGTTGCGGGGATTCAGTTAGACGCGACATTAACTTTCTGTTACGGGGTGTGCTGAATTTGACACGGTAGGTGTTGAAATTTGGCCACAGTCTCCGGCATAATGCCCTGATGGCAAAAACCAGTGATTTGCAACTGACCCAACGTCTGCGCGGCCTCTCGGGCTGGGCTGCCGTGTTGCTGGTCTCTGTGGGCACACTGATTGGTGTGACGACGTTCCTGCAATTGACCGGGTTGACCCCCATCAAGACGACCAGTGATATCGTTCTGCAGCTTCTCTATTCCAACGGGATAGTGGTCATTCTGATGGGCTTCATGGTGGCCTGGCAAATGAGCCATCTTCTTTGGCAACGGAGCAAAGGGGTGGCCGGGGCAGGACTGCACCTTCGCTTGATTTCACTCTTTTCGCTCGTGGCACTCATTCCAGCAGTTCTCGTGGCCGTCTTTGCAACGGTGACGCTCAATCGTGGCCTGGATACTTGGTTTTCAGACCGAACCCGCGGAATTGTCGAAACGGCGGCCACTGTTGCTGACGCTTATTTGACGAATGCGTCCGAGGCCACCCGCACGGACTTGGCCAACATTTCCGCTGATCTTGTGCAACAGCAATCGGACTTTAATTCCGACCGACCGAATTTCATAAGGCGCGTTGCACGCCATGCGGCACTTCGGAACCTGGCAGCGATTTATGTTTTTGACGGCAAGGCCAAGTCAATTGAGGTGCAAGTGACAGCCAATGATCAGATCAAGTTTCTGCCACCCGATGATGCCGCTATCGCCTCGGCTGACAAAGGCGACCTGGTTCTGACGCCACCGGGCAGGGGTGGCAATCTCATCCGTGCACTGATTAAACTACAAGGTTATCCATCGGACTATCTTTATGTCTATCGCATCATTTCCCCAGTGGTCATCGACCAGTTGACGAAGTCACGCGACGCCAAGGCAGAATATCACAATCTGCTCAAGAACCGCGTCGGCGTTCAGCTCACCTTCGGCCTCGTTTATGCGATGGTGGCACTGGTCTTTCTTTTGGCTGCAATTTGGACCGGCATATGGTTTTCAGACCGCTTGGTGGCACCAATCGTTCGTTTGCTGGTCGCGTCGCGTGAGGTGGCGCGCGGCGATTTCAACGCAAAAGTTGGTGTGATTGAAGGACCTGGCGATTTACAAACCCTGACAGAAACTTTCAACTTGATGACGGACGAGATCACCCTGCAGCGCAATAAATTGATTCAAACGAACGAACAGTTGGATGAGCGGCGGCGGTTTTCTGAAGCGATGCTCTCTGGTGTTTCTGCAGGTGTCATTGGCATTGATCCGCAGAGCCGGATTTCACTGGTCAATCGGTCAGCTCGGCATCACCTTGGCATGACCGAAGCTGAACTTATGGGCCGGCCGATTGTCGAAGCATTGCCAGATTTTGCAGGGGTCTTCGAGCAAGCCCTGTCGCGTCCATCGGGATCTTCAGAAGCCCAAGTGGACACAAAGCTAAACGGGCTTGATGTGAGTTTCATCGTGCGCATGACCACCGAGTTGGGCGATGAGCTTGAACATGGCTATGTTTTGACCTTTGACGACATCACTCAGTTGGTCTCGGCTCAGCGCAATTCCGCCTGGTCAGACATTGCTCGGCGCATTGCCCATGAGATCAAGAACCCGTTGACTCCCATTCAACTCTCGGCGGAAAGATTGAAGCGAAAATACCTCAAGGAAATTCAGACTGACCGTCACGTATTCGAGCAGTGTACTGACACGATTATTCGGCAAGTTGGCGATCTGGGCCGCATTGTCGATGAATTTTCTTCCTTTGCACGGATGCCATCGGCCGTTCTCGAGCCGAACCTGCTGAATGATGTGGTGCGCGAAGCCACGGTGCTTCAGCGTGTTTCGTCGTCTGAAATGGATTTTGACTTGAACTTGAAAGAGACCCTGGGCGCCGTGCCGTTTGACAGGCGTCTCATCACTCAGGCCATTACCAATCTGGTCAAGAATGCGCGTGAGGCCATTGAGGCCCGTGCCGACCAGAACATTCGTGGACGTATCACGGTAGAGACCGGCATTGACCATGGGCTGCCCTTCATCCGGGTGTCAGATAATGGCATCGGATTGCCACAGGAAAACCGGAACCGTTTGGCCGAACCCTATATGACGACCCGCGAAAAAGGCACTGGCCTCGGCTTGGCGATCGTCAAAAGAATTATGGAAGAGCATGGGGGGCGGCTTCGTCTCGATGATGCAGCCTCGGGGCAGGGTGCCAGTGTGACGTTGCTCTTTGCGCCTCTGCATGAACTTGAACCCAGTGCTGCCTGAAAGCTGAACCATGAGTGCCGATATTCTGATCATTGATGATGAAGCTGATATTCGCGAATTGACCGCGGGTATTTTGCAGGACGAGGGCTATGAAACGCGGCTCGCGCATAATTCTGATGCGGCTTTGGCCGAGATTTCGCTCCGCAAGCCTTCGATGATTATTCTTGATATTTGGTTGCAGGGTTCGCGCCTTGATGGGCTTGATCTTTTGCTCGAAGTCAAACGCTCGCATCCGAGCCTGCCGATTGTGATCATATCCGGCCATGGCAATATCGAGACGGCGGTTTCGGCCATCAAGCGCGGGGCTTATGAATATGTCGAGAAACCCTTCAACGCAGATCGTTTGGTGCTGGTTGTCGAGCGGGCCTTGGAAGCTACCCGGCTGCGGCGCGAAAACGAGGACCTCAAGGAAAGGTCGGGACTCGACAGCGCATTGATTGGCGGGTCCGCTGTGATGCGCCAGCTTCGCCAGAACATTAAAAAAATTGCGCCAACAAATTCCCGCGTGTTGATTTTAGGACCCATGGGAGCGGGCAAGGAACTGACCGCGCGAGCGCTTCACGAACAGTCACTTCGCGCCTCAGGTGCTTTTGTTGTTTTGAGTGCCGCCAGCATGGCACCGGAACGGATGGAAGAAGAATTGTTCGGAGTCGAGTTGGATTCGAACCACGGCACACGGATTGGAGCCCTTGAGGAAGCCCATGGCGGCACGCTTTATATTGATGAAATTGCCGACATGCCGATGGAAACGCAAGGCAAGGTTTTGCGTGTTCTGGTTGATCAGACGTTCCAGCGTGTGAATGGTTCGAAGAAGGTGAAGGTCGACGTCCGGATCATCACGTCTACCGCCCGCGATTTAAATCTGCTCATTGCCGAACAGAAATTCCGGGAGGACCTCTACCACCGATTGGGTGTGGTTCCGGTGCGCGTGCCCGGCTTGACGGAACGGCGCGAAGACATTCCCGAGCTTGTCGATGTATTCTGCCGCAACTGGTGCATGACTGCCGGTCAGGCCCCAAAGCAATTCACTGAAGAGGCCGTCGCAATTTTACAGACGCGTGAATGGCCGGGAAACGTTCGCGAACTTCGCAATGTCATCGAACGCGCTTTGATCCTTTCGAGTGGTGAACACGGGGCCGATGTCGGGGCAGCGCAGCTTAATTCTGATTCCAATGGTTCAAACGCGACGGCCGGGCTCAATCATGACAGTCTTCTGGCGCTGCCTCTGCGTGAGGCGCGTGATGCGTTTGAGCGCGATTACGTCGCCGCACAATTGTCACGTTTTGGCGGCAACATTTCTCGGACGTCGGCTTTCATCGGTATGGAGCGATCTGCTTTGCACCGTAAAATCAAGATGTTGGGCCTGACGGGGCGCGATGCTGAGCAGGCAGAAGAATAGGATGCTTTTTTAGCGAAGTCAGTTATGTTACTTTGCAGATGAAGCCGAACAACAAGAATAAACGGATCCGCCATGGCGCAAGAAAAACAACAAAACCTTCAAGACACATTTCTCAATCACGTTCGCAAAACCAAACTTCCCGTCACCGTGTTTCTGGTGAATGGCGTGAAGTTGCAGGGCATCATTACCTGGTTTGACAATTTTTGCTTATTGTTGCGCCGTGATGGCGTGTCACAGCTTGTCTACAAGCACGCGATTTCAACAATTATGCCCGGTGGTCCGATCAGCCTGTTTGATGACGAAGGCCAGCATAATTGACAATTGACCGGCACGCGAAGACGGGCGGCGGCGTAGACTTCAAGCAAGAGGGACCGGAGGCGACCAGAGCGGTCGTTCTGCATGTCGAGCGGAAGATCCGTCATGCGGCTCATGCTTTTGAACGCGAGGTGCAGGGCAAGGTTGACGAAGCGATTGGCCTTGCTGAAGCCATTGACCTTGAAATTGTCGGGGTAATTGTAGCCCCGCTTGTTGCGCCCAAGCCCGGAACTTTTATTGGCTCTGGTAAAGTTGCAGAGGTAGCGACCCGTGTCGCCGAGCTCGAAGCGGATCTCGTCGTCGTTAACGCCCAGCTTTCGCCAGTTCAGCAACGCAATCTCGAAACGGAATTCAAGACCAAGGTTTTGGATCGCACCGGTCTCATCCTCGAAATCTTCGGACGTCGGGCATCGACCAAAGAAGGCTCGTTGCAGGTTGAGCTTGCCCATTTGCAATATCAGAAATCGCGATTGGTAAGGTCATGGACCCATCTTGAGCGGCAGCGCGGCGGCTTTGGTTTTCTCGGTGGTCCTGGCGAAAGCCAGCTCGAGACGGACAGACGCCTCATTCAAGAGCGCATTACCAAGATTGAAGGCGAGTTGGAAACAGTGGTGCGGACGCGTGATTTGCACCGCAAGGGTAGGGACCGCGTACCTTATCCGGTTGTCGCCTTGGTGGGTTATACCAATGCTGGCAAATCGACTTTGTTCAACAAGCTCACCAACGCCAATGTGCTGGCTCAGGATTTATTGTTTGCAACGCTTGATCCAACGATGCGGAACATCACGCTGGAGTCCGGTCGCAAGATCATCATGTCGGACACGGTGGGTTTCATTTCGGAGTTGCCGACGACTTTGGTGGCCGCGTTCCGTGCCACCCTTGAAGAAGTACTGGCCGCCGACATTATTCTGCATGTGAGAGATATCAACCACGCCGAGACTGAGGCGCAAGCCTATGACGTCAACCACGTTTTGGGTGAACTCGGCATTGATGATCAGCGCCGGATGCATATCATCGAAGTCTGGAACAAATCTGATCTTCTGGATGAGGAGTCCAAGGCCGCGCGCTTGGCTCAAGCCGAGCGTCAGGACAATGTGGTGCTCATTTCATCGGTGACGGGTGAGGGGATTGCCAATCTTCTTTCGGTGGTTGAATGGCGCCTGGCTCAAACTTCCGTCCTCTACGATGTCACCTTAGAGCCAACGGATGGCAAGGGCCTTGCTTGGCTACATCAGCGCGGCGAAGTGCTTGGGCGTGTGCAACATGATGATGGGCGCACCAAGTTGACGGTCAGGCTTGATGCCGACACAGCCGGGCAGGCCGATGTGAAATTTGGAAAGGCCATGAAAGTTCGGCGTTAGCTAAAACTTTTCCTGCGCCTTGGCATCGTCCCACAACTGATCCATTTCCTGCAGGTTTGAATCCTTCGGATGCTTTCCACGTTTTGAAAGCTCTTGCTCAATATGGGCGAAGCGGCGTTCGAACTTAGCATTAGTGCCACGCACGGCAGCCTCAGGGTCAATGCCTAAATGCCGCGCCACATTGGCCAGGGCAAAGAGGATGTCGCCGAATTCCTCGGCCTTGTGTTCCGGCGGCGCGGCTTTGAATTCGGCAATCTCTTCGCTGATCTTGTCATAGACATTGTCAACGCTCGGCCAGTCAAAGCCCACCTTGGCGGCCTTGGATTGCAACTTCACGGCGCGGGTCAAACCGGGTAGGGCAACGGGAACCCCGTGAAGCGTGCCTTTGGGCTTGTCGGATTTGCGCTCCTTGGCCTTGGCCTCTTCCCAAAAGCCCAGTGCGAGTTTCGCGGACCGTGCCCCGTCATCTCCAAACACATGGGGATGGCGGCGGACCATCTTGGTGCAGACAGCCTCGATCACGTCATCAAAAGTGAAGCTGCCTTCCTCGGCGGCCAGTTGCGCCAGATAGACGGGCTGCAGCAGGAGGTCGCCCAACTCGTCGCAGAGGTCAGCCTTGGAGCCGCGCTCAATGGCGTCAGCGACCTCATAGGCCTCTTCGATGGTGTAAGGTGCTATAGTGCTGAAATTCTGCTCAAGGTCCCAGGGGCAGCCTCCTACGGGGTTGCGGAGTGCGGCCATGATGGCGCGCAGGGTTTCAATGCGGCGTGGGTCCATGTCGGCCGGGCTCTGGCCCTCATTAGACGGGAAGGTGTAGGTAGAGCTTGCCAGACTAGCGTCTTTCATCAGATATCCTTCGTTCGCATAATATATATTATGGAATATTTATGAATAGGTTGTTTTGAGGTTTAGTTGGCCCCAACAAGGATTTAGCTCAAATTGTTGAGATCGAGCCTCATCCCATCATAGGCCGGTACGATGTGGTCAGGCAGCTCATTGTGGAGCGTGTCATAGTCGAGATCAATGTGCATGTTGGTGATCACGGCGCGCTTGGGCGCCAGCCGCTTGATCCAGTCCAACGTCTCCGGCAGCGAGAAATGGCTGGGGTGCTTGGTCCGGCGCAAGGCATCGATGATGAGGATGTCCAGGCCTGACAAGGCCTCGAGGCTTTCATCGGGAATGCCGTTCAGATCCGGCACGTAGGCGGCAGTGCCAAGCCGGAAGCCATAGGCGTTGATGTTGCCGTGATGAACCATGAAGGGCAGGCCGATGATGTCGCCCCCTGCTCCCGAAGCCTCTAACGGCTGGCCAGCCTGCAGGCCCTTGAGTTCGAGGATGGCGGGGTAGTCGCTCCCCGGTGTCTGGTCGAAGCAATAGGCAAAGCGCGTCTTCAATACAGCGGCGGTAACGGGATCGGCATGAACCGGAATGCGGCTGCGCTGCATGAGATAGAAGGCGCGGAGTTCATCAATGCCGTGGGTGTGGTCGGCATGTTCATGGGTGAACCAGACGGCATCGATATGCGTCGTAGCGGTGCTCAACATCTGCTCGCGGAGGTCCGGCGAGGTGTCGATCAAGACGCGGGTCGTGCCTTGGGTGGACGTTTTCTCCAGCAACACCGAACAGCGGCGGCGGCGGTTCTTTGGGTTGGCGGGATCGCACTTTCCCCAGTCATTGCCGATGCGCGGAACGCCACCGGATGAGCCACAGCCCAATATGGTCAACGTCAAGGACATGTCAGGAATTGAACCGGGCGGGCCGTTCAACCTTGTCGAACAGGCGGAAGAAATTGTCAGAGGTGATCTTGGCTATATCTGATGGAGGAAGCCCGCGCACAGCGGCGAGTTGCTCGAGCGTCTTCACCACGTAAGAAGGCTCGTTGTCCTTGCCGCGATAAGGCACGGGAGCGAGGAATGGTGCGTCGGTCTCGACCAGCAAGCGGTCAATTGGCAAGGCCTTGGCCGTGGTGCGAATATCTTCTGCGCTCTTGTAAGTCAGGATGCCGGAGAAGGACACGCAGAGCCCCAGTTCCACACCCTTCTCCGCCAGCCATTGTTGGGAGGTGAAACAATGGAGCACCGCCTTGAATTTGCCCTTGGCCATTTCCTCTTCAAGGACGCGGGCTGTATCGTCCTCGGCGTTGCGCGTGTGAATGACGAGCGGCAGTCCCGTCTCGCGGGCGGCTGCAATGTGGTTGCGAAAGCCCAGCATCTGGGCTTCACGCGGCGACAAATCATAGTGATAGTCGAGTCCCGCTTCGCCGAGGCCAACGACTTTTGGATGTTTCGTAAGGTGCACGAGTTCAGCGACTGTCACATCCACTTCTTCGTGGGCGTTATGCGGATGAGTGCCGACAGTACAAAACACATTGTCATGGGGCTCAGTCAAAGCGAGAAGGCGTGGAAAGTTCTTCACGCGAGAGCTGATCGATAGCATCAGGCCTACGCCCGCGGCCTCGCTGCGGGCCAGGATGGCGTCCGTCTGATCGGCCAGGCCTTCATAGTCGAGATGGCAGTGGCTATCGACAATCCATGCCATCAGGCTTTGGCCTCGGTCTCTTCAATATAGCGCGGGAAGATGGGCTGTGGAGCAGGCAGTGCCTTGCCCGACACCAATCGCTTGCCGATATCGGCAAAGCTGCGCTCGTTTTCCGGAACGGCCAAGACATCAAGCAATTTAGTGCCAGAGTCTGGCATGTAAGGCTGCACGAGAATGCCAACCATGCGCAGAACTTCTGCCGTCACATAGAGCACCGTCGCCATGCGTGCAGGATCCGTTTTCTTCAAAGCCCAAGGCGCCTCGCTCGCAAAATAACGGTTGGCTTCCGCGACCACTTTCCAGATCACATCCATCGCTTTGGAAATCGCGCAGGACTCGTGTTGAGCCCTCACCTCAGCCAGCATGGCATCAGCCATGGCCAGCATGGCGCTATCGGCGGGAGACAGCGCGCCGCAGACCGGGACCATTGCATCGCAATTCTTGTTGATCATGGACAAGGAACGTTGGGCGAGGTTGCCTAGATCATTGGCAAGATCAGCATTCATGCGACCGATGATCGCGTCATTGCTGTAAGAGCCATCCTGGCCGAAGGGCACTTCGCGCATGAAAAAATAGCGCACGGGATCCACGCCATAACGCTCGACCAGATCGGCGGGCGCTATGATGTTGCCCACGGACTTTGACATTTTCTCGCCGCGGTTAAACAGGAAGCCATGGACCACAATGTGCTTGGGCAATGCCAACTTGGCCGACATGAGGAAGGCGGGCCAATAGATGGCATGAAAACGCGTAATGTCCTTGCCGATGACATGGGAGGAGGCTGGCCAGAAATGGGCTAATGGACCCTTCTCGTCTGGAAAACCTGTTGCCGTGATATAATTCGTCAAGGCGTCGACCCAGACATACATGACGTGTTTCGGATTGCCCGGAACAGGAATGCCCCAGTTGAACGTGGTGCGGCTGATCGAGAGATCATTGAGGCCGCGCTCGACGAAGGACAAGATCTCGTTGCGGTATTGTTCAGGGACAATGAAATCCGGGTTCTTCGCATAGTGTTCGAGCAAAGGCTTGGCATAGGCCGAGAGCTTGAAAAAATAGCTTTCCTCTTCGACCCACTCGACCAGTGTTCCGGTCTTGGTGGAAAAGCGGCGGTCTTCGCGAAGCTCGGTTTCGTCTTCGGCGTAATAGGCTTCATCGCGCACCGAATACCAGCCCGCATATTTGGCGAGATAAATGTCGCCATTGGCCTCCATGCGTTTCCAGATTTCGGTGACGGCGGCCTTGTGACGTTCTGATGTGGTGCGAACGATGTCATCGGTGCGGGCGTTGAGTTGCTCGCCCATTGTTTGGAACAGTGCTGCTGTCCGGTCAGCCAAGCCTTGCGGCTCCAGCCCTTCACGAGCCGCCGTTTGCTGCATCTTCTGACCATGTTCATCCATGCCGGTGATGAACAGAACATCCTTGCCGTCGAGGCGCTGGAAGCGGGCGAGCACATCCGTGGCGATGCGTTCATAGGCATGGCCAATATGTGGCGCGCCATTGGCGTAGGGAATGGCCGTGGAAATGAGATAAGGCTGCTTTTTCATGGCCCTCTCAATGCCCGCAAATCAGGCGGCCTTCAAGGCATCATTGATGGTGACGAGGGCTTCAACAATGGTCTGCCTGCGGTCAAGATTATAGGCGTTGGTGATGCGGGCCGAATGGGCCACGGTTTCATAGGCCTTGGCGAGCGGATTGCTGGCCGAAGTCTTGGCTTTGTCGGCCACCCATCCCAGCAATAGGTTGATGAAAAGGTCAAACTCATCCGTGGTGCAGTTCTTGCCGGGGAATTGGCTGCCGAGTTTCAAGATAGAGGGCAAGCTGATTCGCTCCAGCTTGCACCACGCGTCAAAGGCCTTCGCGGCTGCCGAACCCGCCATGGACACGGCCTGGCCGGGGCTTCCATTGCAGATTTCGGCGGTCAGCTCGACCTCTTCAAGTGGAATTTGTCTGTCGAGGTTCAAGCCTTTGATAACATGTTGAACTTCTGCATCTTGAAGAGGCTCAAGCGACACCCGCATGCACCTCGATTTCAAGGTTCTCAATATTCTTCCTGGCACGTGATTAACCAGAAATATCAGAGCCTTGCTTGGTGGCTCCTCAACCAGTTTGAGAAGTGAATTGGCAGATTCTGAGTTAAGATCGTCTACTGCGTCCACAATGGCGACACGCCAGCCACTGCTTGAAGTCCTGTTGAGGAATGCTGAGAGGCCGCGCGCATCATCCACAGAAATTTCGGCCTTGAGTTTGCGTGGCTTGGACTCATTAAGCTGGCGTTCCAGCACAAAGAGATCGGGGTGGGCCCTGCCCTCAATCCATCTTCGGGTTTGATCTGGATTGCCAGTGGCGAGAAGACGGTTTGCCAGATGATAGGCAAGTGTCGCTTTGCCAATGCCTTTGGGGCCGGTGAGCAACCAGGCATGATGAGGTTTTCCGGCAGCAAATTCGCGGTCAAAAAGCTGCAACGCAGACGCATGCCCGATCACGGTTTTCGCAAATCGCGGGTGCCAGGGAACCTCGCGCGGATCGTCATCCACTTCAGCCATGAACCGCCTGCCACACTGATTGCGTGACAACCTCCAAAGGCTTGGAGGCATCGATCACTTTGCACCGGGTTGGATTGTTTTTGGCGATCTCCAGAAAGCCGGCGCGCAGCCTTTGGTGAAATACCAATCCTTTGCGTTCAAAGCGATCTGCCCCGCCCCGCGTCCTAGCACGCTCCAGTCCGAGTTCGGGATCAAGATCAAAAATCAGAGTGAGAGTAGGAGTAGTCTCTCTCACAATGGTCTTTTCTAACACATCTATAAAACTTGGAGCAACTCCACCCGCAAAGGACTGGTAAGCGCGCGTTGAGTCCATGAAGCGGTCACTAATGACAGTTTTGTCCGCGGCCAAGGCCGGGCGAATGAGATGGCGAAGGTGATGATCGCGCGCCGCGTAATTCAGCAAAGCCTCTGCTTCTGCCGACAGACTGTCGGGACTTCCATTCACCAGAATGTTGCGAATGGCTTCCGCTTCGGGCGTGCCGCCGGGCTCGCGCGTGAGCAGCACGTCAACGCCCTGCGCGCGCAATCTTTCGGCCAGCAACTTGGCCTGGGTGGATTTTCCCGTGCCTTCGCCACCTTCAAAGGTGATAAACATCTAAGATCCGAAGACCATGAGCAAGGCGCTATCCCAGGCCTTTTCCCAGATTGAATCGACGGCTTCGACGTCTTCCGCCGTTTGCAGGTCAGCCTCGGAAACAACCTTGCCATCCACCAAAATTCGCATGGTGCCGACATTGACACCGGCTTTCACTGGCGCTTGGAGGGGACCCGTATAGCTCATCCTCACATCGGCGCGGTCTTGCTCGGTTGGCGACAGGGCCACTTTGATGGGATCGACTGTGACCAAATTAACCCAGTGGGCCGAGCCGCCCCAAACCCGGGCCCTCGATACAACATCGCCTGCTTCATAAAGGCTGATGGTTTTGAATTGATTGAAGCCCCAATCGAGCAACTTTTGGGCTTCGACCTTGCGGTCATTGATGGATTCCAGCCCCGCGATCACCATCACAAGTCTGCGGCCGTCGCGGGTGGCGGTTCCCACCATGCCGTAGCCAGCTTCCTTGGTGTATCCTGTTTTCATGCCGTCAGCGCCGGGATAGTCCTTCAGCAACGGGTTGCGGTTTTGTTGAGTGATCTTGTTCCAGGTGAATTCCGGCTGGCTGTAAATCTTGAAATAGTCAGGATAAGTGCCGATGATGTAGCGCGCCAGATTGGCCAGATCCTTGACGCTCATGCGTTGCAGCGGATCGGGAAGTCCCGTCGAATTGCCAAAGCTCGAATGTTCCAGGCCCAAAGTCTTGGCCTTGTCGGCCATACGCTGGGTAAAAGCCTGCTCGCTTCCGGCCAGACCTTCGGCCAGTGCAATGCAGGCGTCATTGGCGGACTGGATGATGGCACCATGTAACAGGTCATCAACCGAGATATTGGACCGAAGAACCGCATACATGGTCGAGCCGCGCGCCACAGCGCCACCCTTGCGCCAAGCGTTCTCGCTGATCGGAAAGGTCTGATCGATTTTGATGTCACCTTTTTTCAGGGCATCAAACACCAGGGCCTGGGTCATCAGCTTGCTCATGGACGCGGGCGGAATCGGCGTGTCGATATCTTTCTCGTAAAGAATGAGACCGGATTTTGCATCCATCAGGATGGCCTGCTTGGCCTGGCTTTCAAAGACGGGAACCTTGTCCTCGGCAATGGCTGCTGAGGTGCTGAGGAACACCAACAATACTGCGATGATATGTGGAAATCTGGCCATGGCTTGGTGTAGTTCTCTACGGGTCAAAAAGCAATTCCGCTTCAGTCGGAAATTGCCCAATTGATGGGTTTCAGTCCATGGGCCAACAGATATTCATTGCAGCGCGAAAAGGGCCTTGATCCGAAAAACCCGTTGTGGGCCGAAAGCGGCGATGGATGGGCAGAGGCAATGACCAGATGTTTGCTGCGATCCACGAAAGCCGCCTTTTTCTGGGCATAAGCTCCCCATAGAATGAAAAGCAGGTTTTGCTTCTCATCATTCAGTAGGCGAATGATGCGATCAGTGAACAGTTCCCAGCCCTTGCCCTGATGAGAGGCAGCCCTGCCCGCCTCCACTGTCAGAACTGAGTTCAACAACAACACGCCCTGTTTTGACCAAGCCATGAGGTTGCCTGACTTTGAGGGTGCCAGTCCAAGATCAGTCTGCATTTCCTTGTAGATGTTGACGAGCGACGGGGGTGGTCTCACGCCATCACGCACTGAGAAGCACAGGCCATGAGCCTGGCCTTCGCCGTGGTAAGGGTCTTGGCCCAAAATCACCACGCGCACATTTTCAAATGGGGTTTGATCAAGGGCGGCGAACCATTCCGATCCCTTGGGGTAGATCACTTTGCCTTGGCTGCGCTCAGACTCCAGAAATTGCTTCAAAGCTTGCATATGCGGCGCTTGAAGCTCGGCGGCCAGTCGGTTCAGCCAACTTTCATGTAACTTGACCATGGCAAATGACGCCTACCCTTGCGCTCCGAACTGCTTGAGGGCCAGCATCATCACGGCATGGGCCTCTTCTTTTCCAATATTGACAATGCGGTGGGGAACGTCGGCGCGATAGCGCAGCGCTTCTCCGGGTTTGCCCAATTTGGTTTCATCTCCGGTAGTGACCTCGAGTTCACCGCTCACAATATAGAGGTGTTCAATGGTCCCGGGGGGATGCGGTGATGATTCAAGGACGCCCTTGGGCTTGGCATGGAAATCGTACCATTGGAAAACGTCGACGAGACTCAAGGGCCCGACGATGGCCAGGCGGCATAGTCCATCCTGGCTTTCGAGGATGGGAATGCCGGATTTGCTCTGGTGATCAACAAATAGTGATGTTTGCTCGCCGCGTAGCACCTCGTCCACCGTGGTATCCAAGGCGCGCGACAGCCTCACAACGGTGTTAAGCGTGGGGTTGGTTTCATTGCGCTCAATCTGGGAAATGATGGATTTGGCCACACCAGATTGTTCGGACAACTCGCCCAGAGACAGATTATAGGCTTTTCGCAAGCGCTGGATGGTTTTGCCAAGCTCGGCAGCTTCGTCTTGACCCACTCCAGACGTTTTTCCGCTGCGACGCGTTGACATTGCATTATCCTCTGTTTAGTACTATCGTTCTTAATAACGAACAGTTTGAAATTGTCAATTTCTCTCTGTTTGGGCTTGTTTTTGATGAAGTTCAATTGAATTCGCGGAATTGGTGAAGACCTGTTTTGCAAATAGAACGGAGTGGATGATGCGGTATTTCCCCGTATTTCTCGATCTCGAAGGGCGTCGCGCCGTGGTGGTTGGCGGCGGCGAAGAAGCGTTGCGCAAAGTTCGTCTGCTGCTCAAAACCAATGCCAAAATTGAGATGGTGGCCGATGCGCTGCCTGCAGAACTGCAAGGAAATCCGAAGGTTTCACTGATTGCTGCGCCCTATCGTTCAGAGATGATTGCCGGAGCCGCGCTGGTTCTCTCGGCCGATCCATCATTAAACGCTCAAGTGAGTCTTGATGCCCAGAGGCTCTCCATTCCGGTGAATGCGGTCGATGATGCCGCCTTGTCGACATTTATTGTTCCTTCGATTGTGGACCGTGATCCCGTAATTGTGGCTATCGGCACCGAAGGGACTGCTCCGGTTTTGGGCCAGAGCATTCGCAGCAAGATTGATGTCATGCTGCCACAGAGTGTGGGAAGCTTGGCGCGCCGTGCTGCAAGTTTGCGGGATTGGGTTGCGACCCGTGTCCCCCATGGCAATTCACGCCGCGCCTTCTGGGCGGATTTCTTCTCTGGCAAAAATGCATTTGCCAATGAGTTCCATGATGACGTGGCGCAAAAAATGGCGCTCGATGATGCAATTTATTTTCACGGAAAGACCCAGGCTGGCCGCGTCAGTTTCGTCGGCGCAGGGCCAGGCGATCCTGAACTGTTGACAGTGAAGGCTCATCGCCGATTGATGGAAGCTGACGTGATTATCCATGACCATCTGGTGCCTCCCGGCATTCTCGAAATGGCGCGGCGCGATGCCACGCGCATTGCCGTCGGCCATGCGCCACACACTTCACAAAGCGAAATCAATTCCATTGTGCTTCGCGAAGTCCAAGCTGGACACGATGTTGTGCGTCTCAAGGCGGGCGATTCCCTGACCTCAGGACGTGGCGGTGAAGAACAGGCCTATTTGAGCAAGCATGGCATTTCTGTTGATCTTGTTCCTGGAGTTGCGGCTCCTTTGGCCTCTGGCGAAGTGGTTCCTTTTCCATCGCGCGATGATGGTCGCGAAGCAAATCTGAGGGTCGTGTCATGAGTGACGTTGAAAAAGGTCAGGTGATGACGGCCAACCGCTTGCGTGATGGCGAGGTTGTATTTCTCACTCGTTCTGGGGAATGGAGTGAGCTTATTGATGAGGCTGTGCTGGCCCAAGAACCTTTGGCCGTCTCGGCGCTTGAGCTGCGCGCGGGCGAGGCCGTGAAAGCGACCTTGGTCGCCGGGCAATATCTCTTTGATGCTGAACGTGTTGGCGGAAAAATCCGCGCCACTCATATTCGTGAACGTATTCGTACCCTGGGACCCACGGTTCGATTGGATTTGGGAAAACAGGCTGAAGGCAAGGCTGGCGCCTTTGCCGCGGTGGAGGACTGACATGTATCGCTATGACGAGTTTGATCACAAGTTCGTGGCCGAGCGCACCGCGCAATTTCGCGACCAGGCCAATCGCCGACTTTCAGGCGAATTGACTGAAGACGAGTTTCGGCCGTTGCGCTTGATGAACGGTCTTTATCTGCAGCTTCACGCCTATATGCTGCGCGTGGCCATCCCCTATGGTACCTTGTCGGGCAAGCAGATGCGCCAGCTCGCGATGATCGCTGAGAAATATGACCGGGGCTATGGTCATTTCACCACGCGCCAGAACATTCAATATAACTGGATCAAGCTCGAAGACACCGCCGATATTCTTCAGGCTTTGGCTGATGTTGAAATGCATGCCATTCAAACTTCAGGCAATTGCATTCGCAATGTGACGACAGATCATTGGGCTGGTGCTGCCGCTGATGAATTGGCTGACCCGCGCCCTATTGGGGAACTCATTCGCCAGTGGTCGTCATTGCATCCGGAGTTCTCTTACCTGCCACGCAAGTTCAAGATTGCCATTACGGGTGCACCCCATGATCGGGCCGCCGTCAAGGTCCATGACATTGGACTTCGCATGCACGCCAATGACAGGAACGAAAAGGGCTGGGAAGTGATGGTGGGTGGTGGCCAGGGCCGCACGCCCATGATTGCTGCCACTGTCCGCGAATTTCTGCCGGAGCGGGAATTGATCCCGTATCTCGAAGCCATCATGCGGGTTTATAACCTCTATGGCCGCCGCGATAATAAATACAAAGCGCGTGTCAAAATTCTGGTCCACGAAATCGGCGCTGAAAAGTTCCGCGCCGAAGTTGAAGCCGAATATGCTCGCCATCCTGAACAGAGCACGCATGTTGAAGAGCAAGAGCTGGCCCGTATCGCCAAATATTTTACCGTGCCACAGTTCGAAAAGCTGTCGCGCTTTGCGCCGCGTTTTGAAGACGCCAAGCGACAGCATCCCGAATTTGCCCGTTGGGCCAAGAACAACCTCGCGCCTCATCAGGTTGATGGCTACACCATCGTCAACATTTCGCTGAAGCCCGAGGGTGGCATTCCCGGGGATGCCACGGCAGAGCAAATGCGCGTCATGGCGGATTTGGCTGAACGCTATTCCTTTGATGAACTCCGTGTCAGTCATGCCCAGAACATTGTTCTGGCCCACGTGAAGTTGGAAGATGCCTTTGCCATTTGGGAGGCACTGACGGCGGTTGATCTTGCTGCTGCCAACTATGGATTGGCTGGTGACATCATCGCCTGCCCGGGCCTTGATTATTGCGCGCTTGCAACCGCGCGCTCCATTCCCGTGGCTCAGGCCATCAGCCGAAAATTTGCGGGCGCGAAGCAGGAAAACTACGGTCCCCTCAAGATCAACATCTCAGGCTGCATCAATGCTTGCGGACACCACCATGTGGGACATATCGGCATTCTTGGCCTCGACAAGAAGGGCGAAGAATTTTACCAAATCACACTTGGTGGCTCATCGTCGGAAAATGCATCGATTGGCACAATGTTGGGCCCGGGCTTTGCCGCCCATGAAGTGCCTGATGCCATTGAAACCATTCTCAACACCTATGTGAAGCTTCGCTCTCCCGGCGAAGAATTCCTCACGGCCTATCGACGGTTAGGCCCTGCTCCATTCAAGGAGGCGCTTTATGCCACTGCTTAAAAACAATGCCTTTGTTGCTGATGATTGGGCGACTTTGGCCGATGATGCGGAACTGCCTGCGGGCGGCAAGATCATTGTTTCATTTCTTCGTCTTGCGAAGGATTGGGATCACCTTGCCAAATTTACAGGCGAACTTGGTTTGCGTCTTGCCAACACAGACAAGGTTGAGGAACTCTCGCCCTATATTTCGCAATTGGCTTTGATCGTTCTCGGCTTTCCAGCTTTTTCTGACGGGCGCTCCTATTCTTTGGCGCGGGGCTTGAGGCTTGATGGCTATCGTGGCGAACTTCGGGCTGAGGGCAATATCCTGCCCGACCAATATCAATATATGCGCCAGGTTGGCTTTGATTCATTTGCGGTCGGGGATCGCTTCCGGCTGCAGAGTTGGCAAGCCGCCTCACATCAGATGTCACTTGCCTATCAGCGCGGACTTTACCGGCCTGCTGGTGAAAGCGAAGTCTGGTCGGAACGACACAAGGGCTTTGCCCCCTGGGAAGAGCAGCCCCATGCTGGCTAGGTCTGAAGCGCAAGCGCCTCTCAATAATCCCAATGACCTGATCGAGGCCTATGCTGGTCTCGAAGGCCGCGAACTGATCCGTACCATTGTAAAAGATTACAAGGGCCGCGTGGCCCTGCTCTCGTCATTTGGGGCCGAGTCCGCTGTGTTGCTGCACATGGTCGCCGAAGTCGACCGCACGATCCCCATCATCTTCATGGATACTTTGAAGCTGTTTCCGGAAACCCTGGCGTACCGCGATCTTCTCGTGCGCGAACTTGGTCTGACCAATTTGCGCATCCTGACGCCGAACCCTGATGACCTTCAGCGCGTCGATCCTGATGGCAAGCTCTATGACATTGACCATGATCTGTGCTGCCATTTCCGCAAATCAGTGCCGATGGAAAAGGCCTTTGATGGCTTTGACGTGATGATTTCGGGCCGCAAACGTTTCCATGGTGCGGCAAGGTCAGATCTCAACCCCGTCAGCATTATTGGGGACCGCTTGAAGATTGAGCCTTTGGCTGGCTTTACGGCGCTTGATCTTCAAACCTACATGCAAAAGCATAACCTGCCTTCTCATCCGTTGAAGCTGCAAGGCTATCATTCTATTGGATGCATGCCGCTGGCTTGCACAGCGCCCGGTGGCTCTGCCGACAACCCACGCGAGGGACGCTGGATGGGCAGCGACAAGACCGAATGTGGCATTCATTTCACCGCGAATGGCAAGATCATCCGCAATGAACCGCGCGGATCTATTGGCCAATAGTCTGGAGCATCCTCAATGATTGACCTTATTGCCAAGCGGGCGAACTCGAACCCGAGCCGGTCCATTGCCAAGGCCATCAGCTGGCGGGTTGTGGGCTCGATTGATACCGCCTTCTGGGGATATATATTCTCAGGTTCTCTGAAAATTGCGGGCTCAATCGCATTCTTTGAAGTCATCACCAAAATCGCGCTGTATTATTTCCACGAGCGCGCCTGGGCGCACAGCCGCTTTGGCTTGCGCAAGATTGACCCGCTGGCGGCTGACGAGACTTAACCCGTCAGCGCCTGTTTCAAGTCATCCAGAATATCCTTGATGTCTTCAAGGCCGACCGACAGGCGCAACATGCCTTCGGTGATGCCCATCATGGCGCGCGCTTCCGGGCCGATATTGCGGTGTGTGGTGGACGCCGGATGAGTCATCAATGACTTGGTATCACCCAAGTTGTTGGAAATGTCGATGAGGCGCAGACGGCGCAGCACGTCAAAAGCCTTGGCCTTGCCACCTTCAACTTCAAAGGTCACCATGGTGCCACCGAGGCTCATTTGTTTGCGGGCCAATGCAGCCTGAGGATGACTGTCGAGATGCGGATAGAGCACACGAGTGACGACCTTTGTCGCTCCGAGATGCTCGGCCACAGTAAGAGCGGCTTCGCTTTGCGCTTCAACGCGAAGCTTCATGGTCTCAAGCCCCTTCAGCAAAATCCAGGCGTTGAAAGGTGACAGCGATGGGCCGGTATGGCGCAGGAAGGGCTTTAGCAACTCTTCCTTGAACTTCTTGGTCGAGACAATGGCGCCTCCCAAAATACGGCCCTGCCCGTCCATGTGCTTGGTGCCGGAATAGACGATCACGTCTGCTCCATATTGAAGCGGTTTCTGCAGAATGGGCGTTGCGAAAATATTGTCGACAACGATGTTGGCTCCGGCCTTGCGGCCGATCTCGCAAACGGCTGCAAGGTCAATTACGTCAAGCGTCGGGTTGGAAGGTGTTTCCAGAAAGAAGCATTTGGTTTCGGGCCGGACTGCGGCTGCCCAAGCGCCGAGATCTGATCCATCAACCAAGGTGTGGGTGATGCCAAAGCGCGGCAGAATGCTGGTGATGACCTGATAGCACGAACCAAACAGCGCCTTGGACGAAACGATGTGATCGCCCGCTTTCAACTGGCAGGCCAATGCGCCAAACACTGCAGCCATGCCGGACGCTACGCCATAAGCAGTTTCAGCGCCTTCGAGCAACGCCAGACGTTCTTCAAACATGGTGACGGTGGGGTTGCCGTAGCGGCCATAGATATAGCCGTCGTCTTCACCCACGAAGCGCTTCTCGGCAGTTTCTGGTGCATCGTAAACAAAGCCCGAATTGAGATAAAGAGCTTCGGAGGTTTCGCCATAGGCTGAGCGATCAAGCCCGCCCCGCACGAGCTTCGTCGCATCGCCCCAGCCGGGTGCGTTTTTGGTTCTGGTTTTCTTTGTCATAATGATCCTAGCTTTGCACCCAGGGAAGACCGGCGTTCTTCCATCCATTGACATTGCCGCGGTGGCCTGTGGCGTCTTTGTCGCCTTCAAAGCCTTGCGCGACATTCCAACAATTGGTGAAGCCTGCCTTGGTCAATGCCGTTGCAGCCGAGGCTGAGCGGGCGCCTGAACGGCACAGGCAGAGAATCTCAGCGTCCTTGGGCAGCCCTAAGGCCTCGACCTCTTCAACAAAGCGGGCGTTCACATCCATGGTTGGATAGACCTGCCAGGACATTCGAACCAGGCGGTCAACCGTGGGCACGCCCACAAATGTCCATTCGGGCTGGGTGCGAACGTCGATCAATACAGCAGCCGGATTTGCCTTCAATCGCTGATGGGCTTCCGGTGGAAGAATGTCACCTTTGTACATGGGCTTGGTCCTATCTCTTTCACCCTACATAGCCAATGCCCCGAGCAGCGGCAAAGGAAAATGCAACTGGACCGGAATTGCGACAATGCTGGCGCTGCATCCCGCTGCAAAGCTTGGTAGGGTTGCTGCACTGAAGGAGATTGAACATGAGCAAAGCATTCCCGCAACGGGCCGACGTCGTCATTGTGGGGGGCGGCATTGTAGGCTGTTCGATTGCCTATCATTTGACCAAGATTGGCATCACCAATGTGGTCGTGCTGGAGCGCAAGCAACTGACCAGCGGCACAACATGGCATGCGGCAGGGCTTGTCGGGCAGCTTCGCGCCTCGAAGAACCTCACGGAGCTTGCCAAATATACCACGGGTCTGTTTGAGGGGCTGGAAAAGGAAACGGGGCAAGCGACCGGCTTCAAGCAGAATGGCTCGATTTCGCTGGCCTTGAATGATGGGCGCATGGAAGAGCTTTTGCGCGGCGCGTCCATGGCCAAGAATTTCGGCTTGGATGTACAGGTTATTTCACTGGGCGACATCGAGGAGCGGATTCCGCATTACAATCTGGACGGCGTGAAGGGGGGCGTGTTCTTGCCCAAGGATGGCCAGGTCAATCCCATTGATGTGACGCAAGCCCTGGCCTCGGGTGCCCGATCGCGCGGGGCCAAGATATTTGAAAATTCAAAAGTGACTCGCGTGTTGACTGAAAACGGCAAGGCCGTTGGCGTTGAAACCGAGCAAGGCACAATCATGGCTGACAAAGTTGTGTTGGCCACTGGCTTGTGGTCGAGACATTTGGGGCAAACCATCGGTGTGAACATTCCACTTCATGCTTGTGAGCATTTCTACATTGTGTCAGAGCCGATCAGCAACCTGCCCCGCAATATGCCGGTGGTACGCGTGCCCGACGAATGCATCTACTACAAGGAAGATGCGGGCAAGCTGATGGTGGGGGCGTTTGAGCCAGTGGCCAAGCCCTGGGGGGGCGGGGGCGTGGACGACGAACATGCCTTCGTCACGCTGCCCGAAGACATGGACCATTTTGAGCCGATCCTCGGTAATGCCATCAACCGCGTTCCCTTGCTGGAGACCGCAGGCATTCAGCTTTTTTTCAACGGTCCTGAAAGCTTCACTCCCGACAACCGCTATTATCTGGGCGAGGCCCCGGAGGTGAAAAACCTCTTTGTGGCAACGGGCTTCAATTCAATCGGCATTCAATCTTCGGGCGGTGCGGGGTTGGTTCTGGCGGACTGGATCAAGAATGGCCATCCACCGATGGATGTAAACGGCATGGACATCCGGCGCATTCACCCCTTCCAGTCCAACGGCAAATACATGCATGACCGGGTGACGGAAACCTTGGGGTTACTCTACGCCATGCATTGGCCTTATCGCCAAGCCGAGACAGCGCGCGGCGTGCGGCGCTCGCCATTTTATCAGTACACGGATAAACTGGGCGCTGTGTTTGGCGAAGTCACGGGTTGGGAGCGGCCCAACTGGTATGCCCTGCCCGGCATGAAGCGCGAATATGAATACTCTTACGGCCGACAGAACTGGTTTGCGGCTGCTGAGCACGAAGGCAAGGCGCTGATGAATGATGTCGTGTTTTTCGATCAGTCATCGTTTGCAAAATACGAAGTTCAGGGGCGTGATTCCTTGTCCGTACTCAACAAGATCAGCGCCAATGACGTCGATGTGGCTCCGGGCAAGATTGTTTATACGCAATGGCTCAATGAGCGCGGCGGCATTGAGGCTGACTTGACCGTGACGCGGCTTGCCGAAGATCGTTTCCTGGTGGTGACGGGTTCAGCACCACAAACGCGGGACTTTGCCTGGCTGAAAAAACATACTCCGGTCGGTGCCCATTGCGTGGCAACGGACATGACCTCGGGCCTTCCCATGCTGTCGATCATGGGGCCCAAATCTCGCGCCTTGCTGGAAAAACTTTCGGGCGCTGATTTGTCGAATGAGGCATTCCCATTTGGCACATCAAAAGAAATTGAAATCGGCTATGCCCGCGTCCGCGCCAGCCGCATCACCTATGTCGGTGAATTGGGTTGGGAGCTCTATATACCCGCTGAATTTGCCGCCCATGTTTTTGAAACGGTGACAGCGGCGGGCGCAGACTTCAATCTCACACCCGCGGGCATGCACAGCATGAACAATGCGCGCATGGAAAAAGCCTATCGCCACTGGGGCCATGACATTTCCGATGAGGAAACGCCGATCGAAGCTGGCTTGGGCTTTGCCGTGGCTTACGACAAAAAAGGCGGCTTCATTGGCCGCGAGGCGCTGCTCAAGCAAAAGACGAAAGCCAGTTTGGACAAGCGCATGGTTTGCATTGCATTGGTCGATGACAGCGCCGCCGCACCCATGATCTATCACGAGGAACCACTTTATCGGAATGGCGTTATTGTAGGCTCGACCACATCGGGAGCTTGGGGGCACAGGGTCAACAAGTCGCTCGGGCTTGCTTATGTGAAGAATGCAGATGGCGTCAACAAAGAGTGGATTGAAGGTGGTTTTTGGGAAATTGAATTGGCCTGGAAGCGCTACCCCGTTGTCGTTCAATTGCCATCATTTTATGATCCAAAGGGCCTTCGCATTAAAGCCTAATGTTATTTAATGTTGTTGTTTTAATGCGTTAGCTGCCACTTTGGTTCGTTCTTCTTTTTCTTTATTTTGTTCTTTATTCCGAACGAAACGGATCCTATATTGGTTTCACACAAATTAGATGGAGAGTGAAATGGCATTGCAACTTGGTGATCTGGCCCCTGATTTTGAAGCTGACACGACCGAAGGCCGAATTCATTTCTACGACTATATTGAAGGCTCTTGGGCGATGATGGTCTCGCATCCGAAGGATTTCACACCCGTTTGCACCACCGAACTTGGTTCGATGGCGAAGCTTGCGCCGGAATTTGCAAAGCGCGGCGTCAAGATGATTGGCATTTCAGTTGATAGCGTGGATGACCATTTGCGTTGGAAGAACGACATCAAGGACGTGACTGGTTCTGACGTCACCTATCCGATGATCGGTGATACTGATCTGATCGTTGCAAAGCTTTATGGCATGATTCACTCCAATGCTTCTGGCAACGCCAAGAGCCGAACCGCTGCCGACAACTTCACGGTCCGCAACGTGTTCATCATCGGCCCTGACAAGCGCATCAAGCTGATCCTCACTTATCCGATGAGCACGGGCCGCAACTTCAATGAAATTCTGCGCGTCATTGACTCGCTGCAGCTGACGGCCACGAAGTCTGTGGCCACACCGGCAAACTGGAAAGTCGGCGACGATGCGATTATTCTCGGCTCCGTCTCGGATGAGGCAGCCAAAGAAAAATTCCCGCAAGGCTGGAAGACCGTGAAGCCCTATCTGCGTCTGGTCAAGCTCGACTAATTATTGGCAGTTTTTGAATTTCGATTGGGGAGGGCTTCGCCCTCCCCTTTTTATTGTCGGAATGATTTTACCACCACTTTGGAGCGGTGAATTTTCCGGCGGCCATCTCGATTGCGGCAGCTGTCTGAAACAGGGTTTCTTCATCAAAGGGTTTGCCAATGAGCTGAAGGCCCAGCGGCAATCCTTCCGAAGACAGGCCGGCGGGAACCGCAATGCCCGGAAGGCCTGCCATGTTGACGGTCACCGTGAAGACGTCGTTCAGATACATCTGAACAGGGTCAGTGATTTCACCGGGGGCGAAAGCGGGTGATGGTGTTGCCGGTGTCAAGACGACATCCACTTTGTTCCATGCGAGATCGAAGTCGCGTTTAATCAGTGTACGGACTTTTTGGGCCTTCACGTAATAGGCGTCATAATAGCCGGCAGAGAGAACATAAGTGCCGATCATAATGCGGCGCTGGACTTCCGGGCCAAAGCCCTTGGCACGGGTTTTCTCATACGTGTCGATGAGATCATCGCCCGGCAAACGCAGGCCATAACGCACACCATCATAGCGCGCGAGATTGGATGACGCCTCGGCTGGCGCCACGATATAATAGGCAGGCAACGCATATTTTGTATGCGGCAGCGAGATTTCGACAATCTCGGCCCCCTGCTCTTTCAACCACTGCGCGCCCTTGTTCCACAGCGCGTCAATTTCAGCAGGCAGTCCGTCCGGGCGATATTCCTTTGGAATGCCCACGCGCAGGCCCTTGATAGGCTTGCCGATGGCCTTCTCATAATCGGGCACAGGCAGATTGACTGACGTTGTGTCCATGTCATCCACACTCGCCATGGCCTTGAGCATAATAGCGGCGTCGCGCACGTCGCGGGCGATGGGGCCTGCCTGATCAAGCGATGAGGCAAAGGCCACGATGCCCCAGCGTGAACAACGGCCATACGTGGGCTTGATGCCAACCGTGCCGGTGAAGGCGGCGGGCTGGCGGATCGAGCCGCCAGTGTCAGTTGCCGTTGCTGCGGCGCAGAGATGCGCAGAGACTGCTGTTGCAGAACCGCCCGATGAGCCGCCGGGAACCAACGTGGCATTGGAATTTTTGCGGCGCCAGGGGTTGGACACGGGGCCGTAATAGCTGGTCTCATTGGACGAGCCCATGGCGAATTCATCCATGTTGAGCTTGCCCAACATGACAGCCCCTTCGCGCCAGAGATTGGCGGTCACGGTTGATTCATAGCCAGGCTTGAAGCCATCAAGAATGTGGCTCGCCGCCTGGGTGTGAACGCCCTTCGTTGCAAAGAGATCCTTGATGCCTAGGGGAATGCCTTCCAGCGCGCCAGCTTCGCCCTTGGCCAGCTTGGCGTCGGAGGCCTTGGCCTGGGCGCGCGCCTGTTCCGGCGTGTCAACGATGTAAGCGTTGAGGAGCTTGGCCTTTTCGATGGCAGCGATATATTCGTTGGTGAGTTCAACGGCCGAAATCTCGCGGGCTTTCAGCTTGGCGCGGGCGTCGGCAATGGTGAGTGCGGTGAGGTTTGTCATTATTCGACCACCTTCGGCACCATGAAGAAATCATCTTCCGACGTCGCATTGGCTACGATGGCCTTGGGGTAATGGCCATCAGACACCACGTCCTTATGCTTCTTCATGTCCATGGCAACAACGGACGTCAGCGGCTCAATGCCCGTCACATCAACTTCATCCAGTTGCTCGACGAAAGCCAAGATGGCGTTGAGTTCGTTGGCAAGAGTTGGGACGGCAGACTCTTCAACCTTGATGCGGGCAAGTTTTGCCACGCGCCGCACTGTTTTTTCATCAACTGACATCAGGAATTCCTATTGCTTTGCGGTGGGGAATAGCAAAGCCTCACCGCGCCCGCAACTTGGCTTTCTCTTTGCCGTTTTCGTCAAAATTGGACTCGGCCAGCCAAGCTTCGAAGTTTTTGCGGATGGCGGGCCATTCCTTGTCGATGATCGAATACCAGGCCGTATCGCGGTTGCGGCCCTTGATGATGAAATGTTGGCGGAAAAGCCCCTCGTAAGTGAAGCCAAAGCGCTCGGCGGCGCGGCGCGAGGGCGCGTTCAAGGCGTCACATTTCCATTCGAGACGCCGAACCCCCAATTCATCGAAGGCATGGCGCATCATCAGATAGATTGATTCCGTGGCTTCGCGCGTGCGCTGCAGGGCTGGCGCCAGCCAGATGCTACCAATTTCGATGGAGCCATTGGGGGCATCGGCGCGCATGAACGAGCCCATGCCTTGGGCCTTGCCTGTGGCCTTGTTCAAATACGCGTAAAACCAGGCGTCTTTGCTCGCCTGCTTGTCCTTGATGAATTTCGTTAGGGTTTCTTCATCGGCGAAGGGACCAAACGCCATATAGGTCCACAAGGCACCTTCGGGGTCCTTGCCGTCGATCGACTCCCACAGGGCTTTGCTGTGGCGTTCGGCATCCAGCGCATCAAGCCTGATCCAGCGGCCATGGATGGGCCGCATGTCTGGCAGGGTTCCGGGTGGCTTGGGGTCAACAATCGGGCCAACCGGGCGGATTTCAAGGTGTTTGCTCATCCCTTCACTGTGCCATAGTTAGCTTCATTGCCCAAGCGCCAGAACAGGTTTACTGGGAAGGCCATGAGCAATCTTTACGACCATGCCCGCACCGCGGTCGCCGCGTTACAACCCGGCCAAAGGCTTTTGGGGATTGACCTTGGGAGCAAGACGATTGGCATTGCCACCTCTGACCTCACCTTGCAGATCGCGACGCCCCGCCACACAATTTCACGTGGCAAGTTTCAGGTGGACGCCAAAGCGCTGCTGGACTTTGCCAAGGCCGAGGGTATTGGGCTTTTGGTAATTGGGCTGCCACTCAACATGGACGGCTCGGAAGGACCACGCGTTCAGTCCACCAAGGCCTTCGTTCGCAACCTGGAAAAGCTGACCCAGCTTCCCATCATCTATTGGGATGAGCGGCTGTCCACCGCCGCCGTCACCCGCACCATGATCGAGGCGGACATGAGCCGGGCGAAACGCGCCGACAATGTGGACAAGCTGGCGGCCGCCTATATTTTGCAGGGGCTGCTTGACGGGTTAGGGCTTGAGACTGGTTGATTTAGTTTGCAAAGTTTGCAACGACTGTCAAATCACTGTGGGAGGTAAAGCAATGAAGTTTACCGCGAAGTTACTTGCATCGGGATTGCTTGGTGTAATCATGTGGGGTGCTCCTGGTGTTGCGGCCCATGTCAAAATTAATGAAATGCGCACAGATACCTGTGGCATATTCTATTTGAAGACCTACCCACGCTTTCCCGAGCACAAAGCAGTCGCTACTACGAACGGTGAAAAGCCGAGTAATCATGGTGCTTGCGGATTTAGTCAGAATTGGCCGTCAAAACCATCCGCCATCTCCGAAGCGCTGCGAACCTGCCGCAAGCAACGTGTTCGCGGCATTCTGGAAACGCGGTGCAAGATATTTGAAGTGAAATGACCTGCCGTCTTTGAAGGGGGCAAAACTTACCATTCACCGTCGTCTTCGTGAGCTTGCAAGACTTGGCAATCGGCACATGAATTTCTGGATACAGTGCTGGAGTATGGCGGGAGATAGCAGGTTGACCGCCCGGTGTCAAGCATTATTTTACTATCAAAGGAATTTACTTCTTACCGCTTGTTATCCATAGGGCGTGAGCATCGGGCTTCGCTACTTGCCCCCTCGCCGATTCTCCCGTATCAGGCCGCTTTAATGTCCAAGACCGCATCCCGGCCGCCGATCATCAAATCCCCGCATCTGCTCGCGGTTGATGATCTTTCCCCATCCGAAATCCCTGCCTTGCTTGATCTAGCGGAGACCTATGTCGAGGTGAACCGCAATGCCGAGAAGCGCCACGCAATCCTCACCGGCTACACGCAGGTGAATTTGTTCTTTGAGGCCTCGACGCGAACCCAAAGCTCCTTCGAGATTGCCGGCAAGCGGCTCGGTTGTGATGTGATGAACATGGCGGTTTCGACCTCCTCGATTTCCAAGGGCGAGACGGTTCTTGATACGGCCATGACTATTAATGCCATGCATCCGGATTTTCTGGTGGTTCGCCATCAATCCTCTGGCACGGTGGCATTGCTGGCGCAGAAAGTTTCTTGCGCCGTCATCAATGGCGGCGATGGGCAACATGAACACCCGACGCAAGCCCTGCTCGACGCTCTCACCATCCGCCGCCACTATGGCAGGCTTGAAGGATTGGAAATTGCAATCTGTGGCGATGTGCTGCATTCGCGCGTGGCGCGTTCCAACATTCATCTCCTCACCAAGATGGGCGCCCATGTCCGCGTCGTCGGGCCCTCCACCCTGCTCCCAAGCGGCATCGAAAAATTCGGGGTTGAAGTTCACCGCAACATGGAAGCGGGTCTTAAAGGCGCTGACGTGGTGATGATGTTGCGCCTTCAGCTTGAGCGGATGAGTGGGGCCTTTGTACCGTCGCAACGTGAATATTATCAATTCTTTGGGTTGACGCAGGAGAAGCTGGGTTTTGCCAAAACCGGCGCCCTGGTCATGCATCCGGGGCCGATGAACCGTGGTGTGGAAATTGACTCTTCTGTCGCAGATGGTGCTCAATCGGTGATCCGCGAACAGGTGGAAATGGGGGTGGCGGTTCGCATGGCGGTTCTCGACGCCCTGTCGCGCCATGGCCATAACAAGGTGAGCGCATGAAGACTCCCTCACCGCGCCGCGCCTGGATTAACGCGCAGATTGTTGATCCCTCCCAGAAGATGAATGAAGCTGGTGGCCTCTTGGTTGAAAATGGCCGCGTTGTTGCGATTGGCAGCAAAGTCACCAAGGCAATGGTTGGCTCTCAAGCTGTGGCGATCGACTGCAAGGGCAACATTCTCGTGCCTGGCCTCATCGACATGCGCGTGTTCACGGGTGAACCTGGAACTGAATATCGCGAGACGCTTGCTTCCGCAGGCCAAGCGGCAGCGGCGGGCGGTGTGACCACAATGATCATCCAGCCCAATACTCAGCCGGTCATCGATGATGCAGCAATTGTTGACTACATTCTGCGCCGCGCTGCCGCCACCTGCAAAGTGCGCGTGGCTCCCATGGCGGCGATCAGCAAGGGTCTTGGCGGCGAATTGATGAGCGAGATCGGCTTGATGAAAGAGGCGGGTGCCGTGGCCGTCACCGATGGCACCAAAGCTGTGGCCAATGCCAACATGTTCAAGCGCGCACTCACCTATGCGCGCGATTTCGACATGCTGGTCGTGCAACATGTGGAAGAACCAGCATTAGCCAGTGGCGTGATGAATGCCGGCGAATCCGCATCGCGCCTTGGTCTCGCAGGCAATCCCGCCATGGCGGAAGTGATCATGCTGGAGCGTGATCTGCGTCTGGTTGAAATGACAGGTGCTCGCTATCATGCGGCACAAATTTCTTGTGCTGAATCGGTCGAAGTGATGGCACGAGCCAAGGCCAAGGGACTGCCTGTGTCGTGCGGCGTCTCGATCAATCATCTCGTCTTGAACGAGAATGATATTGGTGAATACCGCACCTTCTTTAAAGTCTCGCCGCCCTTGCGCCGCGAAGATGATCGCCGCGCCTTGGTTCAGGGACTGGCCGATGGCACGATTGACGTGGTGGTGTCGTCGCATGATCCTCAAAGCGAAGATACCAAGCGTCTACCCTTTGCCGAAGCTGCTTTTGGGGCGATTGGGCTTGAGACCATGTTGGCGGCCGCACTGGCGCTGGTTCATTCCCGCGATGTCACCCTGCCCCGCCTGATCGACGCCATGACCACTCGGCCCGCGAGGTTGTTGGGGTTGGCGCAAGGCCGGCTCGAAGTCGGTTCTCCTGCCGATTTTACGATTTTCGATATGCAGACGAGTTGGCAGGTCGATGCCGCGCAGCTCCATTCGCGTTCAAAAAACTCGCCTTTCGAGCGGCGCAATCTCGAAGGCCGCGTCATGGAAACAGTGATTGCAGGGCAAACGGTTTACTCTTACGTTTCCTGACGGGAGGGACCATGGAATATTTCATTGCAGCAATTTTGGGTTACGTGTGCGGGTCGGTTCCCTTCGGCCTGATTTTGTCCAAGGCCGCCGGGCTCGGCGATGTTCGTAATATTGGATCAGGCAATATTGGCGCCACCAATGTCTTGCGCACGGGCAACAAGAAGATCGCGGCGCTGACGCTGGTGTTTGATATCTTGAAGGGGACCCTGCCTGTACTTTTAGCGCAGATCTATCTTGGGCCTGCTGCCGCAATTGTTGCCGGGTTTGGCGCTTTGCTTGGCCATATTTTTCCGGTTTGGTTGGGTTTTAGGGGTGGCAAGGGTGTTGCCACGTTCATTGGCATTCTGTTGGGGCTGTGCTGGCCCATGGGTCTGATCTTTCTCGCGCTGTGGCTCATCATCGCGCTCCTGGCGCGCATGTCTTCACTTTCAGCGCTCATTGCCTCGGCAACGATGCCGGTGTGGGCTTGGATTTTGGGCCGCAATGATCTTGTGCTGCCGGTTTTGATCCTTGCCGCAATTGTATGGATTACGCACCGCGAAAACATCGCACGACTTCTGGCCGGAACTGAATCCAAGATCGATCTGGCAAAAAAGGCATGACGCTCTCCGTTCTTTCGGATGAAGAACGGTTGAATTGGTTACGGCTTAGCCAGAGCGAAAATGTCGGACCCATGACATTCATACGATTGCTTGAGCGCTATGGCTCAGCTGCAGCGGCAATTGAAGCACTTCCCGAACTATCAAAGCGCGGCGGGATGAAGCGGCCTCTCGCCTTGCTTGACGCGGGGCTTGCTGAGGATTGGCTGGCTGCCACTCAAAAACTGAACGCACGTTTCATTGGACTCAATGAACCCGACTATCCAGAACTGTTGCGGCACATTCCGTCGGCGCCACCGCTCATCTGCGTGCGCGGCCAGATTGAGATCGCCAAGCGACCTACGATTGGGATTGTAGGGGCCCGTAACGCATCAGCAGTCGCCATGAAGTTCACCCGCCAACTGGCTCGGCAATTGGTTGAGGCAGGATATGTGATCGCATCGGGATTGGCGCGCGGCATTGACACAGCGGCCCATGACGCCGCGTCACCCAAAAATACCATGGCCGTCATTGCCAATGGGATTGATTATTTCTATCCGCCAGAGAATGAAAAACTTCAGCGCGCCATCGCGGATGAGGGATTGCTGATCAGTGAATTTGTTCCGGGGACAGTTCCCAAGGCCGAATATTTTCCACGCCGGAACCGCATCATTTCCGGATTGAGCCAAGGTGTGATTGTGGTTGAGGCCGCGATGAGGTCAGGATCGTTGATCACGGCGCGCATTGCCAATGAACAGGGACGACAGGTTTTCGCGGTGCCGGGATCGCCGCTTGATCCACGCTGCGAGGGCACCAACAATCTCATCAAGGAAGGTGCCAATATGTTGACTTCGGTCAATGACGTGTTGGACTCTTTGGGATCCTCCTGGACGCCAGTGCGTTCCGCGCAATTCGAAGAGCCGATTTCCCGGAGAAATCCTGTCGATCTCGACATCGGCGATGCAGAACGGGCCCGGGTGCTTGAACTGCTATCGCCAACCGCTATTGAAGTTGACGATCTCATCCGGGAGTCGAAATTCTCGGCAGAGACGACCATGGCAATTTTGTTGGAACTCGAGATTGCCGGACTGGCCAGACGAGAAGGTGGAGGCAGAATTGCGCTCATTTCTTGACACGGCGGATGGCTCCTTGCATTCTGCTGTTCAAAAACAAATGGGGTCAATATGTTCAAAAAAATGATGTTGGGACTTTCCCTCGTTACTTTTCTCGCAGTTCCGCTTGGGTCCTACGCCGCTGCCACGAAATCTGTTGAGCCAACCGGCGCTGAACGTGCAAGACAATACAAGATCGTGATTGCGGGCTGCCGAAAGCAATATGGTGGTGCCAGCATGGTCGTCGCCGTATGGGAGGTGCATTATGGGCGAACTGGTTGGTGGTGCATCCACCGTGGAGGTTGATGCCTAGTCCACTTCATCTTCCTGGACGATCCATTTTTCCTTAAGTGCCAGGCTCTGCCATTCCTTGAACGCCGTGCTGTTCAGAACCGCGTCCATGTATTGCCGCGTGTTTGGTTTCACCTTGAAATCGTAAGTCTCAAAGCGCGAGACGACCGGAGCATACATGGCATCCGCGATGGTGAATTTGCCAAAGAGGAAAGGACCGCCCTTGCCGAACTCCTGGCGGCATTGTGCCCACAGGCTTTCGATGCGGGCCACTTCCCTCAATGTGGCGTCTGTCATTGCAATTGATTTTTTGGGGCGCCTGATATTCACGGGAAAATAAGTGCGCAAATTGCTGAAACCAGAATGCATTTCAGCCGAGGCTGACCGCGCCAGCGCACGGGCTTTTTTATTCTTTGGCCAGAGATTCAACTTGGGCCAGGTTTCCGCAGCATATTCCAAAATGGCCAAAGTATCCCAGATGGTGATGTCGCCATGGACAAGGATCGGAACCAGTGCGGCCTTGGAGATGCGCCGGACCTTCCTGGCAAAATCTGGTTGGCCCAAGCGGATGAGCTTTGTATCGAATTCAATGCCGGCCATGGCGAGCGCCATGAAGGGCCGCAGCGACCAAGATGAATAGTTGCGATTGCCGATATAGAGAATGGGTTTGGCCATGGTGCGTCCTTTGGACTTGACGCTACATGGATTGCGGCAAATAACGCCAGACCAAAATGCCCATTACACTCAAACAAGCACCTAAAATGACGAAGACAATCGATACATCAAAGAAATGCAAAGCGACAATGAAGATGGCCGAGGGAATAACATCGGATGATTCAATGAAGGTGCGATAGACGGCCGCCATTTTTTGCCGCTCATGGGGTTTGACTGCGCGCAGGAACGGGATGCCGCCCACACTATCGATGCCGCATGAAAACAGCGACGCGAACAACAGCAAGCCTGCGACCAAAAATGGATGGGCCGCACCTAACAAACCTGCCGTGAAAGTTGCAATCGCGATCATGGCAAAGCACACTGTAATGATGAGGCGGACGCCGACGCGTCTGGCGAGTGGTCCATAGATGAAGGCCGACAGCAGTAGAATTTGGCTGAGCGAAATAATGAGCCCGCCGAATTTCTTGTCCATGCCGCCCTCGATCATCAGCAAGGGGCCGTAGGTGAAGAAGATGCCCCAGAAGCAGGAGCGCGCAAACGCAATGGCCCAGGCAAGGCGCAGCCTTGGCTGTTTGATAAAGCGGGCGGCATTGGCCAGCGGATTGAAAGGCTCCAACGTGCCCGATGGCATGGATTGCCCCTCATGGAGGCGCAGGTACCAGAACACGCTGAGCAAGACCAAGGCGGCCGTACCCGCCGCCAATTGCGGGGCGAGCGATCCATAGTTCTGGTAGAGCCAGATGCCGCTGTAGGGGCCTACGACCCATGCAATTGTCGACAGCGCCAAACGCAAAGGCTCACTGGTGGTCAGCTGGTTCTTGCGGATATTGTCGAGAATGTAGAGTTGCAGGGTCACATTGGCGATTGAGGCCCCGCTGTTGCGCAGGATGACGCCGAGAATCTGGCCTGGAACGGTGAAACTGGCGAGCCCCACACTGCCCGCAATCATCAGGCAGGCACCCATGGTATAGGCATAACGACGGCGTAGATGCCGGAACAGAAATGGCATACAGAGCGTAATTGTCAGGGTGGTCAGAGACGAGCAGGTGCCGAGCACACTGACCATCTGGGCCGAATGCAGCAAGTCATAGGCCTGAACCGAGAGGACGCTGGAGTTGAAAGCACGAACGAGCGATTCAAGGAGGAACAGAATGCCAAAGGTTTTCGGTCCCGCCCGCCTGAAACTTTCGACGGGAATCATTTGTGCATCGCTTGCGCTCATGGTCTCAGTTTGGCTTAAGGTGGATATGGTTTTCAATCATACAGTTGCAGGGAAAATGGCAGACCAATGAATAGTTCTCACCAGAAACAGCAAGTTGCGCTGTGGTCCATGGGTGCCTCGGGCGTTTTATCGACTGTCAAGATTGTCGCTGCCCTGCTCACGGGATCTTTGGGTGTTTTGTCAGAAGCCTTGCATAGCGTGATTGATTTCGGGGCCACGATCGTCACCTTTTTTGCGGTGCGGTGGGCAGACCAGCCTGCAGATGACGAGCATCATTTCGGCCATGCCAAAATTGAGAGCGTGGCGGCCCTTCTCGAAACCGCTCTGCTTTTTGTTACCGCCATTTTTATTGCCTATCACGCTTTGATGCGTCTCTATGAAGGCCATGAACCGGTGATGGTTCAATGGTGGGTCATCGCCCTGCTCGTTGTTTCCATCATTGTAGACCTCAACCGTTCGCGTGCCTTGAACAAAACGGCAAAAGACACGTCAAGCGAAGCCTTGGCTGCGGACGCAGCGCATTTCCAATCCGATATGTGGAGTTCGGCAGCCGTCTTGCTGGGCCTTGGAGGTGTGTGGGCTGGATTTGCGTGGGCCGATTCAGTGGCCGCATTAGTCGTCAGCGGGTTTATCATGACCATTGGCTGGAAGCTGGGGGGCAAGACGCTCAACACCCTGCTTGATACTGCACCGCAGGGATTAACTGAATCCATCCGAAAAGCGGCACTGGCCCAAGATGGTGTGTTGTCAGTGAGTTTGCTCCGCGTGCGCCCCGCTGGGGCAGTGATGTTTGTGGACCTTGGGGTTGATGTGCCGCGCACCCTGCCCGTGGCAGAGACGACACAGCTTCGCGCCAACCTTGTGCGGGAGATTAAATCACTTCACGCCAACGCCGATGTGAACATTGTCACCAACCTCGTGGCGCTGGACAGCGAAACCGCTATCCAGAAAGTCTCAGTGATTGCTGCGGCGCGTGGGCTCGCGGTTCACCATTTGCTGGTTCAGCAACTGGGTGAAAAGCTGGCGGTGAGTTTTGATTTTGAGGTGGATGGCAAGACCCCCCTCTTAATTGCCCATGAGACGGCGACGGCGCTTGAAGCAGATATTCGGTCCGGCCTTGGCGGAAATGTGGAAGTTGAGAGTCACATTGAGCCGCAACCGATGACGCTTCTCTCAGGCCGCGAGGCAAACGCCAAAGTTAAGGCGCAAATCGCATTGACTTTGGCCAAGCTGGCAAAACAGGAAAAATCGATGAAGGACCTGCACAATATCAGGGTTAGAGAAACCGAGGCAGGTCTATTCGTTCACTACCACTGCCGATTCTCACCGCAACTGAATGTCGAGAGCGTTCACGCCGCTGTGGACAGGCTGGAGACCCGCTTCATGCAGGAGCAGACCAATGTTCGTCGCGTGGTTGCCCACGCCGAACCCATGGGACGGGCGAGGCACGAGCTTTAATCCCTCAATCAGCCGTGTGAGGCCCTGCTCAGCATGTTGAGGTGCTCAATTTCCTCTGGGGGAATGTCGACACGGTTGGCTTCGGACGAAGCCTCGTAAAAAGCGACTTCCAAAAGACCCTGCAACGCCTTCATGTTATAGTCTTTGGTCAAGTTTCGGAGTTCGAGGGTCATATCCGCAATATATTGTGCGGTTTCTCGCGCTTTGATTGAATTTAATTTAGATATAATATCTTTTGGTGTGGGTGAGTTTATGTGTTCTCTCGGTATCATAGGCCTGCATCCCTTCTGATAACTTCCGCCCCACACTGATAACGTGTATTTCGTCGAATAAAACAAACTCAGGGTTGCTCCGTGGTTGCAATTGACAGTTTTTTAGTCCAGCAAGCAAGAATTCTTGCTCATGACACCTTATATCCCTATGAGCGGACGCCATTTTAACCGGGACTTGTAATGACAGTCGTCGTCGTCGAATCACCTTCCAAAGCAAAAACCATTAATAAATACCTCGGCAAAGACTTCACGGTTCTGGCCTCGTTCGGCCATGTCCGTGATCTTCCAGCCAAGGATGGCTCGGTGAAGCCTGACGAAGATTTTGCCATGGCCTGGGAGGTGGACGCCAAGTCTGCCAAGCGTCTGGCCGACATTGCGACCGCCCTCAAGACCTCCGACCGCCTCGTTCTGGCCACCGACCCTGATCGCGAGGGCGAAGCCATCTCCTGGCATGTGATGGAAGTTTTGAAGAAGAAGGGTGCTCTTAAAGGCAAGATCGTTCAGCGCGTGGCGTTCAATGCCATCACCAAGGCTTCCGTCATGGAGGCCATGGCACACCCGCGCGATGTTGATGCGGCTTTGGTTGATGCCTATCTGGCTCGCCGCGCACTTGATTATCTCGTGGGCTTCACGCTTTCTCCGGTGCTGTGGCGCAAATTGCCGGGCTCGCGTTCCGCAGGCCGCGTGCAATCGGTAGCATTGCGATTGATCTGCGACCGCGAGCTTGAGATTGAAGCCTTCAAGAGCCAGGAATACTGGTCGATTGACGGAACATTCCGCACCAGTAGCGGCGTGGAATTTACAGCGAACCTATCAGCAGTTGATGGCAAGCGGCTTGAAAAGCTGCAGCTTGGCGATGGCGTTTCTGCCGACGCCATTCTGGCCGCCGTCAAGGGACAGGCGTTCAAGGTTGACAGCGTTGAGAGCAAGCCAGCCAAGCGTCACCCCTTCCCGCCCTTCCGCACATCGACGTTGCAACAGGAAGCCTCGCGCAAACTTGGCTTTTCGTCGGCCAAGACCATGCAGATTGCCCAGCGACTTTATGAGGGCCTGGAGATTGATGGCGAGACGGTGGGTCTCATCACCTATATGCGAACCGACGGCGTTGACATGGCGCCTGAAGCCATTGCGGCTGCGCGTAACGCAATCTTGAAAACCTTCGGCGAGCCTTATGTGCCGTCCACCCCGCGAGTCTATAAGACCAAGGCCAAGAACGCCCAGGAAGCCCATGAAGCCATCAGGCCGACCGAGCTTTCGCGTCATCCAGACCAGGTGAAGGGCGTGCTCGATGGCGAACAAATGGCGCTTTATGATTTGATCTGGAAGCGCACAATTGCCAGCCAAATGGAGAGTGCCGAGCTTGAACGCACCACGGCTGACATCGGAACGTCGGGTCATGATGGCAAACATTATGCCTTCCGCGCCACGGGTTCAATTGTGAAGTTCGACGGATTCCTGCGTGCCTATAATGAAGACCTTGATGACGGTGAAGATGAAGATGCAAAGCGCCTGCCCGCCATGGCGCGTGGCGACGCCACGGGTGTCAAATCAATCGTGTCCACCCAGCATTTCACAGAGCCTCCGCCGCGCTATTCGGAAGCTTCGCTGATCAAGAAGCTCGAAGAATTGGGCATTGGCCGCCCTTCGACCTATGTTTCAATTTTGAAGACCCTGTCTGACCGGGGTTACATGCGCATTGAGAAGAAGCGCCTGATCCCTGATGACAAGGGCCGCGTGGTCACCGCTTTCCTTGAAAGCTTCTTCAAGAAATATGTCGAGTTTGATTTCACCGCCAATCTCGAAGAACAGCTTGACCAGATTTCGGCTGGCGAAATTGACTACAAGGAAGTCTTGCGCGCTTTCTGGAAAGATTTCACAGCGGCACTTGCTGAAGTGAAAGACCTTCGCATCACGCAAGTGATCGACAGTTTGAATGATCTTCTCGCCCCTCATATTTTCCCTGCCAAGGCTGATGGGGGCGACCCGCGCGCTTGCCCTTCCTGTGCTGATGGCAAGATGTCAATCAAGCTTGGGCGCTTTGGCTCATTCATCGGCTGCACCAATTATCCCAACTGCAATTATACACGGCCGTTGTCGATTGCGGCCGAAGGCTCGGCTGACGCTATTCCCGCGGAAGGGATTGTGCTCGGCCAGGACC
The DNA here is from genome assembly GCA_038231475.1 of Hyphomicrobiales bacterium. Classification (GTDB taxonomy): domain Bacteria; phylum Pseudomonadota; class Alphaproteobacteria; order Rhizobiales; family Aestuariivirgaceae; genus Aestuariivirga. The sequence continues at coordinate 82,943 of JBBRLH010000003.1, read as the reverse complement.
CTGAGACCGGTCAGAACGTCACGCGACGCATCGGCCGCTTTGGGCCATATTTGCAGCTTGGTGAAACGGTTGAAGGTGAAAAGCCACAACGCGCTTCAATCCCACGCAACACCAATCCTGCAACGATTGAGCTTGATCAGGCGTTGAAGCTTCTTTCGCTGCCGCGCGAAGTCGGCGTGCATCCTGAAACGCAAACGCCCATCGTTACCAATTTCGGACGCTTCGGGCCGTTCATTCTGCATGATGGCGTCTATGCCAATCTCGAAAGCCCGGAGGATGTATTCACAATTGGGCTCAATCATGCGGTTGATCTTCTCGCACAGAAGCGCGCCAAGGGCCCCTCTAGTCGGGCTCGCCCTGGCGCATTGAAAGATTTGGGGCCGCATCCTTCAGGCGGCGGCAACATCCTGATCATGGGTGGTCGCTATGGCGCCTATGTGAAGCATGACAAGATCAATGCCACATTGCCCAAGGACAAGACCCCAGAGACACTAACGGTTGATGAGGCGGTGGCATTGCTTGCAGAGCGCGAGAGCCAATCGCCGAAGAAGCCCGCGCGCAAGGCTGCGGCCAAAAAGCCTGCGGCCAAGAAGGCCGCTGCTAAAAAGGCGGCAAAGAAGCCTGCCAAAAAGCCAGTGAAAAAAGACGTTGCCACAGCCGCCTGAACCAAAATCTCCCAAGGCCAAGCGCGGCTTGCCCACAGCGGAAGAGATTTCCCAGTTTGTGGCGTCATCGCCCGGTGTGGTGGGAAAACGCGAGATTGGCCGGGCGTTTGGCATCAAGGGCAATGACAAGATTGCGCTGAAGCAATTGCTGAAAGACATGGCGGACACCGGCGCACTGAAACCCAAGCGCAAGCGCCTGATTGCCAGAGGCGGCATTCCGCCCGTTGCTGTCATCGAAATCGGCGGCATTGACAAGGACGGCGACGTCTTTGGCTTTCCAGTCAATGATGACGAAAGTGAAGCCGACAGCAAGATCAAGGTTCTCGTCGAAGGTACGACTGGCAAAGCGCCCGCCAAGGGTGATCGGGTGCTGGCCAAGGTTCAGGCCATGGCAGGCCATGGTCCTTATTCGCACCGTGCGTCTGTCATCCGCGTGCTCTCCGATCGCGCGGGCAAGCTTCTCGCCGTATTTCGGGTGGTGCGCGGCGAAGGGGCGAGGCTCGTTCCGGTTGATAAGAAGTCGCGTCATGATCTCTATGTTGCCAAGGGCGATGAGAATGGCGCGCTGAATGGTGAACTGGTTTCTGCCGAAATCATTCGCAGTCCATCGCGTGGTCTGCCGCAAGCCCGGGTACGCGAGCGGCTGGGCTCGATGGAGGACCCACGCAATATTTCGCTGATTGCCATCAACCAGCATGGCATTCCCAACAGTTTTCCTGAGGCTGTTCTCAGAGAGGCCGAAGGGCTGGGGCACTTCACTCAACAAGGCCGCAAAGATTGGCGCGATGTGCCATTGATCACCATTGATCCTGCCGATGCACGTGATCACGATGATGCGGTCTGGGCCGAGGCCGATGATGATGCCGGCAATGAGGGCGGCTTCAAAGTCATCGTCGCCATTGCAGATGTCGCGGCCTATGTGCGCCCCGGTTCTGCTTTGGACCGCGAGGCAAGGCTGCGCGGCAATTCAGTTTATTTCCCTGATCTCGTGGTTCCGATGTTGCCTGAGCGCATTTCAAATGATTTGTGTTCGTTGCGTGAGAAGGAACTTCGTCCAGCACTCGCCTGCACAATGATTTTCGATAAATCCGGCACTAAACGGACGCATCGATTTGAGCGGATCATCATGCGCTCTGCCGCCAAGCTGTCTTATCAGGATGCCCAAGCCGCCATAGATGGCAAGGTTAGCGAAAAGACCGATGGGCTTTTGGAGCCCGTCTTGAAGCCACTCTGGGCGGCTTACCGTGCCTTGATGAAGGCGCAGGAAAAGCGTTCGCCGCTTCAGCTTGAATTGCCTGAACGCAAAATCATTCTGGATGACAAGGGCAGCGTTTCAAAAGTCATTGTGCCGCCGCGCCTAGATGCGCATCGGCTGATTGAGGAATTCATGATCCAGGCCAATGTGGCCGCCGCCGAAGAACTGGAAAAGCGCAAGACGCCGTTGCTCTATCGTGTGCATGAAAATCCTTCCCCCGAAAAGCTCAAGGCCCTCACGCAATTTCTGAAAACCATCAATCGTGATTTGCCGCTGGGACAGGTGATCAAGACCTCGCATTTCAACCGCTTGCTTCAATCGGTGAAGGGCGAGGATTTTGAACGGCTGGTGCATGAAGTCGTGTTGCGCAGTCAGGCGCAGGCGAGCTACAAGCCAGAGAATGCCGGACATTTTGGATTGGCTTTGCGGCGCTATGCGCATTTCACGTCTCCCATCAGGCGTTATGCCGATTTGATTGTTCACCGCGCTTTGATCACAGCATTGGGCTTTGGTGATGATGGGCTTTCGGAATTTGATATTGCCAATCTGCAGGAAACGGCTGACATGATTTCCGTGGCCGAGCGGCGCGCCATGTTGGCCGAACGTGAGACCAACGACCGGCTGGTGGCGTCATTCCTTGCGCCACAAATTGGTGCGACATTCCGTGGCCGCATCAGCGGTGTGGTGGGGGCTGGCCTGTTTGTGAATCTGGAAGAGACCGGTGCTGATGGTTTTGTTCCGGTCTCAAGTCTTGGCCGCAATTACTTCATTTATAATGAGGTCAATCACTCGCTCAGCGCTGAGCGGACGGGTGAGACATTCCAACTCGGCGACACCGTCGAGGTGCGTCTGCTAGAAGCTGCACCTATCAAAGGCGGCCTGCGCTTTGAAATGGTTTCCAAGGGGCGAGAGGGCAAAGCCCCTCCTCCAGGCCGCTCAAAGCAGAAGCCACGGAGGCGTTGAATTGAGCATCGTGAGATCATGGAAGCTGGCTTTGTGGCGCGGCTTTCAGCGGGAATGCCCCCATTGCGGTGAGGGTGCGCTGTTCAAGTCTTATCTGGGCCTCAACACGGCCTGCCCCCACTGCGGCACTGATCTCAGTCACGCCCAGGCCGATGATGCGCCTCCTTATTTCACCATGCTGATCGTGGGCCATGTTGTCGTGCCGGGCCTGTGGCTGACTGAACGGAAGCTTTCGCCACCTATGGCCCTGGAATTGGGGTTCTGGCTGATGGTGACACTGGTTTTGAGCCTGTGGCTCCTGCCGCGCGTTAAAGGGGCCATTGTGGGCTTGCAATGGGCCTTGAAGATGCATGGATTTGATGATTTGGCCGCACCTCACGGCCGAACTTGACATTCGGTCTTCTTTGGGGTGTATCGGCCCCAAATCGATTGGAGTCTATTATGGCCAAAGGCAACGTTATCAAGATCAAGTTGGCATCGACCGCCGACACCGGTTACTTTTATGTGACCAAGAAGAATTCGCGCACGAAGACCGAGAAGTTCACATTCATGAAATATGATCCGGTTGTGCGCAAGCATGTGGAATTCAAGGAAACCAAGATCAAGTAATCTGGTTTCCAGAAACAATAAAAGCGCCCACTCTTTGGGGCGCTTTTTTTTGGGTAATGAGTGCCGGCCCGGGTTTTATACGCAAGCGAGGAGGCCACTCAGCAAGCGGCCCGGACCGGCTAAGCCTCGAAGTACAGGAGATGCGGCGGGCCTGACCTCGAAGCTATCTTGAAGGTGCCGGGAACGGCCACGCGTGCTGTCACATGACCGCTCCCCGAGAAAGAGCCATGTTCCGCTGGAGAGCACGATCATGGCCAATCTGATTGTGTAAAATTATTATGATCTGTGTGCGGATCATTTACCAGTCAAACTTATGGTAAATGGTGCGAGTTCGGCATTAAGGATGAAGCGTTAAGGTAAACCGCCACCAGGTTCGCCGTACTCGGGCACATGCATATCCAGGGGAATTTGCTGTTCTGTACCATCCAGTGGATCTTCGTCCGGCGTCAGATCATCGCTGAGCCTTGGCATTGGAATATCAAAGCCCGGCGGCAAATTGCCATCAAGCAGGCCAGCAGCTTTTAACTCATGCAGGCCCGGAAGATCGGTCAATTCATTGAGGCCGAAATGGACGAGAAAAGCTTCGGTGGTGCCATAGGTGATGGGCCGTCCCGGCGTCTTGCGACGGCCACGCATCTTAACCCAGCCAATTTCCAGGAGGTTGTCGAGCGTTCCCTTGGAAATGGCAACGCCGCGAATATCTTCAATTTCAGCGCGGGTCACAGGCTGGTGGTAGGCAATGATGGCGAGGGTTTCCAGCGCTGGCTTGGAGAGCTTCTTTTGCTCCACGGTGTCGCGGCGCAAAATGCCACCCATGTCAGGCGCAGTGCGCAGTGACCACTTGCCGGCCACGGCCACCAGATTGACTCCCCGGTTGGCATAGTTTTCTTGCAAGTCAGCAAGCAGGGATTCAACATCCACATCGGCTGGCACAAATTCCTTGAAGGCTGCAAGCGGAACAGGCTCAGAGGCGGCAAACAACATCGCTTCGACAATGCGCATGTGCTGGCTGCGCTCGACCATCGGGTGAACCGTAATGGATGCGCCCTGCGCTTCGTCCGGCATGGTCTCTTCGTCAGTCATTGGCATGGCGTTGATCGACAACTTCATTCCTCTCAGGCTGCCTGCGGTCCGCCACGGCGGCGCAGATAAATCGCTTTGAATGCCTCGTCCTGGCGCAATTCGATGCGGCCGTCACGGGCAAGTTCAAGGCTGGCGGTGAAACTCGACGCACGGACGGAGCGGCGTGTCTCCGGACTGGATAAATATCGTTCCAGCCACATGTCGAAGGTTCCCCATTCATCCATGCCGCCGACCAACCGCTCAATGGCTTCGCGAGCCTCCTTGATCGACCATGTGGGCTGGCGCTTCACCGTGTAGGTCTGGTGCACTGTCTTGCGCTGGCGCCGCTCGGCATAGGCTTTCAAGAGGTCAATCAGCGTGTCACTATATTGGCGTTGAACTTCAACAATCAGCGGCTGGGGCGCTCCACGCTGAAACACATGTTGGCCAAGTTGCGGATGCAGGAAAATCTTTTCTGCAGCGTCACGCATGGCCTGAAGGCGCTGCAAACGGAATGCAAGACGGGCCGCCATATCCTGGGGTTGGCCTTCGTCTGCTGCAGATGGCGGCATGGGGATCAGCAGTCGCGATTTCAGGTAAGCGAGCCAGGCCGCCATCACCAGATAGTCGGCGGCGATATCCAGTCTCGTCTGGCGCATCTTGTCGACGTAGGCGATATATTGATCAGCCAAAGCCAAAATGGAAATTTGTGACAGGTCAATTTTGTGAGCGCGGGCGAGTTCGAGCAGCAGGTCGATGGGGCCTTCAAAGCCGCCAACATCGACAATCAATTCCTCGCTCGGGCCAGTTTCGACCGATCGCGGCGGTGCATCCGTCGCACTCCATGATTGATCCGAGGGATTTTGATCATTCTCTGCCATGACTCATTTTCGCAGATTGACGCACGAGATGCGAGGAAAAAGCCCGGGTTTCCCCAAGTTCCTGACTAGCTGTCGAGCACGGCCTGCATGTCTAGAGCGGCTTGCTTCTGGTCGAACGCTACAGGCTTGCGGCGCAGCTTGAGGGCTTGCTTGGCGCGGCGCAGGGAGCGTCCGGCGAGTAGCGGTGCAGCCTCGGCCACCTGTTCCATTTCATCCATAATGCCATTGCAATGGAGGACCATATCGCAACCAGCATTGATTGAGGCTTCGACTTTTTCGCGCATCGAACCGCGCAAGGCTTTCATCGACAAATCGTCAGTCATCAGCAGGCCGTTGAAGCCGATCACTTTGCGAATAACATCGCGCACCACTTTTCGCGACGTCGTCGCCGGGCTGGCGTTGTCGATGGCCGAATAAATTACATGCGCTGTCATCGCCATGGGCAAATCGGCAAGTGCTGCAAAGGGTGGGAAGTCGTGCTGCTCAAGATCCAATCTCGAGGCATTGACCACAGGCAAATCGAGGTGGCTGTCCACTTGTGCGCGGCCATGGCCGGGGATGTGTTTCATGACCGGGAGAATTCCACCCTCCATCAATCCGGCCACGTGAGAGCGGGCCAAGGCCATGATGGGGCCCTGCTTGGTTGAATAAGCGCGGTCACCTATCACGGCATGACTATCTGCTTGCGGCAGGTCCAGAACGGGGAGGCACGACGATGTGAAACCTAACTCGTAAAGGTCGGACGCCATCAAATGTCCGACGCTGCGGGCAACACGCAAGGCGAGCAATGGCGAGCGTTCGTAAAGCCTGCCAAAGGCATTGGCGGAGGGATATTTAGGCCAATGTGGAGGCCCGAGGCGCTGCACGCGACCACCTTCTTGATCAACGAAAACGGGTGCATCCTTGCGTTGAACTGCCGCGCGAAACTGCTTGATGAGCTCTTTGATTTGGGCTGAAGATTCACAGTTCCGCTTGAACAGAATCAAGCCCCAAGGCTGGTTCCGAGCAAAAAAAGCAGATTCTGGTGAAGAAATATCGAGACCAGCACAACTAGAAATAAATGAACGTATCTGCAATATCTGGTTGTCTCGCGTAGGTGGCTATTGCCGGTGTACAACACAATCCCGCTCGCCAGCGGTGAACAATGACGAGCAAATACTTGTTGCAACATCCATAGAAGCCATGGGACCTATGTTCAAGCGAAATCTAGGGCTCCCTGCAACCTCTACGTTTTGTATGATTGGAGCGTATTTGCTGATGATGGCCCCGTGTTTCTGCACCAATCTGGCATATTCGTCGGTGGCTTCGGCCTTGGTCTTGAAGGACGCAAGCTGTGCCACATAGCCTCCTGCTGCCGCTGGGGCTGATGAAACAGCCGCCGCTGGTGCACTGGCAACGGCGGTCGCAGGTGCCGTGGGAGCGGGTGTGCTTGACTTGAAGAGGTCACTCAAGGTCTTGCGCTTGGCGGGGGCTTGAGGTGTTGCTGCCGGGGCTGCGGGTTGGGCCGCTGTGGTGCCTATGGCCGGACCATTGTAGAGGCTGTTGCCGGAGGTCACCACCGGCGGCTGCGAAATGGGGGCAATGGTGGGCTCAGCGGTGGCCACCTGTCCTGGAGGCACCAGCACGACCGGTTCTCCACCCAAAGATTTCTCAGCCTTGGGAACGACGGCTTTTTTGGCCGTAGCAACTTTTGGCTCTACCGTTTTAGCCTTGGGCGTTACGACTGGGTCAGGCTGGTCAGTAATTGTATTTGCGGCAGTATCTGCCGCTGCGAGTTTCGAGGGTTGAGAAGACGGAACTGGAGGCTGGGGCGACGCAGATTGTGGGGGCGCAGAACTGGGGACTGGTAACTGCCCATCAGTTGAAAGCGCCGCCGAACTAGGTTCGGCGGCGGGGGCAATTTGTGCAACATTTGAACTCTTGTTTTGCTCGAGACTGCCCTGGGTTCCCCCACTACTGCTACCCGGTGGTGGCGGCAGCGGAAGCGGCATTCCATCATTGCCTGTTCCGGCGTTTCCCGCATTTGGCGAATCACCTGGAGCTGGCGGGGCGGCATTGGCGTCAGGTTGAACCGGTGCCTCTTCGTTGGCTTTCATTTGTCCAGACAGGACTTCATGGTCACCAATGATGCGGTCATAGATCTGTTTCTTGTTGCCGCCAGCGGACGGCTGGGATTGATCAGCCTTGGCATCTGCGGGCACATCGGGATTCACTTTTGTTGGTTGGGTGGGTGCCGCAACAACGGGTGCACCGGCATTGTCGGCCGATGAAGATGAAACGCCCTTGATCAAATTATTATAGGCCCAAATGCCACCAATGCCGGAGGCAAGCGCCAAGACCAGCAGGATCATCAAAATCAGCGGCAGGCGCGAACGTGGCAGATCATCTTCGTAGACGGGTTCGGCATTGCGATAAGCCTGTTGATAATCTGTGGCAGTGGCGCGGCGACCGACGGGTGCTGCTGGCTGCTCGAAAATGTCGTCCTGATCGTCTTCAAAACCGACTTGCGGCTGCAAGCGCGGCGGTGCGCCAGCACCCAAACGCGGGCTTTGACGAAGGTCAACCTGACCTGGCGGATATGCTCCGGGAGCTCCCCGCGATGGCACAGGAACCCGAGCTGTCGGTTGTGGCTGATAGGATGGCGGAACATAGCCTGCGCGTTGTTGCGGCGGCACGTAGCCCGGGGGTGGAGCATAGCCGGTATTGGGATCAACCGGACGATAGGTCGGCTGTTGCGGATAAGGTGGCTGGGTATATTGCCGCTGATAGGTTGGTGCCTGGGGCTGCGGCGTTGTGCTGCGCTGCGAAGGTTGCTGAGCGTAAGAAGGTGGCACCGCTGGAGGCAAGGGCTTGAAGCCTGTACCTTGGCCCAATTGCGGACGCGCAGGCTGGAGCTGCGGCGCGGGGGATTGGGGCTGGTTCGGCGCTAAATACTTCGGCTGGGCCGCAGGTGGCTGAGCGGGCCGTGCGGGTGGCTGAGACTTTGAAGCATCCGGATCAGCGAAGGAAAACTTTGGTTTGGCTGGCTCAGCGGTTTGCGTTTCGGTGCGTTGGCGCGCGGCATTTACCCGCTGTTCGGCAAGCTTTTCTGCAGCGTCGCGCTGGGCTTTGAGCTTCGTGGCCAAGGCATCCTGGGCAATACTGGGCGGACGCAGTGCTGGTGCCGACGCGGCAGCGCCAGGCTTTGGGGCCGCACGAGGCGCCATGGGCGCGGGCTTGATGGTGGATGCAGCAGGGCGCGCCGAGGCAGGGGCTGGTCGCGCTGGTGCGGGCCCCTTAAAGTCTTCGGCAATGCGTGGCATTGCGTCTTTGGCACCAATGCCAAGGCGCTCTCGCCAATTCCGCTTGTCCGTGCCGTCCGTCGAATTTTGGTCCATCTATTTTTCCTACATCTCCTCGACGGGCCTAACGCCGAGAATCCCGAGACCATTTGATAAACAATACCTAATCGCCCTCAGGAAAGCGAGCCGGGTCGAAGTCAGGATATCCTGATCTTCCAAAATAAATCTTAATTGCGGCAGTTCTTTGCCCTTGTTCCATAAAGCGTGAAATTCACTTGCCATTTCATAGAGATAAAAAGAGATCCGGTGGGGCTCATGAGCCAGCGCTGCGGCCTCAACGGCCCGGGGAAACTCGGCAATCTTGCGGATGAGTGCCATTTCCGCCTCATCTTTCAATAAATTGAAGTCAAGTTTTCCACTGAAATCTTCGTGCTTTAACCGCTCAGGCGCATTGCGCAGCACCGAACAGATGCGGGCATGGGCGTATTGAACATAAAAAACCGGATTGTCCTTCGACTGCTCGGTCACCTTGGCAAAGTCAAATTCCAAAGGCGCTTCGTTCTTGCGATAGAGCATGATGAAACGAACTACGTCGGCGCCCACTTCGTCGACCACATCGCGCAGGGTTACAAAGTCCCCTGCCCGCTTCGACATTTTGAAGGGCTCGCCATTGCGCATCAGTTTCACTAACTGACAAAGCCTGACAATCACCTGAACCTTGTCGCCCGCGAAGGCCGAGGCAACAGCCTGCAGGCGTTTCACATAACCGCCATGGTCAGCACCCAAAACATAGACCAGTTGCTTGAAGCCACGATCAATCTTGTTTTTTGAATAGGCAACGTCTGAGGCAAAATATGTGAAAGTGCCATCGGACTTCAGCAAGGGCCGGTCCATGTCATCGCCAAAGGCCGAGGCCCGGAACAAAGTTTGTTCGCGATCTTCCCAATCAACCGGCGCCTCGCCCTTGGGCTTTGGCAAGCGGCCGACGTAAACGTCGTTTTTGGCTTTCAGCGTTTCAATCGCCGAAGCGACAGCACCTGAGGACTGCAAGGATTTTTCCGAGAAGAAAACTTCCTGGGTGATTCCAAGAGCGGCCAGATCATCGCGGATCATGTCCATCATCATCGCAATTGTCTTGTCGCGGACTAAAGGCAACCAATCATCTTTTTTTAGAAGTGCATCACCGTATTCGGCTTTCAGTGCTTCGCCCACTGGCTTCAAATATTCACCTGGATAAAGCCCCGCGGGTATATCGCCGATATTTTCTTCCAGCGCCTCGCGATAACGCAAGAAGGCAGATTGGGCCAGTACATCGACCTGACCACCTGCGTCATTCATGTAATATTCTTTGGTCACTTCAAAACCAGCAAAACTTAAAAGCGAAGCAAGTGCATCGCCAAACACAGCGCCACGGCAATGGCCAACATGAAGTGGGCCCGTTGGATTTGCCGACACATACTCGACATTCACTGTTTGCCCTGCGCCCAACTGCGATGAGCCATAGGTCTTGGCTTGATCGAGGGCGCCTTGAACTACACGTGGCCAGATTGAGGGCTTCAGTGTGAGATTGATAAAGCCTGGGCCAGCAATGGTGGCCTCGGCCACATCATCGTGTTTGGCAAACTCAGCAACCAGCAACTCGGCCAGAACCTTTGGTGCCATGCCTTTGGGCTTGGCGAGAACCATCGCGGCGTTGATCGCCACATCCCCATGCGTTGCATCACGCGGAGGCTCCACGGTCACGCGGGTCAAGTCCAAGCCAGCGGGAATTTTGCCGGTCGAAACAAGGTTTTCGATCGCCGTCAGGGTGGCCGTTTGGAAATGTTGAAAAAGGTTCATAAACTCGGTCTAACTCATTGAATTGTCGGCCCGCCCTATCGGAAAAGCGGGTCTAGGTCAAACAGGCGCTTGTGCTGTTCCAGGGCATAGCGATCGGTCATCCCGGCGAGGAAATCGCAGACTTGCCTGGCATAACGGCTCTGGTCAGAAATCGGGTGGTCCTCGCGCCAGTCTTCGGGCATCAGCTTTTCGTCATTCATGTAGGCTTCAAAGAGATCACGGACGACACGCTGCGCCCTCGTCATGATGTCCATGACGCGCGGATGGCGATACATGGAACTTGAAAGGAAGCTTTGCAGCACGCGATTGTTCTCGCGCATCTGGCTGCCAAATCCGATCAGCTGATGGCCGAGATTTCTCACATCGTCAGCCGATTTTGGATGGCTTTTCGCAAGGCTTTTGTGAGCTTCCTGCAAAACATCGGCAATCATGGCCGAGAGCAATCCACGCACGGTTTCGTGAATGACACGTGTGGTTTCCAGTTTGGGATAGCGCTTTAAAACATCGCCCAGAATCTGGCCGACCAAAGGGATGTCACCGAGGTCAATCACATTGAAAAGTTTGGCGCGCAAACCATCATCCACATCATGTGCATTGTAAGCAATGTCATCGGCGATGGCCGCGACTTGTGCTTCTGCTGAAGAAAAACTGGAAAGCCTGAGGTCATGCACTTCTGCATATTCGATGATGGCGGCGGGCAGGCCCTTGTCCTTGTAGTGACCAAGCGCGTGGCCTTCAGAATCAGTGAGCGGACCATTGTGTTTGACGAGGCCCTCCAAAGTTTCCCAGCTGAGGTTCAATCCATCAAACGCGGCGTAGCGCTTTTCCAAACGTGTCACGATTCGCAAGGCCTGGGCATTGTGGTCAAAGCCACCAAAGGGCTGCATCAAACGGTCAAGCTCGCGTTCGCCAGCATGGCCAAAGGGCGTGTGCCCGAGATCATGGGCCAAGGCCAGGGCTTCGGTCAGATCCTCATCGAGGCGCAAGGCGCGGGCAATCGAGCGGGCGATCTGGGCCACCTCCAGAGAATGGGTGAGCCGGGTGCGAAAATGGTCGCCCTCATGGAACACAAAGACCTGGGTTTTCTGTTTCAGGCGGCGGAAAGCCGAGGAATGGATGATCCGGTCCCGGTCGCGGGCAAAGCAGGTTCTGGGCGGGCTTTCAGGTTCAGGCACCAAGCGGCCCCGGCTCGCGCTGGCCTTGCTGGCAAAGGCGGCCAGCGTCATGGGGATCCCCCATTGACTTTTGGCTTAAAGCCTCCACATTTGGGAGCATGAGCGAAGCCCAAATCACCGTCACCCCGCGCGCTGCGGCCCGCATCCACGAAATCGCCAAGGGCAAGAGCCTTGCGGCCTTGCGCATTGCGGTTAACGGGGGCGGCTGTTCGGGCTTTCAATATGAATTCTCCCTGGCGGACAACCGCGACGCTGAAGACGTCGCCATTGAACGCGATGGTGCCACTGTATTGGTCGATTCCATGTCGTTGGTCTATATGGCAGGTTCGACCGTTGATTTCGTCGATGATTTGATGGGCCAGTCGTTCCGCGTTGAAAATCCGCAAGCCAAGTCTTCTTGCGGTTGCGGCACCAGCTTCTCGCTTTGATATGCGGATTGCCACCTGGAACGTCAATTCAATCAAGGCGCATTTTGAACAGGTGACAAGTTGGGTGCAAGCCCACAAGCCTGACGTGTTGTGCCTGCAAGAAATCAAATGTGAAGACCCGAACTTTCCCGCCGCTGCCTTTGAGGAACTGGGTTACCAAGCCGCTATTCATGGCCAGAAAACCTATAATGGTGTGGCCATTCTTTCGCGCCTGCCGTTTGAGAATGTGACCAAGGGGTTGCCTGGCGATTCCAGTGACGAGCAAGCCCGCTACGTGACCGCCGATATTTTTGAAGACAATCGTATGGTCAAAGTGTGCTGCCTTTACCTGCCCAACGGCAATCCAACTCCCGGCCCCAAATATGATTACAAGCTCGGGTGGATGAAGCGTCTGGAAGTGGAAGCCAAACGCATGCTGGCCACTGAAGAGGCCTTTGTACTCGCTGGCGATTATAACGTCATTCCTGCACCCGTTGATGCCAAGAATCCGCAAAACTGGGTGGATGATGCGTTGTTCCTGCCACAGACCCGCGCGGCCTATCAGGAGCTTGTGGCTTTGGGCCTCACCGAATCATTCAGGGCCCTGCACCCAACGGCACAGCACGCCTATAGTTTCTGGGACTATCAGGCCGGAGCATGGGCCAAGAACAATGGCATCCGCATTGACCATCTGTTGCTTTCACCACAAGCAGCAGATCGCTTGGTTTTGGCCGAGATTGATCGTGATGCCCGCGGTCACGACAAGCCATCGGACCATGTGCCCGTCACCATCGAGCTAAAATAAAACCCGCCGGAAAAACCGGCGGGTTCTAAAATTCAATTTGCCGAGCCAATTTCTTGGCGACAGGCTTACTTGGCTACAGGGGCCTTCACGCCGAAAGCAGCGAAGCTGGCTTCGTATGGCTTGAATGCGCTCTTGGCAGCAGCAGCGTAGATTTCGCCGAGCTTGGTCATCTGGGCGAACGAAGCTTCAAAAGCTTCCTTGGCGAAAGCCTGCTGAACTTCAACAGCCTTTTCAAAGGACTTGGCAGCAACTGCCTTTTCCCAAACGCCAGCCGACTTTTCGAAAGATTTCTTAGAGAAATCAGCAACTTCCTGGGCTACAGTCTGGTAGCCCTTTGTCATGGCAGTGGTCGAAGCGGTAAAAGCTTCAAAACCTTCTTTGCCGGCGTTCTGGATGTCTTCAAAAGATTTCATCATGGTGGTCTCCCATTGGTAGAATTGCGATGGACCAGATATATGTGCACTGCAACATAAAGTCAAGAATGATTTTGCGTTGCAACATAGATAATCGATCTTTAATGCAAATATCCAAGAATGAGGGGTGATTCCGGTTTACCCGATGGTAAGCCTCAGTCATCTAATTGGCATTTAGTGGGCTGGGCGGCAACTTGGCTTGATGGGACCTTAAATTGAATATGCTTGGACTTAGACGATTCGTAGTCAGTTTGCTTGTGCCAGCCTTTTTGCTGGCAGGATTCGTGGGCCCGGCTCAGGCCACGCCGCAATTTTCAGCCGTCACGGTTGATGCCCGCAACGGCAAGATCCTGTTTTCTGATTCAATCGACGGCCCGCGCCATCCGGCGTCGCTCACCAAGATGATGACACTCTATGTGTTGTTCCAGGATTTGAAGGCTGGACGCATCAAGCTTTCAACCCAACTTCATGTATCGGCGCGTGCCGCCTCCATGGCGCCGTCAAAGCTCGATTTGAAGGCTGGCTCCAGCATTAGTGTTGAGGATGCGATCAAGGGCTTGGTCACGAGGTCCGCCAATGACGCTGCAACCACCATTGCTGAAAACCTCGGTGGGACTGAAGCCAATTATTCTGCACGCATGACGCGCGTGGCCAAATCCATCGGCATGATGCATTCTAACTTTGCCAACGCCTCTGGCCTTCCCAACCCATTGCAGATCACCACGGCGCGCGACATGGCCACGCTGGGTTTGCGCTTGATGCGCGATTTCCCGCAATACTATCCCTATTTCCGCATCCAGCAGTTTGTCTATCAAGGGCGCATCATCCGCACCCACAATGCTTTGGTGGGTCGGTTTGAAGGCACAGACGGTATCAAGACGGGTTATGTTGCTGCCTCTGGCTACAATCTTGTGACGTCCACGAAGCGCGGCAACAAGCGGCTGGTGGGTGTGGTCATGGGAGGCCGTTCGACGGCCTCACGCAATGCCTTCATGATGCGTATGTTTGAAAACATGTTTCCCAAAGCCACTGAAGGTGAAACCATCGCGGCCCTGCCCGGAACATCCGCAGGAACAATCAATCCATTGTCCAACTTGAAAACAGCCAGCACGAATAAAGCACCGGCACAGGATGTTGGAACGGACGACATGGCGGCGGCGGCAGCGGCTGCGTCCACAGGCCCCATCGATCCATCGGGGGATGAAGAAGATCAAACGGGCTTGGCGGACACTGCGGATACGGCCAGCAAGACTAAAGTGCTGCAGGCTTCGCTGGTGCCCACGGGTCCTATCACCGATAAAATTCTTCCCTTCAAAGTGAAATCAACATCGGATTCACCAGTTAACGTCGCGGGCATTCTGGCTTCATCCTGGAAAATCCAGATCGGTGCGTTCCCCGAAAAGAGCATGGCCGAAGCCAAGCTGACCGCACTTCGCGGTGCCTCATTAGCCTCACTTGAAGGCAAGCAACCCTATACGATGGTGCTGCAGCAGGGGACCAAGATTTTATATCGGGCCCGCTTTGCTGGATTTGATGAGGCCACCGCTCGCCAGGCTTGCGCCTCCATCAAGAAGCGTGGCGAAATGTGCATGGAAGTTTCACCGCAGTCTTGATCAGCCGAGCAGCACGTCTTTTGCTGCATTGATTTTTGACGCCATTTCTTCGCTGCCACCGGCGTCAGGGTGATGGTCCTTCATCAACTGGCGATGAGCTTTGCGAACATCATCGTCACTCGCCCCCGGCTTCAATCCTAAAATTGTCAGGGCGTTTTCGCGCTTGGTGTCACGCGTCGGCGGAGGTGTCGCCACCCTGCCCTGTCTGGCGCGCCACAATGACTTGAAGTCAGGCAGCTGTGAGGTTCCATAAAGACCCATGCCGAACACCAACAGACCAGAGCCGAACGTAAATTGCCCGCGCAACAAAAGCAGACCCGAAAAAGCCATCACCACGACGGCCGCAACTTTTGACGTGAAGATTCGCGATTGCTTCGGCGTCATTTTGGCATATTTGCGTAACAGCCAGATGCCACCAGCCAGAATAACCAAGCCAATCAGAATGGGCGGCATGGCACCATCAATTCGCAGGCTTGTTGCAAGTGCCCGATTTCAGAACCTCGAGCTTGGTCAAATGCCCCTTCAGGGCATAGGTGCCGTAGTCGAGCTGGAGTTCGGTGGCTATGCCATTCTCATAGACATTGAACGATGATTGATAGACCGGCGTGTCGCCTGCATCCTTTTCCAGACTGTAATAGCTGACCGACATTGGCCATGACGGCAAGTCTTTCAAAGCCTGAGCTTCGGGATTGCTGGCGTCGGGGGCAAAGCTGCCGGGCTCACGCTTTTTTCCAATGAAGGTTACAGCCTTGAAGGGCTTCTCGTCATCGGACCCGTCATAGACCATGGAGACATCGTGGGTCAGCCCCTTCTGAGCCGCCGCTATCAACCGCAACAGGTGAATTGACGGAAATACTGCTTCGGCTGGAACTGAAAATTCCAAATCCTTCGGTGCGGTCATCACGCCCTTGGCTTCGGCGTCGGCTTTTGGGCGCTTCACATCCAGCTTCTGTTCGCCCTGCAGGGTGGAATTCAAAAACTGCTTCTGGCGGAAATTCATTTCCAGTCCATCGCCTGATTCCCATGTGGCCAATTGCGTGTCGATCAATTGTGACGGCTTTTCGGTTTGGACATAGTTGTTGACGATGCGGAAGCTGACGGAATAGCCATCACAGGCATTGCCGGTCAGCTCATAGGCCAGTTTGCCATCAATTGAGGAATAGCCGGAACTTGCCTCCAGTTTTGAGGCCTCGAGCGTATAAAAGGCGCGATGGGCGGCCAAGGCCGCAGCGTCGGCAGACGCCGCCAAAAGGATCGGCAAAGCCAGTGCGAACGCACCTAAAAATTTCTTCTTCATTTTTATTTCCATTCCGCCTCAGCCTTCTTGATGTTGCTGCTTTTAACATGGAGATTGGCCGAAGAACGGGTAAAATACGTTAAATTTCAGGCAGGAGACTTCACCTTGAATGCAATTGACATGAAACTCAAGGAATTGGGCATTGTCCTTCCAAAGCCTGTGGCGCCAGTCGCCAATTATGTGCCCTGGGTGAGAACTGGAAAACTGGTTTTTCTGGCGGGTCAAATTCCCCTTCAAGATGGGAAGCTGCAATATTCAGGCCCGACCCCATCAGACGCCGAGGGAGCCAAGGCGGCACGCGTGTGCGGCATCAATCTTATGGCCCAATTACAATCGGCCTGCGATGGCGATCTCAGCAAAGTGGTTCGAATTGTGAAGCTCGTTGGCTTTGTTGTTGTTGGCACTGGCCCGGCCAGCATCCCAGCCGTTGTCAATGGCGCTTCTGATCTGATGGTTGAAGTTTTCGGCGAGGCTGGAAAACATGCGCGCTCGTCGGTTGGCGTGGCTGCGCTTCCCTTAGGCGCCAGCGTTGAAGTTGAGGCCGTGGTGGAGATCGCCTGAGATGCGTTTCACGCCACAAATGCGCGCCCTTGATTGGCTGGTGTCCAAGCCCATTGCCCATCGCGGATTGCATAATGAAAATAAGGGACGCGTTGAGAATTCGGCCAGCGCATTTGAAAAAGCCATCGCCAAGGGCTTTTCCATGGAATGTGATCTGCAGCTGACGGCTGACGGTCAGGCTGTGGTGTTTCATGATGATGAAGTTGACCGGGTGCTCGATGGCAAGGGCAAAGTGAAATCTTTGACCGTCAAGCAAATCCAGAAGATGAAATTCCGCGGCGGCAAAGACAGGGTGCAGACGTTGCAGGAGTTGCTGGAACAGGTTGACGGCCGCGAGACAATTGTCATCGAGATCAAATCCCTTTGGGATGATGACATGACATTGACGCGCCATGTGCTTGAAGTTCTGGCGCAATACAAAGGTCCATTTGCGATCATGTCATTTGATGAAAACATTCTGACATGTGCGGCGGAACTTCAACCCAACATCGTGCGCGGCATTACGGCTGACCGGGTGACCGATCCCTATTATAACATGCTGCCGGTTTCACGCCGCATTGCCATGCAAAGCCTTGAACATTTGCCACGCAGCAAACCGCATTTCATTTCCTATTATTTCCACGATTTGCCGTTCCAGCCTGTGGGCGAAATCAGGCAACGCGGCTTTCCCATCATCACTTGGACCATCCGCAGCGACGCGGAGGCTCGGCTGGCGCGGCGCTACTCCGACCAAATAACCTTTGAGAATTATAAACCCGCATGACAGGCAGCCTCAGCGTCATATCCAGCCTGACCGAAATTGATGCGGCCGATTGGGATGCGTGTGCCAACCCGACAGGCGGAGATTATAATCCGTTTGTGTCCCATGCCTTTCTTTTGGCGCTGGAGCTTTCGGGCTCGGCCACGGCGAAGACTGGGTGGGCTGGGCAACATCTGGTTCTTGAAACCGATATCGGGATTTCAGGTGTGGCGCCGTGCTATCTCAAATCGCATTCCATGGGCGAATATGTTTTTGACCATGGCTGGGCCGACGCTTTTTCGCGCGCTGGTGGGCGCTATTATCCCAAATTGCAAGCCTCTGTCCCCTTCACGCCGGCGACGGGCCCGCGTCTTTTGGCCAAGACCGACGCGGCGCGATTGGCGCTGGCCAAGGGGCTGCTCGCACTGTGCGTCAAAACCAAAGCCTCTTCTGTGCATGTGACCTTTGCGGCGGATGGCGATACCATTGCCTTGACCGAGCCAGAATGGCTGGCCCGCAATGACATTCAGTTTCACTGGTTCAACAATGACTACAAACACTTTCCGGATTTTCTGGCGGCGCTCTCATCATCGAAACGCAAGAATATCCGGAAGGAACGTCAGGCTGTGGCTGATCTAGGCATCACGTTTGAACAGGCCACTGGGCCAAGTCTTGCGGAAGACCACTGGGACAGCTTTTATGAATTCTATCTAGATACAGGCAACCGCAAATGGGGCAGCCCTTATCTGACGCGAGATTTCTTTGCGCGCGTTCACGAGACGATGGCTGAGCAGACGTTGTTGATCATGGCCAAGCGGAAGGGCAAGACTATTGCCGGAGCTTTGAACTTCATCGGGTCTGACCGGCTTTATGGGCGTAACTGGGGCTGTATTGAAAATCATCCGTTCCTGCATTTTGAGACCTGCTATTATCAAGCCATTGATTTTGCCATCGCGCGTGGGCTCAAGGTCGTTGAGGCCGGTGCGCAGGGAGATCACAAGCTGGCGCGAGGCTATGTTCCGGTCACCACCAAAAGTTTCCATCATCTGGCCCATCCCGGACTTTCACGGGCGGTGGCGGAATATTTGCAGCATGAGCGCGCAGTTATTGCTGAAAACGCCGAAGAGCTTGCTGCCCATGCACCATTTCGACACGAACAAGATTGAGGACGCCCATGACCTATGATCCCAACAATATCTTTGCAAAAATCCTGCGGGGCGAGATTCCGTGTCACAAAATCTATGAAGATGAGCACACGCTGGCCTTCATGGATGTGATGCCGCAAGTGGACGGACATTGCCTGGTGATTCCAAAAGCGGGTTCGCGTGGGTTACTGGATGCGGACCCTGCCGTGTTGGCCAAAGTTATGCCCGTGGTGCAGAAAGTGGCCAAGGCTGCCGTTGCGGCGACGGGCGCAGATGGTTTTCAAGTTCGGCAATTTAACGAGTCGGCCGCAGGGCAGACCGTGTTTCATTTGCATTTCCATATTCTGCCCATGAAGGAAGGATTGCCGATCAAGCCTCATTCAGGACAGATGGCAGATCATGCAATATTGGCCAAACAGGCCGAGATGATCAGAAACAATCTGTAGCAATCACGCGGTCACGCGCTTGTTGAATATGACGAGGCTTATGCCTGCCAAGATGGCCAAAGATGCCAAGACCGATCTCAGGCTCAGCGGCTCGCCAATTAGTAAAATGCCGCCGATGGCTGCAATGACCGGAACGCTGAGTTGGACTGTCGCGGCTTCCGTGGCTTTGAGCGACGGCAAGACTGAATACCAGATTGCGTAGCCAATGCCTGAGGTTACGGCGCCCGACGCGATGGCCAGCAGCACACCTGTTTGATCAAGCTGCATTTGATCCCAAGCCATCAAGCTCAAGATTGATGCCAAGGGCAAGGTGCGGATGAAGTTTCCTGCCGTCATCATGGTGGGGTCACCTGAGCCGCGCCCGCGCAATGAATAGATGCCCCAGGCCACGCCTGCGAAGATCATGAGGGCGGAGCTTACAATCGGAGGCGATGACAGGCCCGGAAAAACCAAGACAACCAACCCGATGACGGCCGAAAGAAATCCCGCAATCTGCAATGCGTTAAATCTCTCGCCGCGCCAAAGGCCAAAGCTGATCATTGAAGTTTGCACCGACCCGAAGAGCAACAAGGCTCCAGTTCCGGCCTTGAGATTGATGTAAGCAAACGAAAATCCTGCGGCATATGCAAAGAGCGCAAAGGCCGATAGCCAGCTGCCTGAGAATTTTCCGCCTCCGCGACGCAGTAGCAGAATGACCCAGAGCGCAAGGGCGGCGCTAAACAAGCGGATGGACGTAAAGCTTGCTGCATCAATGGCGGTGTTCTTAAGCGCCAAGCGACAGAGAATGGAATTTCCGGCAAAGGCCAACATGGCCAGAGATGTTAAAGTGAGGATTCGCGGATGGAGCATTCCTCACTTTAACATATTGCTATTTTACCTTGGCAGCTTTCTTTGGCGGCTTCTTCTTTTCAACCGCCTTGGCGCGCGGCAAAGCTTTGCGCTCAACGGGCTTGGGCAGTGATTTTTCTTCATCACGGCTCAGATAGTTGAAGGCCAACTTGTCGCCATCGCGCAGGATGCGCACCGTGCCGCCATTGGCCAATTTTCCAAACAGAAGTTCTTCGGCCAGCGGCTTCTTGATGTGCTCCTGAATGACGCGGGCCAAAGGCCTTGCACCCATTTGCTGGTCATAACCCTTCTCGGCCAGCCAATCGGCAGCTTCAGAGGAGATTTCGATATTGACCTGACGCTCAGACAACTGGGCTTCCATTTGCAGGACAAACTTTTCCACAACCTTGCGCACCACTTCTGGCGGCAGATGGCCGAAGGACACCACAGCATCCAACCTATTGCGGAATTCCGGCGTGAACATCTTGACGATGGCCTCGGTGTCATCGCCTTCACGCACATTGCGCGTGAAGCCGAAGGCGGCCTTGGCCAGATCCTGTGCACCGGCATTGGTGGTCATAATCAACACGACGTTGCGGAAATCAACAGCCTTACCGTTGTTGTCGGTGAGCTTGCCATGGTCCATCACCTGCAACAGAATGTTAAAGAGATCTGGATGGGCCTTTTCGATTTCGTCGAGCAACAACACGCAATAGGGCGACTGGTCGATGGCATCAGTGAGGAGACCGCCCTGGTCAAATCCGACATAGCCGGGAGGTGCACCAATCAGCCTCGAGACCGAATGACGTTCCATATATTCCGACATGTCGAAGCGCACCATTTTCACGCCCAGAACTTCAGCCAGACGCTTGGCCACTTCGGTTTTGCCAACACCCGTGGGGCCGGAGAACAGATATGAACCAATGGGCTTTTCGGGCTCGCGCAGGCCAGCTCGGGCCAGCTTGATGGCCGAGGCCAGTTGCTCGATGGCCTTGTCCTGGCCAAAGACCATGCGCTTCAATTCTGTTTCGAGATTGAGCAACACACTCTTGTCGTCGCGCGAGACCGATTTTGCAGGAATGCGCGCCATGGTTGCAATGGTGGCTTCGATGTCAGCGACATCAATGACCTTCTTGCGCTTATCTTCAGGCAAGAGCATTTGCGAAGCACCGGTTTCGTCAATCACGTCAATCGCTTTATCCGGCAGCTTGCGATCGGCCATATAGCGTGACGACAGCTGAACTGCAGTTTCAATCGCTTCATCGGTGAACTTCACCTTGTGATAGTCTTCGTAGTAGGGCTTCAAGCCTTTGAGGATTTCAATGGCATCCGGCAAGGTTGGCTCATTCACATCGATCTTCTGGAAACGACGCACAAGGGCGCGGTCCTTTTCGAAGTGTTGGCGATATTCCTTGTAGGTCGTCGAGCCAATGCAGCGCAGCGTGCCGGCGGCCAAAGCGGGCTTCAGCAAGTTCGATGCGTCCATGGAACCACCAGAAGTGGCCCCTGCTCCGATCACGGTGTGAATTTCGTCGATGAAAAGGATCGAACCTGGCTTTTGTTCGACTTCTTTCATCACGGCTTTCAGGCGCTCTTCGAAATCGCCACGATAGCGCGTGCCCGCCAACAATGTTCCCATGTCGAGCAAGTAGATGGTGCAATCTTTCAGCACATCGGGAACTTCGCCCTTGATGATCTTGCGGGCCAGACCTTCAGCGATTGCGGTTTTGCCAACACCTGGTTCACCCACAAAGAGCGGGTTGTTCTTGGTGCGGCGGCAGAGAATCTGGATGGTGCGGTTGACTTCGTTCATGCGGCCGATGAGCGGATCAATCTTGCCTTCACCGGCCTTCTTGTTGAGGTCAACGCAATAGGCTTCGAGGGCGCTTTCCTTTTTCTTGGAAGCTCCTGGTGCACCATTCTGTTGATCTTCGCCCGGCATTTCGCCCTCATTGTTTTCGGCTGTGCCGCGCACGCTGCGGCCTTCAGATTGTCCTGGCTTCTTGGCAATGCCATGGGAAATGAAATTCACGGCGTCGTAGCGCGTCATGTCCTGCTCCTGCAGGAAATAAGCCGCATGGCTTTCGCGCTCAGCAAAAATCGCAACAAGCACATTGGCGCCTGTCACTTCCTCGCGACCTGATGATTGCACATGAATGACGGCACGCTGGATGACGCGCTGGAAGCTCGCGGTGGGCTTGGACTCAGTCACATTGTCGGTCACCAGATTGGCAAGCTCGCCATCAATGTAATCGGTAAGACTGTCCTTCAATTCTTCCACGTCAACGCTGCACGCCTGCATAACGCGGAGCGCGTCGGAATCTTCGGTCAACGACAGAAGCAAATGCTCAAGCGTTGCCAATTCCTGTTTGCGGCTGGCGGCAAGCGCCAAAGCGCGATGAAGTGACTTTTCAAGACTGCGGGAAAATGTCGGCACTGACTTTGGTCCTCTGATCTACAAACCACTATATAGGTAAAATTTGGGCGACGGGTAGACCCCGCCCGCAAAAGATAATTTCAATCTTTTTCCAAGGTGCATTGCAGGGGGTGGTTATTCTGGCGGGCGTAATCCATCACCTGGGTCACTTTTGTCTCAGCCACCTCGAATGTATAAACGCCACACACACCCACGCCCTTCTGGTGGACGTGCAACATGATGCGGTGGGCGTCTTCGACCGACTTATTGAAAAACGACTCCAAAACATGGACTACAAATTCCATCGGCGTGTAGTCGTCGTTGAGCAATAATACCTTGTACATGGAAGGTTTTTGGGTTTTCGCGCGCGACTTAGTAATCACGCCCGTTTCGGAATCATCGCGTTTTGCAGGTGCTTTGGCCATGTCGCTTATATATTCCCGTTTTTAGAAATTGCGAGAGGCTTTGCCAAATTTCACCAGAGCCTTGCAAGGCTTTCGTTAGTAATCGTTTATATTTCAATAGTTTAAAAGCGTTGATTACAGGAGAACTTAAAGATCAAGTCCGTCTTCATCGACAAAGGCCGCCCGTTCAGTGATGAAATTAAAACGTTCTTCTGGCTTATTGCCCATCAGCTGTTCGACGACACGCTGGGTTGAAAGCCTAGCCGCCTCGGCAGTTCCAACCCGCAGGAGCAAACGCTTGGCCGGGTCCATGGTCGTCTCCTTCAACTGGGCAGCCATCATCTCGCCAAGACCCTTGAAGCGGCCCACATCGACCTTGCCACGCCCGCCAAAATTCTTGAGCAACTCATCACGCTCTGCCTCATCACGGGCATAAACGGTCTTGCCGCCCTGGGTCAGGCGATAGAGCGGAGGAACTGCCAGGTAGAGATGGCCGTCATCAATAATCTTCGGCATCTGCCTGTAAAAGAACGTCATCAGCAAGGATGCGATATGAGCACCGTCGACGTCGGCGTCGGTCATGATGATGATTTTTTCGTAGCGCAGGTCCTCCTCACGGTAAGATGCGCCCATGCCGCAGCCAATGGCCTGCACGAGATCAGAGATCTGCTGGTTGGCGGAAAGCTTGTCCTTGCCTGCACTTGCGACGTTCAAAATCTTGCCGCGCAACGGCAGCACGGCCTGATTGACGCGGTTGCGGGCCTGCTTGGCAGAACCGCCAGCCGAGTCGCCTTCCACGATGAATAGTTCAGAGCCTTCGGCCAATGTTGCTGAACAATCGGCAAGCTTGCCGGGAAGGCGCAATTTGCGCACAGCAGTCTTGCGGCCCACTTCCTTTTCTTGGCGACGGCGGATTCGGTCTTCGGCCCGGTCCACAATCCAACCCAGAAGCTTGTCGGCCTGGGCAGGATGACCCGTCAGCCAATGGTCAAAATGGTCACGCACAGCCGTTTCAACAATGCGCGACGCCTCGAGCGTAGCCAACTTGTCCTTGGTCTGGCCTTGGAATTCTGGCTCGCGGATGAACACCGAGAGCATGGCCCCTGATTGTACCATCACGTCTTCAGCGGTGATCACAGAGGCCCGCTTGTTGTTGGTCATTTCGGCGTAAGTTTTGAGCGAGCGCAGAAGTGCAAAGCGCAAGCCCGCTTCGTGGGTTCCGCCATCAGGCGTGGGGATGGTGTTGCAATAGGACGACATGAAGCCGTCTTCGCCGCCAAACCACGCAACGGCCCATTCAACCGAGCCATGGCCGCCTGGTTTTTCAACCTTACCCGCAAAGATTTCATCGACGACGCGTGTCATGCCGTCCAGGCGTTCGATCAAGAAGTCCTTCAGTCCACCGGGGAAATGGAACACCGCTTCTTCCGGAATGTCTTTGTCCTTGATCAGGCTCTTGTCGCAGTGCCAGCGGATTTCAACACCTCCGAACAGGTAGGATTTCGAGCGCGACATTTTATAAAGCCGCGCAGCGTTGAACCAGATATTACCCTTGCCGAAGATCTGCTCATCGGGCTTGAACTTCACCATGGTGCCACGGCGGCCCGAGACCTTGCCCACATTCTGGATCGGGCCAGTGGGCTTGCCGCGGCTGAACTCCTGCCGGTAAAGCTGCTGGCCACGCGCCACTTCAACTATTACATGAGCGGAGAGCGCATTGACCACTGAAACGCCAACCCCATGCAAACCGCCTGAGGTTTCATAAGCACCAGAGTCGAATTTACCCCCGGCGTGCAAGATTGTCATAATCACTTCGAGGGCGGATTTGTCCTTGAACTTGGGGTGAGGGTCGACCGGCATACCGCGGCCATTGTCGGTGACAGCGAGATAGCCATCAGCCGTGTAGTTCACATCAATCCAGGTGGCATGACCTGCGACGGCCTCGTCCATTGAGTTGTCGAGCACTTCGGCAAAGAGATGATGCATCGCCTTTTCATCGGTGCCACCGATATACATGCCAGGCCTGCGGCGCACTGGTTCCAGACCTTCCAGAACCTCAATATCGGCTGCTGTATAGCTCTCCTCACCGCGCGATTTTGACGGAGCTTTGGCTTGCGGCTTTGCGGCCTTGGGCAGTTCTCCAAACAGGCTATCGTCTTGTGGTTTTTTGGCCATTCCGTTCAACTCAATTTTCGAATCATGAAACCCAATATGGGGCTTGGCCTTGACAATTGCCACGTCTGGCTGTGCTGTTCAATTTTCGGGAGGTTAATGCAATGAAATGGCTTTTTGGATTTTTCATCGTGCTTTTCTTCTCCGCTGCGGCGTTTGCATCGGGCAGTTTGAGCGGTGAAGGTATCGCGGCGCTGCTCACCGATGCAACGCTCTATGGAACTGATAATGGCCAGCCCTCTGAGCAGGTGTTTCAGAAATCCGGCGCTACATTTTATTCAATTCCAAATGGCCAGTCGCAGGGCGCGTGGAAGATCGAGGGAAACAAATATTGCTCCGGATGGCCACCCAATCCCACATGGGTTTGTTATGACGTGCTCAATGATGGCGCCAACGTTACATTCGTTTCACCGAGTGGCAAAAGAACTGTCATGTCTTTGACAAAATGACGAAGGCACGCAATTAACTCGCGCATACAATTGGCTTTACAGGGTGCATGGTTCTGATATTCGGTCCGGTCGAGGCGTGAAGGAGAACGAAATGACGAATTGGCCGGTCTATGCCACATGGAAAGGCCCCATCATCATGTTGGGTTTTGGTTCCATCGGACATGGCACTTTGCCATTAATCTTGCGGCACATTGCGTGTGACCCCAAGCAGATTACCGTGGTTGATCCTTCCGACGAATGGAAACATCTTGCTGACAAGCAAGGTGTGAATTTTCAGCAGGTTGCACTGACACGCAAGAACCACAAGACAATCATGGCGCCACTTCTCAAAAGTGATGAACAGGCGTTGATCGTTAATCTCACTGTTGATGTTGATTCAATGGACATGATGCGACTGGCCCGTGCGGCAGGAGCGCTCTATATTGACACGGTGATCGAGCCTTGGCCTGGGTTCTATTACAATGGCAATGTCGATAATGCGTCACGCACCAACTATGCCTTGCGCGAAAAACTTCTCGCCCTGAAGGCAAAATTGGGCAAAGGCCCTACTGCCGTGTCGTGCTGTGGTGCCAATCCTGGAATGGTGTCATGGTTTGTGAAGCGGGCGCTGTTGAATATGGCCGCCGATTTCAAGCTGAAGACGACAAAGCCAACCACAAGGCCCGAATGGGCAAAGCTGATGAGCCGCCTCGGTGTCAAGGGCATCCACATCGCCGAGCGTGACACGCAGCGTGCAAAGTCTCCAAAGCCTGTTGGCACATTTGTCAACACATGGTCGGTGGAAGGTTTCATTTCAGAGGGCAAGCAACCCGCCGAATTGGGTTGGGGGACCCATGAAAAGAAGTTGCCGCCGGAAGCACGCACCCACAAGACGGGAAGCAAATCGGCCATTTTCCTTGAGCGCGCTGGTGCAAATACGCGCGTGCGGAGCTGGGTTCCGGACATTGGGCCGCAATTTGGTTTTCTCGTCACCCACAATGAGGCCATCTCAACGTCGGACTACTACACATTGCGCGAAGGCAAGAAGGTGGTTTACCGCCCGACTTGCCACTACGCCTATCATCCTTCCAACGATGCCATTCTTTCAATTCATGAAATGTTTGGCAACGGCGGCCACAAGCAGGACAAGCAGCATATTCTCGAACCAGAGGAAATTGCCTCGGGGCAGGATAAACTTGGCGTGCTGCTCTATGGCCACAAGAAGAATGCCTATTGGTTCGGATCGCAGCTTTCCATTGAAGAAGCGCGCGCGCTGGCTCCCTATCAATCAGCCACGGGCTTGCAAGTCACCTCTGCTGTGCTGACGGGCATTATTTGGGCCATCGAAAATCCCAATGCTGGAATCGTTGAAACTGACGAGATGGATTTCGAGCGCTGCCTTGAAATCCAATTGCCTTATCTGGGGCCTGTGGGCGGTGTTTACACCGACTGGAATCCGCTGAAGAGCATCGATGACTTGTTTACCGAGCCGCTCGACAAGAAAGACCCCTGGCAGTTCACCAACATCCTGGTGCGTTAGTCATTGCCACCACTGGCTGCCGCGGCTTTGCGGCCACGGTCCAGCGAAAAGCCAAAGTCGCCTTCAATCCAGGTGTCTTTTTCACTGACCATGGCGTGAACCGGCAAGGCTTGGCTTGAGGTTGCCATGCCGGAGGTTTTCTTGATGGCCGTGCCAATGGCCATGAATTCGACCAGACCTGAGCCTACGTCCTGGATATAGGTTTTGACGCCTACGACATCTTCAGCACCCAAGGCATCAGCCTCGCGCTTGATGCGGTCGATGGCGATTTCGCGGGCATCGTGAATGAGTGTGGTGAGTTCATTCACTTCGCCTTTGGCGAAGGATTTGAACGCCGCCAAGAAGCCGCCCACAAATCCAAGAGAATAAATCGACGTCGACATCAAAAGCTTGACCGGCGCATAACCCAGGCTCGCCATGGCCCAGGCCTCTTCCCCGGTCAGATCGCTGGTGACAGGGTTAGCGTCTGCGTCTTTCGGCAAAGCCGGATTGCGCGCCGCCGTGCCCGTCATCACCATTTCATGTAGCGAATGCCAGGGCAGAATGGTCGTTCTGATGCCGACTACAGAATTAGCCTTGGCGTCCCGTGCTTGGCCGACCATGCGGTCCAAAGCATAGTGGCGCGTGTGGTTGAAGACGTCGCTGTATTCCTTGATCTCGCCGCGGCCCAAAGTTTTAAGTGCACCCAGAAACCCGCCACCCACGCCCATGGAATAGGCGATATTTCCAAACGCATGGGCCAGGGGCAGATAGCCCGCGTCCATGTGGCAATAGAGTTCCTGGGCGCTCCCTGCGCTGGTGAAAAAGCCAACACCCGCAGTTCTGGCGTGAACGCAAGAGCCCACAAAAAGAAACTCTGTGCTCCCCCTGAAATTGCGAAGTTCGCCCGAAACGCCTGCCACGCCGGACGCACCTTCACGGGTTACTTCGGCCACCATGCGGGCAAAAGCATTGGCGCGGCCTTGATGGATGGCTTCCGTTACCTGAGGCACTTCCCCGCCAAGCAGATTGCGCATGCCCGCTCCAATAGAGCCCAAAAAGCCCATGGAATTGACGCTGTTGCCCACCACCAATTCACCCGGCCACAAGCCTTTCAGGGCCAGGCAGTAAATTTCATTTCCTGAAAGTCCTGTAACTTTGGCCATGAGAGCCTCCTTCAATGCCGCCACATTTATCGCTAGCATGGGAGCCATGAACCGGATTCGCAACATTGCTTTGACACTGGCCCTTCTGGGCCTTTCCGTTGTTTCTGCATTAGCCGCCCCGCAGGTCGGCATCGCCATGCATGGCGATCCGGCGTTGGGGCCAGATTATAAAAGCCTGCCCTATGCCAATCCGAATGCACCGCAAGGCGGCACATTGCGACAAGCGATGATCGGGACTTTTGACTCGATCAATCCGTTAATCGTGAAGGGCAATGCGGCCACGGGCACCAGCACATATGTCTTTGAAAGCCTGATGGGGCGTAATTGGGCCGAACCATTCTCGCTTTACGGATTGTTGGCCGAGAGCATTGACGTTGCCGACGACAGGCAGACATTCACATTCAAATTGCGGCCAGAAGCAAAATTCTCCGATGGCTCGCCAGTCACATCGGCAGATGTGAAATTTACGCTGGAGACTTTGCGCGACAAAGGCCGCCCCAATTTCAAGAACAACTATTCCAAGATCACAGCCATTGAAACGCCTGATGATCGCACGATTGTGTTTCACCAGACTTTAGGCGACCGCGAATTGCCGATGATCATTGCCTATATGCCGATCATTCCCAAAAAGGCCTGGGACGGAAAGGCCTTTGACGAAAGCTCGCTTGATCCGATCATCGGCTCAGGGCCTTACGTCATCGGCGAGATCAAAGCGGGCGAAAGTATCAGCTTCAAGAAGAACCCGGACTACTGGGGCGCAAATCTTGCCTTCAATAAAGGTCTGTGGAATTTCGATACGTTGCGTTTCGACTATTTCAAGGATGCCAATGCCGCGTTTGAAGCCTTCAAGAAAGGCGATGTGGACGTCCGCATTGAAACGGATTCTGGGCGCTGGACCACGGGATATAAATTTCCGGCTGTCGATGAAGGCAAGGTTCTGCTGGAAAAAATCGAACAGAAGTGGCCTGCACCAACCTCTGGATTTGCCTTCAACACGCGCCGGAAGATTTTTGAAGATCCGAAGGTGCGCGAAGCTTTGATCATGGCTTTCGATTTCGAATGGGCCAACGTCAACCTGTTCGGTAGCGCCTTTGGGCGCACCTATGGATATTACTCGGGCTCGGTGCTGTCATCCAAAGGCAAGGCCGCTGATGCCGCTGAACTTGCTGTACTTGGCGACAACAAGGGCGGGCTTCGCCCCGATATGCTGGATGGTTCGTATGCGCTTCCGGTTTCTGATGGCACAGGCCGCGACCGCAAACTTTTGAAGAAGGCTGTGGACCTGTTGGCCAGTGCAGGATGGACCGTAATGGACCAGGGACTGGTCAACGCGGCGGGCGAGCAATTTGCATTCACGATCACGTTGCAAAGCCCGGACCAGCAAAAGATAGCATTGCACTATCAGCGCACGCTGCAGCAGATCGGCATCAAGCTTGATATCAAGATGGTGGATGCAGCACAGTTCACGTCGCTTCAAAAGACCTATGACTATGACATGATGCCCGTGACGTGGTTCAATTCGCTGTCACCCGGCAACGAGCAAACACTTTACTTTGGTTCTGCTGGGCGCACGCAAGAAGGGACCCGCAACTATCCGGGCATTGCTGACCCTGGTGTGGACCATGCTATTCAGGCCATGCTTGTCGCACAATCCTATGATGATTTTGCCGCTGCGGTGCGCGCCGAAGATCGCTTGCTTGTGGCAGGCTTTTATATCATTCCATTTTTTGATGCCGGCGGCCAATGGGTGGCGCGCTGGTCCAGCATTGGCAGGCCCGATATCCAACCCCTGCCCGGTTTTGAAGGAAGGACGCTGTGGCACAATCCGTGATTTCAATTGATGTTGTGGCGGATGTGATCTGCCCCTGGTGTTTCCTTGGAAAACGGCGTTTGGACAAGGCTTTAGCACAGCTGCCTGACATCAAGGTTGAGGTGGTGAACCGTCCCTTTTTCCTTGATCCTACAATCCCAGCAGAAGGTTTGGATCGGCACAAATATATGGCCGACAAGTTCGGGGAAGCGCGGTTGGCAACAATTCACAGGCCCCTTGAAGAGATGGGCGCCAAGGATGGCGTTCCCTATCACTTCGACAAAATCACACGCACACCCAACTCGCTGGACGCACACCGCCTGATCCGCTGGGCCCAACAGGCCGACAAACAACCCGCCGTGGTTGAAGCGCTGTTCATGGCCTATTGGAGCGAAGGCCGCGATGTGGGCGATCACGACACGCTGGTGGCCATTGCCACGCAATGCGGCATGAACGGAGTCGAAGTGGCGCAATTGTTGAAGCAGGACACGGACAAGCAAGCGGTGTTGACCGAAGCCCAACGCGCCGTGGAAATGGGCGTGACCGGGGTTCCAACTTTCATCATGGCCCAGCGCTATGGAATTTCCGGCGCGCAAGAGGTTTCGGTGCTGGTTGATGCGATCAAGAAAGTGGCAGCGCAGGCTTCAGCCTAGGCGGATAGTTTCACCAGATTTTGCAGAAGCAGGCGCGTGCCTTTGAGGCGCTGTTCAGGCGTTGGCCATTCGCGCGTTAACACAAGTTTCATATCAGGCCGAAGCTTGGCCAAGGTTCCTTGCGCCGCGATCCATTCGACCAGCTTTGGCGGATTGGCAAAGATTCCATTGCGGAACACAATGGTCGCACCCTTGGGGCCAGCATCCACCGCTGACACGTTCGCAATGCGGCACAGAAGCTTGATTGAAACGATATCCAACAAGTGATCGACTTCATCGGGCCGCTTGCCGAAACGGTCATGCAATTCGGCCGCAAAGGCATCAAGATCATTCTGTTCGGCGAAATCGGCAAGGCGGCGATAGAGCCCAAGGCGCACCTGCAAATCCGTAACATAGGATTCAGGTATCAGAACCGACGTTCCGATATTGATGCTCGGTGACCAGGCTCCGTTGTCCGCCACATCATCGCTACCTGATTTCATTGAGGCCACGGCGTCTTCAAGCATGGATTGGTAAAGCTCAAAACCAACTTCGCGAATATTGCCGTGTTGTTCTTCGCCGAGGAGATTGCCTGATCCACGCAAGTCCAGATCGTGGCTGGCGAGTGTGAAGCCCGCGCCAAGCGAATCCAATGACTGCAAGACCTTGAGGCGACGCTCCGCAACAGGGTTCAACACTTTACCGGGAGGCGTGGTGAACAGCGCATAGGCGCGGGCTTTGGAACGGCCCACACGACCGCGCAACTGGTAGAGCTGTGCCAGACCAAACATATCGGCGCGATGGATGATCAGGGTATTTGCGGTTGAAACATCAAGGCCCGATTCCACAATTGTGGTGGAGAGCAGGACATCAAATGAGCGGTCATAAAATCCGGTCATAATGTCTTCAAGTTCGGTGGGGGCCATGCGCCCATGGGCAGCACGGAACTTAACTTCTGGCACAACCTCGCGGAGAAATTCGGCAATTTGGTCAAGATCTGTAATGCGCGGCACCACATAGAAGCTCTGGCCACCGCGGAAATGTTCGCGCAGCAAATGCTCGCGGATGGTGACGGGATCAAAGGGCGAAATGTAGGTGCGAACCGCAAGACGATCGAGTGGTGGCGTGGTGATCAATGACATTTCGCGCACGCCAGAAAGGGCGAGTTGCAAAGTGCGCGGGATGGGTGTGGCGGAGAGCGTCAACACGTGCACATTGGCGCGCATTTGCTTCAGGCGCTCTTTATGTTTGACGCCGAAGTGCTGTTCCTCATCCACAACCATGAGGCCAAGGTCGCGGAATTTCACCGCCTCGGCCAGAATGGCATGAGTACCAATCACAATGTCAATGGAGCCATCATCGAGGCCCTTGCGGACCAGTTCAATTTCCTTACGGCCCACAAGGCGAGAGGCTTGGGCTATCCTTAACGGAAGGCCTTTGAACCGATCGGTGAAGGTTTTGAAATGCTGGCGGGCCAGCAGCGTTGTGGGGACCACCACTGCCACTTGCTTGCCGGCATAAGCCGCCACAAAAGCTGCGCGCAGGGCAACTTCAGTTTTGCCAAAGCCGACATCACCGCAGACCAGCCGGTCCATCGGGCGGCCCTTTTGCATATCTTCGAGAACGGCTTCAATCGCCGTGAGTTGGTCCTCGGTTTCCTCATAGGGAAAGCGCGCGCAGAACTCGTCATAGGCGCCCTCGGGTGGAACCAACACATCGCCAGACTTCAATTCGCGCGCGGCTGCCGTCTTGATCAGATCATTGGCAATTTCACGAATGCGCTGTTTCAGTCGGGCTTTTTTGGCCTGCCACGCGCCGCCGCCTAAGCGATCGAGCTGGACATTTTCGCTCTCGGACCCGTAACGCGACAGAAGTTCGAGATTTTCTACTGGCAGAAACAGCCGGGCGTTTTCGGCATAGATCAGCAACAGACAATCATGGGGTGCGCCCTGCACCTCGATGGTCTTCAGGCCTTCAAAGCGGCCGATCCCGTGATCGACATGCACCATCAAATCGCCAGGCGACAGAAGTGAAAGTTCATTGAGGAAATCAGCCGCCTTCTTGGCCTTGCGGGCGCGGCGCACCAAGCGGTCGCCCAGAATATCCTGTTCGGAAATGATGGCCAGATCATCGGTTTCAAAGCCTTGTTCCTGGGGCAGCACCACAAGACCAACGATGACCTGTTCCAGCCGTTCGGCGTCAGCCCAGTTTTGCAAGGTCACCAGTGGCGAAACTTCGTGGTCCTTCAGAATGGATGCGAGGCGATCAGCCGAGCCTTCGCTCCAACAGGCAATGAGCGCTTTCTTGCCAGATTTGCGTAAATCCTCCGTGTGCTGACGAACGGCATCATAAACCTGGCCCTGCCCTTGGGCGCGTTCGGCCGCAAATCCCCTGCCTTGGCGTCCTCCAAAAGAAATTGCACTGGCTTCGGGCCGTTCAAAGGGCGATTGTTCTAGAACCGTGCGGTCAACAGCCAACTGATTGAATTCATCGGGGCTCAGATAAAGGCGGTTCGCAGGCAAGGGCTTATAGGGTGCGGCTCCAAAGCTCTGCTTGTGCAGCGCTTCGGTTCTTGCATCGCAGTATTCGGTCACTTGCTCGTGGCGGGCCTGCAACGACTCGGTGAAAGATGGTGCGAGGCTCCACACCGCGTCCGGCACATGGTCAAAGAGTGTGGCGAGTTCCGCGTGAAACAAAGGCAGCCAATGCTCCATGCCCTGATAGCGACGGCCGCTGGTGATGCTTTCATAGAGTGGATCATTGATGTCGATGCCGCCAAAGGCCTCGGCATAAGCAGTGCGGAAGCCGCCAATCGCGGCCTTGGTCAACATCACTTCATTGGCCGGAACAAGATCAAGCCGCTTGAGCTGCTCCGTCGAGCGTTGGGTCTCGGGATCGAAACTTCTGATGCTTTCGAGAGCATCCCCAAAAAAATCAAGACGCACCGGTGCGTCCGAGCCCGGCGGGAAAATGTCGATCAAGCCGCCGCGCACGGCAAAGTCGCCATGGTCGATCACCGTGCCGGTGCGGGTGTAGCCATTGTGAATGAGAAAGCTTTGCAGTTTCTCGCCATCAATGCGGTTGCCGGGCTTCAGGGCGCGCGCACCTGCCGCAATGAGGGCTGGTGTTAGTACCCGTTGCGAGACAGCATTGACGGTGGTGAGAAGAATAAAAGGTTCGGCTGGCTTCTGGGCAAGCCACGCCAGAGTGGACAGCCGTCGAGCCAGAACATCGGCCGAAGGCGAGACACGATCATAGGGCAGGCAATCCCAGGCCGGAAAGCGCTTCAGCGTGAGTGTTGGATCAAAGAACTGCAGCTGCTCTTCGAGAGCCGCCAAATGTTGATCATCGCGGCAGACGTGAACCAGACCTACATTCCCGATGGCGCGCGCGATCTTGGGCAGCACCAAGCCATCAAGCCCTTCCGGCAGGCCAGACAAAATTGTCCGGACCGGAATTTTCAACCGGGGCAGAAGTTGATCAAGTGCCGTCATGGGTCGAGCCTTGGACGAAACGACAGAACATCATCTAGCATTTTGGATTTTTGGTTCTCCGGCACGATTTCCTGGTTGGTGAGCCAGCTGAGGAGCAGCTGATCAGGAATTTCAAGAATATCGGCAAACACGCTCAAAGCGCTCGCATCCATCGTCGGAAGATTCGCTTCAGCATAACCGCCGACGATCAAATCCATTTCCTTGATGCCACGATGCGTCGCCCGCCATAAAAGTCGGCGGCGCTCGGTATCCAGCATTGTGTGTGAACTGCTCATGGAAGGCTGGGGATTGCCACAGCTGCCCTTGCGCCGCAACAATTTCGAGGTGAAACTGCAACCATGCGTCCCGCCGTTCTCAACCCGCTGTTTGCCGATGTCACCTCGCTCAAAGGCGTGGGGGCAAAATCGGCGGTTTTGCTCTCAAAACTCCTGCGTTTTGACGCGAATGAGGCGCGACTGGTCGATATTCTGTTTCACTTGCCATCCCATCTGATTGACCGGCGCTTTTGCTGCACCATTTCGCAATTGCCGGTTCAGGGCATTGCGACACTTGAAGTGACAATCGGCAAACACAAGGCCCCGCCGCGCGGGTCGCGCCTGCCCTATCGCATTGAGGCCTATGATGACACGGGCGTCATGTCGCTGGTGTTTTTTTCAACCTATGCCGATCATTTGGCGCGGCAATTTCCCACAGGCGAGAAGCGTTTCATCTCAGGAGATATCAGCTGGTATGGCAGCGAAGCGCAAATGTCGCATCCAGATTACGTTGTGAATGCCGATGAATTTTCCAAGTTGCCGATGCTGGAGCCAGTTTATCCTTTGACAGCGGGACTGTCCTCCAAACTGTTGCACAAATCCGCAGTCGCAATACTAGAGAAATTTCCACAACTGCCGGAATGGCAAGATGCCGAATGGCTTCGGCGCAAGGCTTGGCCCGACATGGCTCACGCCCTGACCGCGTTGCATCAGCCCAGTGAGCCATCATCACTTGAGGTGACGGCCCCGGCGAGGTTGCGTCTGGCCTATGATGAATTGCTGGCCAACCAATTGGCTTTGCTGATGGTCCGTACACAGATGAAACGTGCCACTGGTCGCAAGCAACCTGGCACTGGCAAGTTGCGCCAAGCCATCATTTCGCGCCTGCCCTATTCTCTCACGGGAGCGCAGAAGCGTTCGGGCGAAGAAATCCTCGCCGATATGGCGTCTTCCAATCGCATGATCAGGCTGTTGCAGGGGGATGTGGGATCGGGGAAAACAGTCGTGGCGCTTCTGGCACTCGCCACCGTGATTGAAGGTGGCGCGCAAGGGGCCTTGATGGTGCCCACAGAGATTCTGGCGCGGCAACATATGGCGTCTATTTCCAAACTGGTGGACGGGCTGGATATCAAGGTGGCGCTGCTCACAGGTCGTGAAAAGGGCAAGGCGCGTGAGGACATCATGCAAGCCTTGCGGCTGGGGGCGATTGATCTCCTGATTGGCACCCACGCGCTCTTTCAAGACGGTGTTGAGTTTTATGATCTGGGACTTGCGGTGATTGATGAACAGCATCGCTTTGGCGTTCATCAGAGATTGGCCCTGCATGCCAAATCGGCCGAAGCCACCGATTTGCTGGTCATGACGGCAACACCCATTCCCCGCACTCTGGCCCTCACCGTCTATGGCGACATGGATGTTTCAAAACTCGACGAAAAGCCGCCGGGGCGAAAGCCGATTGATACCAGGGTGCTGCCTCTGTCGCGCGTTGACGATGTGATTGAGGGGTTGCGGCGAGGATTGGCTGCGGGGGCTCGGGCCTATTGGGTTTGCCCTCTGGTTGAAGAGAGCGAATTGATTGATTCCGCTGCGGCAGAGCAAAGATTTGAATCCCTGGCTGCCATCTTTCCCGGCATGGTTGGCCTTGTTCACGGTCGCCTGAAGGGTGCCGAAAAAGACGCAGTGATGGAGAAATTCAAGCGCGGTGACATATCCATTCTGGTGTCAACTACGGTGATTGAAGTCGGAGTAGACGTTCCCGAAGCGTCGATCATGGTGATCGAGAATGCAGAGCGCTTTGGCCTGGCCCAGCTTCACCAGTTGCGCGGGCGCGTTGGTCGGGGCGCGGCCAAATCCAGCTGCGTGCTTATCTATCAGGAGCCCCTTGGTGAAATGGCCAAGGCCCGCCTTGGCATCATGCGCGAGACCGAAGACGGCTTTCGAATTGCCGAAGAAGATATGAGGCTGCGCGGTGCTGGTGAAATGTTGGGGACGCAGCAATCGGGTCTGGCTTTGTTCAAGATGGCGGATTTGTCTGTACACGGAGATTTGCTAGCTGCCGCGCGGGACGACGCGCAGTTGGTCCTGGCGCGCGACCCGAAACTGCTATCGCCGCGCGGCGAGGCGTTGCGTAACCTGCTCTATCTCTTTGAACGTGATGCGGCCGTCAGGCTTTTGTCTTCCGGCTAGGCTTTTTCAAGGGCTTTGCGATGAGTGCTTCCTGCTCGGGAGGCATGGGCTTGTCTGGGAAAATCAAACCCATGGAAATCACCAGTTTCAAACCATCTTCAACCGACATCGACAAGATTTTGACCGTACTTTGATCAACGAAGAACACATAGCCCGAAGTGGGGTTCGGAGTGGTGGAGACATAGACAGCATACATGGCCTTGCCTTTGGCGAGGCCGACTTCAGATCCGTCCAATTCGCGAGAGACAAAACCAATCGACCAGCAATCCTTGCGCGGCCATTCCACCAAGCAGACCTGGCGGAAGGACGCGCCCTGCTCAGAAAATATCGTCTCAAAAATTTGCTTTGAACTTTTATAGACGGACCGGACAACCGGAGTGCCGTTAATCAACCTGTCCCACAGGTTAATCAGGCTGCGGCCCAAAATGTTTGTGGCCAGCGCACCGATCAGCGTAATGCCAACAAGTGCTACAACAAGGCCAAAGCCTGGAACCTTGATCGGCAGATAATTATCAGGATTATAGATTGAGGGAATCCACGGCTTGACGATGCCATCGAAGGTCGAGACGAACCATAGTGTCGCCCAAATAGTGATCGCTACCGGTGCCGTGATCACCAGGCCGGTAAAGAAATAGCGCCTGACGCGTTGCGCGCCCAAGGACCTAACAGGGCCTGGCTTTTGTTGCGGCAGTTTATTGGAGGTGTGATTGGTCATGGCCTAATTGACACATTCCAAGTGCTGCTTGCAAGCAACCGGTGAGTATTTCTTGGCTATTCCTGCACCGGGTATGAGTTCTGGTCGATCCATACGCGAGCGCGGGCTTCGGCTTCTATCCTTACGTCTTCGGAGGCTGCAAAGCGCAATACATCGAGCCTGCCGAAAATTCCGGGATTTTCATCTTGGGCGACACTTCTGCTGGCGATGATGTACCACGTTAACGCCCGGGTATCATCTTTGGGCACGACTTGTCCGGCGGCGTAGAGTTCGCCCAGATATGCCGCAGCCTCAGCACTGCGTTTGCGGCAGGCGGCATAAAGCCATTTCAGACCCTGCTGCGGATTTTGCTTCAAACCTTCGCCTTCAATGCTCATTACACCCAAAGCATAAAGTGCTCTTGGATGGCCATAGTTGGTGGCAAATTTCAGAAATGTGCGGGCAGCGGCTTGCGGATTGGCCTTGAGGCCCGAGGCCGGAATGCCGATACGCTGATAATCCGCAACGCGAAGCTGGCTGTCGATTTCTATTCGCAACCGGGTTTGATCTGGCTCTTCCGGATCGAAGTTTTCGGCCACCCGGCTATAATAGGAATAGGCGATGGCCGGCGACGGAGGAACACCACGACCCAACCGGTACATATGCCCCAGATACCAATCAGCAACCATGTTGCCGTCTTCAGACGACTTCTGGAAATACAACCGTGCCTGTTCAAAATCACCGTTGGCATAGGCACTGCGGGCGCGTTTGAAATCATCAGACCGGAACGGATTAACCAAGTCCAGCTTCGGCAAATGCAAATCGGGGACACGCGGAAAATATGAGAAAAACCCACCGCCATCGTCGGCATGCAGCGGTTGAACAAACAAGAACAGAACGAGCAGATGCATAAGGCACCTTCCCATCTGGCCTAGCGCCAGTGTCTTGTTTTTGATGAAATTCATGCCCGACTAGCCGTTCCCGATACGCAAGATTGCACTGTAAGAGTTAAAGCGCGCCCACCGATTGACGGAAAACGCGAAATTCTGGTTAGTTTTCAATTGCGGCGGAGTGTGGCCAGCATTTGGATGCATGCGACAATTTGTGTGACTGTTGCGTTTTGGCAACAGACTGGGAAAACTGGCGCTTTATCAATGTTCAGAAAATGGCAGAGTGGCCCCATGACAGATTCTCCACCCAGCCAGCCCTTCGCGTTGCAGTTCAGCTATGAGCCGCGGCCTGGCTTGCTGAAGATTGCAGTTGTGAACTTCCTTCTGGGGATAGTGACGCTCACAATTTTCCGCTTCTGGGCCAAAACGCGAGTGCGGAGGCATATTTGGAGCTGCATCCATATCAATGGAGAGCCCCTTGAATATACGGGCACGGGTGGTGAACTTTTTCGCGGGTTTTTGATGGTGTTCGGGCTGTTTATTCTGCCTTACGTGGTGGTTTCAGCAGGGCTTGGCCTGTGGCTCGGGCATGATAATCCCTCGCTGGCCGGACTGCAGGGCCTGTTCTTCCTGTTGGTCTATCTGTTGTGGGGTTTTGCGATTTATAAACAGCGCAAATATCAACTCTCACGCACCTTGTGGCGCGGCATTCGTGGAACATTGGCGGGCTCGGCTTTCACCTATAGCCTTACCTATTTCGGTGCCATATTGGCCAAGGGCATGTCGCTTGGCTGGGCAACGCCAGTCATGGACACGGTGTTGCAAGAACAGATGATCGGCAACATGCAGTTTGGCGATGCCACATTCAAATTCAAAGGACAGGCCGGAAAACTTTACCCGACTTACGCCGTTTGCTGGTTTCTCACACTTTTGGTCATCATTGTCGGGGTGGTATGGGCCGGCATGGAATTCTACTCGGTGATAGGAACGGAAGTCAGCGCAGCATTTGGCCGAGTTTTCCGCGAGAAAACTGATCTTCCCAAACCAACCACCGCTGATCTTTGGACGGTGTGGCGCATCATTGGTTTTTTTGCAGCGGGTATTTTGGTTTTCATTCTGGTCGTGCCGATCCTGTGGACCGTTTATACCACCAAGACCATGCGATACTTCGCCGATTGCACCCGCTTTGATGGCGCGCAATTCAAACTCGATGCGAAAGCTGGAAGCTATATCTGGCTGGTCATCGGCAATGTTCTGCTGGCGCTATTTACTTTGGGAATTGGCGCACCGTTCATTGCTCAGCGCACCTTGCGCTATGTATTCAGCCGGCTCAAACTGGAAGGTGCGGTTGATATCGCGCGCATTCAGCAATCGGTGGCGGCCATGCCCACGCGGGGTGAAGGCCTTGCTGATGCCTTTGATATTGGAGCTTGGTGATGGCCGTTGCAGCAACTTATTTTGATGGAAAGACGGCGGGCGAAAATCCTGTGACAGTTGTCTTTGACGGAACTGCCATTGCGATTTCAGGCAGCAATGTTGGTAAGATCATTTGGCCAGTTTCGGGCCTTCACGCCATTGATCCACCCGCATTGGGGCAAGTGTTCAGGCTTACCCATGATAGCTGGCCGGGTGCGAGGCTGGTGCTGCGAGATGAAGCATTTATCGTGTCTTTGATTGAACGCGCGCCACAACTCAAGGGCGGAATTTCCAGCGGTGATGTGGGTCGGATTTTTGGCTGGATCGTGGGCGGATTGGCCTTTGTGGCCTTGGCCACTTGGATCGTTTTGTATTTCATGCCCGACCAGCTTGCCCATGTGATGCCCAATAGTTGGCGCATACGCACTGGAAATGCCATTGAAGCGGCCATGGCCGAAGGAGCCAAGCGCTGTGACACGGCGGATGGACAAGCGGCACTGGGTGCACTTATTGGCACTCTCGCCGAGGGAACGCCTGACCTGCCTGCAGTTTCGGTTCATGTTTATGATATTCCTGTGATGAACGCCTTTGCAGTCTCCGGCGGGAACATCATCATCACGCGAAAGCTGCTCGACCAGGCCGATACACCCGAAGAACTCGCTGGAGTTCTCGCGCATGAGATTGGCCATGTGAATTATCGACATCCTGAAGCGCAGATGATCAGGCTGACTGGTTTTCAGGTTCTGGCCAGTCTGGTGACAGGCTCCAATGGCGGCAACACAGTCGCCAATGCCGCTTTCCTTGCGGCCCTGCTCGAACACAGCCGCGCCATGGAGGCCCAAGCCGACGAATACGCGCGGACAGCTTTGGTCAATGCCTCGATTGACCCAATGGGCCTCAAATCATTCTTTGAAAAGGTCCTGAAAATCGAAAAAGACCATGGCGTCGGCACTGGGCCATTCGCGGCACTGGGCAATATCTTTGCCAATCATCCAGGCACGGAAGATCGCATCAAGCTAATTAAGCCTTTGCCTGCGGGCCAAGTGGCAAAGCCGCCGATGACTCCCGAACAATGGCAGGCGCTCAAGAAGATTTGCGGCTGACGGATTACTCCGTTCCGCCAGCCCCTGCGTCTGCTTCCTCTTCGCTGATCCGTTCGACCGAGACCACATGTTCGTCATCCGCCGTGTCGATGACGATGACACCTTGCGTTGAACGACCTGCTTTGCGAATTCCCTCAACCGGGCAGCGGATCAATTGGCCGCCATCGGTCACCAGCATGATTTCGTCGCTGTCTTCGACGGGGAAGGACGCCACCAATGGGCCATTGCGATCATTGACCGCCATTGCCGTTATGCCTTTGCCGCCGCGATTGGTGATGCGATATTCATAGGATGATGTGCGCTTGCCATAGCCATTGGCCGAGACCGTAAGGATGACCTGTTCGGCAGCACCCATTTCGGCATAGCGTTCCTGGCCGATCGTGGCCTCGGCTGACAGTTCTTCGTCGGAGGTTCCCGCATCCGTTGCTTCACCTGCCACAGCGCGCGACATCTTGATAAACGCCTGACGCTCATCGCTTGAAGCTTCGACATGGCGGATGATCGACATGGAGATCACCTTGTCGCCGTCCTCAAGCCTGATGCCCCGCACGCCGGTTGAACCACGGCTCTGGAACACGCGCACATCCGTTGCGGCAAAGCGGATGCATTGGCCTAGCGCCGTGGTCAGCAACACGTCCTGATCGTCAGAAC
This sequence comes from Hyphomicrobiales bacterium, assembly GCA_038231475.1. Classification (GTDB taxonomy): domain Bacteria; phylum Pseudomonadota; class Alphaproteobacteria; order Rhizobiales; family Aestuariivirgaceae; genus Aestuariivirga. The sequence continues at coordinate 41,723 of JBBRLH010000003.1, read as the reverse complement.
AGGTTTCAACGCCGACCAGCGCATCATCCGGCTCCAACTTCATGGCGATCTTGCCAGCGCGGTTGATGCTTTCAAAATCCGACAATTCATTGCGGCGAATATCGCCGGTCTGTGTGGCGAATAGAATCTGCAGATTGCCCCAGGTTGTCTCGTCCTCTGGCATCGGCATGATGGTGGTGATGCGTTCGCCATAGGAAAGGGGCAGCAGATTGATCATTGCCTTGCCCCGCGCTTGCGGATTGCCGATTGGCAGACGCCAGGTTTTCAGCTTGTAGACCATGCCCGCAGAGGAGAAGAACAGAATGGGCGTGTGGGTGTTGGCCACAAAAAGCTTGGTGACGAAATCTTCGTCGCGCACCTGAACACCCGCCCTGCCCTTACCACCACGGCGTTGGGCGCGATAGGCCGACAGCGGCACACGTTTCACGTAACCCGCATGGCTCACGGTGACGACCATGTCCTCACGCTGGATCAGATCTTCGTCTTCAACTTCACCTTCATTTTCCACGATCTGGGTTTTGCGTGGTGTGGCAAAATTGGTTTTGACTTCGGTGAGTTCGCCACGAATGATGGCCTGCACTCGCGCACGCGAGCCCAGGATTTCGAGATAATCCTTGATTTCAAGCGCCAGCTTTTCAAGCTCTGCTGAAATTTCATCGAGACCCAATTGCGTCAACCGGGCCAGGCGCAGTTCCAAAATGGCACGCGCCTGTTCTTCGGACAGCACATACTTACTATCAGCGCGCAAACCATGGCGCGGATCGGCAATGAGCGCGATCAACGGTGCCAATTGCTTGGCGGGCCAGGCTCTGGCCATCAAGGCCACACGCGCTTCGCCGGAATCCTTTGAAGACCGGATCAGCTTGATGACTTCATCAATGTTGGCCACGGCAATGGCAAGACCTACCAACACATGGGCGCGGTCTCGCGCTTTCTTGAGCAGGAACTTAGTGCGCTTTGTGACAACTTCCTCGCGGAAGGCAATGAAGGCCTGCAGCAAGTCGAGCAAGTGAAGCTGTTCTGGCCGCCCGCGCAGCAAGGCAATGTTGTTGACGCTGAAGGAGCTCTGCAATTGCGAGAAGCGCCAGAGCTGGTTGAGAACGATTTCAGGCTCCGCATCGCGTTTCAATTCGATCACAACGCGCATGCCCTCGCGCGAGCTTTCATCGCGAATGTCGGAAATGCCTTCGATCTTCTTGTCACGCACAAGATCCGCGATCTTTTCGATCATATGTGATTTGTTAGTCTGATATGGAATTTCCGTGACAATCAGCGCCTGACGGTCTTTGCGAATTTCCTCAACCTCGACGCGCGAGCGCAAGACAATTGAGCCTCGGCCAGTGAGGAAGGCGCTTTTGATGCCAGCGCGTCCCAGAATGATTCCGCCTGTTGGAAAATCAGGGCCGGGAATGAGCGGCAGCAACTCTTCAATGGTGACTGCCGGATTATCCATGACGGCCAGCGTGGCATCAATCACTTCGCCCAAATTGTGAGGCGCCATATTGGTGGCCATGCCGACGGCGATGCCGCCTGAGCCATTGACCAGAAGATTGGGATATTTGGCGGGCAGAACTGTGGGTTCCTGAAACTCGTTGGAGTAGTTGGCCTGGAAATCGACCGTTTCCTTGTCGAGATCATCAAGCAAGGGCATGGCCGTTTTGGCCAAGCGACTTTCGGTATAACGATCTGCGGCTGGTGGATCGCCATCGACGGAGCCAAAGTTGCCCTGCCCGTCGATCAATGGCAGACGCAGCGAGAAATCCTGCGCCATGCGGACCAATGCGTCATAGATCGCGAGGTTGCCATGCGGGTGATATTTGCCCATCACGTCGCCGACGATACGGGCTGATTTCTTGTAGGGCTTGTCCGGCGTGAAGCCGTTTTCATGCATGGTATAGAGGATGCGGCGATGCACCGGCTTCAGGCCATCGCGCACATCGGGAAGTGCGCGGCTGACGATGACGCTCATGGCATAGTCGAGATAGCTCTTGCGCATTTCCTCTTCTATGGAAATGGGCGAAATCTCATTGGGGTTGGCAGGCGGCAGGCCTTGCTTGTCGTCGTTTTTTGAAGCCACGGAGCGGATGAACCTTTGATCGGAACAGGGTTTTGAACGTCACGGGATCGTTTGAAAATCCGACTCGTTCAGTTGCTGTCAAGCATAGGCGCATCAGTCATTTTCTTCAAGAAAATGACAGTGAAATCACAGTGTTTTCAGAGGCTAAATTGGCCGGAAAGTAAAGCCCGAACCTTCATAGTATCCGGCTTGGCTGATTAACGAAGAACAGCGCGTCTGGCCGCCCAGCCACTTGTTGAAACCGATGCACAGGTGAGAGCCATTCAAGGTCCAATGGCCTGTGTCGCTGTCACCCTTTGAAGTGCCGAGCACGGTGCCGTTTGAGCGCAGCGCGATTGTCATGTTGATAGAGCCCATCACAGTCACCTCAAAGCGGCCCGGAAGCAGGTTGCGAATGTCGGATGCGTTGAGGGCATCGCCAGCTTTGGCAGCGGTGCATGCCGCAACAACAAGGGCGGCCGCAGTGACGGCAGTTTTCAGGTGATTCATTTTGGCCTCAGAAACTATGTTGCAGCGCACAAAACGTCTAAATGAGGCTGTTTTAGGGCGCAAGCTTTATTTTGCCGGCCTTGATCACTGTAATGGAGTTCTCTTCCCCGTCATAAGTGGGGTCAACGTCATAATCTTTCAGGACAAATTGGCCGTCATCGAAGACCCAGGTGCCATTTGATGAGGCATCGCCTATGCCGCGCCATTTGGAAAATGAGCTGATTGAATTGGTTTTTTCGTCAAATTCTGCGTTGATCAGCGACTCGGTGGCGGTGAAGCCATTGACCTTCATGGATTTCAACTTGCTGTCGTCTTCGCCACCTGGTGCATAGACAATATCCATGTGAGGTTCGGCAAAGCTCAAGCGATGAAGGCCGACGACGTTATCAAACATGTAGAAAACTTCGCTGGCGTTATAGGCGGCCATGGCACATTCGAACACGTAGAGCGTCACCTTCTGGTCAGGGTCGGATTTGGCGGCCCCCTTTTGATGATAGGAGATCGGGAACACGGCAGGATCATTCGTTCCACCCAATGTCTCCGCCGTTTTGTCGCACTGGCCAGAAAGATCGCCTACGAAACGTGCCTTGGCTGCGGCTAAGCTGTCTTCGGGTTCGGGTGTCTCAGCCGCCTGATCACTGCATTTGGGAAGCTGATAGCCATGATAGTCATCTTCCTTGATGGGCTTCAGGCTGGCCTTGTCGATTTGAAAAGGACGCGAGGGTGGCTCTTGAATGGCGCCGTTGATGGCCCGCACTGTGTAGCAGCCAGCAAAGAACTTGAACTTGCCGTCTGTGCCCTTGGCCCTGATGGCGGTGGGCACTGAGTAAAATATGGAGCCTGCCGCTCCGTCGCCTACGACATCGCCAATCAGCACATCAACATGATCGGTGCCGTCAAAGCCTTTTTGAAACGTGTCGAAATCCTTGACGGGCGGCGTGGAAAAATAATCATAGGCCCGGGCATATTGGTGCAGGTTCACCGCATTGTAGAATGAGCGAACCAGGCTTTCAGCGCTTGAGCGGTTGTCGAGATAGGAATCTTCGGCGCGTGCCTCTGAACACATCAGCGCAAGGACACCGCAAGCAACAATCATCCAGCGCTTCATGGTCCAGTGTCTCCCTTTTTTGTAGCCATGATGGCAAATTCAAATGAGACTGTCAGCCGACAATCACATCAGGAAATGTCCCGGCCTCTTGGCGCGCCTTGCGCAGCGGCGTGAAGGCCCACCAATTCAACGCCTCACCGGTTTTGGCCTGATGAATGGCGGCGGCAAACGTATCGTGGACACAAGGGTCGTGGCGAGAAGCTGTGATGTGGCAAAACCTGACATAGAGTTCGTCAACATCCTGGCCTGCCAGTTGTTGAACGCTGGTGATCCCCAGCATTTCAAAATCGAGCAGCATCGCTTTGCCGATGTTGCGAAGCTCGGCCAAATTCTTCACCGGGCTTGTGAGCGGCTGGCCCTTGGTGCGCGCTTTCAGCCCGGCTCGTGGCATACGGCCTCGATGTTGTTGCCATCGGCATCAAGCACGAAGGCGCCATAATAGTTTTCATGATATTCGGGTCTCAAGCCCGGCGGGCCGTTATCCTTGGCCCCTGCGGCGATGGCGGCCTTATAGAACGCAGACACTTGGGCGCGTGATCCGGGAAACGCCAGATGAAGGCCGGTTGAGGCCTTCTTGCCAGTACCGATCCAGAAGAAAGGTTTGCCGGGCTTGCCAAATCCCGCATGCCAGGTGCCGCCCGACATTTCTGGCGTGACTTCCATCTGGAGCGTGATCCCTAACGGCTGCAACGCCGCGACATAAAACGCCTTGGCCTTGGCATAGTCACTGACGGCAATCCCAACATGGTCGAGCATCAGAACGGGACCTCGTCGTCGAGGTCACGGGTAAAGCTTGCGGGCTTGGCTGAGGAGCGCGGCCTGTCCATGGGGCTCGCAGCACCAAACTCATCACCACCGCTTGGGCCGGAGCTGTCACCTGAACCCGGCCTGCCGCCCAACATGGTCAGCGTGCCGTTGAAATTCTGCAGAACGACTTCGGTTGAGTATTTCTCCGCCCCATCCTTGTCAGTCCATTTGCGGGTTTGCAACGAACCTTCAATGTAAACTGTCGAGCCCTTCTTCAAATATTGCTCGGCCACCTTGGCGAGGTTTTCATTGAAAATCACCACGCGGTGCCATTCGGTCTTTTCCTTGCGCTCGCCCGAAGATTTGTCGCGCCAGTTTTCAGACGTCGCGATCGACAGATTGACGATGGGCTTGCCATCCTGGGTATGACGCACCTCTGGGTCCTTGCCCAAGTTGCCCACCAAAATTACCTTGTTCACTGATCCAGCCATGTCAAAACTCCTTTGAACCCCTCATAAACCTTTTGCCGGGGGCCGTGGTTCAAAACTGACCGTCGTCCACAAGGCATATTGTTCCTTATATGTTCTATTTTCGGTCAAAAAACAAGGCCCCAAATTCTGGGACCTTGTCAATTGCGGTTCTGATGAGCCGTCCGGGTGTTATGCACGGCGGAACAATTTTACCAGCGAGGAAAAGCGTGGCTCATTGCTGCGGGGAGCAACGGGGGCGGCTTCCAATGACTTGATATTGCGCATCATGGCAACATTGTAAATGTTTGAATAGGCTTCGAAAATTGAGGTGTTCATGGTGGTCTCCTGTAACGTCTTCTGACACCAACGAGATAGGCTTTTAGGTTTGAAATCTCAAACTGTGAAAAGTCATGTGACACGTCAGAAAAAGTTACATGTCCTTGATTTAGGTCTATATGGGTTATGGCTCGCCGACTCCCATCACTCAATGCGCTCAAGGCTTTTGAAGCTGCCGCCCGCAGCGTCAGTTTTTCTGACGCGGCTGATGAGCTCTTTGTCACGCCCGCGGCGATCAGCCGGCATATGCGGGAACTTGAAGAATATCTCGGCACCACCCTTTTCATTCGCACCGGGCGTGGCGTGGAATTGACCGAGGCGGGCCGGCGCTTCGGAACCAGGTTGACACCGCTCTTTGACCAATTGGCCGATGCTTCGCGCGAGGCTGCCGCTGTCGGCGATGCGCGGGTGCTCAAAGTTTCAGTCCAGCCCGCTTTTGCTTCGCGCTGGCTAATCGGGCGACTGGGCAGCTTCAGTTCTTTGCACCCCGACATTGAACTCGCGATTGATCCTTCCAACGATGTTGTCGACTTCTATGCCGAGGATGTCGACGTGGGCTTGCGCTATGGCTTGGGCGGCTGGTCCAATGTCGAGGCCGTCAAGCTGTCCGACGTGGTGATCTTTCCGGTCTGCGCGCCAAAATATTTAAACCAGCACCCGGGCATTGTGGCCAAGGACCTGCTCACTCTCAACCTCCTCCATGAAGACAAGAAGCAATGGTGGAATGATTGGCTTTCAGCCGCAGGCGTTCAAGGTGTCGCTGAGGGCCGCGGTGCCATCCTGCAAAACCAGCTGGCTTTGGAGGCTGCTGAAGCGGGCCAGGGTTTTGCCCTGGGCGATCAAATTCTATGCACGGACAGCCTCCTCGAAAACTGGCTGGTGCGCCCCTTCAATTTCGACATGAAAGACCATGGCGCCTATTGGGTGGTGCGCAAGAAGGGCAGCCGTGAATCAGGGCCAGCACGGGCGTTCCGCGAATGGCTGATGGGCGAGATTGTCGAGACCAACAAGAAGTTCAACCAGATCAAACAGGCGACGGCCAAGGCCGCGAATTAAATCGCCCATCAGAGTTTGCGACAAAGCAGCTGTGCAAAACCCGTTGCAACATGCGGATTCTTTTCGCATTGGCTTGAACCACAACGGAAATTCAGCCACCACATACCGTCGCAACAATTTTTTGAGTCTTACATGGCTGGCAAAGCGAAATATGATTGTTTGAAATGCCCGGGCTATTGCTGCTCCTATCCGGTGATTGAAGTCAAAGACAAGGACGCCGCACGCATCGCAAAGCACTTCGGATTGACTGAAGCACAAGCTGAAAAAAAGTATTTCAAGAAGGCCCATGGTTATGCGCGCATCATGCGGCGCAAGGCGGATACCCATTATGGCAAGATCTGCCAGTTCTTTGACACAGACGCGCGGCGCTGCACGATTTATCATGCACGACCCTCGACCTGCCGGATATTCCCCGGCGAAGGCCATTGCGGATATTATGATTTCCTGAAGTTTGAACGCGATGGGCAGGAAGACGAGACCTACATCTCGACGACCAATCACAGCACAAACTGAACAACAAACGACTAGCCCCGCTGCGACATTGATTGCGCCAGCGGGGCCCTCGAGGATCGAGTTTTAGCTTGAAACGATCCGGTTGAGACCGAACCCATAAACGTTTCGACGTTTCATAAATCTACAATGATATGATCTGGAATTTCTGCCCAGCGCTGCAGATATTCAATCGACAGTTAGACAGAAATTGGCCGCAGTCTATCGCGACCCTGCATGGTGATTAGGTGGAGTCATAGGCCCCTCCGTAACTGTTGAACTTCAGGCTCAAGTCAGCGCCAATCACTGCTGCTGATAACTTGAATCATGGACCCACTACGGAAAATGTCAAGAGTCTCTCGGCGAACATTTCAATGTGTTGAACACCGCGAAAATTAAAAGGCCGGAACACGTCCGGCCCTTTGTGAAAAGCAGAATTTATTTCTTGGCTGCTTTGCGCGCTGCGGGTTTGGCAGGCTTCTTCTCGACCACCTCTGCAGGCTTCTCTTCAACAACAACAATCGGCTTTGGCAAAATCTTGTTCACCGCCTTGACGAGAACGAACAGTGCCACGGCAACAAACACAAAACTCACCGCAGCATTCAGGAATTTACCAATGCCCAATGCGCCCAATTGAATAGCTGAAAAATCGGGTGCGCCGAAAATCATGCCAATGGCTGGCATCAAAATGTCTTCCACCATGGACTTGATGATGGCACCAAAAGCTCCGGCGATGATCACGCCAACAGCGAGGTCCAAGACATTCCCCTTCAGTGCGAATTCCTTGAATTCCTTTAACATCATAGTGCTCCCTGTCTTATTGAAATCCCCCCGATTCCCTCGGGCAGCCATCAATAACACCGCGAGCGCAATTGAAGAACCTTAATCCTGAGACAGATGGTTTCAGGAATTTCTCAAGGTCTGGCCCTTTGCCCAGCACTTCTCACAAAAGAAGCAATTTCGGATAGGAAGACGTCACCAAACTGTTCCTGCTTAGCGGCCCCCACCCCATGGACTTCGCCAAAATCCCAGCGCGTCAATGGAACTCTTGCCGCCATGTCGATCAGGCTGCGATCCGAGAAAATCACATAGGCCGGAACACCGCGAGATTTCGCGAGGCGCATTCGCAACGCCTTCAAATGCTGGAGCAAGCCCTCTGATCGCGGATCAATTGTAGCTGTGGGTTGAGCCGCAGGGAAGGATCGTGATTTCTTCCGTCCACGGATCAATCCTGCAACCTGACTCTGATCCAATCCCACAACCCCCAGGCAGGCATCGCAATTGCCGCAAGGCTCCGAGGCCTCGCCAAAATATTGCAGCAACACCTGACGCCGGCAGGTGGTCGCCTGACCATAGTTCACCAGCGCGCGCAGCCTTGCATGTTGCTGCTTGATATATTTGGGATCGCCCTCCTCACCGTCGATGAACTTGCGGCGCATCATCACGTCCTGCATGCCGAAGATCATATGGGCATCTGCCGCTTCCCCATCGCGTCCGGCGCGGCCAATCTCCTGATAATAGGCATCGAGCGTAGCGGGCAGATCGGCATGAAAGACAAAACGCACATCAGGCTTGTCGATCCCCATCCCAAAGGCGACTGTGGCACAGATGATCACGCCCTTCTCGGCCATGAAGATGTTCTGGTTCTCGGCTCGGGCCTCGGCTGACATTCCAGCATGGTAGGGCAAGGCGCGATAGCCCTCGTCTTTCAGAAATTCCGCCCAGCCCTCGACGCTCTTGCGCGACAGGGCATAGACGATGCCGCTTTCGCCTTTGCGGTCGTCGAGAAAATCCAGCATCTGGCGCTTGGCGTTGGTTTTGGGCTCCACCGTAAGCTTGATGTTGGGCCGGTCAAAGCCTGCAACAAACACATCGGCCTGCCCGCCAAAAATCTTTGTCACCATGTCACGCCGCGTCGCTTCATCGGCTGTGGCGGTGAAAGCGCCGATGGGGATTCCGGGAAAGGCTGATTTCAAATTCTGCAAGGCATCATATTCGGGCCTGAAGGATGCGCCCCATTGTGAAATGCAATGCGCCTCGTCGACTGCAATCAAGCCTACGTTCAAGCGTTGCAACGCGCTGATCATCCGGTCGGTCATCAGGCGTTCGGGTGCCAGATAAAGAATGCGCACAGCCCCTGCCGCGAGGCGCTGCCAGATGACCACATTGTCTTCGCGGCTGGCCGCCGAATTGATGGTTTCTGCTGGAACGCCTGCCAGTTTCAACGCCGCTACCTGATCCTGCATCAGGGCGACCAAGGGCGAGACCACAATGGTCAGCGTGTTCTTCACCAGCGCCGGAATCTGGAAGCACAGGGATTTGCCGCTACCCGTGGGCATCACCGCCAGAACATTGCGGCCCGCCAGAAGGCTATCGACAATGGCCTCCTGACCGGGGCGGAAACTGTCATAGCCAAAGACATCGCGCAGGATTTGTTGTTTTTTCAAGTTCGAGACCCCACATGCAGTTCCCGGCGAGAATCACTGTGGATATCCCCAAACTGCTGACACCTGATCACCGTATGTGCTGGCAAGGTGCAAGCAGCATTCTTGTTTTCGTTCCTGTTTTGATCTAGTGGAGTCTCATGTCCTATAAACGAGTCATTTCTGTTCAGGGTGCGCGCGAGCACAATCTCAAGAATATTTCGGTCGAGCTGCCGCGCGACAAGCTGATTGTGTTCACGGGGCTTTCGGGCTCTGGCAAATCCTCGCTCGCCTTTGATACGATCTATGCTGAAGGCCAGCGCCGCTATGTGGAATCGCTGTCGGCCTATGCGCGGCAATTCCTTGAGATGATGCAGAAGCCGGACGTTGACCAGATTGATGGTCTGTCTCCTGCGATTTCCATTGAGCAAAAGACCACCAGCCGCAACCCGCGCTCCACCGTGGGCACGGTGACGGAGATATATGACTATCTGCGCCTGCTCTATGCGCGCGTGGGCATCCCCTATTCGCCCGCCACGGGCCTTCCCATTGAAGCGCAGACCGTCACGCAGATGGTGGACCGGACTTTAGCCCTGCCCGAAGGTACGCGGCTTTATCTGCTGGCGCCTGTGGTGCGTGGGCGCAAGGGCGAATACCGCAAGGAATTTGCTGAATACCAGAAGAAGGGCTTCCAGCGCGTCAAGGTTGATGGCCAGTTCTATGAGATCGACGCTGTTCCGACGCTCGACAAGAAATACAAGCACGACATTGACGTGGTGGTGGACCGCATCGTTGTGAAGCCTGATCTGGGCACACGGCTCGCAGATTCTTTTGAAACCGCATTGAAGCTGGCCGATGGGCTGGCCGTGGCCGAGTTTGCCGACAAGCCCTTGCCGCCCTCACAGACCAAGGAAGACAGCGCCAATAAGTCCGCCAATGAAACCCATGAGCGCGTGATCTTCTCGCAGCGCTTTGCTTGCCCGGTTTCTGGCTTCTCGATTGACGAGATTGAGCCTCGCATCTTCTCGTTCAATAATCCGTTCGGCGCCTGCCCGACCTGCGATGGCTTGGGCACGGAATTGAAATTTGAGCCGGAGCTTGTGGTGCCGGATGGCTCATTGTCGCTGCGGCAAGGGGCCATTGTGCCCTGGGCCAAGACGGGGGCGACCTCGCCCTATTACACGCAGACATTGGAGGCCCTCTCCAAGCACTATAAATTCTCGATGACAGCGCCTTGGAAGGATTTGCCCAAGAAGGCGCGGGATGTGATCCTAAATGGCACGGGCGAAGAGGAAGTGACCTTCACCTATGATGATGGGCTTCGTACCTACAAGAACAAGAAAGCCTTTGAAGGCGTTTTGGGCAACATCGAGCGGCGCTGGCGCGAGACGGATTCCGAATGGATGCGCGAGGAGCTTGCGCAATTCCAGTCTGATCATGAATGCCAGGCCTGCCATGGTTATCGCCTGAAACCGCAGACGCTCGCGATCAAGATCGACAAGCTACATATTGGCGAAGTGTCGCAATTCTCGATCCGCAATGCCGATGAGTGGTTCCGCAAACTCGATCAAAAGCTGACGGCAAAGCAGAATGAAATTGCTGCGCGCATCCTGAAGGAAATCCGCGAACGTCTGAAATTCCTCGTTGATGTGGGGCTGGATTATCTGTCGCTCAGCCGCGTGTCGGGAACCTTGTCGGGCGGGGAAAGCCAGCGCATTCGTCTGGCCTCGCAAATTGGGTCTGGTCTTACCGGCGTCCTCTATGTTCTGGACGAGCCATCCATCGGCCTCCATCAGCGCGACAATGCAAGGCTGCTGCAAACCCTCACCCATCTCCGCGACATCGGCAATACGGTGATCGTGGTGGAACATGATGAAGATGCCATTCGCATGGCGGACTACATGCTCGACATTGGACCCGGCGCAGGTGTCAACGGCGGGCATATCGTGGCCCAAGGGACGCCGGCTGAAGTCATGGCCAACCCCAACAGTCTCACCGGGCAATATCTCACCGGCTTCCAGCAGGTGCCGCTCCCCAAGAAGCGCCGCCCTTGGGAAAAGGGGCGCAGCATCAAGGTTACGGGGGCGCGCGCCAACAATCTGAAAAACGTCACGGCGGAAATTCCTTTGGGCGTGTTCACCTGCGTGACCGGCGTTTCAGGCGGCGGCAAATCCACTTTGGTTGTCGACACCATGTACCGCGCACTTGCCCGCAAGCTGATGGGCACGCGCGAGGCGCCGCTCGCCCATGATGACATCAAGGGCACGGAACAACTCGACAAGATCATCGACATTGACCAATCGCCCATCGGGCGCACGCCGCGCTCGAACCCTGCGACTTACACAGGCGCCTTCACCTTCATCCGCGACTGGTTTGCAGGGCTCCCCGAAGCCAAGGCGCGCGGCTATGGGCCGGGGCGTTTCTCGTTCAATGTGAAGGGCGGGCGCTGCGAGACTTGCCAGGGCGATGGCGTCATCAAGATCGAGATGCACTTCCTGCCGGACGTGTATGTGACCTGCGATGAATGCCACGGCAAGCGCTTCAACCGCGAGACTTTGGATATCAAGTTCAAGGACAAGTCGATTGCCGATGTTCTGGATATGACGGTTGCGGAAGCCGCGGAGTTCTTCCGCGCCGTGCCCTCAGTGCGCAGCAAGATGGATACGCTGGAGCGCGTGGGCCTTGGCTATATCAAGGTCGGCCAGCAGGCGACCACGCTCTCGGGCGGCGAGGCGCAGCGCGTGAAGCTCGCCAAGGAACTGGCCAAGCGCGCCACGGGCCGCACTTTATACCTGCTCGATGAGCCGACGACGGGGCTGCATTTCCATGACGTCAAAAAGCTTCTCGAAGTTCTGCATGAGCTTGTGGACCAGGGCAACTCCATGGTGGTGATCGAGCACAATCTCGAAGTCATCAAGACGGCGGACTGGATCATCGACATGGGGCCTGAAGGCGGCGACGGCGGCGGCGAGATCGTGGCCGTTGGAACGCCGGAGGATGTGGTGAAGGTCGCCAAGAGCTATACCGGGCAGTATTTGAAGGATGTGCTGCGGCGGCCACGCAAAGAGGCGGCGGAGTGAGATGGCGTCCGTTTGCTTACTTAACGAAGTCGGACTGAATGGTGTCTCGTTAGATCAGTCCATTAGCAGATGCTAACCTCTGTAAGGTCGCCACAAGTTCTACTTTGCGCTGTTGACATAGGTATGGGCAGAACGCAGCAACTAAATTCCGTGTCCACTGGGTCATTTGCCTCTGCGGTACAATTGAAAACACTAAAAATGGTAATCCAAAGTTGCTTTTTGCTATTTTTTTTGCTTTTAATTGAAAAAACCAATGGATTTTCATTATCTTGGAGGGAATGAAGTGAGACGTGAAACAATTGTTGGCGCTATTGAGGAACTCCAGGACATCTTAAGTTCGTCAAAGTTAGAACAGTATTACGTATCACCAGGCAGCAGTTCCAATCCTAGGTTGTTCAAGGTTATGGCCGAAGAAATGCCAGCATATGCTGTTGCTTCATCTAAACTTTCGGAAGCTGCTCTTCAACTAGCTGACAATTTTGGTTTCAAGAATTTATTTGCCATGGACCTTTGGAGCACAGTGCTTCTTGATCAAGGTGGAGCTAAACAACAAGGAGACGGCCCGTCACGTGAACTTATAGTAGCAGCACGCGATGCACGCATTTTTTTGAAATTTTCTGAATATATAATCAGTTTAATTGGCCGAGCATCAAAATCTTCGGCGCCAAAGGATGGCGTAACGGAAAATCCTAAAGGAAACGCGACCCTCACCCTTTTGCTGAGCGATGATGACGACTCACTAAAGCTCACAGAGCTCGTAAAATCAGCTCAAGACATCGAACGGCTTTATGATAGTATAGTAACTATACACAAGTATCCTAAATCCGTCTTGATAGTAAAATCAATTGATTCAGGTAGCGAAAAATCTCTCGATTTAGTTGGGGTAGCTACTGCTATCGCAAAGCTCAAAGACCTTTTGCTAGAAAGCTGGGACAGAATTCGCTTTGCGAAATCTCAAAAAATCAACGCAAGCCTTGTAACCATGTCAAATGGACTGTCGGTTCTTACAGACATCGAAAAGGCGATTTCATCAAAGTCTGTTTCGAAAGAACAAGGAGAAAAATTAAAAAAAGACATTTTGAAATCAGTTGATAGTCTATTTTCCAATGGCGCTTATATCTCGGAAATGATCACCGTGCCGATGAAGGTCCAGCAATTGTTGCCAAGCCGACAACCAGCAATGCTTACTTACGCTCCAGCTGACTCTGAAGCAAAAACTGACCCTAGAAAAAACAAGCTCAAACGATTTAACAAGGAAAAGCCTGGCAAAGACGCGGAGGAGGAGCGGGGAGATACAGAGACTGATCATGATAACGAAGATGATTTTCTGAATCACATTGTGCGAAGGCGTAAACCCCGAGCGTAGTAGATGCTTCAAATATTGCCACGATATTATGGGGTTGTGGCTAGACTGACGAAATCTGGTGTTATCATTGCGGTTCTCAATTTTCTTGCGAACATCACGAACAATTTCTAATTCTTCACTGCTATCTAGTAGACGTCATATTGGACATGATAATTTCCTTTTTTGTGTTCCCCCGTGTGAGCGCTTTGGCATCCTAAAGCTCAGCCCGCCCTTCACACCTTCCGCACGCCCCGCACCGTACCAATCAATACCGTCCCCGCTAGCGCCTTCACTCCGGCGAACCAGAACACGCCAATCGGCCCGACTCCATCAATCAACAGTCCGCCGATGATGGCGCGGGACTAGCTTCAAGCCCTATCGACCCACCGCGCTGCGGCCTCCGCCGTATCCTGCGGACGGGTGTTGAACGCAATTTTGGCCTTTGGTGCGCCTTGATGGATGGCATTCACAACCTTTTCAAAGAACACCAAGCCTTTGGGCGGCAAGCGCAGGCCACCGACGATCACAACACAATCATATTTGGTCTCGGTCAGCTGTGTCGCCAGTGTTGCGATGCCGCTGTCATCGGGGCTGATCATGCAAAGGTCGCCGTCCCAACCGCGCTCGATCATCGTGTCCTTCGCGATGTCGATGCCCGCCTGGATTTTTTCGGCGTTGAACCCCGGTGGAAGTGCTGGGTCGGAAAAGTCGACGGTTTCAGGCTTCTGCCCAACAAATAAAACGCGCGTCATGATCAAGCTCCTTTTTTGGGGACGATGGGTGTGGTGTTGTCGGTCGCGGCGTCGAGCCGGTTCGAGAGGAATGCGCCAATCGCATCCAGCGACTGATCGGCAGCCTTGAGATGGCCGAGGCTAGACTGAAAGACGTGGGGCATTCCGCTCCAGATCGACAGGTGGACATCAACGCCCGCTTGCGCTGCGCGCGCGGCGAACCGGACAGAGTCATCCAGAAGCACCTCGTCGTCGCCGACGTCGATCCGGATCGGCGGCAGGCCTTCGAGCTTGGCGTGAAGCGGTGACATTCTGGGATCCGCCTTGTTGCCGCCCTTGGCGTAGCTGTTGGCGAATGCTTCCAACACACTGCGGGTGAAGATCGGATCGGCATCGGCGCGCGTTTCAAGGCTGGCGCCTGTGAGGCCGAGGTCGGTCCATGGGGACATGACAGCAGCACCCGCCGGACCCACACCTTCAGCCTGAAGGATTGGCAGGAGCGCCAGGGTCAAGCCGCCTCCGGCTGAGTCTCCCGCAATGACGATCTTCCCATGTGCGTTGGCCATGAGGCCGCGATAGACAGACAGCACGTCCTCAATCGCCGCTGGGAACGGGTGTTCCGGCGCCAAGCGATATTCGGGGAGGAAAGTGTTAGCCATTGCGCGCTTGGCGATCTGGCTTGCAAGATTGCGGAACGCCAATGCCGAACCGAGATTATAACCGCCACCATGGACATAGAGCAGGAGGCGGTTTTGATCGGCGCCCGCTGGGCGGCACCACCAACCTGAAATACCACTCACGTCGCCAGGCTCGAAACGAACGCCTTCGGCTGCAGCTGCGGCGGCCATCATCCCATCAAACATGGGGCGGGCCTCTATGCCCATCGGTTGGCCTTTGTGCGGCGCTGTCATTTGTCGCATGGCGGCCATGATGGGCGCGTCTTCGGCGGCAAGTAGGTGCAGGTCAGTCATCGGGTCTCCTCGCGTTTCAACGATGCGACCTTCACCCACGGGGCAGCGGCTTTCAAGTCCGCCCTTCGAATTATTTTCGCGCGACTCTTTGTTGGGCAGTATGCCCAAATTTCTGTCATGATTTGTGACAGCTCAGTTTCGCTTTAGCTGACATCGCGGCATGTGCTGCCCCACGCGACCTATGTTGTCTGCAGGCGCGCACCCTTGATCGTCGCAATCAAAATCGTTCCCGCCAGCGCCATGACGCCCGCGAACCAGAACACGCCTGTGGGGCCGACGCCATCGATTAACAGTCCTCCGATGATGGCACCTGCAGAGATTGCGATCTGGAAGGCCGTCAGCATCAAGGCGCCGCCGCTTTCAGCTTCATCGCCTGAGGCTTGCGTCAAGAAAGCCTGGACGTTGACGGGGAAGGCTCCGAATGACAGGCCCCACAACACGATGGCTGCGGCGGCGATCATCGGCGTTGCTCCGGCAAAGGCCGTGATGAACAGCGCTGCGGCGATGCCGGTTGCGGCGGTGGCCAGGCCAAGGCGGGGCCCGCGTTCGGCGAGGAAACCACCGACGAAGTTTCCGATGAAGCCACCAATGCCAAAGAACAGCAAGACGGCGGACACGGCCTCAATGCCGAAATGTGGAACGTTTTCCATGAACGGTCGGATATAAGTGAAGCCCGCAAAATGCCCGGTGACCACCAGAAGAATTGTGCCGAGGCAAAGCTGCATGGCGGGACGGCGCAGAACAGCGGCCAACTTCGCAAAGCTCGCCGACGCGGTGGGTGGCAAGGCGGGAACGGACGTGGCCTGCATTATGAATGTGATCACACCCAGCACGGCGGGAATGGCGAAGGCATAGCGCCATCCCAGCGTGGCGCCCACCCATGCGCCAATCGGTGCTGCACAAACTGTCGCCAGCGAAACGCCGCCCATGATGATCGACATGGCGCGCGGCATCAAATGGCCGGGGACAAGGCGCATCGCAAGTGCGACCGACATGGCCCAGAAACCGCCAAGGCCAATTCCGAGCAGAAAGCGGGACACAAGCAACATCGGCAAGCCATTTGAAAATGAAGCAATGATGCTTGATACAATGAGCAACGCTGTGAGCGTCAACAACACATTGCGACGGTCGAAACGGCTGGTGCCAATGACGACACCTATGCCAGCAAAGCCCGCGACGATGGATGTCGTCGTGACGGATTGCCCGGCAGCGCCGATGCTCACGCCCAAGTCGGCGGCCATGGGCGTCAGAAGGCTGGCGGGGAGGAATTCAGCGGTCACCAGCGCAAAAACGCCCAGCGCCAGTGAAACCACCCCAAGCCAACGCGGCTCGGTCTGTTCCACGGCAACTGCTTCTGTCTCGATGTTCAATCTATCCACGTCATTCTCCGCGATTCTCTGTCAAATGTGCAATGCAGCATAAATAGGCGTGATTTTCTGGAGGTTCTATGCTAGGAAATCCAAATTACTTGTCAAATCCTCCAAACATGGAAGAAATTTGATGCCCGATGCTCTAACACAAATGTTGCGCGGCCTCAGGCTTGATGGCGTGGAATATGGCCGCTGCCAGCCCTGCGCGCCATGGGCCAGCGCTTTTCCTGCCGGAGAAGCCGCACGGTTCCATTTTCTCGCGGCGGGCTCTGCCTTCCTTCAATCGCCTTCCGGTCAATGGACAGAACTCAAAGCCGGTGATGCTGTGCTGTTGCCGCGCGGTGACGGCCATGTTCTGGCGAGCGAGCCCGGGCTCAGCCCTCAACCTTTCGCCAGTCTGCCGCGCAAGACTCTCTGCGATGGAATTGTCGATGTGGATTGCCAGGGCGCCAAAAGCAGCAACCTGCTATTCTTCGCTGTGATGCGTTTCAATGTCGACAAGCATCATCCGCTTTTGCAGATGATGCCCGAGGTCATGCAGACCAGCGATCTTGCGGCTAGTGAGCCAACAATTCCACCCCTGCTCGACGCCATGATGCGCGAGGCTGAAATGAACCGTGTAGGTTCGGGCGGTATGCTGGCGAGGCTTGCTGATGTGCTGACGGCGACGATCATTCGGACCTGGGTTGAACATGGCGGGGCGCAGTCATCAGGCTGGATTGCTGCTGTCAATAATCCAGACGTTGGCCGCGTGTTGACGGCCATTCATACGGATCCCTCGCATGACTGGAGTGTCGATGAACTTGCCAAGCTCATGGGCGCGTCGCGCTCGGGCTTTGCGCAGCGCTTTGCTGATGCGGTTGGCGAGACGCCAGCGCGTTATGTCGTGCGCACAAGAATGCAGCAGGGCCATCAATGGCTGCGCGACGGGCAACGCGTGGCGTCGGTTGCGGAAAAGCTTGGTTATGATTCTGAGGCGTCCTTCAGCCGCGCCTTCAAGCGCATCATGGGTGCCCCGCCAAGCCAATTCAGGAAGCGGGATGGTATGACAGCGAGTGTCACTGGCGATCAGACCTGAACCCTCCGACAGTTAAGACTGTGGAACTTCCAGAGTTGAGGCGGTAGACTGGCGTATCAATCGTCAAAGGCTCTCCCCCCATCATGCGTGATTTACAACTTCCCGGCCGCTCGCCCGTTCGCACAACTGAGGCCGCCGTCGCCACATCCCATCCTCTTGCCAGCGCCACGGCCTTGCGCATTTTGAAATCGGGCGGCAATGCCATTGATGCGGCCGTCGCGGCAGCAGCGGTTCTGGCTGTGGTGGAACCACAATCAACCGGCATTGGCGGTGATGGTTTCATGCTCTATGCGCCGCGCGGAGGCTCTGACGTCATCGGCTTCAATGGTTCGGGCAAGGCCCCGGCCCGCGCGGAACTGTCCTGGTTTCAATCGCAGGGCATCAAGGAAATTGGTGGCTTCAGCCCCCATGCGGTGACAATCCCCGGCATCATCGACATGTGGTCCAAAGTTGTGGCGGACCATGGCACCATGGAATTGGGGGCGCTGCTTCAGGATGCGATTCACTATGCCGAGAATGGCTACGTGGTAGCTGATCGCGTGTCCTTCGACTGGCACAACGCGATTGAAACGATTTCTCATGATGCAGGAATGAAGGCCTTGTTCATGCCGGGCGGGAAAGCCCCGCAAGCGGGTGATGTTCACCGCCAGTCAGCTTTGGCTGATACGCTGAAGGCCATTGCAAAGAAGGGTCGCGATGGATTTTACAAAGGGTCCGTTGCTGAGGACATGGTGAAACATCTTCAGAGCCTGGGCGGGCTTCACACCCTGGAGGATTTTGCGGCGGCGTCGGGCGAGTATGTGACGCCCATTGCCACTGACTATCGCGGCCACAAGGTTCATCAGATCCCGCCCAACAACCAGGGTGTGACTGCCCTGATGATGCTGAATATTCTTGAGGGGTTTGATTTTTCCAAACTAGGTGCCATGTCGCCGGAGCGCCTTCATCTTGAAATCGAAGCAGGACGCCTCGCCTATGATATTCGCAACCGTTTCATTGCCGATCCCAGAAAAACATCAGTGAACATTTCGGCCATGTTGGACAAGGGATTTGCCACCAAACAGCGCGCACGCATTTCAACCGACAAAGCCATGGGTGATATTGCTCCCGTCAAGCTCGACAAATCCGAGACGGTCTACCTCACCGTCGTGGACCGCGACCGGAATGCCGTGAGTTTCATCAATTCAATCTATCATTCGTTTGGCAGCGGAATTCTGGCGCCAAAGTCTGGCGTCGTATTGCAGAACCGTGGCATGAGTTTCCGCATTGATGCTGACCATCCCAACTGCATTGCCCCAGGCAAGCGCCCGCTCCACACCATCATGCCGGGCATGGTGACGCGCGGGGATCGTTGCCTGATGCCTTACGGCGTTATGGGAGGCGACTATCAACCGTTCGGTCACGTCCACCTTCTTCAGAACATTCTTGATTTCGGGATGGACCCGCAAGCGGCTCTCGATGCTCCACGCGTATTTGCCACTGGTGGTCAAGTTGAAGCCGAACGTGGCATTGATCAGTCTACCCAGAAAAAACTTGGGCAACTGGGACATGATGTAATCGAAGCGGCCGAGCCACTAGGCGGTGGCCAGGCCATCTGGATTGACCATGGAAAAGGCACGCTGACGGGCGGGTCTGATCCTCGAAAAGACGGCTGCGCATTAGGATATTAAAGGCAATAGTAAGGCATGCAAAATTGCACCATCAGATATCTGTGCTTTTCATTGTTACTGATTTAATTGTGTGTTAGATGGGCATCATTGAACATACAAAAGGACTGAAATACATGAACGCTTCGATTATCCCCTCCTCTTGGCAAGGCCCGCTGCACGCCGCATTGCGCGTCGTCGCTGGTCTGCTTTTCATGGAGCACGGCATGACCAAATTGCTACATTGGCCAGCAACTGCTCCCTTCCCCGCAGACCAGCCCCTGCCCAGCCTTATGCTGGCCGCCGGAGTTCTTGAATTGGTCGGTGGCGCGCTGATTGCTGTCGGACTGTTCACACGGATCAGCGCCTTTATTCTGGCTGGCATGATGGCCGTTGCTTATTTCATGGCGCATTTCCCGAACTCGTTCTTCCCGGTTCAGAATGGTGGCGATGCCGCCGTGTTGTTCTGCTTCCTGTTTCTCTATTTCGCAGCTTCTGGCGCTGGCCCGTTCAGCGTGGATGCCTCGCGCAAAGCCTGATTTCTCTCCCGACTAACTGCAAATCCAAGCCCCGTTTTGGCGAAACTTTATCGCTCAAAGCGGGGCTTTTCTACGTCGAGAAATTTCTACAGCTTGCGCGAAATAAATATCCCAATAAGGCCAACGACGGCGACAATGGCTCCGCGCAAAATCCATGGCGACTGATTGATCATGAAGCTTTCCGCCGGATAGGGAAAATAGCCCGAGCCCTGCCCCATCCAAATCAACCCGAGCAGTGTCACGAGACCGCTCAAAATCAACAATCCCAATTTAGCTACTTTCATAGTTCTCCTCTTTCGGCCCTGAGTTTGGCCCAATAATCCAAGCGTTTTTTAATCTCGCGTTCAAAGCCGCGTTCGACAGGCGCATAGTACTCGCGCCGTCCCATTTTATCGAGAAAATAATTTTGGCCAGAGAATGCCTCGGGCTGATCGTGGTCATATTTATAGCCCGCCCCATAATCCTGTTGCTTCATCAGTTTGGTGGGTGCGTTCAAGATGATCTTGGGTGGTGCCACGGAGCCCGTTTCGCGGGCCGCAGACATGGCAGCCGAGAAGGCATTGTTGATGGCATTGGATTTGGGCGCTGTCGCGATATAGACGCAAGCCTGTGCCAGCGCCAATTCGCCTTCGGGAGAACCCAGAAATTCATAAACATCCTTGGCGGCCAGTGCCTGTTGCACCGCCTGTGGATCGGCCAACCCCACATCTTCATTTGCCATGCGCACCAGACGCCGCGCAACGAACAATGGATCTTCTCCCGCCACCAACATCCGCGCCATCCAATAGAGCGCAGCATCAGGGTCAGAGCCGCGCACCGACTTATGCAGTGCGGAAATCAGATTGTAGTGACCATCAGCCGCTTTGTCGTAGAGTGGCAAGCGTTGAGCCACCACCTTGCCTAAGGTTTCGACATCCAGGGCGGCGCCATCTTCGGTCACGCTCGCAAAAATCTCTTCCACCAAATTGAGGAAGTATCGGCCATCGCCATCGGCCATGTTGACGAGGGCCACGCGCGCGTCATCAGTCAGAGGAAGTTTGCGCCGTTCGAAAATTTCGGCTCTCGCAATGAGGGCCTGCAGTGCTTGCTCATCAAGCCTGTTCAACACCAGAACCTGACAGCGTGAAAGCAATGCGCCGTTCAATTCAAAGGAGGGGTTCTCGGTGGTGGCGCCCACCAATGTAATTGTTCCGTCCTCCACATAGGGCAGGAAGGAATCCTGCTGGGATTTGTTGAAGCGATGGATCTCATCGACAAAGAGTAGTGTGGAGCGGCCCTGCATGCGCCGCATCCGCGCTTGTTCAAAAGCTTTCTTCAGTTCGGCAACGCCAGAAAAAATGGCGGACATCTGTTCGAAAGCAAGCCCGGTTTCTCCCGCCAACAACCGAGCGATCGTCGTCTTGCCCGTTCCGGGCGGGCCCCAAAAAATGATCGACGGAATACGGCCCGACCCCAACATGCGGGTGAGTGCACCGCCCTCCCCCACCAAATGATCTTGCCCCACGACATCGGCAAGCTTGGCCGGCCGCATGCGGTCAGCCAGAGGCCGAGGGCCTTGTTTATCAAGTCCTCCGGCCTCGAAGAGGCTTGTCACAGACCAAGCCGGAGATAGATCAGTTGCCCGGCCCGCTCAAAGCCAATGACCCAACGCCGGGGCGATTGGTTGATCATGGTGTTGAGGCTGGCCACTGTATCGATTTTCTGGCCGTTGACCTCACGCACAATGTCGCCCTTCTGCACGAATTGAGCAGCGGGGCCATTTTTGATATCCATGATCACAACGCCAGTTGCGTCTGCCGGCATATTCAATTCGTCGGCGACGGCAGGCGACAGATTGGCCACCACCATCCCCGCAAACGGGTTCTTGCCGGTGATTTCAGTTTGGTTGCGCGCCACGGTTTCAGGCGCCGAGACCATTTGCAAGGTGGCCTGGAATGACGCATCGCCACGGCGATATTCGATGAGCTTGCTGTCGCCGACGCGGGAGGTGCCCAACAGATAGTTAAGGCCTTGGGCATTGTCCAAAGCCTTGCCATCAAAGGCCATCAACACGTCGCCGCGTTTGAGGCCGGCCTTGGCCAAGGGCGATTGCGGTGAGATGTTTGTCACTAACACGCCCTCTGGCCGCGCCAGACCAAGCGAGTCTGCCAAATCCTGCGTAACATTCTGGAACTCCCCACCCAGCCAAGGCCTTTGTATGGCCTTGCCGGTTTGGGCAGATTGAATAACCGTGGCCACCATGTTGGAGGGAATGGAAAAGCCAATGCCGATAGAGCCGCCTGATTTCGAAAAAATCGCCGTGTTGATGCCGATCAGTTCACCTTTCATGTTGACCAATGCGCCGCCCGAATTTCCAGGATTGATGGCGGCATCGGTTTGAATGAAAAACTGATAATCGCTGATGCCCACATTGTTCCGGGCCAAGGCTGAAATGATGCCGCTTGTCACGGTTTGGCCTACGCCGAAGGGGTCACCAATGGCCAGCACCAGATCGCCCACTTCCAGATCATCCGAATTGGCCAGAGGGAGAACAGGCAGACTTTCATCTGCCACGTCAATTTTAAGAACGGCCAAATCGGTCCGTTCATCGGCGAGAATAACCTTGGCCGGAAATTCCCGTTTGTCGGCCAAAGCCACACGAATATCCGTGGCGTTCTTGATCACATGATTGTTGGTGATGATGGTGCCATTGGCGTTGATGATCACGCCCGAACCCAGCGAGCTTGCGATTCGTTCGCGCGGCGCGCCATTGGAATTTCCTCCGAAAAACTGACGGAAGAAGGGATCATCAAAGGGACCCCCCGCCTGTTGCGGTTCGCGCTGAATGGTCTTGGCGTAGACATTGACGACGGCCGGTGCCGTGCGCTTGACCAGTGGTGCAAATGACATGGTGATTTCGCCACGGTCCTTCGGCAGGAACTTGTCATCAGCCTGCGAAGGGCCAGCCAGCGCGGCCAGTGCCAGAAAACAACCTACTAGAATTCGTATCATCATTTGCCTTCTCTGCGATCCAATTTTGTTGACAAGATTACCGCTGTTTCAATTCCATTTACGCCGGGAATAAGGCCGATCTGGTCGATCACCTTGTCGATTCCTTCAGCAGTCGGCGCTCTCACCAGTGCAATAAAATCGACCTTGCCGCTCACCGCGTGAAGCGTTTCAACTTGCTGCAATTTGCCAATGGCTTTGGCCACTTCAATCTGGCGGCGGGGCTCGACCGCAATCGCCACTTGAGCGGCAATTCCCGATGGACCGACGTCACGGGCGAGCTTCAAAGTGTAACCAGCAATGACGCCCTGCTCCTCCAATCGCTTTAGCCGGTCCTGCACCGTGGTGCGCGACAATCCGAGGCTCCGCGCCAAGGCCGCAACTGGGGCCCTGGCATTGGCGCGCAGAGCGGTCAGCAATTCCTCATCCTTGGCAGTGGTCATGATTTTCGGCACTCTGGCGGGTGATTCCGGCATTATGACGGGTGAGCGACCCCGAGGCAACAGATTGACGTCTTCCAAGCTTTGCAAATGAAGCGCAAGTTCGGACACGATTCAGGAGGCTCCATGTCCAACATCACCGCGTTCAAGCCCGCCACTCAGATTGACGCCAATGCCGCTGCGGTTTCGCTGCGTCTTGTGCCCGATGAGCCATTGTTCTGCTTTTCAGCCAGCGCACTCTCTGAACGCGCGCGCCTGTTCATAGACGGGTTTCCAGGGCTGGTGACATTTGCGGTGAAATCCAATCCATCACCTGAGGTCATTGCTACGCTGGCGATGACGGGCATTTCGAGCTGGGATGTGGCCTCGGTCCATGAAATGGCTTTGGTGCATGGCGTTCAACCCGAGGCGCATTTCCACTATCACAATCCGATCAAATCGCGGCGTGAGATCGAAGATGCCTACAAGATCTATGGCTGCCGCCGCTTTGTCGTTGATTGCCGCGAGGAACTGGCCAAGATTGCCGATATTGTCGGCGTAGACCCAAGCGTTGAGATTGCCACTCGTTTTGTTCTGCCGCGCGACCGGGGCACGTCCGCCCATGATTTTTCAACGAAGTTTGGTGCACCCGAACACATCTGCGTGGAATTGCTGAAGCAGACGGTGGCTTTGGGTTACACCCCGCTCCTCACCTTTCATCCTGGCTCGCAAAGCAAGGAGCCCCAGGTTTATGTGCGCCATATCGAAGCGGCTGCGCGCATTGCCGGGCAGGCTGGCGTTATCATCCGTACACTGAATGTCGGCGGTGGATTTCCGGCCAATTATCTTCTATCCACGGCACCAGAACCTGCCGTATTTTTCCGCCAGATCAAGGACGCCCGCGATCGTTATTTCGGGGGTCAGGAATTGCCTGCTCTTGAATGTGAACCTGGCCGTGGATTGGTGGCCACTTGCATGTCACTTCTCACGCGCGTGAAGCTTGTGTGCACGGATGGCGATGACATTTTTATCAATGACGGCGTCTATGGGGGCTTGATGGAATATATGCAGGTGCCTGAATTGAAGCCGCCCTTTCAGGTGATCCGCGATGGCAAAGTGATTCACGGGCCGATCAAATCCTGGAAGGTCTTCGGCCCCACCTGCGATCCATTGGATGTGCTGCCTCACAGTCTTGATCTTGTCGCTGATTTGCGCGAGGGCGACTTTGTCGAGTTTGGAACCCTCGGTGCCTATGGCGTTTCGACATTAACGCGATTTAACGGCTATGGTGACAACAAGGTCGTGCGGGTTGACCATACTTTGCACGTCTAAAAGCTTCGGGATCTATTTCACGCTTGCCAGTTTTCTAACAAGCTGAGTAACCTTCGCCAAAGGGTTCGGGGCGAGGCTAATGAGAACACGCGACGTCAGCAACAAACTGAGCTGTTTCTTGGGAATGGTTCTTGCCATTATTTTGATTGTTGGCTTGGGCAACAGTCTAGCTTTGGCGAAAGCCTCAAAATCTCCTCCTCCGGCACCCCCAGTTGAAAAAACTGAATTCGGGACGCCAATGAATTTCACGGTGTTGCGTCTGTCATCGAAATTATGCGAACCCAATTGTCCAGAGTGGATTGCTGCAGACGGTGAAATAACTGATCAAACCCCTGCCAAGCTCACAAAATTGCTGAACAACCCCTCCTATCGCAAGTTGCCAATCGTCCTCAATTCTCCTGGTGGAAAAGTAGATGCGGCCATGATCATGGGGCGCATGATCCGCAAATACGGGATGGATACTGGTGTTGCAACGAGCATGTCAGTGGACTGCACTTCCTTGCAGAATACATTCAACCGGTGTTCCTCGGACGCCAATGTACACAACGGCGTTGCATTCAGCGCCATGGGCTACTGCAATTCGGCCTGCACCTTGATGTTGTTAGGCGGCCGTGTCCGCGTGGCCGCCCCAAACGTAACCCTCGGCTTGCATCAACCTCATGGAGAATCCCAGCGCTGGGTCGATCACTATTGGGACACATGGCGCATGGTCAATGGCAAGAAGAAGATTATCTCCCACCGCTTCATTAAACGTACATATGAAAAGCCGATAGCTGTCGTCGGTGTATCGGCTCAATCCAAGCCGCGCTATCTCCAGTATTTTAAGGAAATGGGGGCTTCTCCACTCATCCTGGATGAAATGGCCAAGGCATCTCCGGCAAACTTGAACCCAATCCCATACGTGAAGGGCGAAGAGCCGAGAAAGAAGCTTGGCCTTGTGACTGACAATGATCTTGATGTCTCATATTTCGTTTCAGCTGATCACTGCAAAACCGAAAACAAGTCGACTTCCAACTGCGTATTTATCAAGGACAATGTTGCGCTGACGCCACCGCAAAGCGCTACCCCTTGTTTCATCCTTAGTGGATGTGGCGGGGCCACGAAGCAGGAAACGGTCGCAAAAGGTGTGCCGTGTTTCACCGCCACTGGCTGCAGTGATGCAGACAAGATTGCAACGCAGGAGTGGCTGAAGAATCGCGAAATCCAAACGAAACAAGAGCAAGCGGCCAAAGCTGAACCGTGTTTCATTGAGAGTGGTTGCAGTAAGCCAGATACGTCCGCTGCGCAAGACGCTGCGAGAAATGGCGAAGCCGAAATGACTTTCAGGGTGATGCGCCTTAACTCTGAGGAGTGTGAACCCCGGTGCCCGGAGTGGATCGCAGCCGAGGGTTGGATCGTCAAAGATACTGCAAAAAAGTTCGATGCGTTTCTGTCAAACACAGGGGTCAGCGGATTGCCCGTTTTTCTTCAATCCAAAGGCGGGGACTTTAGCGCCGCAATGGAGATGGGCCGCATCATCCACAAGAATGGGTTGGTCACAGCCGTGGCGAACAGTTCGATATCGGATTGTCCTAACGACAAATCCACGGGCCAATGCGATACTAAAGACGGAGTTGTCAGTCCGGGTTTCGGCAATGTGTATGAAGCTTACTGTGAGCGCGCTTGCGTTGTTGTACTTTTGGCAGGAAGAAATCGCACAGTAGCACTAGATTCAATAGTCGGGGTCGAAGCGCTTTTACCTGCCAATAGAATCCCGTTCGAAGAATATTTGACTTCGGTTGGCCAGACATTCGAGATTGTGAAAGCAATGGACGCTGCACGTTTGTCTGGTGAAATTAATAATATCGCTGACTTTAATTCTCGTTATGAGGACGGTTTGGTTTCGAAACCATTCGTTAGCCTGAGTTCCTTGATCGGGGACCACAAATGCCAAACCTCTGGCACGATTTCAAACAACTGTGTTGACCTCAGGACAGCAAAAAAGCCGTAGTAAAAACTAAGGCTCTTTTAATTTCTATGGGCTGGCCTTTAAGCCGCGACGGCTTCGGCTTCTTGCTTCTTGACGACCGGGCCTGAATCCTTGCCCTTGGCTGTGACGTCACGATCAACAAATTCAATCACTGCAACAGCAGCGTTGTCGCCATGGCGGAAGCCAGCCTTCATGATGCGGAGATAGCCACCCTGACGGTCCTTGTAGCGCAAGGCCAGAACGTCAAACAGCTTCTTGGCCTGGGTTTCATCCTTGATCTGGCCGATGGCCTGACGGCGCGCATGGAGCGAACCGTTCTTGCCCAGTGTGACCAGCTTTTCAACGATCGGACGAAGATCCTTGGCCTTGGGCAAGGTGGTCACGATCTGCTCATGCTTGATCAGGGCCACAGCAAGATTGGCGAACATCGCCTTGCGATGCTCTGACGTGCGGTTGAGCTGCCGACCTTTAAAACCATGACGCATGATACTTCTCCTTCAACGGCGGCGTTCAAGCCTGCCTTAGATTTCAGTAATGGCTTTCCATCTTCTTGGCCAACTCGTCGATATTTTCCGGCGGCCAATTCGAGACTTCCATGCCGAGGTGCAGGCCCATTTGTGCCAACACTTCCTTGATTTCGTTCAAGCTCTTGCGGCCGAAGTTCGGCGTGCGGAGCATTTCGGCTTCTGACTTCTGAATGAGATCGCCGATATAAACAATGTTGTCGTTCTTCAGGCAGTTGGCCGAACGAACTGAAAGTTCGAGTTCGTCCACCTTCTTCAGCAGCGCTGCGTTGAACGGCAGTTCGGTGCGAACTTCTTCGGTCACAGCGGCGGTTGGTTCGCTGAAGTTGATGAAGACCGAGATCTGGTCCTGAAGAATGCGTGCGGCATAGGCCACTGCATCTTCGGGTGTGACAGCCCCGTTGGTCTCAACGGTCATGATCAGCTTGTCATAGTCGAGGATCTGACCTTCGCGGGTGTTCTCGACGCGGTAAGACACGCGGCGCACGGGCGAATAAATCGAGTCAACCGGGATCAGGCCAATCGGTGCATCTTCTGCACGATTGCGTTCGGCGGGAACATAGCCCTTGCCATTGTTGACCGTGAACTCAACACGAAGCTCAGCGCCCTGGTCGAGCGTGCAAATCACATGGTCAGGGTTGAGAATTTGCACATCAGAAGTGGCCTGGATGTCGCTGGCGCGAACAACGCCGGGGCCTTCCTTCTTCAGCGTCAGGCGCTTAGGGCCTTCGGCATGCATCACGAAAGCGATTTCCTTGATGTTGAGGATCATCTCCGTCACATCTTCGCGCACGCCGGCAATTGAAGAAAACTCATGCAACACGCCGTCGATCTGGACCGAGGTCACAGCTGCGCCCTGCAGTGATGACAAGAGAATGCGACGGAGCGCATTGCCCAGCGTCGTGCCAAAGCCACGCTCCAGAGGCTCAGCCACCACAGTTGCAATCCGCTTCTTGTCCTTACCGGACTGAATATCGATTTTGGTCGGACGGATAAGTTCCTGCCAATTTTTTTGATTAACCTGCATGTTCATGTTCCCGTTGGCCTCCGAAGGGCGTGGCCCTTCCTGTTCTTCGGTAAATAGGGTTGCAAGGCCCGTTGGCCCTGCACTGATTTGAGTTAGACGCGGCGACGCTTTGGCGGGCGGCAACCATTGTGCGGGATCGGCGTGATATCGCGGATCGAGGTCACCTGAAGGCCAGCGGCCTGCAAGGCACGAAGCGCTGATTCACGGCCAGAGCCTGGACCCGTCACTTCAACTTCAACGGTACGCATGCCGTGTTCGATGGCAGCCTTGGCCACCTGTTCGCCAGCGAGCTGAGCGGCATAAGGGGTCGATTTACGCGAACCCTTGAAGCCCATTTTACCAGCCGAGGCCCAGACAATTGTGTTGCCCTGAACATCCGTGATGGTGATCATGGTGTTGTTGAACGACGCGTTCACATGGACCATGCCGGAAGATACATTCTTGCGCTCTTTGCGGCGCGGACGTGCGGTTTCTTTAGCCATTTTTTATATGCCTCACTTCTTCTTGCCGGCGATTGCTTTGGCCGGACCCTTGCGGGTGCGGGCATTGGTGTGGGTGCGCTGGCCACGCACGGGCAGACCCTTGCGGTGGCGCAGACCACGGTAGCAGCCCAGATCTGTCAGGCGCTTGATGTTGACCGAAATCTCACGGCGAAGGTCACCTTCCACGACATAGTCGCGGTCAATAATTTCGCGGATCGCGAGAATTTCAGCGTCCGAAAGCTCGTTCACACGCTTGGCAGCGGGAATCTTCACTTCGTCGCAAATGATCTTGGAATTCTTCGGCCCAATACCATTGATGTAACGCAACGCGATTTCAACGCGCTTGCCTGTTGGAATATTGACGCCAGCAATACGGGCCACTGTTAATCTCCTAATATTTTCAACGGCTTGTGATAGCCGCTTATCGTTGTAATCATCTGTAACTGCACCTTATAAAAGGCACAAGGCCGCGCCCGGAAGAAGAACCCCTCCCCCAAGCCAGCCAGTATTCAGACTGAGAAGTGTGCGCTCAATAGAGTGGAATCACGCCCACGTCAACTGATTGCACTTGACTTTTCTCAAGCCTTAAATTCAGCCAGCACTGCTTCGATTGCGGTGGTCACCACCGCAATATCAGCCATGCCATCCACCACATGCAGATTGCCCTTGCCAGCATAATAAGCCACCAGAGGAGCGGTCTGCGTGTTGTAAACCACCAGACGGTCACGCACCGTCTTTTCATTGTCGTCTGGACGTCTGGCAAACTCGGTTGAGCCGCAAGCGTCGCACACACCGGCCTTTTTGGGCGGTGCAAATTCATCATGATAACCCTTGCCACATTTGGCGCAGGTGTAACGGCCGGCAATGCGCTTCACCAACGCCTCGTCATCGACCTTCATTTCTATGGCCGCATCGACCTTTTCGCCGCGCCTGACCAGCATGGTGTCGAGGGCTTCGGCCTGGGCTGGTGTGCGCGGGAAACCGTCGAACACCACACCGTTCTTGATGTCGGGCCTGGTCATGCGCTCGGCCACAATCGCCAAAATCACATCATCAGAAACCAGGTCGCCACGGTCCATGATGGCCTTGGCTTTCAATCCTACTTCGGTCCCCGCGGTAATCGCGGCGCGCAGCATGTCTCCGGTGGAGAGCTGCTTCAGACCATGCTTCTCTTCGAGAATCTTGGCCTGTGTGCCTTTGCCAGCACCTGGGGGTCCAAGCAGGATCAGATTCATTTACGCGAACCGCGCAGGCTGCTTTTCTTCATCAGCTTTTCATATTGCTGCGACATCAGATGGCCCTGGATCTGGGACACGGTATCAAGCGTTACCGTGACCACAATCATCAAGCTCGTGCCGCCGAAATAAAACGGAATGCCGGAGTAACCCACCAGCATTTCAGGAATGAGGCAGATGGTCACGATATAGGCAGCGCCAATCAACGTGATGCGGGTCAGAATGCGGTCGATATATTCAGCAGTCTGGGCACCAGGACGCACACCGAGAATGAAGCCACCTGACTTTTGCAAGTTCTCGGCAGTTTCCTTGGTGTTGAACATGATCGAGGTGTAGAAGAAGCAGAAGAACACAATCAAAGCCGCGTAAAGCACCAGGAACAGCGGCTTGCCGTGACCCAGCATGGCGGTGACTTCGTTCAGCCAATCAGGTCCCTTGCCTGCCGAGAAGTTGGCAACTGTCAAAGGCAGCAAGAGCAGCGATGAAGCGAAAATTGGCGGGATGACGCCTGACGTATTGAGCTTCAGCGGCAGATGCGAGCTCTCAGCCTGGGACACGCGCATGCCCACTTGGCGCTTTGGATATTGAATGAGAAGACGACGCTGGGCGCGTTCAAAGAACACAATGAACGCCACAACCGCCAAGGCCAGAACCAGAATACCCATGATGAGGAAGGGCGAAAGCTTGCCCAGACGGCCAAGCTCCAAGAGCGAGGCCACTCCGTTCGGCAGGTTAGCGACGATGCCGGAGAAAATGATCAATGACGTGCCGTTGCCGATGCCGCGCGCGGTGATCTGCTCACCCAGCCACATCAGGAACACAGTACCACCCGTCAAAGTAATGACGGTTGAGGCCACAAAGAATGGCCCGGGATTGAGCACCATACTGCCTTGGGCCTGAAGCCCCACGGCAATGCCATAAGCCTGCAAGGCGGCCAGCAAGACCGTTCCATAGCGGGTATATTGGTTGATCTTCTTGCGGCCGGCTTCGCCTTCCTTCTTGAGAGCTTCAAGACGGGGCGAAACAGTGGTCATCAACTGCATAATGATCGATGACGAAATGTAAGGCATGATGTTGAGGGCGAAAATTGCCAAACGACCAAGGGCGCCACCGGCCATGCCGTTGACCCAGCCCAAAATGCCACCGGCGTTCTGGGCGGCAAACTTTGCAACTTCTGCGGTATCGATGCCTGGAATTGGAATATATGAACCGAGGCGATAGACGATCAGGGCACCCAGCGTGAACCACAGCCGGTTCTTCAAATCTTCCGACTTGGTCAGCGAACTGAAATTGATATTCGCTGCAAGTTGTTCAGCTGCTGATGCCATGGTCCGTCCTCAAAATCCGTTGGATTACCCTATATGGGAAGCCCAACGGCAACCATCAACCGTGCTTTTTTACTTCTTCGACAGGGCGCAAAACCTTGACCGAACCGCCGGCCTTTTCGATGGCGGCAGTCGCACCCTTGGACGCATAGAACACTTCAAAATTCAGTGCGGCCTTGATGTCGGCCGTGCCGATCAAACGCACTGGCGCGAGCTTCGAGACTACGCCCGCGGCCAACAGTGCTTCAGCCGTAATTGCGGCCTTGGCACCAAGCTTCTTGGCCGTGACGGCCGTTGCGATGCGCGACAGGTTCACAGCGTTATAATCAACCTGGTTTGGCTTGTTAAAGCCGCGCTTTGGCAAGCGGCGATAAATTGGCATCTGGCCGCCTTCAAAGCCGGCCTTAGCGCCGCCCTTACGAGCTGTCTGGCCCTTGCCGCCGCGACCGGCAGTCTTGCCCAAGCCCGAACCAAGACCACGACCCACGCGTTTGCGGGTTTTGCGGGCGCCTGGATTATCGGCAATTTCATTCAGTTTCATCGTTCAAATCCCTCGAATTATTCGACCACGCGGATCAGGTGGGCAACCTTGGCAATCATGCCGCGCACGGAAGGCGTATCAACCAGAGTTGATTGCTTACGAATGCGGTTGAGGCCGAGGCCCACCAGAGTGGCGCGCTGATCAGCTGGACGACGTTGTGGGCTTGCCACCTGTTCCAGCGTCACGGTCTTTGCGTTTGCGGCCTTGGATTTTGCCATGATCATCAGTTCCTATCAGTCCGCCACAACTTCGCTGGAGCGGTTCTTCAAAATTTCGCTTACCTTCTTGCCGCGGCGCGCTGCCACGGAGCGTGGCGAAGCCTGCTTCTTCAATGCTTCGAACGTGGCGCGAACCATGTTGTAAGGATTGGAGGAGCCTGTCGACTTGGCCACAACGTCGGCCATGCCCACTGATTCAAATACGGCGCGCATTGGACCACCGGCGATCACGCCCGTACCAGCCGGAGCCGTACGCAGCACAACCTTGCCTGCACCCCAACGACCATTCACGTCATGATGCAGCGTGCGGCCTTCGCGGAGCGGCACGCGGATCAAACCACGCTTGGCACCTTCGGTGGCTTTACGCACAGCTTCTGGCACTTCACGTGCCTTGCCGTGGCCAAAGCCAACGCGACCTTTTTGGTCACCCACTACGACCAGGGCTGCAAAGCCGAAGCGCTTACCGCCCTTCACAACCTTCGCCACACGATTGATGTGGACGAGCTTATCGATGAATTCGCTGTCGCGAACTTCACGATTGTCTTTGCGTTCACCGCGTTCGGCACGTTCTTTAGCCATTTGCTATGCCTGTCGTCCTAAAAGAATTAAAATGAAAGTCCACCCTCGCGCGCAGCATCGGCCAAAGCCTTGACACGCCCGTGGTAAATGTAACCGCCGCGATCAAACACAACATCCTTGATGCCGGCCTTGATTGCCCGCTCGGCAATCAACTTGCCGATGGCAGAAGCGGCAGCCTTGTCGGCTCCGGTCTTCTTGGTGGTGATGAAGCCCTCTTCCAAAGTCGAAGCGGCAGCCACTGTGCGGCCGTGCGCGTCGTCGATGATCTGGGCATAAATGTTCTTTGACGAACGGAACACCGAAAGACGGGGCCGGCCGTTTTCGCGACGGGCCAGAGCCTTGCGGACACGGGCCTTGCGAAGAGTGATCGCTGATACGTTGTTTGCCATTTCCGTTACTTCTTCTTGCCTTCCTTGCGGAAGATTGTTTCGCCTGCGTATTTCACGCCCTTGCCCTTGTAAGGCTCTGGTCCACGATATTCGCGGATTTCAGCAGCCACCTGGCCGACGCGTTGCTTGTCGATGCCTGAGATCACGATTTCCGTTGGCTTTGGCACTTTGATTTCAATACCGACGGGAACTGCGTAGTTCACATCATGGCTGTAGCCAAGATTGAGCTGCAAAACCTTGCCGTTCAAAGCGGCGCGGTAACCCACGCCGTTGATTTCAAGAGACTTCGAGAAGCCGTCGGTGACACCCTTGACCATGTTCTGCACCAAGGTGCGCGACATGCCCCATGAGGAACGAGCCAACTTGGTCTGATCCTTCGGATCGACCTTGATAGCGCCCTCTTCCATCTTGACGAGCACTTGCTCGTTCAAGACGAGCTTGAGTTCGCCCTTGGGGCCCTTCACTGACACAGCCTGACCATTGATCGAGGCTGTGACACCTGCCGGAACCGTTACTGATTTTTTTCCAATACGTGACATGTTGACCTCAGAATACCGTGCAGAGCACTTCGCCGCCAACGTTCTGGGCACGGGCTTCCTGGTCCGACATCACGCCCTTGGGCGTAGAGAGGATGGAAATACCAAGGCCATTGAACACCGAGGGCAGAGCATCAACCGAGGCGTAAACGCGACGGCCGGGTTTGGAAACGCGGTTGATTTCCTTGATGACCGGTTGGCCATCAAAATACTTCAACTCGACTTCAATTTCAGACTTGCCGTCCTTTTCGATGGTGGCAAAGCCGCGGATGTAGCCTTCCTTGTGCAGCACTTCCAGAACGCGTTCGCGCATCTTGGATGAGGGCACAGAGACCTTGTTCTTCGAACGCATGTGGGCGTTCCTGATGCGGGTCAGAAGATCGCTGATGGGATCATTGATGTTCATAATCTTTTTCCCTTACCAGCTTGACTTGACCATCCCGGGGATCAACCCCGAGTTGGCCATTTCACGAAGAGCAATACGCGAGAGTCTCAACTTGCGATAAACCGAGCGCGGACGACCGGTCAATTCGCAACGGTTGCGAATGCGGACCTTGGCCGAGTTGCGCGGCATTTCAGCCAGCGTCAGAGCGGCTTTGAAGCGCTCTTCCATTGAGGTATCTTTCTTCATCACAATTGCCTTGAGGCGCTTGCGCTTGGAATCGAAACGCTTGGAGAGAGCCCTGCGCTTGTCGTTCCGGTTGATTGAGCTTGTCTTTGCCATGTTCTATCCTTTTCTCACGCGGCCAGCTTGCGTTGGCTTTTGCGGAAGGGGAAATTGAATGCTTCGAGAAGGGCCAACGCTTCCGCGTCGGTTTTGGCGGTGGTGCAAACCACAACGTCAAGGCCCCAGATCCGGTCGATCTTGTCGTAATCGATTTCCGGGAAAATCAGATGTTCTTTGATGCCCATGGCGTAGTTGCCATTGCCGTCAAAGGAGCGCTCAGTCAGTCCGCGGAAATCTCGCACGCGTGGCAGGGCCACGGTGATCAGACGATCGAGGAATTCATACATGCGCGTCTTGCGCATTGTTACCTTTGCGCCAATCGGCAGGTTTTCGCGGATCTTGAATTGCGCGATGGCCTTCTTCGACTTGGTGATCACAACCTTTTGGCCAGCGATCTTCTGCAATTCGCTTGCAGCAACCGTAACCAGCTTTGAATCCTGCGTGGCTTCGCCAACACCCATGTTCAACACGATCTTGGTGATGCGTGGAACCTGCATGACATTGGTATAACCAAATTGCTTGATCATGGCAGGGCGGATGACGTCAACATATTCCTTCTGGAGGCGGGCCACATAACCCTTTTCCAGACCGGCATTTGCATCAGCAACAGCGCCAACTTCGCCTTCGCCTTTTTTGGCAGCCTTAACCTTTACGGTTTTGGCAGCAGGCGCCTTATCAGCCTTTGCGGCTGGCGCCTTAGCCTTCTTGTCATCATCAGCCATCGATCGTCACTCCACTGCGCTTGGCAACACGGACCTTTTTGCCGCCGTCAAGCGTCTTGTAACCTACACGTGTGGGCTTGCCATCCTTCGGATCGCTCAGCGCCAAATTTGAAATATGAATCGGCATGTTCTTGTTGATGATGCCGCCTTCATTTGCGCCCTGGGCCTTGGTGTGGCGCTTGGCAACATTGATCCCTGAGACCACAGCACGATTTTCATCGGTTATGATCTGCAGAACGTCGCCCTGCTTACCCTTGTCCTTGCCGGCGATGACGACAACCTTGTCGCCCTTCTTGATTTTGAACTTAACTGGCATCACAGCACCTCCGGTGCCAAAGAAATGATCTTCATCTGGTTGCGCCCACGCAGCTCGCGGGGCACTGGTCCGAAAATGCGCGTGCCGACCGGCTCGCCCTGGGCGTTGATCAGAACAGCTGCATTGCGGTCAAAACGGATTGACGAACCATCAGCGCGGCGGAGATCTTTCGCTACACGCACGACGATGGCCTTCATCACGGAACCCTTCTTCACGCGACCGCGTGGAATGGCTTCCTTGACCGAAACAACGATAATGTCACCCACGGTGGCGTAACGGCGCTTGGAGCCGCCCAGCACCTTGATGCACTGAACACGACGAGCGCCGGAATTGTCGGCTACGTCGAGATTGGTTTCTTGTTGAATCATGGTTGTTCAGCCTTATGCCTTAGCCGCGTCAACTTTGCTGAGAAACGCCCAGCGCTTCAGCTTTGACAGAGGACGGGTTTCTTCGATGCGCACAACTTCGCCAATCTTGGCTTCGTTCTTTTCGTCATGAGCATGATATTTCTTCGACAGGCGCACGGTCTTTTTGAACACTGGGTGCAACAGGCGGCGTTCCACCTTCACCACAATGGTCTTGTCGTTCTTGTCCGACACCACGACACCTTGCAAAACGCGTTTTGGCATAATCCAGCTCCTACTTCGCGGTTTTCGCAGCAGATGCCGTTTGCGTCGTCTTCAGACGGGCAATGTCACGGCGGATCTGGCGGATGCGCGAGGGTTTTTCCAATTGACCCGAAGCGGACTGGAAGCGCAGGTTGAGCTGCTCTTTCCTGAGCTTCAGGATTTCGTCTTTCACCTGGTCTTTGGTGAGGGCGCGGACATCATTCATCTTCATCATGTCAGCTCCCTTATGCTTCGCCCAAGCGCGCTACAAAGCGCGTCTTGATCGGCAGCTTGGCGGCAGCAAGGCGCAGAGATTCTTCGGCAATGGCGCGGCTGATGCCGTCCACTTCGAAAATCACGCGGCCTGGCTTCACACGAGCAGCCCAATATTCAGTTGAACCCTTGCCGGAACCCATGCGGACTTCGGCAGGCTTTTTAGACACAGGCACATCCGGGAATACGCGGATCCACACACGGCCAGCACGCTTCATGCCACGGGCAAGTGCGCGACGAGCGGCTTCGATCTGACGCGCGGTCAGACGATCTGGCTCGAGGGCCTTCAGGCCAAAGGCACCAAAGTCAAGCGTATTGCAGCTTGTGCTCTTGCCGTGAATGCGGCCCTTGTGGGCCTTGCGATACTTTGTCTTTTTCGGTTGCAGCATGATTTATCTCATTCAGCTTTATACGTTTGCAGCTTCACGACGCGGCGGACGGCTTGACTGGCCTTCCTGTGCTTCGTTCATGCGCTTATCCTGGGCCATCGGATCATGTTCCATGATCTCGCCCTTGAAAATCCAAACCTTAACGCCGTTGGTGCCGTAAGCCGTGTGGGCTGTGGCAACACCGTAATCAATGTCAGCGCGCATTGTGTGCAGCGGAACGCGACCTTCACGATACCATTCCACACGGGCGATTTCAGCACCGCCAAGGCGGCCCGAGCAGGTGATCTTGATGCCTTCAGCACCCAGACGCTGTGCAGACTGAACAGCACGCTTCATCGCACGACGGAAAGCCACGCGGCGTTCGAGCTGCTGCGCGATGTTGTCGGCAACGAGGGTTGCATCAACTTCGGGTTTCCTGACTTCGTTGATGTTGAGGTGAACTTCCGAGCCGGTCAACTCAGCGACCTTCTTCTTCAGCTTCTCAATGTCAGCGCCCTTCTTGCCGATCACAACGCCTGGACGGGCGGAGTAAATCGTAACGCGGCACTTCTTGTGAGGACGTTCGATCAAAATCTTGGAAATGCCAGCCTGCTTCAATTCCTTGTTGAGGTAGGCGCGGATCTTCACGTCTTCATGCAGCAACTTGCCGAACTCACGCGAGTTGGCGAACCAGCGTGAATCCCATGTGCGGTTGATGCCAAGGCGCAGACCGATCGGATTGACTTTCTGACCCATTATGCAGCCTCTTTGTTTTGACGAACGATAATCGTCAGTTCGCTGAAGTATTTCTTGATGTGGCCAACGCGGCCGCGGGCATCAGGCATCCAGCGCTTCATTACCAGGTTCTTGCCAACCCAGGCTTCGGCAACAATGAGCTCGTTGATGTCGAGCGAATGGTTGTTTTCAGCATTGGCGATGGCAGATTGCAGGGTCTTCTTCACATCGATCGCAATGCGACGACGCGAGAACTGCAGATGGGCCAGCGCCTTGTTGACACCGAGACCGCGAATTTCGGTCACGATTTCATTCAGCTTGCGAGGGGAAATGCGGATCGAACGGGTGATCGCCTTTGCCTCGTTGTCGCCCAGGGCGCGCTTTGTTTTTGGCTTGCTCATGTTACTTCGCTGCCGCCTTCTTGTCAGAAGCAGAGTGGGCCTTGAAGGTGCGCGTCGGAGCGAATTCACCAAGCTTGTGGCCGACCATTTCTTCCGAAACGTGAACGGGAATGAATTTGTTGCCGTTGTGAACCTGGAATGTCAGGCCCACAAACTGCGGGATGATGGTGGAGCGGCGGCTCCACGTCTTGATTGCGGCGTTGCGCTGCCCACGGGCGGCTTCGGCCTTCTTCAACATATACCCGTCTACAAACGGGCCTTTCCAGACTGAGCGTGTCACTGGGTCACCTCTACTGCGATTTCTTGCGATCGTGACGCGAGCGCACGATAAACTTGGACGTCGATTTATTGGTACGTGTCTTGTAGCCCTTGGTCGGCTTGCCCCAGGGCGTTGCCCAGTGCTTACCACCATTGGTACGACCGCCGTTTGGATGGTCGACCGGGTTACGCGCAATACCGCGCGATACAGAACGAGCACCCTTCCAACGCGCGCGACCGGCTTTGCCGACCACTTCGTTGATGTGATCCTGGTTCGACACAGCGCCGACCGAAGCCATGGCGTTTGCGGGAACGAGGCGGGTTTCACCAGACTTCAGGCGGATGATGACAAAGCCACCATCACGTCCAGCAACCATGGCGTATGTGCCTGCAGCGCGCGCGAGCGAGCCACCAGCACCGGGCTTGGTTTCAACGTTGTGCACAATCGTGCCAACTGGAACCGAGCCGATTTCCATGGCATTGCCTGGCTTCACGTCGACCAGCTTTGATGAAATCACGGTGTCGCCAACGCCCAGACGCTGTGGCGCCAGGATGTAGGACAGCGTGCCGTCCTGATACTTAATCAGGGCGATGAAGCCGGTGCGGTTTGGATCATATTCCAGACGTTCAACAACGGCTGGCATATCATGCTTGGTGCGCTTGAAATCGATCAGGCGGTAAGCAGTTTTATGACCACCACCAATGCGGCGTGAGGTAATACGGCCCGTGTTGCCACGACCACCGGATTTGTTTTGCCCTTCAACCAGTGACTTGACTGGCTTGCCCTTATAGAGGTGGCTGCGGTCAACCTGAATGAGGTGGCGGCGGCCGGCGCTTGTTGGATTAAATGTTTTCAGTGCCATGATCTGCTCACAGTCCCGTCGTCACATCGAGACGTTCGCCATCGGCCAACGTCACATAAGCTTTTTTCGAATCTGCCAGAAGAGCCGGACGGCCCTTGAAGCGCCTGAGCTTGCCTTTGCGAACAAGCGTATTTACGGCTTTCACCTTGACGCCGAACAGGCCTTCAATGGCGGCCTTGATCTGCGGCTTGGTGGCGCGATTGGCAACATTGAACACGTGGGTGTTCGTGGCCAAAATCATCGAGCCTTTTTCGGTAATCGAAGGGCTGTGGATGATTGCGTAATAATGTTCCTTGGTCATTTAAATCGTGCCTCCAGCGCTTCCACAGCGGCCTTGGTCAGAACCAGGTTCTTGCGGCGCAGAATGTCATAGACGTTGATGCCCTGAACCGGCAGCACATCAATGTTGTGCACGTTGCGGGCAGCCTTGGCAAAACCCTCATTGACGGTTGCACCATCAATGATCAGAGCGTTGACCAGGCCCAATTTGTCGAACAGAACCTTCACATCCTTGGTCTTGGCGATCTTCAATTCCGCCTTGTCGAGAATGATGAGTTCGGAAGATTTGACCTTGGTGGACAGCGCATGACGCAGACCCAAGGCGCGAACCTTCTTGTTCAAGCTCGTTTCATGGCTGCGGAAACGAGGACCAAAGGCCTTGCCGCCGCCCACGAAAATACCAGACTTGCGCGAACCGTGGCGGGCGGAACCACCACCTTTTTGCTTGCCGAGCTTGGCGGTCGTGCGGTTGATTTCGCCGCGCGACTTGGCCTGGTGCGTGCCCTGCTGGCGCTTGTTGAGCTGCCACTGGACAACGCGGTGAATAATGTCGGCGCGTGGTTCAAGACCAAAAATCGCATCCGAGAGTTCGAGGGAGCCGGCTTGTGCCGCTTCAATGGTTTTTACATCAAACTTCATGACCAGACCCTCAACCTTGCGCCGGAGCTGCGGCGGCAGCGGTGAATGCACCTGGCTTTGGAGCAGCATCAGGAAGCTTGCGCTTCACGGCATCGCTCACCGAAACCCAGCCACCTTGCGAACCAGGCACTGAGCCCTTGAGCAAGATCAAACCGCGTTCCTTGTCGGTGCGAACCACAACCACATTCTGCGTTGTCACGGTTTCTGAACCCATGTGGCCAGGCATCTTCTTGTTCTTGAAGACCTTGCCAGGATCCTGACGGTTACCGGTCGAACCAATCGAACGATGGCTGACGGACACGCCGTGTGTTGCGCGCAAGCCGCCGAAGTTCCAGCGCTTGATACCGCCCTGGAAACCTTTGCCCTTGGATGTGCCCGTTACGTCAACGAACTGGCCGGCCACAAAATGGTCAGCAGTTACTTCAGCGCCAACTGGCATCACGGCATCAACCGAGACGCGGAATTCCTGAAGCTTGCGCTTGGGTTCCACCTTGGCGGCAACAAACTGGCCACGGTCAGCCTTGGTCAAACGCTTGACCTTTGGCGTGCCGGAACCGAGCTGCACAGCGGTATAGCCATGCTTGTCAGCCGTCTTGTGGGCAACCACATGAACGTTGTCGACTTTCAACACGGTCACAGGAACAACTGCTCCCTCCTCCGTGTAAATCCGGGTCATGCCCAGTTTTCTTGCGATGATGCCAGAACGCATCGTCTTCTCCTCGAAAAGCCCGTTAGAGCTTGATTTCAACGTCAACACCCGAAGCCAAATCCAGCTTCATCAAGGCATCAACGGTTTGGGGTGTTGGATCCACGATGTCCAAGAGGCGACGATGGGTACGCATCTCAAACTGTTCGCGGCTCTTCTTGTCCACGTGGGGTGAACGGTTCACAGTAAACTTTTCGATGCGCGTTGGCAGCGGCACCGGTCCACGGATTTGCGCGCCTGTGCGCTTTGCCGTGTTCACAATCTCGCGCGTCGAATTATCGAGAATGCGATGATCGAACGCTTTGAGACGGATACGAATGTTTTGACGTTGCATGTTTTTTATCCGTTACTCAGAGATTGAGGCGACGACGCCTGCGCCGACGGTGCGGCCGCCTTCGCGGATGGCGAAACGCAGCTTTTCTTCCATGGCAATCGGCGTAATGAGCTCAACGTCAAACGAGATGTTGTCGCCAGGCATCACCATTTCAGTGCCCGTCGGCAAGGTCACAACACCGGTCACATCCGTTGTGCGGAAGTAGAACTGGGGACGGTAGTTGTTGAAGAATGGCGTATGACGGCCACCCTCTTCCTTGGTCAGGATATAGGCTTCAGCCTTGAACTTCTTGTGGGGCTTCACGGAACCTGGCTTGCACAAAACCTGGCCACGCTCAACGCCTTCACGGTCAACACCGCGCAGCAACGCACCGATGTTGTCGCCAGCCTGGCCTGAGTCGAGAAGCTTCCTGAACATCTCAACGCCGGTCACAACCGACTTCACCGTATCGCGAATGCCGACGATTTCAACTTCTTCGCCAACCTTCACAATGCCACGTTCCACACGACCGGTCACAACCGTGCCACGGCCCGAGATCGAGAACACGTCTTCAATCGGCATCAGGAACGGCAGATCAATCGGACGGTGAGGCTGAGGGATATATTCATCAACCGTCTTCATCAAAGCCAGAATGGCATCATGGCCAATCTCAGGGGTCTTGCCTTCCAAGGCAGCCAGAGCCGAGCCCTTGGTGATCGGAATGGTGTCGCCGGGGAACTGGTATGAGGTCAAGAGCTCGCGCACTTCCATCTCAACCAGATCCAGCAATTCGCTGTCGTCGACCATATCGACCTTGTTCATGAACACAACAAGGGCAGGCACGCCAACCTGACGGGCCAGCAGAATGTGCTCGCGGGTCTGGGGCATTGGGCCGTCAGCTGCTGACACAACCAGAATGGCGCCGTCCATCTGGGCTGCACCGGTGATCATGTTCTTCACATAGTCAGCATGGCCTGGGCAATCGACGTGGGCATA